>CAVPQU010000016.1:0-45226 GCA_963707665.1 uncultured beta proteobacterium | reverse complement strand
CAAAACAAACCAATCATGGCGTCCTGGGCTTTCGCGTAAAGAGTGCCGCCGTTATCGGTCCAGTCATATGGGATTTGGCGTTGAGCCACGATGTCGCCGGTATCCACTCCCTTATCCACGCGATGCAAAGTCACGCCGAACGGGGCTTGCTCCACCAATGCCCAGAAATTGTAATGTTTGCCGCGATTATGAGGCAATAAACTTGGGGTGCGTATTGATAAATCCGTGCGTTGGAAACTCGAGTAGTGGATTACGGATTATCTTTGGCCACCATGCCAAAACACCCAGATCGACTCCGCCGGAAATAATGGAGGGAATAGCATGAGTAGCGTCATACAAGTGACTCGGCAGTCCCCGATCTCTGGCAAGTGCGAAGATCTCATTTTCACTAATAGCCACTACTACAGCTACGTCTTCTGGATAGCAATCCGCGAGAAACCGGGTGATATGCAGGCCCACTAAACCGTCTGCAAATAGAGCGATTTTCATATCGGCCAAGGTCAGAAGCCGGCATGCAACAGCACATGGATCACTCGATCCATATCCTGCGACGTAATATCATGGTACGAAGGTAGATTAATTGCGCGCGCCGGCAACTCTTCCGAGATCGGATTCGCCACATCACTGTTAAAAAATGGCAACGAACTCAAAGGCCAAAAAAATACGCGAGCATCAATGTTTTCCTCAGCAAATGCGTGTTGCAGCATCTCGCGAGTTACCTTTATTCCTCTTGGCACGACGACCGTAGGCATCCAAGCGCCATTTACTGTGCTTGTTGGCTCAGGATTCAACGCAACTCCCGCTATAGGTGCCAATCCAGCTTTGTAGTAAGACAATATTTCACGCTTGCGACAGGTCAAGTCGTTCAATACGCTCAATTTGCGCACAACCAATCGCAGCCTGAATGTTGGACATCTTGTACTTATACCCGACCATATCCGGCCAAAACTGCTTTGTTTGGCCTCGTGCCCGTCCATGGTTACTCAACGTGAGTACGTGTTCATATAGCTCGAGGTCATTTGTAACGAACATCCCCCCCTCACCCGTCGTCAGTGTCTTGGTACCGTGAAATGAGAATGCGCCAAACTTACCCATCGAACCTGCGCGTTTTCCATGGTAAACCGACCCGATTGCCTCCGCCGCATCCTCAATGACGGGAATGCCGTACTTTTTGCCAATGGAAAGGAGTTGTTCCATGTCGCAAAGATTGCCATACAGATGAACGGCGACAATAGCCTTGGTACGCGGTGTAATTGCCTGTTCGACCAATTCAGGATCGAGGCACCAGGAGTCGGGGAGGATATCGACAAAAACCGGGGTTGCCCCCAAATGGACGATGGGCGAAGCCGTTGCTATCCAGTTGGTATCGGCCATGATGACTTCATCGCCTGGTCCGATTCCTAGCGCCGCCATACCCATATGAAGGGCACCCGTACAACTCGATGTTGCGATAGCGTATTTAACGCCTAGGTGACTTTTGAAAGCCTTTTCAAAGCGATTGATGTATTCATAGCATTTCTCTCCCCAACCATTGGCTGCCGCATCAGTTGCATAGCGAATCTCTAATTCAGTGATGGACGGCTTGGTGTAATGAATGCGTGGTTTCATACAATCTCCAGCTTAGGCACTGCTGTGACAAACTTTGTACCAAGCTCAGCAAGCCGAGCATTCTGGTGTTTCACTTCAGCTGCGATATTCCAAGGCAGAATCAACAGATAGTCCGGACGTTTTTCAGACAACATTTCTGGCGAGAAGATGGGAACATGGCTACCTGGCATGAACTTGGCTTGCTTGGCAGCGGCAGCATCGCAGACAAATGGCAAGAGGTCAGGCTTGACACCGGCGTAGTTCAATAATGTGTTCCCCTTGGCTGCCGCGCCGTAGGCGGCCACTTTCTTGCCAGAGCGCTTTTGTTCGATCAAAAAGGCAAGAAGGTCATCCTTGATCTTGTCTGCCTTGACCTGAAAAGCGTGATAGGTGTCCGCTGTTTGCAAGCCGCGCCGCTTTTCTTCTTCCAACATTCTGCTCACTGCCCCGGAAGTTGGGCGCCCGTCTTCGGCATGGCATCCATAGATGCGCACGCTGCCACCATGGGTAGGTAACTCTTCCACGTCATAGACGCGCAATCCTGCGGCCTGGAAAATACGAGCCGTCGTGTAAACCGACAAATAAGAAAAATGCTCGTGATAAATGGTGTCGAACTGAGTGTGTTCGAGCAATTGCATCAGGTGTGGAAATTCGAGTGTGATAGTGCCTTTTGGCTTGAGTGCGGCTTTCAGGCCACGCGTAAAGTCGTTGATATCTGGGACATGTGCATAGACGTTGTTACCCACAATCAGGTCGGCCTGCTTGCCCTCTGCTGTTAATTGTTTTCCCAGTCGTTCGCCAAAGAAATTCGCGTATGACTGGTATACCGAGTTGTTCAGCAGCGGCGGCGGTACTGGCGGTAGGCTCGATTCCTAGACAGGGAATGCCTGCTGCCACAAAATTCTTGAGAAGGTAACCATCATTGGAAGCCACCTCGATCACCAAACTGTCCTTGGTGAGCTCCAAGCGCTGAGCTATTTTCTCCGCGTATCCTGCAGCATGGGCAAGCCAGCCAGTGGAGGTACTGGAAAAATAGGCATAGTCCGCGCTGAACAATTCATCGGCCTGGGTGTAATCCTCAGTCTGAGCCAGCCAGCACTCGGTACAGACCAATACACGCAAGGGGAAATATTTTTCCGGTGCCCGCAGTGTTTGCGAGGTCAAATAAGCGTTAGACGGCGGGGCCGAACCCAGGTCTACCAATGGCAACGTTAATCCCGACTGGCAATGGCGACACTTCATAAGGTAATTCCCTGAAAATTCTGTTCAATCAGTTTATGGTTGCGATCCCGCTCTGAAATCTCGGTGATGGCAAGCGGCCAGGTAATGCCCAGCGTCGGGTCACCGACATTCAATGCCCCCTCGGATTCCGGGTGATACGCGCACGTATGCAAATAGATCAGCTCACAGTCGTCCGATAGAGCCTGAAATCCATGCGCATAACCTTCAGGAATCAACAAACTCCTGCGATTGGCTGCGGATAGAACTTCGCCATGCCAATGCAAAAAAGTCCGTGAGTCCCTACGCAGATCGACGGCCACATCCCATATCTCGCCTTTCAAGCAACTCACGAGCTTGGTCTCGGCATGTGGCGGGTATTGAAAATGCAAACCGCGAACCACGCCTTTTTTTCGCGTAAGCGTATGGTTGATTTGTGCTATCGGCTTGCTAATGCCTGCCTCAGCGAATTCCTCAACGCAGTAGAAGCGCGACAAGAAGCCACGATGATCTTCTGTCGCGTTGCGTTGCACCAGCTTCAGGCCAGACAATGGCGTCTGAATAAAATCAAAGCGTGACATGACTAAGCGCTTTTCCTTACGGATTGGTAATCATTTATTTGCGCCAATGTGACCGCCCTCATGTCGTCTGCCTGGCGCCACGCCTCATGCCATTCCATTGTCTTTTGCAATGCGGTTTGCAGCCGCCAGCGCGGCCGCCAGCTCAATTGCCTGTTCGCTTTGCTGCTATCTAATTTAAGATGATTTGCCTCATGGTGTTGCGGGGTTTCATCGCATTGCCAACGGACGTCTTTCCGCATTTCAGCCATGCGCTCAACTATCCACCTTACCGGGCGCGCGCCTTCATCGTCTGGTCCGAAATTCCAAGCTTCGGAAAAGCCGGCGCCATCTGTATACAGGCGTTCCGCCAGCATCAGGTATCCAGACAATGGCTCCAGCACGTGCTGCCAGGGGCGCGTAGCTTGTGGGGATCGTATTTTCAATATTTCTCCCGCATCCATCGCCCGCAAAAAATCTGGAATCAGGCGGTCTGCCGCCCAGTCGCCACCGCCAATTACGTTTCCGGCCCTTGCACTTGCCAGCGCAATACCGGCTGACGCCAAAAATGACTGACGGTAAGCCGAGGTCACCAATTCCGCACAGCCTTTGCTGCTCGAATAGGGATCAAAGCCGCCCATCGCTTCGCTTTCGCGGTAGCCCCATACCCACTCTCGATTTTCATAACATTTGTCGGTGGTGACATTGACGACTGCTTTCACACCCGAGGTGGCGCGCACTGCTTCGAGCAAATGCACCGTTCCCATCACATTAACTGCATAGGTTTCAACGGGCTGAGCAAAGGAATAACGCACCAGTGGTTGTGCAGCCAAATGAAAAACGATCTCTGGCTTCGCGCGCTGCATTGCTTCAGTTAACCGGCTTGCGTCCCGGATGTCTGCAATGACACTGCTCGCCATTCGCTTGCTCACATCCGCCACGCCAAATAAATGGGTTTCGGTCGGGGGATTGAGTGCATAGCCATGCACTTCTGCGCCCATGGATTGCAGCCATAGGGAAAGCCAGCCGCCTTTAAAACCGGTATGCCCAGTCAAAAAAACACGCTTTCCGCGCCAGAAATCCGAATTCACTTCCACGTCTTCCATGGTGCCTTGCCATTTTGCCAAAGGTCTTCCAGATGATTTTTATCGCGTAGCGTATCCATCGGCTGCCAAAAGCCTTTGTGTTCAAACGCCATCAGCTGCCCCTGGCTCGCCAATGTTGCAAGCGGCTGGCCCTCCCAGGAACTTGCGTCATTTTCGATAAGCTCCAAGCAGCTCGGAGATAGCACAAAGAAACCGCCGTTAATCCAGCCGCCATCGCCCAAAGGTTTTTCTATAAAACCATGCACGACGCGTCCATCCATATTCAAGCGCCCCATAGCGCCCTGGCGGTTGCACTGCCGTTACCGTGGCCCGCTTCCCGTGCTGCCTATGAAAGCGAACCAGCGCACTGATATCGATATCTGCCACACCATCGCCATAGGTAAAGCAAAAGGCTTCCTCGTCCCGCAAATATTCGGCGACTCGCCTTAAACGCCCGCCTGTCAAGGTGTTTTCGCCGGTATCAACCAAGGTCACACGCCATGGTTCGGCGTGGTGTTGATGCACCTCCATACTATTATTCTGCATATCGAAGGTCACATCGGACATATGCAAGAAGTAGTTGGCGAAGTATTCTTTAATGATGTAGCCCTTGTACCCGCAACAGACCACGAAATCGTTTATTCCATGAGCGGAATAAATTTTCATGATGTGCCAGAGGATCGGATTGCCTCCAATTTCCACCATGGGCTTGGGGCGAATCGATGTTTCTTCGCTGATTCGCGTCCCCAATCCGCCGGCAAGAATCACTGCTTTCATACACTTCCCTCTGTCCGTTCAAGGTAATCCCCATATGCTTTCGCGATACCCGCTTCGAGTGATGTCCTTGCACGCCACCCCAGATGCTCCAGCTTTTCTACATTCATCAATTTGCGCCTCGTACCGTCCGGCTTGCTGGCATCAAAGCTTAGTTGGCCGGTAAAGCCAACGATATCTTGAACAAGCTCAGCCAATTCCTTGATCGAGAGGTCTTCGCCGCAGCCGACATTCACCAACGGTGGCGCCGCTTCGTTGAACAAGGCTTGCAGCTTGTCTTCGGATTGCTCCAGCAGATACAAGCACGCATCAGCCATGTCGTCGCTATACAGGAACTCGCGTTTAGGCGTCCCGGTGCCCCACACCACGACCTCCTTGGCATCGCTCTGCTTGGCCTCGTGCATCTTGCGAATCAGCGCCGGCAACACATGCGAGGTGTTCAGATCGTAGTTGTCGTTTGGGCCGTACAGATTGGTCGGCATCGCGGCGATATAGCGCGTGCCGTACTGGCGGTTATACGACCAGCACATTTCGATGCCGGCGATCTTGGCCAAGGCATACGGGCGATTGGTCGGCTCGAGCTGGCCCGTGAGCAGATACTCTTCCTTGATCGGTTGCGGACAATCCTTGGGGTAAATGCAGGAAGAGCCCAGGAATAGCAGGTGCTTGACGCCTGTTACGCCACGCCTCATGAATAACGTTGGTCTGGATCGCCAGGTTTTGGTGAATGAACTCGGCGGGGTAAGTATTATTGGCGTGGATGCCGCCTACCTTGGCGGCTGCCAGCAATACGTATTCCGGCTTTGTTTCGGCGAAAAAGGCCTGCACCGCAGACTGGTTCGTCAGATCGAGTTCGGCGTGCGTTCGCGTCACCAGATTGCGGTAGCCGCGCTGCCTGCAATTGCCGCATCAGCGCAGAGCCGACCAGGCCGCGATGGCCGGCCACATAGATTTTGCTATCGAGGTTCATGGTCAGCGCCGGCTTATTCGTGGTGGTTCATGACTTTATAGCCATGCTTTTCACCAGCTCGTCGCGCTCGGCCGATTTCAGGTCTTCCCGGACCATCTCGGCGACCAGTTCCCTGAAGTTGACTTTCGGCGTCCAGCCGAGCTTTTCCCGCGCCTTGGTGGGGTCGCCCAGCAGGGTCTCGACTTCGGTGGGGCGGAAGTAGCGGGGGTCGACCGCGACGATGCAGTTGCCTGCTTCGTCATAGCCTTTTTCATCCACGCCCTTGCCTTTCCAGCGCACCTTGATGCCGAGCTCGTGCGCCGCAGCATCGACGAACTCGCGCACGCTGTGCTGCACGCCGGTGGCGATCACGAAATCCTCTGGCTTTGTCCTGTTGCAGCATCAGCCATTGCATCTCGACGTAATCCTTGGCATGGCCCCAGTCGCGCAGCGAGTCGAGGTTGCCGAGGTACAGGCAGTCTTGCAGGCCGAGCTTGATGCGCGCCAGGGCGCGGGTGATCTTGCGGGTGACGAAGGTCTCGCCGCGCATCGGGCTTTCGTGATTGAACAGGATGCCGTTGCAGGCATACATGCCGTAGGCTTCGCGGTAGTTGACGGTGATCCAGTACGCGTAGAGCTTGGCGACCGCATACGGGCTGCGCGGATAGAACGGCGTGGTTTCCTTTTGCGGCGTTTCCTGCACCAGGCCGTACAGTTCGGAGGTGGATGCCTGGTAGAAGCGGGTCTTTTTCTCCAGCCCGAGAATGCGGATGGCTTCCAGCACGCGCAAGGTGCCGAGCGCATCGGAGTTGGCGGTGTATTCGGGCTCTTCGAACGAGACCGCGACGTGGCTTTGCGCCGCGAGGTTGTAGATCTCGTCCGGCTGCACTTGCTGGATGATGCGGATCAGGCTGGATGAATCCGTCATGTCGCCGTAGTGCAAGACGAAGTTGCGATTGCTGACGTGCGGATCCTGGTACAGATGATCGATGCGGTCGGTGTTGAACAGCGAAGCGCGGCGCTTGATGCCGTGCACGTCGTAGCCCTTCTTCAGCAGAAATTCAGCCAGATAGGCGCCGTCCTGGCCGGTCATGCCGGTGATCAATGCTATTTTCATTCGTTATGCCCTGCCGTAGTTGTCGGTAAATCGCACGATGTCGTCTTCGCCCAAATAACTGCCAGATTGGACTTCGATCATTTCGAGGTCGGTCTTGCCGGGGTTTTCGAGGCGATGTGTTTCGCCGATCGGAATATAAGTCGACTGATTTTCCGTAAGAAGAAACGTCTCGCTGCCTTTGGTGACTTGCGCCGTGCCGCATACGACGATCCAATGCTCGGCACGGTGGTAGTGCTTTTGCAGGCTGAGCGAAGCGCCGGGCTTGACCATGATGCGCTTGACCTGAAAGCGCTCGCCACGGTCTATGCCGTCGTACCAGCCCCAGGGCCGCGCCACTTTGCGGTGCATGCTGGCTTCCGGGTTGTGCCGGGTTTCCAGTTGCGCCACGACGCTCTTGACCTGCTCGACATGACTGCTGGCCGCCACCAGTAATGCATCGGGGGTGTCGATGACCAGCAGATCTTGCGTGCCTAACGTGACGACGACGCGGTGCGGCGCGTGGATATAGGTGCGCTGGCTTTGCACAGCGACGCCCTGGCCGTCGATGCGGTTGCCGTCTTCGTCCGGCGCGCTCAAGTCGGCCACGGCGTTCCAGCTACCGACGTCGCTCCAGGCGCCGGCAAACGGCACCACTGCCACGTTTTTATGCCGCTCCAGGACGGCGTAGTCAATGCTATCCGCACGGCAGGCGGCGAACGCCTCCGGCTGCGGGCGGATGAATTGCTGGTCATGCGTGGCTTGTGCCATCGCCTGGCGGCAGCTTTGCAGGATATCGGCTGCGTATTCCTCCAGCGCCGCGAGCAGCGTAGCCAGCCTGGGCCAAAAAAATCCCCGCGTTCCACAGCACCTTGCCCTGCAGGATCAGCGCTTGCGCCTTGTCGGCGGCCGGCTTTTCAATGAAACGCTGAACGCGCAAAGCTGCCGTCGCCGCTGGCCGCGCCTTGCTCGATATAGCCATAGGCGGTGCTCGGGAAACTGGGCACCACGCCAAAGGTCACGATGGCTCCCTGCTGCGCCGCCTGGGAGCCGGTTTGCACCATGGCGGCGAACGCTTGCGCGTCCGGGATATGGTGATCGGAAGGACAAAACAGCAGCAGGTCTTGCGGCGCCGCCTTCAGCGCAGCCAGCGCCATGGCCGGCGCCGTATTGCGGCCGGCCGGCTCCAAAATAATGTGCCCCTTGGCCTTGGCTGTCTGCATCGCTTCGGCGACCAGAAAACGGTGCTCTTCCGCCGCCACGCACATCACCTCGGTGCTTACGCCATCGCCATTCGTGAGCGCCACCCGTTCCAGCGTCAGCTGCAGCAGGCTTTTGTGGTCAACCAGAGGCACGAACTGCTTGGGGAAGCTCTTGCGCGACAGTGGCCACAAGCGCGTGCCCGAACCGCCGCACAGGATGACGGGAGTGATTTTTTGATTAGTCATGGGCGCCGTTTGATTTTTTTACTTCGGATTTCAGCGCTTCGATTTCCTGTGTCAGGCTTTCGTACTCGGCAATCTTGCGCTCCAGAAAGCGAACCGTAAGGCCGGCTTTTTCAGCGATGCCAGCCGGGGTCAGCAGGTAGGCATAAGCCAGCTTCTTCGGACTTTTGCTGAAGCTCTGCATCTTGATGAAGCCCTTGTCCAGCAATGCCTTGATGCAATAGTTTGTTTTACCCAAGCTCACCCCGAGCGCATTGGCCAGATCGCGCTGGTTCATCTGCGGGTTGGCTTCCAGAAGGCGTAGAACCTTGAGATGGTTCTCTTCTTGCAGGGATGGGTTGAACAATTTGTTGGAATCCGTTTTTGGTTCGCGAGGTCAGAAACAGTCTGGTCCATGACCATTGGACAAGCTGTTCGAGAGATGAAAACTTGGAACGTTCAATCAATGAACACGGATGTTAACATACTGCAAATGGAATTGTGTTGTGTTGGGTCAAGCTGGCGGCCCTTTCGCGTCCAGTACATCGGCGTGTGAGCCGTCTACATCGCGCTTCTGCCGTCCCATTCCGTGCGCCTGTAGCAGGCTCCGCGGGTTTTACCGTACCTTCAGAGCAACCGCCACGTTAAACCCCGAGCGACAGTGGGTGCCGGCTTAGCCCCCCATGCACAGTCGCAGCGCCTGCTGCCACTGCGGAAGATCGCAAAACGTTTTTCTAAAATGCGCGGTATTCAGGACGGAATTCGCCGGCCGCTTGGCTGGCAACGGATAATCCTCGGTCCGGATCGGCGTCAGCAGCGGCCGCTTGACGGCGTTGGCGCCATCCAGAATTTCTCGGGTGAAGCCGTGCCAGGTGGTCTGCCCCCGCGCGCTTAAATGGTAGATGCCGGAACGTTGCTGCCACCATGCGGGCGCTTGGTGCGCGCCATGACCCTGCGCCACGATATGGGCGGTGATGTCGGCGATGGTGCGGCACCAGGTCGGCGCGCCATGCTGGTCGGCGACGATGCGCAATTCATCCCGTTCTTGCGCCAGACGCAGGACGGTCTGCAGGAAGTTCTTGCCGCGCATGCCGTATACCCAACTGGTGCGCAGGATCAGATGCGGGATACCGGCGGCCTGGACCGCCCGCTCGCCGGCCAGCTTGGTGGCGCCATAGACATTGACCGGGCACGGCGGGTCGTCTTCCTGATAGGGTTCCGCCTTGCTGCCATCGAATACATAATCGGTCGAATAGTGAATCATCACCGCGCCGAGCCGGCGCGCTTCTTCCGCCATCACGCCGGGTGCGTCGCCGTTGATGCGCATCGCCAGCTCCGGCTCGCTCTCGGCCTGGTCGACCGCGGTGTAGGCAGCCGGGTTGACGATCAGCGTCGGCTTGATGTCGCGGATGACGGCGCGCACCTGGGTCAGGTTGGATAAATCCATTTGCGTGCGATCGAGGGCGATGATGTCGCCCAGGCCTTGCAGGCTGCGCTCCAGTTCATAGCCGACCTGGCCGGTCTTGCCTGTGAGGAGGATACGGGTCATGGGGATGGTTCAGGTTTGTGGTGCGGCATGAGTGGCAATCATACGTCTTGCTGTTCCCTCACTCTTCACTGTGGTTGGCATAGCAGCACACGATGGGACGCTGCTACCAGCGGTGCAACATTGCGGCGATCGATTGCAGGCGCGGCCGTCGCTTGGCCTTCATGCTCACCATCAAAACGCCTTGTTTTCAAGCAGTTGCAGCAGGTAGCGGCCATAACCATTTTTCTTCAGCGGCTGCGCCAGCGCTTCCAGCTGAGCCGCCATCGATATAGCCTTTTCGATAGGCGATTTCTTCCGGGCAGGCGATTTTCAAGCCTTGGCGATTTTCGATGGTGGCGATGAACTGGCTGGCGTCGAGCAGCGATTCATGGGTGCCGGTATCCAGCCACGCCATGCCGCGCCCCATCAATTCGACGTTCAATTGATTGCGTTGCAAATAAGCGCGGTTGACGTCGGTGATTTCCAGTTCGCCGCGCGCGGAAGGCCGGATGCCGGCAGCGATGTCGCACACCTGCTTGTCGTAAAAATACAGGCCGGTGACAGCGTAATTCGATTTCGGCTTGAGCGGTTTTTCTTCAATGCTGACGGCGTGGCGGGCGGCGTCGAATTCCACCACGCCATAGCGCTCGGGATCCAGCACATGATAGGCAAACACCGTGGAACCCTCGTCGCGGGCCGACGCGGCGCACAATTGCCGCTCGAAGTCGTGGCCGTAATAAATATTGTCGCCGAGGATCAGCGCCGAAGGTGACCCGGCGATGAAGTCACGGCCAATGATGAAGGCTTGCGCCAGGCCATCCGGACTTGGCTGCACCGCGTAACTCAGGCTCAGTCCCCATCTGGCGGCCATCGCCCAGCAATTCCTCGAAGCGCGGCGTGTCTTGCGGCGTCGAGATGATCAGGATCTCGCGGATGCCGGCCAGCATCAGCGTGGAAAGCGGATAGTAGATCATCGGCTTGTCGTACACCGGCAGCAATTGCTTGGAGACCGACATCGTCACCGGGTAGAGCCGGGTGCCGGAGCCGCCGGCCAGGATGATGCCTTTGCGATCCTGGGTCATAGATGGAGTATGTTGAAAATCGCGTTATTCGAGGCGCGGCATAACGATCAGTATCCTGGAGTATGCAAACACCAAGACATCATGGCATGGGCCGTTCACCATCATTTTTGCCGCATTCGGCCTCGCCGCAGCCGGCAGCGGCAACCACTTCATCAGGAAACTCCAGGGCGATGCCGAGCACGCGGCAGGCCCGCCGCAGGTTGTCCTGCGCCTCTTCCAGCGTCGGCGCGACGAAGGTGACATGCCCCATCTTGCGGCCGCGCCTCGCTTCGCGCTTGCCGTATAGATGCAGGTTGGCGCCCGGCAGCGCCAGCACCTGATCCCATGCCGGTTCGCGCGCGGCACCGGCAGCGCCTTCGAACCAGATGTCGCCCAGAATGTTCAGCATCACCGCCGGCGAATGCTGGCGCGCGTCGCCCAGCGGCAGGCGTGCCATCGCCCGCACCTGCTGCGCGAACTGGCTGGTGACGCAGGCATCGATGCTGTAGTGACCGCTGTTGTGCGGACGCGGCGCCATCTCGTTGACCACCAGCGAACCATCCTGCAGCACGAAGAATTCGATGCACAGCACGCCCACATAGCCGAGCCGGGCGATCAGCGCCAGCGCCGCCGCCTGCGCCCGCTGCGCGCAATCGGCGCTGACATTGGGACTGGGCACGGTGGTGGTCAGCAGGATGCCGTCGCGGTGCACGTTTTCCGCAATCGGGTAGACCACCGACTGGCCGTCTGCGCCGCGCGCGGCCAGCACCGAGATTTCATAGGCCAGCGGCAGCATCTGTTCCAGCACGCACGGCACCTCGCCCATCGCAGCGAAGGCGGCGCGCAGTTCGGCGCCGGTCTTGACGCGCGCCTGGCCCTTGCCGTCGTAGCCGAGCCGCACGGTTTTCAGGATGCCGGGCAGCAAGGCTTGGTCCGCGGCATCGATGTCCGCCGCCGACGCGATCAGACAATGCGGCGCCGGCAGCACCTCCGAGAGCGGCGCGCATTCAGTGAAGAAGCGCTTTTCCGCGGCACGGTCCTGCGCGATCGAGACACAAGCGGCGGCAGGCGCGACAAAACTATCCCGCGCCAAAAATGCCAGGCTTGCGGCCGGCACGTTCTCGAATTCGGTGGTCACCGCCGAGCATTGTTGCGCCAGTGCCGCCAGCGCCGCGCGGTCTTCGTAGCCAGCCGCCAGCAGATGATCGGCGGCATGGCCCGCCGGGCAGTCGCGCGCCGGCTCCAGCACCGCGACCTTGTAGCCCATTGCCTGCGCGGCATGGACAGAACATGCGGCCGAGCTGGCCGCCCCCCATCACGCCCAGCCAGGTGGCGGGCGCTGCCGACGGATTGAAAGCTAGGTCACTCAATTGCAAGCTCATTCGAACATCATGCCGGCAAGGTCATGGCTTGCGCCTGCCCGGTTTGGGCGATGCGGAACTCCTGCAGGCGCGCCGCCAGCGCCTGGTCGCCTGCCGCCAGCATCGCGACCGCCATCAGGGCGGCATTGGCGGCGCCGGCTTCGCCGATGGCGAAGGTAGCGACCGGAATGCCCTTCGGCATTTGCACGATGGACAGCAGCGAATCCTCGCCGCGCAGATACTTCGATGGCACCGGCACGCCCAGCACCGGGACGATGGTCTTGGCGGCCAGCATGCCGGGCAGATGGGCAGCTCCGCCAGCGCCGGCGATGATGGCGCGCAGGCCGCGCTCGCGCGCGCCTTCCGCATAGGCGAACATCTGGTCCGGCATCCGGTGCGCCGAAATCACTTGTGCCTCGTGCGCCACGCCAAACTCCTTCAGCAGCGCGACTGCGTGCTGCATCACTTCCCAGTCGGAAGAAGATCCCATCACCACGCCCACCAGGGGCGCGCCTGCCTGCGCTTGCGTCGTCATCTCAGCCCTCTTCAGTCTTTCAGCGTGGCGCCAGTCAGGCGCTCCAATGCCTCGCGGTATTTGGCGCCGGTCTTCTCGATCACATCGGCCGGCAGCGCCGGCGCCGGCGCCGTCTTGTTCCAGTCGGAGAGCGTCTCCAGATAGTCGCGCACGAACTGCTTGTCGAACGACGGCGGCGACATGCCGGGCGTATAGGAATCCGCCGGCCAGAAGCGCGAGGAATCGGCGGTCAGCACCTCGTCCATCAAATGCAGCACGCCGTTGTCGTCGAGGCCGAACTCGAATTTGGTGTCGGCGATGATGATGCCGCGCGTTGCCGCATAGTCGGCCGCGGTCTGGTACAGCCTGATGCTGATGTCGCGCATGCTGGCCGCCAGTTCCTTGCCGATGCGCCGTTCCATCTCCTCGAAGCTGATATTTTCGTCATGCTCGCCCAGATCGGCCTTGGCGGCCGGGGTGAAGATCGGCTGCGCCAGCTTGTCGGCCTGGCGCAGACCCGGCGGCAAGGCGATGCCGCAGATGGCGCCGGTCGCCTGATAGTCTTTCCAGCCGGAACCGATGATGTAGCCGCGCACCACCGCCTCCACCAGGATCGGCTGCAGGCGCTTGGCGACTACCGCCCTGCCCTTGACCTGCGCCACCTCGTCCTCGCGCACGACGCTCTCCGGCGCGATGCCGGTCAGGTGATTCGGCACGATGCCGGCCAGTTTGCTGAACCAGAAGTCCGACATCTGGTTCAAGACCTTGCCCTTGCCGGGGATCGGTTCGTTCATCACGACATCGAAGGCGGACAGGCGGTCGCTGGTGACGATCAGGATCTTGTCGTCGCCGACCGCATAGTTGTCGCGCACCTTGCCGCGGCCGAGTAGCGGCAGTGAGCTGATGGAGGATTGATAGAGGCTGTTCATACAATATTTGGATGCTGCGTTATGGATTCGACAGCTCCTTCGCTTCACGGAGCAGGGCTGTTCATTATTTCAGATGTGCGCACGCCTTATCTGTCGTTCCCGCGTAGGCGAATGCATGCAATTCCCCCAGCGTTGCCGTACCGTGACGACACCTCGTTGCGCGATGCCTACCGTGCCTGTCGTTCCCGCGTAGGCGGGAACCCAGCGCGTTCGCCGACCGGACATCCCGTTCCGCCAAGTCAGCGTGCCAATAACGACACTGGGTTCCCGCCTCCCGCGGGAACGACAGGTAGGCAATGCACATTTCTACTTCACGGGGCGGGAATCCCCGATTACTTCACCACCTGCGCCAGCTCGCCCTTCCGGTAGCGCTCCGCCATTTGCTCCAGCGTCATCGGCTTGATCTTCGCCGCCTGCCCTTCGCAGCCGAACGCCAGGTAGCGCGCCTTGCAGATATTCATCGCCGCTTCGCGCGCCGGTTTCAGGTAGTCGCGCGGGTCGAATTTGGACGGGTTTTCACCCAGGTAGCGGCGAATCGCGCCGGTCATCGCCAGCCGGATGTCGGTATCGATGTTGATCTTGCGCACGCCGTGCTTGATCCCTTCCTGGATTTCCTCAACCGGCACGCCGTAGGTTTCCTTCATGTCGCCGCCGAATTCGCGAATCTCGGCCAACAGCTCTTGCGGCACCGACGACGAACCGTGCATCACCAGATGCGTGTTCGGGATGCGTGCGTGGATTTCCTTGATGCGGTCGATCGCCAGGATGTCGCCGGTCGGCTTGCGGGTGAACTTGTAGGCGCCGTGCGAGGTACCGATCGCAATCGCCAGCGCATCGCACTGGGTGCGCTTGACGAAGTCGGCGGCTTGCGCGACGTCGGTCAGCAGTTGCTCGCGCGTCATGGTGCCCTCGGCGCCGTGGCCATCTTCCTTGTCGCCCTTCATGGTTTCCAGCGAACCGAGCACACCCAGCTCGGCTTCGACCGTGACGCCGATCGCATGCGAGAACTCGACCACCTTGCGCGACACTTCCAGGTTGTACTCATAGTCGGCCACGGTCTTGCCGTCGGCCTGCAGCGAGCCGTCCATCATCACCGAGGTGAAGCCGGAACGGATCGCGGTCATGCACACCGCCGGCGACTGGCCGTGGTCCTGGTGCATCACCACTGGAATGTGCGGATAGGCTTCGACCGCTGCTTCGATCAGGTGCCGCAGGAAGGCTTCGCCGGCATATTTGCGGGCGCCGGCCGAGGCCTGCATGATGACCGGCGCGCCGACCGCATCGGCGGCGGCCATGATGGCCTGCACCTGCTCCAGGTTATTGACGTTGAAGGCCGGCAAACCGTAGCCGTTTTCGGCCGCATGATCGAGCAGTTGACGCATGGATACGAGAGGCATGATGGTTCTCCAAATCAAAAAATATCAAAAGACAAAAAATAAAATATTCCACTGATGGCGCCGCCACGTAGTTGCGTCGCATACGTCCCATCTGTCGTTCCCGCGCAGGCGGGAACCTAGCGTCGTAAGTTCTTTCAGTCGAGGAAAGCCACTGGGTTCCCGCCTAAACCCGCGGGAACGACAAAAAATCCGCAGCAGCGGTTCACTCGGCGATCCGCATGATCTTCAAGGCATTGGTGCCGCCAACCTGTCCCATCGGCTCGCCCCAGGTCACGACAATCATGTCACCACGCTGTACCACGCCCTTGGCCAACAGCAAATCCTGTGCATCTTTCAGTACTGCGTCGCGATCGCTGGAGGCGGCCAGTTCAAAAGTATGCACGTTGCGGAACAAGGCCGCCTTGCGCTGCGTCGAGCGCTTTGGCGTCATCGCATAAATCGGGGTACTGGTGTTGTGGCGGCTCATCCACAGCGCGGTCGAACCGGAATCGGTCAGCGCCGCGATGGCCTTCACTTTCAGGTGGTAGGCGGTAAACAAGGCGCCGTAGGCGATCGACTGGTCGATGCGGGCGAACTCGACGTTCAGGAAATCGCCATTCAGCTTGTAGTTTTCCGAATTTTCCGCTTCCAGGCAGATCGCCGCCATCGCTTCCACGGTCTCGATCGGATATTTGCCGGACGCGGTCTCGGCCGAGGTCATCACGGCATCGGTGCCGTCCAGCACGGCATTGGCAACGTCCGACACTTCGGCCCGGGTCGGTACCGCGTTGACGATCATCGATTCCATCATCTGGGTGGCGGTAATCGCCAGCTTGTTGGAGACGCGCGCCATGCGGATCATGCGTTTTTGCAAGGCCGGCACCGCGGCGTTGCCGACTTCCACCGCCAGGTCGCCGCGCGCCACCATGATGCCGTCCGAGGCATCGAGGATTTCCTGCAGCGCCGGGATCGCTTCCGCGCGCTCGATCTTGGCGATCATCATCGGCTTGTGCTTGTACGGCTCGCCGGCGATGTTGGCCAGCTGGCGCGCCATTTCCATGTCGGTCGCGCTTTTCGGAAACGAGATCGCCAGATAGTCGGCCTGGAAGCTCATCGCGGTCTTGATGTCGTCCATGTCCTTGGCGGTCAGCGCCGGCGCCGACAAGCCGCCGCCCTGGCGGTTGATGCCCTTGTTGTTGGACAGTTCGCCGCCGATCCGCACCGTGGTCTGGATTTCGCTGCCGCGCACCTGATCGACCACCAGCACGATCAGGCCATCGTTGAGCAGCAATACGTCGCCGTGCTTGACGTCGCGCGGCAAGTCCCGGTAATCGAGGCCGACGCGCTGCTGGTCGCCCAACTCGCAGTCGGCATCCAGGATGAATTTAGCGCCCTTGGCCAGCTGGATCTTGCCGTCGGCGAACTTGCCGATGCGGATTTTCGGACCCTGCATGTCGGCCATGATCGCCACTTCGCGCCCGCAGGCGGTGGCCACCTCGCGCACCAGTTGCGCGCGTTCGATGTGATCCTGTGCCTTGCCGTGCGAAAAATTCAGCCGCACCACGTCGACGCCGGCTTCGATCATTTGCGTCAGGGTTTCCCGATCGCTGGAGGCGGGACCGATGGTGGCGACGATTTTGGTGGATCTTGGCATGAGGACCTTTTACTGGTGGGTAGCGCGTTGCATCAGGATTTCGACCGCCGGCAGCGTCTTGCCTTCCAGGAATTCGAGGAAGGCGCCGCCGCCGGTGGAGATGTAGCCGATCTGGTCGGCGATGCCGTACTTGGCGATTGCCGCCAGCGTGTCGCCGCCGCCGGCAATCGAAAACGCTTTCGAGTCCGCAATCGCCTGCGCCAGCGTGCGGGTACCGTTGGCGAACTGGTCGAATTCGAACACGCCGACCGGACCGTTCCAGACGATGGTGCCAGCGCTCGCGATTTGCGCCGCCAGCCGGGCTGCGGTGTCGGGGCCGATATCGAGAATCAGGTCATCGGCCTCCACCGCCGCCACCGGCTTGACGGTCGCTGCCGCATCGGCGGCAAATGCCTTGGCGCACACCACGTCGGTCGGGATCGGCACCGAGGCGCCGCGCGCCGCCATCAGCTCGATGATCGCGCGCGCCTCGGCCACCAGGTCGGGCTCGGCCAGCGACTTGCCGATCGGCAGGCCGGAGGCCAGCAGGAAGGTATTGGCGATGCCGCCGCCGACGATCAGATGGTCGACCTTGTCGGCCAGCGCTTTCAGGATGGTCAGCTTGGACGACACCTTGGAGCCGGCGACGATCGCCAACAGCGGGCGCGCCGGCTGATGCAGCGCCTTGCCCAGTGCATCCAGCTCGGCCGCCAGCAGCGGGCCGGCGCAGGCGATCGGCGCGAACTGGGCGATGCCATAAGTGGTGGCTTCGGCGCGGTGCGCGGTGCCGAAGGCGTCGTTGACGTAGATGTCGCACAGCGCCGCCATCTTGCGCGCCAACTGCTCGTCGTTCTTTTTCTCGCCGCGGTTGACGCGGCAATTTTCCAGCAGCACGACCTCGCCCGGCGCGACTTCCACGCCATCGACCCAGTCCTGCTTCAGCGGCACCGGCCGGCCCAGCAATTCCGACAGCCGCTGCGCCACCGGCGCCAGCGTATCCTGCGGCTTCAGTTCGCCCTCGGTGGGACGTCCCAGGTGCGAAGTGACCATCACCGCGGCGCCGGCGTCGAGCGCCTGGCGGATCGCCGGCACCGACGCGCGGATGCGGGTATCTTCGGTGATCTTGCCGGCATCGTCTTGCGGCACGTTCAGATCGGCACGGATAAATACGCGCTTGCCTTGCAGCTGGTGAGTCGCGATCAGGTCGGAGAGTCGGTTGAATTTCATCACGGGCAGAAAAAACGGGATGGATGACAATCCGCCATTTTACCCTACCGCCCGGGCAAAAACCGGTCGCGCCGCTCTGGCGGACGGGTGCTAGAACGCCAGGCGCAACACCGAAAACAGGCCCATGCCGACAATGATGGTACCCAGCATGTGGCGCGTACCGAGGAAGAACAAGGTGGCGCCGATCCCGGCCCATAGCTTCGGATTGGCCCAGCTGAAGCCGGCCGCCCCGTTCACCAGCCACAAATCCGGGATCACGATCGCCGCCAGCGCCGCCGCCGGCGCATAGCGCAGCGCATGCTGCACCCTGGGCGGAAACTTGACTGCGTGACCAAACAGGAACAATGAGCTCCTGGTCAGGAAGGTTGCCAGCGTGATGAAACCGATGGTCAGCCAGACATCCAGCGCGCTCATGCTTTTTCCTTGTACAAGACGCCGTCCACCAGCATCGCCGCTACCATGCCGAGAACCACCGCCAGCAGCAGCCCGAGCCGAAACGGCAGGTCGATCGCCAGCACCGCCACGGCACCGGCCACCGCGACGCCGGCCAGCGCGGCCAAATTCACCGTCAGCGGAATCAGCACCGCCAGCAAGGCCAGCGTGCCGGCAAAACCGATATTCCAGCTTTCCGGAATCTGGCTGCCGAGCAGGATGCCGGCAATCGATCCGACCTGCCACGCAAACCAGTTGGGATAGCCGATGCCGTTGAAAAAACCGACCTTGCCAGCCGGCTGGTGCACGGTCGAGGCCGGGAACCGCTGTGAAAAAAAGCCCATCGTCAGGTCACCGGTGAGGTAGCCGTGCCAGATGCGCCGATACCACGGCAGATGCGCGAAATGCGGCCCGATCGCCGCCGAAAAGATCACGAACCGCAAGTTCACGACCATCGCCGTCGCAAACACGATCCAGATCGGTGCATTGGCGGCGATCAGCGGCAGCGCTGCCAGTTGCGCCGAACCGGCGAACGCGGCCAGCGTCATACCCAGCGCCTGCCACACCGTCAGGCCGGACTTCACCATCGCCATGCCGGTGACCATGCCCCAAGCGCCGATGCCGAGCATGGCGCCGGCACACAGCTTGAACGCTTCACGGAAGGCGCTTTGTTCCACCGTATCGATGGCTGCCGCCGGCCGTTGCCGTCCGCGTGCCGCTGAAATCGCTATCCATGTTTGCCGTGGGCGTTGCCGATCGAGGTTGGTACGGTACTGCTTGCCGATGTGGCAAGCTGACTGAAATCCGGCCGGAAAGCCGCGCCGTGCAGCGGTCCGATTTTCGGGAAGGCGTATTCTACCGGCGATTTTTTGCCGCCGCCCGAATCCGTTAAAATTGGCACTTCGCTTCATTTACGGAGATTTCGAGATGTCCATGTCCGATCGCGACGGAAAAATTTGGAAAGACGGCAAGCTGATCGATTGGCGCGATGCCACGATCCACGTGTTGACCCACAGCTTGCACTACGGCATGGGCGTCTTCGAAGGCGTGCGCGCCTACAAGACGCAGGACGGCACCGCGATCTTCCGGCTGCGGGAACACACGCAGCGGCTGTTCAATTCCGCCAAGATCTTCCAGATGAAGATTCCCTTCGACATGGAAACGGTGATGGAAGCGCAAAAGCAGGTGGTGCGCGAGAACCAGCTGGAATCCTGCTACATCCGGCCGCTGGCCTGGATCGGCGATGAAAAGCTCGGCGTCTCGGCCCAGGGCAACACCATCCACCTCGCCATCGCCGCCTGGCCGTGGGGCGCCTATCTCGGCGAAGACGGCATGGCCAACGGCATCCGCGTCAAGGTGTCGTCGTTCACCCGGCATCACGTCAACATCTCGCTGGTGCGCGCCAAGGCGTCCGGCTATTACATCAACTCGATCCTGGCCAACCAGGAAGCGCTGGCCGACGGCTACGACGAAGCGCTGCTGCTGGACACCGAAGGCTTCGTCTCCGAAGGCTCCGGCGAAAACGTCTTCATCGTCAAGAACGGCAAGCTGTACACGCCGGACCTGGCCTCCTGCCTGGACGGCATCACGCGCGATTCGGTGATCACGATGGCGCGCGACCTCGGCATCGACGTGATCGAAAAGCGCATCACGCGCGACGAGATGTATTGCTGCGACGAAGCCTTCTTCACCGGCACCGCCGCCGAAGTGACGCCGATCCGCGAGCTCGACAACCGCCAGATCGGCCCCGGCCATCGCGGCCCGATCACCGAAAAGCTGCAGGCGCTGTTCTTTGAAATCGTTGCCGGCCGCGCCCCGCAATACCGGCACTGGCTGACAACGGTCTGATGCCAGCCGTACCCGCAACCCGAACCGCAAACGAACCTGCCATGGAAAATCCGACAATGCCAACCGTTGAAGTGGATCCGGTGGAACTGGACGACGCCAGCTATCTGTCGGCCTACTGCCCGAATCCGAAAATGCCGCTGTGGTCGACGCACCCGCGCGTATACCTGACTTTCGACGCCAACGGCCGCACCAAATGCCCGTATTGCAGCACCGTGTATCAGTTGAAGCCGGGCGTCCCGACCCATCAGCATTAAACCGGCTCAGCTCCGCACTCACCCGTCCAGGCTCCCATGTCGCGCGCCAAACCCGTTGCCGGCTCGGCCGATGAAATCGAAAACGCGTTCTACGACGCGCTGGCGCGGGCTGATCTCGACGCCCTGATGGCGCTCTGGGCGGAAGAGGAAGAGATCGTCTGCATTCATCCGAATGCGGCGCGCCTGACCGGCTACGCGGCGATCCGGGCGTCGTGGGAAGCGGTGTTCGAACACGGCGGCCTGCGCATCCGGCCACGCCAGCTGCATGCGGTACGCAATCCGATGACCGCCGTGCATAGCGTGCAGGAAGAATTCAACCGGCCTGGCGGCGGCCAGGACATGCATGTGCTGGCCACCAACGTCTATGTCAAGACCATGCTCGGCTGGCGCATCGTCCTGCACCACGCGTCGGTAGCGCCCGGCAAGGCGCCGGTAGAGCGGCCCGGAGCAGCGCTGCTGCACTGAGGGTGGCGGCATGCGCCTGGGCGCATTCAAGATGCTCGTTTCCCGCCGTTGCCGCACACTGTTGGCGGCAACCCGGCAACGTTGTCGATGCCAGCTTCCGCAACCCGCTTCTGCTTGCGCCGGCAATGACATCAGGTCGCCGTCCCCGACCAAAACATGCGGCGACAGGCTCTACCCTTGCAGGAACGACCAGCATAACGGCAGCAAAGCGCGCGCCATGCCGGCATCGCGCCCAAGACAAATCCTCTGCCCTTGAGATCGCACAACAGCCGCCGGCGCATCGCGCCACAACATGGAAGCTCATGGATTTTCCTGCGCCACTCTGGCTGCCTGGCGGCCATTTGCAAACGATCTATCCGGCAACCTGTGTTGCCCGGCCGGCGGTAGCGTATCGGCGCGAGCGCTGGGATGCGCCGGATGGCGATTTCATCGACATCGATTTCGTCGATGGGCCGGCAGCGCAGCCGTTCGTGGTGCTGTTTCACGGACTGGAAGGCTCTTCGCAAAGCCATTACTGCCGCGCCCTGATGGCGGCCGTGGCAGCGCGCGGCTGGTCGGGCGCGGTGCCGCATTTTCGCGGCTGCTCGGGCCAGATCAACCGGGCGCCGCGCTTTTATCACTCCGGCGACGCCGAGGAAGTGGACTGGATCGTGCGTCGGCTGGCGGCGCGCCAGAAAAGCAAGTACAACGGCGGTGCGCCGAAATTCTATGCGGTTGGCGCCTCGCTCGGTGGCAACGCGCTGTTGCGCTGGCTGGGTGAGGCGCAGCACCAGGCCGAAATCGTGGACGCCGCCTGCGCGATTTCGGCGCCGCTCGATCTGGCCGGCGGCGGTGCCGCGCTGTCGCGCGGCTTCAACCAGATTTATGGCCGCATGTTCCTGCGCAGCATGAAATCGAAAAGCCTGCAGAAACTGCAGCAATTCCCCGAACTGTTCGACCGCGAGCGCATGTTGCAAGCCACCGACCTGTACGCGTTCGACAACATCGTCACCGCGCCGCTGCACGGCTACCGCGACACCGACGATTACTGGAACCGCGCCAGCGCCAAGCATGTGCTGGCCGACATCACGCTGCCGACGCTGGTGCTGAATGCGCAGAACGACCCCTTCCTGCCACCGCACTATTTGCCGCACAACGCCGCGCCGTACGTGACGCTGGAATACCCGCGCGAAGGTGGCCACGTCGGCTTCACCACCGGCGCGCCACCGGGCCGGCTCGATTGGCTGCCGCAGCGCGTGCTGCGATTTCTGGAGGGCGCAGACAGGCAATAGCCGCGTCAAACCGGAGTCCGCATCATGTTCGCCAACAGGCACAAAAAACACTGGTCGCAGTTTCGCTACGCCGACGGCTGGCCACAGGCCGGAGGACGCGCTACAGTCATCACATCGCCATTGGCAAACTCACGCTATTGAAGAAGGACTGGCATGGACCCGATCGTGCAACAGGCAATCGCCAAGTGGCCCAACGTGCCGCATTGCTACGGCTGGCTGGCGCTGGACGCGCGCGGCAACTGGCGCATGCGCGACGCCGCGGCGCAGGCGGCGCAATTGCCGGGCGACCGCATCAGCAATGCGGCGCTGCTCGGCTTCATCCATCGCAACTACACGCATGACGAGCAGGGCCGCTGGTACTTCCAGAACGGGCCGCAGCGCGTCTATGTGAATCTGGAAATCACGCCATACATTGCGCACACCGACCCGGCCCAGGGTTTCGTCCTGCAGCACGGCGAAGCGCTGGCGTTGATCGATTCTGCATGGATGACGGAGAACGGACAATTGATCCTGCAAGCGGGCGACAAGGTGGCGGCACTCGACGACCGCGACCTGGCCGAATGCCTGGCCGGCCTGCGCATCGACGGTGCAGCAGTCGACGATGAACAGCTGCTCGACTGGCTGTCCGGCCGCCACGACCAGCGGCTGATACTCGACTTCGCCGGCCAGCGGCTGCCGGTGCAGCGCATCGCGCGCGCGCAACTGCAACAGCAGTTCGGCTTCGTCGCCGCGCCGCAGCCGGACCCGGCCTGATCGCCGGCACGGTGCGCCGGCGTTTCAGCGTTGCGGACCATGTGCCCTTTATGCAGACGCATCCCATCTGTCGTTCCCGCGCAGGCGGGAATGCATGCATTCCCCCAGTGTCGTTCGTCGCGCAGGGTAAGCACCCATTCCCCGGCACGATAAAAACGCCGCTGGGTTCCCGCCAAAAACACGCGGGAACGACAGCAAAGGGTGGGCGCGCCATCCCGGCCGTTCACAGTCCGCACGTGGAAAATTATTTAACTGGAGTATGCGTCTCAAACAGCCATTTCACGCCCGATATTACTGCTCATATCGTGGAGTATATGACTCACACCAGAATCCGGCCCACCTAACGATTCTTCTTGCTCTGCTCCAGTTGCTCGCGCCACTGTGCCTGCAACTCCCGCTCGCGCGCATCGATGATCGCCTGTTCGTAGAAGCTGCCATCCGGTGCGCGGCGCGCGATCTTCAATTGCTCCAGCGCGCTCGGCAGAGCGCCCGACAGCGCATACGACTCGGCCAGCGCCAGATGCTGCAAGGATTGCTTGCCTTGCGCCGCGTAGGACTTGGCCAGCAGCTGCTGCAGCTCCGGCTCCTGCCGGTACAGCTGCACCTGGTCGCGCAGATAGCGCGTGGCGTCGTCGGCACGGCCGGCTTCGATCAGCGCCGTGCCGTACTGGCGGGCGATGCCGCGCGATAGCGGAAACTGCTCTCGGGCGGCGTCGGCCAGCGCCAGCGCCTGCTGCGGCTGGCGCGCGGCCAGCTTGAGATCGATGCCGAACGCGGCCAGCACCGCGCTATGCGTATTCGCCGGCAGCGCGCGGCGCGCCTGCTGCAAGCGTTTTTCGGCTTGCTCCGGCTGGCCCTGCTTTTGCGCGATGAAGGCCAGCCCATAGTGGGCGGCAGCGACATCCATCGCGGTTTTTTGCAGCAACTGGTTTTCAAAGGCGGAGGTAGCGTCGCGCAGGCCCTGCACCGAACTGTCCTGCAAGACCCGCACACGGGCGCGGATCAGATAAAAATCCAGGCTGTCGGCGCGCTGCTTGTAGCGCTGGCCGCGGATGCGCGCCTCGATGTCGGCAATGCGTTCGGTGGTCAACGGGTGCGACAGCAGATACGGCGGCAGGTTGTCGGAATAGTTGCGCGTCGCGGTCTGCATGCGGGCGAAGAAAGCGACCATGCCGGAGGTATCGAAGCCGCCGTCCTGCAGGATCTGCAGGCCGATGCGATCGGCCTCGCGCTCGGCGTCGCGGCTGAAATTCAACTGGCGCTGCATCGCCAGGCCGGTGCCGCCCATCATGATGCCGGCCGCCGCATCGCCGGAAGAGCGCGCCGCCAGCGCCGCCAGCAGTACCGACGCCAGCGGCAGCAGCGCGTCCTGCTTCTGGGCGCCGATCATGCGCGCGATGTGGCGCTGCGCCACGTGGCCGATCTCGTGCGCCAGCACCGACGCCAGTTGCGATTCGGTCTGCGCCGCCAGGATCAGCGCCGAATGCACGCCGATGAAGCCGCCCGGCAGCGCGAAGGCATTGATCCGCGGATCGCGCACCGCGAAAAAACCAAAATCGAACGCCGCCTGGCCGCGTACGTCAGGCCGCTCCGACACCAGGATGGCGCCGAAATTGTTCAGGTATTCCAGCAGCGGCGCGTCATCCAGGTAATCCGGATCGCGCCGGATGTCATGCATGATTTCCTCGCCCAGCTTGCGTTCCATGAGCGGCGACAATTCGCCGCCGGCGGCGTCGCCCAGGACCGGCAGGCTCTCGGCGGCAAAGGCCGGCGTAAGCGGCGCGCCGCCGATGCCGATGCAGGCGGCGCACGCGGCGGCCAGCGCCACGCGGCGGATAGCGGCGATCGGCATCGGATGCGCGGCAGATGGTAAGCAACGCCGGCTGCGCGGCGGCGGAAACGGGAAGAATGGGAAGGCTGATTTCACGATACTATGATACTAGCAGAGCGAAATCGTTCGGCGGTCCGCTTGTCGTTGATTGTGCCGCGATGACCTTGCGGCTCCTACGACAGGCGGACAACGGTCAGCGGCTTCCGCCAAGGCCCCGAAACGACACGCAGAATACGCAAACATCCCGATAATCAACCCGCCGCCCTCCCTCTCGCGACATGCACCGATGAAACCTGAAAACAATCCAACAAATCCCGCTCCGCCAGCCTCCGCCCTGAGCCACTTCGACGCTACCGGCCAGGCGCACATGGTCGATGTCGGCGGCAAGCAGGATACTCACCGCGTCGCCCGTGCCGCCGGCAGTATCCGCATGCGACCGGAAACGCTGGCCTTGATTCAATCCGGCAGCGCCAAAAAAGGCGACGTGCTGGGCATCGCCCGCACCGCCGCGATCATGGCCAGCAAGCGCACCAGCGACCTGATCCCGCTATGCCATCCGCTGGCCATCACGCGGGTCGCGGTCGCGTTCGAAATCCTGCCGGACGCGTCCACCGTCACCTGCACCGCGCAAGTCGAAACCGTCGGCAAGACCGGCGTCGAGATGGAGGCGCTGACGGCGGTGCAAATCGGCCTGTTGACCATCTACGACATGTGCAAGGCGGTCGATCGCGGCATGGTGATGACCGACGTGCGGGTGCTGGAAAAGCATGGCGGCAAGTCGGGGGACTGGGTGGCGGCGCTATAGGCATCGCCGCTGCACGCACGGCCAGCATGCTCAATCGTGCTACGGAAGGCATGGACATGACACGAGCAATTTGACAGTACCTGCATCAATCGTCCAAACTATTCGGTGGTGAGTGCTTACGCATACTGGCTAGCGTCGCAGGCACGCTCGCGATTCGCTCTGGCGGAAGCGCTAAGGGCATATGAAGCAAGAACGAGTTGCCTGGCCGTCGATCTCGCAAGTGAGATACAGCGTCTGTCGCTGCTTCATCCGTTGAATATTTCATGCCGTGTCGCCCTGCGGCGATAGGCAGGACGCCAGTGTTAGTTCGCGAACGACACTGGGGGATGTCATTCCCGCTTGCGCGAACGACAGGTTAAAGAGTTTTTGCCGACAGTCTGTCCGAAGTTGGTCATCAGCGAGAATCCACCATGCTCACAAGACGGAGTATATTATAAAGACAGCCAATTTGCCTGTGAAAAATGACATGGCAATCGGGAGTATTCATTTTCGCATCCAACGTAAGCGACGGTGCATCCGAGTCGCACTAGCCGCCAGCATCTCCACGTCAATCACCGCGCTTCGCCGCTTTGCTCCATGCTGAAAAACAAAACCATCCTGGTCACCGGTGCCTGCGGCTACATCGGCTCGCACACCTGCGTCGCGCTGGCGGAAGCCGGTTATGCGCTGGTGGCGCTGGACAACCTGTGCAACAGCTCGCGCATCGCGTTGCAGCGAGTCGAACAAATCATCGACCGCAGCATTCCGTTTTTCGAAGCCGATGTGCGCGACCGCGCCGCGCTCGATGCGATCCTGCACGCGCATCCGATCGCCGCCGTCATCCACTTCGCCGGCCTGAAGTCGGTGGGCGAATCGGTGGCGCAGCCGCTGGCCTATTTCGACAACAATGTGGCCGGCACCGTCACCCTGCTGCAGGCGCTGCAAGCGCCGACATCAAGCGCTTCGTCTTCAGCTCCTCGGCCACCGTGTATGGCGACCCGCAGATCGGTGCCGATCCCGGAATCGGCGCCGCTCTGTCGACCACCAATCCCTATGGCCGCTCGAAGCTGATGGTCGAACAAGTCTTGAACGACCTGGCGCGCTCCGACCCGGCCTGGGCCATCGGCACCCTGCGCTATTTCAACCCGGTCGGCGCGCATGCCTCCGGCCTGATCGGCGAAGACCCGAACGGCGTGCCCAACAACCTGATGCCATTCGTCGCCCAGGTCGCGGTGGGGCGCCTGCCGCGCCTATCGGTGTTCGGCGACGACTACCCGACGCGCGGACGGCACCGGCGTGCGCGACTACGTGCACGTGATGGATCTGGCGCGCGGCCATGTGGCGGCGCTCGATCACCTGTTCCAGATCCGCCGCCAGCTTCACCGTCAACCTCGGCACCGGCCCCGGTTACAGCGTGCTCGACATCGTGCGCGCCTTCGAAGCCGCCAGCGGCCGCGCCGTCCCCTATCAGGTCGCGGCACGCCGGCCGGGCGACATCGCGGTGTGCTACGCCGATCCGAGCCTGGCCGAGACACTGTTGCACTGGCAGGCGCAATTGGGGCTGGCCGAGATGTGCGCCGACCATTGGCGCTGGCAGAGCCAGAATCCGGACGGATTCAAGGCCGCGGCACGATAGGAACGACCCGAATCGCCTTACGCAATAGCCGGGCCGGGTCGAAGTTGGCGCTTGAACATATTTGCGACCTGCGTGCACGCTGCCGATACGCGGTTCCGGTACCATCTGTCGCGCCCGGGTACACCCCTACGGAATCGCCCGTGCTGGTAGGAGCGCAGCGGGGCACGACGTCGCGCTCGCTCTACCAAGAATTGTGGATGCCGCTATTGACACTATTAGAATAGATAGTATGTATAGAAAACTCAAATTTTACGCGAGTTATTTATGGTATACCAAGGGAGTATAAGCACCACACTGCACCATTCGCTTACAACACCTCATTGCGACACCGCCACTATTTGCTTCTGTTACGCATGTCCGGCGCTTCCATCCGCGCAAACACCGCTGCATACGTTTCCGGCTGTGCCGTTGCCATGTCGTGCCACACTTTGTAGCCTTCCGCATACGGACCGGGATGCAGTCGGTGCAGGGTTTGCGTGGCGCGCACCGCGTCATCGGCGCGCCCATTCAATGCATACACCAGCGACATCCTCATCAGCACCGGTGCATAACCGAAACGGCGGACGGTGCGCTCCATGACTGCGATTTCTTCCGCGCTCATGCCGGCGCGCGCCGTAGTTTTGGCAAAGCGAAAATAATCGTAGAACTGCGGAAACATCGTGAAAGCCGGCTTGTCGGTGCTGCCTTCATCGGCTTTCAGCCCCAGATTTTCCCAGCCGAGCGCACGAAAACCCAGTACCAGCCGTCGATAGTCGGTCGCCACGCTAACCAAGCCCATCGATAACACACAAAACAGTGCGATCACCGCCATCCGAGAAACAACGAACTGGCGCGCGCCGAACTGCTGCTGATGCACCATGCCCATCAGCAGCGCCACTGGTAGCAGCACATACGTCGTACCACAACGGAAATTCGACCAGGCTGTGGATGAACACTGCCAGTAGAAACAGGACCGCGAATGCGATTTCCTTGCTGACTCGACGCCGTAGGCAGGCCACCGGGAACCACCAGCCGAGCCCGCCAAACGTCAAGATCGTTACGGGCCAACCCAGCTCGGCGGCGAAATTCAGCACAATGTTGTGCGCGTGCTGCGAGTACGCACTTTGGGCAAAATCGGCGCCGATCTTCACCTGATGAGGGCCAAATTCATACCAGCCAGCGCCGAACCAGGGATGCGCAAGGCTGATCTGCCAGGCCTGCTGAATCATCAGCCAGCGCGCCGGTGCCCCGCCCACGCGCTCCACGGCCGAGATCGTGCTGCTGTCCAGCAGCGCGGCCAAGCTTGGCAAGGCCGCCACCAGTACGCCATACAGCAACAACAAGCCAAGCAGCAGCCAGTCGGAGACGGGCCTGAAGTCGGGATTGCCGCGCCAGCACCAGATCGGCAAGGCAAACACCGGCAGGATCAGCCAGCCGATGCGCGATTGGGTCACGGTCAGACCCCACACCAGGGTCAGCACGGCAACCAGCGTCACACGCCCGCGCAAGCGACCGGCCTGATATAGCCACCAGGCCGCTGCCAGCGCCATGCAAAACAGCAGCGCCAATTGGTTCGGCTGACCGGTATTCGCATAGGGGCGAATCGCCTGTCCCGCGTCATGCGGCAACTGCATGACCCAGTAACCGAGCAGCGATTCGGTGCCGACAAATTGCATCGACGCGATTCCCGCCGACAGCAGGCCGGCCAGCAGGTGCGCCAGCGCCAACGCATGAGTCAGACGCGCCATGCCGTCCGGACCGGCCGACAAGGTGGCGCCGAGCACCATCGCCAAGGCGGCCACCAGCAGATAAGCAATCGGCAGCACCGCATCCCAGGCGACGCCCAGCATGCCGAAGCCGGTTTGCACGGCAATCAGCAGCGCCAAGGCGCAGGGCAGTGCGGCGATGGCAGGAAACGAAAAGCGGGGAGCTTTCTGTCCGGCATACAACGCGCAGGTGATGGCGATTCCGGAAATCGGCAACCAGTCGTTGTAAAAGGCGGTGAACGGATGGTTACGATGCGCCAGCAGATAGGCGCCGACGAGACAAAGGAAGAGCAGGATCAGCGGACGATTATCTTGCCTGGCGTTGAGCATGTTGTTTTTACTTGAATATTGATGCGGCAACCATGGCCTAGAGATGCAAATTGCCGCAGTCTGCGCCCTATTATTTCGCTTTCTTATACGCCTTCAGTCCGCATCAGCTTGTAACGGAAAAATAGAGGGCCGGCGACGGTTTCATCAAGTGGAAGCCGCCCTCCTTTATGACTTTCGCACTCGCCGGATTGTGCAAGGTTATGGAAGGTTCAAGTCGAGCAATTCGGGATATTGGGTGCTGGCCAGCTCATTAATTTTGGCCTTGATGCCGTCATAAAATTTTTCACCCCAGAACAGCCGGATCACCCTGAATTGCCGAGCGGCCTCCACCGGGTCGCCGTTCAGAGCCAGCGCCAGCGCATAACGATACTGGGTGGCCGACCACGGGTAATACAGCGCCGCATGCTTGACCGTCTGCATCGCCTGCGCCGACATGTTCGGCGTTGGCGTGATGCGCGCATCGTCCAGCAGCACGCCGAGCTGATCGAACAGGATGATCGTCGGCGGCTGATGTTCGAGCGGCTTGGAGCCGATGCGTAGCGCCTCGAAGCGCGCCACCCGAAAATCCTCTTCGATTTGGAGATATTCGACCACCGACCAAGCCAGCGCCAGCGTCGTTGCCAGCAGCACCAGCGCCACCGGCTTGGCGCCCACCCGCAGCAGCGGCTTGACGCCGAGCGAACCCTCCACCGCGCCCAAGGCAAACATCACCGGCGCCAGGAAATAGGCATATGCAAACGGATATTCGAGCATCGAGTGCACCGCCAGCGGCAAGGCGACCGCCAATCCATACCAGGGCAGCAATTGATTCGCCGCACGGATACGACGCCAAAGCCAGATTCCCGTGATCAACACCAGAACGCAAGTCAGCGGGATGCCGAACCACAGCATCAGATCGAGCAGCAAATTGTGGCTGTAGGAAAACGGTGCGCTGACCGCGTACGCATCGGCAACCGCGTTATGCGCCTGCGCGACTTGATGAAACCCCCAGCCCCACCAGGGCTTCAACATCACCGCGTGCAGCAATTGCGACCAGACCTCCAGCCGCAAGCTCGACGTGGCGTTGACCATCGCCTGCTCCGTCAGCAACATCAGATTCAACAGCCTGGGCCAGGCCCAGAACATGCCGACAAAGCCGACGCCCCAGCCGACCCCGATCCAGGCGGAGGTGGGGTCACCGATGCGGCGCCGCTTCAGCAGCCACCAGCCCAGCAGCAGCAGCAGGCTGAGCGCGCCGGTACGCGACTCGGTGATCACAATGCCCAGACACAGCAGCAGCAACAGCATGCCGGACGCGAGCGCCCCGAGCTTTTTGCGTCTGCCGCAAAAACACCAGGCTGGCGATGCCCATCACGAGCAAGGTCGCCAGCTGATTCGGTTGCGCCAGATTGCCGCCCGGGCGGCGAAGACTCAGGCATGCGCACGATCCATTCGGACTGCTCCCACAGGCCGAACAACTGGGCAAAGGCAATCACAGCAGAGGCTGAGAGCCCCGCCAGAAGAAGCGAACGCCAGCGGCAGAAGAGGTGACGATGCGCTTGACGGCTGCGCGTGATCGAACGAATGGCGACGTAGCGCAAAACCGAGCATCAGGCAAGCAATGCACAACACCATATAAAACCAAAGAATCCAGACATCGCCGCAAATAATACGTGTCCAGTAAGCTCGCTGGAAGACGACAATCACGGCCTAGCCCGATAAACGACAACGCCAGGAAAGGCAGGGCTACGGCACGCATGCATCGGACGAGATGCCGACCAGACCACTCCACGCAAAAAGCAGAAACCGCCAGAAACGCCAGTCGCCTCCGAATGCCAGCTCATCCACGGCAAAGAGTGATTGGGCATCAACCAACTCAGCAACAGTCCGACGAAGCGCAGAACAGAAATAGCTATTGAATCATAAAAAAAACGCCCCGAAAGGGGCGTTCTGTATTGTGCTAATTGTCTACTTAGCCGCGGCAAGAGCCTGGCAGATATTTTGACGGATGCGTCGTTACCGCTGCCAAGGTCCACATTTCCAGGTTGCAACCGCCTTACCCAGATCCTGGTGTCACGTGCCATTGGGTCGGTACCGGCTGCATCGACTGTATGGGGTCAAGCGTAATCGCTTTACCATCGACCACGTCTGCGATACCTTGCGCCGTCACGCGTTACCACCCCGTCAACGTCGGTGTCAACAGTCGTCAACATATTTGCTGTGCAGCACCGGTACCGAGCTTCGCAACCCCAAGCGCCAGCGCCAGGTCCACTAGAAGCCGACTGATACACCTCCGTAATCGTGGTACGGCAAGCAGATGCCGCCAAAATCACCTCCGACACCTTGGCCCGGATCGTGTAATCCTGATAAGCCGGCAACGCCACCGCCGCCAAAATACCGATAATCGCCACCACGATCATCAATTCGATCAGGGTGAAGCCGCGTTGCGCGGACTGCATCATTTTCATCGACTTCATTTGTTGTTCCTCCGTTGATAAATTAGGCATTCGCCAATTTCTTATGAGCAAGTGTCGTGCCAAGTGGAATCATCGCCAAATGTCACACAAAATCCGAAATTTTGTTAACTTCACGTCAGGCTGTCGTTAATGAATGACAATATTTGTCACTCTGACACAAATTGTCGGTTGGCATGCTTGGTAAGCGCACGCCCGCCGGGCAGATTCAATCCAACGCAAACAACAACTGCGTCCCCGACAATTCGATGACGTCGCCCGACGCCAGCGGCGTGGCCGAGGTGCCGACCGATTTGCCGTTCAGGAGCGCGTGGGCGTCGCCTTCGATGTGGGCGATGCAGTAGTCATGCGGGCGCTCGAGGATCACGGCGACTTGCACGCCGGGGCGGCCGATGCTGGTCAGCGGCTTGGTCAGCAGCAGTTCGCGGCCGGTGCCGGGACCAGCCAGGACCTTGATGCGGGCGCGCCGGCGCGGCGAGGAAGCGGCCGGCTCCTGCGGTTCGGCGCGGTAGCGGATGGTGTAAGCGGCCACTTCGATGACGTCGCCGTTTTGCAGGAAGTGCTTTTTCACCGGCTGGCCGTTGACCAGGGTGCCATTGGTGCTGTTCAGGTCTTCCAGGAAGGAATCGTTAAAGATGGTGACGATGACGGCGTGTTCGGCGCTGACTGCGGGATGATCCAGCACCATGTCGTTATACGGGCGGCGGCCGATGGTGATGCGTTCCCGGTTCAGCGCCAACTGCTGCAATTCGGCGTCGTCGAGCAGGAGCGTGATGCTGGCGGGTTTTTTTTCTGCGCGCATGTTACTTGATCCAGTGGGCGAGCCAGGCCAGCAACCCGGGCCATGCTGCCCTGCCGGATTGATGCTGGGATGGACCCTGAGTATGCGGTCGGGGTAGCACCCGGGCCAGGATGACGGAAATATTGTCATGTCCGCCGTGCTGGTTGGCGCGCTGCACCAGCGCGTCGGCGGCATGCTGCAGATCGGCGCCCTGGGCCAGTTCCGCGATTTCTTCCTCGGCCAGCATATCGGACAGGCCGTCCGAGCACAACAAGTAGAGATCGCCGGCGGCGATCTGATGTTCGTGGATTTCAACCGCGAGCGCCGGCTCGATGCCGACCGCCCGCGTGACCAGATTCTTGTGGTCGGCGAAGCGCGCCTGCTCAGGGCTGATCAGGCCGGCGTCGAGCTCTTCCTGCAGCAGCGAGTGATCGTGCGTCAATTGCTCCAGGCGGCCCTGACGCAGGCGGTAGGCGCGCGAATCGCCGACGTGGGCGATAGTGACCTGATCATGGTGAAACAGCGCAACGACCAGCGTGGTGCCCATGCCGGCGTGTTCCGGCTGGCGCCGGGCACTGACGAGGATCGCATCGTTGGCGAATTCGACGGCGCTGGCCAGCAGTTGGCGCACCGCGCTGGCGCCCGGCTCGCGCCGCCAGCTGCGCTTGCCGAGCCGCTTCTCGACGGTCTGGCAAATCACGGTGGTGGCGATGTTGCTGGCGACTTCACCGGCCGAATAGCCGCCCATGCCGTCGGCCAGCACCGCCAGCCCGTGCGCCGCACTGACCGCCACCGCATCCTCGTTGGCTGCGCGCACCAGCCCGGTATCGGTGCGGGTAACGAATTCGAGTGCGAAGCGGCGCGTCATCGACTGTGCGCCCGGCTGCTGCTGGCGGACAGCGGCCGGGGTCGTGCGGGGAAATGGATTGCTCTGATTTTCACAACATGATTGTAGCGATATGCACTGCGTCTGTTTGCCTCAGGAACTGCTTTGCGCGGCTTTTTTTTGCGCCAGCCAGGAACCGGCCACCACCACGGCGGCCGCGCCCAGCAACGCCGGCACGCTAAGTTGCAAATCGGTGCCGGGAACCAAGAATTGATGCGGCGGCAGCCAAGGCCTGAGTCCGGCGTCGGTAAAGATCATGCCGCCCGCCAGGTAGCCGAGCAGTCCGGCGCCGAAGGTGACGATAACCGGAAAGCGCGTCATCAGCTTCAGGACAATGGTGCTGCCCCAGACGATGATCGGGATGCTGACCAGAATGCCGAACACCACCAACAGCATCTGGTGCTCATCTGCCGCCTGGGAGGCGGCACTGGCGACCGCGATCACGTTGTCGATGCTCATCGCCAGATCGGCGATGACGATGGTCTTGATCGCGGCCAGCAAACGGTCGCTGGCGGTAATATCGGCGTGATCCTCACTGTTATCGGCGAGCAGCTTGACGCCGATCCACAGTAGCAGCAAGCCGCCGGCCAGCTTGATGAAGGGCATTTCCAGCATCGTGACCGCAAACGCGATCAGCGCGATGCGCAGCACGATGGCGCCGGCGGTACCCCACAGGATGCCCTTGAAGCGCAAATGCGGCGGCAGATTGCGGCAGGCGAGCGCGATCACGATGGCATTGTCGCCGCCGAGCAGTATGTCGATCAGGATGATCTGGCCGACCGCGATCCAGTTCAGCGTCAGTAAAAATTCCATCGGACTCTCGCACTATATAAGGTGGGGACGAAAAAAATATGGAGAGCCGAAGCTCTCCATACATTATGCAGCGGATGCCTGCTCGGGCCGCCTATTCTAGCGCGGATGACGCAGCCGGACGGCGCCGGTTACAGCGCGGCTTTCAGCAAACGCGCCATTTCCGACGGGTTGCGGGTGACGGTGATGCCGCAGGCTTGCATGATTTCGAGCTTGGCTTCGGCGGTGTCGGCGCCGCCAGAAATCAGCGCGCCGGCGTGGCCCATGCGTTTGCCGGCCGGCGCGGTGACGCCGGCGATGAAGCCGACCACAGGCTTCTTCATGTTGTCCTTGATCCAGTAGGCGGCATTGGCTTCGTCCGGACCGCCGATCTCGCCGATCATGATGACGGCGTCGGTATCCGGGTCGTCGTTGAACATCTTCATGATGTCGATGTGCTTCAGGCCGTTGATCGGATCGCCGCCGATGCCGACCGCGGACGACTGGCCGAGCCCGAGCGCGGTCAGCTGGCCGACCGCTTCATAGGTCAGCGTGCCGGAGCGCGACACCACGCCGATGCGGCCTTTCATGTGGATGTGGCCGGGCATGATGCCGATCTTGATTTCGTCGGGCGTGATCAGGCCGGGGCAGTTCGGCCCCAGCAGCAGGGTCTTGCTGCCGGCCTTGGCCATGCGGTCTTTCAGCGCCAGCATGTCGCGCACCGGGATGCCTTCGGTGATGCAGATCGCCAGGTCCAGTTCGGCTTCGACCGCTTCCCAGATGGCGGCGGCGGCGCCGGCGGGCGGCACATAGATCACCGAAACGGTGGCGCCGGTTTCCTTCTTGGCGTCGGCTACCGTGCCGAAGATCGGAATGCCTTCGAAGTCTTCGCCGGCTTTTTTCGGATGGACGCCGGCCACGAAGCAGTTCTGGCCATTGGCATACTCGCGGCACATGCGAGTGTGGAACTGGCCGGTCTTGCCCGTGATGCCCTGGGTGATGACCTTGGTGTCTTTGTTGATCAGGATGCTCATTTAATCTTTCCTTTTTTGTCTGTCGGTTGTCGTTCCCGCGGAGGCGGGAACCCAGTGTCGTTATGCGGTAAAGCTCAAATACAAGTCGTTCCAATACGGGTTGGTCGCTTCAATCAAATTCGAACTTTCCAGCCCGATTCCATTCCTTGATCTGCTTTTCGCGCGTAATCGCTTCGATTCGCATCTGTCGTGCTGCTCAAACCATACCAATTGATCGTACTTCGTGCTGCTTGGTGAAATCCTTCGACAAACTTGTTCTTGTGTTCCCAGACTCGCTTGACCAGATCAGAAGTCACGCCGACGTACAGCGTGCCATTGCGCTGGCTGGCCAACAGGTACACGTAATAAATTTGCCCATGCACGAACGACGCTGGGTTCCCGCCTACGCGGGAACGACAGTTATTCCGCTCATTACTTCCCGTTAGCCGCAGCAACCACCTGCTTCGCCGCATCTTCCATGGTATCGGCCGAGATGATCGGCAGGCCGGAATCGGCCAGCATCTTCTTGCCGATATCCTCGTTGGTGCCCTTCATGCGCACCACCAGCGGCACTTTCAGCGACACCGCCTTGGATGCGGTGATCACGCCTTCGGCGATGACGTCGCAACGCATGATGCCGCCGAAGATGTTGACCAGGATCGCTTTCAGGCCCGGGTTCTTCAGCATGATCTTGAAGGCTTCGGTGACTTTCTCGGCGGTGGCGCCGCCGCCGACGTCGAGGAAGTTGGCCGGCTCGCCGCCGAACAGCTTGATGGTGTCCATGGTGGCCATCGCCAGGCCGGCGCCGTTGACCAGGCAGCCGATGTTGCCGTCGAGCGAGATGTAGGCGAGGTCGAACTTCGAGGCTTCGACTTCGGCCGGATCTTCTTCATCGAGGTCGCGCATGGCGACGATTTCCGGATGGCGGAACAAGGCGTTGGAATCGAAATTGAACTTGGCGTCGAGCGCGATCACCTTGCCGGAACCGGTCAGGATCAGCGGGTTGATTTCGGCCAGCGAGGCGTCGGTTTCCCAGTACGCTTGGTACAGGCCCTGCAGTTGGGCGCGGGCGTCGGCGATCGAGGCGGCCGGAATGCCGATCTTGGCGGCGATCGCGTCAGCATCGGCGTCGGTCAGGCCGGTGGCCGGATCGATGGCGACCTTGTGGATCAGTTCCGGATGCTTGTCGGCCACTTCCTCGATGTCCATGCCGCCTTCGGAAGACGCCATCAGCACCACGCGCTGGCTGACACGGTCGGTGACCATGGAAACGTACAGTTCCTTCTGATGTCGGCGCCTTCCTCGATCAGCAGGCGGCGCACTTTCTGGCCTTCGGGGCCGGTCTGGTGCGTGATCAGCTGCATGCCGAGGATCTGGTTGGCGTATTCGCGCACCTGATCCAGCGACTTGGCGACCTTGACGCCGCCACCCTTGCCGCGGCCGCCGGCGTGGATCTGGGCCTTGACCACCCAGACCGGGCCGCCCAGCGTTTCCGCTGCCTTGACGGCGTCTTCGACCGTATTGCAAGGGATGCCGCGCGGCACCGTCACTCCGAATTTCCGGAGAATTTCCTTGCCCTGATACTCATGAATTTTCATGCGAGCTTCCCTTCTGAAACTTATTGAAAAAAACTGCGAGGTAAAAATCGATGGTGTTCTGTTCTAGCTGGATTCCGGGCTGGCCGCCGCCTTCACGGCCCAGCGCGGATAGTATTGAGCGACCGCGGCACCGTCGCTGCGCAGTGCATGGCAGCGATCCAGCTGGAACGGTTTGCTGCCCGCGCCGCCGGGACCGCCCTCGCTGGTGTCGAAAACGTCGCCGGCAAAGGCCTGGATCGCCGCCGTCGGCAGCACTTGCGCCAGTTCGGTCAGATGGGTACAGCCGAGCACGCCAGCCAGGCGTTCATTGAGCTGTTTGCGAAAACCTCGAACCAGGTTCAGGCCGATCAGCTTTTCATATGCCGGGCCAATGGTGTCGCAAAAACCGGGATACGGCACGGCATCGGACACCGCCTCGGCGTCGACTACCGTCAATTGGGTATCGATGGTCAGCCGCAGCCACAGGTCGTGCAGCGGCGTGTTGGCTGCACGCGTGCCGGCGGCCAGCTGGATGTCACGGGTCTTGATGTCGGTGATATGGGCGTCGATATCCCATAGACCATCGTCGCGCGCGAAAGCGGCGACTTGGATGCTGCGGGTGTGCTTCAGGGTACGGCGCGAAGCGGGCGGCGATAAGGGCATAAAAACCAATGCCGGCGAGCGGCAAAATAATAGGCGCCGCATTTGCGTGTTGTCGTCGCAGCTTCTGCGCCAACAGCCGCTCATGCGGCACTGCAAAAAAACCGTAAAAGTGTAGCACAGCTGGCGCCTGCTCGCGCCGAGCAGGTGTATGCGGCTGCCGGGTTGGCTCAGTCGTCGTCGGCGCTACCCTTGCGCATGGCGGCCCGGATCGCCTGCTGCGAGAAGCCGCGCTGCAGCAGAAAGCGCACCTGTTTCGCGTGTTGCGCCGCGTCCGCCGCCGCTTCGGGAAATTTGCGGCGCCAGACCGCGCGTGCGCGCGCCACCTCGTCCTGCGCCAGCTCGGCCTTGATCGCGCCCAATTCTTCACCGCCGATGCCGTGGCTTTGCAGCTCGGAGACGATGCGGTTATTGCCGAAGCGGGCGGCGCGGCGATGGATCAGGGATTCGGAAAATCGGGATTGGGACAGCAGGTTGGCCGCTTCCAGCGCATCGAGCAGGGCGTCGACATCGTCGCCCTCCTGCGCATAGCGGGACAGCTTGCGCGTCAGCTCCAGCCGGCTGTGCTCGCGCGCCGACAGATAGCGCAGTGCGCGTCCCTTCAGGCTGAGTTTGGGTGCGGCCATGATGCGCTTGGAAAGTGGAAGTAAGCGAAATATTGACAGCCGGCGGCGAACCTCGGAAAACCATCCTGCTTCACTAACCGGCGGCTAAGCATGAATCCTGTGGCATGTTCACAGCACGTCCGGAACGGCCCCTATCCCTGCATTACGCACGACGTCGGCCTTCCTTGCAAGGGTGCGTTTGCGCTGGCCAGCGCAAACGCACCCCGTTCGGCGGGCAGCAGGTTGCCGGAATTCCCTGCTGCACCCTGCGCGGACAAGCCGGAACTTATTCCACATCCTTGACGGTTTTCTTGCCGTTCGCCGGCGCGGCAGCCGGTTCCGCACCCTTGATCGCGCCCAGCTCCGGCACACCGAGGGCGACCCGCACCTTGTTTTCGATTTCGCGCGCCAGCTCCGGGCGTTCTTTCAGGTAGTTGCGCGCATTGTCCTTGCCCTGGCCGATGCGTTCGCCGTTGTAGCTGTACCAGGCGCCGGATTTTTCGACCACCTTGGTATCGGAGCCGAGATCGAGAATTTCGCCTTCGCGCGAGGTGCCTTCCCCATACAGGATGTCGAAATGCGCTTCCTTGAACGGCGGCGCGATCTTGTTCTTGACCACCTTGACCCGGGTTTCATTGCCGATCACTTCGTCGCCCGACTTGATCGAGCCGGTGCGGCGGATGTCGAGCCGCACCGAGGCGTAGAACTTCAGCGCGTTGCCGCCGGTGGTGGTTTCCGGGTTGCCGAACATGACGCCGATCTTCATGCGGATCTGGTTGATGAAGATCACCAGCGTGTTGGTGCGGTTGATCGAGCCGGTCAGCTTGCGCAGCGCCTGCGACATCAAACGGGCCTGCAGGCCGGGCAGCGAATCGCCCATGTCGCCTTCGATTTCGGCGCGTGGCGTCAGCGCCGCCACCGAGTCGATCACGACCAGGTCGACGGCGCCGGAACGCACCAGCGCATCGGTGATTTCGAGCGCCTGTTCGCCGGTGTCCGGCTGCGAAATCAGCAGGTCGGACAGGTTGATGCCGAGCTTTTGCGCGTAGCCGACGTCCAGCGCGTGTTCGGCGTCGATGAAGGCGCAGGTGCCGCCCAGTTTTTGCATCTCGGCAATGGTTTGCAAGGTCAACGTGGTCTTGCCGGAGGATTCCGGGCCGTAGATTTCGACCACCCGGCCGCGCGGCAGGCCGCCGACGCCAAGCGCGATATCGAGGCCGAGCGAGCCGGTGGATACCGTCGCCACCTCTTCGACCACAGCGCCGTCTTCCATGCGCATGACCGAGCCTTTGCCGAACTGTTTTTCGATCTGCGCCAGCGCGGCTGCCAGCGCTCTGCCTTTATCGGTACCGGGGGCGGATTTTTTGTCGTCCATAAAATAGTCTTTCGCGAAAGGAGGTTGAACGTGCGTGCGCGATACGTCGTGATTCTCGGGCCAAAACGATACTGTATAAAATAACAGTACTTTATGCAAGCAGGTTTTTATCTTGGATTATGCCGACACGCACGATTGATACGTGTTTGCGACCAGCGCCAGCACCGTCATGCCGGCCCCTTGGGTTGGCCGCTCCCTAGTGCGTTCGTATCGGGCCCGCGGCCCGGCACCAGCGCGACAGGCTCACCATCGTGCCGCGAGTCGTCGCCACAATAATATCAAGAGTATGTTCAAAATCTTAAACAAATACCACAGTATCTAATCGTCGTTCCATGGAGTATATGAAAACCAGTGGCCACCCGCGATATCGATCCTGCAGCGCGGCCGAGCCTTCTTTTGCCGGTACGCGGCTTTTCTTGTCGGTATTGCGGAAACGCAATAGACTACCCGCTCCTGCAGTTGCCTCACCCACTTGCCAGGGCCCATCATGCGCATACTGCTTGCCGAAGATGACAATGTACTGGCCGACGGCCTGACGCGCTCACTGCGTCACTCCGGTTATGCGGCCGACTGCGTCAAGGATGGCGCCGAAGCGGATCTGGCGCTGACCACCCAGGATTTCGATTTGCTGATTCTCGATCTGGGCTTGCCGAAACTGTCCGGTCTGGAGGTGCTGCGCCGCCTGCGGGCGCGCAATTCGCACTTGCCGGTATTGATCCTGACCGCCGGCGACTCGATCGAGCAACGCGTAGTGGCGCTTGATCAGGGCGCCGACGACTATATGGCCAAGCCGTTTGCGCTGTCGGAACTCGAGGCGCGGGTGCGGGCGCTGACGCGGCGCGGCGCCGGCGGCGGTCCGAGCGTGATCCGGCACGGTCCGCTGTGCTACGACCAGGTCGGCCGCATTGCCTACATCGACCAACAGATGCTGGAGTTATCGGCGCGCGAACTCGGCCTGCTGGAAGTGTTGCTGTTGCGCTGCGGCCGCCTGGTCTCGAAAGAGCAATTGGTCGACCATCTGTGCGAATGGGGCGAGGAAGTCAGCAATAATGCGATCGAAGTGTATGTACACCGGCTGCGCAAGAAAATCGAAGTCGGTGGCGTGCGCATCGCCACCGTGCGCGGCCTCGGTTATTGCCTGGAAAAATTCAGCGACCCCAACGCCAGGAACAGCGGCGTGCTGGCGCGCTGAAGTCCGGCATGGCCGCTTCGTCGCACGCGCCACCTGCGGATCAGGCACCGGCTAGTCAGGCGCTGGATGGCAAGCTGGACGGCCCCGCGGAAGAGCCGATCCGGCGTTCCTTGTTTGGCGAGATCCTCGACTGGATGCTGGTGCCGCTGCTGCTGCTGTGGCCGCTCAGCATCGGCGTCACGTATCTGGGGGCGAAATCGATTGCCAATGAACCGTTTGACCGCGCGCTGGAGGACCGGGTCATGGTCCTGGCGCAGCAGGTCAAGGAGATCAAGGGCAAGCCGCTGGTGCGGCTGCCGGACGCGGCGCAGCAGGTCTTGCGCGCCGACGATATCGACAACGTGTATTTCCGCATCAGCGGGCCGGACGACGAATGGCTGGCCGGCGACCCCGATCTGCCATTGCCGCCGCCGTCGCCCGGACGCGCCAGTGCAGCCGTGGTCGGTGCAGTTCCGCTACGACTACATGCGCGCGGCCGAAGTCCGAGTGGCCTGGCTGTATCTGAACCTGCGTCCGCCCGGCACCGACAACGGGCCGCTCGAGAACGAACCGCGGCGCGTGCTGGTACAGGTCAGCGAGACACTGGACAAGCGGGCACAACTATCGAACCAGATCATCAAGGGCGTGATCCTGCCCGAATTCGTGATCCTGCCGATCGCGCTGGCGCTGGTCTGGTTTGCGCTGTCGCGCGGCTTGTCGCCGCTGGCCGAATTGCAGTGGCGCATCCGTGCGCGGCGACCGGACGATTTGAGTCCGATTGAATCCGGCCAGGTGCCGGAGGAAATCGCGCCGCTAGTGCGTTCGCTGAACGAGATGCTGGAGCGCCTGTCGCAAACCATCCAGCTGCAAAAGCGCTTCATCGCAGATGCCGCGCACCAGATGAAAACGCCGCTGGCCGGCATGCGCATGCAATCCGAATTGGCCTTGCGCCAGACCAGTCAGGAAGAAATCCACCGTTCGCTGGAACAGCTGTCGAAAAGCTCGCAATCGGCCACCCGCCTGGTCAACCAGTTGCTGGCGCTGGCGCGCGCTGAGAACCCGTCGCCGCAGGCACAGCCCATGGTGCTGACCGAATTGTCGGACCTGGCGCGCGGCGTGGTGCAGGAATGGGTGCAGGTGTCGCTAGCGCAAGGGATCGACCTTGGCTTTGAGCAGTCCGGGCATGCGGTGATCGTGGCGGCCAACCCGATCATGCTGCGCGAACTGCTGAACAATCTGATCGACAACGCGCTCCGTTATTCTGCCGCCGGCGGCAGCGTCACCGTGCGGGTGCGCGACGACGACGAGGCGCGGCGCGCGATGCTGGAGATCGAGGACACCGGCGCCGGCATTCCGGCGGCGGAACGCGGCCACGTGTTCGAGCGTTTTTATCGGATCCTGGGAAGCAATACCGAGGGTAGCGGACTGGGGCTGGCAATCGTGCGCGAAATCGCCCAGCAGCATCAGGCGGAAGTGGATATTTTCAGCAATCCGCACTGCCACGACCCGAAATTCCCGGGCTGTCTGGTGCGCGTGACCCTGCCCTTGCAGCAGGCGGCGACCCTGCTGGAAGATATCGGCTGATATGCACGCCCCCTCCCCTGCCTCCGCCTCCGCTGCCGAGCAACAGGCCCAAGGCCGCGCCGCACACTGGCGCCGCACCCGGCGCCTGACGCTATGGCTGGCGCTGACATGGTTTGCGCTGACTTTTGGCACGGTCTTCTTCGCGCGCGAACTGGCGCAGATCGAGTTCTTCGGCTGGACCCTGTCGTTCTACCTGGCGGCGCAAGGCGCGACCCTGCTGTACCTGGCGCTGGTGACCGGGTACGCCTGGCAGATGCGGCGCCTCGACCGCATGCTGGAGGCCAGCGGCGATGGAGAATAGAGCCTTTTTCGGCAGGCTCAAGCGCTATTACGCCTGGTATACGCTGGGCTTCATCCTGCTCCTGCTGGTGCTGGCGATCCTGGAACGGGAAGGTTTCCCGCGCACCTGGATTGGCTATCTGTTCATGTTCGCCACCATCGTCCTGTATGCCGGCATCGGTGTCATGAGCCGCACTTCCGACATCGCCGAATACTACGTTGCCGGGCGGCGCGTGCCGGCTTTCTTCAACGGCATGGCGACCGCCGCCGACTGGATTTCCGCCGCCAGCTTCATCAGCCTGGCCGGCGGCCTGTACCTGCTCGGCTTCGACGGCCTGGCCTTCATCATGGGGTGGACCGGCGGCTATTGCCTGGTGGCGCTGTTCATCGCGCCCTACTTGCGCAAGTTCGGCCAATACACGATTCCGGATTTCCTGGCGGCGCGCTACCGTGGCCGCTACGACAGCAACCTGGTTCGAATTTTCGCGGTGATAGCGACCGTGATCGTGTCGTTTACCTACGTGGTAGCGCAGATCTATGGCGTTGGCCTGATCACTTCGCGCTTCACCGGCGTCGATTTTTCGGTCGGCATCTTCCTCGGCCTGGCCAGCATCCTGGTGTGCTCCTTCCTGGGCGGCATGCGGGCGGTGACCTGGACCCAGGTCGCGCAATACATCGTGCTGTTGATTGCCTATCTGATCCCGGTGATCTGGCTGTCGGCCAAGCATACCGGCGTGCCGATTCCGCAGATCGCCTACGGCACCGCCTCGGCCAAGCTGGCCGAGCGCGAGCGGATACTGGCCGCCGATCCCGGCGAGCAGCAAGTGCGCGCGGTGTTCCGCCAGCGCGCCGACGACTACGACAACAAGCTGAACAACCTGCCGCAATCCTGGCAGGATGGGCTGGCCGCGGCCCAGCACAAGATCGAACGCCTGCGCAGCAACGATGCCTCGCTGATCCAGATCAAGGCGGCTGGCCGCGAGCTGGCAGCTTATCCGAAGACCGCGACCGATGCCGAGCAGGTCTGGATCGAGGCCAAGGCCGCCAACCTGGTACGGGCCGAGCCAGCGACGCCGCACGCAGAGCCGTTTCCCGGCAAGGACCGGGCAGCATCCGACATCAAACGCAACAATTTCCTGGCACTGGTGTTTTGCCTGATGCTGGGCACCGCGGCGCTGCCGCATATCCTGGGCCGCTACTACACCACACCGTCGGTAGCGCAGGCGCGCAGTTCGGTGGCCTGGACGCTGTTTTTCATCATGCTGCTGTACCTCACGGTGCCGGCACTGGCGGTGCTGGTCAAGTTCGATATCTATACCTCGCTGGTCGGCACCGAGTTTTCGCAGTTGCCGCCGTGGGTCTCGTACTGGGCCGGGATTGACAAGCTCAACCCACTGGTGAGCATTACCGACATCAACCATGATGGCATCGTGCAACTGGCGGAGATCGTGCTGGATGGCGACATCGTGGTGCTGGCGACGCCGGAAATTGCCGGCCTGCCCTACGTGATTTCCGGCCTGATCGCGGCCGGCGGCCTGGCCGCGGCGCTCTCCACCGCCGACAGCCTGCTGATGACGATTTCCAACACGCTGTCGAACGACATCTACTACAAGATCCTGAACCCGGCCACCTCGACCCAGAAGCGGGTGACGATTTCCAAGCTGCTGCTGCTGGTGATGGCACTGCTGGCGGCCTACGTGGCATCGTTGAAGCCGGCTGACATCCTGTCGCTGGTCGGCGCCGCCTTTTCACTGGGCGCCTCGGCGCTGTTTCCGGCATTGGTGTTGGGCGCCTTCTGGAAACGCGCCAATCAGCAAGGCGCGCTGGCCGCAATCGTGATCGGTTTTGGCGTGTGCGTGTATTACATGCTAAACACGCTGCCGGCGCTAGGTGGCACGGCACAGGCGCAGTGGTTCCATATCGCGCCGATCTCGGCCGGCATCTTCGGCGTACCGGCCGGCATGCTGGCGCTGATCGTGGTCAGCTTGCTGACGCCGCCGCCGGACGCGCGCACGCTGGCGCTGGTGGACCATATCCGCGTGCCATGAGGGCGACGCTGTCGCTGCCTTGAAGTATGTTTTTGACGTCGCCGTTGCTTTTGCTTTTATTTTTGACGTTGTTTTTGAAGCTGAAATTCTGCTTGGGACGCTGTGTTTGTGCGGGACAGAAATATAAAGGAATAACCCCCGCCATCAAACAGCTTGAGGGTTTTTCGCCAAGCTTGGCATTGCGGACGGCTGCGTTAGTCAGCGGCATGCGGGTACGTCATTCATAGAAGAAACTGGCTACCCCCGCAGACACCCCCGGATGTCGACAATCCACGTTGGCCGTCATTACCAATAAAAAAACCGCTTTCAATCAGATCATTCTTATTCAAATTATCCCAAC
>CAVPQU010000015.1:0-188898 GCA_963707665.1 uncultured beta proteobacterium | reverse complement strand
CGATAGGCAGGACGGCACTTATCCGGTGCCGTTCCGAGATGGGGCTGCCACAAGCAGGCCCGACAAATCCTGGTGGCTGGCAGTCGCCGCAGTTGCCAACTACAACAAGCGAGACAAATATGAAAATGGAAAACCCCGATCCGATGCAATGGCAATTCTCCCGCCGGGCCCAGCAACTGCAAAGCTCGGTGATTCGCGACATCCTGAAGATTACCGCGCGTCCGGAAGTGATTTCGTTTGCCGGCGGCCTGCCATCGCCGGCCACCTTTCCGATCGAGCAGATGCGCACCGCCTACGAGCGCGTGCTGACGCAGCAGGGCAAGGTAGCGCTGCAGTACGGCCCGTCCGATGGCTACGCGCCGTTGCGCGCCTGGATTGCCGATTCGCTCTCGACCGACGGCGCGCGCATCGCGCCGGAACAGGTGCTGATGGTGTCCGGCTCGCAACAGGCACTCGACTTGCTGGGCAAGGTGCTGATCGACGAAGGCGACCGGGTGCTGGTGGAAACCCCGAGCTATCTCGGTGCGCTGCAGGCATTTTCGGTATACGGACCGGAGTTTGTTTCGATCCCGAGCGACGACGACGGCTTGCTGCCGGAGGCGGTGGCTGCGACCGGGCAGGGCGCGCGCATGCTGTATGCGCTGCCCAATTTCCAGAACCCGACCGGCCGCACCCTGTCGCTCGAACGGCGGCACGAACTGGTGACGAATTGCGCCCGTCTCGGCCTGCCGCTGATCGAGGACGATCCGTACGGTGCCCTGAGCTATCGCCACGCGCCGCTGCCGAAAATGCTGGGCATGAATCCGGACGGCGTGATCTACATGGGCTCGTTCTCGAAGGTGCTGACGCCCGGCATCCGCCTCGGCTACGTGGTGGCGCCGCTGCCGCTGGCGCAGAAGCTGGAGCAGGCCAAGCAGGCGGCCGACCTGCACACCGCGCAACTGACGCAGATGGTGGTGCACGAAGTGATCAAGGATGGTTTCCTGGAGCAGCACATCCCGACCATCCGCAACCTGTACGCGCGACCAGTGCCAGGCCATGCTGGCGGCGCTGGCGGAATTCTTCCCGGCCGGCGTCAGCTGGACCAAACCGGAAGGCGGCATGTTCATCTGGGTCACGCTGCCCAGGCATATCGACAGCATGGCGCTGCTGAACGAGGCGATCGGTCACAACGTTGCCTTCGTGCCAGGCGCGCCGTTCTATGCCAACGAACCGGAAAGCAACACCTTGCGCCTGTCCTTCGTGACCGTGCCGCCGGAGAAAATCCGGCAAGGCGTCCAGCAGTTAGGCGGATTGATTCGCGCCGCTATGGCGTAACGCGGTAGCAGGTTCAGGTTATTGCCTGGGCCTGCTTCTGACGTCACGCCCGCCACGAGCCTGCACCGACGTGCAGATCATCGTGGTGGGCATCTGCCGATGTGAGGGCACTGGTGGCGCGGATATCAACTTCCGGTCGCTAGCTGATCCTTCGACACGGTCGCCTTGTGCGCCGCATCCGGCCACACTACGTCGTGATTGATCGCATACAGTTTGCACGGCGCGGTGCTGTGCTTTTCGCAGTTGGCGATGACCGCCTCTGCCGGATCGTCGCCGTCCTCCACCCAGCTCCATGCGCCGCTGGCCGAGACTGCGAAGGCGCGTGGCGTCGGTTTGTCGAGGAAGGCCCGGTAGGCGTTGCGGCCCTTGTCTTCCAGGTAAGGCACGGCATCGATGTCATCGAGCGCGGCGTAATCCGTTTTCGGCACGCGATTGTCGTCGACCAGCGCGACCACCTGCTCGGTCGGCATGCCGATCCGCTTCAGGAATTTTTCGGTTTCCGGCCACCAGATTTTCACGCCATCCCAGCTGCTGCTCATGCCATGCGCATCGTTCTTGAAATTGCCAAAGGCGATCAACTCCGCGTTGCCGCCGCTATGCACATACGCGCCATACATGCGCGCGGCGAGCTCGCGATTGAAATGCTTGTCGTTGGCGCCGTAAAACCACAGGCTGGGTAGCGGCGTCTGCCTGCCGAATTTGGCGAACGCGTCGATCAGTGATGACTGCCACCGGCAATCGCCGCCATGCATGCGCAAGCCGCCGGCAAAATTGATCAGGCCCTTCACGCCAGGGTAGTTGCGCATGCCGAATGCGAGCGTGGCGAGGCCGCCGTATGACTGGCCTGCAACCAGGATCTGGTTGCTGTCGACCCAGCTTTGGCCGACAAAATAATTCAGCGCCGCTTGCACGTCGTTTGCCTGTGTCTGTCCGTTACCGAACATGTCGCATCCATGTTCGACGTAGTCTCCTCCGGAATGCGCAAAACCCTGGCGCATCGGAACGACGACGGCATAGCCACGCTTGACGAATTCACGACTCAGCGCCAGGAAACGATCACGCGGCTGCGTATTCGGATTGCCCAGTGCCTTGCCGTGATTCATGACCAGCAGCGGGAAAGGACCGGCGCCGGGCGGCTTGTAGATGGTGGTTTCAAGCTGTACGCTTTTCAATTGCGAAACAACCGGAATCATCACCACCCTTTCATCCAGTGGCGCAGTGATCGGGTTCGGATTGGCCAGGCACGCGTGGGCGCCGATCAGCGCACACATGGCAACGCATGCGATCGCTGTCCGGCGGATGCGAGTTGATGGACGATTGGTCTTTGCTTCGTGTTTGCGTAAAGAGAAATTCGGCATGCGTCACCACAGGCTGCAAAAGCGAATGCCGGGCGGTGAACGCCCGACTGGGCTTGCCTGTCGAAAGCTGCCGAATGATTCGTTGAAAAGTAACTGTGGGCAGCATTTAGCCCAGGCAATCTTGCCTATGCTAAATACTGCTTTGCCATACATCAATACCCGCTTATGCAACTAAGCAAAATTATTTTGCGTAAATGATGAGGGATTGCAAATTAATCTTGCGTAATAGGAAATTTTCGTCTGCTTGGGAGATAAAACGGTTGCACTTTGCGCATGCTTTTTAACGGCGGCCTGGCTGGAGCTGGATCGCGATGCGATCGAAGAAAGAATCGCTCCCTTGTCTGGCAGCTGTTTTCCGCCTGCCGCAAACAAAACAATTATTTGCGGCTGAAGTACGGCAACGCCTGGAGTCGGAGAATCGAGCCGGTAATTCGCCAACCAGGAGACTTGGTGCAGCGCGCAGCAGGCCGATCCTGACGCGGACCCGCATCCGTCTTGAATATGTACTGGTTATAGTATTTTTTTGGCCGGTTTATATTACCGAGATAATGGCAATTTTTTTGGCATACTCCCTTAAAGCAGTTCAATCCTCAGCTGCCTTACGCTTCCCGATTGAATTTGCGTTACATTAACCTTTGCATCCGGACCGCCGTATACTCGGACCACGATTCTCGTTGCAACCGGATGTTGGGTAAGCAGAAACGGCAACGAGTCCATCAAATCGTGTAGTGCACGCCGGAGTGTCCGGCTCGGCAGAAGGATGGCAATGAGCGCTTTTGTGTTTCCGGAAGATGCTGGATCCCCGCTTTCAGGCGGCGCCGGCGTGCTGCCCGTCCTGAATATCCCGGCCAGCGACAGGGTCGAAGCGCTGTACGTGCAACGGCCGACCGACATATCAAGGGCGCCGCAAGACTGGAGCGCGGCGGCACTCGCCAGCACGCCCGATTGTCACTATGTGCTCGACCTGAATGGCCACTTCTGCTACGCCAATCGGGCGTTTTCGGCGCTGTTGCAACAACCGACGGCCGCTCTTATCGGCAAAAATTTCTTCGCTGCCGGCTACCCCTCGGATCTGGCGACAGTGCTCCAGCGGCAGGTCATGGAGGCGATCCGCAGCCGTCACCAGACGCGTCACGAAACGCAGTTGCAGTCACCCACCGGCGGCGCCATTTACCACGAGTATGTCTTTACGCCCTTATTCGCGGACGATGACACAGTTGAAGCGGTCGCCGGTGCCGTGCGTGACGTGAGCCAGCACAGAAATGCCGAAAAGGCCTGGCAGCAGGCACGCGAACAGCTTGAAAACCAGATGCGTCAGCGTACTGCCGAACTGACCGAAGCGAATCAGTTGCTGCAGGTGGAAATCGGCGAGCGGCGGCTGGCGGAACAGAGACTGCTGGAGTCGCAGCAGCTATTGCGCCATCTGGCCGCCTATCAGGACGGCGTCAAGGAGGGGGAACGCAAGCGCATCGCGCGGGAAATCCACGACGAACTGGGGCAGAATCTGCTGGCCTTGCGCATCGATGTCCTGCGCCTGCAAGCCCGCACTGCCAGCCGGCATCGGGCGTTGAGCCAGTGCGTCGGTTCGGCGCTGGCGCAGATCGACCGGACCATCAAGTCGGTGCGCAATCTGATCAACAATTTGCGACCACCGGTACTCGATCTCGGTTTGCATGCGGCGATCGAATGGCAGATCAGGGAGTTCCAGCGGCTCAACAACATTGTGTGCCGACTGAGCGGCGATGGCAGGGATTGCGATGGCGTCCTGGACGAACGGCGGGAGCTCGCCTTTTTCCGCATCTTGCAGGAATCGCTGACCAATATCGCGCGCCATGCCCAGGCCAAGCCATGTGAGTATCGAGTTACGGCGCGATGCCGCTGCCTTGTTCATGAAAATCAGCGACGACGGCGTTGGCATGGACATCGCCGCAGCGCGCCAGGCCGGCTCCTTCGGCCTGCTCGGCATGTACGAACGCATCAGCCATCTACAGGGAGAGCTGGCGGTTGATAGCGCACCCGGGCAAGGCGTTACGCTGACGGTATCGATTCCGTTGGACGCCGGCAGCCGGACGCTGCCGGGCGGCACCCGCGTGCCTATCCTATCGCGGCCAACGTCATCGGCTTGATTTTCGCCGCCAGCAGCTTGCCCTTGCGCGCGCGCTTGCCGATATGCGGCGCCAGTGCCGCAGCCGACAGCGTAACTTCCTGTGCCTTGCCGCCGCGTCCGCTGCCAGCCACCAGCACGCCTTGCTGGCTGATCGGCTGTGCTGCCAACAGTTTCTCGCCTTTGTCCAACTCCATCAGGATCACGCCGCGACCGCCATTCGCCAGCGCCTTGATTTCCTGCAGCCCGAATACCAGCAGCCGTCCGCTCGCCGCCAGACAGGCGACGGCGCTGGTGTTTTCTGCCAGCGGTGCCGGTGCCAGCGGTTGATCGCCAGCGTTCAGCGTGATGAAGGCCTTGCCAGCCTTGGTGCGGCTGACCATGTCACCGGCTTGCGCAATAAAGCCGTAACCGGCGTCCGACGCCAGCAGCAGGGCACGCTCGGCCGCGCCGGCGAAATAGTGCAGCAGTCGGGCGCCGGCGGCCAGATCGACCAGCGTCGTCATCGGCACGCCGTCGCCGCGCCCATTCGGCAGTGCCGCCACCGGTACCGAATATACCCGGCCGTTGGAGCCGAACGCCAGTAGCTGATCGACGCTGCGGCACTCAAAGCTGCAGTACATCTGGTCGCCGGCCTTGAATGAAAACTGGCTGGCGTCGTGCCCATGGCCGCCGCGGGCGCGTACCCAGCCCTGGCGCGAAACGACCACCGTCACCGGCTCGTCCACCACCTTCTGTTCGACCATCGCCTTTTCCGCTTCCTCGATCAGCGTGCGGCGAGCGTCGCCGAACTGCTTGGCGTCGGCTTCGATTTCCTTGATCACACGCCGCTTCAGCGAGGCGGGATTATCCAGCAGCTCGTGCAGGCTTTCTTTTTCGCTACGCAATTCGGCCAGTTCCTGCGCGATCTTGATCGCTTCCAGACGCGCCAGCTGGCGCAGGCGGATTTCCAGAATATCCTCGGCCTGACGCTCGGACAGGCGGAACGCCTCGATCAGCGCCGGCTTCGGCTCGTCCGATTGGCGGATGATACGGATCACTTCGTCGATGTTCAGCAGGACCGCTTCGCGACCTTCCAGGATATGAATGCGGTCGTCGATCTTTCGCAGCCGGAATTGGGTGCGACGGGTGACGGTGACGAAGCGGAACTCGATCCATTCCTGCAGGATCTGGCCCAGGCCCTTCTGCCGCGGGCGGCCATCGCCGCCGATCATCACCAGGTTGATCGAGGCGCTCGATTCCAGCGAAGTATGAGCCAGCAACAAGTTGGCGAATTCCAACTGGTCCAGGTTCTTCGACTTGGGTTCGAACACCAGCCGCACCGGCGCTTCGCGGCCCGACTCATCGCGCACCGCGTCCAGTTGCGCCAGCATCAGCTGCTTGTTGGCCTGCTGGTCGGCCGAAAGCGATTTTTTGCCAAGCCGTACTTTCGGATTGGTCAGTTCCTCGATTTCTTCCAGCACCTTTTGCGACGAGGTTCCGGGCGGCAGCTCGGTCACCACCAGTTGCCATTGACCGCGCGCCAGCTCTTCGATCTTCCAGCGTGCACGCACTTTCAGACTGCCGCGCCCGCTCTGGTAGATTTCGGCCAGCGCCGCCGCCGAGGTGATGATCTGGCCGCCGCCGGGAAAATCGGGGCCGGGCAAGAGATTCATCAATTCCACGTGTGGCAGCTTCGGGTTGCGGATCAGGGCCACTGCCGCCTGTGCCACTTCTTGCAGGTTGTGCGACGGGATTTCGGTGGCAAGGCCGACCGCGATGCCGGAAGCGCCGTTCAGCAGCGCGAACGGCAGGCGCGCCGGCAACAGCTTCGGTTCTTCGGTCGAGCCGTCGTAGTTCGGCTGGAAATCGACGGTGCCCATCTCGATTTCGTCCAGCAGCAGCCTGGCGATCGGCGTCAAGCGTGCTTCGGTATAGCGCATGGCCGCGGCGCCATCGCCGTCGCGCGAACCAAAGTTGCCGTGGCCATCGATCAGCGGATAACGCAGCGAAAAATCCTGCGCCATGCGCACCAAGGCGTCATATACGGACTGGTCGCCGTGCGGATGCAGCTTGCCCAGCACGTCGCCGACTACCGCGGCCGACTTGCGCGGCTTGGCGCCGGCATTCAGCGCCAGTTGGTTCATCGCATACAGGATGCGGCGCTGCACCGGTTTCTGGCCGTCGCAGACGTCCGGCAACGCGCGCCCCTTGACTACCGAGATCGCATATTCGAGATAGGCTTGTTCGGCAAAGGTGGCAAGGATCAGGGATTCGCCGTCGGCGGCGGGGGCTTCGAAGAGATTGGCTTGTTCGGTCATCTTATTCTGCAAATGGATCGGGGAGGGAAGCGGGAAGGCTGGCCGGCTCAGGTATTGCCGGCGCTGATTCGGGCAAATCCCGGCGCGCCGGCAGCGTCATGCGAATGCGGTGGATGAGCGCGCGTTCCGACGGTTTGTACAGCTGGTAAAACTCGGTCACCAGTTTCACGTAGTTGCGGGTCTCCGGATAGGGCGGAATCTTGTTGTCGTACTTCTGCACCGCGCCTTCGCCGGCATTGTAGGAAGCCAGTACCAGATCCTGTCGTTCGGGAAACAGCCGGCGCAAATCGCGCAGATAACGGGCGCCGAGGCGGATGTTGGTCTTGGGGTCAGTCAGTTTTTGCGCGACGCTTTTTTTCTTGTCGGCCTGCACGCCGTAGCGGGCAGCGGTTGCAGGTAATACTTGCATCAGGCCGACTGCGCCTTTGGCCGATACCGCGACTGGATTGAAGCCGGATTCGGCCGCCATGATGGCTTTCAGCAGCGCCGGGTCGAGCTCGAATTCATGTGCCACTTGATTCAGCAGCGCTTCGTATTTTTTCAGATTCGGATGCTGTGCCAGTGCTTGCAGCAACGGTGACGCCGGCGTCGATGGCTGTTGCGTCAGCTTGCCGGGTGTCATCAGATCGGTGGCATCGAACGGCTTGTTACCGCCGCGTAAAAACAGCTGGTAGCGGCTGTCCAGCTTGATCGTGGAAAAATGCCCCATTCCTTGATCATCGACGTAGCCATACACGTCGGCGTGCGCGGCCAGCGGCAGCAGGATGCTGCACAATGCCCACGATAGCGCCGCCAGGTAGGCTGTCGGCGGCATCAGATATCGGCTTCCGCTTCGTTGCCGTGCTCTTCAATCCAGGCGCGCCGCGCCGCTGCTTCGCCCTTGCCCATCAGCATGTTGAAGCGCAGCGTCGAGGCCGCCGCATCAAGCTCGCCCAGTGCTACGGGTAACAGGCGCCGGGTGTCCGGATTCATCGTGGTCTCCCATAACTGTTCGGCGTTCATTTCACCCAGTCCTTTGAAGCGCGAAATGCTCCAGGCGCCGTCCTTCACGCCTTCCTTGCGTAGCTTGTCTTCGATTGCGGCCAATTCGCCATCGTCCAGCGCATACAGCTTCTGGATTGGCTTCTTGCCGCGTGCCGGGGCATCGACTCGATATAGCGGGGGGCGTGCCACACAGACATGACCGCGTTCGATCAGCTGTGGGAAATGTTTAAAGAATAGTGTCAGCAGCAGCACCTGGATATGCGATCCGTCAACGTCGGCGTCGGAAAGGATGCAGATCTTGCCGTAACGCAGGTTACTGAAGTCCGGTGCATCATTCGGGCCGTGTGGGTCGACCCCGATGGCGACCGCCATGTCGTGGATTTCATTGTTGCCGAACAAGCGATCGCGCTCGGTCTCCCAGGAATTCAATACCTTGCCGCGCAGTGGCAGGATGGCCTGAAATTCCTTGTCGCGCCCCATTTTGGCCGAACCGCCGGCCGAGTCGCCTTCCACCAGGAACAACTCATTGCGGGTCACGTCATGCGATTCGCAATCGGTCAGCTTGCCGGGCAGCACAGCCACGCCGGATGATTTCCGTTTTTCGATTTTTTGGGTCGAACGCAAGCGCGTCTGCGCCTGCCGGATCACCAGTTCCGCCAGTTTCTTGCCGTACTCGATATGCTGATTGAGCCAGAATTCCAGCGCTGGCCGGGTGAAACCGGACACCAGCCGCACCGCGTCGCGCGAATTCAGGCGCTCCTTGATCTGCCCCTGGAATTGCGGGTCCAGCACCTTGGCCGAGAGCACGAACGAGGCGCGCGCAAACACGTCTTCCGGCAACAGCTTGACCCCTTTCGGCAACAGCGAATGCATTTCGGCGAAGCTTTTCAGCGCCCCGAACAAGCCGTCGCGCAAGCCCGATTCATGCGTGCCGCCATTCGGCGTCGGGATCAGGTTGACATACGATTCGCGCACCACGCTGCCTTCCTCGGTCCAGGCCACCACCCAGGCGGCGCCTTCTCCTTCGGCAAAGCCGTCGGTATCGGCCGCCGCATATTGTTCGCCTTCGAACAACGGGATCAGCAAGTCGCCGTGGCCGGCCTGGGTCAGCGACTCCAGCAGGTAGCCGCGCAAGCCGTGCTCATAGTGCCAAGTCTGGCGCTGCTCTTCAGTCCTGCCGGCTTTGGCGGTCACCAGCGTGACCAGCACGCCCGGCAGCAATACCGCCTTGGAGCGCAGCAGACGTTGCAGCTCGCCTTGCGGGATGAGCGGCGAATCGAAATACTTGGGATTGGGCCAGACGGTGACGCGCGTGCCGGATTTTTTATCGCCGCGTGCGGCCGCTGCCGAATTCAAGGGTTCGATCACATCGCCGTTGGCGAACGCCATCCGGTGCACGCCGTTGCCGTGCTCATCCTTGCGCCAGACCGTGATTTCCAGACGCGACGACAGCGCGTTGGTGACCGAGACGCCGACCCCGTGCAGGCCGCCGGAAAAGGCGTAGGCGCCATCGGCACCCTTGTTGAACTTGCCACCCGCATGCAGCCGGCTGAACACGATCTCCACGGTGGGCACCTGTTCCTCCGGGTGCAGGCCGACCGGAATGCCGCGCCCGTCGTCCTCGACGCTGATGCTGCCGTCGGCATGTTGCGTGACCGTGATTTCCTTGCCGTAGCCGCCCAGCGCCTCGTCGGAAGCGTTATCGATTACTTCAGCCAGGATGTGCAGCGGGTTTTCGGTGCGGGTATACATGCCCGGCCGTTGCTTGACCGGTTCCAGTCCCTTGAGGACGCGGATCGAGGATTCACTGTAGTCTGATGCGGAAATTTTTTTGGTGGCCATGCCATTCGGACGTGATGAGAAAGCGCGGTTTCATGTGAAGCGCGCCGGAAAAAACGCAAGATGCTGCATTCTAATGAAAAAAAGCGGGCGCTGCGGCGGCCGCAACGCGCCCCGCGTGATTGACGGGATGCCGGGAGACGGCTTTGCGGCGTTCTGAAAAATTGGCAGCGGCTGACGCCGTTTCGTTGCTAAAATCATCACCGGCTTGTCATTTTGCTCGATCGAATCCGTCTATATGTCCGTTATTCAGCCATCGGTTGCACTTCGCTTCATCGGTTTCCCGGCTCAGGAAGCCAGCGTTCTGGCAGCCACCTTGCCGATCGAGCAGGCCCGCCGCTATCGTTATTTCCGTCTGCCTGAAGATAGTTTACAGGACGCCGACGCTTTTCTGGTGAATGGCGATGAGCTGGCGGCGCTGGCGACATTGTCGGCCCTTGGCCCCAGTGTGCTGCGTCCCGCCTTGCTGATCGGCTCGCCGTCGGTCGAGCTGCCGCATCCCAGCCTGCCGCGGCCGATCCGCTGGAATCGCCTGTTCGAGGTGCTCGATGCGCTGCTCGACCGACGGCATGGCGCGCTGAGCCGCCTGCAGGCAGCACCACAGGTGGCGGTCACGGAGCGCCGCCGCCGTAACCGGGTCGATTTCGACCTGACCGATCCGGCCGAGTACCGCCGCATGCGCGCTGCGCCGTCGGCCAACCACGGCGTGCTGCTGGTCGATAATTCGCCGGCCTTGCAGAATGTCCTGGCGGCGATTTTGGCGCCGCACCAGATCGGGGTGACACAGGTGCATAGCGCGGCGGCGGCGCTGGATGCCTGCGCGAACCACGGCCGGGCACTGGTGCTGATCAATACCGCTATGTCCGAAGCCAACCCATATCATCTGTGCGACGAGATCAAGAAGCGCAGCGGCGCTTCGACGCACGGCAGTGGTGTTTCTGACCGATGCCAGCTTCCACTATGATCGGACCGAGGCCAGGGTGGTGGGCTGCGATGGCTTCCTGATGAAGCCAGTGGCGCCGCAGCAGTTGCTGCCGGTCTTGAACCAGTTTCTGCCGCTGGCGCGCTAGCGCGTCGAGTTTGCGGGCAGCCCTATTTGCTGAGTAGTCGCATGCCGCGTTCCAGCCCTTCGATGGTGACCGGAAACATGCGGTTGTTCATGATCTGGCGGATCACCGAAATCGACTGCCGGTATTGCCACAGGCCTTCCGGCTCGGGATTCAACCAGATGAACTTGGGAAAGGCGCTGGTGAAGCGCTGCAGCCAGACCGCGCCGGCTTCCTCGTTGTTGTATTCGACCGAGCCGCCCGGCTGCAGGATTTCATACGGGCTCATGGTGGCGTCGCCGACGAAGATCAGCTTGGTGTCCGGCTTGTACTTGCGCAGGATGTCCCAGGTCGGGAAGCGTTCGGCGTGGCGGCGCCGGTTGTTCTTCCACATGTAGTCGTAGACGCAGTTGTGGAAGTAAAAGAACTCCATGTTCTTGAACTCGGTCTTCGAGGCCGAGAACAATTCCTCGGTGCGCGCGATATGGTCGTCCATGGTGCCGCCGACGTCGAACAGCATCAGCACCTTGATGTTGTTCTTGCGCTCCGGCTGCATCTTGATGTCGAGATAGCCGGCATTGTTGGCGGTGGCGCGGATGGTGTCGTCCAGCGCCAGCTCGTCTTCGGCGCCTTCGCGCGCGAACTTGCGCAGGCGGCGCAGCGCCACCTTGATGTTGCGCGTGCCGAGTTCGCGCTCGCCGTCGTAGTCGCGGTAGGCGCGCGCATCCCACACCTTGACCGCCGTGCGGTTGCCGCCCTTGCCGCCGATGCGGATGCCTTCCGGGTTGGTGCCGCCGTGGCCGAAGGGCGAGGTGCCGCCGGTGCCGATCCACTTGCTGCCGCCTTCGTGCTTTTCCTTCTGTTCTTCCATCAGCTCCTTCAAGCGGTCCATCAGCTTGTCATAGCCGAATTTTTCCAGCTCGGCGATCTGTTCCGGCGTCAGCTCGCGCTTCATGCGCTGCACCAGCCAGTCCAGCGGGATCTCGCCGTTCTTGTCGAACACCGCCTCGATGCCTTTGAAGTACTGGCCGAAGGCCTGGTCGAACTTGTCGTAGTGCGCTTCGTCCTTGACCAGCGTCATGCGCGACAGGTAATAAAAATCATCGAGCGAGGGACGGATCACGCTCTTTTGCATCGCCTCCAGCAGGATCAGGAATTCCTTGATCGAGACCGGGATCTTGGCGTCTTTCAGCGTGAAGAAAAAATCGATCAGCACGGCACTTCCTTGCGGTCAAGTTTGAATTGCAGATGGCGTCGGATCGTCGGCCATTCCGATTCGATGATGGAAAACACCACGGTGTCGCGCAAGGAGCCGTCGGCCAGCCGCTGGTGGTTGCGCAGGATGCCGTCCTGCCTGGCGCCGAGGCGGGCGATCGCCGCGCGCGATTGCTGGTTCATCCAGTGCGTGCGGAATTCGACCGCGATGCAGGCCCAGGTCTCGAACGCGTGCGTCAGGAGCAGCAGCTTGGCTTCGGTATTGATCGCGGTGCGCTGCGCGCTTTGGGCGTACCAGGTCGAGCCGATTTCCAGGCGGTGGTTGGCGGCGTCGATGTGCATATAGGTGGTCATGCCGCACAGCGCGCCGGTGTCGCTGCGGCGGATCGCGAACGGCAGCATGCTGCCTTGCTGCTGCAGGCCGAGGCGGCGCTCGATCTCGGCCTGCATCTGCTCCGGCGCCGGCACCGAGGTGTACCAGAGCTTCCACAGTTCGCCGTCGGCGGCCGCCGCCGCCAGCGCATCGCGGTGCGCCAGCGTCAGCGGCTCCAGCGCCACATGGCGGCCGGCGAGGGTGAGCGGTTCGATCGCGATCATGGCTGCGGTACCGGGGCGATGAATATGCGTATGGGAGTATTTTTAAAGAGGACCGTAATACGTCCGAGAATGGCCATTTTTACGGCATACTCCCTGTTTACCGGTTTGCGCGCGACATGAACACCAGGCGTTCGAACAGATGCACGTCCTGCTCGTTCTTCAGCAGCGCGCCGTGCAGCGGCGGCACCACGGTCTTGGCGTCCTTGCTGCGCAGCGCTTCCGGCGGGATGTCTTCGGCCAGCAGCAGCTTCAGCCAGTCCAGCAGTTCCGAGGTCGACGGCTTCTTCTTCAGGCCCGGCACTTCGCGCACTTCATAGAAGGTGTGCAGGGCCTGCGCCAGCAAGTCCTTTTTCAGATTCGGGAAGTGCACACCGACGATGTCCTGCATCGTGTCCTTGTCGGGAAACTTGATGTAGTGGAAGAAGCAGCGGCGCAGGAAGGCGTCCGGCAATTCCTTTTCATTGTTGGAGGTGATGATCACCAGCGGCCGGTGTTTGGCTTTCACCATTTCGCGCGTTTCGTAGACGTAGAACTCCATCCGGTCCAGTTCGCGCAGCAAGTCGTTCGGGAATTCGATGTCGGCCTTGTCGATTTCGTCGATCAGCAGCACCACCTGTTGATCGGCGGTAAAGGCCTGCCACAGCACGCCCTTGACAATGTAGTTGTGGATGTCCTTGACGCGTTCGTCACCCAGTTGCGAATCGCGCAGGCGCGACACCGCGTCGTATTCGTACAGCCCCTGCTGCGCCTTGGTGGTGGACTTGACGTGCCATTGCAGCAGCGGCATGCCGAGCGCGGCCGCCACTTCCTCGGCCAGCATGGTCTTGCCGGTGCCGGGTTCGCCCTTGATCAGCAGCGGGCGCTGCAGCCGCAAGGCGGCGTTGACGGCCAGTTTCAGGTCGTCGGTGGCAACATAAGTCTGGGAACCTTCGAAACGCGTGTCTTGTCGCATAGCCGGTGTCATCAAGTAGAAAATAAGACCAAGTATAAGCGAGATCACAATTCCCTCTGCGTGCCGCCAGCCATGCCTGCCGATACGCATTACCTGCAAGGAATTTCCCTTTCCCATGAAAATGCTCTTTCTCAAAATAGGCGTCTTCTGGCGTCGGCTTCGGCGCGGCGCTAGCACCCGACGCCAGCCGCACCTGGATTACGAAGCGCAAGTGGCAGCACTCGTAAGCCGCGCCAATCCGTTTGCCAGCTGGGATCAGCGTGCCAACTGGATAATCGATTGCGCCGAATGGCTGCGTCGCGAACAAGTCAGCGCGGCCGGTGCGCGCTACCAACGTCTGCGTTTCCTGCTTGACTGGCTGGATCAGCATCGCGACCAGCGGCGCCTGGTACAAGCCACATTGCAAAAAACCCTGCGCCAAGCCAAGGGGCCGGAATTATTTTCCGCCACCGGTTTGCCGCATGAGCCAGCGTTTTTCAGCGAATTGGGGCGGCGTGTGGCCAAGAAAATCTTGCCGCGCCCGCCTGCCAACATAAATTTGTCGGCGCTGTTTATGGCGATGTTTCCGCGCCCGGCCGATGCCGATTGGCTGCTTGGTCTGGAACGGCCAGAGCTGCAGCGCATCTGGAAGCTGGCGGCGGACCATGGCATCGCGCATGCGTATCGCCAACAGATTGACGAAGCACTGACTTATCTAGCGACGGTGGTGATTGCGGTCGGCATCAGTCCGGATTTTCGCCAGCGACTGGGAACGACGCTGCCCCTGCAGGCAACCCCGTTCATGGCGCTGCGCCGCGAACTGGAGAAATTTCAGGTTGCCGCTGCGCATGATATGGCGGCGCTGCGCAGCGTGCGCATGCTGCTTGCCGTTTGCCAGGCACAGACGGACAAGATCTATGCCCATCTGGACGAATACGGCGTCTCGCTCAGCCTGGTATACAAGGTCGAGCGGATGCGGGCGCAACTGGTGCGCATCGGCTGCCTGATCGACTTGCGCGCCGCCTCCAGCGACAGTGACAGTGAAGGCGCTGCACAGGCCCAGGCGCAGCGGCTGTTGGCCGATCTGATTGCAGCCCAGCATCACCGGGCGTCAGTCAATAGCCTGGTGCAGCGCAGTTTTGCGCTGCGTGCGCGCAAGATGGTCGAGCGCAACCGCCAGCACGGCCAGCATGACCGGGTACGCAATCGCCGTGAATACCGCACGCTGCTGAAAGCGGCGGTGATTGGCGGCGGCGTGGTTGCCTTGACGGTGCTGGGAAAATTGTTCCTGGGCGAGTCCCACGTTGGCCAGGCCAGATTTTTCGAAGGGGCGTGGATGGCGCTCGGTTACGCCGTGATCTTCCTCGCCATCGCTGCCGGCGGCGGCGTGCTGGCTGCGTGCCAGCCGGCGGTGACGGCGCCGGCACTGGCGGCCCGGATGGGCGCGCTGGATACCTTAGTCGGGCTGCGCGGCTTAGTGGCCGAAACAGCGCAATTATTGCGGGCGCAGAGCGCGGCACTGATCGGCAATTTGCTGGGCGTGCTGTCGCTCTTGAGCGTGCTGGCGCTGGCAATTGGCTGGGCGCGCGGGGTGCCGCTGCTGAACTTCGAGCAGGCTCATGCCGCGCTGAAACAGTTGTCGCTGGTTGGCGCCACGCCGCTGTTTGCCGCGTTGACCGGTGTGCTGCTGTTTGTTGCCGGATTGCTGGCCGGCTTTGCCGATAACTGGTTCGTGTTGCGCCGGGTGCGCCGCTCGCTGGCACAAAATCGGCGCCTCACCCGGATTCTGGGCGTGACCCGAGCCGAACGGTGCGCCGACTGGCTGGAACGCAATCTGGCGCGCGTGGCCGGCTATGTTGCGCTGGCAGTCTTGCTCGGCATCACGCCGGTGGTCGCGCAGTTTTTCGGCCTACCGTTTGGCGTGCGGCATGTAACGCTGGCGGCGGGGACGCTGGTGGCGGCTGCCTGCAGTCTTGGCTGGACTGTCTGGAGTACGCCGCAATTCTGGCTGGCGCTGGCAGGCGTCGGGGTTACCGGCTTGCTGAACATCGGCGTCGGCTTTGGCTGTGCCCTGATGCTGGCGCTGGGTGCACGCGAAGTGCCGGGCCGCACGCGGCGCCTGGTACTGCGCGCGCTGCTGCGGCGCATGCTGGCAGCGCCACGCTTCTTCCTGTTGCCAAGTGCAAAGCGGGGACTTCCTGACGCCGCCATCGACGAGACAACGGAAGTGGCCACGCCGCCCAAGCGCCGGCGAGCCTAGCCGCTTGCGCGCATAGCGCTTGCCGGGTCGAATTCGAGGTTTGGACGAAGCAATATTATTGAGTTAAAATTAACCGTTTTTTCGTGCCGCGGCGCAACACGATTCGCGCCGTCCGGCTGCCGGTTCGCTTGCACCAAACCCGTTTCGCTTTCATTTATTCCACCAATATGAAAAAAATATTTGCTTTTCTCGCGCTTGCGGCGGCTGTCAATTTTGCCGTCGCTGCGGACGTGGTGGGCAATGCCGATGCAGCCAAGGAGAAAGACAAGGTTGCCATGTGCATAGGCTGCCACGCCATTCCCGGCTACAAGACTGCATTTCCGGAAGTATACGAAGTGCCGCTGCTAGGTGGCCAAAGCGCCAAATACATCGAGAGCGCGCTGCATGCGTACAAGAAAGGCGATCGCAAGCATCCGTCGATGCGCGGCATCGCGGAAAGCCTGTCGGATCAGGACATTGCCGATCTTGCGGCTTATTACGCACAGCAAAAATAACGGGAACGCATATGAACAAGATTCTTACTTCGCTGCTGGCTGTAATCTGCGCAAGCGTGACGGCCAGTGCCCTGGCTGCTGGCAATGTCGAAGCCGGCAAGGCGGCTGCCGCCAAGTTCAATTGTGCCGCCTGCCACGGCGCCGACTACAATACGCCGATCGACCCGAGCTATCCGAAGCTGGCTGGCCAGCATCAGGATTACCTGGCGCATGCGCTGGTTGGTTATCAACGTGGCGTCAATGGCGCCAATGGGCGCGGCAACGCGATCATGGGGGCGCAGGCAAAAGCGCTGTCGCGTCAGGACATCCAGAATATCGCTGCCTATCTGCACAGCCTGCCCGGTACGCTGGTGCTGCGCAAATAAGCCAGCGCAACGCCTGAAAACGACAAGAAGCCACGGTTAGCCGTGGCTTTTTTACGGCCGCTGGCGGGCCGGTCTGCCTGCCCATCTCAGGAGCTGATTGTGTCCGAACACCAACTCAAGACGGTTTTGCCCGCCGCGGCCGCCGACCTGGTGCGTTCGATCAAGATTCCGCCGCGGCCGGCATTGCTGATGGCCCTGCAGCACGAAATGCGCAGGGAAGAACCCCATCTGAAGAAAGTGGCGCAGCTGCTGGGACGCGATGCGGCGATGGCCGGAAACCTGCTGCAGAGCGCCAACTCCGCTTACCTCGGTGTGCGCCGACGGGTTGAAACGGTGCAGGATGCCGTGGTGTTGCTTGGCATCGACCAATGCGGCGCAGTGATGACGGGATTGATCACCCGTAAGGCGCTGGCGAATGGCCGGATGATGATGGCGCGTTTTTGGGATGTCTCTGAAAAACGTTCGCGCGGCATGAGCCATGTGGCCGCACAGACGCACGCCGTGGCGCCCGAATTGGCGCACAGCTTTGGCTTGTTCTGCGACATCGGCATCCCGTTGCTGAAGGCGCATTTTCCTTCTTACATGGAAACGCTGACGATCGCCAATCGCGCCGAAGCGGGAAATTTTGTCGAGATCGAAAATTCCCGGCATGGCATCGACCATACCGTGGTCGGCGCGCTGCTGGCGGAAAACTGGGGCATGTCGCCGGAAGTCGTGCTGGCGATCCGCTTGCATCATGCGCCTGACGCCCTGTACGACGAAGCGATTCCGGCCGCCGTGCGCGCCTTGGTGGCAGCGAACCTGATCGTGGAAAAGGCGATCCAGGATTTTCGCGGCGAGCCCGAATCCCGCGAATGGCGCGAAGGCGGCAACCTGGCGGTCGAAGCACTGGGATTGAACGCCTCCGTGCTGGCGGAGTTGAACGCCGAACTGCAGCACAGGTTTGCGATGCGCAACCCGGATTAAGCCTGCATTGGCATACTCCCAATGCGAGTGTCAATTTTCGAGTGCGAAAAGGTCGCTTCAGGCATATACCCCATATTAAAATAAAATCGCGATACCAGTAAGGCGGTGCGCGAGATGCAGTGGTGCTCCTTTTCTGCAGGCGTCACCACGGTTGTTGGCACAGATGGTTTGCTGTTTCCATAGCGTGAGCAATCGCGTCCGTTGTGCTGACGAGCAGCGCAGACCTCGTGATTTTTTACAGACGATTATTGGTCAAGGCGGCGCGGCGCGGATGCCGGGCGGCTGATCGATCGACAATGGCTCGGCGATCGACAGATGCATGGCTGCTGGGGTATGCCAGACACCCAATTCGTTCATTGTCGCCTCACTGCCGATTGGTTAATGTCACGCCGCCAATCACCAACGTGCCTCCGACCACCATCGAGAACAGAATCGGCTCGGATAACAATAATGACGCCAGAACGATGCCAAAGACCGGTACCAGGTTGTTGAACACGGCAGTGCGCGACGGGCCGATCGCTTTCACCCCCTCGTAATACCAGATGAATCCAACGACAGTACCGAATACCCCGAGATAAGCGATCGCGCTCCACACTTGCCATGTGAACTTCGAGGTATCAAGTGTCCTGAATTCCAGTGCGGCGCCGGCGGCAAGCAGCACCAGTCCCCACAAAACGGCATAGGTAGTGGTGGCAATCGGCGTCAATCCCTTCAGGGCGACGCGCCCGACGATTGTATATGCGGCCCAGCTCGAGACTGCGCAAATCATGAATGCTTCGCCAGCGCCGATTTGCTGTGTCATATCTCGCCAGGCGGCAAGGAGCTCGCCTTTCGTAATGACAATCGCAGCGCCAGCGAATGCCAGTGCGATGCCTGTCCACTTTGTCATGCCTATACGCTCGCGCAACAAGGTCGCAAGCAACAGGACGGTGACGATCGGGTTGAGGGCGACAAACAATGCAGTGCGGCCGGCCGGCATCAGCGACAGCGCTGCAAAAAAACAGACGTTGTAAACAAAGATCCCGGTGAATCCGAGTACGAATGTCGCGACAAGCTGTGAGCCGCTTAAGCGTGGCAGGCCGCCTTCCAGCTTCCATGCCACAGCCAGAAGCAAGGGAGCAGCGATCATAAAGCGCAGGGTGGCCGCCGTCATGAACGGCACTTCTTGCGCCATGGTTCGGCCAGCAACGAAGGTGCCGCCCCACAGAAACGCAACGAGTACCAGCTTCGCGTATATCCGAAGCGATACGCCACGCCCAGCGGCTGCCGTCCCGCTGACGGGGCGCTTGCTCGAGGGTATCGTGATCAAGTTGCGCATTTTGCTGTTAACGGCGCTGTACCAGGGATTAGTCATGACGGTGTCCGATTACAGTACTGTCCACGGGTTGATATGGGTTACCTACTTGCCGACGTATGCTTGTCGGAGCAACATGTTCTAGCGTTCCCACCGCGCCCAGTAAACCGACATCGCGGTCAGGCCGCCATAAACCAGCATCGCAGCACCGATCAAGGCAAACATGGCGGTCGCTGGTGCACCCTTGCTTAGCAAATACCAGCCGCCCACAGCCACCAGTAGCAGGCGCGCGGTTCCTGCAAGCACCGGGCCCAGCAGCTTGCCGGCGCCCTGCGCCGAAAAGTACAGGCAGAGCCCCAAGCCAAACATGCAGTAGAAGGGGCCGACCCACAGGAAATAGTCGCTGGCATAGGCTGTCACTTGCGGATTCGTCGTGAATAGACTGGTCCAGGCCGTCGGGAAGAGGGCAACCACCAGTCCCACCACCCCGAGCACCGCCGCCGACAATCCCGCCCCGGTCCACGCCACCTTCCGCGCGCGCGAGACGAAGCCGGCGCCGAGCGACATGCCGACCAGAGGAAGACAGGCCACGCCGATGGCGAAGCAGACGGGAATGATCATGAATTCCAGGCGTGCGCCGATGCCGTATCCCGCCAGCGCCTCGGTGCCGAAGCCGGCCATGATGCGGGTCAGAATCAGGATGGTGAGCACGGTCTGGATGGAAGAGAGGCTAGAGATGCCGCCGACCTTGAGGATGTCGGTCAAATAATCCGCTCGTAGAGCGCGATCGAATCGCAGGCGCAAGCGGCCCTGGCCGGTCCGCAGATACCAGAACAGATAGAGCCCGCCGGCGGTGAACGACAGCACCATGCCCAGCGCCACGCCGGCCATGCCTAAGCGCGGGAAGGGGCCGATGCCCAAGCCGAGTGCGCCGCCCAGCACGATCTGTCCCGCCGACACCAGCAGCAGGGTATTGGACGGCGTTTTCATGTTGCCGGAAGCCCTGAGGATGGAGGCGAAGCCATTCAACAGCCACAGGCTGAGCACGCCGCCGAAGGCGACGTTCGAGTAGGCCAGCGCCTGCTGCAGCGTGTCGCCGGCGCCGCCCACGAGGCTGAATATCCCGTGGCCGGCGAGCAGGAACAGGAGCGTGAACGCCAATCCCAGGGCCACGCTGATCACGGTTGCATGCCAGGCCAGCGAGTCGGCCTTGGCCATATCGCCGGCGCCGAGGGCGCGACTGATGGCCGAACTGATGCCGCCGCCGATGGAGCCGGCCGACAGCATGTGCTGCAGCATGATCATAGGGAACACCAGGGCGATCCCGGCCAGTGCCGGCGTACCCAATTGCCCGACGTAAGAAGTTTCGACGATGCTCACCAGGGTCGTGGCCACCATGGCCACCATGTTCGGCAGGCTCATCCTGACGATAGTGGGAAGGACCGGTGCCGTGGTCAGTGTTTGCGCGTAGTTCATGTTGTCTTTGTTCTGCTTTCAGTAAAGGTTGGCTTGCCTAAAAGTTGAATCGCGTGATGAAAATGAAGCCGACCCGGCCCGGTTCGCATAGGGTATAGACCGACTGGCATCCGGCAGATACCCAACCGCCAAGCGGTCGTGCAATGCATGTTCAATCGTCGAGCCGACGCAATTGTGTGTCATATAGCCGATGACGGTCAGCGTGTCGATCCGATGGTCTGCGATCCAGGCGGCGAGATCGGTTCCGCCAAGGCGCTCGGCAGGCGTTGTTCGATATGGCGGTCCGTCTTCCGGCTCGCCACCGCTTCATGCACTTCCCATCCGCTTGTGCTGGGTTGTGGAGGCGAATGCCGGGATACCGACATCCAGTAGCAGCGCCTCCGCTGCGTCCGGATGGAACGTCTAACAGAAGCCCTCCTGCCTCAGCGCACGGATTACCGCGTCCCTGGCCAGCATCCGCGAAGCATGGGCATGCCAGAGCGGGTAGGTCTTGCGTACATCTGCGCCAATGGATTGCGCCCAGTTGTGAAAAACGAACAAATACGGGTCGACGAGGCTGTATTCATCGCCGAGCGCCCATTGCCTTCCATGCAGTCGCTGTTCGATATGCGAGAACCCCTCCGCCAGGTTTTGGTCGGCCCTGGTATGCACATCTGAAAATAACTCCCGATTGGTGACGAACCGCTGCGGCCGCCATTTCCCGTTAAAGGCGACCGCGTGCAGGGTCCCGGAAAGCCAGTTGAACCACTCAAGCGCCCGCGCTTGCTGCAAGCTCGCTTGCGGGATCAGTGCCTTCGCGCCTGACGCTATAAACCAGCAGATGGCGGGAACCTCGGTGAGGATCTGCTTATCTGCCACCAGCACGGGAACCCTTCCTTTCGGATTCAGTTGCAGGAACTCCGGTTCCTGGGTTTTGCCTTGTTGCACATTGACTTCAATGAGTTCATATTCCGCGCCGGTTTCTTCCAGCAGGATATGAGGGGCAAGCGAACAAGCGGCAGGTGAGTAATACAGGATCGTCTTCATGGTTTTTTCTTCCTCATGCTTTCATGTCGGAGGTCGTTGCTGGTTTGGTGTTGGCTGTTTTCCCTATGCCGGCGTGATGCCAGATCAGGCATGTGGTTGAACCGCTTGCCAGCAGCTCATTCGTCTCGGAATAAATCTCCCCTTCTGCGAACGCGACTCGCTGGCCGATTTTGCGCACCGTCCCGCGGGCATGGATTTTTGTAAACGGCAATCGCTGAGCCTTCATAAAGTTGACTTTCAGTTCGACTGTCGTGAAATCCTGGCCCGCGTTCAACGCCGAGTGCACCGAGGCACTCATTGCGGTGTCGAGCAGGCCAGCGAAGTAGCCGCCATGAAGCGTGTTCATAGGGTTGGCGAAGGAATCCAAAGGCTCGGCAAGGATAGCGATGGCGCCTTTACTTACACCGGTGAAGCGGTAATTGAGCATGCGTTCGAAACTGGCCTGCCTGCGCTTCCCGTGCATGACTTCGCTTAGATAATCAACGCCGTCCATACCAATTCTGTCGTCAGTGTTAGTCATTACCTCTTCCCAAGGATGTTCACGGCACGAGTGCGCTCCGCCCCAGCTAGCCCATATTCACGCGATGCAAGTCCTGTGGCCCAGGAGATGGTCGGCGCATTGCGATCGAGTGGCCGCAAAGGTAACATGCGCAATTCCGCTCAGGAATTACCAAAATCTGCATACTCAATGTGCAAAAATAAACAGCCAAATAATGAACTGGGATGACATAAGAATATTTGTAACGCTGGTTCGCGCGGAAAGCCTTAACCTTGCAGCCCGTGAACTGCGGGTCGAGCATTCCACGGTGGCGCGTCGCATCGGCAGCCTTGAGAAGGCGCTGGGACTGCGCCTTTTCGATAAGCTTCCTCGCGGCTGGCAATTAACTGCCGAGGGCGAACAGTTGTATGCGCGTGCTGAACAAATGGAGGAAAAGGCACACGAATTTCGTCGGGAAGCGGATGCCGGAGCAGTTCTCTCCGGCACGGTGCGCCTTTCGGCTCCGCCGGCCTTATCCAGCTATTTCCTGATACCGAAATTCGCCCGCCATCATGAGAAATGGTCCGCTTTAACGCTCGAAATGGTCGGAGAGACACGGCTAGCGAGCCTGACGCGCCGCGAGGCCGACCTGGCTGTTCGTGTGGGCCGGCCACAGGATCCAGGGCTTAGCACGCGTCGCCTCGGTGCGATGAGCTATGGCGTTTATGCACATCGCTCCTATCTGGCACGCGACCGACCGCATGAATGGCAATTCATTGGCTATGACGATAGCTTGCAGCATGCGCCGGAGCAGCAATGGTTGGAAAAATTCTCGCTCCTGCGGGCGTTTTCATTAAGGAGCAATAGTCTATCGTCGCTCTACCAGGCGACGCGCAACGGCTTGGGCGTCTCGGTGCTGCCTCACTTCCTGGCAGGGACGGATGCTGAACTTGTAGAACTGAGTGATATTCCGGGTCCGGAACCGAGAGAACTCTGGCTTGTCATTCATCCTGATGCCCGGCGTTCGCCACGCGTACGCTTGATTGCCGACCTCCTGGCAGAAGTCATAGCGTCTTCCACGGCGGAGCTGTTCCGATCCGCTTCGACGCCATCGTGACGTTTTCTCTGCGCTCGGTCGTTCCCATCCCGTTCTTGTGATCTGCCCGAAGTTTTTATGCCAGTGCAGGCACCCACTGTGCTCGGCTCAAGCATTGCATGCGAGAGTCGGCTCCTGTTCGAGGAAAAGCTCAGAGAGCAAATCCGCGACCGCGTTGACCCGGGGCGAGCGTCGAACATGCGGATGCATCACCATCCAGACAGGGCGGCTTCGTGCGCATGCATATTCAGGAATCGCGAACCATGGGGAATTGTCGCGTGCCAGGAAAGGCGGCAGCACAGCCAGCCCCAGACCGACATGGCAAGCTCACGCCCGATGCTCATCGGCAAGCCGAACAACCGGCCCGCCACCTGCAGCAAGGGTATCGAGAGCCATATACTCCTTACGCTATCAGTCCATATCGGGCGCGGAATAAACTATTTTTTCATATACTCCAGCCAATGCCGCATGGCTGTCAACGCCGCTTGATGCACTCGACGTAGGCGGCGCCGTCCGGCGGCAGGCCGCTGCGCTGCGCAGTCCAGATCATTTCGCCCAGGCATTCCATGATTTGATGGTGTGCCTCATGCTCGGACCCGAGCCGTTGCGCCAGCGCCAGGAAGGCGGCGCGGATGCCGGGCGGCTGATCGATCGACAGTTGCTCGGCGATCGACAGATGCATGGCCAGATGCAGGAAGGGGTTGCTCTGGCCATGCTCGACCGTATAGTCGGCCGCCAGCGCGCGCTCGACATCGGTCAGCGCGTCGGCGTATTCCGGATGCTGCACGATCCAGTCGCGCGCCATCGCTTCCAGCGGGGTCAGGATTTCGTTGTGGCGCAGCTTGCGTTGGACGTCGCAAAAAAACTGCCTGACTTCATGTTGGGACGGATTGAACATCGCGGGCGGGAAAAACAGCGGAGGTCTTATTGTACCGGCTTGATGGCGCGCGCGAGGGTTGGCATTCGGCTACCATACGCAACAATCCGGGCCGCCAAGGCGGCTTTTTTTTGACTTCACGATGGACTCTCATGTTGAACGACGCCGCACTCGATACGCTTTTTCGCCAAGCCCGCAGCCACAATCGCTGGTCCGCCCAGCCGGTGGAGGATGCGCTGCTGGAACAGCTGTTTGAATTGATGAAATGGGGCCCGACTTCGGCCAACTGCTCGCCGGCACGCCTGGTTTTCGTCAAGTCGGCCGAAGCCAAGGAGCGGCTGGTGGCCTGCATGAATCCCGGCAATGTGGACAAGACGCGCAGCGCGCCGGTGATCGCGATCGTCGGCATGGACCTGGAGTTTTACGAAAAGCTGCCGCAGCTGTTTCCGCATACCGATGCGCGCTCCTGGTTTGCCGGCAACCCGGCCAAGATCGAGGAAAACGCGTTCCGCAATTCGTCGCTGCAAGGCGGCTACCTGATCCTGGCGGCGCGCGCGCTCGGACTCGATTGCGGCCCAATGACCGGCTTCGATGCGGAGCGGGTGAACCAGGCATTTTTTGCCGGCACCCCGATACGCGTCAATTTCGTCTGCGGCCTTGGCTACGGCAATGGCGAGCACCTGCATGCGCGGTCGCCGCGGCTGTCGTTCGAACAGGCCTGCAGCATCGTTTGATCGCGCTTCAGACGCCGCTGGCCGGCTGCGGCGTTTTTGCCTTGTATTCACAGAGGTCGGCGATCATGCAATTCCAGCACAGTGGCTTGCGCGCGATGCAGGTGTAGCGTCCGTGCAGGATCAGCCAGTGGTGGGCGTTGAGGCGGAATTCCGGCGCCACCACCTTCATCAGCTTGTGCTCCACCTCGTCCACGGTCTTGCCGGGAGCGATGCCGGTGCGGTTGGCGACGCGGAAAATATGCGTGTCGACCGCGATCGTCGCCTCGCCGAAGGCGGTGTTCATCACCACGTTGGCGGTCTTGCGCCCGACCCCCGGCAGCGACTGCAGCGCTTCGCGCGAGCGCGGCACCTGGCCGTCGAAGTCGGCCAGCAGGCGGCGGCAGGTTTCGATCACGTTCTTGGCCTTGGTGCGGTACAGGCCGATGCTCTGGATGTAGGGCGTCAGTCCCTCGACGCCGAGCGCCAGCATGGCCGCCGGCGTGTTGGCGACCGCATACAGGCGCCGCGTCGCCTTGTTGACCGAGACGTCGGTGGCCTGCGCCGACAGGATCACCGAGATCAGCAATTCGAAGGGTGTGGTGTATTCGAGTTCGGTGGTCGGATGCGGATCGGCGGCCTGCAGGCGCAGGAAGATCTGGCGTCTTTTTTCGTTGTTCATACCGGTTTGTCGTGGTCGGCGGGCGCGGCGCTGGTTTGTTCCTTGCGCAGACGGGCGCGCTCGATCGCCGCCTGGATGATTGCTTTCTTGCGTGCGGCTTCGGCTTGCTGCTGCGGCGTCTGCGGCGTTTCGCCGGCCAGTTCCTGCAGTTTGGCAGCGGCCTTGGCCGCCAGCCGCGCCTCGTTTTCCTGCGCCTCGCGCCGCAGCCTGGTTTGGCGCCGGTTGAAGCGTTGCCGCGCCGCATCGGCTTGCGGCTGCGACCACGCCTCCCAGCCGCTGCGGCCCGGGGTGGCTTCGACCATGGCGATGCAATCGACCGGGCAGGGCGCCACGCACAAGTCGCAACCGGTGCATAGCTCGGGAATCACCGTGTGCATCTGCTTGGCGGCGCCGACGATGGCGTCGACCGGGCAGGCCTGGATGCACAGCGTGCAGCCGATGCACAGCGCCTCGTCGATCAGCGCCACCGGACGCGGGCGTTCGACGCCATTGGCCGGATTCAGCGGAATCACCGGCTGGCCGAGCAAAGCCGCCAGACGTTCGACGCCGGTCGCGCCGCCGGGCGGGCACTGATTGTAATTGGCGTGGCCGGCGGCGATGGCTTCGGCATACGGCCGGCAGGCCGGATAGCCGCATTTGGTGCATTGCGTTTGCGGCAGCAGGTTTTCGATGCGGTCCGCGAGCGCTCGGGGAGTGCGAGAGCAGGTGCGGCTGGAGAATTCGACGACATGACGCTCATTATCCCGGCAAATGAGCGCCGTGGCGCCAAATGAAAAGCCGTTTTCCGATTGCAGGAAAACGGCTGTTTCAGTGGCAATGCGACGCGCGGTTCAGCGATGGTCGCTGATGAATTCGCGATTTGCGGACAAATGACTCTCGCGCCAGCGGCGGCCGGAAAAAATCCCGTAGTGGCCGCATTTGGGCGCGGTGAAATGTTTCTTTTGCGCTTTCGGAATCCCGCTGCACAAATCGTGCGCGGCCTCGGTCTGGCCGGAGCCGGAAATGTCGTCCAGCTCGCCCTCGATGGTAAACAGGGCGACATTCTTGATATCTTGCGGCCGCACCAGTTTGCCTTCCACTTCCCAGGTGCCTTGCGGCAGGCGAAATTCCTGGAACACGATCTTGATCGTCTCCAGATAGTATTCGGCCGGCATGTCGAGCACCGCGTTGTACTCGTCGTAAAACTTGCGATGCTCGTCGGCCGACGCGTTGTCGCCCTTGCGCAGGTGCTCGTAGAAATCCCAATGGCTTTGCGCGTGCCGCCGCGGATTCATGGCGACGAAGCCGGCGTGTTGCAGGAAGCCCGGATATACCTTGCGACCGGCGCCGGGGAAATTTCCCGGCACGCTATCGATCACGGTATTTTCAAACCAGGAATACGGCTTCTCGGTGGCCAGGTCATTGACCTGGGTCGGCGATTTGCGCGGATCGATCGGGCCGCCCATCATGATCATGGTTTTCGGCAGCTTGGGGTCGTGCGCACTGGCCATCAGCGAAATTGCCGCCAGCACTGGCACCGTCGGCTGGCATACCGAGATCACATGCAGGTCGGGACCGAGCCGGCGGATGAAGTCTTGTATGTAGTAAATGTAGTCGTGCAGATGGAACGGCCCGTCGGACAGCGGCACCATGCGGGCGTCGGCCCAGTCGGTGATATAGACGTCATGCTGCGGCAGCAAGGCGCTGACGGTGTCGCGCAGCAGCGTGGCATGATGTCCGGACAGCGGCGCCACCAGCAGCACGGTTGGCTGGTTCAGGGACGCAAAGGCCTTGGCGTCGAGGTCTTTCTTGAAGTGCAGCAGGCTGCAAAATGGGCGCTTCTCGGTGATTTCCTCGACGATCCCGACCGTCTCTTCGCCGATCGTGACGCTATCAATATTGAAGCGCGGTTTTTCGTAATCCTTGCCGAGCCGGTACAGTAATTCGTAACCAGCCGCGATGCGCTGCGAAAAAGGCGTGTGCGCCAGCGGCGAGACTGGATTCGAAAACAACTTGGCTGACACCTCGGCCCATTGCATCAGCGGGGTCAGCATGGTGCGGTTCATTTCGTGCAGTTGATAAAGCATGAGGTCCCTCTTCAGATCATATACGTGTGCCGGTCGAAAAACACGCTTTGTCGCGACGCAGCATAAACCATTTTTCGATTTTCCACCGCCGCTTACGGGAATCTTACTGTTCTGTAATTCAGTAACAGGAGCCCGGTGACGGGTGATGGAATGGAGGGGAAGCGTCAACCGCAGCTTGCAGTATGGCGATCGCGATCCTGCCGGCAATCATGTTCCGCTGGTGGCGAGCGTCGCCCTGAATCGGATTCCAGAGCCGCATTGCCGTACGGAATTCTTTGAATCATAGCGAAAAGCGGCTTTGCGAGTACAGGAAAATTCCCAAAATATCGTCAAAATCGGCAAAATGTTCCGCGATGCAGAATTCAAGGCGCTATGCAAGCCGGTCCAGCCGCGCTCTTTTGTCGCGCTGTCAAGTTATTTCGGTCTTGGCGCGGCATGTCATCGGTGCGTCTCGGCAGCCGCCTGCTGGACGGCTGCCGGATTCGGGCGTGCTTAAAAATCGAACTGCGCCGAAAGGCGGACGGTACGCGGCGCACCAGGAAACAGGTAGCCACCTAGCTCCTGCGTGACGTCGCGCCAATAGAAGCGATCCAGCACATTGTCGACGTTCAGGCGCAACGTGGTGCGCGCGCCGGCGACACGAGTCGTGTAGCGAGCGCCCAGATTCAACACATGGTAACCGGGCACGGTCACGCTGTTGTCCGGGTTGAACGCCTTGCTGCTGGCATATTGCCAGCTGCCGTTAAGGCCCAGGCCAGCGAATTGCGGCACGGCGTAATCCAGATACAGCACCGACTTGAAGCGCGGCACGTTGGTTACGCGCCGGCCGTCGAGCATCGCATCGCCGGTATGTTGCTGGCTGGCGTCGAGCGCGGTGAAGCTGGCGCCCAGCAATAAATGTCGCGTGGCTTGCCCCTGTGCCGCCAGTTCCAGACCGCGATGCACGGCGTCGCCGCGGCGTACATAGGTGTTGCTGTTGCTATCGATGAATTCCAGCGGCTTCTTGATTTGGAACAGCGCCGCAGAAAGGGCGAGATCGGGTGCCAGTTCGGCCTTGATGCCGATTTCCAGCTGGCGCGAGGTGCTGGGATCCAGCATCTGGTTGACATTGACAGTACCCAGCGGCGCGATGCCACCGTGTTCCAATCCCTCGGAATAAGCGCCATAGAGCGACCAGTCGGCGGCCGGATTGAACACCAGCGCGAGGTTCGGCAACAGATAGCTGCGGTGGTAGCGGGCGCCGAGGCGTCCGTCGGCCTCGAACTGGTCACGTTGCAATTGGGTGTAGCGGGCGCCGGCATGCAGCTTGAACGCGTCCGACAGGCTCAGGATGTCTTGCGCAAAAATAGCGCGTTCGGTCTGCCTGCGGCGCAGCGACACCGGGCCGGTCGAGATGCTCGAGGCCGGTACTGCCACCGGCTGGTAAATGTTGCTGGTGCCGTTGGCAGCCGAGCCTTCGCAGTCCAGAGTGCCGTACACGCAGTCGCCAAACTCATCCCGGCGCTGCGAGGCGGATGCGCCGACGGTCAGCGCGTGCCTGACGTCGCCGGTGCTGAACTTGCCGCGCAACAAAGCCTGGCTGGTCAGCAAGGTTTTGGCTTCACCGGCGCTTTGGTAGTCATACACATCGTAGTCACCGTTGGCACAGAATCCTGGAAACAAGCCGGCTGACGCGCAGCCATACGGAAACGCGGCGTAATCGTCACGCCGGAAGACATTGCGGTTGGCCGACAGCGTCGCGCTCCAGTCGGCATTGAATTGGTATTCGAAACGCAAGCCGAGGTTGTTGCTGTCGGTTTTGACCGGCCTGGACCACGGCTGGTCGTTCAGCATGGTGCTGGGGTCGATGCCGGTGGGCAGCCGCATGCCGTCGAACAACTGAAAGCCGGGCGCCGTCAGTTGCGCCCGGTGCTGGTAGTCGAGGTCCAGTTGCAGCAGCGCTTGCGGACTGATGCTGCCAATCGAAGGCGCCGGACACGAACTGGCGTTCGCCGTCGGCGCCGCGGACATAGGAACGCAGTTTTTCGGCGGCGGCGTTGATGCGGTAGCCGAAGCGCTGGTCGCTGAAGCGCCCACCCAGATCGAGCGCGCCATACACGGTGCCGCGTTCGCGCGTTTCGACCGTTACCGAGCGCAGCGCGGTCGCGGTCGGCCGCTTGGTGACGTAATTCAAGATGCCGCCCGGCGTCGCTGCGCCAGCCTGCAGTCCGGCCAGCCCTTTCAGCACTTCAATCTGCTGCTTGTTTTCCAGCGCGATGGCGTCATCGGCCGAGATCGCCAGCCCGTCCTTGCGATAGCTGGACATATTGTCGAGCGCAAAGCCACGGATCGAAAACTGTTCGGCGTAGCCGACTGCGTTGTAGGCGTCGTTGACGCTGGCATCCCACTTCATTGCGTCCGAAGTCTGGCGAATGGCGCGATTCTGGATCTGCTCGTGCGTGACGACGGTGATCGAACTTGGAGTTTGCAGCAGCGGCGCGTCGGTAAAGCTGCCGACGCTGGCGCTGTCGGCCCTTACCGGTGCCGCCGCCGGCGCGCTGACCACCACTGCCGGCAGTGTCGGCTCGGTTTGCTGGGCGCTGACGGCAGTTGCGCAGCAGGCATAGGCGCGAGGGCGACTGCAGAAGAAAAGTACTGGCTTGACATGTTGGCTGCATCCCGTGGGCGAAAGCCCGAAAAAAGCGCAGGACAGCAGCAAACAGGGGAAACTGGTCGCGCTTCCCTGCGCTGGCATTATCCAGATCAGGTTCAGAGGGTATTTCTCACCCGAAACGCTATCGTTCCAGGACCCCTAGCGAAAGACAAATTTTAGGTCAAAACCGGCAGTGCTGGCTGACAAGCTTTGGCATAAGCCGACAAAGTGGCTACACGGCATTCAGTGCTTGCAAGGTGTTGCCAGTGTTGACGCAGCGACCGCCATGCCGTTTCTGCCAGTTGGTCGCGTCGTGAACCCACGAACTGGATAGTGATTGAGGAGTATGTTAAATAATTCAAACATACATACCCGTAATCAGCCGCCATAGCATGGAGTATCTGATTTTCGAGCGCTGCCGATGATTTCAGTAACTCACTACGGCAGAGCCGTAAAAATCGGAATATGCCTTGAAATGCCGAATTCCTGACCGTGATACGGCCGGCATCAAAGCCTGCAGTAAGCAAGCCTGCTTAATCAAATACCGGGCTTTCCACACCCAGAATTTTGTGCAGCTTGGGTGAGGTGGTGGTGTATTGCATGTGAATTTTCTTGTCGGGGAAAATGTACGGGGCGGCGCCGAAGGCGGCCAGTGCCGCTTCGTGAAAGCCTGACAGGATCAGCTTTTTCTTGCCCGGATAGGTATTGATATCGCCGACCGCGAAAATGCCGGGGATGTTGGTTTCGAATTTTTCGGTATCGACTTTCAACTGACGCCGTTCGATATCCAGACCCCATTCGGCAATCGGCCCCAGTTTTGGCGAGAGGCCGAAAAACACCAGCAGGTGGTCCAGCGGCAGGCGCCGCGTGACGCCGTCCGCGGCCGTGATCTTGATTTCCTTCAGCTGCTCGTCTTGCGCTTCAAAGCCGGTAACCTGGCCGATCAGCAACTGCATGTGATAGTTGTCGCACAAGGCCTTCATCTTGGCGACCGATGCCGGCGCCGCGCGAAATTCCTCGCGTCGATGCACCAGCACCACCGATTCCGCCTTGCCGACCAGGTCCAGCGTCCAGTCCAGCGCCGAATCGCCGCCGCCGCAAATCACCAGGTGCTTGCCGTGAAAGCGCGCTGGGTCCTTGACCCGATAGTACAGTTGCTGGTCGGCGAAGCGCTCGATGCCTTCCACTTTCAACGGCCGCGCCTGGAACGAACCGACGCCGGCGGCGATGAAAATGGTCTTGCTGATGAAGCGCACGCCGGCCGAGGTTTCCAGATTGAAGCGGCCGTCGTCGCGGCGCTCTACCACGGATACTTCCTGGCCCAGATGGAAGGTCGGCTGAAATGGCGCGATTTGCTTGAGCAGGTTGTCGGTCAATTCCTGGCCGGTGCATACCGGTACTGCCGGAATGTCGTAGATCGGCTTGTCCGGATACAGTTCGACGCACTGGCCGCCGACCATCGGCAGCGAATCGATCACGTGCGCCTTGATCTCCAGCAGGCCCAGCTCGAATACCTGGAACAGCCCGACCGGGCCGGCGCCGATGATCACGGCATCGGTTTCGATTGGCGCCTGGTCGCTGGCAGTGCCATGGTGCTCGGTGGAGAAGGGGGCGGCGTCAAGCGCGGCGCTGGGTTCCATACGACTCTCTAGTTCCTGTTTCATGGGTGTCGGGCAAAAATTGGGGCGAAGGCACGGCCGCGCATGGCGGCATGGCGCCGCGGCGTTGCGGTCGCAGCTGGCGTCAACGCTGCAGATGTTGCAGCTTGTCCTGCACGTCTTTCCAGTCTTCGGCGTCCGGCAGCGGTTCGTGCGTCTTGGTGATGGGCGGCCAGTTGCGCGCCAGTTCGGCATTCAGCTTGATGAATTGCTGCTGGTCGGCCGGCACGTCCTCTTCGGCATAAATCGCGTTGACCGGACATTCGGCGACGCAGACCGCACAATCGATGCACTCGTCCGGGTCAATCGTCAGAAAATTCGGACCTTCGCGGAAACAGTCCACCGGACACACATCGACGCAGTCGGTATAACGGCAGCGGATGCACGATTCGGTCACAACGTGAGTCATAAAAATCCTATGGGAAAAATCCTGAAACGGCGGCGCGTCGGGCAGCATCGATGGATATCTGCAATCGGCCGCAAAGCCTTGTATTTTAAGGCAATATACTCCTTCCGCCAAACCGGGTGAATGACAAGCGTGGCATGTCGCCGGTCGCCCTGGCGCAGACTTGCGGCCCTGCACACTTGCCTTGACCCGGCTTAAGATGGAGCACATTCCCACACGTGCGGCGCCATGATCATCACCTCCCTGCTGGATACCGACCTGTACAAATTCACCATGATGCAGGTGGTTCTGCATCATTTTCCGGCCGCCCAGGTCGCCTATCGCTTCAAATGCCGCACGCCGGGGATCGACCTGACGCCGTATCTGGACCAGATTCGCAGCGAGATCGATGCCTTGTGCCAGTTGCGCTTTCGTGCCGAAGAACTGGACTATCTGGCCAGCCTGCGCTTCATCAAGAACGATTTCATCGACTTCCTCGGCCTGTTCCAGTTGAACCGGAAATACCTGACGGTCGAGCCGGCCGCTGCCGGCAATGGCGAAATCGAGATCCTGGTGCAGGGGCCGTGGCTGCACACGATCCTGTTTGAAGTGCCGTTGCTGGCAATCGTCAATGAAATCTACTTCCGCGCCCGCCAGCCGGTGCCGGATTTTGCCGAGGGCCGGCGCCGCCTGCAGCACAAAATGCGGATGATCGCCGACAACCCGGAACTGGCCGGCTGCCAGATTGCCGATTACGGCACACGCCGGCGCTTTTCACGAACCTGGCATGAGGAGGTGATCGCCACGCTGAAACAGCAGTTCAGCGCCAATTTCGCCGGCACCTCGAACGTGCTGTCGGCCTGGCAGCACGGCTTGACCCCGCTCGGCACCATGGCGCACGAATATTTGCAAGCCTGCCAGGCGCTGGGGCCGCGATTGCGCGATTCGCAAACCTATGGCTTTGAAGTGTGGGCGCGCGAATATCGGGGCGATCTCGGCATTGCACTGTCGGATATCTACGGGCTGGACGCCTTTTTGCGCGACTTCGACCTGTATTTCTGCAAGCTGTTCGATGGCGCCCGGCATGATTCTGGCGACCCGTTCGAGTGGGGCGAGCGCCTGATCGCGCATTACCAGAGCCACCGGATCGATTCATCCCGCAAGACGCTGGTGTTTTCCGACAGCCTGGATTTCGAGCGCGTGGTCGCCCTGTATTTGCGCTTTCGCGGACGGGCGCAGATGGCGTTCGGGGTCGGCACCAACCTGACCAATGACCTCGGTTCGGAACCGTTGCAAATCGTCATCAAGATGATTCGCTGCAACGGCCAGCCGGTGGCCAAGCTGTCGGATAACCCGGCCAAGGATATGTGCGACGACCGCGCCTACGTCGCTTATCTGCGTCAGGTATTTGCCATCAAGCCACGCTGAGCCGCACTGGCGCCGGCCCGGTTTCGGCTCCCTGAATCGGGCTAAAATACGCGCCACTAGAATAATCAATAGTCGGGGAGAAACAATATTGGCAGCGAAATTCCTGGTCGGCCTGCTGGCCGCAGTGCCGCTATGGTGCGGCGCGTCGGAACTGGATGGCAGCCAGTTGTCCGGCTGGTGGGCCTTGCCGTTCGTCGGCCTGCTGCTATCGATCGCGCTGTGCCCGCTGCTGACGCCGACCTTCTGGCATCATCATTTCGGCAAGCTGAGCGCGGCCTGGGCGCTGGCGTTCCTGTTGCCGTGCGCCTGGCTGTTCGGCGCCGGCACCGCAGCCGGCGGCGCGATGCACGCGTTCGCCGCCGAGTATTTCCCGTTCATCATGCTGGTGACTGCGCTGTTCGTGGTGGCCGGCGGCATTTGCGTGCGCGGCAACCTGCACGGCACGCCCGCCCTGAATACCGGCATCCTGGCGATCGGCACCGTGCTGGCCAGCTTCATGGGCACCACCGGCGCGGCGATGCTGATGATCCGGCCACTGATTCGCGCCAACGACAACCGTAAGCATGCCGCCCATATCGTCGTGTTTTTCATCTTCCTGGTGGCCAACGCCGGCGGCTCGCTGACGCCGCTGGGCGACCCGCCGCTGTTCCTGGGGTTTCTGAAAGGCGTCGACTTCTTCTGGACCGTGCAGAATATTTTTCCCGAAACGCTCTTCGTATGCAGCGCGCTGCTGATCATCTTCTTTCTGCTGGACAGCCACTACTATCACAAGCGCGAAGAGATACTGCCGCCCGCGCTGGATCCGACGCCGGATTCGAAGCTGCGCTTTGAAGGCAAGGTCAACTTCATCCTGCTGGCGATCATCATCGGCCTGGTGCTGATGAGCGGCATCTGGCGGGGTGGCATCGCTTTTACCGTACTGGGGACCGCCGTCGAGTGGCAAAACCTGGTGCGCGACGTGGCGCTGATCGGCGTTGTTCTGGTTTCGCTGAAGCTTACCCCGGCCATTGCGCACCAGGGCAACGAGTTTGCCTGGGGGCCGATCCAGGAAGTCGCCAAGCTGTTCGCCGGCATTTTCATTACCATCATTCCGGTGATCGCGATGCTGCGCGCCGGCCAGGCCGGCGCTTTTGCGCCGATTGTCAATGCCGTCACCGATGCCAGCGGCCAGCCGATCAACGCCATGTATTTCTGGGCTACCGGCATCTTGTCCTCGTTCCTCGACAATGCGCCGACCTACCTGGTGTTCTTCAATAGCGCCGGCGGCGATGCCGCGGTGCTGATGACCAGGCTGGGGCCGACGCTGGCGGCGATTTCCTGCGGCGCCGTCTTCATGGGTGCCAACAGCTACATCGGCAATGCGCCGAACCTGATGGTGAAAGCGATCGCCGAGGACCGCGGCATCAAGATGCCGTCTTTCTTCGGCTACATGGGCTGGTCATGCGCGATCCTGATCCCGTTGTTTATTGTCATGACCTTCATTTTCTTTTGATAGGGGGCGCTTCAATGAAACCGCGAATTTTGATCGCACGTGCAATCTTTCCCGAGGTTCTCGAGCGGCTTGCCGCGCATTTCGAGGTCGAATCGAACCAGGACGACCGCGTGTTTTCCGCTGCCGAGCTGCAGCAGAAATTGCGCGACAAGGACGGCTTGCTGGCCACCGGCAGCGAGCGCGTGACGGCGGAGTTGATCGGCGCCGGCACCCGCCTGAAGGCGGTTTGCAACATGGCGGTCGGCTACAACAATATCGATCTTGCCGCCGCCACCCGCGCCGGCATCCTGGTAACCAACACCCCCGATGTACTGAACCAGACCACCGCCGATTTCGGCTGGGCGCTGCTGATGGCAACGGCGCGCCGCGTGACCGAGGCAGAGCACTGGCTGCGCGCCGGCCACTGGAAACAATGGCGTTATGACGCCTTCCTCGGCGCCGACGTGCATGGCTCGACACTGGGCATCATTGGCATGGGGCGCATCGGCCAGGCCATTGCCCGCCGCTCGCTCGGTTTCGACATGCAGGTGCTGTATCACAATCGCTCGCGCCTGGCGCCGGAGCTGGAAGCGCGCTGCAATGATGCGCAATACGTCAGCAAGCAGCAACTGTTGCGCGACGCCGATCACGTGATGCTGGTGCTGCCGTATTCGCCTGAGTCGCACCACACCATCGGCGCCGCCGAATTGGCCTTGATGAAGCCGGGCGCCACGCTGGTCAATATTGCCCGCGGCGGCATCGTCGATGACGCCGCGCTGATTGCGGCGCTGCGGGCGCGGCGCATCGCGGCGGCCGGGCTGGACGTGTTCGAGAACGAGCCGGCGCTTGCATCCCGGATTTCCTCAGCCTGTCGAACGTGGTGCTGACGCCGCATATCGCCAGCGCCTCGGAGCCGACACGGCGCGCCATGGCCGATTGCGCTGCGGCTAACCTGATTGCCGCGCTCGCCGGTGCCACGCCGCCGAATCTGTTAAACCCGGAAGCCCTGCCAGGAGCTTGATCGTGCCCGATATCTCCATCAGCCAGACCCACAAGTTAAGCCAGAAGAAGGCCCGCGCAGCGGCACAGAAAGTGGTCGATCAACTGGTCGAGGAATACGACTTGGTGACGGAGTGGGAGGGCAACGTTCTGTTCTTCAAGCGCAGCGGCGTATCCGGCACGCTGGCCCTGCATGACAAACAGGCGCAACTGGAGATTACGCTGGGATTTTTACTGAAGGCGTTTGCGCCGAAAATTTCGGCGCAAATAGAAAAAAACATGAAGAAGGTATTCAGCGCCAAAGCTTGAGCGCCATCCGTGGCGGACGGCGCTGTTCGCGCGCCGGTGTCAGCCTTTCAATTCGCTGATCAGGTCGATGTATTGCTGCATCGCCTGGTCCTTCGACAAGCCTTCCTGCATTTTCCATGCATCCCACTTGGCGCGACCGACCATGTCGGTCATGCCGGGGCGCTTGCCATCGGCATTGCCGCTGGTGGCCTGCTTGAACAGTGCGTAAATCCTCAGCAGGGTCATGTTGTCCGGACGTTCCGGCAGGTTCTTGGAATCGGCCAGGGCTTGATCGAATTCTGCTTGCAGGGTCATGGTTTTCTCCAGATGGATCAAAAGAGGTTGCTGTGATAGTGTGCTGAAAAATCCGGCGAGCATGTCAAATGCATCACGCGCGACGCCAACATAGCACACAAAAATCATCCCTGACAGTGCGGGACTAGAGGAGATATTCGATGCCGCCAGCCGTTTCGCCACCCTCGTATCGCGAGAAAATGTCGACCGTCGATACCGCCTGGCTGCGCATGGATTCGCCCTCCAACCTGATGATGATCGTGGCGGTGCTGATGTTCGAGCGGCCGATGGATATTGGCCGTTTCCGTCAGACCATGACCGAGCGCCTGCTGCCATACCAGCGCTTCCGCAGCCGGGTCGTGCACGAATTTGGCGCCAGCTGGTGGCAGGAGCAAGAGGTCGACCTCGACCAGCACATCCTGCACAGCCGCCTGAAGAAAGCGCAACCGGACAACAAGGCGGCGCTGGAGCAGCTGGTGGCGCGCTTGTCGGCAACGCCGCTGGACCCGAAGCTGCCGCTGTGGCAGATGCAGGTGGTGGACAATTGCATCGGCGCCGACGGCCGCATCCGGCAGGCCGTGATCATCCGCATTCATCACTGCATCGCCGATGGCATTGCGCTGGTCGGCGTGCTGCTGTCGATGTTCGACAGCGCGGCTGACGCGCCGCCGCGAGCGGCGCCACAGAGCGCGCGCCTGGCACAGCTGGCCGCGGAAAATCCGTGGTTGCAAATGATGCAGCCGGTGACCCGCACCACGATCAAGGCCATCAACCTGTCCAGCCTGGTGTGGAGCAAGTACCTGTGGATGCTGGTCGATCCGCAAAAATTCATGGCCCGCTTTACTGAGGTCGGGCACGCCACCACCCGCCTGACGCAGGATGCCACCCGCCTGGCATTGATGGCGGACGACTCCCGCACCCGCCTGAAGGGCAAGCCGCAAGGCATCAAGCACGTGGCCTGGAGCGAGCCGTTGCCGCTGGCTGAAATCAAGGCGATCGGCCACGCGCTGGGGGCATCGGTCAATGATGTGCTGATGGCTTGCGTGGCTGGCGCGATCGGCGCCTATTTGCGCGACAAGGGCGATGCGGTGGCGCCGGATTGCGCATTGAGGGCGATGATTCCGGTCAATTTGCGCAAATCGGGGGGCGCGCAAAAGCTTGGCAATGCCTTCGGCCTGGTGCCGCTGGTGCTGCCGGTGGGACTGGAAGATCCACTGGGGCGCTTGCGTGAAGTGCGGCGTCGCATGGATGAATTGAAAGGGGGCTATCAGGCGCTGGTGGCGATGGCCCTGCTCGGCGTGCTGGGAGCGACGCCGAAACAGATGCAAAACGAAATCCAGAATTACTTCGCGCGCAAGGCCACCGCGGTCATGAGCAATGTGCCGGGGCCGCAAGCGCCGCTTTACCTGGCTGGCAGCCGGCTCGACCAGATCATGTTCTGGGTGCCGCAGTCGGGCGACATCGGCGTCGGCGTCTCGATCCTCAGCTACAACGGCGGCGTCCAGTTCGGCATCGTTACCGACGACCAGATTGCGCCCGATCCGCACCAGATCATTCGCCGTTTTGCACCGGAGTTCGAAAAATTGGTGATGCTGGCATTGATGGCCGCGTAGACACCGTTTTTTGATACCTTAGAGTATTTTTGGAGCCGACCTGTCCGCGCCAGAAAAGGCAGTGATTTAAGGCATACTCCCTATAATGCCGATGTTTTAATGGAAGTCATCGTCGGCACTGCCGATCATTAGGCCGGTGCCACCCTTGGCCGCCATGACCGCGGTGCCAACTGCCGCCTTGCCCACCGTGATGCCGGCGCCAATCGCCGTGCCGCCGCTTGGCAGCAGCGGTGACGTCAGGCATAGGCCAGCGGCGAGCGGCGCCAGCCGGGAAACGGCTTCATGCCGGCGTCATACGCCCAGCAATTCCACTTCGAAAATCAGCGTCGCATTCGGTGGGATCACGCCACCGGCGCCTCGCGCCCCATAGCCGAGCGCGGCTGGAATGGTCAGGCGCCGCACGCCGCCGATTTTCATGCCTTGTACGCCCTGGTCCCAGCCCTTGATGACATGGCCGGCGCCGAGCGGAAATTCAAACGGCTGATTGCGATCCTTGCTGGAGTCGAACTTGGCGCCGGCGCTGCCGTCGGCGTTTTGCAGCCAGCCGGTGTAATGCACGCTGACATGGTCGCCAGCCTTGGCTTCGGCGCCTTCGCCAACGATGCTGTCTTCGTATTCGAGTCCGGTGGAGGTCATGATGCTGGGCATGTATGGTCTTTCAAGGTTGTTTATACTGGCCGCAGTGTAAACCAAAAACCGGACATGCCATGACCACCAGCAGCACGCAGATTCAATCCGCCGACATCCTGATTATCGGTGCCGGCATTGCCGGCGCTGCCGTTGCCTACCATCTGGCAGGGGAGGCGCGCGTGATTCTGCTGGAGCGCGAGGCGCAACCCGGCTATCACGCTACCGGCCGCTCGGCTGCGCTGTACTCGGAAACCTATGGCAACGCCTGCGTGCGGGCCATCACCAGTGCTTCGCGCGCGTTCTACCTGAATCCGCCGGATGGTTTTGCCGCGCATCCGCTCTTGACGCCGCGCGGTTCGATGATCGTCGGCGGTGCCGCCCAGCGCGACAAGCTGCAGCGCGCCTACGACGAGATGCGCGCACTGGTGCCAAGCATCGAATGGCTGGACGCGGCGCAGATCGCGCAACGGGTGCCGGTGCTGCGCCAGGAGGCCGCCTGCTGGGCGGTGTATGAACCGGACTCGATGGACATGGATGTGCACGCGATCCACCAGGGGTTCCTGCGCGGCATGAAAGCCGGCGGCGGCCAACTGGTGTGCGAGGCCGAGGTGCTGCGCATCGCGCGCGCCGATGGCCTGTGGCAGATCGAAACGTCGGCCGGCAACTTCGCGGCCCCGATCGTGATCAATGCGGCCGGCGCCTGGTGCGATGTGATTGCCGGCATGGCCGGGGTAGCGCCGATCGGACTGGTGCCGAAGCGCCGTACCGCCTTCACTTTTGCCGCGCCGGCTGATTTGGACAGCAGTGCCTGGCCGCTGGTGATCGACATCGATGAGCAGTTTTATTTCAAGCCGGATGCCGGTGTGCTGCTGGGTTCGCCGGCGAATGAAGATCCGGTGCCGGCGCAGGACGTGCAGCCGGAAGAGCTCGATGTGGCGATCGCCGCCGACCGCATCGAAACCGCGACCACGCTGCAGATTGGCCGCGTGTCGCGCAAATGGGCCGGCTTGCGCTCGTTTGTTGCCGACAAGACGCCCGTGGTTGGTTTTGCCGCCGACGCCGACGGCTTTTTCTGGCTGGCCGGGCAGGGTGGCTATGGCATCCAGACCGCGCCGGCGATGGGCCGGATTGCCGCCGCGCTGGTGCAGCGGCGAGCGCTGCCGTCCGACATCCTCGAATTCGGCGTGCGCGCCGCCGATTTGTCGCCGCAACGCAACGCTTGCCGCGTCCCCAGCGCCGTTTCATAGGAAAAAAATACACTGTTGTGGCAGTCGCTGCGCAGGAACAAAATTTAGCCGAATCGGGCTGATTCCTGCGCGGTAAAATGGATTCCCACTGCTTTTTCATGTGACTTCCATGACCTGCTTCCTGCCCCGTTTTTTGCTTGCTTCGGCATGCCTGCTGGCCACTTCCCTGGTGCAGGCTAATGTTGTGGTGGTACTCAATTCCGGCGATGCCACCATCAGTTTGCTGGACCAGGTGAACTACCGGAAAATAGACACCTTTCCGGTTGGCAAGGAGCCGCATCACCTGATGGCGACGCCGGACAACAAGTCGCTGATTGTGGCGAGTGCAGTCGGCAATGAACTGATTTTCCTCGACCCCAAGTCCGGCGCCATCCAGAACCGCATCAAGGACGTCGTCGATCCGTACCAGATCGGTTTTTCGCCGGACCAGAAATGGTTCGTCTCGGCTGCGCTGCGGCTGGACCGGGTGGATATCTACAGCTACAACGGCAAGGATCTGAAGCTGACCGGGCGCCTGCCGCTGCCCAAGCTGCCCAGCCACATTGCGTTTGATGCCGCCAGCACCACCGCTTTCGTTACCCAGCAAGGCAGCGACCAGGTCAGCGCGATCGACCTGGCGACGCACAAGATCAAATGGACCATGGCGGTTGGCAAGCTGCCGGCCGGAATTGCCATGACGCCGGATAATAATTACCTGCTGGTCGGCATCATGGGCAGCGACTATGTCGAGGTGATCGACTGGAGAAATCAAAAGACGGTCAAGCGCATCAAGACCGGCGCCGGCGCACATAATTTCCGTGCAGTCGGCGACGGCCGCTATACCTTTGTCTCGAATCGGGTCTCCAGCACCATCAGCATCGTCGACCAGCAAACGCTGACCAACGTCGGCACCATCGCTGTGCCGGGCGGGCCGGACTGCATGGAACTCAGTGCCGACGGCAAGACCCTGTGGGCCACGCTGCGCTGGGTGCGTCAGGTAGCCGTGATTGACGTCGCCAGCAAGAAAGTGGTGAAGACGATCCCGGTTGGTCGTTCGCCGCATGGCATCTATTTCGCCAATCATTCGGCCCGCCTGTAGAAAAATGCATTCCAGTTCGGCTCGCTACTGGCTGCCGGCCTTGCTGCTGGCGACGCTTGCCGGCAGTGCGCCCGCCGCCCCGGTAGCGCCAGGCCAGTGCCGCGCTACGATCTACCTGACTTTCGACACCGGCAGCCAGTCGCAGGCCGAATTGATCGCGCAAACCCTGAAGCGCCATCAGATCCGTGCCACCTTCTTCCTGGCCAACGAAAAAACCGTGCATGGCGACTATTCGCTCGACCCGTCCTGGGCGCCCTACTGGAAGGCGCGCGTGGCCGAAGGGCATGCGTTCGGCAGCCATACCTTCGACCATGTGTACGTGGTACGCGACCTGGCCGGCGGCCGCATGGAAATGAAGCCGCAGTTCGGCGCCGAGGCCGGCAAGAAAGTAGTCTGGAATGCCGCCCAGTATTGCGACGAAATCGAGCGCGTGGCGCAGCGTTTCCATAGCCTGACCGGCGCTCGCCTCGATCCTATCTGGCGTGCGCCGGGCGGGCGCCTGACGCCGCAGCTGCAGGCCGCCGGCACGGCTTGCGGCTATGCCCACGTCGGCTGGGCCGCCGCCGGCTTTTCCGGCGACGAGCTGCCGAGCGACAAATGGCCGAACGACGCGCTGCTGAAGCGCGCGCTGAACGGCCTGAAGGACGGCGACATTTTCATGGCCCATCTGGGCATCTGGTCGCGCAGCGAGCCGTGGGCGCCGGCAGTGCTGGAGCCGCTGATTTCCGGCCTCGAGCAAAAGGGTTTTTGTTTTGCCACCCTGCGCGAACATCCGGCCTATCGTGCCGCGCTCCAGCGCGCTGCTGGCACGGCCGGGGAATGATGATGGATCTATTCAACCACGCCTTCGCCGCCGTCCAGGGCTGGCTGTTCCAGGACGTGGTCTTGCCGTTCATGTATGCCTCTGGGCTCGGCGCCTGGACCGAAGATGCATTTAACGGCACCGAATGGTTCATGATCGGCGTCCTCGAACTGGCGCTCCTGTATCTGTTGCTGCGGCCGCTGGAAGCGTGGATTCCGGTGCAGCCGAAGCTGGCCTCCGGCGCACGCCGTATCGATTTCTTGTATACCTGCATCCACCGGCTCGGCATTTTCACCATCGCGGTTTTCTTCGTGATGAATCCTTTGTACGACGCGCTGGCCGAGCAATTGCGGCTGCAGGGCATCAGCCCGTTCAACCTGGAACAGCTGTGGCCGGGGGTGACCGATATTCCGCTCGCGAGTTTCTTCCTGTACCTGTTCGTGCTGGATTTTTTCGATTACTGGTATCACCGCGCCAGTCATCATTTCAACTGGTGGTGGGGATTGCACAGCCTGCATCACAGCCAGCGCGAGCTGAACCTGTGGTCGGATAACCGCAATCATTTGCTGGACGATTTGCTGCGCGACGTCTACATGGCTCTGCTGGCGCTGGCGATCGGCGTCGAGCCGGGCCAGTACATCCTGCTGGTGGCGGCTTCCCACATGCTGCAAAGCCTGCAGCATGCCAATGTGCGGATCCACTTCGGTGCCATCGGCGAGTGGCTGCTGGTGTCGCCGCGCTATCACCGCTTGCATCACGCGATCGGTATCGGCCATGAGTCGCAAGGAGAAGGCAGTCTTGGCGGCCACAATTTCGCGGTGCTGTTTCCGGTCTGGGACATGCTGTTTCGGACCGCCCGCTTCGGCCAGACCTTCGAGGCAGCCGGCATTCGCGATCAGTTGCCGCCGCCGCAAGGTTGCGCGCGCGATTACGGGCGTGGCTTCTGGGAGCAGCAATGGCTGGGCGTGAAGCGCGTGCTCGAGTATTCGCACCGGAGGAGTTCGTAATGGGTGCGGCCCTGTATGCCTTTGGTCGCGCGCTGTGGTCGCAACTGCACTACCGCATGCTGCTGCTGACCTTTCTGCCGTTCCTGCTCTCGGCCGTAGCCTGGGGCGTTGCGCTGTGGCTCGGCCTGCAGCCGATGATCGACTGGCTGCAAGCCTGGTTCCTGGAACATCAGGGCTTCGGCGTGGCCGGGCGGGTTTTGGGCTGGGTCGGCCTGGGCGCGCTGAAGACCGTGATCGTGCCGCTGATCGCGATGTGGGTGTTACTGCCGTTGATGATCCTGACCGCGCTGCTCTGCGTTGCCGTGCTGGCGATCCCGGCCATCGTCAAGCATGTCAGTTACCGCTACTACCCGGCGCTGGAAGAGCGGCGCGGCGGCACGTTTTTCGGTAGCCTGTGGACCTTCTGTTCCAGCTTCGTGATCTTTCTGGCACTGTGGCTGATCACGCTGCCGCTGGCGCTGATCCCGCCGTTGACCTTTGTCGTGCAGCCGCTGCTGTGGGGTTGGCTGACCTATCGCGTGATGGCCTACGATGCACTGGCGCGAGCATGCCAGCGCCGACGAGCGCCAGGCGATCTTGCGCCTGCATCGCTGGCCGCTGCTGCTGATCGGTGCCATCACCGGTGCCATGGGAGCGGCGCCGGGCCTGCTGTGGCTGGGCGGCGCGCTGTCGGTGATTTTCTTTCCGCTGCTGGCGGCCGGCGCGATCTGGCTGTACGTGCTGGTGTTCGTGTTTACCGGCTTGTGGTTCCAGCATTACTGCCTGGCCGCGCTGGCGCGCTACCGGGCACGACAGGCACGGCGGCGCCAGCGTGCGTCGCCGGCTGCGGCGGCATTGCAGCTGAAAGACATCCACTAACGCACGCTCGTGGTGCACAAGGAGATGCAAGACTCATGGCTATCGGACTGATCATCATTGGCGACGAAATTCTTTCCGGCAAGCGGCTCGACAAGCATTTCAGCCAGGTCGTGGCGATCCTGGCGGCGCGCGGCTTGCAACTGGGCTGGGCCGAATTCATCGGTGACGATCGCGCGCGCATTACCGCCACCCTGCGCCGCACGCTGGCCTCCGACGACATCGTTTTTTCCTGCGGCGGCATCGGTGCCACGCCGGACGACCATACCCGCCAATGCGCGGCGGCCGCGCTTGGCGTACCGCTGCAATTGCATCCCGAAGCCAAGCGCCTGATCCAGGAGCGCATCATCGAGATGGCGCGCGCCGGCGGGCGTTGAGCCCGATCTGGCGGCGCCGGACAACCAGCATCGGCTGAAGATGGGCGAGTTTCCGCAAGGGGCGGCGATCGTGCCCAATCCGTATAACAAGATTCCCGGATTTTCACTGCGCAACGGCAACGCCGGCGCCCACTATTTCACCCCCGGTTTTCCGGTGATGGCGTGGCCGATGATCGAGTGGGCGCTGGATACCCACCACGCCGACCTGTTCCATCGGGTGGCGCGCCTGGAAAAATCGGTGCTGTTGTATGACGCCATGGAATCGACGCTGACGCCGCTGATGGAAAGCGATCGAAAGCGAGTTTCCGCAGGTTAAGGTGTTCAGCCTGCCGAACGTTGGCGATGCCGTCACGCGGCGCCATATCGAATTGGGAGTCAAGGGCGAGGCGGCACCCACCGAAGCCGCGTTTGACCGCTTGCTGGCCGGCCTGCAGCAACTCGGTGTTGCCGTCGAGTACCCGTAACGCACGTTAGGCCAGCCGCGCTTGCTATGATGGGCGCTTTCGGGGGCACATCCCCGTGCAGCTTATCTTGTGGCGACCATGTTCGATTACCTTTTCAAACGTCTCGGCCGCGTGCCGGCCGCGAGTGTGCCGGTTCCGGCCCCGACCTCGACCTCGGCCACACTGGCCGAGCGCAAACAGGCCGCGCTGAGTCAAGCGCAAGCGCTGGCCGGCGACGAAGTCGCTGCGGTCGAATTCATCCTGCAATGCGAATTCCCTGACGCCCGCGTGCTGGCTGCGCAGTTTGTGCAGTCGGAGCCGCTGCTGCAGCGGCTGCTGGCGCCGATGCGCCGGACCGATCGCCGGGTGGCCCGCCTGCTGCAGCAGCGGCTGGAGGCGCTGGCCCAACAGCAACGCGCGGCGCGCCAGGCGCAAGCCTGGCTCGACAGCGCGCAACAATTGCTGGACGAGCCGCGACTGCTGCCGAACCAGGTTGCCGAGCTGGACCGTGCCTGGGAGGCCATCGGCGCCGTGGCGCCGATGCAGCAAGGGCAATACCAGGCGCTGCGCGCTGGGCTGGAGGCGCGCCTGCTGGCACAAGCCGCGCTGCAACGCGCCGCGCTCGACACCCTGGCGCGCTGGCGGCAACTGCAGGAGACGCTGGCGACGGCTGCAGTGCTGCCACCGGCGGCAGAAATCACGCGCGCGCTGGCCATTCTCGAAAATGCGATGACCAATCATCTGACGGCGCCGGAAGCAGCGTCGCTGCCACGCCATTTCCAGAACGATTTCGAACAGCAACGGGCGGCTTTTCGCGCCAGCTGGCTGCATGCGCAAGAACGCGAGCAAGCACTCGCTGCACGCCGTCAAGCGCTGGCCGAGTGGCAGGCGGCCGCGCCGCAGGCCTTGCTCGCCGCCGAGCTGCAGCGGGCATGGCAAGCCTTGCCGGCGCTGGCGTCGGAATGGGGTGAGGCGGCCGATCTGGAACGGCAATTCCAGGCTTTGTTGGGGCAACTGGCGGCCTCCCGCATTAACAACATGCCGCGTGCCTCACGCCCGGATCAGGGGCAGGCGCAACGACAGGCGCAACAACAGGCCAGGGAAGCGCTGCTGGCGCTGGAAGCGGCGCTGCAGGAAGGCACGCTGCAAGGCGCGCTCGATGCCGACGCCGGCTTGCGCGCGCTCGATCTGCCGGCGAGCGCGTGGCCGCCCGCCCAGGCGGCTCGGCTCGGTGCGGCGCGCGCCGAACTGGCGCGCCTGCAGGGATGGGCGCGCTGGGGCGGCAACCTGTCGCGTGCCGAACTATTGAACAGCGCCCAGGAATTGCCGGCCAAGGCGCTGCCGGCGCCGGAACTGGCGCGCCAGGTAGGAGCGCTGCGCGACCGCTGGAAGGGGCTGGATAGTTCGGCTGGCGCCGCGCCCAGGGAGTTGTGGCAGCAGTTCGACGCCGCCTGCAACGCCGCCTATGCGCCCGCGGCTGAATACTTCAGCCGTCAGGCCGAGCAGCGGCGCGAGAACCTGGCACAGGCGGAGGCGTTGCTGGCGCAGAGCCGGCAATACGCGACCGAGCTGGCGCGCGCCGCCGCAGAAAGCGACGCTGCCCACAGTATCGACTGGAAGGAGGCCGCGCTGTTTTGCACCCGCCTGCAGCAGGCGCGGCGCCGCCTCGGCGATCTCGAGCGCAAGCACCAGAAGCGGCTGCAACGCGAATTCGATGCCGCCTTGCAAGCGCTGGCACAGCCGTTGGCGCAACAGCAGGCAGACGAGGCGCTGCGGCGCGAAGAGTTGATTGCCGCCGCGCTGGCATTGAATCCGGCCACGCGCGATACGCCGGAAGCGGTGCGCGCGCTGCAGCAGCGCTGGCAGGAAAGGGCGCAGGCGCTGCCGCTCGAGCACAAGCAGGAACAGCAGTTATGGCAACGCTTTCGCGCCGCCTGCGACGCCGTGTTCGCGCAGCGCAAGCAAGCGAGCGCCAGCGCCAACCAGGAGCGGCGCCGCAACCTGCAGCAAAAAGAAACCTGGTGCCAGGCGCTGGAAGGCGCGCTTGGCGCCGCGCCGGCCCGCATGCGCCAGCTGATTACGGAAAGCCAGGCGGCATGGGGGCAGATCGGCGCCGTGCCGCGTGCCCACGAACAGCAGATCAACCAGCGTCGTGCCGCCGCGCTGGCGGCATTGCAGGCACAACTGGCGCGCGCCCGGCAGGGTGCGCTGGAGGCCGGGTTCGCTGCGCTGGAGGGCAAGCTGGCCTTGTGCCAGGAATGGGAACAGCGGCTGGCCGGCAGCCAACCCTGGCTGGTCGTGGAGCGGGATGAGGCGCAGGCGCGCTGGCAAGCGCTGGCGCCACTGGCCGCGCCATTCGAACAGGCATTGCGTGCCCGCTTCGATGCGGTGACCGCCGCGCTGGAGGGCGCCGACCATGCCTATGCCGCGCTGCTGGAGAAGAATCGGACCCTGCTGTTGGCCAGCATCCTGCAGCTGGAAATCCTCTGTGCGGTCGACAGCCCGCCGGCACTGGCGCGTCAGCGTCTGCAGGTGCAGGTTGAAGTGCTGGCGGCGAAATTGAAGAACGGTGACGCGGCCCTTGCCGCGCAGGCACAACTGCTGACGCTGTGCGGGTTGCCGGCCTGCTGCGACCAGGAGTCGGCTGCGCGGATTGGCCGGCTGCTGGCAAAGTGCGCCGAAATGCGCCTGACTGGCGTCGTGCTGGCGGATGGCGGCGCCGATTGAGTTTTCGAGCAGCCGGGCGCTGCCTGGCTTGCTGGCCGCCGCCGCTGGCCGCTGCGGGAATGGCAAACGAGATGGATGCGCGAGCCAGGCAAGGAATCACCTTGCGGTGCACAGTTCGCGCTTCCTAAGCCAGGGTATAGGCAAATTTCTCTTTTTCGGCGCCCGAAAATTGGCTATATGATGAGGAGTATGTTGCCGTTTCCTGTCAGTCGATCCAGTTGACGTGGGCAAACTTGCCATGAAAGCTGGCCGGCATCAGCGCCACTCGCGCATGCTGGTAGTCGTAAAAAATAAAGCCCGATTTGGCCATCGCCACCAGCGTCTGATCGCGCGGACGGCTGATGCGAAACGTGATGTCGCCGCCATATTTGTTGAAATCCATCACGCCGACTTCGAACAGCAATTGATCGCGTGCGTGCGCTTCAGCCTTGTAGGTGGTGGCGAGGTCGGTGACGATGGTGCCGATGCCGCGCGTTTCGCGCAGCCCGAACTCGAACAGGAAACGGGCGCGGGCCTCGGAAATCATCGAAATCATCGAGTCATTGCCGAGATGGCCGGCGGCGTTGATGTCGGTTACGCGCACTGTCATCCGGGTTGAGTAGCAGTATTGTTCTTCGGGAAATTCAAGTTGCAGACGGGCCATGGTGAATCTCGTGGTAGTGGACATGCCGCGCACGGCGAACAGGCGATTCTACCGGCTTGGCGCCGGCCTGCGCCAATTTGTCCGCCTGCTTGAGGCCTTGGCCTGGCATGGCATGGCGCCACGATGGCGCATAAAAAAACCATGCCGATAGCCGCCCCGCGTTGCCGTGCGCCAGCAATTTTCAGGGATAATTTTGTTTTTCCGGCGTGCCGGATGAAGCATGGCAACACGATATCGCCCGGACGGCGAATGATTAACCCAAGAAAAGGCAAGTCAGCAAATGAGTGCGAAAACAAGAATCGGCATCGTCGGCTACGGCAACCTGGGCCGTGGCGTGGAAGCGGCGCTGGCGCAAAACCCCGATATGGATCTGGTCGGCGTCTTTACCCGGCGCGACCCGGCGCAACTGCAATTGCTCACCGCCGGCGTGCCGGTGCATGCGCTGGCTGAAATCGAACAATTCCGCGACCGGATCGACGTCCTGATCCTGTGCGGCGGCTCGAAAAGCGATTTGCCGCAGCAGGGGCCGGCGCTGGCGGCCTGGTTCAATACGGTCGACAGCTTCGATACCCATCCGAAAATTCCCGAGTACTTCGCCGCCGTCGATGCAGCCGCGCAGCGTGGCGGCAAGACCGCGCTGATCGCGATCGGCTGGGACCCCGGCCTGTTTTCGCTCAACCGTTTGTACGGCGAAGCGATCCTGCCGCACGGCGCGACCTATACATTCTGGGGCAAGGGCTTGAGCCAGGGCCACTCCGACGCGATCCGCCGCGTGCCCGGTGTCGCCGGCGCGGTGCAATATACGATTCCGGTGGCAGCGGCGGTGGAGCAGGTGCGCAGCGGCGCCTTGCCGCAACTGGCGACGCGCGACAAGCATACCCGCGACTGCTACGTGGTGCTGGAGCCGGGCGCGGATGCCGCGGCGGTGGAACGCGCCATCGTCGGCATGCCGGATTATTTTGCCGATTACGACACCACGGTGCATTTCATCAGCGCCGAGGAATTGCAGCGCGAGCATGGCGCGATGCCGCATGGCGGCTTCGTGATCCGCAGCGGCAAGAGCGGCGTTGCTGCCGCCGACGGCGCTCCCGCGCATACCCAGGTGATCGAGTATTCGCTCAAGCTCGACAGCAACCCCGAGTTCACTGCCAGCGTGCTGGTGGCGTATGCGCGGGCCGCGTTCCGCTTGAGTCAGCAAGGCCAGAGCGGCGCCAAGACGGCATTCGACGTCGCGCCCGGCCTGTTGTCGCCGAAGAGCGCGGCGCAATTGCGCAAGGAATTGTTGTAGCGCGAGAAAGCCAGGTGCTCGATGCTTGATTTTCATTTCGTCTGCTTGTCGTCCGCTGCGGCCGGCAGGCAGAGCGTGGTGTTTTGCTCACTGAGGCCGGGCGACGTCATGCACGCTTGGCGCCAAGTGTGCGGGAAGGCGCAAAAACGGCGCTGAATGGCATCGAGTCAGGATGCATTTAATGGAGTATATGCTAGATAGTTATGTATTCCGTGCGTAGTCGATGATATATGCACGGAGTATGTAAAACTGTTTGCGCAGATAATGCGCGACCTGCGGCTTAGGCGTGCTTCGCTGGACCGCCGCAGGTGCCTGCGTTGAGCGCGTGGCATGCCCCGCAGAATTTTTGATAGGCGGCATCCGTATCTTGCGACGCCTGGCGCAAGAATGCATGCGTCGCCTCATGGTCGCTTGGAGTCGCCGTGGCAGCGAGTTCGATCAGGCTGGCCAGTCGCTGATTGATTTGTCCGATTCGTTCGTCCAGGCAGCGGCAGAAATCCATATGCAGGCGATAGAGGTGCGCCTGGAACTCAGGGGCGGGGCTAAAAGGATGCGTTGCCGGCGTTTGCGTTGCGTCGGCTGTGCCGCCGCCGCTGGTTTGAGCAAGATCGATCACTTGCTGTTCGGTGGCAAAGATAACGGCCTGCAGGTTGTCAAGCAGTGCCAGGCACGCAACACAATCAGCTTCGGTTGCAGTGAAAAGCAGACCGGAGGTATTTGCCACAGGTACTCCTGGATGGGGCACAACGGAAGTCGGTGGAAGTGTTAATTTTTCTGCAATAAAAAGGCAGTATAGATCGCCGAAACAGCCTGTCAAGCATGGTTTTCCCGCGCCCGGCATGGTGGATACCGGGGCACGATGAGTAAGGGAGTCATTCAGATTTTCCGACGGCAATGAGTTTCCATGCCCATGTGCAACCGGAAACGGCGTCGCACTTTATAATGGCCGACCGCACCAGCCGTGTCGCGCCGGACCGCGTGAAGCCTTCCATCCTTGCGAATTGCCAACATGACTGCTGCTGCAGCATCCGACGCCGTTGCGTCAAAATTTCCGTCCCGGGCGCTGGCTCGCGGCCATGCCGCTGGTGTTCGTGCTGATCTGGAGCACCGGCTTCATCGTTGCCAAATACGGCTTGCCGTATGCGCCGCCGCTGACCTTTCTGCTGCTGCGCTTCATCGGCGTGCTGGTCGTCCTGCTGCCGCTGGTGCTGCTGCTGCGCGCGCCGTGGCCGGTTGGCCGCATGCGCCATGTCGCGGTGGCCGGGGTGCTGATGCAGGCCGGCTATCTGGCCGGCGTCTGGTGCGCGATCAAGCTCGGCATGCCGGCCGGCCTGTCGGCGCTGATCGTCGGGCTGCAGCCGATCCTGACCGCGTTTTCGGCCGCGGATGGTGGGCGAATCGGTGCAGCGTCGACAGTGGCTGGGCTTGCTGCTGGGCCTGGCCGGCGTGGCGCTGGTGGTGGCCAACAAGATCAGTCTGGGCGGCTTGTCCGCCGCCAGCATCGGCTTGTGCGTGTTTGCGCTGCTGTCGATCACGTTCGGCACGCTGTACCAGAAACAATACTGTGCCCACTTCGATTTGCGCACCGGCACCATGATCCAGTTCGCCGCCTCGATCGTGGTGGTGCTGCCGTTTGCGATCTGGTTCGAGCATTTTTCGCCGGCGCTGGAGTCGGTGCAATGGACGCCGCGCTTCATCGGCGCCTTGTTGTGGTCGGTGCTGGCGCTTGTCGATCGGGGCGATTTTCCTGCTGTACGCGCTGGTGCGGAAAAACGCCGCGACCCAGGTCGCCAGCCTGATGTACCTGACACCGCCGACCACGGCAGTGATGGCGTGGCTGATGTTTGGCGAATCGTTCAGCCTGATCGGGCTGGCCGGGCATGGTGCTGGCCGTGGTCGGCGTGGCTTTTGTGGTGAGGAAGAAATGAGAGAACAAGCAAATGCGCGTGCCGACTATCGGCATTTTCATCCGATCACCACGCGCTGGTCGGACAACGATGCCTACGGCCACGTCAACAACGTGGTGTATTACAGCTGGTTCGACACCGTGGTCAACCAGTTCCTGATCGCCAATGGCGTGCTGGATATCGAACACAGCCCGGTGATCGGGCTGGTGGTCGAAACCCGCTGCAATTACTTCCAGGCGGTCTCCTTCCCTGACCTGGTGACGGCCGGCCTGCGCGTGGCGCAGCTGGGCAGTTCCAGCGTGCGCTATGAAGTCGGGATTTTCCGCGAAAGCCAGCACAGCGCGGCGGCGCAAGGGCATTTCGTGCACGTCTACGTGGATCGCGCCAGCCGCCGCCCGGCTGCGATCCCGGCACCGATGCGCGCGCTGCTGGAAACGATTCGTGCCGGCCAAACGGCAAGCGCGCCGCGACAAGTCGGTGCCGCTTGATGGCATCGGATTTTCAGATGGATTCCAGCATGAACATCGTCTTCCGCTCCGAAAAAAAACTGACCGCCTTGCTCGATCCGCGCCGCGATTTCGCCCGCACCGAGATCGAAAGTGAAATCCGTTTCGATCCGCTCAGCGGCGACAGCGCGCGCATCTGCCACTTCACCGGCCTGACGCCGCAAGCGCCGGACATGGCGGCGCTGGCAGCCACCACCCGTGCCAACTGCCCGTTCTGCGTCGAGCAAGTGAACCGGGTTACACCGCGCTTCACGCCGGAGTTTCTGCAGGATTTTGCCGCTCCCGGCAGCGCTGTTGCCGACGGCCGCCTGCGGCGCGGCGAGGCGACGCTGTTTCCCAACCTGTTTCCGTACGACGATATCTCCGCGATCGCGGTGATGTCGCAGGCGCATTACCTGGAATCGGCGCAGTTGCCGGCTACCGTGGTAGCCGATACCGTCAAGCTGGCGCGCGACTTCTTTGCCCATTGCCTGCGCCGCAACCTGGCGGACGCCGAGAGTCTATGGCTTGCTGACCTGGAACTACCTGCCAGCCGCGGGCGGCTCGCAAATGCATCCGCACATGCAGGTGGCCCTGACCGCCCATCCCGGCAACCGGCTGGCGCGCGAACTGGCGGCGGAGAGCGCGTATCAGCAACGCCATGGGCGCCCCTACGCGGCCGATCTGCTGGCCGCCGAACGTGACGGCCCGCGCTGGCTGACGGCCGACGCGGCGGCCGCCTGGCTGGTGCCGTACGCGCCGACCGGGGTGATGGGCGACGCGTTGGCGCTGTTTCCCGGCAAGAGCCGGCTGACCGATCTGTCGGATGCCGATATCGATGCCTTCGCGGCGTCGCTGGTCAAGATCGTGGCGGCCTTCCATGCGCAAGGCCTGGCCAGCTTCAACCTGACTTTTTTCCCCGACCATGGCGGCAACGACAGCGGCCGCCACTGGCTATCGGCGCGTCTGCTGCCGCGCCTGTACTTGAACCATGCGCTGCATGTGTCCGACGCCTCATACCTGCAACTCTTGCTGCAGGAAGCCTTTTGCATGCGCCATCCGGAGGCGATCGCTGCACAATTGCGGCAACATGGCATTGCAGCTGCCTGAATCAAGCATACGGAGCAACATCATGACGCAACATCGGATCGCCGTACTCGCCGGCGACGGTATCGGCAAGGAAGTCATGCCCGAAGGCCTGCGCGTGCTGGAAGCGGTCGCCAGCCGCTACGGCATCGACCTTGCCTTCGATCATTTTGATTTCGCCAATTGCGATTATTTCGCTCGGCACGGGCAAATGATGCCCGATGACTGGAAAGACCGGATCGGCGGCCATGACGCGATTTTCTTCGGTGCGGTCGGCTGGCCGGCGATCGTGCCGGACCATGTGTCGCTGTGGGGCTCGCTGCTCAAATTCCGGCGCGAATTCGACCAGTACGTCAATTTGCGACCGTGCCGCCTGATGCCCGGCATCCCGTCGCCGCTGGCTGGCCGCAAGCCGGGCGACATCGATTTTTACGTGGTGCGGGAAAACACCGAAGGCGAGTACTCCTCGGTCGGCGGCCGCATGTATGAAGGCACCGAGCGCGAAGTGGTGTTCCAGGAAAGCGTGTTCTCGCGCCACGGCGTCGATCGTATTTTGAAATTCGCCTTCGAGCTGGCACAGCGCCGCCCGAAAAAACATCTGACCTCGGCCACCAAGTCGAACGGCATTGCGATCACGATGCCGTACTGGGATGAGCGTGTCGTTGACATGGCGCAATCCTATCCGGACGTAAAGTGGGATAAATACCATATCGACATTTTGAGTGCGCAGTTCGTATTGCATCCGGACTGGTTCGACGTGGTGGTGGCATCCAATTTGTTCGGCGACATCCTGTCCGATCTGGGTCCGGCCTGTACCGGCACCATCGCGATCGCGCCGTCCGCCAACATCAATCCGGAGCGGCGCTATCCGTCGCTATTCGAGCCAGTGCATGGTTCGGCACCGGATATTGCGGGCAAGGGCGTGGCCAATCCGATCGGCCAGATCTGGTGCGGCGCGATGATGCTGGAGCACCTCGGCCACGCGGCGGCCGCCGCCGCCGTGGTGGGTGCGATCGAAACGGTACTGGCGACCGGCCCGCGGCATGCGCCGTTTACGGCGGATATCGGCGGCACGGCCGGTACTGCGGATCTGGGCCGCGCAATTGCCGCCGCAGTCGCATGACGGGGTGGGGTGCCGTTGGGTGTGGTTTTTGAATAGAAAACTGTTTAAATAGTTGTCCTAACTACTTAATTCTCTTGCGGATATTCAATCTTTTGCTACACTCCAATACGTTTATCGTACGCAAGAATCGGGAGAATGCAGATGTTCAAATCCGCGCTGGTGGCGCTGTTTTCGCTAATACTTATTATTCAATTCCCGGTTCAGGCGAAAACAACAGCAAGCTCGAGCACCGATGCGGAACGATCGAACGTCAAGAAAACCACCAAAACGAAGGCAGTCAAACGTCGCGCCGCTGCTAAAACCGTGAGTTCGCAGGATCGGGGCGCAAAGCCCGTTCGGAAAGCGGCGACGGTACGGGGCAAGCAAAAGGTGACCTATCAGCGGGTGGCTGCCAAGCCGGTGCTGGCAGCCGTGCCACCGGTGTTATCCGCCGGCGATCTGGCCGGTCTGAACCTGACGCAAGACCCATTGGAACTGAAATCGAGCGTCGCGCTGGTCATCGACCCAGTCGATTCCAAAGTATTGTTTGAAAAAAATTCCGCAGTTCCCTTGCCCATCGCTTCGCTGACCAAGCTGATGACCAGTCTGATCGTGGTCGAGGCCGAGCAGGACATGAATGAGCTGCTGGAAATTACCGAGGCTGACGTCGACCGTGAAAAAAATACCTATTCGCGCTTGCGCGTGGGTATGCACATGACCCGTGCCGACTTGCTGCATATCGCCCTGATGAGTTCCGAAAACCGGGCCGCGTCGGCTCTCGGCCGCAATTATCCGGGTGGCCTGTCGGTGTTTGTCGCGGCGATGAATGCCAAAGCCAAGGCGCTCGGCATGAGCGAAACCCGCTATGTCGAACCGACCGGCCTGTCAAGCCACAATGTCGCCAGCGCGCGCGATCTGGCGAAGTTGGTGTTGGCGGCCGGCCAGCATCCGTTGATCCGCCAGTATTCGACCGATGAAAAATATATGGTCGACAGCGGCGGCCGTACACTGGCCTACGCCAATTCAAACCGGCTGGTGACCAATCCCGACTGGGATATCGGCCTGCAAAAAACCGGCTACATTTCCGAGGCGGGGCGCTGCCTGGTGATGCTGACCAAGATCGATGGACGCTCTATCGTGATGGTTTTTCTCGATTCCAAAGGCAAATTCTCGCGTCTGGCCGATGCCGGGCGGATCCGCAAATGGTTGAGTGACTTGCGGCCGCAGCATCTATCGGATGCCCGCCATGCCGATGACAGAAGCTGACGGCTGACGAGGCTGGAATCAAAAAAGCGAACTGAAGTTCGCTTTTTTTTGGCAAATCACGGAGGCGTCAGTGCGGTTCCGGCGCTTGATAGCCGAGCACCGCAGAAATCAGGTTAGCGGTATTGACCAGGTCTTCCAGCCATTCTTCCTGCAGGCGTTCGGCCGGTGCCGAGATCGACAGGCCGGCCACCAGCTTGCCGCTATCGTCGCGCACGCCGGCGGCCATGCAGCGCACGCCGAGTTCCAGTTCCTCATTGTCGCGCGCGTAGCCGCGCGTGCGAACCAGCGATAGTTCGCGTTCCAGCTTGGCCAGATCGGTAATCGAGTTCTTGTTGTGTCCCGCCAGGCCGGTACGAGTGGCATACATCCGTACCAGCTTCGGTTCGTCCACCGACAGGAACAGTTTTCCGGTGGAGGTCAGGTGCAGTGGAGCGCGGCCGCCGATGGCGCGTACTACCTGCATCCCGGAACGCTCGGAAAAGGCGCGTTCGATGTAGACGATTTCATCGCCCTGACGTACCGCCAGGTTGATGGTCTGCACGGTTTTCCGGTGCAGGGCGCGCATGAAATCTTGCGCCGCTTCGCGCACGTTCAGGCGGCTTTTGACGATGTTGCCCAGTTCCAGCAGGCGCATGCCAAGCCGATAGGTGCCAGGTTCAGCGCGATCAACAAAGCGCTTGACCACCATGTCGTTCAGGATGCGGTGGGCGGTGGACGGATGCAGCCCCGTAATTTTCGATAATTCTTTCAGGCTGACCGGGTCGGGGTAGCTGGCGAGGGTATCAAGCAGCAGGATCATGCGCTCGATGACTTGAATCGAGATTGAACCGGTTTGAGTCGCTGTTTCGTTTTTCATATTGCAGGGACGCTTTGCGAGGTACTCTTTATATCACGATGTGAAAAATTGAAAAAGTAATTTACGAAAAATTTTGGCATCGATCCTTGATATATTTCATCGATGCATCTTCTTGGATTTGTCATTTCCCGGGAGATAATGATGCCTGCAGCCGGCTGCCCGCCGTCAACATCATTTGAAACAGGAGCATGGCAATGCCCGTTATCACCAATATCGAAGATTTGCGCGTACTGGCCCAAAGGCGCGTACCGCGCATGTTTTACGATTATGCGGATTCCGGTTCGTGGACCGAGTCGACCTATCGCGCCAACAGCAGCGATTTTGCCGATATCAAGCTGCGCCAGCGAGTCGCGGTCAACATGGAAAACCGCAGCCTGGCCAGCACCATGGTTGGCCAGCCGGTGGCGATGCCGGTGGCCTTGGCACCGACCGGACTGACCGGACTGCAGCATGCCGATGGCGAAATTCTGGCAGCGCGCGCTGCCGAGAAATTCGGCGTGCCGTTTACGCTCTCGACGATGAGTATTTGCTCGATCGAGGATGTGGCGGCCAACACCACCAAGCCGTTCTGGTTCCAGGTGTATTTCCTGCGCGACCGCGACTTCATGGCGCGCCTGATCGATCGCGCCAAGGCAGCCAATTGTTCGGCGCTGGTGCTGACGCTGGACCTGCAGATTCTCGGCCAACGCCACAAGGATCTGAAAAACGGTCTGTCGGCGCCGCCCAGGCTGACGCTGCCGAACCTGATCAATATGGCGACCAAGCCGCGCTGGTGCTGGGGCATGTTGAATACCCGGCGGCGCACTTTCGGCAACATCGTCGGCCACGTCACCAATGTGTCGAACACTTCGTCGCTGTCATCCTGGACCGCCGAGCAATTCGATCCGGCGCTGTCGTGGGACGAGGTCGAATGGGTCAAGCAGCGCTGGGGCGGCAAGCTCATCGTCAAGGGCATCATGGACCCCGAAGACGCGCGGCTAGCGGTGCAAAGCGGCGCCGATGCGCTGATCGTCTCGAACCACGGCGGGCGCCAGCTGGATGGTGCGCAGTCGGCGATTACCGCCTTGCCGGCGATCGTCGAGGCGGTCGACAAGCAGATCGAAGTGCACATGGATAGCGGCATCCGTTCCGGCCAGGACGTGATCAAGGCGCTGGCGCTCGGCGCGCGTGGCGTATATATCGGCCGCGCATTTCTGTATGGACTCGGTGCCATGGGCGAAGCGGGCGTGACCAATGCGCTGGACATCATCCAGAAAGAGCTGGACGTGACGATGGCACTGTGCGGCCTGACCGATGTGCAGAAGGTTGACCGGAACATTTTGCTGCCAGGCACGTTTTAAGCCGGCGACACGATGACCGACGATCAGACCGCGGTGAGCGAATTCAAGAGCAAGAGCGGCTGGCGTCGACTCCTCGCCGCGTGCCGCTATTCTGCAGCCGGCTTGCGGGCGGCCTGGAAAAACGAACATGCGTTCCGCCAGGAACTGGGCATCGTGCTGCCGGGCAGCATCGTTGCCTTGGTGCTGCCGTTGCCGGCACTGCACAAGCTATTGCTGATTGCGGTCCTGGTTGTGGTGCTGATCGTCGAATTGCTCAATTCGGCGATCGAGGCGGCGGTCGATCGGATTTCACTGGAGCGCCACCCGTTGTCGAAGGCGGCCAAGGATTTCGGCAGTGCGGCGGTGATGCTAAGCCTCGCCTTGGCGCTAGCCACTTGGGTGGTAATCTTGCTGCCGTTGTTCGACTTCTAAAATAATATCGGCGTATTGTTGGCCCGTAGCAACGGTAGTAAGATGACGGCTGGCAATTATTTTCCAAACGCCGCCGTCATGAAAAATTTCTCCATCAACCGCAACAAATTGCATGCGACGCTGGCGATGCTGACCTCTGCCGCGCTCAGTATCGCGCTGATCGCGTGGGCAGTGCAGGCGCTGACTTCCTGATTCTCGACGGCGCCGGATCATACCGACGCCATCACGGCCACGGCATCGGATTCATGTCGATATACTGATCCGAGTCGTCTCCTTTGGATGGTGGCCCTTGATTGCCCGCATCCAGCCTGGCACCAAGAATGGCGCTGATTTCGCGCCGTGACTCGGCAAAGTCCGATTCCATCAATGGAAAATTCGGATATGGCCATTCGCTGATCGCCCAGCGCGTCAACTCTTCAAAGCGCTGCGTCAAGCCAGCCGCAAATTTCTCTGCTGCATCTTTGTCTGTCATGGCAATTCTCCTGCTTCATTGAAGACCGCATGGGGCGCCACGCCCCTGGTCCGGTTCGATGCCTCGGGCATTCCTACGTTCTTTGTAGTCGGCCTGAACCACGTATTTTTTCACTTTACTCGACGATTGGTGCATACAGCGACACAGTTCGTTCCTGTTTTTTGCCAGCGTCAGGATGGGGTGGATGCCGGCTAGCACTGCGCGCAGTCTCGGACCGTCGTATCAGAAGCAGGGGCATTGCCTGCGCATTTTATATGGGACATTGGGGGTAAAAACTCGAGAGCGATCCGGCCCATACCGGATGTCTGCTGACCGAAACCGGCGTCGGTGACCGTCTGTCGCTGCCGGATATCGGGGTCGCCGATGTTTGTCACTTGGCAACGGATGGGGCGAGCGCTAGACTGTGCCGGCCTGCTGTTTACGAGTGATTATTTAGGGAGAAAAAACAATGAATAAAAATGATATGCAGCATTCGTCGCTGATGAAATTTGCCGCCTTGCTGCTGGCCGCCGCGCTCGCCGGCTGCGCCCATCAGCCGGCCCGGCAAGCCGTCACGGCGACGCCGGTGATGACCAAGGCGCGTCAGGATGCCATCAGCGCCGACCAAGCTCTGCAGATACTAAAGGACGGCAACGCGCGTTTTGTTTCCGGCAACATGGAAAAACGCGATCTGCCGGCGCAGACCAAGGCCACCGGCCGCGACGGCCAGTATCCGTTGGCCAGCGTGGTCAGCTGCATCGATTCGCGCGCCGACCCGGCGCTGGTGTTCGATCAGGGCATCGGCGACCTGTTCGTGGCGCGCGTGGCCGGCAATGTCGTCAACCCAGACATTCTCGGCAGCCTGGAATACGCGTCGGCGGTGGCCGGCACCAAATTAATCGTGATCCTCGGCCATACGCATTGCGGCGCGGTCAAGGGCGCCTGCGACAGCGCGGTGCTGGGCAATCTGACGCAACTGGTGGACAAGCTGCGGCCGGCGGTGAACGCCACGCCGAATACCCATGGCAGCGACCGCAGCTCGAAAAACCATCACTTCGTCGATGCGGTGGCGGAAACGAATGTCCATCTGACCGTCAAGGAATTGCTGGCCAAGAGCGCGGTGCTGCGCCAGATGGCGGAAAAAGGGCAGGTCAAGGTGGTGGGTGCGATGCTCGACGTCGAAAGCGGAGAGGTGCGCTTCCACTGAGGCGGCATCCCGCATGGCCGGTAGTATTTTTTATACTCCCTAGTTTGGGTGCTAGTTTCGGGCGCCAAATGGAAGCTTTTTTAATATACTCTGGATAGGCGCGGGTGCTTGCCATTCCTGCGCAAGCGGGAAGCTAGCATCGTTTGCCGCGCAAGGCCGCCGCGCACTCGCGCACCAAGGCTGGGCCGCGATAGATGAGGCCGGTGTAGAGCTGCACCAGCGTGGCGCCGGCCTCGATCTTTGCCTGCGCATCGGCGCCGTTCAGAATGCCGCCGACGCCGATGATCGGCAGCGCGTCGCCCAGCTCCGCCTTCAATTGCCGGATCACCTGGTTGGACGCTTCGAATACCGGCCGCCCGGACAGGCCGCCGCTTTCTTCCGCGTGCGGCAGGCCGGCGACCGCGCTGCGGGCAACGGTGGTGTTGGTGGCAATGACGCCGTCCATCTGGTGCCGCAGCAAGGCGCTGGCGATGATCTTGATTTGTTCCTGGTCCACGTCCGGCGCGATCTTCAGCGCGATCGGTACGTAGCGCGCATGGCGCTCGGCCAGCTTCTGCTGCGCCTGTTTCAGCTGCCGCAGCAGGGCGTCGAGCGCCTCGGCATCCTGCAGCTGGCGCAGGTTCTTGGTGTTTGGCGAGGAAATGTTGACGGTCACATAGCTGGCGTAGGAATAGACCTTTTCCAGGCACAGCAGGTAATCGTCGGCCGCCCGTTCGATGGGCGTATCGGCATTTTTGCCGATATTCAGTCCCAGCACGCCTTGCTTCTCTTGAAAAAAGCGCGATGCCTGGACGTTGGCGACGAAGGTATCGACGCCGCCATTGTTGAAGCCCATGCGGTTGATAATCGCCTGCGCGCGCGGCAGCCGGAACATGCGCGGCTGCGAGTTGCCCGGCTGCGAGCGCGGCGTCACGGTACCGACTTCGATGAAGCCGAAACCGAGCGCTGCCAGGCCATCGATATAGGCGCCGTCCTTGTCCAGCCCGGCGGCGAGTCCAACCGGATTCGGGAATGTGAGTCCCATCACGCGGCGCGGGTCGGGGCGCGGTTTGGCGAGCGCGCGGCCTAATCCAAAGGTGGCCGCCCGTGCCAGCCAGGGTAGCGTCAGGTTGTGCGCCGCTTCGGCGTCCAGCGAAAACAGCACGGGGCGCGCGAGCGCATACAGGATTTTGTCGGGAGCGGTCATGGAGTCTGCGCAAGCTTGGAAAATGGACGGTGACAGGCACTGCGGCGTGATGCCGCACGGCCGCCATTCTAGCGTGCGTGCGCTGCTTCAGTTACAAGGTGCCCCAGTGCCCTCCGCGCAAGGCTTCCAGCGGCCGGAAATTGATCTTGTAGGCCATCTTTGGGCTTTCGGCGATCCAGTAGCCGAGGTACACGTACGGCAAGCCCAGACCCTTGGCTTGGGCGAGCTGCCACAGGATGTTGTAGGTGCCGTAGGACGCACTGGCGATATCCGGATCGTAAAAGGTGTAGACCGAGGACAGGCCGTCGTCCAGCACGTCGATGATGCTGACCATGCGCAGCGTGCCGTCGGTTTCGCGGAATTCGACCAGGCGCGTGTTGACCTTGCTCTGCAGCAGGAATTGCGCGTATTGCTCGCGGCTGTCCTGATCCATGCCGCCGCCGGCGTGGCGCGTGGTCTGGTAGCGCAGATACAGGTCGTAGTGCTCCGGCACGTAAGCCAGGTTGCTGATGCGTGTGACCAGGTCTTGATGCCGGCTCCAGGCCCGGCGCTGGCTGCGGTTGGCAGCAAAGTGCGCGGCCGGCACGCGCACCGGAATGCAGGCCTGGCAGCCGTCGCAATATGGTCGATAGGTGAAGATGCCGCTGCGCCGGAAACCATTTTTCACCAATTGCGAATAGACGTCGGCATTGATCAGATGCGATGGCGTAGCCACCTGCGAGCGCGCCTGGCGATCCGGCAGGTAACTGCAGGCATATGGTGCGGTGGCGTAAAACTGCAGCGTCGAAAAAGGCAGTTCATTCGGGTGCGTCATGGTCGTTTCATCCGCAGACGATGGTGACGGCTTCAATTTACACTGGATGCGAATGGCTACGCAAAATTTTTGCCGCTCAACTCAAAACAGCATGCGCGGTTGCCACTGCACAATCGGTGACTGTTTAATCGCAGCCGATAGATGCGCGATGAATGTGCGGCGCGGAATGGGGATTGCGCCAAGCGAGGCCAGGTGCGCGGTTTCCTGCTGGCAGTCGATCATCGCCACGCCGTTGGCGCGCAGGAAATCCACCAGGTAGGCAAGCGCCACCTTGGAACCATCGGCAACGCGGGTAAACATCGATTCGCCATAGAACATGCGGCCGATCGCCACGCCGTAGGCGCCCGCCACCAATTCGCCGTCACGCCACAACTCGGATGAATGCGCGTATCCGTAGCGGTGCAAGGCGCCGTAGGCAGTGATGATTTCTTCGCCGATCCAGGTGCCGGCGAGCGTGCCGTCGCGCTCCTGGCGCGGTGCCGCACAGGCGCGCATGACCGCCTCGAAGGCGCTGTCGAAGCGCACTTCCCAATGGCGATCGCCACGCATGCTGCGGTCGACTTTCTTCAGCAGTTTGCCGAGGCTTTTCGATTGCCGGAAGCGCTCGGTGTAGAGCACCATGCGCGGGTCCGTGCTCCACCACAGGACCGGCTGGCCGTCCGAAAACCAGGGGAAGATTCCATGCCGATAGGCGTCCAGCAGGCGCTGCGGCGACAATTCGGCACCCGCCGCCAGCAGGCCGGCGGCGCCATCGGCTGCAGTCAGCGCCGCAGTTACCGGCGGAAACGGCGTATCTGCTTCCAGCCAGGGAATCATGTGCCTGCTCCCGGCGCCGTGCCAGCCGGGGCTGCGCGCCGATGTTCCGGACTGATACCGGATTCATGGCGGCCGCCCGGATGTTCAGGTGCCGCAGTCGGTCGCTTCAAACTCGCATGCGAGTCGTGCCGAAGGCGAACAGGCTCAGCCATCGCTCCTGCCAATCCACTAATCTGCCTGGCGCATCGGACGCACGATATCCTCTGCGTGAAATCCGAAGGCGCCACCCTCTTGCCGGATGCGCGCCAGATCGGCAAAAAAGAACTTCAAGGTGCGTGCGACGGTTGGAAAGGCAATCTCGCGCCATGGAATTTGCGCTTCGGTAAACAATTGCACTTCCAGGCTTTCCGGGCCGGCCGCATAATCGAGGTCAAGCAGGGTAGCGCGATAAAACAGATGCACCTGATGCACATGCGCCACGTTCAGCAGCGAAAACAGCTCGTGCAGTTCGATCCGGGCGCCGGCTTCTTCCATCGTTTCACGCGCCGCGGCATCGCTGGTGGTTTCATCATTTTCCATGAAGCCTGCGGGCAGCGTCCAGAAACCATAGCGCGGCTCGATCGCCCGCCGGCACAGCAATACTTGCGTGTTGCCGTGCAGTTGCCAGACCGGAATCGAACCGATCACCATCTTTGGGTTCTGATAATGAATCGTGCCGCAATGCTGGCACACATAGCGCGGCCGATTATCGTCAGGAGGAACCAGCAAGACGACGGGATGCGCGCATTCGGAACAATATTTCATGAGTGGCAAACGTGATGAACAGAAGAGTGAGCAGTTTGCCGTCGCCATTGCAGCAGGGCAGGCGCCGGCAAAACCGTCATCGGAGTGTATCACCGCATGCTGCAATTAGATTTGCAATGTGCAGGCATACAATGTATAGTTCAACTCTTCAGACGCGGGGTGGAGCAGTCTGGCAGCTCGTCGGGCTCATAACCCGAAGGTCACAGGTTCAAATCCTGTCCCCGCAACCAAGTCTTGAAGTCTTGTATTCCCGCCCATCATTACACCTCCTCCAAATCGGGCGACGGAACAGCAGCATCAACAGGTTCTACAGATTCGTGGACCGGATGGCATCAGCGGATGCTGATCGTTGACTATTTTTCTGCAAAATTTTAATCAAACACAAGCTGCACGTCACTCGTACATGAATACTCTTGAGGCTAGGAAAGTCCTCGAAACTGCGTTGCTCTGTGCGCACGAGCCGTTGTCGATCCATGACCTGAAAAAGCTTTTCGTGGAAAGTGGTGAGGACAATGGAGAAGTCGGCGCCGACACCATACGGCAATTGCTCGAAGAATTGCGTGGCGAGTGGGTCGGCAAGGGCATTGAAATTGTCAGTCTGTCTACCGGGTGGCGCTTTCAGAGCCGGCCCGAGATGAAGCTGTATCTGGATCGGTTGAGCCCTGAAAAACCGCCAAAATATTCGCGCGCCACGCTGGAAACCCTGGCCATCATTGCCTATCGGCAGCCGGTCACGCGTGGTGATATCGAGGAAATTCGCGGCGTTACCGTCAGTTCGCACACCGTCAAGATGCTGGAAGACCGTGGGTGGATCGAGGCGATCGGGCATCGTGACGTACCGGGGCGCCCGGCGCTGTTTGCCACCACGCGCCAATTTCTGGACGATCTCGGCTTGGCGGCACTGGATCAGTTGCCGCCTTTGCAAGAGCTGTTGCAGGGCGATTTGCAGGACGGTGTATTGCCAGCGTGGCAGCAATCGGCCAGTGAAGCGGAAACCGACTCGGAGCAGGCGGCGATCGATTTTGTCGCAGCCGGCAATGCCGAACAGCCGCCGGTGCCAGAAGCCGACGTCGGTACCGAGGTCGGGTCTGCAAATGATTTTTCTGCCGCGGCCGTCGCGGCACTGTCACATACGAGTATGTCCGACATGGATTTCCCTCCTCAATCGGCGCCCGATTCCGATCAAACTCCCGAATCTTCCGTGGCCGCGGTATCCGGCCAGTCCAACCAAGAATTAAATGATGACTCTTCCGACCTCCAATGATGACAATCCGACTCCAGTTGACCCGCATGCAGCGCCAGCGGCGCCCAAGCCGGTAAAAAAGCGCGTGGCGCGCGCCAAGCCGGTAACGACTGACGAGACGACGACTGTCGCTGGAGAAACATCGGCGCCACAAACGGCAAGGCGGCCCCGAGTCGCCCGCGCGGCGCCTGCGGTAGAGGTTGTCGTTGCACCCTTGCCTACCGTTCATCGCAGCGACCTCGACCAGCAGCAGGATGCCGGTGGGGTGGCAGCGGCACCATCCGCACCATCCGCCGAAGGTACAGGCAAGCCGGCGCGTCGGGGCCTGCGCGGACCGCGCAATCTGAAAAACCGGCGCCCGCGTGTGACCGGGCCACAAGATGGCGCCAACGCCGACGGAGCATCGCCGGCTGGCAGCGTGCCGCAGCAGCGCCGTCAGCATGACGGCGCGAAAGGTCCGAAAATCCAGCATGGTGCCGCGCGCAAGGCAGGCGCAGGCAAAGCGGCGCGGCCAGGTCCGGGAGGAGCTGATGCCGATGCCGTATTTTCATTCGTGACCTCCGAAGATTTTGATCGTCACGCCGAAGCAGCCGATGCCGGCGGCGAAGGCCGGCGCCCAGCGGCGCCTGGCAAGAGCGTTCGGCGCGACCTGACTGCGGAAGACGATGCACCGAAGCTGCACAAGGTGCTGGCGGAAACCGGTCTTGGTTCGCGCCGCGACATGGAAGACTTGATCATTGCCGGCCGGGTCTCGGTCAATGGCGAGCCGGCACATACCGGGCAGCGGATATTGCCGACGGACCAGGTGCGCATCAACGGCAAGCTGCTGCAGCGCAAAGTGACCAAGCGGCCGCCGCGCGTACTGGTGTACCACAAGCCGTCCGGTGAAATCGTCAGCACTAACGATCCCGAAGGACGGCCTTCGGTGTTTGATCGCTTGCCAACCATGAAAGCCGCCAAGTGGCTGGCGGTCGGCCGTCTTGATTTCAATACCGAAGGATTGCTGCTGTTTACCACTTCCGGCGACCTGGCCAACCGGCTGATGCATCCGCGCTACGGTATCGAGCGCGAGTATGCGGTGCGCACGCTGGGCGAACTGGAAGAGGGCATGCGACAGAAATTGCTCGCCGGAGTCGAACTGGGTGACGGACTGGCTCAGTTTTCGAAAATTGCCGATGGTGGTGGCGAAGGCGTCAACAAGTGGTATCGCGTGATCATTGGCGAAGGCCGCAACCGGGAAGTGCGTCGCATGTTCGAGGCGGTCGGTCTGACCGTGTCGCGTCTGATTCGCACCCGTTACGGCAGCATGACCTTGCCACGCGGCTTGAAGCGTGGACGGTGGGAAGAGCTGGACGAGCATGCGGTGCGCGCGCTGCTGAATGCCAGCGGTCTTGAAAAAATCGCCGGCCAGACCAAGTCGGCCGGGCATAAGGGCGATGATCGAGACCGCCAGAACGGCAACCGCATCGGCATCAGTAATGGCAACCGCAACCCCTTTGAAAAAGACCCGCGTGCCAGCCATGGCGCTGCGCCGCATGGCCGTAACGCGCCGCACCAGCAACAAGGGCGGCGCGGGCAGCCGGCACGCAGCCGCCAACCGGACCCATTACAGACGGCCCTCGGCTTTCCCGACGCGGGGCGACGCAATAACTCTGCGGCAGCCGCGTGGATTGTCGGGAGTTCCGGGCATGTCGCGCCGGCGCTCCAAAGGCTGAGTACTTCGTCGCTTGCAATCAATAGATCAGGATTGCGACGGCGCCTCGATTCGATTATAATTTTACAGTTAACAAGCCATGCCCGGATGTCGCGGGGTTGTTGTGGCGTTCGAACGACAAGAAGATGGGCGGATGCCCATTTTTTTTTTGTTGGGCAATTTGTGGCGTGGCGCATTGCCGGACGCGCGGTTTTTGGACATGAGCGGAGATTGATGGTGCAGCTGCTGGATCTGATGGAGACAAGTCTGGCCGGCATGGGGTATGAGCTGGTTGATTTCGAGCGCGGCGCGCGTGGATTGTTGCGCGTATTCATCGATTTTGCGCCGCAGAATCTGGAGCGCGGCTCGATCACTGTCGATGATTGCGAGAAGGTGACCCATCAGTTGCTGCATGTGCTGACAGTGGAAAACGTTGCGTACGAGCGGCTGGAAGTGTCGTCGCCGGGACTGGATCGACCGCTGACGAAAATGGCTGATTACCTGCGCTTTGCCGGGCAGGAGGCGATTGTTAAACTCCGTGTCCCGATGCCGGGCACGGCGCATCGCAAGTCGTTCCAGGGGATTTTATGCATGCCGGATGGCGAGCGGTTGGCGCTGGAATTTGAAGCAAATGAGGGTCCGGCGAAGCTGGAGTTTACGCTCGCTGACGTGGACAAGGCACGCTTGGTGCCGCAAGTGAATTTTAGGAGTCGCAAAGCATGAGTCGCGAAATTTTATTGTTGGTCGATGCGCTGGCGCGCGAAAAAAACGTCGACAAGGACGTTGTTTTTGGGGCGCTGGAGCATGCGCTTGCGCAGGCCACGAAAAAACGCTATGAAGGCGACGCCGATATACGGGTAGAAATCGACCGTGAAACAGGCGAATTCGAGTCGTTTCGCCGCTGGCGCGTGGTGCCGGACGAAGCCGGGTTGCAGTTGCCGGACCAGGAGATACTTCAGTTCGAGGCGAAAGAACGCGATCCCGAAATCGAAGTGGATAGTTATATTGAAGACCCGGTCGAATCGGTTGAATTGGGTCGCCGCTTTGCGCAAGACACCAAGCAGGTGGTGCTGCAACGGATCCGGGACGCCGAACGCGAACAGATACTGGCTGACTTCCTGGAGCGCGGCGATACGCTGGTGACCGGCACCATCAAGCGCATGGAGCGTGGCGATGCCATCGTCGAATCGGGGAAAATCGAGGCGCGTCTGCCGCGCGACCAGACTATTCCGAAGGAAAACCTGCGTATCGGCGACCGGGTGCGCGCCTACATTTTGCGCATCGATCGCAATGCGCGCGGGCCGCAGGTGATCCTGTCGCGCACCGTGCCGGAATTCATCATGAAGTTGTTCGAGCTGGAAGTGCCCGAGATCGAGCAAGGTCTGCTGGAGATCAAATCGGCTGCGCGCGACCCTGGCGTGCGGGCAAAAATCGCGGTATTCACCAACGATCGCCGAATTGACCCGATCGGCACCTGTGTCGGCATGCGTGGCTCGCGGGTGCAGGCGGTGACTGGTGAACTGGGCGGCGAGCGGGTGGATATCGTGTTGTGGTCGGAAGACCCGGCGCAATTCGTGATTGGGGCGTTGGCTCCGGCCAATGTGTCGTCGATCGTGGTGGATGAAGAAAAGCACGCGATGGATGTGGTGGTCGACGAGGAAAATCTGGCAATCGCGATTGGCCGTGGCGGCCAGAACGTGCGGCTGGCGTCCGAGCTGACCGGCTGGCAGATCAATATCATGACTGCTGAAGAATCGGCCGACAAATCGGCGCTGGAAATCGGCGCGATACGCTCGCTGTTCATGGAAAAGCTGGACGTCGATCAGGAAGTCGCCGACATCCTGGCCGAGGAAGGTTTTTCCAGTATTGAAGAAATCGCCTATGTGCCGATCAACGAAATGCTGGAGATCGAATCGTTTGACGAAGATACCGTCAACGAGCTGCGGACCCGCGCGCGCGATGCTTTGCTGACCGAGGCAATCGCCTCGGAAGAGGGCATGGACGGCATGAGCGAAGAGCTGGCCACGCTTGAAGGAATGGACCGTGCTACCGCCGGCAAGCTTGGTCTGTGCGGCATCAAGACGCTGGAAGCGTTTGCCGGTCTGGCGTATGACGAATTCGGGGCGATTCTGGCACTGCCAACCGAACGCGCACGGCAGTTGGTCGCGAATGAGTTCGCCGATGCGACCGACGATGAAATGAAGCTCATCGATGCCAAATACGATGAGCACGCCAAGGCCTTGCAAGCCAGGGCATGGAATCTGGCCGAAGCGAAGTGATCTGGAGAAATCCATCGATCATTTGCCGCGCCACATAGAAAAGAGGACTGAATGGCGAGTAACAACGTAGCCCAATTTGCCACCGAGCTGAAAATGCCGGCGGATATTCTACTCAAGCAACTGCGCTCTGCCGGTGTCGAAAAAGACTCGGCGGAGGATGTATTGTCGAAACAGGACAAGGACAAGTTGCTGGAGCACCTGCGGCGCGCGCATGGCACTGGAGTCGAAGGTGAGAAACGGAAAATCACCCTGACACGCAAGGAAACCAGCGAAATCAAGCAGGCGGATGCCACCGGCAAGTCGCGCACGATTCAGGTCGAAGTGCGCAAGAAGCGCACCTTCATCAAACGCGATGAGCCGGTCGCGGAGGAAGCGCCGGTGGTCGCCGACGCTTCGGTAATCGATGAGGCGGAACAGGAGCGGCGCGCGGAAGAAGCACGCCGGCAAGCTGAGTTGATTGCGCGCCAGGAAGCCGATCTGCGCGAAAAGCAGGAACGTCTGGCGAAGCTGGAAGCCGAAAAGCTGGCGCATGCGCAGGAAGTCGCACAGGCCGAAATCGCCGCACAGCAAGCCGCGTCTGAGCCGCTGGCTGTGGCCAAGGGCGACGACACGTCGGCCGAGGAAAAAAAGCGGATTACTGCTGAAGAAAACAAGAAAAAATCCGCCTTGCTGGCCAAGGAAGCGGCTGAAAAGGCCGCCGCTACCGAGCGTGCGCGCAAGGTGGTCGAGGACGAGGTCGCGCAGATCAAGCTGATGATGAGCACGCCGCGCAAGGTCATCAAGGCGCCGGAGCTGCCGACCCCGGCGACTGCGGTGCGTGGGCCGGATGGTACCTTGCATCGGCCGGGCGACAAGAAGCCGGGCGAAAAGAAGGACGAGAAGAAGCCAGTGGTGGCAGACAAGAAGTCGATCAAGTCGGCCAATGTCTCGTCCACCTGGCAGGACGACGCCAAGAAGCGCGGTCTCGGCATCAAGACCCGCGGCAATACCGGCGGCGGTCGCGATGCGTGGCGCGCCGGCCCCAAGGGACGCCGCGGCAATCACCATGGCGAGGCCCATGAAAGCAATTTCCAGGCACCGACCGAAGCGGTGGTCAAGGATGTGTATATCCCGGAAACCATCGTGGTGGCAGAGCTTGCCCACAAGATGTCGATCAAGGCGTCCGAAGTCATCAAGCATCTGATGAAGCTGGGGCAGATGGTTACCATCAACCAGGTTCTGGACCAGGAAACTGCGATGATCCTGGTGGAAGAAATGGGACATACCGCGCACGCGGCCAAGCTGGACGATCCGGAAGCGCTGCTGGAAGAGGGGCATGAACAGGCTGACGTGGAAGCATTGCCGCGGGCGCCGGTAGTGACCGTCATGGGTCACGTCGATCACGGCAAGACCTCGCTGCTGGACTATATCCGCCGCACCAAGGTCGCGTCTGGCGAAGCCGGCGGCATTACGCAGCATATTGGCGCCTATCACGTCAAAACGCCGCGCGGCATCGTTACGTTCCTCGACACGCCAGGGCACGAAGCCTTTACCGCGATGCGTGCGCGTGGCGCGCAGGCGACCGATATCGTGATCCTGGTGGTGGCCGCTGATGACGGCGTGATGCCGCAAACCAAGGAAGCGATCGCGCATGCGAAAGCGGCCGGTGTGCCGCTGGTGGTGGCGATTACCAAGGTCGACAAGCCGACCGCCAATCCGGACCGGGTCAAGCAGGAACTGGTGGCCGAGCAGGTGGTGCCGGAAGAATACGGCGGAGAATCGCCGTTTGTCCCGGTCTCGGCCAAGACTGGCGAAGGCATCGACGCCTTGCTGGAACAAGTGCTGCTGCAAGCCGAAGTGCTGGAACTGAAGGCGCCGGTGGAGGCGCCCGCCAAGGGGCTGGTAATCGAAGCCAGGCTGGACAAGGGGCGCGGTCCGGTGGCAACGATCCTGGTGCAGTCGGGCACTTTGAAGCGTGGCGACGTGGTGCTGGCCGGTTCGTCCTACGGGCGGGTGCGGGCTATGCTGGACGAGAACGGCAAGAGTGTTGCCGAAGCCGGCCCATCGATTCCGGTCGAGATCCAGGGCCTGACTGAAGTGCCGGTGGCGGGCGAAGATGTGATGGTGATGGCCGATGAGCGCAAGGCTCGTGAGATCGGTCTCTTCCGTCAGGGCAAGTTCCGCGACGTCAAGCTGGCCAAGCAGCAGGCGGCCAAGCTGGAAAACATGTTTGAGCAGATGGCCGAAGGCGAAGTCCAGAATCTGCCGCTGATCATCAAGACCGACGTCCAGGGTTCGCAGGAAGCGCTGGTGCAATCGCTGCAAAAGCTGTCCACGGCGGAGGTGCGGGTGCAGGTGGTGCATGCTGGCGTCGGCGGCGTCAGCGAGTCCGACGTCAACCTGGCAGTGGCGTCGAAAGCGGTCATCATCGGCTTCAATACGCGTGCCGATGCGTCGGCGCGCAAGCTGGCCGAAGCCAATGGCATCGATATCCGTTACTACAACATCATTTACGATGCGGTGGATGAGATCAAGGCGGCGCTATCCGGCATGCTGGCGCCCGAGAAGCGCGAGCAGATCCTGGGCCTGGTCGAAATTCGCCAGGTGTTCCACGTCAGCAAGGTCGGCGCGATTGCCGGCTGCTACGTGCTGGACGGCCTGGTGCGGCGCGGCTCGTCGGTGCGCCTGCTGCGCGACAATGTCGTGCTGTGGACCGGTGAACTGGAATCGCTGAAACGCTTCAAGGATGATGCCAAGGAAGTCAAGGCCGGCTTCGAGTGCGGCCTGTCGCTGAAAAATTTCAACGATATCAAGGAAGGCGATCAGCTGGAGATTTTCGAAGTCCAGGAAATCGCCCGTACGCTGTAAGCCGGCTGTCGCAGACGGTTGTTATAGCAGGCGGTTATTACAGCCCGGATGAGGTGCCGCATATGGCGCCTTCGTCCGGGCTGCGTTGTTTAAGGTGACAAGCATGGCGAAACACAGTAAATCCATTCCGCAGCGCGGCTTGCGCGTAGCCGACCAGATCCAGCGCGACCTGTCCGAAATCATCGCCTTCGAACTGAAGGACCCGCGCGTGGGCATGATCACCATCACCGAAGTGCAGGTGACGCCGGATTATGCGCATGCCAAGGTGTTTTTCACGACGCTGGCGGACGATCCGGCGGCGGTGCAGAGCACGGTCCATGGCTTGAGCAAGGCGGCCGGCTTCCTGCGCATGCAGCTGGGCCGGCGCCTGACGATCCACACTCTGCCGGAGCTGCACTTCGTGCACGATACCTCGACCGTACGCGGCATCGAGATGTCGCGCCTGATCACCGAGGCGAACGCCACCCGGGCCAAGGACTCGACTGACTAGCAGTGCTGGCGGGCAGTACGCCGCCGCGATGCTCCCTCATGATGGCGCAGATTTCCCGAAAGAACAGCAGGCTTGCAATCGATGGCGTCCTGTTGCTGGATAAAGCCGCGGGCGGCTCCAGCAATGATGCACTGGTGCAGGCCAAGCGTGCGCTGAACGCCAAAAAAGCCGGTCATACCGGCACCCTCGATCCATTCGCCACCGGCTTGCTGCCCTTGTGTTTTGGGGAAGCCACCAAGTTTGCACAGGACTTGCTGGACGCCGATAAAACCTATGAAACGGTGGTGCATCTCGGTTTGCGCACCGCCACTGGCGATACCGAAGGCGAGGTGCTGGCCAGCAGCCCGGTACGGGTTAACGCCACCGATATCGAAGCCGTGCTGGCGCGCTTTCGCGGCCCGATCGAGCAGATTCCACCGATGCATTCGGCCTTGAAGCGCGATGGCAAACCGTTGTATGAATACGCGCGCGCCGGCATCACACTGGAACGGGCGGCGCGGGCAGTCACGATCCATCGGCTCGATTATTTGGATTATCAGGCGCCGCTGTTGCGCCTACGCGTCACCTGCAGCAAGGGTACCTATATCCGGGTGCTGGGTGAAGACATTGGCGCCGCGCTTGGTTGCGGCGCGCATTTGCAAGCGCTGCGCCGTACCGCGGTCGGCGCGCTGGCGGTCGAGCAGGCCATCACGCTGGAGCAACTGGCAGCGCAGCCGGCGTCCGAGCGGATGCGACTGCTGGCGCCGGTCGATACCCTGATCGGGACGTTTCCGGCATTGCATCTGCCGGCCGCGCTGGCGGCGCGCTTCCTGCATGGCCAGCGTCTGGCCTTGGGCAAGGAAGGGTTATCGATTCCCGCGGCTACCGGGCGCATGCGCGTATATGCCGAATCCGGCGTCTTCCTTGGCAGCGCCACCCTGGTCGAATATGGCGTGCTGTTGCCGGAGCGCTTGATTGCCACTGCGCCGACCGAACTTGGCGCTGCAAGCGCAGTCGCCGCCGACATCGTGCCGGATGCGTGAAGAGCAGTCTGGCGGCTGCCGCAAGTGATTGATTTCATTTTTCTTTCCGTAAATATTCGTCTGCCGGCAAGGAAAAAGGATTTCGAAATTTTGCGGCGCAACATGTTAAAATCTTAGGCTAACTGAATTTTTTGATGTCCATCATGCCAAACCCAAAACGCGCCATTCGCAACATTGCCATCATCGCTCACGTTGATCACGGCAAGACCACTCTCGTCGATCAGCTGCTGCGCCAGTCCGGCACTTTCCGCGACAACCAGCATGTGGATTCCCGCGTGATGGATTCGGGCGACATCGAAAAGGAGCGCGGCATTACGATCCTGTCGAAGAATTGCGCGGTGGAGTACGAAGGCACCCACATCAATATCGTCGACACCCCGGGCCACGCCGATTTCGGCGGCGAGGTGGAGCGCGTGCTGTCGATGGTGGACAGCGTGCTGCTGCTGGTCGATGCGCAGGAAGGCCCGATGCCGCAGACCCGCTTCGTCACGCGCAAGGCCTTGGGACTGGGTTTGAAGCCGATCGTGGTGCTGAACAAGATCGACCGTCCCGGCGCGCGTCCGGACTGGGCCATCAATGCGACCTTCGACCTGTTCGACAAATTGGGCGCCACCGAAGAGCAACTGGATTTTCCGATCATCTATGCATCCGGCCTGAACGGTTACGCCGGCTTGACGCCGGATGTGCGCGGCGGAAACATGAAGCCGCTGTTCGAAGCGATCCTGGAACACGTTCCCGCGCGCCAGGACGACCCGAATGGCCCGCTGCAACTGCAGATCACCTCGCTGGAATATTCTTCCTACGTCGGCAAGATCGGCGTCGGCCGTATCCTCAGCGGCCGTGTGCGCGCCCTGCAGGATGTCGTGTTCATGAACGGTCCGGACGACAAGCCGACCAAGGCCCGCATCAACCAGGTGCTGACCTTCCACGGCCTGGACCGGGTGCTGGTCGACGAAGCCCTGGCTGGCGACATCGTGCTGATCAACGGCATCGAAGAGATCGGCATCGGTACCACGATTTGCGCGCCCGAGGCGCCGAACGCCTTGCCGATGCTGAAAATCGACGAGCCGACGCTGACCATGAACTTCATGGTCAACAATTCGCCGCTGGCCGGCCGCGAAGGCAAGTTCGTGACCACGCGCCAGATCCGCGATCGCCTGGAGCGCGAATTGAAATCGAACATGGCGCTGCGCGTGGTGCAGGCTGAAAACGACGATTCGACCTATGAAGTCTCGGGCCGCGGCGAATTGCATCTGACCATCCTGATCGAAAACATGCGCCGCGAAGGCTTTGAACTTGCCGTATCGCGTCCGCGCGTGGTGTTCAAAATGGTGGATGGCGTGCGTCACGAGCCGTACGAAAACCTGACCGTCGACGTCGAAGAAGTCAACCAGGGCGGCGTGATGGAAGAACTCGGCCGCCGCCGCGGCGAGCTGCAGAACATGGAGCCGGACGGCAAGGGACGCGTGCGGCTGGAATACCGGATTCCCGCCCGCGGCCTGATCGGCTTCCAGGGCGAGTTCATGACGCTGACGCGCGGCACCGGCCTGATGAGCCACGTGTTCGACGACTACGCGCCGGTCGATACCTCCAAGGGCGAGATGGCCGGCCGCCGCAACGGCGTGCTGGTCTCGCAGGATGACGGCGCGGCGGTGGCGTATGCGATCTGGAAGCTGCAGGATCGCGGCCGCATGTTCGTGGTGCACAACGATCCGGTCTACGAAGGCATGATCATCGGCATCCATTCGCGCGACAACGACCTGGTGGTCAACCCGATCAAGGGCAAGCAGCTGACCAACGTGCGCGCTTCGGGCACCGACGAAGCGGTGCGGCTGGTGCCGCCGGTGCAGCTGTCGCTGGAATACGCGGTCGAGTTCATCGAGGACGACGAACTGGTCGAGATCACACCGAAAAGCATTCGCCTGCGCAAGCGTCACTTGAAGGAACACGAGCGCAAGAAAGCGTCGCGCGAAGCGGCGTAATGCGCTGATGGCAGATGGCTGCCGCATGCAGCCATCGATGAAGAGGACCGGCTCGCCGCTTCCGAACGCCGCATGGCTGCGTTCCGGATCGGCGGGCCGTTTTGTTGGCCCTTTGGTCGGCGCTGGCATATCCGCCGGGCGGGGGCGGGCTGTATCGGTTCGGATGCGCACCTGTGCTGGCGGTCGGTTTGGCGCCAGGCGGGCACGTGGGCAAGCGCATGGTGCTGAACGAAGAGTGGTATTGCTGGAGTATGTGATTTAAACTGCCGTTTGACGCCCGTAATTCACTATTGGTATCCGGAGTATATGATCGCCTCAAAGCCATTTCCAAAAGCCAGATGGGCTGCCTTGCAGAAAGCACGCAGCGCATGCCGCTACTGACACAACATTCGCGCGCCGTCTTGCTGATGGTATGCGCCGCCACCTTGTGGAGCATGGCCGGTGTGCTGACGCGCCACCTGGAGAACGCGCAGGGCTTTGAAGTCACTTTCTGGCGCAGTGTTTTTGCCGCCCTGTTTGTGGCGGCGGCGCTGGCCTGGCAGCAGCGCCGTCAGGCGCCGGCGGTGCTGCGCCGGCTGGGCAAGCCCGGTCTGGTCTCGGGCCTGATGTGGTGCGTGATGTTTTGCTGCTTCATGATCGCGCTGACCATGACCACGGTCGCCAATACCTTGATCGTGATGAGCGTCTCGCCTTTGCTGACGGCCTTCCTGGCTTGGATTTTCCTGCGGCAGGAAATTGCGCTGCGCACCTGGCTGGCGATCCTGGTGGCGGTGGCCGGCATGATCTGGATGTTTGCCGGCAGCCTGGCGCAGGTTGGCGCCCGCGAACTGGCCGGCATGACGATTGCGCTGGGCGTGCCGCTGGCGGCCTCGATCAACGTCATCACCCTGAAAAAAGCCGGCCAGGCGATCGACTTGATTCCGGCGGTGTTCCTGGGCGGCGTATTTTCCGCGCTGCTGATGCTACCGCTGGCGTGGCCGCTGCAGACCTCGGCACACGATCTCGGCATCCTGGCGACGCTGGGGTTTTTCCAGCTCGGCTTTCCCTGCATGCTGATGGTGATCGCGGCGCGCTCGTTGTCGGCGCCCGAGCTGTCGCTGCTGGCGTTGATCGAGGTGCTGCTGGGGCCGATCTGGGCCTGGCTCGGCGCCGGCGAAACGCCGTTGCGGGAAACCCTGGTGGGCGGCGCGATCGTACTGACCGCATTGGTCGCCAATGAAGTGGCGGCGATGCGTGGCGGCAGCCGGGCGCTGGCCGGCAATTCCACCGCCTGAATCCTGTTGCCTTGACGTCTGTGCTGTCCAATAAAAAACCGCCGGTATCGGCGGTTTTTTATTGGACCAAGGCAGGGTGAAATCAGGCCAGGGCCGATTGCTTGGCAGCGACCGCGCTTTGCGTTTTCAGGATGTCGGCAATCGCCCCGAACAGCTGGTCGATGTGGTTTTTCTCGACGATCAACGGCGGCGACAAGGCGATGATGTCGCCGGTGGTGCGGATCAGCACGCCCTTGTCGTGGAAGCATTTGAGGAACACATCGAAGGCGCGCGCGGTCGGCTGCCCCGGGATCGATTCCAGTTCGATGCCGCACACCAAGCCCAGGTTGCGGATGTCCTTCACGTACGGCAAGCCTTTCAGGCTGTGTGCGGCCTGCTCGAAATACGGCGCCATCGCCGCCGCCCGGTCAAACAAGTGTTCGCTCTTCAGGACGTCGATGGTCGCCACTGCCGCGGCAGCTGCCAGCGGGTGCGCGCTGTAGGTATAGCCGTGATAGAACTCGATCGCGTTTTCCGGCGCGGCGGCCATGAAGGTATCGTGAATATCCTGGCGTACCAGTACCGCGCCCATCGGCACCGCGGCATTGGTGAGGCCCTTGGCGCAGACGATCATGTCCGGCACCACGCCGAAATAATCGGCGGCGAACGGCGTGCCGAGTCGGCCGAAACCGGTGATCACTTCATCGAAAATCAGCAGGATGCCGTACTTGTCGCAAATCGCGCGCAGCTTTTGCAGATAGCCTTTGGGCGGCAGGATCACGCCGGTCGAGCCTTGCACCGGCTCGACGATCAGCGCTGCCACCGTGGCTGGGTCATGCAATGCCAGAATGCGCTGCTCGAATTCGTCGGCCATTTCCGCGCCATGCTCCGGTAGCCCGCGCGTGAAGGCGTTTTTCTGGATGTTCAGCGGATGGCGCAGATGATCGATGTCGGGCAGCGCCGGGCCGAAGTGCTTGCGGTTGCCGGCGATGCCGCCGACCGCGATGCCGCCGAAGCCCACTCCGTGATAGCCGCGTTCGCGCCCGATCAGGCGTGTCTTGAAGGCATCGCCGCGCACCTTGTGATAGGCCAGCGCGATCTTCAGCGCGGTATCGACGCCTTCCGAGCCGTCATTGCAGAAAAATACCCGGTTCAATCCTTCCGGCGCGATCGAGACCAGCGCGCTGGCGGCTTCGAAAGCCTTTGGATGGCCCATCTGGAAGGTGGGCGCGAAATCCATCGTTGCCGCCTGCTGCTGGATGGCGGCGACGATCTTCGGATGCGCATGGCCGGCATTGACGCACCACAGGCCGGAGGTGCCATCCAGGATTTGGCGGCCGTCGTCGCTGGTGTAATGCATGCCGGACGCGGCCACCAGCATGCGCGGTGCATGCTTGAACTGGCGATTGGCGGTGAACGGCATCCAGAAATGGTCGGTATTGAGCTTGCTGCGGTTCGGCATGACTCCTCCTTCTTTATTCGTGGAATGATGGACCAGATATTTGACTATGGTAGACCGTTTGGCTGACTTCCGATAGGAGATGGGATCGGATCGATGCCGGTACAATGATAACTTTTGCCATTGCTCCACGTCTTGAAACACACCAAGCTCCCTGCACGCCGCCTTGCCGTGGCCCCGATGATGGATTGGACAGACCGCCATTGCCGCGTCTTCCATCGCCAGATCACCCGCCATACCTGGTTGTATACCGAAATGGTGACTACCGGCGCCTTGTTGCATGGCGACCTGCCGCGTCATCTGGATTTCAATCAGGAAGAACATCCGGTCGCCTTGCAACTGGGCGGCAGTGAACCGGCCGAGCTGGCCAAGAGCGCCAAGCTGGGAGAGCAATGGGGTTATGACGAGATCAACCTGAATTGCGGTTGTCCGTCCGAACGCGTGCAGAAAGGCGCGTTTGGCGCCTGCCTGATGATGGAGCCGCAACTGGTCGCCGATTGCGTCAAGGCGATGCGCGACGCGGTTGGGATTGATGTCACCGTCAAGCACCGGATCGGTATCGATCAGGTGGATTCCTATGATTTCGTGCGCGATTTCATCGGCGTCCTGGCCGATGCCGGTTGCCGGACATTCATCGTGCACGCCCGCAATGCGATCCTGAAGGGTTTGAGCCCCAAGGAAAATCGCGAGATTCCGCCGTTGCGCTACGAATGGGTATATCGGCTCAAGCGCGATTTTCCGCACCTGGAAATGATCATCAATGGCGGCATCAGGACCCTGGCCGAAATTGACGCCCACCTGCAGCAGGTGGATGGCGTGATGTTGGGGCGCGAGGCGTATCACAACCCATATCTGATGGCAGCCTTTGACCAGCGCTATTACGCCGACAGCAGCATGCCGAAGTCGCGTGCCGAGGTGCTGCAGGCGCTGCAGCCGTATATTGAAATGCAGCTGGCACGAGCGCGCCAGGCCGGAACTGGCCCGAAACTGAACAGCATGACGCGCCATATGCTGGGCTTAACGGCCGGCATGCCGGGTGCACGCGCGTTCCGGCAAATGCTGTCCGACCCGAAAGCGCTGGCGAGCGCCGATGCTGCCGTCCTGCTGCAGGCATGGGCCCATAGTCAGCAACGCGCAGCCTGACTTGCAGTGGCTTATCTTCTGGCACGAAAACTGCACGCCTGTTCAAGCAGCATATTTTCTTGATGGAGGTGACACGATGCCGTCAACCAGGGGAAAAAAACAGGATGACGATAAAGTCAGCCACAAGATTGAAAAAATCGTGCACGACTGGGAACAGGACGGCACGATAGGTAGTTCTCGTCCGAAGAGCAAAAAAAAGGCGGTCAAGCAAGCGGTCGCCATAGCGCTGAAACAGGCGGGCAAGAGCAAATACCAGAAGAAGGGCACGCATCACTGAACGGCTGGCCAGCGTGACGCTGGCCGCCAAGCCGGTCAATACTCCTTGAGCCGGTTGTACAGCGTCTTCAGGCTGATGCCGAGGGTGTTGGCGGTCTGGCGCTTGTCGCCGCCAAAGTGTTTCAGCGTCGCCAGAATAATTTCCCGTTGCGCGCTTGCCAGCGGCATGCCGGCGGGAAAATTCAGATGACCTGAGCGCAAGCCAGTGCCATGCGTGGCCGGTTCGGACAGGCATTCGTCCAGGTTGAGCGAAGCGCCCGCCAGTATGAATGCGCGCTGCACCATATTCTTCAACTCCCTGACGTTGCCCGGCCAAGCGTATCTACGGGCCAGCTCCAGCGAGGCGGGAGAAAAGTCCTTGCTGCTATGTTCCTTCTCGTTCAATAGTTCAAGGAAATGCCGTGCCAGCAGCACGATGTCCTCGCCGCGTTCACGCAATGGCGGCACCCGCAGCGGAAACACCGCCAGTCGATACATCAGATCCTCGCGCAAGTTGCCATGCTCCACCGCAGCCGCAAGATCGCGATTGGTGGCGGCCAGCAAGCGAAAATTCACGCATACTTCGCGCTCGCCGCCGACGCGCATGAAGCGGCTGCATTCCAGCACACGCAGCAGCCGAACTTGCATGTTGAGCGGCATCTCGGTGATTTCATCGAGAAACAGCGTACCGTCTGCCGCCTGTTCGAAATAGCCGATGTGCTGGCGCTGAGCGCCGGTGAAACTGCCCTTTTCATGCCCGAAAAGCGCTGCTTCGATCAACTGCGGCGGAATCGCGCCACAGTTCACCGTGATGAAAGGTTGCTGGCAGCGCCGGCTTTTTTGATGGATGGTTTGTGCAACCAACTCCTTGCCGGTCCCACTTTCGCCGACCAGCAGCACCGTTGCATCAGTGCCGGCAACCTTGTCGATCTGCCGGTAGAGCGTTTCCATGACCGGCGCCGATCCGTACAGCAAGCCGAAGCGTTTTAATTTCAGAGGGTCGTCGGTGATCATGGCGTTAGGCATTTCCCGACTGCCTTGATGGCAACAGCGTGCAGGCGGCAAGTATTACCGCAAAGCGGTAATTTTTACGCACCAAAGTTTTTTTGCCGGCATAGCCCGACGCGATGAGCAGCGGACGCTGGCACGCATTCTGCACGTAGATCAAGGCCGGCATAGGTGAGCGCGGTTGGCAACCATACCGGTCTGGTAATTGTGTGCGACCAACGTTAAAAGGTGACAACATGAAATCATTTTCTAAAATCTCCGGAATGACGCTGCTGGCAGCGATCTTGTGTGTAGCGCTGCCGGGTTGCAACCGCGGCGCCAACAATAACCCCCCAGGTACGCCCGGTACGTCAAGCGGGTCATCCGGCTCGAGCTCGGGAGGCACTAGCGGTCAGCCAAGCAGCGGTAATCAGCAAGACAACGCCAATCAGCAAAGCAGCGGTGGTGCGAGTGGCAATACCGGCGGTGGCGGCACTGGGGGCACTGGCACAAGTAAATAACAAGTAAATAAAGTAGAGAGCGCCAAGCGGCTTTGCGTTCCGATTACCTGAAAACTTGTATAAGAACTAATGGAAAAGATCACGGTCAAGAATAGGAGGTGCCCCCTTAGCTGAAAGGAAAAGAGATGACTGCAATACTCAAAAACGTCAAATATATTCTGGCGATGGCTGCTCTGGGCCTGTTATTGACTGGCTGCAACCGCAATACCGGCAGTGAGGCCAGCCCAGGCTCAAATAGCGGCGCCCCAGCAAGCCCAGCTCCCGCTCCCGAGACCAACGCACCGCCACCCGCACCAGCCCCCGCTCCTGCTCCGGACACTTCTGCTACGACGCCACCTGCGAGTCCGGGCAGCGACACGTCGTCGGCTCCGTCGGGCACCAGCGCCACCGCTGGCGCGGCAGTGGACGATACAGTCATTACTACCAAGGTCAAGGCGGCGCTGCTGGCGGATAGCGACGTCAAGGCTGCTGATATCCATGTCGACACCGCCAACGGTGACGTGACCTTGAGTGGCACTGCCGCCAGCCAGGCGCAAATCGACAAGGCGGTAGGAATCGTGCGTGGTATCGAAGGGGTCAAGAATGTCGATAACAAGCTGGCAGTCAAGGCTGGCTGAGGGCTGATTTGATCCGTATCGCCCTGCCAGCCAGGGAGGGCGGTTTTCCCAATTGAGCGGCATCGCCGCCGCGTGAGTCGAGATAGGAAACTATGCCGCATGTGCTAATCGTGGACGACGATGTCGCTACCTGTGAGACGCTAGTCAAAACCATTTCGGCTGAAGGTTGTACCGCAGCGTGCGCTGGCAGCTTACGTACGGCCAAGCAGCAGATCGCACGGCAACGGCCCGATGTGGTGCTGACCGACCTGAGCCTGCCTGACGGTAACGGAATCGATTTTTTTAATGATGCGGATTGCCGCGCCGGTATTGAAATCGTCTTGATTACCGGCCATGCCAGTGTCGAGACCGCAGTCGAGGCGCTGCGGCTGGGAGCGGCCGACTATCTGACCAAACCCATTAATTTGCGCCGCTTGAAAGCGTTGCTGTCGCGCGTCCCGCGTGCGGTTGATCTACGCACGGAGATCGGCGCACTGCGCGGCAAGCTATGCCGCCTCGGTCATTTTGGTGAGATGCTGGGAACTTCGCTGGCGATGCAAAAGCTGTATGCACAGATCAGCCGGGTGGCGCCGACTGAAGCGTCGGTGTTGTTGCTGGGGGAAAGCGGCACCGGCAAGGAAATGGCGGCGCAAACGCTACACGAGCTCAGCCTGCGCCAAAAGCAGGTTTTCCTACCAGTCAATTGCGGAGCCATTTCACCGCAGTTGATTGAAAGCGAGATTTTCGGACACGAAAAGGGTAGTTTTACCGGTGCCGACCGCTTGCATAAAGGCTATTTCGAACGAGCCAGCGGCGGAACGCTGTTTCTCGATGAAATTACCGAGATGCCGCCCGAGCTGCAGGTCAAGCTGCTGCGGGTCCTGGAAAGCGGGTCGTTCATGCGTATCGGTGGCCATCAGGAGATCGAGACCGATGTGCGCATTATCGCCGCCAGCAACCGCGACCCGCGGGAAGCGGTGGCAAGCGGCAGCTTGCGGCTTGATCTGTACCATCGCCTGAATGTGTTTCCACTGCAAATTCCTCCGTTGCGCGAACGGGAAGACGATATTGAATTGCTGGCGCACTATTTTCTGGATGACTTCAATCGTGTCCATGGCACTGACAAGCTGATTGCACCGGGCGCAACCGGGGCGCTGGCTGGTTATCACTGGCCGGGCAACGTGCGCGAGTTGCGCAACCACATCCAGCATGCCTTCATTCTTGCCGATCGGATCATCGATAGTGTGTTGTTGACGCCATCGGAAGCGGCCACGCTGCCGCCCGGCATGACGCTGTCGATCGCGCTCGGTACTTCCTTGGCCGATGCCGAGCGTCAGCTGATTTTTGCCACGCTGGAACTGTGTAAGGGGGTGAAAAAAAGGGCCGCCGACATGTTAGGCATCAGCCTGAAAACCCTGTACAACCGGCTGGAGGAATACAGCCACTCGAAGGAAACATTGCCGATCATGGATGGCGCGCAATAGAAAACGGAAATCCCAGTGCACCGCCTAGCTTCATGCCAGGCAACAGCCGGGTCAGGCCCAAGCCGCTGGGCCGTTTGTGCCGCAGCATCAGGCGGCCTGTGGCGCCGAGCTGCCGTCCCATACCATGCGCCGGGCACCGCTGGCGCCGAGCAAGCCGCCACTCATGCCCAGCGCGAGTGACAGGGCCATGGCGCCAAATACCATCCAGGCGGTGCTCGACGCCATTTGCACCGTGCGATTCGCCGCAGCCCTTCCTTGCGGCGACGCCTGCTCGGGCGAGCCGGCGACAATCAGCGCCTGATCGACAATGGTAGCGGCACGCTGTGGATCCATATTGAGGGAGCCGGTCAGCAACTGTATGGCGTCATTCCGGTTGCCAGCCTGAATCTGGCGTTCGAAACGGTCGACGATCCCGGGGTCGACATTGCCGAATTGCCGACTCAATACGCCGCCGGCAACGCCATTGTTGGACTGGGTCATCGCTTCACCCATGGTGCCGAAGATGCCGCCCAGGATGCTGCCGCCGGCCGACGCTGCCAGCACGACAAACAGCAGAGTAGTCACGCCCCAGGCGGTAGCGCCATGCAGCAGGCCATCGCTTTTGCGCTTCAAGCCGGACGACCGCGCCGCTACATAGCCGCCGACGAAGGCGGCGATCAGCATGCTGATGCCGGCCCACAGCAAGGGTCCGGTGGCGCTGGCCGATTCGCCGGCGCCTACCTCCAGGGTGGAAAGGCCGGTGGCCACGCCGAGCATGGTCAGTACCATCTGCAGCGCCACGCCAACCACCACACCGGCCAGGATCGCACCCCAGCGCAGGGAGGAAAAAAGCGGACGCCGCAACGTGGCACTGTTGTCCATCGCCGGGTTGCGATAGGTTCCGGTCAGGTTGCGGTCGGTAATAGCCATGTTGTTTCTCCTTGGCGCAGGTGCAGGTGCAGATGTGGATGGGCGGATCGATCCGCTGCCGGCATGCAGACCTGCAATGTTCAAAAATCAATAATGTTCGACGATGCCATTGACGATCTGTACGCGGTCGCCGACGCGCAGGCTGGGATTGGTTTCAGTAGCAAATACCTGTTGCGCGCCATCGTCCATACGCAGCGTCACACGATAAGCCCGATCATCCCGGACGCGGCTGCTTCGGGTGTCGCCGACGACGACGCCGGTGATCGTGCCAACGCCAATGCCGGCATCCTTCTGGTCGACCCGCTCGATTGACTGCACTACGCCGACGGCGGAAGCCATGCTGGACGTTGCCGTGCTAGGAGCGGCGGATGTCGACATGTCGGGCATTTTCATCATGCTGCAGGCGCTCAGCGTCAGTAGTGCAAGTGCGCTTATCGCGCACGGAAGAATTTTATTCATCTGTAGCATAGGGGGCCTCGATAATGGTGGAAAGTGGCAATGGCTAGCAATCTGCATGCAGTAAATGTGCCAGTTGCTCGTCGGTGAACAATGCTTGCCACGTACGCTCCACGCACAATCGGATGCGAGATTGCTGGGGTGCGGTAGTTTTTACGACGGACGGTAGTTATTACAAACGCAACTTCGGTCGGACCATGCCGCATGGCCGAGCACGATGCGCAAGCTGTCCACGATCGCACGCCGCAAGGCCGGCCATGCAGCGGTGCCAGTCACCACATGTTTCTGGTTGACTTCAAGCTCGACGCCGGCATACTGCGCATCGTCAAAATGACGCCGCAGGAAAGCGGTGAAGCTGTCGGCGCTTCCTTTGTACGGCACATTGCGCCGTATTTTCAGGTCCGGCAAAGCAGCCTTGAGGCTGGCCTGCCAGCGCTGACAAAACATGGTTTCGGCCGTGCGCGCCGGGTCGTACAGCAGGCCGAGGTCGGTATCGCGCAGCTTGCCGTTCAGCAGCGGCGTGAAGCTGTGGCAGGAAACATGCAGCACCCGCTGGCCATCGGCGATGGCGCTGGCGATCCGCAGTTGCACCGCAGTCCGGTACGGCAGGTAATAGCGCTCGAAAATCTCACGGCGTTGCGCCAGCGTCAGGCCGCGCGTTGTGCTCGAATACAAACGTGGGTGTGCGGGCGAGCGATTCAGATCGATCAGCAGGCGGCTGACGGTAGCGGCTTGCAGCGGCGCCGCCAGGGTTGCCGCCATTTGGCGCGCCAACTGCAGAGCGCCGGCATCGTAACCGTAGTGGCTGCGCAGTAAAAGCTGTCGATCGCGGAACAGTGCGCGGTATGGCGGGGGGATCTGGTAGCCGCCATGTTCGCAACTGATCAGCAGAAATTGTCCATTTTCCATCGCGGCTACGATCTAGGGCTGAAACTGACGCCCGTGTTGCAGGCAATCGCACAATTCCTGATACACCACGCGCAACGGCGCGCGCCGATAGTCGCCGGCCAACGCACGCAACAGGCGCCGCGCCAGCGTTCCTCGGTGCAGTATCGTGTCGAGTATGGTGCGGTTGGCAACATTGAGCTCGCCCGGCGCCACGCTTTCGAGCAAGTGCTGCCACAAATCGCTGGCGCTGCAGCGCCGCTCCGGAAAGCCCAATAGCGCCAGATAGCGGGCATCGTCAATCACGGCTTGTTCCGCCGCCCGGATGCACGCCTGCAGCACCTGTGTCAGCCGCCCTGTGTCAAATGGCGCCTGCGCCGCCACAGCCTTGCGGTACAGCATTTTCGTCACGGCCACCACGGCGGCGGCAATGGCGAGATCGGCTTGCGGACATTCCTGCATGTCGAGTACCCGAATCTCGATCGCATTGCGTTCGAAACGCGCAATCGCGCCGCGCGAATTCAGCCATTCGTGCCGCAAGACGCCTTCGGGATCGGCGTCGGCGATGGAGTCATACATCGGTTGCAGGATGCGTTGCCGATAGTCTTGCATGCCAGCTACCGATTCCGGGATGACAGTGCCGGCGATGGCGGCAAAGGCACCGGCATTGTGCCGATAAACTTCCATCCGGGTATCAGCAAAACCCGTCGCGCTACCTTCCATCAATGGCGAGCTGGCCGCCAGCGCCGGCAGCAGCGGGAGCAGCAGACGCAGCGCCGCATGCAATTGCACGAATTCGCTGTCGCTGGCGAACGGCAGGTTGACATGCATGCTTTGCAGATTGGCCCAGCCATGGCGGCGGCAATTGAAAATGCGATCATAGGTGCGATAGATGTCGTTGTGCTCATGCGGCCACAGCCGCGTTTCCGAACTCGGCTGCATCCATGGATGCATGGCGCCTGGCATCAATTGCGCTGCCGCGGGCTGCAGGTCCTGATTCATGATCCGTACCGCCTCCTGGAATGCCGTGGGCAGCAGGGCCAGCGCTTGCGGCTGCGGATTCTTCACTTCGATCACATGCAGTACCAGCTCGTTCGACCAGTCAAGCAGTGGCGCCGGCTCGGGCGTGGTGGTGGCTGGTCGCGGCAGGCAGCGATCGGCGATCGGTAGTACATCAAGCGACGCCCTCGCCACGATCATGTATTCGAGTTCGATGCCGTAGGCGGAAAACAGGGGGTAGGGAGCAGCGGGATCATTCATGGCGATGCCCGCTATGCGCTTCGCCTGGCCGCGGCGTCGATGCGCCGACGGAATACCGTCATCACGGTACGGTACAGATCGTCTTGCAATACGTGATCTTCATGGCCGGCGTCCACGTTTGGATTGTCGTTGATCTCCATGACGTAACTTTGGCCGCCGGCCTGCTTGACGTCGACACCATAAAAGCCGGCGCCGATCAGGTTCGCTGCCTGTAGTGCGACCTCCACCACGGCGGCTGGCGCGGCAGCGAGCGGCAAGGCCTGGGTTTTGCCCTCGATCAGCGCTTGCCGGTCGTTTTTCACGATTTGCCAGTGCCCGGGCACCATGAAATATTTGCAGGCGAATAGTGGCTGGCGCTCCAGGATGCCGATGCGCCAGTCGAACGCGGTCGGCAGATATTCCTGTGCCAGGATCAGCGCCGAATGTTGCAGCAAGCGGCGCGCGCCCGCTTCCAGCGCGGCAGCCGAGTCGGCTTTCAGGACGCCACGTGAAAACGCGCCGTCCGGCTGCTTCAAGACGCACGGCAAGCCGAGTGTGCCAATCACCTGTTGCAGCATTCGGTCCAGCCGGTCGCCATGCACCAGCATGCTGCGCGGCTGCCGGATATGGTGGCGCGCCAGCAATTCCGCCAGGTAAATTTTGTTGCAGCATTGGATGATCGAGTCGGGATCGTCGATCACGATGGCGCCCTGTAGCGCCGCCTGGCGCGCCGCCTGATAAGTGTAGTGATTGACGTGGGTAGTGTCGCGGATGAAGAGGGCATCGAATTCCGGCAGCCGCGCCAAGTCCTGCCTGGTGATCATTTCCGCAGACATCTGCAGCTGTTCGGCGGCGCTGACGAATTTTTTCAGGGCCAGCGCGTTGGACGGCCGCTCGCTGGCAGCCGGGTCGTGCAAGATGGCAAGTGCCGGCGCTTTCTTGTAAATGGCGCCATGAATGGTCGGCTGCAGCCAGGTAGCGGCGGCCTCGAGCATGAAGCGGCGCTGCGCCGGCGGCACGGCGTCGCAGTCAAAGCAGGCAAGCTTGGCCACGCGCCCGCCATCGGCGTCGAATTCAATGCGAACCTGCAGCAGCGGTGCCGGTAGCAGCGCGAACAGTTGTGCCGCCAATGCGCACCAGCGGGCGTCCTGCGTGCGGCCAAAGTAGCTGCGAAACTCCAGCGTACCGCTATCGGCCGGCACCTGCGCCTGCGCGATCAGCGGCCGCAGCGACTGGGTCAGTGCCTGGGTCAGCGCCGGTGCCGCAAGATCGCTCAGCGTGCGCGGATCGGGCAGCGGCTGCTGGCCACGCGCGGCCGCCAGCAGCGACACATACCAGGCGCGATCCTGATAGGCGCTATTGGCGGCGAGGTTGATGATTCTGGTGCAGTGGGGATCAAATCGCTCTGATGCGGATTCGGTCAAATAGGCTTGTGCGGTGATGACGCGGACAGTGGGGAGGGCGGGACTGTCGAAAATCCAGCAGCGTGCGTGATTGACGACCAGCAGATTATTCATGATGCAAGCGGCACCGTCTTTCGGGGTGGGTGAATGATCAGCAGATTGGCGTCATGCGTGACGATGCCGAGCAGAATCGCGCAGATCACGCGGTCGATGCTGATCCAGTAGCCGCCGGAAGCCTGGTTGTAGGGATTGAGTTGATAGGGGTCCATCACCAGCACCGTGCGGTTGGTGTGGTTGTAGCCGGCGATGACGACGAAGTGGCCGGCCGGCAAACCGCGGATGTCGTCCGGCATGTCGTTCGGGCCGAATTCGCGCGCGGTGCGGTACAGGTAAGTCGAACTAAGGCCGGTCAGGATCGGCAGCCGGCGGCGCAAGATGGCCTGGATCAGGCGACGTGACAGGTGCGTCATGCGCAGCCGGCCGCCAAGCCGCAGGAAATCCTGGTAGCCGGCGGTCGCATACTGCAGACGGTAATCGGCCTTCAGTTCTTGCTGCTGCGTCAGGCGGTTGGCAATATCAATGCTGCGATCGACGAACCAGGTGGGATCGAAGACGGTGAGGTTGTAGGTGTAGATCGTCGCCCGGTATCCGTGACGCAAAGCATCACAGGCGAGAAAAACCGCCAGCGTGCCGCCATGTTCAAACTTGCTGGTGCGGGCGATCACCGTCGCCAACTCCTGGTCTTGCTGCCAGTAGCGATAGATGGCATGCAAGCAAGTCGGCCCGCAAGTCACTTCGTCCGGCTGCGGCAAGATATCGACCTGCAAACGAAACGCCAGCGGACTGTTCATCGAAACGTGCCGAGCATTCCGGCCACGACACTACGTAAATTTTTCAACATCTTTGGTCTGTTGGCACTATCAATCAGCAACGACGAACGGTAAATGATGAAGCAGGAATGCGAGCTGTATCGCAATGGTGATTAGAACCACGCCGGCAGGACAAAAGTTCAACTGTTGCCCAACGTAAAACATTATTTTTTGCATTTTTTTGAATCGTTTGCCAGTCGCCGTTGTCCCATTGACATGATGACGCTCGGCACGCTGGCGCAGTTACGGGTAGTTGCCGCCAGGCCATGCCTGGGCGGCGTCACTCTGTTTTCCTTGAGACAGGAGGTTCGATCATGAAAACAAGCACACTTTTCCTGGCACTTTGCACGCTGTCGTGCACCGCACTGGCACAGCCGCAGTCGCAGCCGGCAGCGCCAACGGCCGCGGCCGACATGCAACCGACAACTGAAAACGGCATTACCTATCTGTGCGGCGGCGTCGGTCTGGATGAATCGACCGCGATGAAGCAAGCGGCCAAAAGCTATGACCTGATGTCCACTTTTGCGGCTCGGGATGGCAGTTACCTGGCCGACGTCAGCGTTGAAATTGCTGACAAAAGTGGCACGCCGGTTCTGCAAACTACCTGCGATGGCCCGATGATGTTGGTGAAAGTGCCGCATGCCGGCAGCTATCGCGTCCGCGCCACGGTAGACGGCCACACGCAGACCAGGACCGCCCAGGCCGGTGGCGGACATGGCCCACAGCGGCTGGTGTTTGTCTGGCCGGCGGCGCAAGCCGGGCTGGAGCAGCCGCGTTCGATGCGCCATGCCGGCGCCGCGACACCTGCCAGCCAGTGAGTCGTCGCCATGGTGCGCCTAGCGCAGGCGACGCGTCAGGCCAGAGCGAGGATAGCGAGCAGCACCAGCAACTGCCACGTGGCGCGCGTTAATGGTCTGGTTTGGCCGCTTGTCAGCCAGCCGCCCAGAAAGCCGGCTAGCGCCGCTGCTGCCAGGGATTGCAACGGCCGCTGCCTGACTTCGGCGCAGGCAGCTTGATAAGGTGTCGGTTTTTGTGGGCCTTCATCCTGCGCCGCTTGGCGCGCAGTGCCGCCGGAGGCGCCAATTCGCGCCAGGATACGGGCATAGGCTTCGCTCAATTCCCCATCCGACAAGGTCGCCTGGTGCAGCATCAGCGCGTCCAGATCGTTTTTCAGATTCGCCAGTTCGGCCCGCAACGCCACGCCGGCCTGATGTGTGGCCGAGTCTTTCGCCTTGCCTGGCCCTTCTTGTTCCACGCCCGAGGCTTGTAGCGGAAAAGCATCCATATCTTCCTCCTCAAAAAAGCGCAGGATTGATCAGTGCAGCAGCCGCCTGGCGAGCGAAAGTGCCGCACCAGCGCGGATGGAAATGCAAGCGGCGTGCCATCTTGGTCAAGGCGCCGGCCCGCTCTTGAGGTGCGCTGGTAGCAGTCGCCGTATTACACGCGACGTGTAAATATTCCCGATGGCGGCACTGACTGTCTGCCGGCGGAAACTTCGAGCCCGTGAAATCCATTAGAATGGCAGCCTGTTCAGGATCGTTACCATGTCTATTGCAACTACCCAAGAAATCATCACCGAAATGCGCGCTGGCCGCATGGTCATCCTGGTCGACGAGGAAGATCGCGAAAACGAAGGCGACCTGGTGCTGGCGGCCGACTTCGTCACGCCCGAAGCGATCAACTTCATGGCGCGCTACGGCCGCGGCCTGATCTGCCTGACTCTGACCGAAGAGCGCTGCCGACAATTGAACCTGGGCCTGATGACGGCCAATAACGGCACTGCATACGGTACCAATTTCACCTTGTCCATCGAGGCTGCCGAAGGCGTGACTACCGGCATTTCGGCGGCCGACCGTGCGCGTACCGTGCAGGCGGCAGTGGCGCGCAACGCGCGACCGTCGGATATCGTGCAGCCGGGCCACATCTTTCCGATCAAGGCGCAAAAGGGCGGCGTGCTGATGCGCGCCGGCCATACCGAAGCAGGGTGCGACTTTACCGAACTGGCCGGACTGACGCCGGCGGCGGTCATTTGTGAAATCCTGAAGGACGACGGCAGCATGGCGCGCCTGCCCGATCTGCTGGAATTCGCGCGCGAGCACGGCCTGAAAATCGGCACCATTGCCGACCTCATCCATTACCGCAGCCAGCATGAGAGCATCGTCGAGCGCATTGCCGAACGCAGCGTGCATACCGTCCATGGCCCGTTCCAGGCCATCGCCTACCGCGACACGCCGAGCGGCAGCGCCCATCTGGCGCTGGTGCACGGCACCATCACGGCCGAGACGGAAACGCTGGTGCGGGTGCATCAGCCGGTGTCGATCATGGATTTGCTGGAAACCGAGGCCACGACCCATTCATGGAACCTGGCGGCGGCGATGACCGCGATCCAGGCTGCCGAGCGTGGCGTAGTGGTCTTGCTGAATTGCGATGAGGAATCGGCGGAGCAGCTGTTTGCCCAGTTCCAGGCGCTCGACGAACCCGGCGCCCGCCCACGCTCGTCCGCGCCGCGGATGGATTTGCGTACCTATGGCATCGGTGCCCAGATCCTGAAAGACCTTGGCGTGGGCAAGATGAAGCTGCTCGCCAGCCCGAGAAAAATGCCGTCGATGACCGGCTTCAACCTGGAAGTGATCGGCTACCAAAGCGGCCCGAACCAGTAAGCCATTCGGCAGTCCGAGAATTTTGAAACTTGTCATTTGAATCAGGCGCAAGCGCGCATAAAGGAAAGCCATGACCGTTGGAACCGTCGAAACGAATCTGGATGGACAGGGCCTGCGCATTGGCGTGGTGCAGGCGCGCTTCAATGCGGATATTGGCCATGGCCTGCTGGCCGCCTGTCTGGGGGAACTGACGCGGCTGGGCGTGGCGGATGAAGACGTGTTGCACGTCACCGTGCCGGGAGCGCTGGAGATCCCGCTGGCGCTGCAAAAAATGGCCGACACCCAGCAATTCGATGCGCTGATCGCGATCGGTGCCGTGATTCGCGGCGAAACCTACCATTTCGAACTGGTCGCCAATGAATCCGGCGCCGGCATCACCCGGGTCGGGCTGGATTTCGGCATTCCGATCGCGAATGCGGTGCTGACCACCGAAAACGACGGTCAGGCTGAAGCGCGCATGGCGCAAAAGGGTGCCGATGCGGCGCGCGTGGCAATCGAAATGGCGAATCTGACGATCACGCTGGAAGAGCTGGCCGACGCTACCGAGGACGAATAAGGGCAACGGCAGCGCACATCGTTTCGCCTTTGAAAAATTTATGACCAACAAAACGCTTCATGCCAACCCCAGCAAGAACCGCACCCCGCGTCATCGCGCGCGTGAGTTCGCGCTGCAGGGCCTGTACCAGTGGCTGCTGAACAACGAAGACGCCGGCGTGATCGATGCCCATATCCGCCAGGCGCATGGTTTCGACAAGGCTGATGCCGCGCACTTCGATGCACTGCTGCACGGCACGATCCGCGATGCCGCCGACCTTGCGCAGCGGCCTGGCGCCCTTGATCGACCGCCCGCTGACGCAGCTGTCGCCGGTCGAGCATGCGGCGCTGTTGATCGGCGCTTTCGAATTGACGCAGCACCTGGAAATCCCGTATCGGGTCGTGATCAACGAAGCCGTCGAACTGACCAAGTCGTTCGGCGGCATCGATGGCCACAAGTACGTCAACGGCGTGCTGGACAAGTTCGCCGCCAAGGTGCGCCAGCCGGAAGTGGACGCAGGCAAGCGCTAGCTGCGCTGATCCGTTTTCCAGAAGTGCGGGAGTATGTTGATAAAACGTCCAATACACGCCCGATATTGATGGTATGTATTGGGGGTATGTGATCGACCTCAGCTCTCCGCATCGCTCCGGCCCAGACTGCCGCAACGGCTAACGACTGCGGCGTTTCTTTTCCTTCCGTTTGCTGCTACACCATGCATCCTTTCGAACTTGCTTCCCGCCTCGACCAGATTGCACCGTTCCATGTGATGGAGCTGGCGAAAATGGCTGCCGGCCTGGAACGGCAAGGACGCCACATCATCCACATGGGCATCGGCGAGCCCGACTTCACCGCCGCGCCCGCCGTGATCGCCGCCGCCACGCAAGCGATGGCCGACGGCAAGATGCAATACACCTCGGCCACCGGCCTGCCGGAACTGCGGCAAGCGATTTCCGCGCATTACCGGCAGGCGTATGGGCTAGACGTCGCGCCGGCGCGTATCGTGGTCACCGCCGGCGCTTCGGCCGCATTGTTGCTGGCCTGTGCGGCGCTGGTCGAACGCGATGCGGAAGTGCTGATGCCGGACCCGTCCTATCCATGCAACCGCCATTTCGTCGCCGCCTTCGAAGGCCGCGCGAAGATGATCGCCAGTGGCCCCGAACAGCGTTTCCAGTTGACGGATGAAATGGTGCGCGCGCATTGGGGGCCAGCCACACGCGGCGTGTTGCTGGCCTCGCCTTCGAATCCGACCGGTACCTCGATTGCGGCCGATGAGCTGAGCCGGATCGTGGCCACCGTGCGCGGCAAGGGCGGTTTTGCCATCGTCGATGAAATTTATCAGGGGCTGACCTACGACGCCGCGCCGTTTTCCGCCTTGTCGCTGGGCGACGACGTGATCGTCATCAACAGCTTTTCCAAGTATTTCAACATGACCGGCTGGCGCCTGGGCTGGCTGGTGGTGCCGGAAACGCTGCTGCCGGCAATCGAAAAACTGGCGCAAAACCTGTTCATCTGCGCCTCGGCGATTGCCCAGCATGCAGGCGTCGCCTGCTTCCAGCCGGAATCGATCGCGCTCTACGAAGAGCGCAAGGCCGAATTCCAGCCGCCGCCGCGACTACCTGGTGCCGGCCCTGCGTGAATTGGGCTTCGGCGTGCCGGTGATGCCGGACGGCGCCTTCTATGTATACGCCGATTGCAGCGGGCTGACCGACGACGCCGACCGCTTCAGCATCGACATCCTGAACCAGGCGGGCGTGGTGCTGGTGCCAGGCCTGGATTTCGGGCCGCATACCGCGCACCGGTATTTGCGTATCTCGTATGCGACGTCGATGGAGAATCTGCAGGAAGCGGTGCGTCGCTTGCGCGGGTTTCTGGCCGCAAAGGCTTGAGCATGGTTTGCGGTCTGCTTCTGCGACTGTCGGAGTATGCTGTGCAAAATGCCACTTCAAGACCGAAATCGATCGCACTGTCCAGGAGTATCTGGTTTCATTTTGAAGCGGGCGTCAGCTGAGCGATGCCCGATGTTCGATATAAAAAAGGAGCCACCGGCTCCTTTTTTTCATCTCGCACGCAGCGGCGATGGCCGCCGGCGTTACAGCGCCGCGGTCTGGGCGGCGCCCTGGTCGTGGCTTAACTGCGATTGCTGCGGTTGCGGCTGCGGCGTCGCGCGATTCTCCGCTTCGGCCGGCACTTCGCTGGCAGTGGCTTGCGCCGGACGCGGCTTCGGCGCGGCGCGGGCGGTAATGGTGGAGACTTTCTTGCCGGCCGCCACATCCTTCAGGCGGCGGTATTCGGCCAGTACCTTCGAGCCATAGCCGGCGTCGCTATCGAAGGCGGCAGCCCCTACGTACATCTTCAGCCCACCTTCGACCGAGCCGCTGCGCGTCACGTAATCCTTCAGGATCAGCGCGCCGACCTTGATGTTGGCGACCGGATTCAGTGCTGCCTTGACGCCGCCCAGGTTCTGGAATTTCTCGTGATGTACCTTGGACATGACCTGCATCAATCCTTGCGCGCCAACCGGGCTCTCCGCAAACGGATTGAGGCCGGATTCGATCGCCATCACTGCCAGGATCAAAAGCGGATCGAGCTTCATGTCGCTAGCCGTGGAGTAGGACGCTGCGACCAGCATCTTGGTGGCGTCATGGGCGACCCGGTAACGGCGCGAAAGCCATTGCGTGACCCGCTGCTGCTGCGGATCGGCGCTGGCCACCGGCTTGACGTTGCCGGCGGGCGCTGCGACTGGCAGCATGGTCGCTGGTGGTGCAGGCTCGGCTGCGGTTAGCACCAGTGGCAACGCATCGGCGTCGGCGGCGTCATCCGCTTGCGCGGCGATCTCGCTGCTGTAAGGGGAGAGTTGCTGGATGTGGTCGGCCAGTTCCGGTTTGATGAACATCAGCACCAGGGTGCCGATGGCAAAAGCGCCAAGTACCAGCAGCGCGTAATGGGCAATGGTGGCGCAGCCGCTCTTGAGGTCGCGCATGAAGACCTGCCATGCCGGCTGTGCGGGATTTTGCGTGGCGCCCGCGGTGCCCTCTAATGGCACCATGATTGATCCGTTTAACACTGAACCTCCTGAATCGTTGCGGTGCGCGCGCCGGCTCCAACAGCAGTCGGCCAGAAAGCAAAAACGCATGCACCGTAAGCAATATCGCTGGCCGCAAGCAGCAGATGCGGTCAACGTCGAAGTGGTTTGCCGATACCTGAATGGCCGCCGCTCTGGGGCGCGCAATCAGCTGCAAACAACTGGTCGGGGGACAAGGCTGACGCCTTTTGAAAACACTCCTTAAAATGTCGTTGGGACCCCGGTCCCGTGAAATGTGAGCGCGACAAATAAGCTCGGCTCTGTTCAAGTTGCGCGAATTGTAGGGACCTGTTTATACATGGTCAATACTAACAAAACGCAAAATCATTACTTAATTGTCTTGAAATTTCTGTTGCAACGCAACAAAAACTAAGGAAATCAACACCTTGGCGGAAATTTCTCGATAATGGGATTCGCTCATAAAAAACGTAAAAATATGAAATATTCGGATTTGCGCGATTTTCTTGCGCAATTGCAACAATTAGGTGAACTAAAACATATTTCAACGCCGGTTTCACCTTACCTAGAGATGACCGAGATTTGCGACCGTGCGCTCCGCTCAAATGGCCCGGCCTTGATCTTCGACAAACCTTGCAGCCAGACAATTCCCGTGCTCGGCAATCTTTTTGGCACGCCGCGCCGCGTGGCGCTCGGCATGGGCGCGCAAGACGTGAGTGAATTGCGCCGCATCGGCCACCTGTTGGCAGCCCTGAAAGAGCCGGAGCCGCCCAAAGGCTTGAAGGACGTATTGGGCCTCGGTTCCATGGTCAAGTCGCTGTGGGACATGGCGCCGAAAGAGTTGCGCGGCGCTTCCTGCCAGGAAATCGTGTGGGAGGGGGCCGATGTCGATCTGGCAAAATTGCCAATTCAGCATTGCTGGCCGGGCGATATTGCGCCGCTGATCACCTGGGGCCTGGTGATCACCAAGGGGCCGCACAAGAAGCGCCAGAACCTCGGCATCTACCGCCAGCAGGTGCTTGGCCGCAATCAAGTGATCATGCGCTGGCTGGCGCAGCGCGGCGGCGCACTGGATTTCCGCGAGCATGCGCTGGCGCATCCGGGCCAGCCATTTCCGATCGCGGTAGCCTTGGGCGCCGACCCGGCCACCATCCTGGGGGCAGTGACGCCGGTGCCGGACAGCCTGTCGGAATACCAGTTTGCCGGCTTGCTGCGCGGCAGCCGCACTCACGTCACCAAAGCGATCGGCAGCGAGCTGCGGGTTCCGGCTGCGGCCGAGATCGTGCTCGAAGGGCATATCTACCCCGACGAGTCGCATGCCAGCGGCTACGAACACGCCTTGGAGGGCCCGTATGGCGACCACACCGGCTATTACAACGAGCAGGACTGGTTTCCGGTATTCACCATCGACCGCATCACGATGCGGCGCGACCCCATCTACCACTCGACCTATACCGGCAAGCCGCCGGACGAGCCGGCTGTGCTGGGCGTGGCGCTGAACGAAGTCTTCATCCCCTTGTTGCAAAAGCAGTTCGCCGAAATCACCGATTTCTACTTGCCGCCGGAAGGCTGCAGCTATCGGATGGCGGTGGTGCAGATGAAGAAATCCTATCCGGGCCACGCCAAGCGCGTGATGTTCGGGGTCTGGAGCTTTTTGCGCCAGTTCATGTATACCAAGTTCATCGTGGTGGTGGATGAGGACGTCGACATCCGCGACTGGAAGGAAGTGATCTGGGCCATCACTACCCGCGTCGATCCGCTGCGCGACACCACGCTGGTGGACAACACGCCGATCGATTACCTCGATTTCGCCTCGCCGGTCAGCGGGCTGGGCAGCAAGATGGGGATCGACGCCACCAACAAATGGCCCGGCGAAACCAGCCGCGAATGGGGCCGCACGATTGAAATGAGCGCCGACGTGAAGCAGAAGGTGGACCGGATCTGGCAGGAGCTGGGCATTTGATTTCCTCTCCAGTCGACGCCGGGGCGGCATTGTATGCTGGCTGCGCCGGCAGCGCCTTGCCATCGAGTTGGCGCAACCAGGACTGCCGATGTCTTATTTGAATGATCCGCGGGTGTTCTTCGCCGCCGAGCGCACCTTGCTGGCGTGGCAGCGCACCGCCATCGCCCTGATTGGGCTGGGCTTCGTGATTGAACGCTTCGGCCTGTTCCTGGCAATGATCTCGGCCGGCGCCGGTGTGGCGCCCGGCCATGGCCGCGCATCGCTTCTGTTCGGCGTCATCTTCCTGTTGCTCGGTGCACTGGTAGCGACGGTGTCGGCGCTGCAGTTTCGCCGCTTCGCGGGGGAGCTGTCGGCGCCCGAGATCCCGCGCGGCTATGCGGTCTGGTTCGGCCCCTTCATTAACCTGTCGCTGGCCGTGACGGCGCTCGGCTTGGCGGTATGGTTTGTGGTGACCGCGTAAGGCGCCAGTGCGATCGGTCGAGCTTGCTCATTCAAGGTGCGCGCTCGCACCAGGGACGTACTCGACCGCGCATGGAAAACCGCAGCGCCGCTTCAATACGGTACAATTGCCCCCGGCGGGCCCCTGCGCATTGCGGCATGGTCAATCTGGTCAGGTCGGGAACGAAGCAGCCACAATCATTTCCCGCAAGTGCCGCAGACAAGGCTCGCCTTCTTCTTGCCTGCCATCGTGCTTCAGGATGGCAACAAGTTGCCCTGGAAACGCAGCATCACATCCCGCTCCGCTTCGAGTTTACTCACCGTCCATGCGCAGCGGATGCGCCATCGCCAGGCATGTGCTGGCGCCGACTCCGGTGCGACCCCAACCGGGCCACCGAACATCGCCGCACATTCGTATCAGCGTCGGCAAATATTTCCATATATCATGCTGTGTGCTGACACAGCGAATAAGCTGATCGACGGAAATCGGTGCCGGCTCTGCTGCTGGCAACGCACTGTGCGCGACGACCGTCATCGCCGGTTCATCATCCCATTTCGATTTTTGCCATGCGCCTGAAATCCCGGCATTCCCTTGTTGTAGTCGTGCTCTTCGTCCTTGCGTTGGGCGTATTTTTCGGCGTGCGCCAGCGTCTCAACGACGCGACGCCGAAGGTGCGCAGTCCGGTGCAAGTTGTGAAAACCGTACTGGCGCGGCAGCAGTCGATGCCGATCGTGCTGCGTGCCAACGGTTCGGTGTCTGCCATCAACAATGTCGATGTGCGTCCGCAGATCCAGAACGTGGTGCGTGCGGTGCACGTGCGCGAAGGGCAGGAGGTGCAGGCTGGCCAACTGTTGTTTACGCTGGACGCGCGCGGCGACGAATCGAACGTGGCCAAGGCGCAGGCGCAACTGGCCAGCCAGCGCGCCGACCTGGCCGACGCCGAACAGGCGCTGAAGCGCAACCAGGAATTGCTGGCAAAAAATTTCGTCTCGCAGGCAGTGGTCGATAGCGCGCGCAACAAGGTCGATGGGCTGCGCAGTGCGCTGCAGGCCAACCAGGCGGCGCTGCAGGCGAGCACTATCGCCGCCGGTTACAACCAGATCCGCGCCAGCATCGGCGGTCGCCTGGGCGCGATCGATGTGCACGTGGGCAGCCTGGCGCAGCCGACCGGCGCGCCGATGCTCTCGATTGTCCAGATGGATCCGATCGCTGTCAGCTTCGCGGTGCCGGAACGCCAGTTGGCGCATATCCGCGCCAGTTATCCGCAAGGCGATGCGCCGATCGTGGCGCAACTACCTGACGGCAGCGAACTCGCCGGCACGCTGGCGTTCATCGACAACAGCGCCGATGCGCAAAGCGGGACGGTCCTGATGAAGGCGCGTTTTGCCAATGCCGATCACAAGCTTTGGCCCGGCACGTTTGTCACCGTCCGCATGACTGCACGTACGCTGGCGGATGCGGTCACGATTCCGGCGCAGGGCGTCATCACTGGCCCGACCGATACCTTCGTCTACGTGGCGCAGCCGGACGACACCGTGAAGATGCAGAAAATCGACGTGCTTGCCATCGCCGATGGTGCGGCGGCGGTGTCGGGCCTGGAGGCCGGCGCCCGCGTTGTGGTGGAGGGCGCGCAAAACCTGCGGCCCGGCGCCAAGGTCCGGGAAGCGCAGCCGGCCGCGGCCAAGTCAGAACCAGAACGCCTTATAAATGAATATCTCCGAACTTTGCATCCGCCGTCCGGTGATGACGGTGCTGCTTTCGATCGCGGTGGTGGTGCTGGGCTTTTTTGCCTACACCAAGCTGCCGATCGCGGCGCTGCCCAGCTACAACACGCCGGTCATCAACGTCACCGGTTCGTTGCCCGGCGCCAGTCCGGAAATCATGGCGTCGTCGGTAGCCACGCCGCTGGAAAAGCAGTTTTCGACGATCGCCGGCCTGGCCACCATCAGTTCCACCAACACGCTCGGCAGCACCTCGATCACGCTGGAGTTCACGCCGGATCGCGACATCGATGCCGCCGCAGTCGACGTGCAGGCGGCGCTGTTGCGCGCCCAGCGCAGCCTGCCGCCGGAAATGACCACCTTGCCGGCCTATCGCAAGGTCAATCCGGCCGATGCGGCAGTGTTGGTGGTGGCGCTGACATCGCCCTCGCTGTCGCTGTCGGAGCTGAACGACTATGCGGAAAACCTGATTTCGCCCTCGATTTCGACGATTGACGGCGTGGCGCAAGTCGCGGTGTATGGCCAGCGCCGCTACGCGGTGCGGATCAAGGTCAAACCGGACCAGCTGGCGGCACGCAACATGACGCTGGACGAACTGGCCGGCGCCTTGCGTGCCGCCAATTCCAACAGTCCGGTGGGTGTGCTGGACGGGCCGCGCCAGACGCTGACCATCCAGGCCAACAAGCAATTGCTGAATGCGGCGGCGTTCGGCAATCTGGTGATCAGCAGCCGCAATGGCCTCTCCACCCGCCTGCGCGACGTCGCCGACGTCGAAGACAGCGTGGAACAGGTCAAAAGCGGCAGTTGGGTCAACGGCGAGCCGTCGATTGTGCTGGCCATCCAGCGCCAGCCGGATGCCAACACGGTGGCGGTGGTGGATGCAGTGAAGGCGGCCTTGCCGCAATTCAGGGAGCAGATGCCGGACTCGATCACCGTGCAGCAACTGAATGACCGTTCGACCTCGATTCGCGAAGCGATCCACGACGTCAAGCTGACGCTTGTTGCTGACCATCGTGCTGGTGGTGCTGGTGATTTTCCTGTTCCTGAAACGCTTGTCGGCGACTGCGATTCCAGTGGTGTCGCTGCCGATTTCGCTGATCGGCTGCTTTGCGCTGATGTACTGGCTGGACTACAGCCTGGACAATATTTCGCTGCTCGGGATCACGATCGCGGTCGGCCTGGTAGTGGATGACGCCATCGTCATGCTGGAAAACATCGTGCGCTACATCGAGCAGGGCATGGAGCCGCTGGCGGCGGCGCTCAAGGGTTCGCGTGAAGTCAGCTTCACCATCGTCTCGATCTCGATCTCGCTGGTGGCGGTATTCATTCCGATTTTCTTCATGCCGGGCGTGATCGGCCTGATGTTCCACGAATTCGCGGCAGTGGTGTCGCTGGCGATCCTGGTTTCGGCCGTGGTTTCGCTGACGCTGGTGCCGATGCTATGCAGCCGCTATCTGAAGCACGACAGGCGTGAAAACGAAAGCTGGCTGGCGCGCTGGTTTGAAACAGGGTTCCAGTCGGTGCTGGCTTCCTATGCGCGCGGACTGGATTGGGCGCTGGCGCACGGCAAGACCGTGCTGGCGATCGCCGGCCTGACCTTCGTTCTGACCGCCTTGCTGTTCGTGGCGATCCCGAAAGGGTTTTTTCCCAGCGAGGATATCGGCCAGATCCAGGTCACTGTCGAGGGTGCGCAAGACGTGTCGTACCCGGCCATGGTGAAGATCATCAACCATACCGCCGACATCATTCAGGCCGATCCGAATGTGTCGGATGTGACCTCGCGCGTCACCAGCGGCAATAGCGGCCGCCTGTTCATCGGCCTGCATCCGCGCGACACGCGGCAACCAATGGACAAGGTGCTGGAACAGTTGCGGCAAAAACTCAACGGCCAGCCGGGCGTGGCGGTGTTCATGACGCCGGTGCAAAACCTGCGGCTGGGCGGGCGCGTCAGCAAGAGCCGCTTTCAATATGTGCTGCAAAGCGTGCGCGCCGGTGAGCTGCCCGATTGGTCGGAGAAGATGCAGAGCAAGATGCGCGCCGAGCCGCTGTTTCGCGACGTCACCAGCGATTCGCAGCTGAACGGCCTGCAAGCGCAAGTCGACATCGACCGCGACCGCGCCAATGCCGCCGGCGTGCAGGTAGCCGATATCCGCACCGCGCTGTACAGCGCCTTTGGCGACCGCGAGGTGTCGACCATCTTCACCAGCAGCAACAGCTACTCGGTGATTCTGCAGGACAGCAACTCCGGCCAGCAGGATGAAGCCGACTTGAGCAAGATCCATGTGCGCAGCAAGACCGGCGCCCTGGTGCCGTTGATGGGGTTGGCGACCGTCGAACGCACCGCCGGGCCGGTTTCAGTCAACCACCAGGGCCAGCTGCAGGCGGTGACGATTTCCTTCAATCTGGCGCCGGATGCCTCGCTGGGCGATGCCACCGAAAAGATCGAGCAGTTCAAGACCGAACTAAGCCTGCCGCCCAGCATCATTACCTCGTATGCCGGCGACGCCGCGGTGTTCCAGTCCTCGCAATCGAGCCAGATCGCCTTGCTGCTGCTGGCGGTGATCGTGATCTATATCCTGCTCGGCGTGCTGTATGAAAGCTTCATCCACCCGATCACGATCCTGGCCGGCCTGCCATCAGCCGCGGTGGGAGCCTTGCTGACGCTGTACATCTTCGGCTTCGAACTGACCCTGATCGCCACCATCGGCATCCTGCTGCTGATCGGCATCGTCAAGAAAAACGCGATCATGATGATCGACTTCGCGCTGCATGCGCAACGCAACGAGGGCAAGGACGCCGGTGCAGGCAATCCGCACTGCCTGCCTGCTGCGCTTCCGGCCGATCATGATGACCACGCTGGCGGCAGCGATGGGCGCGCTGCCGATCGCGCTGGGCCTGGGCGCCGGCGCCGAACTGCGCCAGCCGCTCGGGCTGGCGGTGGTCGGCGGCCTGCTGGTGTCGCAGGTGATCACGCTGTTCATCACGCCGGTGATCTTCGTCTATCTGGATCGCTTCAGCGGCGAAGGGCCGCTGCAGTTTGCAGGCGATGTGCAAGCGGTCAGCGGCTAGCCCGGCTGGCAGCAGCCCTGCAGTCAACCGGCATTCAAACCAGCCATATCATTCGAATCGATGAGCTACACTCCGCGCCGCTTGACTGCCTATTGTTTTCTGGCCCTCAGCATGGCACTGGTCGGCTCCTACGTCGCCTTGTCGAAGCCGCTGGCGGCGGCGCTGCCGGTGTTCCTGCTGGCCTGGCTGCGCTTCGGCATCGGCGGCGTGGCCATGCTGCACTGGCTGAAGAAGCCGGCCGGCGAGGCGCCGCTGACGCCGCGCACCAGAAAGCTGATCTTTCTGGAATCGTTCTTCGGCAATTTCCTGTTTACCATCTGCATGATTTTCGGCGTCAGCATGACCAGCGCGGTATCGGCCGGGGTCATCATGTCGGCGATTCCGGCAGCGGTGGCGTTGATGAGCTGGATCTTCCTGCGCGAACGGATCGGCTTGCGCATCTGGACGGCGGTGGCCTGCGGCGCGCTCGGGATCGGCTTGCTGGCGCTGGCGAAACCGGGTGCGGCACCCGATCAAGGCACGGTGGTGCATGGCCGCGTATGGCTCGGCAATCTGCTGATCGTCGGCGCCGTGCTGTGCGAAGCCCTGTATGCGGTGATCGGCAAGAAACTGACCGATTCGCTCAGCCCGAAGCGGATCAGCGCGATCATCAATCTGTGGGGTTTTGTGCTGATGACGCCGATGGGACTCTATCTGGCGCTGCGCTTTGATTTTGCCGTAATCAAACCCGGCATCTGGCTACTGCTGCTGTTCTACGCGCTGGCCGCCAGCGTCTGGACCGTTTGGCTATGGATGACCGCGCTGAAAGCCGTGCCGGCGGCGCAGGCCGGTGTATTCAGCGTGATGCTGCCGATTTCCACCGCGCTGGTCGGCGTATTGGTGCTGGGCGAAAAGCTCTCCGGTATCCAGTTGCTCGCATTTGCGATCGCGCTGGCTGGCGTGCTGCTGGCGACACTGCCGGCCCGGCGCGCCGTGCCGATCTCCATGGTTGTCTGAACCGAACCGGCGCGCGAGGTACGCGCCGATGCCTGCTTGATTCCCATTGCCGAGGTGATCCGTGTTACTTGCTCCCGAACAGTTTCTTGGTTTTTTACTGGCTGCCATGCTGATCACCGCGTCACCCGGACCGGACAACCTGATGGTGCTGGGAGTCGGCATATCACGCGGTCGCAAACAGGGGATTGCCTTTGGCCTGGGCTGTGCGCTCGGTTGCCTGAGCCATACGGTGCTGGCAACGCTGGGTGTCAGCGCCTTGATTGCAGCATCGCCGCTGGCTTTTACCACGCTCAAAATTTGCGGCGGCCTGTACCTGGTCTGGCTCGGGGCGCAGGCCTGGCGCAGCAGCGGCGCCACCAAGGTCGAAAAGCTGGCGGCATCGAATGAGTCGTTTCGCCACCTGTTTGCCAAGGGCTTGTTTGCGAACGCGATCAATCCCAAGGTGGTGTTGTTCTTCCTTTCCTTCCTGCCGCAGTTCGTGATCGTCGAACGTGGTGCCGTCAGTTGGCAGACGGCACAGCTCGGGCTGGTGTTTACCGCGCAGGCGGTGCTGCTGTTCGGGCTGCTCGGCTATTTCTCGGGCGCAGTCGGGCAGTGGCTGGGCCGCACGCCGCGCGCCGGCCTCTGGTTGGACCGCATCGCCGGCACGGTTTTCGTGGCGCTCGGCTTGCGCTTGATCGCTGCCCGCTGATCCGGAGAGACACAAGCATCCCTCAATGACTGTGCGCGCGCAGCCCCGGCGGCACGCGCGGATTGGCCAGGCCGTCGCGTGCGAGCCAGTGCGCGGTCTGCTCGGCCGCGCGCCCGATCAGTTCGCCAGCATGGGAGAAGTCGTACGGCGACGCCGTCAGCGGGCACAGCGGCGGCACGGTGATGATCTCGGCCTGTTCGCGATAGCGTTCCAGTTCCATCACCAATTGATGGGCGATCAGCAGGGTGATGGCGTGCAATGCGCTGGCGATGGCGCTGCGCGGCGGCGCCTCGAGCGCGCAGGCGAAACCGGTCGGCAGCACGATGATGCGGCTGGCGCCGAGTGCGATGGCGACGCTGATCGGCGTATTGCTGGCGATCGCGCCGTCGATCAGATACTGCTCGCCAAAGCGTACCGGCGGGAATACGGCGGGAATGGCGCAACTCGCGAGAACGGCCTCGACCACCGACCCGCTCGACAGGCATACCGTACCGCCATGCAGCAAGTCGGTCGCCACCACATGCAAGGGGATGGTGGCTTGCTCAAACGTCGGGTACGGCAGGCATTGTTGCAGCAGGCGGCGTAGCCCGGCGGGATCGACCGCAAAGCCGCCGTGGCCGGGCAGCCCCAGCAAGCCGCGCCACGCCAGCGGGAACACCGTGCTGCGGCGCAGGCCATTCCAAATCGATTCCAGTCGGGCGACGCCGTCTGCGTTCGGCGCACCGGCGAAGTAGGCGCCGTTGATGGCGCCGACGGAAGAGCCGATCACGAGATCGGGCGCCAAGCCGTGCGCCACCAGCGCGCGCAGCATGCCGACCTGGACCGAGCCGAAACTGCCGCCGCCCGCCAGTACCAATGCCGTCAAGTTGTCTGCGCGCTCGCTCATCGTGCCAAATGTCCACTATTTGCTGGCAAGAGCAACCATGGCTGTTTGCCGGAAAAATCGATCCCGCAACGCCCGACACCATTGAACGGGTATTGCGGCTGCTCAGACAAGGCAAGGATGTGCCTATTTTTACCTGGCGTGAGCGGACTCCATGTTCTATTTTGAATTGGATGCAGTGCATGTCGCTTGCGTTCCCTTGGTGCAAATGGAACGGTGGATGACTTCCACCGTGCAATATCTCGACCGAAATTGAAACAACGCAATCAGCGGAATAGGGAGGTGGATGATGGCAACTCCGGCTTGGAAGCTCAGCGGTCAATATTATGAGACATGCAATTGCGACTTCGTCTGTCCCTGTGTGACGGGGCAGATGGCGGTCAAACCAAGCAAGGGTTCCTGCGCGTTTGCGATGGCGTTCCAGATCGAGCGCGGTCAGTACGGCGCAGTAGTGCTCGACGGCCTCGGTTTCATCGTGCTCGGACTGACGCCGGAAGCGATGGGTAAGGGCAATTGGTCGGTGGGAGTCGTGGTCGACGAGCAAGCCAGTGCCGAGCAGCGCGACGCCATCACTACGATTTCCAGCGGTGCCGCAGGTGGGCCGATGGCAGCGCTGTCGGGCCTGATCGGCGCGTTTGCCGGCGTCGAGTCGGCGCCGATCCGCTTCGACCGCAACGGCGTGAAATGGTCTGTCACTGCACCGAAATTCGTCGACATGGCGGCCGAGGGGGCGATGGGCCTGAATCCCGCCACGACCGAACCGCTTCAGCTGGAGCACACCGGCCATCCGGCCGCCGACCGTTTTGCGCTGGCCCACGCTTCGCGCAGTCACATCCATGCGCTCGGTTTCGATTGGGATGACGTCAGCGGCAAGAACAACGGGCAATATGCGCCATTTTCCTGGCAGGGTGCCTAGGCTGGCCGCCGATTCCCGCGCGCCCGCTTGGCTGTCGGTTGCCGGGCTTGCCAGCCGCGACCGCCTGCTCATCGGGAGCTGCCTGATCGCCATCACGGCGCTGGCGTGGGGCTATCTCTTTTATCTTGCTCACCAGATGTCGTCGGCCATGGAGCCGGGCGCGATGATGGCCGGGATGGACATGTCGATGCCGATGCCGTGGAGCGCGACCGATGTCCTGGTCGCGTTCGGGATGTGGGTCGTCATGATGGTCGGCATGATGGTGCCTTCGGCGGCGCCGGTGATGCTGGTGTTTGCCGGGGCACATGCGCGACGTGGCGCGCAGCGGCTGCCGCTGATCGTGCTGCTCTTCGGCCTGGGCTACGTCGCCGTGTGGGTCGGCTTCAGCGCGTGCGCCGCGCTCGACGCAGTGGGGCTTGCACCGTGCGGCGCTGCTGTCGCCGACGACGGCAGTGTCAAGCGCGCACGATGGGCGGTGCGATTCTGATCGCGGTCGGCGTGTATCAACTGACGCCGTTCAAACGTGCCTGCCTGATGCACTGCCAAAGTCCGCTCGGGTTCCTGATGACGCACTGGCGCGACGGCAGGCTTGGCGCGCTGCAAATGGGAATGCGTCACGGTGCCTATTGCCTCGGCTGCTGCTGGGCGTTGATGGGCATTCTGTTCGTCGTCGGCGTGATGAATCTGATCTGGGTCGCTGGCTTGACGCTGTTCGTACTGCTGGAAAAGCTCGGGCCCGCAGGCGCCATGCTGGCCCGCGTGGCGGGCGTGGCCATGATGATCGCCGGGACCCTGTTCTTAGCCAGTGCGCAATGAGCATCCTGCGCTCCTCGCAATCGTGCCAGGCACCTGCCTTGGGCTGGCCTTCGATATACGAAGAACGTCCTGTCTGGTTCGGCTATTGATTCGGCCATGCACGATCCAGGATTTGCCGTTGCAAGCCAGAGGCGGGCAGGGTGCCATACACGCGGCCGCATTCGGCGTCGATCCGGCTGCCGATGAACGCTTCGGCGATTGCGCTCGGTGCCTGTTGCAGCATCAGGCTGCCTTGTACCGCCAGCACCAGCCGTTGCGCCAGCCGGCGTGCCAGCATTTCGCGCTGTTCCGGCGGCGCTGCAAAATCCTTGCGCACATCCCGCACCAGTTGTTGCAGGCCGGCATGGCCGTTGACACTCTCCTGCAACTGGTCCAGCAGCAGCGCGAAGCCTTCCGGCTCGCGCTCCATCGCGCGCAGCACGTCGAGGCACATCACGTTGCCGGAACCTTCCCAGATCGAATTGACCGGTGCTTCGCGGTAGAACCGCGCCATCGGACCGGTTTCGACGTAGCCGTTGCCGCCCCAGACTTCCATCGCCTCGCCGGTGAATTCCAGCGCCCGCTTGCAGACCCAGAACTTGGCGGCCGGCGTCACGATGCGCCGCCAGGCGCGTTGCAGCGGATCCTGCGGCGCTTCGAACGCGCGCGCGAGGCGCATGATCAGCACCGTCGCGGCTTCCGATTCCAGCGCCAGGTCGGCCAGCACGTTGCGCATCAGCGGCTGCTCGGCCAGCGGCTTGCCGAACGCGACCCGATGGCGCGCGTGATGCATGGCCTGGACGAGCGCGGCGCGCATCATGCCGGCGCTGCCGATCACGCAATCGAGCCGCGTGTAGTTGGCCATCTCGATGATGGTCGGCATGCCGCGCCCTTCGTCGCCGATCATGATGCCGCAGGCATCGACGAATTCGACTTCGCTGCTGGCGTTCGAGCGGTTGCCGAGCTTGTCTTTCAGACGCTGGATCTGGACCGCGTTCTTGCTGCCGTCGGGCGCGAGCGCGGCACGTAAAAGCACGAGAGGCCGGCTTCGGTGCGCGCGAGCACGAGATGCGCATCGCACTGCGGTGCCGAGAAAAACCATTTGTGGCCGATCAGCCGGTATGCGGCGCCGCGCCCCTGGCCGTTGAGCGGCCGCGCCACGGTCGTGTTGCTGCGCACGTCGGAGCCGCCCTGTTTTTCGGTCATGCCCATGCCGATCATGATCGAGCGCTTTTGCTCCAGCGGCAGGTCGCGCGGATCGTGCTCGCGTGAAAACAGCTTGTCCCGCAATGTCGCGAACAGCGCCGGCTCGTTTTGCAGCACCGGAATGCTGGCGAAGGTCATCGTGATCGGGCACAGCGAGCCGGATTCGACCTGCGTCTGCAGGAAATAGCCGGCGGCACGTGCGGCCTGGGCGCCGGCTTGCGGCTGCATCCAAGGCAGCGCATGCAGTCCTTCGCGGCGCACCATGCCGAGCATCTGGTGCCAGCTCGGATGAAATTCGACGGCGTCGATGCGCTCGCCGACGCGGTCATGCGTGACCAGTTCCGGCACATGCCGGTTCGCCAGCTCACCCAGCTGCAACACTTCCTTGCGCCCGAGTTCGGCGCCGAGGCGGGTCAGCTCCTGCTCGTGCCAGCCGGCCTGTTCGCGCCGCACGCCATCGACCAGCGCGACGTCGCTGGTGAACATGTTATAGGCGTCGAGCTCCGGTACCTGGTTGGTGACTTCGTGGGTGGGCCATTGCATGATCGGTCTCCTTGTATGATGCAGGCGGCACACGCCGGTGATGGCGCATGCCGATGTACGGTCCATCATAGCGCCAGCATCGAGCCAGGGTGTTCGTCTTTGGCCGGCGGAGAAAAAATTGAACCATGCCCCGTTAAAACCGCGCAAGAAGCCGGTCCAGAGCCGTTCGATCGCAACCCAGAACGCAATCCTGGAGGCGTTTGTTCGGCTTTTGCAGGAAAAGGGCTATGCGCGGCTGACGATTCGCGACATCGCCGCCGTCGCCGGAGTGGGCCTGGGCACGGTGTACGAGCACTTTCCCGGCAAGCGCTCGATTGCCGCCAACTGCATTCGCCAGCGTTTCAAGGGCGTTGGCGTGCAGATGCTGGCGTGCGCGGAAACGGCGCGCGGACAGCCGCTGGAGTACATGGTCGATGCCGTGCTGGACCTGTTGATTGAAATCCATGCACCACATGCGCAGCAGTGGTCGCTGCTGATCGAGCTGGAACGCCAGGTGTCCGATGCCGAGGCCTATCGCAGCCTGTACGCGCAGTTTGTCGACATCTGGCGCCAGGTCCTGCAGGCCTCGGCGCTGCCGGCGCCGCTGGCGCTGGGCGAAGCTGCGTATACCGTGCATGCGGCGGTATATGGCTTGCTGTACCAGACCTTGCTGTGCCGGCCGCAGGCGGTGGCGACTGGCGAATTCCGGCGCCAGCTTGGCGCCCTGGTCCAGGGCTATCTGGCGCTCATCAGCCGCACCTGATCGGCGTTTCGGCGCCGCCGCGCCGGGCTGGCGGCGGCCGAATAAAAACAGCGGCAGGCGGCTCTGCGCTGTCGGGTAAAATGAGACCGGTACCTCCAACATTTCATGCCATGTCCTACCAGGTTCTCGCCCGCAAATATCGCCCCAGGAATTTTGAGACGCTCGTCGGCCAGGAGCACGTCGTGCGGGCCTTGACGCATGCGCTGGAACAACGACGCCTGCATCACGCATGGCTGTTTACCGGTACGCGCGGGGTCGGCAAGACCACGCTGTCGCGCATCCTGGCGAAGTCGCTGAACTGCACCGGCGCCGATGGTAACGGCGACATCACCGCACAGCCGTGCGGCGTGTGCGAGGCTTGCGTGGCGATCGACGCCGGCCGCTTCGTCGATTACATTGAGATGGACGCGGCCTCCAACCGTGGTATCGACGACATGTTGCAGTTGCTGGAGCAGGCGGTGTACGCGCCCTCCAGTGCCCGCTTCAAGATCTACATGATCGATGAAGTCCATATGCTGACCGGACCCGCCTTCAACGCCATGCTGAAGACGCTGGAAGAACCGCCGGAGCACGTCAAGTTCATTCTGGCAACCACCGATCCGCAGAAAATTCCGATCACGGTCTTGTCGCGTTGCCTGCAGTTCAACCTGAAACAGATGCCGCCCGGTCACATCATCGATCACCTGGACCATATCCTGGGGCAGGAAGGCATCGAATTCGAGACCCCAGCCTTGCGCCTGCTGGCGCAGGGTGCGCACGGCTCGATGCGCGATGCGCTGTCATTGACGGATCAGGCGATTTCCTACGCCGCCGGCAAAGTCACGCTGGACGCGGTGCAGGGCATGCTGGGTGCGCTCGACCAGTCCTATCTGGTGCGTGTACTGGATGCGCTGGCGGCGAACGACGGCCCCGGCCTGCTGGCAGTAGCCGATGAAATGGCCGCGCGCAGTCTGTCTTACAGCGCCGCCTTGCAAGATTTGGGCACGCTGCTGCACCGCATGGCGCTGGCGCAGACCGTACCGGCCGCGTTGCCCGCGGATTTGCCGGAGCGTGAACATGTGCTGCGCCTGGCCGGGCTGCTGGATGCCGAGGAAGTGCAGTTGTATTACCAGATTGCCGTGCATGGCCGCAATGAACTGGGGCTGGCGCCGGACGAGTACGCCGGTTTTTCGATGACGCTGCTGCGCATGCTGGCGTTTCGGCCCGCGCCCGCTGCGGCGTCCGCCCGGCCGAGCGCTCCGGTGTCGGCCGCCGCGCCGCCGGCAGCCGCTCGCTTGAGCGCAACGCCGCAGATGGCCAGCGCGACGGTTCCGGCGGCGCGCGCCGCGAGCCCGGCACGGGCGGCGCTGGAAGCCGCCCGCAATGGGGGAAAAACGGTGCCGGCGGCGGCACCACCAGCGCCATCCGTCAGCCGTGCTAGTGCCAGGGCCAGCCCGCCGTGGGAAGAAGAGCCGCCGCCGCGCGTAACGGCTGATTCCGCGCTGCCCGCAGCGCTTGCCGTGCAAAAAAAACCTGAAGCGCCGAGTGCGCCGCCGGCAGCGCGACCGCTGCCGGCGTCCGCCGCTGAACCAGTTGCGCCCGTCACGCCGGCTGCGACGCCGACGGCCGTGGAATGGGATGGCGACTGGCCGGCATTGGCGGCCGGTTTGCCGTTGCGCGGCGTCGCCCAGCAACTGGCGCAGCAAAGCGAGTTGCTGAGCCTGCAGCGCGAGGGCAACAACGTCCATTGCCATTTGCGAATTCCGATTGAAACGCTGCTGTCGGGCGGCAGTGCCGGCAAGCTGGAGGCGGTACTGGCCGACCATTTCGGCCAGATCGTTCGCGTCACGGTGGAAACCGGAGCAGTACAGAATACGGCCAGCGCGCAAGCCATGGCGGAGCGCGAGCAGCGGCAGCGCGAAGCCGAGCAGAGCATGCAGAACGATCCATTCGTGCAGACCATGATGCGGGAGTTCGACGCCAGCATCGTGCCGGGATCGATCAAGCCAATTTAACCGGTCGCGGGACAGGCTCAAGCACGGCGAGTTTCATGGATTGCGGGACGGAGTTAAGCGAATCGATGCTGTGTCCCCAACCGATTTAAAAAATGTGGGGAAGAGTGAGATGCACTCGGCTCCGGCAGTTTCATCAATTCAAGGAGAAGCAAGCATGATGAAGGGTCAATTGGCAGGGCTGATGAAACAGGCCCAGGCGATGCAGGACAACATGAAGAAAATGCAAGAGCAGCTGGCGACGATCGAAGTCGAAGGCCAGTCCGGCGCCGGCCTGGTCAAGGTGGTGATGACTTGCAAGAACGACGTCAAGCGGGTTTCGATCGACCCGTCGCTGCTGGCGGACGACAAGGACATGCTGGAAGACCTGGTGGCCGCCGCTTTCAACGATGCGGTACGCAAGGCGGAAGCGACCTCGCAGGAAAAAATGTCCGGCATGACCGCCGGCCTGCCGCTGCCGCCGGGATTCAAATTGCCTTTTTAAATATTTACGGGACAGAGTGTGCCAGACGCGCAGGCGTCGAGCTACTTTGTACCCCAACAAATCAGAACAAACCCATTTTCTTGGCTTGTCGTTCCCGCGGCCTCACGGCGGGAATGCATGCATTCTCCCAGCGGCGTTTTCGCTGCATGGCGCGAATGACACTGGGTTCCCGCCTGCGCGGGAACGACAAACAAGCCAAACGACGACCGTGCCCACTTGACTGATCGATACGATTCGTGAAACCTCCCTCCAGCCTGGAATTCCTGACCGAAGCCTTGCGTCGGCTGCCCGGCATCGGCCCGAAGTCCGCGCAGCGCATGGCCTATCACCTGATGCAGCACGACCGGCCGGGAGCGGAAATGCTGGCGCGGGCGCTGGCGCAGGCGGTGGAAAAAATCCATCACTGCGCGATGTGCAATACCTTCACCGAAAACGAGGTCTGCGAACTCTGCCTCGATGCGGAGCGCGATCCGGCCCTGCTGTGCGTGGTGGAAACGCCGGCCGACCAGATGATGATCGAGCAGACCCTGACCTACAAGGGTTTGTATTTCGTGCTGATGGGGCGCTTGTCGCCGCTGGACGGCATCGGTCCCAAGGACATCCACCTGGAAAAGCTGATGGCGCGCGCCGCCGACGGCACGGTGGCGGAAGTGGTGCTGGCCACCAATTTCACCAATGAAGGCGAGGCCACCGCGCACTACATCAGCGAGACGCTGAAGGCGCGCGGCCTCAAGGTCAGCCGCCTGGCGCGCGGCGTGCCGGTCGGCGGCGAACTGGAATATGTGGATGCCGGCACCATCGCGCGCGCGATGCTGGACCGGCGCTCGACCTAGCGGAGCGCGAAGATGGGCGAACCGAACCCAGGCGGGCCGCTGGCCGGCATCAAGGTACTGGAACTCGGCACCCTGATCGCCGGCCCGTTCTGTTCGCGCATGCTGGCCGAATTCGGCGCCGAGGTGATCAAGATCGAAGCGCCCGACGGTGGCGACCCGATCCGCCAGTGGCGCGTGCTGAAGGACGGCACCTCGCTCTGGTGGTCGGTGCAGGCGCGCAACAAGAAGAGCGTCACGCTCAACCTGAAAGACCCACGCGGCCAGCAAATCGCCAAGCGGCTGGCGCTGGACGCCGATCGTCATCATCGAGAATTACCGTCCCGGCGTGCTGGAAAAATGGCGGCCTCGGCTATGAGGCGCTGAAGCAGGAGAACCCGGCCACCATCATGGTGCGCCTGTCCGGCTACGGCCAGACCGGGCCGATGAAGGATTTGCCTGGCTTCGGCGCCATCGGCGAATCGATGGGCGGCCTGCGCTACGTCTCCGGCCATCCCGACCGGCCGCCGTTGCGCGTCGGCATTTCGATTGGCGATTCAGTGGCGGCCCTGCACGGCGTGATCGGCGCCATGATGGCACTGCGCCACCGCGACGCCACCGGCGGCCGCTGGAACGGCAAGTGCGGCGAAGCCTGCGTCGCCGGCCAGGGCCAGATGGTCGATGTCGCGCTGTATGAAGCAGTGTTCAACATGATGGAGTCGCTGGTGCCGGAATACGACTATGCCGGCGTCGTCCGAGAACGCACCGGTGGCGCCTTGCCCGGCATCGTGCCGTCGAATACCTACACCACGCGCGACGGCGAAAATATCGTGATCGCCGGCAATGGCGACGCCATCTTCAAGCGCCTGATGCAAGCCATCGGCCGCGACGACCTGGCCTGTGACCCGCAACTGGCGCGCAACGACGGCCGGGTACCACGCACCGCCGAGATCGACGGCGCGATCCAGTCCTGGTGCGACACGCAAACCATCGACGGCGCGCTGGCGATCCTGAAGGCGGCAGATGTTCCGGTCAGTAAAATTTACTCGGTGCGCGACATGCTGCACGATCCGCAATTCCTGGCGCGCAATATGTTTGAGCAGCATGCGTTCGCAGACGGCACGCCGATCAAGCTGCCGGCGATCACGCCGAAACTATCGGCGACGCCGGGCCAGACCAAATGGCTGGGGCCAAGCCTGGGTGAACACAATCAGGAAATCCTGGCGGCACTCGGCTACGATGCGGCGCAGATCGCTGCCCTGCAACGCGATGGCGTGGTCTAGGCAGGGAAGGGGCGGCCGGTGCGATAAGCGGGCTTCAGGATAGCATCGGTATCCGTTCAGCCGCATATACTCCAATAGTAATGGTTAATTTTCGGACATATATGCTTGTAAATTTGCATATACTCCGTCTATTGAGTTTTTTGAACAGCAGCCATTATCAAAAAAAACGGGAGACAGCATGAAATTCAACTGGAAGCAGTTCGCCATCGCCATTGGGCTTTTCCTGCTCGGCTACTTCACGTTCAACAGCCATTTATTTTCGTCATAGCGGATGACAGTGCCGGTCGAGTGGTTCAGACCGGCACCATCCTTGGCTGGCGCCATGGTCTGCGTGGTGTGGTGCATCCCTGCTCAGGGTCGGGTCCCGACATAAATCACCGGCTGCTGGCTGTTATCCGTCACGCCGATCAGGTACAGATGCTTGCCGTCCACGCCCAGATAGGCGGTGCCGGCCACGCGTTGGCCGCTCAGGATGTGGTGCCGCCGGCAAAGTCGATCATGACGCTATAGGTATTGCTGGTGCCTGACGGCTGCGCTACCGCGCTTAAGTTGCAGTCGCAGAGCAGCGGTCCGTTCATGCTGCCGTCGCTGGCAACCGTCAACGTGAGTGGTTCCGCGTTGCCAGGAATGGCGATGGTGCCGGTATACACGCCAGCCAGGGCCGCCAGCGTCGGCAGGCTGTCGCCGCCAGCGTGGTACGAGCTGGTGAATGTGGCACTGGTGTTATTCGGGTACGCGAGCGTGCCGTTAAAGCTTTTTTTCGGGTCGAGGCTGGCCGATAGCGTGACATTTTGTGCGTGGCCGTCCAGCTTGATGTCATGAGCGCTGGCCGAGGAAAAGCTGCCGTTTTGTGAAGTGCCCTGGCCGAATATGGCACCTGCAAATACTGCTGGATCATTGGCTGCCGAGTACAGCAGGAAATAGGAATTATCCGGCAGAATGACGCCGGTAACCGATTCGCCGCTGTCTGTCTGCCCCGCATAAAACCCATCAATGGTGACCTTGGTCGTGGTTTGCGTGCTGCCGTCACCGAGGCCACCGCCGCCACCAGCCACATGCCGTCAACAGGCCAGATAACAGTACGATAGCCAGTGTCCTGAAAGTGAGATCGGTGCGCATGTTGCATTCCTCCGTAGTGGCTTGCGAGCACTCAATATAGCGATATGGCAATCACTATATTTTGCGTTGACGCAAGTTCATTGCGGCTGGGAATGACTGAGGCGCTGCATGATTGCCGCTGCTCAAGTTGTCGTCTGCTGTGCAGCTAGCAGGGCGAGTAAAATTGTTGCAACAATTGCGGGCGGAGGATACCCATGCATCGCTACGAGGCAACAATCCGCTGGCAAAGGGACCAGCAGGCATTCGTGGATAACCGCTACAGCCGTGCCCACGAATGGCTGTTCGACGGCGGTGCACGCGTCGCGGCTTCCTCTTCACCGTTGAGCGTGCCGCTGCCGATGTCGGTCGCGGCCAATGTCGATCCGGAGGAAGCGCTGGTGGCAGCCACCTCGAGTTGCCACATGCTGTTTTTCCTGTGGCTGGCGGCGAGCGCCGGGCACGTGGTCGACAGTTATGTCGATCCGGCGTTCGGCGTGATGGAGAAAAATGACGAAGGCAGAATGGCGATCACGCGCATCGTATTGCGCCCCGAGATCGTGTTTGCTGGTGCGGCGCCGAGCCCTGATGAGCTGGCCCGGTTGCACGACGATGCGCACCATCAATGCTATATCGCCAATTCACTGAAGGCTGAGGTGGTTGTTCAAACCGCCTGAGCGACCCAGGAAATCGCACCGCCGCCCAGCCTTGGGTGGCAGCGCTCAACCACCCAGGGAGTTTCCATGTATCTACCCGCGCAGTTCGAAGAGAAACGCATCGAGGTCTTGCAGCAGCTGATCTGCAGTCACCCATTCGGCACCCTGGTGACGCTGGATGCGGCCGGACTGAACGCCAACCATATTCCGTTTGAAATCGACCCCGAAGCGACCTCGGCAACTGCACCGTTCGGCACCCTGCGTGCCCATGTCTCGCGCAGCAATCCGCTCTGGCGCGAATTCAATCCGGAGGTCGCAGTGCTGGCGATCTTCCAGGGCGCGCATACCTATGTCACGCCGTCCTGGTATCAGACCAAACAGGAAACCGGCAAGGTAGTGCCCACCTGGAATTACATGGTGGTACACGCCTACGGCGCCTTGCAGCTGGTCCACGACGTCGCCTGGCTGCGGGCGCATGTAACGCGCCTGACCAAACACCAGGAAGCGGCGTTCGCCGTGCCGTGGCAGGTGACCGATGCACCGCCCGATTACATCGAACAGCAACTGGCCGGAATTGTCGGCCTTGAAATGCCGATCACCAGGCTGATTGGCAAGTGGAAGACCAACCAGAACCGGTCGCAGGCCGATCGGGACGGTGTGGTGCGGGCCTTGCGCGCGCGCGGCGATGCCGATGCGCTGGCGATGGCCGATGCGGTGGCGCAGAAGAAGAGCGCGCCGTGATCGGGCCGTGGCGCGCCTGAATCTCAGCGCAGCGCCGCGATCATTTTCTCCAGCTTGACGGTGTCGGCACAAAACAGGCGGATGCCTTCGGCCAGTTTTTCGGTGGCCATCGCATCGTCGTTGAGCATGCCGCGGAAAGTCTTTTCATCCAGCATCAGTTTTTCCAGATCTGCGGCGTGCGCCGCGTCCGGGCTCAAGCTGCGCGTCACCGGCGCCGCACTCGCCGCCAGCTGTTGCAACAGTTCCGGGCTGATGGTCAGCAGGTCGCAGCCGGCCAGTTCCAGGATTTGCGAGGTGTTGCGGAAGCTGGCACCCATCACCTCGGTGCGGTAGCCGAATTTCTTGTAGTAGGTGTAGATCTGCCGCACCGATTGCACGCCCGGATCATCGGCGCCGGCGTAGTCGTGGCCGCTGACTTTCTTGTACCAGTCGTAGATGCGGCCGACGAAGGGCGAGATCAGCTGTGCGCCGGCTTCGGCGCAGGCGACGGCTTGCGGCAGCGAAAACAGCAGCGTCATGTTGCAGCGGATACCTTCCCGTTGCAGCACTTCGGCGGCGCGGATGCCTTCCCAGGTCGAGGCGATTTTGATCAGGATGCGCTCGCGCGGAATGTCGGCGGCTTCGTACAGCGCGATCAGTGCCCGGCCCTTGGCAATCGTGCCTTCGGTATCGAATGACAGCCGGGCATCGGTTTCGGTGGAGACGCGGCCGGGAATCAGGCGCAGGATTTCCAGTCCGAAGCGGACCAGCAGGCGATCGATGATCTCGGCCACCGGCTTGCTGCCGTGCTCGCGTATTGTTTCTTCCAGCAGCGGGCGGTATTCGTCCTTTTGCACCGCCTTCAGGATCAATGACGGGTTGGTTGTGGCGTCCTGCGGCGCGAACGCCTTCATCGTCTGGAAGTCGCCGGTGTCGGCGACTACGGTGGTGTACTGCTTCAATTGCTCCAGTTGGTTCATTAGCTTCGCTTTCAAAGGTAGGAATCCAGTTGCATGTCGAATTTTTGCAAGGTTTTTTGAGCCTGCAGCATTTTTTTGCGGAATTCGGGTCCGCGTTGCAACGCCAGACCGACCGCCAGGATATCGATTGTCACCAGGTGCGCCAGGCGCGCCGACATGGGCGTATAGGGATCGTCATTGAAGCCGAGGTCGATCGGCACCAGCACCGTGGCCAGCGCCGCCAGTGGCGTGCCGGAGGGTGCCAGCACTACGACGTCGGCCCCGCTTCTGCGCGCCAGCTGCACGCTGCGCAACAGCGCGCCACTATGGCCGCGCTGGGAGATCGCCACCACCGCGTCGCCTTTCTTCAGCAGCGAGGCGGCGATGCTGTGGATATGCGGATCGCTGTAGGCGATGGTCGGCACGCCCGAGCGGAAAAATTTGTGCTGCGCATCGGCGGCTACGATGCCGGAACCGCCCTGGCCGTAAAACTCGATTTTGCTGGCGGCCGCCAGCACGTCCAGCGCGCGCTGGATTGCGTTCGGATTCAGATGGGCGCGCAGGTCGAGCAAGGTGTTGAGCGAGCGGCTGCAGACCTTGTTGACCAGGTCGGCCGCCAGATCGCCGTGCGTCGGCGGCTGGTCGGCGCCGGGCAGGGCGATCGCGATGTTTTGCGCCAGCTTCAGCTTGAATTCCTGCCAGCCGTCATAGCCGATCGCGCGGCAGAAGCGCACCACGGTCGGTTCCGATACCTGTGCACTGCGTGCCAGCGCCGATAGGTTTTCAGCCAGCGCGCGCGGTGGATTTTTGAGGATCGCGCGCGCGACTTTCTGCTCTGCCTTCGAGAGCGAGTCGAGCTGGCTGCGGATGGCATTGAGCAGCATGCGTCTACATTTCCGGCAGCGCTTCTTCGCGCCATTGCAAGCCGTCGCGGCCGATCAGCGCACTGGCCGCGGCCGGGCCCCAGGTCCCGGCGGTATAGGGAATCGGCTCGCTTTCTTCCTGTTCCCAGTAATCAAGGATCGGTTCGACCCATTCCCAGGCCGCTTCCAGCTCGTCGCTGCGCATGAACAAGGTCAACTGGCCGCGCAAGACGTCGAGCAGCAGTCGCTCATAGGCTTCCATGCGCGGCGTCTTGAAGCTTGCGCGGAAATCCAGTTCCAGATCGACCGGCTTCAGGCGCATGCCTTCGCCCGGCGTCTTGGCCATCAAGTTCAGGTGCAAGCCCTCGTCCGGCTGCAGGCGGATGACCAGGCAGTTCGGCTGGAAGCTGCTGTTCGGCTGCGCAAAAATCGAGTGTGGCACCCGCTTGAAGCGAATCACGATTTCCGCCAACTGGTCCGCCATGCGCTTGCCGGTGCGCAGATAGAACGGCACGCCGGCCCAGCGCCAGGTGTCAATCTCGGCCTTCAGCGCGACGAAAGTTTCGGTACGCGAATCGGGGTCCGCGTCCGCTTCCTTGCGATAACCCGGCACCGCGAGCCCGCCAACGTGGCCGGCGCGATACTGGCCGCGCACCACGTTTTGCACCAACATGGCCGGCGTGAAACGCTTGAGCGAACGCAATACCTTCAGCTTTTCGTCGCGCACCGCATCCGGCGTGATCGACACCGGCGGTTCCATGGCGACGATGCACAGTAGTTGCAGCAAATGGTTTTGCAGCATGTCGCGCAGCGCGCCCGAGCTCTCGTAGTAATCCATGCGGTTGCCGACGCCCAGTTCCTCGGCAATCGTGATTTGCACGTCGGAAATCCATTCGCGCCGCCACAACGGCTCGAACAGCACGTTGCCGAAGCGTAGCGCCAGCAGGTTTTGCACTGTCTCCTTGCCGAGGTAATGGTCGATGCGGAAGATCTGCGATTCGGAAAACACCTGACCGACTTCGGCATTGATCTGGCGTGCACTGGCCAGATCGCGCCCCAACGGTTTTTCCAGCACCACCCGTGTAGTCGGCGTGACCAGGCCGCTGGCGGCAAGATTGCGGCAGATGCCGGCGAACAGGGCTGGCGGCGTCGCCAGATAGAACACCCGGATCAGGTCGGAGCCGGGCCGCAGCGCCGCTGCCAGCGCCGCATAGGCGGCGGGGTCGATGGCGTCCAGCGCCAGGTAGTGAATCCGTTGGCAGAATGCCTGCCAGGCGTCGTCGCGCAGCAGGTCGGGCATGATGTGCGGCTTGACGTCACGCTCGACTATCGTCAGGAATTCGGCATCGCTGCCGGCATTGCGGCCGATGCAGAGGATGCGTGCGCCCGGCGGCAGTTCCTGCGCGCGTTCGCGCGCATACATGGCGGGCAGCAGCTTGCGCAATGCGAGGTCGCCGGTGCCGCCAAACAGGATCAAATCAAAATCGCTCAGAGTCATGGCAAGAATTATCCTGGTCGCAGCCTGCGTGCCCGCCTAAAACCAGCGCACGCGCGAAACAGCCCTTCGGCACCGCCGCTGCGCCCTGCTACAAGACTGCGCGCGCGCGCGCGATCAGCCCGCTGGTGGAACTGTCATGTGGCTGCGAAGGAGCGCCGGCGCGCAGTTCGGCCTCGATACTTCCGGCCAGCAGCTTGCCCAGTTCGACGCCCCATTGATCAAAACTGTTGATGCCCCACACCGTGCCCTGTACCAGTACCTTGTGCTCGTACAGTGCAATCAGCGCACCCAGCGTGGCCGGCGTCAGTGCCTCCATCAACAGCGTGTTGCTGGGGCGGTTGCCAGGAAAGGCGCGGTGTGGCGCCAACTCGGCAACCTCGGCCGCCGCCATGCCCTGCGCCTGCATGTCGGCCTGTGCCTGCTCGGCGCTCTTGCCGTGCATCAGTGCTTCCGACTGCGCGAAACAGTTCGCCAGCAGGGTCGCCTGATGCTCCTGAAAGCCAGGCGCTGGCCGCAGCGCCGCGATGAAATCCACCGGCGTGATGTCGCTGCCCTGATGCAGCAGCTGAAAATAGGCGTGCTGGCCATTGGTGCCGACGTCGCCCCACAGCGCCGGACAGCTGGCGACGCCGAGCTGCTGGCCATCCTGCGTTACGCACTTGCCATTGCTTTCCATTTCCAGCTGTTGCAGATAGGCCGGGAAATATTGCAGATTCTGGTGATAGGGCGCGATCGATAAGGAACTGCAGCCGATGAAATTACGGTTCCAGATGCCCACCAAGGCCAGCAGCACCGGCATGTTGGCTGCCAGCGGCGCGTTTTGGAAATGTTGATCCATCGCGTGGGCGCCGGCCAGAAATTGTTCGAAATGCTCGGGTCCGATGGCCAGCAGCACCGGCAAGCCGATCGCCGACCAGATCGAATAGCGGCCGCCGACCCAGTCGTGCAAGGGAAACGTGTTGTCCGGATCAATCCCGAAGCTTTGCACCGCCGGCAGATTGCTGGAGGCCGCGACAAAATGGCGCGGCAAGTCGGCGACGGTCGCGCTTTGCAAAAACCAGGCGCGCGCGCTGCGCGCGTTCATCATGGTTTCGAGCGTGGTGAAGGTCTTGGAGGCAATCACGAACAGCGTGGTTGCCGGGCTGACTTGCGCCAGCGTCGCCGCCAGGTCGTGGGCATCGACGTTCGAGACGAAGTGCAGCGTCAGGCGCGGGTGCGCCAGAGGGCGTAGCGCCTGGCATGCCATTTTCGGGCCCAGGAAGGAGCCGCCGATGCCGATGTGCACGATGTCGGTGATCGGCCGGCCGCTATAGCCGAGCCAGGCGCCGTCGCGCACCCGCGTGGCGAAGGCATACAGGCGCTCCAGCACCGCATGGACTTCGGCGCTGATGTCGCGCCCATCCAGCTGGATCCTGGCAGCGCGTGGCGCCCGCAGCGCCGTATGGAGTGCCGCGCGATGCTCGGTGGTATTGACGCGCTGACCGCCAAACATGGCGTCGCGCCGCGCTTCGACGCCGCGCGCGCGCGCCAGTGCCAGCAGTAGTGTCAGCGTCTGCGGCTGGAGCCGGTTTTTCGAGTAATCCAGAAACAGGCCGGCCGCTTCCAGCGAGAAGCGCGCGAAGCGCTCCGGGTCCTGCGCAAACAATTGTGTCATGTGCCAGTGACTGGCTTGGCTGGCGTGCCGCTGCAATGCCTGGAATTCGGCGCTGGCGGTCAAATCGGAAGGCTGCAGATCCATGGGGGCGGAGGAAAACGAGATCGGATTAACTATACTCGATTTTTGTGTAATTTTACTACAAAAAATCATCGCATATTCAAGCCATTTCCTCGACGTTTTTTGTTTCTTGCTGGTATGAAAATCGGTATTGTTCTACCGAAATGTTAGAAAGAGCGCGATTCGACCCTGATCAAAGTCGATTTCATGTAGTAAAATTTCAGCTCAGTTATTGACGAGGATCTGATCATGTCAGTATCAGTTCATCCGACCGTGGCTGCTGTTACCGCGCGCATCGTCCAGCGCAGCGCGCCGTACCGCGCCGCCTATCTGTCGCGGCTGGAGGCTGCGCGACGGGCCGGCGTCCAGCGGGAATCGTTGTCATGCACCAACCTGGCCCACGGCTTTGCCGCTTTTCCTGCCAGCGACAAGCTGAAGTTGAAGCAAACCAAAAACGTCTCGGTCGCGATTGTTTCTGCCTACAACGACATGTTGTCGGCGCATCAGCCTTACGAGCGCTTTCCATCGATCATCCGCGAGGCGGTGCGCACGGCCGGCGGCGTGGCGCAATTCGCCGGTGGCGTGCCGGCCATGTGCGACGGCATCACCCAGGGACAACTGGGGATGGAGCTGTCACTGTTTTCGCGCGACACGATCGCGATGGCAACCGCGGTTGCCTTGTCGCACAACATGTTTGATGCCGCCTTGCTGCTCGGCATTTGCGACAAGATCGTACCGGGCTTGCTGATTGGAGCCTTGCATTTCGGCCATTTGCCAGCGGTCTTCGTACCGGCCGGGCCGATGACCAGCGGCCTGGCCAACAAGAAAAAAGCGGCGATCCGGCAACTGTATGCACAGGGAAAAATCGGCCGCGACGAATTGCTGGAATCGGAAGCACAGTCGTATCACGCGCCGGGCACCTGTACCTTTTACGGCACCGCCAACAGCAATCAGATGCTGATGCAGGTGTTGGGGCTGCATCTGCCGGGCGCCGCCTTCATCAATCCCAATACGCCACTGCGCGATGCACTGACGGCGGCCGCCGCACGGCGCGCGGTCGAAATCACCGATCAGGGGCAAGGCTATATTCCAGTCGGGCGGGTGGTGGATGAAAAGGCGATCGTGAATGCGATCATCGCGCTCCTGACCACCGGCGGCTCGACCAATCACACGCTGCACCTGGTGGCGATCGCGCGCGCCGCCGGCATCGTCATCGACTGGGACGATTTCGACCGTCTGTCATCGGCGATTCCGCTGCTGGCGCGCATCTATCCGAATGGCGAGGCGGACGTCAATCATTTCCACGCAGCCGGTGGCACCGGCTTCGTGATCCGCGAGCTGCTGGATGCCGGCTTGCTGCACGACGACGTGACGACCATCCTCGGCCACGGCTTGCGCGCCCATTGCTGCGAGCCTTTCCTGCAGGATGGTGCGCTGGTCTGGAAAGACGCGCCGCGCGTCAGCGCTGACCATGAGGTGTTGCGCCCGGTAGAGGCGCCGTTTTCCGCCGATGGCGGCTTGCGCCTGCTGACTGGCAACCTGGGGCGGGCAGTGATCAAGGTCTCGGCCGTGCAGCCGCAGCACCGGGTAGTGGAGGCGCCGGCCCTGTTGTTCGAATCGCAGGAAGAGTTCATGCTGGCCTACAAGGCAGGCCAGCTGGAGCGGGATTTTATTGCCGTGCTATGGCATCAGGGGCCGCGCGCCAATGGCATGCCCGAATTACACGCTCTGACGCCGGCACTGGGCAGCCTGCAGGACGCTGGCCACCAGGTGGCGCTGGTGACCGATGGCCGCATGTCGGGCGCCTCCGGCAAGGTGCCGGCGGCGATCCATGTCTCGCCCGAAGTGCTGGCTGGCGGGCCGCTGGGGAAAATCCGCCAGGGCGATTTGATCCGACTCGACGCCGGTGCCGGTCTGCTGCAGGCGCTGGTGGCGGATGCCGAGTGGCAGGCGCGCGGCATCGAGCAGGCGGATTTGGCGGCCAACCGGGTCGGCATGGGGCGTGAATTATTCGCCACCTTTCGCGCCGCCGTCAGCGCAGCGGAAGAGGGCGCCGCCACCTTCGCGCTGCCACCGCCGCTGATACCGCCGGTGCCGACCAACAATACGCATGACGTGCTGGACCAGGTGCCCGGCTCGGACGAAGACATCCTGGTCAAATAAGAGGCCGGTTGCAATCAATCGAAAAGGCTACTATGAAACTGCCACGCGTGACCATGCTGGAAATTCTCCAGCTATCGCCGGTGATCCCGGTGATTGCAGTGAACGATCCGGAGCAGGCGGTGCCGCTGGCAAGGGCATTGGTAGCTGGCGGCATCCGCGTGCTGGAAGTGACGCTGCGCACCATCCACGGGCTGGCGGCAATTCGCGCCATTACCGAGCAGGTGCCGCAGGCGATTGTCGGCGTCGGCACGCTGACCGAGCCGGCGCAATTCATCGCCGCGCGCGATGTCGGCGCCGAATTTGGCGTCTCGCCGGGACTGACTCTCGGTCTTGATCGAGGCCGCACGTACTTCCGGCCTGCGCCTGTTGCCGGGTGTGATGACCCCTTCTGAAGTGATGGCGGCGCACGCTGCCGGCTTTCGCCGACTCAAGCTGTTTCCGGCGATGCCGGCCGGCGGTGTCGGCATGCTGAATGCGCTGGCCGGCCCTTTTCCCGAGATGGTATTCTGTCCGACCGGCGGCATTGGCCAGGATAACGCGCCACAATTCCTGGCTTGCAAGAATGTCGCCTGTGTCGGCGGATCGTGGCTGACGCCGCCGGACGCGCTGCAGGCCGGCGACTGGGCGCGGATTACCGCCCTGGCGACTGTCGCCAGCCGCTTGCGCGACTAGTTGTCCCTTACTTCGCGAACAGCTGCTCCATATTTTCGAAGCCCTTGATCTCCAGCGCATTGCCGCTCGGATCGTAAAAGAACATGGTGCCCTGTTCTCCCGGTAAGCCGGGGAAGCGGATATGCGGTTCGATCTCGAATTGGACGCCAGCCTGCTTGAGCTGCTCGGCCTTGGCGCGCCATTCCGCCATCGATAGCACCAGGCCGAAATGCGGCACCGGCACATTGTGGCCGTCGACCGCGTTGGCGCCGGCCAGCTGTCGACTGCGCTCGGCACCAGATGCGCCACCAGCTGATGCCCGAAGAAATCGAAGTCGATCCATTCGTCGCAACTACGGCCTTCGGCGCAGCCCAGCACGCCGCCATAAAACGCGCGCGCAGCGGCCAGATCGTGGACCGGGAAAGCAAGATGAAAGGGGCGCAGCGTCGGCATCGGAATTCCTGGGCGAAGTGAGTGGAATGGAAATTGTAGCGGCAAGCCGCCATTCCGGTGTGCGGCCGCTCGCGTAAAATATGCGGATTCTTTTTTGGGGCAGGCATCATGAATCAGGACCAGTTGAAACAGGCAGTCGCGCGCGCCGCCATCGAGTATGTGGTGGATGGCGAAATCATCGGCGTCGGCACCGGCTCCACCGCCAATTGCTTCATCGATGAACTGGCAAAAATCAAGCAGCGGATTCACGGTACCGTCGCCTCGTCGGATGCCACCGCGGCGCGCCTGGCGGCACATGGCATCCCGGTATTTGACCTGAATGAAGTCGAGTCGATGCCGGTGTATATCGATGGCGCCGACGAAATCACGCCGCAGGGGGCGATGATCAAAGGCGGCGGCGCGGCGCTGACACGGGAGAAAATCGTCGCCTCGGTGGCGCAGCGTTTCGTCTGCATCGCCGACGGCTCGAAGCTGGTGGATCATCTCGGCGCCTTTCCGCTGCCGGTGGAAGTGATCCCGATGGCGCAGGCGGCGGTCGCGCGCCAGTTGGCCAAGCTCGGCGGCCAGCCGCGTCTGCGCATGAAGGATGGCCAGCCGCTGAAGACCGATAACGGCTGCCTGATTCTGGACGTGCTCGGCATGCAGATCGAGCATCCGGCGCAACTGGAAAGCGAGATCAACCAGATCGCCGGCGTCGTCACGGTCGGCCTGTTTGCCCGCCGTGGCGCCAACGTCTGCCTGCTGGGAACTGCCGAAGGCGTCAGGAAATTGACGTTCTGATTTTGTGAGTCCGGGAGTATAGTGGTAAACGTGCTAATTCCCGGCCAGAATAGTGGGAGATGAAAAATACTCCCGTATTTTGTGAAATCGCTTGGCAGCCTGCGCGCTTGCTTTGCTGTCGTTCCCGCTTTCAGCTGCGGGAACGACAACGAAAAAGCAATTGACTGCGCGAAATCCGGCTGGGATTTCTACTGGCTCGGCGGCACGTAGCCGGCGGCGGCATCGGCGCCTTCGCCGAAGAAGTGCTTTTCCATCTGCGTGGCCAGGTACTTGCGGGCGCGCGGCATCGGCCAGGTTCAGGCGGTTTTCGTTGATCAGCATGGTCTGGTGCTTGCAGCCAGGCGGCCCAGGCTTCCTTCGACACGTTTTCATAGATGCGCTTGCCGAGTTCGCCGGGATACGGCGGGAAATCCAGTCCTTCGGCTTCCTTGTTCAGTTTGATGCAGTGGACCGTGCGGGCCATGTTGACTCCTGTCAGTTCGAATGGGGATGGTGGGCGCGCCATCCATGGTGGCGCGGCTTGCACACTGGAGTCAGAGCGCTTTGATCAGGACCTGCGACTTGCGCTGCCAGTTGTACATGTGCTGGCGGTCCTTCGGCAGGTCGTCGACCGTGGCCGGCACGAAGCCGCGCTTCAGGAACCAGTGCGCGGTGCGCGTGGTCAGCACGAACAGCTTGTTCATGCCGGCGGCGCGCGCGCGGTTTTCCATGTGCTTCAGGATGCGCTCGCCGTCGCCCTGGGTCTGCGCTTCCGGATTGACGGTCAGGCAGGCCATTTCGGCCATGCGTTCTTCCGGGAACGGATACAGCGCCGCGCAGCCGAAGATCACGCCATCGTGCTCGATCACGGAGAACTGGTCGATCTCGCGTTCGATCAGTTCGCGGCCGCGCTTGACCAGCGTGCCGTCCGCTTCCAGCGGCTCGATCAGCTTGATGATGCCGCCGACGTCCTCGATTGTCGCCTCGCGCAGGCTTTCCAGGTTTTCGTAGGAGATCATGGTGCCGACGCCGTCGTGGGTGAACAGTTCGAGCAGGGCCGAGCCGTCCAGTTCGAACGGCACGATGTGCGCGCGCGGCACGCCGCTGTTGCAGGCCTGGATCGCATGCTGCAGGTAGAACGCCGAAGCCGGCGGCAGGAAGCCGGTGCCCAGCACGGCTTCGGCCTGGTGCGACGACAGTTCGCGGATTTCGGCGCCGGCAGCATCCGCCATCATCGGCGTTTCGGTGATGAAGATCAGCTTGTCGGCGTGCAGTGCGATCGCGGCCGCCACGGCCACGTCTTCCATGGTCAGGTTGAACACTTCGCCGGTCGGCGAAAAGCCGAGCGGCGACAGCAGCACCAGTGCGGCCGGCGGCCAGGATCGGATGGATGGTTTCAGAGGCGATCTTGCGGGTGACGCCGGTCAGTTCGCAAATCGACGCCGTCGATGATGCCGAGCGGGCGCGCGGTGACGAAGTTGCCGGAGATGATGCGGATCGCCGCATGCGCCATCGGCGTGTTCGGCAAGCCCTGGCTGAACGCGGCCTCGATGTCGAGACGCAGTTCGCCGGCGGCTTCCTTGGCGCATTCCAGCGCGGCGCTGTCGGTGATGCGCAGCCGTTGTGAAAGTGCGCCTCGACGTTGCGCAGCGCCAGCTGCTCCTCGACCTGCGGGCGCGAGCCGTGCACGATCACGACCTTGATGCCGAGCGCATGCAAGCAGCGACAAGTCCTGGGCCAGCACCGGCAGGGCGCCGGCCTTGACCAGTTCGCCGGGAAAGGCGACCACGAAGGTCTTGCCGCGGAAGGCGTGGATGTAAGGCGCGACCGAGCGCAGCCACTCGACGAATTGATCAGGATTTTCCATGAGGCGCATTATAATTCGCCCCGTCATGTCTGCACCCGAACCACCAGAAAAATCCAGCCCGCGCGGCCGTGCCCGGCCGCAAGCCGCGCCGGCAGTGATCGTGCGCAATCCGCTGCCGCCGATCCCTTCCCGGAAGAGCTGCCGGTATCGGCCGCCGCGCCGAAATCGCCGAGGCGCTGCGCGCGCATCAGGTCATCATCGTCTGCGGCGAAACCGGCTCCGGCAAGACCACCCAGTTGCCGAAAATCTGCCTGGAACTCGGGCGCGGCCAGCAGCGGCCTGATCGGCCACACGCAGCCGCGCCGGATCGCCGCGTCGTCGACCGCCAAGCGCATCGCCCAGGAACTCGGCTCGCCGCTGGGCGAGCACGTCGGCTTCAAGGTGCGCTTCACCGACACGCTGACTGCCGGCGCCTCGGTCAAGCTGATGACCGACGGCATCCTGCTGGCCGAAACCCAGACCGATCCGCTGCTGCGCCAGTACGACACGATCATCATCGACGAGGCGCACGAGCGCAGCCTGAACATCGACTTCCTGCTCGGCTACCTGAAGCAGCTGCTGCCGCGCCGGCCCGACCTGAAGGTGATCATCACCTCGGCGACCATCGACGCCGACCGCTTCGCGCGCCATTTCGGCGCGGCGAGCGGCCGGCGCCGGTGATCGAAGTGTCCGGGCGGCTGTATCCGGTCGAGGTGCGCTACCGGCCGGTCGACGAGCGCCGGCCGCTTCCGCACGGCGCGCAGGGCCGCAGCCGAGGGCGCCGCGCGCGCCCGGCGCGACGCGCGACCTGATGGATGCCGTCGTCGATGCCGTCGACGAACTGTGCGCGCATCGGCTCCGGCGACGTGCTGGTGTTCCTGCCGGGCGAGCGCGAGATCCGCGACGCCGCCGAGGCGCTGCGCAAGCACCATCCGCCGCATGTCGAAATCCTGCCGCTGTTCGCGCGCCTGTCGGCGCAGGAGCAGGAGCGCGTGTTCAAGCCGTCGAACGCGCGCCGCATCGTGCTGGCCACCAACGTCGCCGAAACCTCGCTGACGGTGCCGGGCATCCGCTACGTGGTCGATGCCGGCATGGCGCGCGTCAAGCGCTACAGCTATCGCAACAAGGTCGAGCAGCTGCAGATCGAGCCGATCGCGCAGTCGGCCGCCAACCAGCGCGCCGGCCGCTGCGGCCGCGTCGCGGACGGCGTCTGCATCCGCCTGTACGAGGAGCAGGATTTCCTGCGCGGCCGAAATTCACCGAGCCGGAAATCCTGCGCTCGTCGCTGGCGGCGGTCATCCTGCGCATGAAGTCGCTGCACCTGACCGATGTCGAAACCTTTCCCTTCATCGAGCCGCCGCAGGGCCGCGCGATCGCCGACGGCTACCAGCTGCTGCAGGAACTGGGCGCGGTCGACGACGACAACGAGCTGACGCCGCTCGGCCGCAAGCTGGCCAAGCTGCCGCTCGACCCGCGCGTCGGCCGCATGATCCTGGCCGCGCGTGGACAACGCCTGCCTGACCGAGGTGCTGATCATCGCCTCCGCGCTGTCGGTGCAGGACCCGCGCGACCGGCCGATGGAAGCGCAGGCGGCGGCCGATGCCGCGCACAAGAAGTTCGCCGACGAGAAATCCGAATTCCTCTCCTACCTGAAGATCTGGAACTGGTTCGAGGAAGCGATCGAGCACAAGAAAACCAACCGGCAGCTGCAGGAGCACTGCCGCGCCAACTTCCTGTCGCAGCTGCGCCTGCGCGAATGGCGCGACGTGCATTCGCAACTGCTGACCATCGTGCGCGAGCAGGGCTGGCGCCTGAACGAAGCGCCGGCGACCTACGAGCAGCTGCATCTGCGCTGCTGACCGGCCTGCTCGGCAACATCGGCTTCAAGGCCGGAGGACGAGCCGCAGCTACCTCGGCGCGCGCGGCATCAAGTTCCATATCTGGCCGGGCTCGTCGCTGCTGAAGAAGGCGGGCAACTGGGTGATGGCGGCCGAACTGGTCGAGACCACGCGCCTGTACGCGCGCTCCATCGCGCAGATCCAGCCGGAGTGGCTGGAGCGCGTCGGCGCCCATCTGCTGAAGAAATCGCTGCGGCGAGCCGCGCTGGGAAAAGCGCAGCGGCGCAGGTGTCGGCCTCCGAGCGCGCGACGCTGTACGGCCTGGTGGTCTACAGCCAGCGCCGCATCAACTACGGCAAGATCAATCCCGCCGAGGCGCGCGAGATCTTCATCCGCGATGCGCTGGTCGGCGGCGACTTCGACACGCGCGCGCCGTTCTTCGCGCACAACCACAAGCTGGTCGCGCGAGATCGAGAACCTGGAGCACAAGTCGCGCCGCCTGGACGTGCTGGTCGACGACGAACTGATCGCCGCGTTCTACGACAAGCTGATCCCGGCCGACATCTGCAACGGCGCCGGCTTCGAGAAGTGGTACAAGGAAGCCAGCGCCAACGAATCCGAAGCTGCTGTTCCTGAACCGCGACGAGCTGATGCGGCACGAAGCGGCCGGCGTCACCACCGAGCTGTTCCCGAAGCCGATGACGGTGGCCGGCATCGAGATGGGGCTGATCTATCACTTCGAGCCGGGCGCGTGCGCGACGGCGTGACGCTGACGGTGCCGCTGTTCGCCCTGAACCAGGTATCGCGCGGCGCGCCGAATGGCTGGTGCCGGGCATGCTGAAGGAAAAGGTGCACCTGCTGCTGAAGTCGCTGCCGCAGAAGCTGCGCCGCCATTGCGTGCCGCTGCCCGACTACGCGGCCGGCTTCGGCGAGCGCATCGAGGCGCGCCATGCCTTCGGCAGCGGCGAGCCTGCTCGACGCGCTGATCGCCGATGTGCGCGAGCAGACCGGGATTGCCGCCAAGGCCAGCGACTTCAAGCTCGAAACGCTGCCGGCGCATCTGTTCATGAACTTCAAGGTGATCGACGAGCACGGCCGCCAGCTCGAGATGGGCCGCAACCTGGCCGCGCTGCAGGCCGAACTCGGCGGCCAGGCGCGCCAGAGTTTCCAGAGGCTGGCGGAACAAACCGCGGCGCCGGCAGCGAGCGCCGCCACTCAGGGGGCGCCGGCCGCCAAGGCGGGGCAGAGCGGCAAAGCGGCGCAAGGCGGCCCCGACGCCGGCGCCGCCCCTGCCGCCGAACACCAGAACCTCACCACCTGGACCTTCGGCGAACTGCCCGAGCTGCTGGAAATCCGCCAGGGCAAGCAGACCCTGATCGGCTTCCCGGCGCTGGTCGACAAGGCCACGCATTGCGACCTCGAAGTGTTCGACGATCCGGCCGAGGCGGCGCGCATGCATCGGATCGGCCTGCGCCGGCTGTTCGCGCTGCAGTTGAAGGAGCAGCTCAAGTTCCTGGAGAAGAACATCCCCGGCCTGCAGCAGATGGGCATGCAGTTCATGGCGCTCGGCTCGCAGGAAGAACTGCGCGACCAGATCATCGACGCCGGGCTCGATCGCGCCTGCCTGCAGGACCGCGCTTGCCGCCGAACGCCGCCGAGTTCACCAAGCGCCGCGACGAGGGCAAGGCGCGCCTGAGCCTGCTGGTCAACGAGATCGCGCGGCTGGCGGCGCAGATCCTGGCCGAATTCCATGCGCTGCCGAAGAAGCTGCAGGCAGCCGTGCGCACGCGGCGGCCGCCGCCGACATGCAGGCGCAGCTGCAGGCGCTGGTCGGCAAGCGCTTCATCGTCGACAACGACTACGCGCAGCTGGCGCACTTTCCGCGCTATCTGAAGGCGATCAACGTGCGCCTGGAAAAGCTGCGCGCCGATCCCCCGCGCGACGCGCGGCTGATGGCCGAGTGGCAGCAGGCGGCGGCGCCGTGGCAGCGTGCCCAGAAGGATCGCCGGCGGCGCGCATCGCAACGATCCGAAGATGGCCGAATTCCGCTGGCTGCTGGAAGAGCTGCGGGTGTCGCTGTTCGCGCAGGAATTGCGCACGCCGATGCCGGTGTCGGTCAAGCGCCTGCAGAAGGTGTGGGAATCGATGCAGCGCTAGCATCGCGCCAAGCCGAACCGCAAAAATTGACAGGGCTGGGCGGAGCGCATATATTCCAGAGTCCTGTTCAGGAGAAGGCAGCGATTGCATCATTGCATGCGCTGCGGCCGAAGGGGCACTACCCAAAAACTCTCAGGCAAAAGGACTGAACGGGATGGAAGACAGGTTCTTCCAACTCTGGAGAGCGGCGGCCGCGCACGCGGACCGCCCACCGAAGGGGCGCACGGGATCCGATCCCGTAATCTCTCAGGTACCGAGGACAGAGGGGTCTGCGTGTAACGCGCGGGATGGGCCAACACGCCCGGCTCGCTTCCCCTTTTCATTGGTATGAGGTTTCCATGACGCTGCAAGCGACCCCGCTCAACGCCACCCACCGCGCCGCCGGCGCCCGCATGGTCGATTTCGGCGGCTGGGACATGCCGGTCAACTACGGTTCGCAGATCGAGGAGCACCACGCGGTGCGCACCGACTGCGGCATGTTCGACGTCTCCCACATGTGCGTGATCGACTTGCGCGGCGCCAACGTGCGCGCCTTCCTGCGCGGCTTGCTGGCCAACAACGTCGACAAGCTCCAGGTGTCCGGCAAGGCGCTGTATTCGTGCATGCTGAACCCGGACGGCTTCGTCATCGACGACCTGATCGTGTATTTCTTCGAGGAAAACTGGTTCCGGCTGGTGGTCAATGCCGGCACCGCCGACAAGGACCTGGCCTGGATCGAGGCGCACAACCGGCAAACCGGCAGCGGCGTCGACATCACGCAGCGCCGCGGCGGCGCCGACGCGCTGGCGCTGATCGCGGTGCAGGGTCCGAATGCGCGCGCCAAGGTGTGGCAGGTGGTGCCGCAGACGCAGGCGGCTTCAGAGCCGCTCAAGCCTTTCCATGCCGCGCTCGTGCCGGCCACGCCCTACGGCGACCTGATGCTGGCGCGCACCGGCTACACCGGCGAGGACGGTTTCGAAATTGTGCTGCCGGCAACGCAGGCGGTGGCGCTGTGGCAGGCGCTGGCGGACGCCGGCGTGCGGCCGGCCGGGCTCGGCGCGCGCGACACCCTGCGCCTGGAAGCCGGCATGAATCTGTACGGCCAGGACATGGACGAGACGGTCAGCCCGCTCGATGCCGGCCTGGGCTGGACCGTGGACCTGGCGGCGCCGCGCGATTTCGTCGGCAAGGCGGCGCTGCTGGCCAGAGGGCCAGCAGCCCAATTGCTCGGCTTGCTGCTGCGCGAAAAGGGCGGCGTGCTGCGCGCGCACCAGAAAGTCGTGACGCGCGCAGGGCGCCGGCGAAATCACCAGCGGCACCTTCAGCCCGACCATGCAGCAGGCGATCGCGCTGGCGCGCCTGCCGCTCGGCGTGGCGGTCGGCGACACGGTGCAGGTCGAGATCCGCGACAAGAAGCTGGCGGCCAGCGTGGTCAAGCTGCCCTTCGTGCGCCACGGCCAGGTGCTGGTTTCCTGAACCCGGAAGCGGGTCTTCGATTGCGCGGAGGAGCTGCGATGCCAACCAAGCTGCCCATATACTCCCAATGCAACCTGTCAATGTCGGACATGAAATGGTCATTTTTTCAATATACTCCCAATAACCTGGTGCGGAATCGAAAGAGTTTCCGTACGTCGCGCCGTTTTCTGCAGTCCAGCCGCAATCCAGCCTTGAATCATCCGCATTACCATCATCCTCACTACTTCCGGAGCCGAAAATGAATGTTCCCGCCGAACTGAAATACGCCGAATCGCACGAATGGGTGCGCACCGAAACCGACGGCACCGTGACCATCGGCATCACCGAGTACGCGCAGGATGCGCTGGGCGACATCGTGTTCGTCGAGCTGCCGAAAGTCGGCCAGGCGCTGGCGGCGGGCAAGGAATGCGCGGTGGTGGAATCGGTCAAGGCCGCCAGCGACATCTATGCTCCGATCAGCGGCGAGGTGGTGGCAATCAACGAGTCCCTGGGCGACGCGCCCGAGCAGATCAACGCCAATGCCTTTGAAGCGTGGCTGTTCAAGCTGAAGCCGAGCGACAGCGGCGAACTGGACGGCCTGCTCGATGCGGCGGCCTACGGCAAGACGATCGGCGCCTGATCAACCCGGTTGTCGTTCCCGCGCAGGCGGGAATCCAGTGGCTTTTTCGCTCGCGGTATGACGAACGACACTGGGTTCCCGCTTAAAGCCGCGGGAACGACAGTGCTGAAGATTGTGGCGATTCCTACTGCGCCGCGTCTGCTGTCCCTCTCACTTTCACTCACCTCAGACCATGACTACCCGCCCCGACCTTTCCCAGCTTGAAGCGCGCGACGCCTTCGTCGCTCGCCACATCGGCCCGTCCGCATCCGAACAGCAGGAAATGCTGGCGACGGTCGGCTATCCGACCCGTGCCGCCCTGATCGACGCCATCGTGCCGCCCGGCATCCGCCGCCGCGAACCCTTGCCGCTCGGCGAATTTTCGGAGGCGCTGCCGGAGCAGGCGGCGCTGGTCAAGTTGAAGCAGCTGGCCGGCAAGAACCGCGTATTCAAGTCGATGATCGGGCAGGGTTACTACAACACCTTCACACCGGGCGTGATCCTGCGCAACCTGTTCGAGAATCCGGCCTGGTACACCGCCTACACGCCGTACCAGCCGGAAATCTCGCAGGGACGGCTGGAGGCGATCCTCAATTTTCAGCAAATGATCACCGACCTGACCGGCATGCAGATCGCCAATGCCTCGATGCTGGACGAAGGCACCGCCGCGGCCGAGGCGATGACCTTGCTGCAGCGGGTCGGCAAGTCGAAATCGAACGTGTTCTATGTCGCCGAGGATGTGTTGCCGCAGACTCGCGAAATCATTGATACCCGCGCCCGGCCGCTGGGCATCGAGGTACGCAGCGGCAGCGGCGAGGATGCGCTGCACCACGACTGCTTCGGCGTGCTGCTGCAATATCCGGGCGCCAACGGCGACGTCCGCGACTACCGCGAACTGGTCGCCGCGTTGCACGCGAAAGGCGCGCTGGTGATCGCCGCCGCCGATCTGCTGGCGCTGGCGCTGCTGGCGCCGCCCGGCGAGTGGGGCGCCGACGTGGTGATCGGCAACAGCCAGCGCTTCGGCGTGCCGCTCGGCTTCGGCGGCCCGCATGCCGGCTATCTGGCTACGCGCGACGAATTCAAGCGCAGCATGCCGGGCCGGCTGGTCGGTGTGACGCAGGATGCGCAAGGCAACCAGGCCTACCGGCTGGCGCTGCAAACCCGCGAGCAGCATATCCGGCGCGAGAAGGCCACCTCCAACATCTGCACCGCGCAGGTGCTGCTGGCGGTGATGGCATCGATGTACGCGGTGTATCACGGACCGGAGGGAATCCGCACCATTGCGCAACGCGTGCACCGGTACACCGGCGTGCTGGCCGCCGGCCTGCGGCAGATGGGCTACACCATCATCAATCCAGCGTTTTTCGACACGCTGACGGTGCAGGTCAAGCTGGCCGACCAGCGGCACGCAGCGGCGCGGGAGCGCGGCATCAATCTGCGCCAGATCGACGACCATCACGTCGGCATCTCGCTCGACGAAACCACCAGCAGCGACGACGTGCGGCTGCTGTGGGCTGCCTTCTCGCACGACGGGCAGTTGCCGCTACCCGAATTCGACGCACTGGCGACATTAGCCGCGCAGGCCGGCGACGCCTTCCCGCGCGCGCTGGCGCGCAGCAGCGCCTATCTGACGCATCCGGTCTTCAATCGCTATCACGCCGAGCACGAAATGCTGCGCTACCTGCGCAGCCTGGCCGACAAGGACCTGGCGCTGGACCGCAGCATGATTCCGCTCGGCTCCTGCACCATGAAGCTGAACGCCACCAGCGAAATGATCCCGGTCACCTGGCCCGAGTTCGCCGCCATCCATCCGTACGCGCCGGTTGATCAGACCATCGGCTACCGCGCAATGATCGACCAGCTGGAAGACATGCTGTGCGCGGCCACCGGCTACGCCGCGGTGTCGCTGCAGCCGAATGCCGGCTCGCAGGGCGAATACACCGGCCTGTTGGTGATCCAGGCTTACCACGCGGCGCGCGGCGAAGCGCATCGCAACGTCTGCCTGATTCCATCCTCGGCGCACGGCACCAACCCGGCCTCGGCCAGCATGGTCGGCATGCAGGTAGTGGTGGTGGCCTGCGACGAGCGCGGTAACGTCGATCTGGCCGATCTGCAGGCCAAGGCCGAATTGCACAGCAAGAATCTGGCGGCGGCGATGGTGACGTATCCGTCGACGCATGGCGTGTTCGAGGAAGGCATCCAGCAGTTGTGCGAGATCGTCCACGAGCACGGCGGCCAGGTGTACATCGACGGCGCCAACCTGAATGCGCTGGTCGGCGTCGCCGCGCCGGGCCAATTCGGCGGCGACGTCAGCCACCTGAACCTGCACAAGACCTTTTGCATTCCGCATGGCGGCGGCGGCCCCGGCGTCGGCCCGGTGGCGGTCGGCGCGCATCTGGCGCAGTTCCTGCCGAATCTGCGCAGCATCGGCTACCAGCGCGACGCTGCCGGCATCGGCGCGGTCAGCGCGGCGCCGTTCGGTTCCGCCAGCATCCTGCCGATCTCGTGGATGTACATCGCCATGATGGGCGCGGCCGGCTTGACCGCGGCCACCGAAGTCGCGATCCTGGCCGCCAACTACATCGCGCGCCGGCTGGCGCCGCATTATCCGGTGCTGTATTCCGGCCACGACGGCCTGGTGGCGCATGAATGCATCCTCGACCTGCGGCCGCTGACGGCGGCCACCGGCATTTCCAACGAAGACGTCGCCAAGCGCCTGATGGACTATGGCTTCCACGCGCCGACCATGAGCTTCCCGGTGCCCGGCACGCTGATGATCGAGCCGACCGAAAGCGAATCGAAGCGCGAGATCGATCGTTTCATCGACGCCATGATCGCGATCCGCGCCGAAATTGCCCAGGTCGAAAGCGGCGACTTCGACCGCCTCGACAACCCGTTGAAGAACGCGCCGCATACCGCCGAGGTGTTGACCGCCGATGTCTGGGAACACGCCTACAGTCGCGCCGTCGCCGCCTATCCGGTGGCATCGCTGCGCCGGCAGAAGTACTGGCCGGCGGTCGGGCGCGCCGACAATGCGTATGGCGACCGCAACCTGTTCTGCGGCTGCGTGCCGGTCTCCGATTACGAATAAAATCGGGACACCGTCGGCGGCACCGCCGTCGATTGTGGCCAGCGCTGAAACGGCTGCCCTTTAAGTAATGCCGTTCAGTTAAGGGTTTGTCATTCCCGCGAAGGCGGGAATCCAGTGGCGTATTCGTCGAAAGACACTGGGGGAATGCATGCATTCCAGCCTTCGCGGGGACGACGCCGCACGGGAGTGAGCTTGGCTGAACGGCATTACTGCCCTTTAAGTTGTCTTTGGGCTCGCCCTTTGTGCCAGGCCGTCCTTCGAACCATTCGGAAAACTTCATGGCACAGGCGACGCTTGCCCGGATCGGTACCTATCTCGGCCTCGACCGCTCCGGCGTCAGCCTATGCGATTGGCGATCTGCACCAGGCGGCGCAACGCGCGCCATCCGACGCTGCTGCGCAGCGCGTGGCGACCGAAGCGCTGGGCCTGCTGGCGAGCTGTACCGACATGCCGGAACTCAGCGCGGCGCGGCTGCGGGCGCTGGCGGCCAACGCGGAAGACCAGGCGCTGGCGGAAATCCTGAAAGACATTGCCGCCGCGCTCATGGAAGGATCGGCACTCCTGACTTTTGGCACTGCCGCCAGGCGCAGTCCAGCTTAAATAATTCAGTGCCATGCCTGACTGGCGAAACATCGTCGGGTGTACGGCCCTTCCATAGCCAATACTCGCGAACTGCCCAGATTCAAACCATATACTCCTTGATTAAGTGGTGAGTCACGGGATTAAAGTGGCAATTTATGCAACATACTCCCGTTTCTATGGCTCTGTCGTAGTGAACTGTTGAAAATATCAGTCCCTACAAAAGCAATTTAATCAAGGCAAAAACGCGATCCTCCGCCACTCGTGAGTGGTAAGGCAGGGAATTCAGGCAGCCTGTTGCGTGCCTGCAGAATGGCTTGCACTTGCCTGCGCAAACGCGCCCCGCAATGGGGAAGCCAGTGGCTTGGCAGACCGACGACACTGGCGGGATTTCATGCATTCCGGCCTGTGCGGGGGAAGACATGGGGAAGTACTCAATCGCTCATTACTACGGAGCTGCTTTCATTGAGTTTTCATTTGCAAACTATGTTGATTCAGGTTTGTTAAAAAATGAACGGCATAAGCCGATATCGCACCTTTCTCATGTAAGCGCGATACGCCGGATCCAGAGCCACGTGGCTTTTCCGATAGATCCGTAGGGCGGAAAGAATGAGTAACGCCGCATCAATCCGCAGCTTGTACAGCGTCGTACTGGTCAGCACCGTTAGCCGGTAAATCTCAGGCACTGCATAGATGATTGAACGCCGCGCTGCCTCACGGCGCGGATTCCTGCACCCTGCGCGAACACATCCCAATGACATGCCAAACGCGGCAAGCCGATACGGCGTCGTTCAGCACACACATACGTCGTTGATGAATATCAACGGCAAGCGAAATGCCCGGGCAAAGCCTTATTTTTTTCACAACTTCAGCATAAGCTCAATTCAATTCAGTGGATTTGAACGCTTGGCGCTTTCCGATGGAATGCGGTGGTAGCAGTCGTCCTCAACGTAGCTGGTTCAGGCTTTGCAGCAAATGGCGGACCGACGCACGGTAGGTCCAGGGCCAGGCAGGCATGCCGTGTACTTTTGAAGTGATCTCCTAACCACAGAAAGGGTGTCGAAATGAACAAGCTGATCGAGTCCGTCAAGTCCGCCGCCATCGTCAAGTCGCTCAAGAATGGCACCGGCAAATTCCTCCGTGACGAAGAGGGCGCGCAGGTCGTCGAATACGCGCTGATCATCGCGGTCGTATCCATCGCGTTGGTGATCGCTCTCTCTGCAATCGCTGAGCGGTGCCGGCAGCCCATTCACAACTTTCATTGATCGTGTCACGAACTGTCTGACCGGACTGGAGCCCTGCGCGTAATAGCCTGAAAACGGCGTTTGGTAGTAGTGCCAAGGGAGAGAGCCTGCCGGCTCTCTCTCGTTTTTACTGAATAAAAAGGAACAGCAATGTCGTCCGCAGAATTCCAGGCAATGCTTGATCTACTGGCGATGCTGGTGTTCGACTGGCGCGCCGGCATATTGATGCTGCTCCTCATTTTGGCCGCCATCTCGGATGTTCACTCGCACCGCATTCCCAACTGGCTGATCCTCTTCGGCCTGCTGTTCGGGGTGATCTACAACACCGCCTTCCCGCTTTCGCCGCACAACAACCGTCTTGTGGCCGCTGGCCGGGCTGGGCCTGGGGCTGCTGCTGTTCCTGCCGCTGTATCTGCTGCGCGCCATGGGCGCCGGCGATGTCAAGCTGGCGGCGATGATCGGCGCCATCCTCGGGCCGGGCGATACCTTCTACGCCATGCTGGCCAGCATGATCGTCGGTGGCGTGCTGGCAGTCGGCTATGTGCTGGCAAAAGGGACGGCCGCAAAAATGCTGCGCAATCTGGCCGCGCTGTTTCAACTTGGTTTTTTGAGCGTCATCGGCGGTACCAAGCCGCAGCTGCAAATCGCTGGCGGCAGCTCGGCCGGCAAGCTGCCCTATGGCGTATCGATGGCCATCGGCACCATCGGTTACCTGGTGTTGCGGCAATTGGGTTTCATATAACGAGGAAGGGAGCTTGCGATGAAAAATGCACGCGCAGTCGGGGTGCTGGCCGTGTCGGTGGTGCTGGGCGTCGTGGTCACGGCGATGGCGGTCGGCTGGGTCGCGCAAAAAGGCGCGATCTCGTCCAACAAAGTCGCGGTCGCCGCGATGGATATCGAGTTGGGCAGCAAGCTCAATCCGCAAATGCTGACCACGGTCGACTGGCCGAGCGGCTCGGTGCCGCTAGGCGCGTTCCAGGATGCCAAGGAATTGCAGGACCGCGTGGTGAAAACTTCGATCCAGCGCGGCGAACCCATCCTCAATGCCAGGCTGGCTCCGGTGGGAACGCAGGGCGGCCTGTCGGCCGTGATTGCCGATGGCAAGCGTGCCATGACGGTACGGGTCAATGACGTGGTCGGCGTCGCTGGTTTTGCGCTGCCCGGCAACTACGTGGACGTGATGGTCAATACCCAGCAGGACCGGGGAGGCGCCAAGGAAAATGAAGAGAAGCAGCAAATCAGCAAGACGGTGCTGGAACATGTGCTGGTGCTGGCCGTGGCGCAGGAAGCCGGTCGCGACGACACCAAACCCAAGGTGGTCAATGCAGTCACGCTCGAACTCACGCTGGAAGATGCGGAAAGGCTGGACCTGGCGCGCAACATCGGCACGCTGTCCCTGGTCCTGCGCAATCAGGCGGACAAGCAGCCGGTGATGTCGGCAGGGATTACCAAGAGACAGTTATTCGGCGAAAAAGAAGAGCCAGTTATCAAGCTGGCGGAGGCCAAGCCGATGGTCAAGGTAATCAAGGTTTCGCAGCGGCTTAAATCTGCGCCGACGGCTTACGCTACCGGAAAAATCTTGCGTCGAAGTGATCCAGAACAATGTGCGGACTTTGAATTGTTTCTAAATAAGAACAACAACACGAAAAATTTCTGAAGGGGGAGTCGAAGTGAATAAGAAGATCCATATTCTTACCCAGAGTGCTGCACTGATTTTCGCCAGCCAGTCGTTCGCGGCAACCGAAAAACTCCCTCCTCCTCCTTCTCCCCGCGCCATACCGTTAAAACCCTGCACCTCCGTTACAGTCGATCCTCCCACTCATGTCTTGCTGGGGAAATCCACCATCGTCAAGCTCAATATGCCGGCCGCGCGCATGGTGGTCGGTGGCCTGTCCTCCAGTCGGGCAGGAAAGCCGGCTGAAGTCGCCGAAGACAAGAACGTTCCTCCCGAGCTGCGAAAACCGCCGGCGGCGGCAGGAGCTGCGGACGGTGTCGCCGACGTCGACATGATGTTGCTCAGCCCGACCGAATTATTCTTCGTTGGCAAACGTGCCGGTTCGATGAATGTGGTGCTGCAAGCTGCCAATGGTGCTTGCTCGATCAAGGATCTGATCGTCACGATCGACCCCGGCACCCTGCAATCCAAGCTGACCGAACTGATGCCGGAAGAAACCGAAATCAAGGTCAAGAGCGCGGAAAATGCCTTGTTGCTCACCGGTAAAGTCAGCGACGCCATCAAGCTCGACGAGATCATGAGTTTGGCCATGTCCTACGGCGACGGCAAAAAAGTGGTCAACCTGCTGCGCATCATGACGCCGCAGCAGGTGATGCTGGAGGTGAAGATTGCTGAAATCAGCAAGACGCTGCTCGACAAGCTGGGTTCGAGCGTCACTATCAATCGATCCAGCGACGGTGGGGCGAATACCTATTCCTTGCTCTCCAGTTTTCTGAGCAATGGCGGCGGTCTGCTGGAAGCCATAAAAATCGGCAGGACTGCGCTGAATCTCGACGGTCAAAAGGATGACGGCCTGGTACGGATACTGGCGGAGCCAAACATCATGGCCATCAGCGGACAGCACGCCAGTTTCCTGTCGGGCGGCAGGATCTTCATTCCCGTGGCACAGACCAACAACGGCGGCGCGCCGACGATTACCCTGGAAGAAAAGGAGTTCGGCATCGGTGTCAAGTTCACGCCGACCGTGCTGAACGGCACTCGGGTCAACTTGAAGATGGTGTCGGAAGTTTCGGACCTGTCGCAGACCGGATCGCCGTTCACGACCGTGGGCGGGGTGACTTCCGTGCTGCCGTCGCTGACGGTGCGCAGGGCCGATACCACCGTCCAACTCAATGATGGACAAAGTTTCATGATTGCCGGTCTGATCAAGAACAACGTCACTGAAACCATCAAGCGCTACCCGGGTTTGGGTGAGGTGCCGGTGCTCGGTGCGCTATTTCGCAGTACCGAATTTCAGAGAGACCAAACGGAACTGGTATTCGTGATCACGCCGCGCCTGGTCAAGCCGCTGGCGGAAGTGCCAAGGTTGCCGACCGACAATCATGTGGAACCGAGTCGCGGCGAAGTGTATTCCAACGGCAGCCTGGAAAGCGCTTTCCCGCCGCCTGCCATGCCGGCTTCTGAAGCCCAGTAAAAGGAAAAATCATGAACAAGCTTGCTATCGCCCTGTTGCTCAGCCTGCTGGCGGCCTGCTCGAGCGTGACGCCCCACTACGACACCAAATTCGGCGACGCCGTGCGTGAAGCCAAATTCAACATGATGATCAATCCTGACGCCGGCAAGAATCCCGATCCGGTGGCGGGCATGGACGGCAAGGCAGCCAGAGAGACGGTTCTTCTCTATCAGGGTACCTACACAACGCCGCCTCCTGCGGTCAACGTCATCAATATCGGTGGCGCCATCGGAAGCAATGGAGGCGGGGGTTCCGGAAGATAGCCGGCGGCAGTGTGCTTGGTACAGGGAGGGGTGCCGAAGCAAGTAATCTGGAGGCGGTATGAAATTCAAATCTCAGCGTGGAGCGCAAATCGTCGAGTTCGCTCTGATTCTGCCTTTGCTGCTGGCGATCATGATGCTGATCATCGACTTCGGTTTTCTGGTCTACAACAAGGCGGTCATCACCAACGCCAGCCGTGAAGCAGCGCGGGCGGGTACGGTGCTGACGGCGAACTAGTGGAAGTCGGCGGACGTGGCGAAAGTCGCCTGCAATTACGCCAAGAACGCGCTGATTACTACCAAAACTGGGACCCATACTGACAAGTGTGACGGCACTGCAGATCCGGTAATCGTGGTGACGCTTCTAGACGGCAATGTACCGCCACGTTTCGGAGACCGGGTCAACGGTGCGAGTGACCTATGTCTATTCGGGCTTTCTCAAGAATGCCACCGGTTGGATTAGCGAAGCGCCATGGACACTGATCGGCACCAGCACCATGAACCACGAATGAAAGGAAGCTGCGATGAGACTTACGTCACGCAGTAAGGAACAGGGCGCCATGTTAATCACCGCTTCACTGTGGTTGATCCTGTTAATCGGCTTGGCCGCCCTGGCCTTCGATGTCGGGCATTTACTGATAGTACGCAATGAACTGCAGAATGCCGCGGATGCCGCGGCGCTGGCCGGGGCCAACTGCCTCGATACGAGCACTGATTCGCGCGCAGCGGCTTGCACGACCACTAAGTCCCCAACCCTGAACTGGGCCATTGCCGGTACCAAGGCGACCAACTCGATTGGGTTGAACAAGTCGGACGGTGTCGGCTTGGCTGCTGGAACAGTGCAAACGGGCTATTGGGACGTAAACGGCGGGACCGCTCTACAACCGACCACTCTTTCACCCCTGGGACCATGCAAGGTGGTGGCGGGAGTAATGACCACGCAGTGCCACAAGCCCGCCGTCATGGTGACGCTCGGCAGGACCACCGGCAACAATGGCGGCCCGGTTGGGACCCTGATCGCAACAATGTTCAACGGCGCCGCGATACCGATCAGTGCTCGCGCCGTGGCGGTGCTTTCTTCGCCGGGAAACGTGCTGGAGGGAAGCCTGATTCCGCAGGCGATCAACAAATGCATGTTTGACCTGTATTGGGATTCCGCTACCAATTCACCCAAACTCGCAACCACCCCCACCTTGAATGGCGTAACACAGGTCATAGGCCAGCCGTGGAAACTGCGGATCGGGTCGTCCTACCACTATCCCGCTTGCGATTCGGGCCAGTGGACTTCCTTCGCGGTGACAAACAATAGCGCCAGCTATGCCAAGGGCTTGATCGCCAACGGGAATCCGACGCCTCTCGGTATTGGAGACGGCACATACATCCAGCCGGGTACCCAGAACTCGCTGTACAAGGATCTCAAAAACAAGTATCCGGTTCTTCCTGTCGACATTACGGTGCTCGTTGTCGATCATGCTGATGGTTTGGATGGAGTGAAAGCCAAGCTGCCGATCGTCGCCTTTGCCGGCTTCCGTCTCACCGATGTCGTTGGTGGCAGCGGCAAATACATAGAGGGCTATTTCATCAAAGGCTCGAGCTCCGGCGGTTCCACCGAAATCGGTCCTTCCTACGGTGTTTACACGCCGCCCCGCCTGGCGCAATGATATTCAGCTCATCCAAGGACCGACAATGAAGATCGCCGTCATTTCCCCAAGCGCCAAATCGCTGCTGGAATTGAGCGCGATGCTGGAGCGCGGCAATCCGGCGCGTACCGTCACGCGCCATGAAGGCGGCATCAGCAAGTTGCGGGCGTTGGCGGAGCAGGAGCAGCCGGACGTGATCATCGTCGAAGGCCTGTGCCATGACGCCAGCGAACTTGCTCCGGTCGAGTTCGTCACGGCGATTTACCCGAGCATGATGATCATCATGCTGTGCTCGCAACAGAGCTCCGATTTCCTGATCCATGCGATGCGGGTCGGGGTGCGCGAAGTGCTGCCGTCGCCGCCAAGCGCGGACGCACTGGAAGCGGCGGTCGCACGGGCGGAAACGAAGCGGGGTTTGCGGGGAGCGCAACGCAGTGCGCGCATTTTGGCATTCGTGCCGGCCAAAGGCGGCAGCGGCGCTACTTTTCTGGCCACCAATTTCGGTCATCAATTGGGTGCGGAAGGAAAAAAGGTATTACTGCTCGACCTTAACCTGCAATTCGGCGAGGCGGTGATGACCGTGCATGACCGTAAAGCCACCAGCGACATTGCCGAGATCGCGCGCAATCTGTCCCGGCTGGATGCTTCCTTTTTAGCGTCGTCGACGGTACAGGTCAGCTCCAACTTTGCCATCCTTGCCGCGCCGGAAGACCCGGGCCAGGCACTGCAAGTCAAACCGGAGCACCTGGAGGCAATCTTGAATCTGGCGGTGACTCAGTTTGACTTCATCATCCTGGACGTGAGCAGGAACCTGGATGATCTGACGATCAAGGCTTTGGACCGTGCCCACCATATTTTTCTGGTGCTGCAGACGGCGCTGCCGTTCATTCGCAATGCCAATCGCATGATGATTGTGTTTCGCTCGCTGGGCTATCCGCCGGAGAAAGTCGAGTTGCTGGTCAACCGCTTCAGCAAGCATGGAGAGATCGGGCTGGACGACCTGCGCGCCAGCCTCGGCATCAATCAGATGCGCACCATCCCCAATGCTTACAAGGAGGTCGCCAAAGCGATTAATCAAGGTGTGCCCTTGGCCAGCGTATCGAAATCCAGTGTGGTGTTCAAAGCCATCAGCGAGCTGGCGCAGTCCTTGCTGCCGAAGACCGAAGAGGTGCAAGGCGGCTTGCTGAGCCGCTTGTTGAAACGCTAGGCAGTCCAACTCGAAAAAGGCGCGACATCATGAGCATCAGGGATTTCAGGGATTTGCTGGCACGAAAAAAAGAAGAGCAAAAGCCGCCGCTTGCAATGCCAGAAGCGGAGCCGCCAGCATTGCCATCGCCGCTTGCGCCGGCAGTCGACTCCTATCTGAAGTTGAAGAGCAAGCTGCATTTGCAGATTCTCGACAAGGTGGACTTGACTTCGCTGGAGTCGATGTCGGAATCACGGCTTGCGCGAAGAGATTGCCACCCTGGTGGAACTGATGCTGACCGAGAACCCGGCGCAAATCAACGACCTGGAACGGCGCATGCTGGTGCGGGATATCCAGAATGAAATGCTCGGCCTTGGACCGCTGGAGCTGCTGATGGCCGACCCGACGGTGTCCGACATCCTGGTCAACAGCTACAACCAGATCTACGTCGAGCGTCGCGGCCGGCTGGAACTTACCAATGTCAGCTTCACTGATGACAAGCACTTGTTGCGCATCATCGACAAGATCGTGTCCCGCGTCGGCCGCCGCATCGACGAGTCCAGCCCGATGGTCGATGCGCGCTTGCCGGATGGTTCGCGGGTCAATGCCATCATTCCGCCGATTGCGCTGGATGGGCCGATGGTGTCGATCCGGCGCTTTGCCGTCACGCCGCTGAAAATGGCCGACCTGGTCAACAGTTATAAATCGCTGACTCCTGAAATGGCCTTGATGCTGGAAGGCTTGGCCAAGTCGAAAATCAACATGATCATTTCCGGCGGCACCGGTTCGGGCAAGACGACGCTGCTGAACATTTTGTCCGGCTTCATACCGGTGACGGAACGTATCGTCACCATTGAAGATGCGGCCGAATTGCAACTGCAGCAGCCACATGTGGTCCGGCTGGAAACGCGTCCGCCGAACATCGAAGGGAAGGGTGAAGTCAACCAGCGGGCGCTGGTGCGCAATGCGCTGCGGATGCGGCCTGACCGCATCGTGATTGGCGAAGTGCGCGGCGCCGAAGCAGTGGACATGATGCAGGCGATGAATACCGGCCACGAAGGTTCGCTGACCACGATCCATGCCAATAACGCCCGCGACGCCATTTCTCGCCTGGAGAACATGGTCAGCATGGCCGGGTTCAATCTGCCGCATAAGGCAGCGCGGCAGCAGATTGCTGCTGCCATTACGGTTATTGTCCAGGGAAACCGGCTGCCGGATGGTCAGCGCAAAATCACCAGCATTCAGGAAATCACCGGCATGGAAGGTGATGTCGTCACCATGCAGGAACTGTTTGCTTACCGGCAGACCGGCATTGATGCGAATGGCAAGGTAATCGGGCACTTCCAGGCCACCGGCATCCGGCCCAAATTTACCGACAAATTGCGTAATTACGGCGTTAATTTGCCGGACTCGCTGTTTGATCCTGCCAACCGCTACGAGTGAGAGCGAGGGCCATATGAAAAACATACTTGCCGGCGGGTTTTTTCCGCTCCTGGCTATTACAGCCTTCATCGCTGTGGTGCTGTTGATTGAAGGCCTGTACATGCTTTGGAATTCGTACAAGGGGCCGGAAGCCAAAAAGATTGAACAGCGCTTGCGCGCCCTATCCGCCGGTTCGGATAGCAGCGAGCGGGCTGCGGTGCTGAAAAACCGGATGTTGAGTGAGGTGCCGGCCATCGAGCGCTTGTTACTGGGCATCCCGCGCATTCACCATGTGGACCGGCTCCTGTTGCAATCCGGCCTGGAATGGACGGTAGCCAGATTATTGTTGGTGTCGCTGCTGTTTGGAGCATTCACTTACATCGTCCTTTCCTTTGTTAACGTACTGCCATTTTTGCAATCAGGTTTTGCGCTGGCCGCGGCTTTTCTACCCTTTGCTTACATGCAGTGGAAGCGCCGCAAACGCTTGCGAAAACTGGAGCAGCAGTTGCCGGATGCGCTGGATTTGATCGGGCGGGCGCTACGTGCCGGGCATGCCTTGCCCTCCGGCTTGCAAATGGTCGGGGTGGAAATGATGGATCCAATCGCCACGGAGTTTCGCACCACGCACGACGAAATCAATTTCGGTATTTCCATGCAACAGGCGCTGATGAATCTGAGTGAACGGGTGCCACTGACCGATTTGCGCTATTTCGTGGTTGCCGTACTGATTCAGCGTGAAGCAGGCGGCAATCTGACCGAGGTACTGGACAACCTCAGTAAATTAATCCGCAACCGTCTCAAGTTTCACGCGAATGTCAGAGTGTTGACTACCGAGGGGCGCATGTCGGCGTGGGTATTGGGGCTTTTGCCATTTGTTATTGCAGGCCTCCTCAACATCGTCAACCACGATTTCATCAGTATTTTGTGGACTGATCCTACCGGCATCAAAATTACCAATGTCGTGTTGGCAATGATGGCGGTAGGTGCTTTCTGGCTGTACCGGCTCATTCAAATTCGCGTGTGAACATGAAACACCCATAGTGAGAGGTGCCCAAAATGCTAATCTATGCGGCAATAATTTTCATCCTCGTTACCTTGGCGAGTGCGGTTTTTCTCACCTGGCTAGTTCCCAATCAATCGCAGCGGCGTTTGCAGAAAATGGCGCAACCTGCAGAAAAAACCGATTGGGTGAAAACAGCGGTTAGCCTTGCGGGTCCCTTCGCCAGGCTGTCTGTCCCGGATGGTAAATGGGAAAATTCACCGCTCCGAATAAAGTTCATCAATGCCGGGATTCGCAGTGCGAACGCACCCATCCTCTTCTACGCCGCAAAGACACTATTGCCGCTGCTGTTTGCCGCCGCAGCTTATGTGGCGCTGACAGTGGCGGGGAAGAGTCTGGAGAGCATGACGCTGATTCTGGTATTGCTGATCGTTGCCACGATAGGCTGCTACATACCGAACATTGCTCTCAGCCGGGCCATCAAGTCACGCAAGCGGGAAATCTTTGATAATTTTCCCGATGCCGCAGACCTGATGCTGGTGTGCGTGGAAGCCGGGTTAGGGTTGGACGCGGCATTGATCCGGGTGGCCGATGAAATGAAAATCAAAAGCCGGGCGCTGACAGAAGAGATTCATCTGACCAACCTGGAAATTCGTGCCGGCAGCACGCGGGAACAAGCACTGCGCAATCTCGGTTTGCGCACCGGGGTGGAAGAAATCAATACCTTTGTCTCGATGCTGTCGCAAGCGGATAAATTCGGTACCAGTATCGGCGAATCACTACGCGTATTTTCCGATGATTTGCGCCACAAACGGCAAATCCGGGCGGAGGAACTGGCGGCCAAGCTTCCGACCAAGATGTTGTTCCCGATGGTGCTTTGCATCTTTCCGGCAATCAGCATGGTTATCCTTGGCCCCGCCGGCATCCGAGTTTATAAAGTGATATTGCCGATGCTGGGAGGGCAGCATTGAGCGCGGCGCAGTGTTTGAGCCAGCTCCTGAACCAACGCCCGTCTTGATCAGCAACGATGGTTTGCGCCGTAGCGCGCATGTGCAACTGCTGCAGGGGAAGGATGTGACTAATCCGGTGGCACTGTTTGACAGCGACCCCGATCCCGCCAGGCTTGCGCAGAAAACGGTGGAGCCGGATGAGGCCAGCTAAAAAACTGGACTGAAGGACTAATGCCGTTCAGCCCAGACCAAACATTTCCTCATGTCGTCCCCGCGAAAGCGGGGATTCAGCGTCGTTTGCCAGCCAAGCCACTGGATTCCCGCCTGCGCGGGAATGACAGTTTTTATTGAATGGTTCCATGCTCCATTCCAACAGCAAAAAACGCCGCCGTGGCACGAAATCCGGTGCCCGTCCTTCAGCCATCACAAAAGCATAAAATGACAAACCGGATCGATGGCCGATGGCCGCACTTGGTCCGCTGTGTCTTTTCATCCGCATTTTTATAGGAGATGGATATGAGCCAATACCAAATCGCCGTCGTCGTCGGCAGCCTGCGTCGCGACTCGTTCAATCGCAAGCTGGCGAATGCCCTCGTCAAGCTGGCGCCATCGGAATTCACGTTCAAGCAGTTGCAGATTGACGATTTGCCGCTCTACAACCAGGACGACGACGCGAACCAGGCCGAGCCTGTAAAGCGGCTGAAGAGCGAGATCGCGGCGGCGCAGGGCGTGCTGTTCGTCACGGCGGAATACAACCGTTCGATTCCAGGCGTGCTCAAGAACGCGATCGATCATGCGTCGCGCCCCTACGGCAAGAATGCCTGGGCCGGCAAGCCGACCGGGGTGATCGGGATTTCGGTTGGTGCCATCGGCACCGCGATGGCGCAGCAGCATTTGCGCAACGTGCTGGCGTATCTGGACGTGCCGACGCTGGGGCAGCCGGAAGCTTTCGTCCAGATGAAGGATGGGTTACTCGACGATGCCGGTAACATCGGCAATCCCGACACCAAAAAATTCCTGCAGGGCTGGATGGACCACTACGTCGCCTGGGTGAAAAAACATACGGCCTGAACTGCCGGCACCGGTCGCGCCGGTAACAGCAACGTGCGTGCTTTCTGCATCGGCTGCCTGACAGCCAGGCATGGATGGGCTTGTGCCTGTTGCGCCGATCACGTTACCATCCATGACGGCCCGCTCGGGGCGTTGCTTAACCCAGGGAGATCGACATGTCACTGCGTAGATGGTCGTGCCTGACATTATTCCTGGCCGCGCTCGGCGTCGCATCGCCAGCGGTGCTGGCGCAACAAGTCATCAAGCTGTCCACCACCACCAGCACCGAAAATTCGGGTCTGCTGAGCTTATCTGCTGCCGATGTTCGAAGCCAGGACCAATAGCCGCGTGCATGTGATTTCGGTTGGCACCGGCAAGGCGCTGGAGCTGGCCAAGAACGGCGACGTCGATGTCACGCTGGTGCATGCGCGCACCCTGGAGGACAAGTTCATGGCGGCCGGCTATGGCGTCAACCGGCGCGACGTGATGTACAACGATTTCATCATCGCCGGCCCGAGTGCGGACCCGGCCGGCATCAAGGGCGGCAAGGACGTGCTGCAGGCGATGAAAAAAATCGTCGACAGCGGCGCCAAGTTCATTTCGCGCGGTGACAACTCCGGTACCGATGTAATGGAAAAGGCGTACTGGAAACAGATCGGCGCGCAGCCGCAAGGCCGCGCCTATGTGTCGGCCGGGCTGGGCATGGGCGAGGTGCTGAACATGGCGGCCGAACTGCAGGCCTACACCCTGACCGACCGCGCTACCTACAGCTCGTACCGCGCCAAGACCGGGCTGGTGATCGCGGTCGAAGGCGATCCGCGCATGTTCAATCCGTACGGCATCATCGCGGTCAATCCTGAACGGTACAAGGACATCAACTACAAGGGCGCGATGCAACTGGTCGAGTGGATCACCTCGGACGAAGGGCAGAAGGCGATCGCCGGCTTCAAGGTCGATGGTCAACAACTGTTTTTCCCATCGTACAAGGGTGGCAAATAAGCGCAAAATAGCCGACAGGCGAGCGCTTCGCGTAGAATCTGTGCCACTTGCAGCGGCGCCGTCGCATTTCATGTGGCGGCGCCGTGTCATGCAGGCACTATTCAACCTGATCACGACCCCTACATGAGCATCAAATCCGACAAATGGATCCGCCGCATGGCGCTCGAAACCGGCATGATCGAGCCGTTCGAACCCGGCCAGGTGCGGTCCGCGAATGGCCACAAGATCGTTTCCTACGGCACCTCGTCCTACGGCTACGACATCCGCTGCGCCGATGAATTCAAGATCTTCACGAACATCAACAGCACCATCGTCGATCCCAAGAATTTCGACGAAAAATCCTTCGTCGACATCAAGAGCGACGTCTGCATCATTCCGCCGAATTCCTTCGCGCTGGCGCGCACGGTCGAGTATTTCCGCATTCCGCGCAACGTGCTGACCATCTGCCTGGGCAAATCGACCTATGCGCGCTGCGGCATCATCGTCAACGTGACGCCGTTCGAGCCGGAATGGGAAGGCTACGTGACGCTGGAATTTTCCAATACCACGCCGCTACCGGCCAAGATCTATGCCGGCGAAGGCTGTGCCCAGGTGCTGTTCTTCGAAAGCGATGAAGTCTGCGAAACCTCGTACAAGGACCGCAACGGCAAGTACCAGGGCCAGCATGGCGTGACGCTGCCGAAGGCCTGAGTCGCAACGCGTCGGCAAGCAGCAAGGGCCGGCAGTGCGCGGCACTGTTCGCCAGGCACATGAAGAGGATCGCTGCCGAGGCATCAAGCCGGCGTATTGCCTTGCTCGCGATTCACCAAGCCGTTCATCAATAGCGCGATGCAGCGCTCGGCGATTTCATCCGCGCTCATCGGGCCCTGCGGGTCGTACCAGCGCGCGATCCAGCTGAGGGTGCCGGCAATGCCGAAGGCGGTAATCTTGGGGTCGCAGGCGGCGAACGCGCCTTCGGCGACGCCTTCCTGCACCAGCGTGCGGAATTGCCTGTCGATCTTGGCTTTCAGGCCGCGCAGCTGGGCCCGGCTTTGCGGCGGCAACGGATCTTCTCCGACCCGAATCAGGCACATGCCGAAATCCATCGTCACGATTTCGGCGTATTTGCGCATGACGGCCATCAGTTTTTTCGACGCGCTACCGCCCGCCTGCTCCACTTCGTCGGCAGCCTGCACCACCATCTCCAGCCCCAGGCGCACGCATTCGAACAGGATTTCATCCTTGCTCTTGACGTAGTAGTAGACGGTTGGCTTGCTGATGTCGAGCGCTTCCGCGACTTCGTCGAGCGAGGTGGCGTGGAAGCCTTTTTCGTTGAACATGCGCGCGGCCGTGCGCAATACCGCCAGGCGCTTTTCCTCGCGCTGTTCTTCTCGGCTCTTCTGCTGATGCCACGGCGAAGACGGGAGTGCGGTGCTCATAAGGCAGACGAGGCCAAGGGCTGGCGCAGGCGAAATGATTGCCAAGTATAGGCAGACCCCGGATAAAAATCTACTCGAAGTAGCATGTTTACTTTCGAGTAGAGATCGACTATGCTGCAGAAAAATTAAGCAGCAGCAACAGCGCGCTGCACATAACTAAAATCGCTGTTTCACGGAGGAGACCGTTGAACAACAGTCGGGAATCGCCGATCCTGCAGGTGGATGACGTCACGCTCGCGTTCGGCGGCGTCAAGGCCATCAATGGCGTCAGCTTCGCCGTGGCCCCCAGGTCAATCACAGCCGTCATCGGCCCCAACGGCGCCGGCAAGACTTCGCTGTTCAATACCATCTCCGGCTTCTACCGGCCAAATTCCGGCACCATCCGCTTCAAGGGCGAAGTCATCAACGAGGTGCCGGCGCCGGCGCGGGCGCGCCTCGGCCTGGCGCGCAGCTTCCAGAACATCGCGCTGTTTCGCGGCATGACGGTGCTCGACAACATCAAGCTCGGGCGCCATGCGCATCTGAAAACCAATGTCTTCGATGCGCTGCTGTACTGGGGCCGTGCGCGGCGCGAGGAGGCCGAGCTGCGCCGCGACATCGAAGAACGCATCATCGACTTCCTCGAAATCGACCACATCCGTCACGCGCCGGTCGCGGCGCTGCCCTACGGCTTGCAAAAGCGCGTCGAAATGGCGCGGGCGCTGGCCATGCAGCCCGAGGTGCTGATGCTCGACGAACCGGTGGCCGGCATGAACCGCGAGGAAACCGAGGACATGGCGCGCTTCATCCTCGACGTGCGCGAGGAATGGGGCGTGACGGTGCTGATGGTCGAGCACGACATGGGCATGGTGATGGACCTGTCGGACCACGTGGTGGTGCTCAACTTCGGCCAGGTGATCGCGCGGGGCACGCCGGCCGTGGTGCAGGCGGACCCGGAGGTCAACCGCGCCTACCTGGGCTCCGGCGACGTCGGCGAGCTGCGCCGCAAGCTGCAGGGAGCGGCGGCATGATCGACTGGGCTTACCTGTTCGAGATCAGCCTGACCGGCCTCGCCAGCGGCGGCCTGTACGCGCTGGCCGCGCTCGCCTTCGTGATGGTCTACAAGGCCACGCGCGTCGTCAACCTGGCGATCGGCGAGATGCTGATGGCGGGCGGCTACCTGTTCTTCACCTTTGCCGCGATGTGGGCGCTGCCGCTGTGGCTGGCGATCCTTGCCGCCGTGCTGGCCAGCGGCTTCCTGGGCGCCGTGATCGAGCGCAGCATGATTCGTCCGCTGCTGGGCGAGCCGCCGATATCCGTCTTCATGGTCACCATCGGCCTCGGTTCGGTGCTGGTCGGGCTGGTGGAAATCATCTGGAGCGCGGACCAGCGCCGCCTGCCGGACTTCATGCCGACCAAGCCGATCATGATCGGCGACGCCTTTCTCGCGCCCAAGGTGTTCTGGGGCGCGGTGATCGCTGCCGTGTTCATCGCCGCCGTGCTGCTGGTGTTCCGCTTCTGGCGCGGCGGCGTCGCCCTGCGCGCCACCGCCAGCGACCAGGCGGCCGCCTACGCGGTGGGGATCAACGTGCCGCGCGTGTTTTCGCTGGCATGGGTGGTGTCGGCCATGCTGGCGGCGGTGTCCGGGATCATCGTCGGCTCGATCGGCGGCATCTCGTCCTCGATGGGCGTGTTCGGCCTGTCGGTGCTGGTGGTGGTGATCGTCGGCGGCCTCGACAGCGTGCTGGGCGCGCTGATCGCCGGGCTCTTGATCGGGCTGGTGGAGGCGCTCGCCGGCTCCTACCTGGGCGGCGAATACAAGTTGCTGGCCACCTTCATCGTGCTGGTCGCCATTCTGATGCTGCGTCCCTACGGCCTGTTCGGCACGCAGGAAATCGAAAGGTTGTAGCGATGCGAATTGGAACCCTGAAGGAAAGCTACGTCGCCGACGCCGCGCTGTTCGACTCGCGCACGCAGCACGCGTGGCTGCTGATCGCCGGCGCGCTGCTGCTGCTGTTCCCGTTCATGGCCAGCGATTACTGGCTGTATATGGCATGCCTGGTTGCCATCAACGTCGCCAGCAGCTGCGGCTTGAACATCCTGACCGGCTACACCGGCCTGGTGAGCCTGGGCCAGGCGGCTTTCATGGGCCTGGGGGCTTACACGGTGGCGATCCTGCAGGCGCGCTGGGGCACGCCGCTGCTGTTCAACCTGGTCGCCGGCGGCGTCGTCGCCATGGCGGGCGGTATCGTGGTCGGCATTCCGTCGCTGCGCGTCAAGGGTCTGTATCTGGCGATCGTGACGATTGCCGCCTCGTTCATCGCGCATTTCCTGTTCGCCAATTTCCAGATCACCGGCGGCACGGCCGGCCTGTCGATGCAGCCCGCGCGAATTTTCGGGATCGACCTCGACACCTCGTTCCGGCTGTACTGGCTGATCGTGCCCGTCATGCTGCTGATGCTGCTGGGCGCCGCCAATCTGTTTCGCACGCGCATCGGTCGCGCCTTCATCGCGATCCGCGACCGCGACATCTCGGCCGAGGTGCTCGGCATACCGCTGTTGCGCTACAAGCTGCTGTCGTTCGGCCTGTCGTCGTTCTACGCGGGCGTGGCCGGCGGGCTGTGGGCCTATTTTTTCCGCGTCGTCACGCCCGAGAGTTTTCCGCTGTCGATGTCGATCTTTTTCCTCGCTGCCATCATCGTCGGCGGCATGGGCTCGATCCTCGGAAGCATCCTGGGCGCCGCGTTCATGACGATGGTGCCCGAGCTGCTCAAGTTTGTCGTCGACCTGCTGCCCGGCGGGACGGAGCTGACCGTCTTCCTGTCGCCGGTGCGCCTGGTCGTGTTCGGCGCGCTGATCATCGGTTTTCTGGTTTTCGAGCCGCTGGGGCTCGCGGAAATGTGGCGCCGCACGCGCCGGTTTTTTCACCTGTGGCCATTCCGCAATTGAATGGGCGGCCACTTCGTTTTTTTGCAACGTCAACCACCGAAGGAGACAGTCATGGACAAGCACCGCATTTCCACCCGGCGCCGCCGCCTGATGCTGGGCGCCGCCGCTGCCGGCGTAGCCAGCCTCGCCCAGCCGCTGTCGGTGCTGGCGCAAGGCAACGAAGAGATCGTCATCGGCGGCTCGATTCCGATGACCGGAGTGTTCGCCTTTGCCGGCGTCGGCATCAATGCGGGGATCGCCGACTACGTGAAGATCGTCAACGACGCGGGCGGCATCAAGGGCCGCAAGGTCAAGTACGTGCCCGAGGACACCGCCTACAAGGTGGACGTGTCGGTGGCCGCGTTCAAGAAGATCACCAGCCAGAACAAGGTCAACCTCTACTATGGCGACTCGACCGGCTTTGCCAAGACCATCAATCCCGAGCTGGAGCGCAACGGCAACATGCTGATGGCCGGGGCCTCGTTCGCCACCGAACTGAACGACCCGAAGAAGTACCCGCACCAGTTCCTGGTCGGCCCCGACTACACCGAGATGTTCGGCATCCTGTTGAAGCACATCGCCAAGGAAAAGCCGGGTGCGAAGGTGGCCTTCGTCTATTCCGACTCGGAATTCGGCCGTGACCCGATCGATTCCAGCGAGGCGCTGGCCAAGAAGATGGGCCTGTCGGTGCCGGTCAAGATCATGACGCCCGCCGGCAGCGTGGACGTGTCCACCGAGGTCATCAAGCTGCGCCGCGCGGCGCCCGACTACACCATTTTCCACGGCTATATCCTGGCACCGATTCCGGAATTCATCACCCAGGGCAAGCAGCAGGGCATGCAGTCGAAATGGATGGGCACCTTCTGGACCATGGACAGCTCCACCGTGATGAAGATGGGACCGGACGGCGATGGCTTCATGGGCGTGATGCCTTACCGCTACCACTACGACACCGAGAAGGCGCCAATGCTGGAAAAGATCCGCGCGATGCGGCCGGAATACCAGAGCACTGCCTACGTCCAGGGATTCCTGGCCGCGATGCTGTTCCTGGAATCGGCCAAGCGCTGCCTGGACGCCAACAAGCCGCTCACTGGCGACAACCTGAAGGCCGCGCTCAATAGCATCAAGGATTTCGATACCGGCGGGCTGATCGGCGTACCGATCACGATTGCCGGCAATTCGATTCCGGTGGGCCGCGTCTACAAGGCCGACATGAAGGCGCAAAAAATGGTCGCGGCTTCCGACTGGATCAAGCTGTAAAGCCGATGACCGCGCACGCCACGGATCTGGTCCTCGAAGTCAACAACATCGAGGTGGTCTACAACAAGGCCGTGCAGGCGCTGCGCGGCCTGTCGCTGGCCGTGCCGCGCGGCCAGATCGTGGCGCTGCTCGGCAGCAACGGCGCGGGGAAAAGTACCGCGCTCAAGGCCATCTCGGGCCTGCTGGCGCTGGAAAACGGTGCGCTCGAATCGGGCGGCATCGCTTTCGATGGCCAGGACACCGCGCGCGTCGCGCCGCAGCAACTGGTGCGGCGCGGCCTGTCGCATGTGATGGAAGGGCGGCGCGTGTTCGAAGACCTGACCGTGGAGGAAAACCTGATCGCCTCGACCTATGCGCTGACGGGGCGCAAGAACAAGGAAGCCGGCGCGGTCAAGCCGGATTTCGACCTGGTGTACCAGTATTTCCCGCGCCTGCACGAGCGGCGCCGCGGCCTGGCCGGCTACCTGTCCGGCGGCGAGCAGCAGATGCTGGCGATCGGCCGCGCGTTGATCGCGCAGCCGGCGCTGATGCTGCTTGATGAACCGTCGCTCGGCCTGTCGCCCAAGCTGACCGAAGACATCTTCGGCATCATCGCCCGCATCAACGCCGAGCGCGGCACCAGCATGCTGCTGGTGGAGCAGAACGCCACCGTGGCGCTGGCCGTGGCGCATAGCGGCTACATCATGGAAAACGGCAAGATCGTCATCGACGGTAGCGCCGAGCGCCTGGCCAACGACCCCGACGTGCGCGAGTTCTATCTGGGCATGGGCGGCGCCGGCGAAGCCAGGAGCTTTCGCGACGTCAAGCATTACAAGCGGCGCAAGAGGTGGCTGTCATGACTGCGTCAATCATGGCGGAAGTGCCGATCGCCGGCGCTCAGTCGGCGGCATCGGTGCGACCCACCTTGCCGCAGCTGCTGCGCCAGCAGGCGCGTCTGCAGCCGGACAAGGTGGCGATCCGGCAAAAGGATTTCGGCATCTGGAAGCCGACCACCTGGTCCCAGTATTACCGCCGCGCCAGCCATTTCGGGCTCGGACTGCGCGCGCTCGGCGTCGCGCCGAACGGCCATGTCGCGGTTATTTCCGAAAATCGCATCGAATGGGTGCTGGCCCAGATGGGGGCCGGCCTGACCGGCCTGATCGCGGTCGGCGTCTACCCGACCAGCCCGACCACGGAGGTCGCCTACGTCCTGGAGCACGCGGATGTCGATGTCATCATTTGTGAAGACCAGGAGCAGCTCGACAAGGTGATGGCGGTGTTGGACCAGTTGCCGCGATTGTTGAAAGTCATCGTGATCGAGAACAAGGGCTTGCGCAGCTACTCTGCCGACGAGCGCGAGAAGATCATGACTTTCGCGGAGGTCGAGGCGCTCGGCGCGCAGCACCAGACGCGGCATCCCGATCTGATCGAGCAGGCCTTAGGCGCGCAGCGGCCCGAGGATATCGCCTTGATGATCTATACCTCGGGCTCGACCGGCAAGCCCAAGGGCGCGATGATCAGCTATGCGAATATCCAGGGCGTGACACCCGGCATCATCGACCGCCTGCAACTGGATGCCGATACCACCCATCTGTCCTACCTGCCGCTGTGCCACGTGGCGGAGCAGATGCTGACCATTTTCGTGCCGCTGCAGCTCGGCTCGCAGGTCAATTTCGGCGAGTCGATCCGCACTGTCCAGGAAGACCTGCGCGAGCTGGCGCCGACCTCGTTTCTGGGCGTGCCGCGCATCTGGGAAAAGCTGCACGCGGCGATCATGATCAAGATCGAGGAAACCGGCCCGCTGCGCCGTTGGCTATTTCAGCGCGGCACGGCGGCCTGCCGTCCGTTCGCGGAAAAGAGCGCCGAGCAGCGCAGCCTGGGCGAGCGCCTGCGCTACTGGACCTTCTACTGGCTGATCTTCCGCGCGCTGCAAAATTTCATCGGATTGCGCCGCGCGCGCGTGGCGCTGACCGGGGCCGCTCCGATCCCGCCGGAAACGGTGCGCTACTTCCGCACGCTCGGCCTGCCGCTGATCGAGGTGTACGGCCTGACCGAATCGACCGGCATGATCACCGGCCATCGGCTCAACCGGGTTCGCGTTGGCAACGTCGGCGAACCGACGCTGGGCGCCGAGTGCCGGATCGGTGACCAGGGCGAATTGCTGCTGCGCGGCGACATGGTGTTCGCCGGCTATTACAAGGATGAACAGGCGACTGCCCGCACCATCCGCGACGGCTGGCTGCACACCGGCGACGTGGTGGCCGAGGAAGATGGATTGCTGCGCATCGTCGATCGCTTAAAGGACATCATGATCACCGCCGGCGGCAAGAACCTGACGCCGTCCGAGATCGAAAATGCGGTCAAGGCCAGCCCCTACATCAAGGAGTGCATCGCCATCGGCGATGGCCGCAAGTACGTCGCCGCGCTGTTGCAGATCGATTATGAAATCGTCGCCAAGTGGGCCGAGGCCAGGCGCATCGCCTTCACCCATTTCCGCTCGCTGGCCGAGCATCCGGAAGTGCGCAAGCTGGTCGAGGCCGAGATCGCGCGCGCCAACGCGCAGCTGGCCCAGGTCTCGCATATCCGGCGCTTCCACCTGCTGACCAAGGAGCTCGACCACGACGACGGCGAAGTGACCGCCACCATGAAGGTGCGGCGCGCCAGCATCTATCAGACCTATGCCGCCGAAATCGAAACCTTGTACGCATGAGCGGCCGGCACCGCCGGAGACCTGAGATCACGGTTCCTGCCGGCCCATAACTGAAGCGACAACGGAGTTCAACATGCAACAGCCAAGGGCGGGCCATCCCCATATCTCCGCGCCAGGCAGCATCACCGCAGTGCGCGGGATACGCGTCGGCCACTACACCGATTCCCGCCGCCCCACCGGCTGCACCGTGATCCTGGCCGATGGCGGCGCGACGGCCGGCGTGGACGTGCGCGGCGCCGCGCCGGGCACGCGCGAGACCGATCTGCTGGCGCCCTGCAACCTGGTCGACAAGGTGCATGCGATCGTGCTGTCGGGCGGCAGCGCCTTCGGCCTGGATGCCACTTCGGGCGTGATGCGCTTTCTGGAAGAGAACGGCATCGGCATCGATGTCGGGGTGGCGCACGTGCCGATCGTGCCGTCCGCGGTGCTGTTCGATCTGGATTCCGGCGATCCGAAGATCCGGCCCGACGCGGCCGGCGGCTACCAGGCCTGCCTGGCGGCGAGCGCGAATCCGCCGGCGGAAGGCAACGTCGGCGCCGGTGCCGGCGCCACCGTCGGCAAGCTCTACGGTCCGCAGCGCGCCATGAAGGGCGGCCTCGGCAGCGCCTCGTTGACGATCGACGGCTTGACGGTCGGCGCCATCGTCGCGGTCAACGCGGTGGGCGACGTGATCGATCCGACCAACGGCCGGGTGCTGGCCGGCGCGCGCACGGCCGACGGCACGGCGCTGCTCGATACGCGCGCGGCGATCCTGGCCGGCGAGCTGCCGCTGTCGCTGCTCGAAGGCACGGCCACCACCATCGGCTGCATCGCCACCGATGCCGTGCTGACCAAGGCGCAGGCGCAAAAGATCGCGCAGCAGGCGCACGACGGGCTGGCCCGCACCATCAATCCGATCCATACCAGCTACGACGGCGACACCATCTTCGCGCTCGGCACCGGCGCTGCCGGCCGCCCGGGCAATCTGCTGCTGCTGGGGATGGCGGCGGCCGAAGTGATGGCGATCGCGGTGCAGCGCGCGGTGCTGGCCGCCACCGCGATCGCCGGCTATCCGGCGGCGGCGGACGTCGTCGACGGCCGCCTGCATGGCGCGACGCTGCCGAAGTCGTAACCCTGAACTTCCCTGATGACGACGATCCTGAGCAACTGCGGCTGAGGCCGCCGGATCAGCATAGCTGGGAATGATACTCCCTCTATATGCGGCCTATACCGCAGGAAAATCATCCGTCTTTTGTACATACCCCACCGCATACGGATGCCGGTGCCGTTCCAGGGTTGTTAAGTTCTCGTTTTGTTTGTCGTTCCCGCGGTTTTAGGCGGGAACGCATGCGTTCCCCCCAGTGGCGTTGTCACTGTACTGGCTAGGACAGTAGGCACTCCAATACCGCACGACACTGGATTCCCGCCTGACGCGGGAACGACAAACCAGTTAAGTACGTAGTCCAAGAACTTAACAGCCCTAGGTGCCGTTCAGCGCGGCTTGACGCTCAGCTGGTCGATCACGGCTTCGACGTCGTCGAGGCTGCGCACCAGTTCCTCCAGCGCCTTCGCCTGCTGCGGCTGCCGCACGCAGCCTTTCAGCCACACCCAGCGCCGCTGGCCCTCGACCCAGACGCTGGTGTCGGCGAAGCGGCCGTCGGCGAGGATGGCTTTCTTGACGCGCGGGACGATCTCCTGGTCGTACAAATAGGAGTTCGGCAGGCGGCAGCGGCCGGACTGGAAACAGCTGGTGCCGCGCTCGATGCGCGAATGCGCCTGCGCCTCCATCTCGGCGCGCGTGATCGCGGGGCCGGGCGGCACCGGACAATCGGCGATGCCATTGGTCGCCTGCAGAAAGGGATCGTTGAAGAAATTCGCGCGTTCCTCAGCCGCATGCGCGGCGAACGCCAGCGCGGCCAACGCCAGCGCCGCCCGGCACGCCAGGCGCCGCGCTGCCGGGACCGGATGCCTGGAGCGATTCATCGGGATGCTCCTTCGGGCTTCATGGCGGGTGCGAGCCACAGTGGCGCGGCGCGGCCGGGCACCGGCGCTATCGCGTCAGCAGCAGGAACGACCAGTAGGCGGCAATCCCGAGCTGGACGGCGAAGGCGGCGAAGCGCAGGTTGACCGCCGCCACGCTGGTGGAGGCCAGATGGGTCAGCGACTGCGCGAGCCGGGCCGCCAGCAGCCAGGGCGCGAGCGGATCGGTGAGGGCCGCCTTGCCGGTCAGCAGCGCGACCACCAGCAGGCCGCCGAAGATCGGCAAGCCCTCCAGGCAATTGGCGTGGGCGCGCGCCAGGCGCTGCATGAAGGGCGACAGGCCGGCGTTGTCCGGTGCGAAGGCATTGGCGGCGACGCGGCCGATCACGACCAGGCGCGCGCGCAGCACCTCCATCAGGATCAGGAGCAGCAGTGTCCAGGCGATCAGGGCGGTCAAAACCAGGGCAGAGGGGGAGGTCATCGCATCTTCTCCTGAAAAGGGGCGAGAATGCCCGAGTTGGCTGGCGCGGCAGGTTAACGCAGCAGCTTTATATACTCCATTTATATGTCGATGTTTCCGGCTGCCAGTCGGATTCTTTCAGAACATACTCCTATTTTTGCCGACTGGTGGATTGCGCGTTCGAGTCCAGCGCACGTCCCCGAACGCAGGTCGATGCTGGGACAATTGGAGTCTGTCTATTTTGACTGACTAAGTTTCCTGGCGCTCCATGCCCACAATGATCTTCAGTTGCCACTTCAAAAAACCATTGACGGTTCAACTTTGATAGTATCCATAGTTTACTTGGCGGCTACTCGTAGAAGGTAGAGTTCATACAGCATTCAACCCATGCCAGAGATCTTGAACGACTGCCTTTGCCAGACCTGAACAGTGTCTGCCGTGATCAAAACTTCCAAACTGTTATCCTCAATGCTTCACGCAATTCGAGTCACCGATTCATGATACAACACGATTTTCGTTATCTGGCGTCCGGCAGACATTTTCAAGTTCGTGCCTTGACGTTTTCTAGATTTCAGATCATTAGCTTCGTTACACTCTGTATGGGATCACTCTTTCGTGAGTTTTTCGCAGCATCATGGCTGACAGGCGATTCAATACTGTGCTCTCTTCCTTTCGCCGCGTTTTAATTGTACAGCGAGCGTATTGAACTGCTTGGTGGTGTTCTCGATTCCTGAGCACGGCTTGCGGAATATTCATCGCCGAATAGCTGTAGGACTTTTTATAGTTCGCTCCCGGCTGAGCGTTAACGCTCGATAGCGATAGAAAAGCCTGGCGGTTGAGCGCGAATAATTGCTTCGTAAAGCATTCTCGAAGACATTCTTTTGCAAGGATAGTAGCTATGCTCGAAGGCAGTACTTCCTATGCGGTTCGTAAAGTACGCTGAGCGATGCGATTTCGTGTCTTCGATCGAGATTGATATTGTGAACAGATACGTCGATACGTCTCCTGTGCGTTACGCCGTTGCAAGTACTTGCCCTCACGAGTCTTTACCTAGCCGCGCATGTTCGCAACAACAACGTGCTGGATCGGTGAGTCGTGAACTCGTGCAGTTCCGATCTTGAAACGTATTTGTCAACTGAAAAGGAAACGTACCGTAAAGCCATTTCAGGCGAGCGTACTCCTGAAAACCTTCTCGGCCGACATGGAAAAGCTGCGCTTGAGCAATCCGGCAATTCCACGACGATATAGCCGCCAGAGCCAATGCCTGCTTCGACTTTGATATCTTTCTTGCCGTTTCCTTGTTTCGAGTCCTGTGTGATGCTTCTCATAGCGGGCAAGCGTTGCTTTTGCTTCCTCGCGACGCTCCGCACGCTTCCTTGCGTCGAATCTCGCTGAATATCCATTTCTGAAGCGCTTGACGGCTCCTTCGGCGTTCACGCTGCCATCTAGCGTCTAAGTCATCATTCCTCAGTAACGCACAACGAACCATGGGAACATGCCTCGCAAGTAGCTTCAGTTTGCATCTGTAATAGTGCGACCGGTAAGGTTTAACGTTCGAACGTTAAGTCGGATTGCGCCACTTCTGTAGCTCATCCCTGCTTAAACCTAAAGTTAGGTGCCGGGATGCTTCATGTCGATGTGCACCCGTTTATGTAACACGGGGGTCTACAAATACACAACAATACTACTTGCTTGCAGGAAAGACAACGATGAGATTTTCATTGGCGAACTGTGCAGCGGTGGATAAGTCTGTGACCAGCCATCCGCCTACCATGGGGCGGAGTACAGATCGGGAAACCATCTGCGCCAAGGGTCACGCCGACACCTGCTGATCGATGAAATTCAAGTGTCGGTAAATCGGATCGGAAGGACAGGCCGCAAGATCGCATTGGCGCAGGCGGCGCGACAAAAGAAAATGGGCACCGCAAGGGTGCCCATTTTCATACAACCTCGGCTCCGGCGCGGCGCCTTGCGGCGGCCGCCGGAAGGCGCAAGCCCGGCTACTGCCGCACGCAATCGACGAAGTAACCGCGCCGGCCGTCGACTTCGCGCTTCACCAGTCCATGCACGTCGGTCTCGAAGCCGGGGAAGCGCTCGTTGAAGTCGCGCGCGAACTTCAGGTAGTCGACGATGGTCTTGTTGAAGCGCTCGCCCGGGATCAGCAGCGGGATGCCGGGCGGGTAGGGCGTCAGCAGGATCGAGGTGATGCGGCCTTCCAGCTCGTCGATCGGCACGCGGTCGATCTCGCGGTGCGCCATCTGGGCGAAGGCGTCCGACGGCTTCATCGCCGGCTGCATGTCGGACAGATACATCTCGGTGGTCAGGCGCGCGACGTCGTGCGACTTGTAGAAGCTGTGGATTTGCAGGCACAGGTCGTACAGGCCGATTTTTTCGTAGCGCGGATTGGCGGCGGCGAATTCCGGCAGGATGCGCCAGATCGGCTGGTTCTTGTCGTAGTCGTCCTTGAACTGCTGCAGCGCGGTCAGCAGCGTGTTCCAGCGGCCCTTGGTGATGCCGATGGTAAACATGATGAAGAACGAATACAGCCCGCACTTCTCGATGATGACGCCGTGCTCGGCCAGGTATTTGGTGACGATCGAGGCCGGGATGCCGGTATCGTCGAACTGGCCGTCCATCCCCAGGCCAGGGGTGACGATGGTGGCCTTGATCGGGTCCAGCATGTTGAAGCCCGGCGCGAGGTTGCCGAAGCCGTGCCAGTCGTCTTCGGCGCGGATGATCCAGTCTTCGCGCGAGCCGATGCCGTCTTCGGAAAAGGTGTCCGGGCCCCACACCTGGAACCACCAGTCGCTGCCCCATTCCTGGTCGATCTTCTTCATCGCGCGGCGGAAATCCAGCGCTTCGAGGATGCTTTCCTCGACCAGCGCGGTGCCGCCGGGCGGCTCCATCATCGCCGCGGCGACGTCGCACGAAGCGATGATCGCGTATTGCGGCGAGGTCGAGGTGTGCATCAGGTAGGCTTCGTTGAAGGCGTCCTGGTCGAGCTTGACCGCTTCCGATTCGCGCACCAGGATCTGCGACGCCTGCGACAGTCCGGCCAGCAGCTTGTGGGTCGACTGCGTCGAAAAGATCATCGATTCCTTGGCGCGCGGGCGGTTCTTGCCGATCGCGTGCATGTCCTTGTAGAACTCGTGGAAGGTGGCGTGCGGCAGCCAGGCTTCGTCGAAATGCAGGGTGTCGATCTGGCCGTCCAGCATGTCTTTCAGGGTTTCGACGTTGTACACCACGCCGTCGTAGGTCGATTGCGTGATGGTCAGGATGCGCGGCTTCTTGTTCTTCGCTTCGCGCGCGAACGGATTGGCCTCGATCTTCTTCAGGATGTTTTCCATCTTGAATTCTTCGAGCGGGATCGGGCCGATGATGCCGAGATGGTTGCGGGTCGGCATCAGGAACACCGGAATCGCGCCGGTCATGATGATCGAGTGCAGGATCGACTTGTGGCAGTTGCGGTCGACCACCACGATGTCGCCCGGCGCCACGGTCGAGTGCCAGACCATCTTGTTGCTGGTGCTGGTGCCATTGGTGACGAAGTAGCAGTGGTCGGCGTTGAAGATGCGCGCGGCGTTGCGTTCGGAAGCCGCCACCGGGCCGGTGTGGTCGAGCAGTTGGCCGAGTTCCTCGACCGCGTTGCAGACGTCGGCGCGCAGCATGTTTTCGCCGAAAAACTGGTGGAACATCTGGCCGATCGGCGACTTCAAAAATGCCACGCCGCCCGAGTGACCGGGGCAGTGCCACGAATAGGAGCCGTCGTTGGCGTAATGCACCAGCGCGCGGAAGAACGGCGGCGACAGGCCATCCAGGTAGGCCTTGGCCTCGCGGATGATGTGGCGCGCGACGAATTCCGGCGTGTCCTCGAACATGTGGATGAAGCCGTGCAGCTCGCGCAGGATATCGTTCGGGATATGGCGCGAAGTGCGCGTCTCGCCGTACAGGTAGATCGGAATGTCGGCGTTCTTGTAGCGGATTTCCTCGACGAAGGCGCGCAGCGATTTCAGCGCGAAGTCGGTCTCTTCCAGCGAGCCGGCGCCGAATTCCTCATCGTCGATCGACAGGATGAAGGCGGAGGCGCGCGACTGCTGTTGCGCGAACTGCGACAGGTCGCCGTAGCTGGTGACGCCCAGCACTTCCATCCCTTCCTGCTCCATGGCGTCGGCCAGCGCGCGGATGCCAAGGCCGGAAGTGTTTTCGGAACGGAAATCTTCGTCAATGATGACGATCGGAAAGCGGAATTTCATCGAGGTCTCCAGTGGGACGGATAGCGGGGGAGACGCCTGGGCCTGTGGTGGTCGATGGGATGAACCACTCCGCTTGCGCGCCGAAAAACGAAAGTCGAATTTTCGCAGATATGAGGGTGATGGTGGCGGAAAAAAGCTTGTTTTTCCGTCCTGCTTCGCGCGCGTTGCCTGCTCGCACGGGTCTATTTAAGAAAGGGAGTATGTTCGATGTTTTGAACATTTCCTAGCGACAAATGTTGCATACGCGGGGAGTATATGCCTATTCCCGATTTCCTGCAGGCTGCTTTCTTTGATAAGTGACGAAGGCATAATCGAAGCCGTCGCCCTCCGCATAATGCGTTTCGCGTGCCGTTTCCTGCCATTGATTGGGGTCGAGCGGCGGGAAATGGGCATCGCATTCGAAGCGCTTGCCGATTTCAGTCACCACCAGTTGGCTTGCCTGCGGCAGCGCTTCGGCATAAATCTGCGCGCCGCCGATGACGAACGCCTGTTCGCCGGCGGCAAGCTGCAGCGCCGCCGTCAGCGAGGGCGCCGACTCGACGCCGGCGTGGCCCCAGTCCGGGTTGCGCGTGATGACGATATTGCGCCGGTTCGGTAATGGCCGGCCGATCGACTCGAAGGTCTTGCGGCCCATGATGATGGTATGGCCGGTGGTGAGCCGCTTGAAATGCGCCAGGTCTTGCGGCAGATGCCAAGGCAATGTGTTGCGGATGCCGATTCCGTTCTCGAGATCGGTGGCGACAACGATGGTGAAGGGGAGGGCTGAAGGCATGGCGATGATGGCAGGCAAAGGGAAGGCTGGGGTTGGATGGCGCGTGATTGGGCGCCAGATTACCAGAGCCGCGGCGGCATCAGTCGGCGCCGCCGCTTCGCTGCGGCCGCGAATGCGGCGCCTAGAAGCGCCAAGTCAGGCCAACGCCGAACTGCTGCTGGCTTGCGGCCCGGTTCAGGCCGAATTTGGCACCGGCGTCCAGGTCGATATCCTTGTTCGGCGAGTAGATCAGCCCGGTCAGGAAATACGCCGGGTGGATGCGGCTGGCGGGGTCGGGGTTGCGCGCAATCCCAAGGTCAGCCAGCATTTTCCAGCGTTGGTGCAGATCGTAGGACAGTGCAGCCGACGCCTGCCAGAGCAGCTGGTGCTCACCGGCCTGGGTCGCGTTAGCGGCCTGGCGGTTGCTGGCTATACCGAGGTTGGCATGCAGGGCCCAGGGTCCGGCATAACGCGTGCCGATCAGAGTCAGTGCCAGATTGGTACGGCCACTGCCGTTTCCCACGGCCTGGTTGCCGCTGGAGATTTGCAGCACGGGCTTCAATCCCAGGCTGCTGCCGGCGTCTTCGTAGAAACGCCATTTGGCGCCCAGCGACACATCGCCAATGCCTGCCGGCGCCGACAGCGTCGCCGGCAAGTTGGTAAATAGATCGAGATTGTCCAGCACGCCATAGCTGTAGGTGGCATTGGCGACGTGTTGCGTCGCCTCATGTTGCCTGCTCCAGTCGGTATTGAGTTCCCATTGCTGGTTGCCGCGCCCCTGCGTCGTGGTGTCATCCGTAACGAAGGGGTGAGCGCCCAGCACGTGCAAGGGCAACGCCAGCAGCAGCGAGGCGATCCAGAATTTTGTCGACAATAGTGTGCGGGGCCGCATGCTGGTGGAGGAAGCAGAAAAAGGCAGAGCAATTGGTACGGCGCGATATTATCGCGGCTCCAGCGCCAGGGGGAGAAAGCCATGAACAGATTGTTGTGCGGACTGCTGTGCGCGATGCTTGGCGGTCTGGCCGTGGCGGCGCCGGCGCATCAGTGTGCGGCGCCAGCGGTGGTGCAAGCCCGCAAGCTGTTGAGCTTCCATTTCGGAGCTGATGGCCGGATCGAAGTCGAGCCGGGCGCCAAGCTGCTCAGTCCGCGTGAAAAATCCGGCCGGCAAGGATCAGTACGAGGTGCTGGAGGTGTGGGGAAACGTCTACAAGGGGCGCTATCGGATGCGCTTCATTTACGCTCAGCTGCCCGGCGAATGCCTGCTGATGGGCCAGGAGATTCTGGAATACGCCAGGCTGTAGCGCCGCTGTGCGATGTGGCTTGCCGCGCTTGGTTCTCAGGGTAAGGTTTGTTCCGGCGCGATGAGTCGCTACGGCCATGATCGACGGCGCCGCAGGAAGCGGTCGATGGAAGCTCCGCTGGCGCGCAGCATGTCGATTTGGCCCATGCCCATGCAAAGACGGCCGGAGCGCCTGCCAAAGCGCACCGGCTCAGTCTGCCGCAATCAGGCCGTGGCGGCAGCGACTTGCGCTATCGCATCTTCCTCGTCCGATACCGAACTGCGGATCAGGTAATCAAAGGCCGACAGAGCTGCCTTGGCGCCGTCGCCGGCGGCGATCACGATCTGCTTGAACGGCACGGTGGTGGCGTCGCCGGCGGCGAACACGCCCGGCAGCGAAGTCTGGCCTCTGGCGTCGACTTCGATCTCGCCATGGCGCGACAAGGCCAGCGTGCCCTTCAGCCATTCGGTGTTCGGCACCAGGCCGATCTGGATGAAAACGCCGTCCAGTTCCACTTGCTTGATGGCTTCCGAAGTCCGATCCTTGTAGCTCAGGCTGGTGACTTTATCGCCATCGCCGTGGATTTCAGTGGTTTGCGCCGAGGTGATCACTGTCACGTTGGGCAAGCTGCGCAGCTTGCGCTGCAATACTTCGTCGGCGCGCAAGATGGCGTCGAACTCGATCAGCGTCACATGCTTGACCAGGCCGGCCAGGTCGATTGCCGCTTCGACACCGGAGTTGCCGCCACCGATCACCGCCACCCGCTTGCCCTTGTACAGTGGGCCGTCGCAGTGCGGACAATAGGCGACACCGCGGTTGCGGTATTGCTGCTCGCCCGGCACATTGATTTCGCGCCAGCGGGCGCCGGTCGAGAGGATGACCGTTTTGCTTTTCAACACCGCGCCATTCGCCAGCTTGAGTTCAATCAGCTTGCCCGGCACCAGCGCCTCGGCCCGCTGCAGATTCATGATGTCGACTTCATAGGCGCGGGTGTGCTGCTCCAGCGCCACCGCGAAATGGGGGCCGTCGGTCTCCTTGACCGAAATATAGTTTTCGATCGCCATCGTATCCAGCACCTGGCCGCCGAAACGCTCGGCCACGACGCCGGTGCGAATGCCTTTGCGTGACGCATAAATCGAGGCGGCCGCGCCGGCCGGGCCGCCGCCAACGATCAAGACGTCGAACGGCTCCTTGTTGGCCAGTTCTTCGGCCTGGCGGCTGCCGGCGTTGCTGTCGAGCTTGGCGAGGATTTCCTCGACGCCCGAGCGGCCCTGGCCGAACAATTCGCCGTTCAGGAACATGCTCGGCACCGACATGATCTTGCGTGACTCGACTTCGTCCTGATACAGCGCGCCATCGATGGCGACGTGCCGGATGCGCGGATTGATGATGGACATCGTGTTCAGCGCCTGCACCACGTCCGGGCAGTTCTGGCACGACAGCGAGAAATAGGTTTCAAACTGGTAGTCGCCGTCCAGGTTGCGGATCTGCTCGATCACCGCTTCGTCGAGCTTGATCGGATGACCGCCAACTTGCAGCAGCGCCAGCACCAGCGAGGTGAATTCGTGGCCCATCGGGATGCCGGCGAAACGCACGGCGATGTCGGTACCGGGGCGGTTGATGGAAAAAGAAGGTTTGCGCTCAGCGTCGTCGCGGCGCTCGGTCAGCGTGATCCGTGCTGACAATTGTGTGATTTCCTGCAGAAGTTCCTGCAATTCACGGGATTTTTCACTATCGTCGAGAGATGCAACCAGTTCAATCGGTTGCGTGACCTTCTCCAGATAGGCTTTTAATTGGGTTTTGAGGTTGGTATCGAGCATGACGTATTGCCTTTCATAATCAGTGGTTCGGGAATCGGGAGGCGCTCGTGGCGCCATCCGCTGGAGCACTAGTGCGCGAACACTGCGCATCCTTTTCCACTCCGCGTTGTGCGCGGAGGGGAAGAGCCGGGCGGCATGCTTCCGCCGCTGTGTCGCGCTTGCCTTCCGCAGCCGGAAGGCAATCGTCTGCCGCTATTTAGATCTTGCCTACCAAGTCGAGCGACGGCGTCAGGGTTTTGGCGCCTTCTTCCCATTTGGCCGGGCACACTTCACCCGGGTGGGAGGCGACGTACTGGGCGGCTTTCACCTTGCGCAGCAATTCCGAGGCGTCGCGGCCGATGCCGTTGTCGTGGATTTCACACAGCTTGATCTGGCCTTCCGGATTGATGACAAAGGTACCGCGCAGCGCCAGGCCTTCCTCTTCGATCATCACGTCGAAATTGCGGGTGATCGCGCCGGTCGGGTCGCCGATCATCGGATAGTTCACTTTCTTGATCGCTTCCGAGGTGTCATGCCAGGCTTTGTGGGCGAAATGGGTATCGGTCGAAACGCTGTATACCTCGACTCCCAGCTTCTGGAATTCGGCGTAGTGATCGGCCAGGTCTTCCAGCTCGGTCGGGCAGACGAAGGTAAAGTCGGCCGGGTAGAACATGAATACCGACCACTTGCCTTGCAGGGTTTCGTTGCTGACTTCGATGAATTTGCCGTTGTGAAAAGCGTTGGCTTTAAATGGCTTGATTTGGGTATTAATCAGGGACATGAGTTTTCCTCCGGGTTGAAAAAATTGAAGACGATTCATTATCGTCGAACGGTCTTGATTTGTAAAATTGATTAAAGGAATTGTTTCGATTGAATTTAACTATTTAGAGAGTCGCCAAACATTGCCTTGCGGAATCAAACAGGCTATTTGCAACTGACATCGAGATTTGTCATATAGCTGGATGCATGGGCCATAGAAAACAAGGGAGCGCCTGGGCGCGTGCATCGATGCACCGCGAAGCGGGTGGTCTGGCGCCGGCTTGATGCGGACGCAAATATGCCGCCCGATAATGCGTGCAAGACACCGTTTGACGGCATTTCAAGGAAATGACGCACTTTCCGGAGATAGCCGGATCGAATGCAATAGTGACCACCTGGATGTTGCCTGCGATGAGGAGTGCGAGAAATCGAGGGTTTTTCGTCATGCTCTCGTTCACGCTTCAGGCGACCAAGTCGAACGGAGGATGGCATGGCTGGCACATGTAGCCATTTGGACCAAATCAAGGTCCTGGATACGGACAAGGATTATTGCGAGGAGTGTGTCCAGACCGGCGACAGCTGGGTTCATCTGCGCATGTGCCTGACGTGCGGTCACGTCGGTTGTTGCGACTCGTCGCCGAATCAGCACGCCAGCAAGCATTTTCGGTCCAGCAATCATCCACTGATACGTTCGCTCGAGGCTGGCGAGATGTGGACCTGGTGTTATGTGGATGAGGTCGTGCCGGGCGAGCTTGAGGCATGACATGGCGTTGGGTGAATAATGTCCGGCGCCATATGCGGTCTACCAATGGTGACCGCTTCCTGGTGGCGACAACTGTCGGCCTGCCAGATCGAGATCGACCAGCCGTGGATCGGAGTGGTGAACGGCCCGCCGCTGTACCTGAAGGACAGCGAAGACGACGTGATGGCTGCGGGCTTCAAGGAAATCGAGGGCAACAAGCCAAGGGGGCGGCGAGCTTTTTTACGGAAGGAAGCACGATGAGCGCACCAGCGGATTCGGCATGGCCGCCACTCCCTCTGTCCGAATGGGCGGACACCTATGCGACGCTCCATATGTGGACGCAAATCGTCGGCAAGACCCGCCTTGCGCTCGCGCCCATGGAAAATCACTGGTGGCAGGTGGTTCTATATGTCACCGGGCGCGGCCTGACCACGTCGCCGATGCCGTACGGACAGCGCACGTTGACAGTCGAGTTTGATTTTGTCGACCATGCCCTCGCGATGCGTGCCAGCGACGGTGCTGCGCATCGATTGCCGTTGGCACCATGCACGGTCGCGGATTTTTATGCTGCCTATCTGGCGGCGTTGCGCTCCCTTGGTTTCGAAGTGACGCTGAAGCCCTCACCGGTTGAGGTGACCAGTGCCATCCCCTTCGCGCAAGACCGGGAGCATGCCGCGTACGATGCAAGCGCCGCCCATCGCTGCTGGCAAATTCTGCTGCAGGCTGACCGCGTCCTGAAGAAATTTCGCGGCCGCTTTCTCGGCAAGGCCAGCCCGGTGCATTTCTTCTGGGGCAGCTTCGATCTGGCGATGACCCGCTTCTCCGGCCGGCGGGCGCCGGTTCATCCGGGCGGCGCACCGAATTGCCCCGATTACGTCATGGTCGAAGCCTATTCCCACGAATGCAGCAGCTGCGGCTTCTGGCCGGGGGGCGGGGCTGTCGCCGAGCCGGTGTTCTATGCCTATGCGTATCCCGCGCCCACCGGCTACGCCGAGTATCCAGTGCTTCCCGAGGGCGCGCACTACAACTCCGAGGTACAGGAATTCATCTTTCCGTACGAAGCGGTGCGCCGCGCTTCCGATCCGGACGCCGCACTGCTTCAGTTCCTTCAAACGTCTTATGACGCCGCAGCCACGCTGGCCCAATGGGATCGTGCCGCCCTTGACCGGCCCAGGAACGAATGGCCCTGACGAGGAAAGGGACGCCGCTGGATCACTTGATCTGCTGCGGCAGAAGTGTCGCGCTACCCTGATCCTGGCGAGCGGCTTTGTTCATGAGTCGACCGAAGCCTGGGTAGCTCAAGGCAGCGCCGAGGATTGCCCTATTTCCTGTTCTTTTTGGCCTGCTCGAATACCTGCTTCAATTCAGGTGTGGCCTCTTCTGGAACCGGCGCAAAGTAGGCCGGCATCTGTTCCGGCGTTGCTGGTTGCAAATCCACTCCCTTAAGCCGGGCACGCAAGAAGGCATCGGCCTGTGCGATCCAGCGCCGGGTTTCTTCTTCGCTGGTTCCGAGCGTCCTGGCCACGCTGCCAAGCGGCATTTCTTCTGCCTGGGTCAGCCAGACAGCTGTGCGCCATGCGGCCGGCAGGCGGGCGAGGGCGGCGCGCAGCTGCTTGTGCGTTTCCTCTTCGCTTGCCTTTTTCTCCGGCGTAGCGTCCGAGATGGGCACCACATCTTCCAGATTCAGCATTTCGTCCGGCTGCCAGTATTCGTAAGCCGCCTCGTCTTGTTCGTCGACGGTCTGGTCCGGAGTGGCCGGCGGCTGCGAATCCAGTGAGACAAAATGCCCTTTCTCGGCTTGCCGATGCTTGGTGGCCTCTGTCAGAACCTGGTGCGCGATCTGATACAGCCAATCCTTCAGCTCAGCGTTGCGGGGCCGCTGATCCAGATTTTGATAGGCGCGCACAAGCACCTCGTCAAGGATGTCCTGGGCGTTCGGGTAGTCCGCCGTCAAATCGCCATGGAATCGAAGATAGGCAAACTCCTGCTTCACGAAATGTTCCAGTTTCGGGAGTAGCGGCCCCAGCAGCTTGCTGTAGGCGTCGGCTTCCGTCGCTGGGCGCTCCGTGAGCGCTTTTTTTAGCCGAGGAAAATCCTCATGGCGTTTCATGGCGCACCTCTGCCTTCTTGGCGTATACGGGCAAGATGCTGCTCGAGTTGCCGTTCCAGTTCCGCAAACGACTTGCGCAGCGCTGGGATGATTTCGTCCGCTTCATCGGCACTTTCGAGGTTTTCTTTTGGTATGCCGAGACGCAGTGTGATGCGGTAGCGCGAGCGGTGTGCACTCTTTTCCATATGCACATGGAGCTCGGTCGTATCCACGGGAAATTTCGTCAAATGCCGCTCCAGATGGGTTTTGGACAGCTCGTCGACCAAGCCTTCCAGCTCCGCATGGGAGCGTTTCTGAATATCGTGATAGCTGATTTCGGTCTTCATGGCGTCCCCAGTGACGGGCGCCGGTGGTGTCGGCCGGCAACATGAGTGGGTCGCATGCAGCCGTGCGTGCAACCCGTTCTTCTACTATAGCCAGCGCAAGCGGAAGAGCCACTCCTCGGTCATTGATTCTTGCGCCATAGGAGCGTGCTGGATGCCGATTTTCCGCGCTGAATGCCATTGCCGCATGGAAGACAGTGCACTGATGGCAGTACGCCAGCAGGGATCCAGTGATCCTTCAAACGATGATGACAGGCGGATTTTCCAGGAAATCCGTGTAGTCGCCGTGGGTCGTGACGCGCTCCAGCGTAGTGCCATCAGCCAGCTCAACGCGAAGCTCGAGGTCGCCAGCGCGATTTTTTTCGAGGACATAGACTCGGGTCACGGCAACCAGCTCAAAATAATCCTCACGCGGTCTTTTGTAAAACATGCCTGCTCCATAAGTGCGGTCAAAAAAATGGATCTGCATTGCCGGTGAACAGCCAAATCTCTTTGGCGTCCTGCCCATGTTGCGAGCGCCCCAGCTCTTGTCAATATCCGACTGTGAAGCGCTGCCGGGTATGTGCCGGATGTTCCAGTTCGTCGATCATCGCCATCGCAAAATCCTGCACCGAAATGCTGCTCTGGCCGTTGGCATCGACCAGCAACTGGTCGCCGCCCAGGCGGAACTTGCCGGTGCGCTGGCCTGACTGCATGGTGGCCGACGGCGCCAGGAAGGACCAGTCGAGTTCCGGCTCGTTGCGTAATTGTTCCAGCGCATCGATCGTCGCCAGCGAACCGGGCTTGACCCAGTCGGGAAAATCCGGGGTGTCCACCACGCGTATGCCCGGTTTCACTTCCAGGCTGCCAGCGCCACCTACCCACAGCACGCGCTTGACGCCTGCCTCCTTGATGGCGGCGATGATTGCAGTTGTTCCGCGCACTTGATCGTCATATAGCTGTGGATTTTTCCAGCCGGGGTTGAACGCGCTGATCACCGCTTCCTGTCCACGCAGCAGATCCGCGAGGGCATTTTTGTCATACACATCTCCGGCCTTGGCCACGAGTCCCGCACCTGCTTCGAGCTTTTGCGGATGACGCACAATTGCCGTGACGGTATGTCCGTGGTCGAGCGCTTCCTTCAATATTGCCGAACCGACGAAGCCCGTTGCGCCCAGTAGCGCTATCTTCATGGTGTTTTTCTCGCATTCAGAATGGGTAATCCTGCCGGCCGTGTTGAATAGTTACCCAATGATCTCTAGTGAATTCATGCATGATCCATTCGCCGCCGAAGCGCCCGATGCCGCTGTTCTTTTCGCCGCCGAAGGGGCCGCTTGGAGTGTCGTTCACGCTATGATCGTTTACATGGGTCATGCCGGCCTGCACGCCCAGTGCGAAACGTACGCCGCGCTGTTCGTCGCGCGTGAACACGGCGCTGGAGAGTCCATACTGGGTGTGCGTTTGCTACCTGCAATGCTTCTGCCTCGCCATGGACCTTGATGATGGGAGCGATCGGGCCAAACATTTCATCCTGGGCGACCGGCATCTCGTTGTTGACGTCCACGAACACATGCGGCGGCAACACCTGGCTCTGCGGATCGGCGCCCACCAGCTTGGCGTGCGCCGGCGGCGCGAGCGCCCTCGATGTGCGCCATGTGCGCTGCCAGCTGTTTCTTGTTGATGATCGGGCCAATGGCGGTGTCCGCTTGGTTGGGATTCGCCGTACTTCAGGCCTTTGACCTGTGCCATGAAACGATCGACGAATTCGTCGTGCACTTTGGCATCGACGATGATGCGGTTGCTGCTCATGCAGATCTGACCCTGGTGCAGGAATCGCCGACCACGGTCGGCGCGCGCCGCATGTTCGACATCGGCGTCGTCGAGAACCACACACGGCGCATTTCCGCCAAGCTCAAGCGCGACACGTTTCAATGTCTGGGCCGCTCATCGCCAGTTCCCCGACATGCCGGCCAACCCGGGTTGAGCCGGTGAACGAAATGAGGCGCGGGATCGGATGCAAAGTGAAGGCGTCGCCGATGTCTTGTCACCGTCCCGATCACAATATTCAGAAGGCCGGGCGGAAGTCCGGCTTCTTCATAAATTTTCGCGAGCAACAGGCCGCCGGTGACGGGAGTGTCCTCCGCGGGCTTGACGACCACTGCATTGCCGAGCGCCAGCGCCGGCCCGATTGAACGATGCGACAGATACATTGGAAAATTCCACGGACTGATGACGCCAATGACGCCCAGCGGCTGTCGGTATGCCCGGCTCTCCTTGCCCGCTTCGATCCAGAGGAAGAATCCGGCCCTCGACTCGATGTGGAAACGACGCGGCCTCCAGGATGATGGCCCGCACGAAGCTGCCACTCCAGTTCAGCCTTGAGACGCGTGCTGCCCGATTCGCGGATCAGCCAGTCCACGATTTCCTGGTGGCGCTCCTGCATGATGGCAGCTGAGCGAAGCATGACGGTGGCACGTTCGGCCGGCAGCGCCGCCGCCCATTTGGGCTGGACATGGGCAGCCGCCTGATAGGCCGCGTCCAGATCGCTCTGGTTCGCCATGGCGATCTCGGCCAGGGTTTCTCCTGAATACGGGTCCGTGTCCTGCCGCTTACTGCCTTGTAGACCGGGCCTCAAGGCGCCATCGATATATTGGCCGTCGAAACCGGAGTAGGGGCGAGGATTTTTGTTCGTAACTGTTTCCGCTTGCCTGTCCATAATTTTTCCTCGATCCAAAATACTGGTTGTCCGGATTGGACTTGTTGAAGTGGTATCCGGTTCAGCTTGCCGCAGGCAGCATAAATTCCCATCGAGCGTTCACCACTATTCGTGCGCAGCGCGGTCGGTCACGGCTGGCGCAGGCCGCCTGGCGCGGTTCCAGCCGCCGCCCAAGGCCTTGTAGAGCTGCACGGCGGCGAGGCGCTGGTTGGATTCGCTGGTGTTGAGGTCGAGCTGGGAAGACAGCAGCTGGCGTTGCGCATCCAGGATTTCGAGGTAGCTGATCACGCCGGAGCGAAAGCGCAGTTGTGCCAGGCGCAGTGCCTCGCCGTTCACGGCAACCCGGTCGCGATTACCCTGGGCTTCGGCCCGGTTGCGGTCGAAGGCGATCAGGGCATCGGAGACTTCCTGCAGTGCCACCAGCACGCTGCGGCGATAGGCAAGCGCCGCCTGTTCGGCTTGGGCGCGCGCAATATCGTAATTGCCGACCAGCGCTCCGCCCGAAAAGATCGGCAGGTTGACGGCGGCACCTGTCGTCCGCACGTTCTGGCCGCCGCTTTGCACCAGTCCGCGCAGGACGTCGCTGGCGCGCCCAAGCGTACCGGTGAGCGAGATGGTGGGGAAGAACCTGGCCTTGGCCACGCCGATATTCGCATTGGCGGCGACCAACTGCTGCTCGGCTTGCCGGATATCGGGCCGCCGTTCGAGCAACTCCGACGGAACGCCCGGCGGCACCAGGGGCGGGACCGCGTTCGGCGGCAAGCCGGAGCCGGTATCGAACGAGCGCGGCGCCTTGCCAAGCAGGATGGCGAGCGCATCCTCGGTCTGTGCGACTTGCAGTTCGATCGCGGGGATCTGGTTCTCGGTGGTGAGCAGCTGACTCTGCGCCTGACTGACCTCGGCCGCCGACTGCACCCCCTGCCTGGCAAGTTCCTTCACCAGCCGCAGAGAGTCGCGTTGCGCGACGACGGTGCGCCGTATGATCTCCAGCCGCTGACGTAATGCGACGAGTTGCAGATATTGTTGTGCTACGCCGGCCACCAGCGACGTGATGACGCCGCTGCGGGCTTCTTCGGTGGCCAGCAGGTCGGCACGCGCGGCCTCCGTGGCCCGCAGATAGCGTCCCCAAAGGTCAATTTCCCAGGACAGCGTCAAGGCGGCAAGAAAGCTGTTGGTGGTCGTAAACGTGATGTCCTGGTTGCTGCGCGCAGCCTGTGCCTGGCCTGCCAGTTGCGGAAAGATCGGGGAACGCGCGACGGCAAGCTGTGCCTGGGCCTGCACGATCTGGCTGGCGGCGATGCCGAGATCAAGATTGTCGCGTAGCGCCTCGTCGATCAGCGTCACCATTTGTGGGTCGCCGAATACTTCCCACCAACTGATATCGGCAAAGGAGCGGGCGGCTTGCTCCGCGGGAGCGTGATGATAGGCCGCCGGCAGGTCTATGGCCGGGCGCCGGTAGTCGGGCCCTACGGCACAGCCAGACACCAGCAACAGGGCGGCGACGACGACACGCATCACGGCGTCTCCGTCTGCTTGCGTGCCGTCTCCTGGCCCTTCTTCTTGCTGCGATTGACCACGCGCTCCACTGCGGCGAACAATACCGGGATGATGAAGACACCGAAGAAGGTCGCGCAGGCCATGCCGGCGCACACTGCCACCCCCATCGAAACACGCGCAGCGGCGCCCGCCCCGGTCGCCAGCGCTAGCGGAAGTACGCCCAAAATGAAGGCAAACGAGGTCATGAGAATCGGGCGCAATCTCAGCCTTGCCGCCTCGATCGCCGCCTGCACCGGATCGGTTCCGCTATCGACCCGAACCTTGGCAAATTCGACGATCAGGATGGCGTTTTTGGCGGAAAGGCCGATCAGCAGGATCAGGCCGATCTGCGCGTAAATGTTGTTGGTCAATCCGACCACGGCGAGCGCCAGCATGGCGCCGAAGACGCCGATCGGCACCGCCAGCAACACCGCGAACGGCACTGACCAGCTCTCGTAGAGGGCGGCGAGAAACAGGAACACGAAGACCAAGGTCAAGCCGAAGACGATCGGGGTCTGCCCGGCCGACTGCTGCTCTTGCAGCGACAGACCGGACCATTCGTAGCCATAACCTTGCGGCAGTATCTGCGCCGCCACCTGTTCGAGCGCAGTGGTAGCCTGTCCCGAGCTGTACCCGGGCGCGGCATCGCCCGAGATATCGGCTTCGCGGAACTGGTTGTAGCGCTGCAATACCGACGGCGAACTGGTGGAGACCGGATTCACCAGCGTGGAGAGCGGAATCATCTCGCCCTTGGCGCTGCGTACATGGAACAGCTTGATGGCGCCGATATCGCCCCGAAACTCGGGTTCGGCCTGTACCGTCACCTTGTAGCTGCGCCCGAAGCGATTGAAATCGTTCACCTGCAGGCCGCCGAGGTAGGTCTGCAGCGCATAAAACACATCGGTGAGCGGCACGCCGAGCTTCTTCACCTTCTCGCGATCCACCGTGAGGTCGTACGCCGGTGTGCGCGGATTGAGGGCGGAGCGAATGGTGCCGATTTCCGGGCGCTTTTTCGCCGCGGCGACAAAATCGTCGGCCACGGTGGCCAGGTCGAACGGTGTGCCGCCGCGGCGATCCTGCAGCTTGAGGCTGAAGCCGCCGAACGCGCCGAGGCCGGGGAGGGCCGGTGGATTCAGCGGGATCACGGTGGCCTGCGGGATCGCCGCGCCGTCGCGGACGATGGAGGCGATGATCGCATTCACGCTCGTCTCCTGGGTCGTGCGCTGCTGCCACGGATCGAGTGCGGCTACGAATAGTGCGCCGTTGGGCTGCTGCGAACGGTTCATGATGTTGAACCCGTTCACCATCATGCGGCGCGCGACTCCCGGTGTCTTTGCCAGCGCAGCGTCGAGCTGCGCGGTGGCCGCCATCGTGCGCTCGAGCGCGGCAGCCTCGGGCAGGATGGCGGCACCGATCAGGTAGCCCTGATCCTCGGGCGGCACGAACGCGCTCGGCACGTGCTTGAAGAGCAGTCCGGTGCCGAGCATGAAAATCGCCAGCACCAGCAGCGCAACCGCCATGCGGCGAATGGCGATGCCGACGATGCCGACGTAGCCGTTCAGCATGCGTTCGAAGCCGCGGTTGAAGGCGGCAAAAAAGCGTGCGAGCGGATTGCGGCTTTGCTGGGTCGGGCGCGGCTTGAGCAGCAGCGTGCACAGCGCTGGCGTGAGCGATAGCGCGACGAAGGCGGACAGCAGCGTCGACACCGCCACCGTCACCGCGAACTGGCGATACAGGACGCCGGTGATCCCGCCCAGGAAGGATACCGGCACGAACACCGCCGTCAGCACCAGCGCCACCGCGACCACCGGCGCCGACACTTCGCTCATGGCCTGCACCGTCGCCGCGTGCGGATCTCATCCCTTCCTCGATATGGTGCTCGACCGCCTCCACCACCACGATGGCGTCATCCACGACGATGCCGATGGCGAGCACCATGCCGAACAGGGTCAGCGTGTTGAGCGTGAATCCGAGAACGGTGAATACCGCCAGGGTGCCGACCAGGGATACCGGCACGGCCAGCATCGGAATCACGGTGGCGCGCCAGGTCTGCAAGAAGATGAAGACCACGATCATCACCAGAATGAGCGATTCCCCCAGCGTCTTGACGACCTCATCGAGCGACGCCGTCACGAACACCGTCTGGTCGACCACCACCTGGTAGTCGAGGTCGGCCGGAAACCCGGCCTTCAGCTGCTCAAGTTGCGCACGCACCGCCTTCGACACCGCGACCGCGCTGGCTTCCGGGGTCAGGCTGACGCCGAAGGATGCCGTCGGCTGGCCGTTGTATCTGGCCTGGATCGAATAATCCTTGGCGCCGAGTTCCACCCGGGCGAGGTCGTGCAAGTGGACGAACGAGCCGTCGGGCTGAGCCTTGACGATGATATTGCCAAATTCTTCCGCGGTAACCAGTCGGCCCCGTACATCGACGCTATATTGGAATGCCTGGTTCGGCGGCGATGGATATTGACCGACCTGGCCGGCCGGCGCCTGCACGTTCTGCTCGCCAATGGCCCTGCTGACGTCGGTGGTCGTGATGCCCAATTGGGCCATGCGATCGGGGCGCAGCCAAATCCGCATGCCGAAATCGCTGCCGAACACCTGCACGTCGCCGACGCCGTTGATGCGCTTGATGGCGTCGACGATATTGATGTTGAGATAGTTGCTGAGAAATAGAGAATCGTAGCTGCCCTTGGGCGAATAGAGCGTCACGAACATCAAGGTGTCGGGCGTACTCTTGCGGTCGTCACGCCGGCCGCCAACACTTCAGACGGCAAGCGCGAATTCGCCTGGGCCACGCGGTTCTGGACCTGTACCGATGCGATGTCCGAATTGACGCCGAGCCCGAAGGTGACGCGCAACTGATAGGTGCCGGCTGCCGACGAAGTGGACTCCATATACTGCATGCCCTCGACCCCGTTCACCTGCTCTTCGATCGGCTGTGCCACCGACTGCTCCACCGTTTCCGCATTGGCACCGGGATACGCCGTCGCAACAACCACGGTGGGAAGCGTGATTTGCGGGTATTGCGCAATGGGTAGCTGCAGGCCGGCGATAGTGCCCACGAGCACGATGAAGAGAGCGACGACAATGGCGAAGATCGGTCGTGCAATGAAGAAACCGGCCATTGCGTCTCCTACTTTCCGGGTGCCTGCACGGGTGTCGGCGTGCCATCGGAGGCTTGATCGAGTTGCGCCGTGGTGATCATGGTCGCCGCCACGACTGTCCCCGGCGGGGCCTTTTGCGTGCCGTCGACGATTATGCGTTCGCCCGGTTTCAGGCCCGATTTGACGATCCACATTTCGCCCACGCGGTCGCCTAAGCTCACCGGGCGCTGGGCGCCTTGTTGTCGGCGCCGATCACGGTGACGAACTGTTTGCCGAGCAGTTCCGTTACCGCTCGTCTGCGGCACCAGCAGGGCGTTCGGCACTTCATCGTAGATCAGGCGCACCCGCACATTCATCCCGGGGCGCAAAAGGGCCTGCGGGTTGGGGTACTTGGCGCGCAACGTGAGCGTGCCTGTGGTGCTACTGATGGCGCGCTCGGCGAAATCGAAGGTGCCTTGCTGCGGATAAGCCGTGCCGTCGGGAAGAGTCAGCTGGATAGGATGTTCGGCGCGCCGTTTTGGCGGCTGCTTCGCGCGGAGCCGCTGCCGCGCACGAAGCGGATGTAATCCGCTCTCGGAAATGCTGAAATAGACGAATACCGGATCGAGCGTGGAGACGGTGGCAAGCACGGTCTGGCCGGCGGATGCCAGCGCGCCGACCTCGACTTGCTGCAGCCCGATCTGTCCGGCGACCGGTGAGCGCACCTTGGTATTGTCGAGATCCAGCCTGGCGCGGTCGACCGCGGCTTTTTTCTGGACCAGCGCCGCCCGCGCCGATTTTTCCGTGGCCACGGCCGCATCGTAGGTGGCGCGCGGAATGGCATTGTCGGGGAGCAGCGGCTCATAGCGAGCGACGTCCTGGTGCGCACGGGCCAGCGATGCCTCGGCATCGGCGACGGCGCCAAGCGCCTCGCCCAGGTTGGCTTGGTAGGGCCGCGGGTCGATGACGAACAGGACCTCCTTTTCGCGCACGCGCTGTCCGGCCTGAAACAGAATTTTCTGTACCCATCCAGTCACCTGCGGCCGCAGCGCCACTTCGCGGAAAGCTGCACCTGACCGACCAGTTCGCCCGTCACGGTCGCGGTTTGCTGAATCACCTGCATGGCATGCACTTGCGGTGGCGCGGCTGTCGGGTTGGGTCGCCGGCTTTGAGCAGCCAGCAAGGACAAAAGCCACGAGACAAGCGGCGAGCTGGCGCTGCATACGGAGCGTGGGGCAAACCTTGTTCCTGCGCCTGGAGGCTGCGTTCCAGTACGGTGGAATGTCGCTGGCGGGTGAAGCGGGCCTTGTCGGCGGCAGAACGGTCGACACCCAAAAACCGGAAAGTCCACGGAAGGATTGCTCGCGTTTGCAGCGGCAGTACTGCCGAATAGAACAATATCGCGCTCCACGAGCGCCTCCAGTGAATCGGCGGGCTCTATCCGGTTTCAGGGTATTGAAGAGTATATCCTCTAAAGGATAGGGGCGCTTTGAAGGGTTTGACCCGGTAATCACATAAAATTTATCTCCGATCAAGGCAAAGAAAAGATAGAGAAAAACTTTCTTTAAGCGGAAGTCGGGAGGGACGACTTGAATGCGCCCGACTCGAAGAAGATGCGCTGGATCGCCGGATATCGATTCCTGACGGCATGCTCCAGTCGTCCGATCGCTTGATCGACCTCATCGAGGGAGAGCCCGCGCTTGAAACGCACCGCTGCCGTTAAAAGAATATTGTCCGGACCTAACTGCATGGTGAGCAGGTGGCCCACGGCTTCGACGGCCGGATCATTGGCAATCAGCATTTTCAGTTGCGCAATTTGGTCACGATCGATGCTTTCCCCTACGAGCAAGCCGCCGGTTTCACGAGCCAGGAAAATGGCGGCAGTGACGAGTACGAAGCCGATCACGACGGAAGCTGCGGGGTCGATGTAACGGTTGTCAAATACATGGCCGAGCCAGATTCCCAAAAGGGCAATGGCGATGCCGGCCAAAGCGGCGGAGTCTTCGATGAACACCGTAAATACCGCTGGGTCCTTGCTGCGGCGTACTACATGCCACAGACTTTCCGTGGGTCCTCGGCGATGATTCAGCGCCCGCCGCGAGACATTCCAGCTATACCCCTCGAAGCCGGCGGCGACCGCCAGCACGATGTAATTCCATGTGGGATCCTGCAGCGCCTGTGGATCTTTCAGACTGGCCAGGCCGCGATAAATCGACGCGCCGCCACCTAAAGAGAACACCGACAGCGCGACGATGAGCGCCCAAAAATACACAGCCTTGCCGTAGCCGAACGGATGCCATTCGTCCGCCGCCCGCCTGCTCTGTGCAATTCCAATGAGCAAAAGAAGTTCGTTTCCGGTATCCACGGCCGAGTGAATGCCTTCCGCAAGCATGGCGGCGCTGCCCGTCAATGCCGCGGCAACGAACTTGCTGATCGCAATGGCGACGTTTGCTGCTAGTGCGGCATAGATGACTTTTTGCGAGGATTGTCCCTTGATTGGCACGCTTTTCTGCTGGCGATTCTGTACGTGCATGAAGGCATTTTTCCCTCTATCCGGCCCATCTGGCCGGCCGGGCTATGGGTAGTAAAACGAAAACCTCTCTCAAGAATCAACGCCATGCCGACGCCGGTTCTCCACGGACTTCAAGAAGCGCGCCTCGACATAAGGCAGCAAGCCAGGACGTCGCTTAACGGCTCCGGCGGTCAAGAGCATTTTTCGAGGGCGGTTCCCCCTCATTGGTACCGGGATCTTCGGCATCCGCGATGCTGATGCCCGGCGGAAGCCCCGTCTTGCGCACATGTTTCGGGCCGTCCTTTATGTAATCGTCGGGCTTCCTTGCCGGACGGGGAGAACCTGGTCCTTTGCAATAGGAGTGGGCATATATTCCTCCTGCAATCTTTGCAAAGAAGTTCGGCAATTGGTCCATCCATAAGTTCAAATCCTGTATTTGCCGGCTTTACGAGGAAAACGCCTTCTCTTAACGGTTAATGGTCGAAAGGAGAACTTGTGTTCGGCTTCGCCACTCAGATTGATGTCAATGTCTGAGAACTGGCCTAAGCCATGGCGCTTCAGCAGTACGACGTGATCATCATCGGCGCGGGGCAAGCCGGGATTCCGCTTGCCAATCACCTTGCGGAAAGGGGGAAGCGCGTCGCCCTTGCCGAACAAGAACACTTGGGCGGTTCATGCGTCAATTTCGGCTGTACGCCCAGCAAGGCTGCCATTGCCTCGGCCCGCATCGCCCACCTGTCCCGCAGAGCGGAGGAATACGGCATAAGAACGGGCAAGGTGACCGTTGATTTTTTCAAGGTGCTGGAGCGTGCGCAAGCCATTGCGGAGGCATCCCGTATTTCGCTTGAAAAGATGTTTGCCACCGAAAGCAATCCCGAGCTCCTTTGGGGGCACGCGAGATTGACGGGCCGCGATCATGGCCGTTTCCTGGTGACGATAGATGCAACGCAGCTTGCCGCCGACAATGTCGTATTGAACACGGGGACCCGCAGCCAGATGCCGGATGTCGAGGGACTGGATCAAGTCGACCTAATCGACAGCGAAAATTGGCTTCAGCATCGTATTTTGCCAAAGCATTTGCTCCTGATAGGCGGCGGTTATATCGGCCTGGAGATGGGCCAGTTCTATCGGCGCATGGGAAGCGCGGTCACCATCGTTCAGGGCGCAACGCAAATCGCCCCGCATGAAGATGCGGAAATCGCTGCCAGCCTTCAGGCGTTTCTCGAACAGGAGGGTATCCACTTTCGCTTGAATAGTCGGGTACGCGCGGTGCGGCCGTCCACGGACAAGGTAATCGTGACGATCGAATCGGACGATGGCGCCGAACAGCTTGAGTGTTCCGATATTTTTGTGGCGGCGGGACGCCAGCCGAATACCAGCGAGCTTGGCCTGGAAAGCGTCGGCCTGCAACTCGGCAAGCACGGCTTCCTCGAAGCCAACGAAAAGCTGCAAACGAGTGTTCCGGGAATTTGGGCTGCCGGCGATGTCCGTGGCGGCGCCATGTTCACGCACACCTCCTGGGACGACTTTCGCATTCTCGCCTCGCAACTCTGCGGCGATGGCGCGCGGACGACGAAGCGGGTGATCCCGTACGCGATTTTTACCGATCCGGAACTGGGCCGGGTGGGGATGACGGAACAGGAGGCGCGCAAGGCCGGCCATGATATTCGGGTCGGCCGGTTCGACTTCAAAAACAATGGCAAGGCAAAGGAAATCGGTGAAACGGCAGGATTCATCAAAGTGGTCGCGGCGGCATCCAGCGGCAAAATCCTGGGCGCCGCCGTCCTCGGCCCCGAGGGTGCGGAGCTGGTGCACATGTATGTGGACCTGATGAATGCAGACGCGCCTTATAGCGTGATGGAAAACGCGATCCATATCCATCCCACGCTGGCCGAAGCGATACAGAGCGCGGTGGCTGCCATCAAGAAAGAGCTGAGTTTTCACAGCTGTCGTGCCCGCCATTTTGATCCTTGAAAGGAGGCGCTTTTGGATATTCGTGCACCTCTGGGACAGTCGCTGACCTCTTCCTTGCGTTCGTTGAAGGACCTGCCCGGACCGCGGGGGATACCTCTCTTCGGTAACGCACTGCAGCTCAAGGTCGGGCAGCAGCACCGGCAACTTGAAGCTTGGAGCGCGATTTACGGCGCTTGCTTCAAGCTCTCGATAGGACCGCGCACGATTTTGGTCTGCTCCAATCCTGAAGACATCTCCGGCGTGCTCAAAAGTCGACCACACGGCTTTAGTCGCGGTGCCCGGCTTGAGATGGTGGCGAGGGAGTTGAATATCGCGGGCGTATTTTCTTCGAATGGAGAGGACTGGCGTCGACAGCGCACGTTGGTCATGTCGGCATTTAACCCATTGCACGTAAAGTCGTACTTCCCGACGCTGCGGACGGTGACCGAGCGATTCCTGAGGCGCTGGAAAAAGTACGCGGAGCAAGCGCTATCGTTTGAGTTGGAACCGGACCTGATGCGATTCACCGTGGACGTCACAGCCGGTTTGGCCTTCGGAACAGATATAAATACCATCGAATCCGACGACGGCATTGTCATTCAAAAGCACCTCGAGGATGTATTCCGCATGCTGCAAAAGAGGCTTTTTTCCGCTTTCCCCTACTGGCATTGGATAAAGTTTGCCGAAGACCGCAAGCTCGACAGGGACGTCAAGGCCGTCGGTAAGGCAGTTCAGGAATTTATCGCAAGTGCGCGTGAACGCATGGAGAAAGACCCGGCCTTGTTCGAGCGGCCGCGCAATCTGCTCGAAGCGATGATTGCGGCGCAGGACGGGGGCAAGGCGGCCCTTTCGGAGGCGGAGCTGGCCGGCAACGTCGTGACGATGCTGCTGGCGGGTGAGGATACGACTGCGCATACACTGGCGTGGCTCTTTCACCTGCTGTATCACCATCCGGATGCCTTGGCGCGTGTGGTGGCGGACGTAGAGCGGACGCTCGGCGACGATGTCTTGCCTGTGCGGCACGAGCAGCTCGGCGAGCTCGATTTTGTCGAAGCCTGTATCCAGGAAGCCATGCGGCTGCGACCCGTCGCGCCGCTCATCGTGGCGGAAGCGAATCAGGACACGTCAGTTGCGGACATCGCCGTTCCTAGGGGAACGCTGGTGATGCTGCTGCCCCGGGTGGGGTCCATGGACAATCGGAATTTTGCCAACGCCTCTGAATTCATTCCTGACCGGTGGCTGGGAACCGCCTCGGAGGCGAACCATCGCAAAGTGTCGATCCCGTTCGGCGCCGGGCCCCGCACGTGCCCGGGGCGATATCTGGCGCTCGATGAGATGAAAATGGTGGTTTCCATGTTGGTCAGAAATTTCCATCTCGATGAAATCCGGACGCCCGACAAGGAGAGAGGTGCAAGAGCAACTGGCGTTCACACTCGCCCCGGTAGGGTTGCGGATAAGCCTGCGGCGTCGACTCGTCTGAAATGAAAATAGAATTCGCTTCCGTCATCCATCTTCTGCACGGTACTGCGGCTGGCTGCCTGGCGACGCAGTCCACCGCAAATGCCGGGATACCCGTTTGCCTCCACCTCGCCCTTCGTTACGGATGAACAGCATCGCCCTGTATTTCTCATCAGCCGGCTTGCCGAACACACGAAAAATCTCATCGCCGATTGCCGTGCCAGTTTTCTTGTTCACAGCTCCGATGGGCAAAGCGTCTTGACGTCCGAACGCGTGTCTTTGCTGGGGGACGTGGAACGTATCGAGGCACCGGCCGAATTGGTCGCGCGTTACATTCGATATCAACCGGATGCCGAGCGATACCTTGCTATCGGTGACTTCGCTTTTTTCCGGCTCGCGCCAAAAGGCGCACGATACGTTGCGGGCTTCGGCCAGATGGGATGGATTGAAGAAGCAGACTGGAGCAGTGCGGCAGTTTTGGCGCTGAAGGATGAAGAAAGGCTCGTCCACGACCTTATCGGGGCGCAGCCAGCCGGCATGAGATTGCTCGGTCTGGACTGCTATGGCTTCGACATCGAGCGGGCAGGGAGGAAAGAACGTCTGCGATTTCCAAAGGGACCGCCAGCTGCGGATCGTATGGCCGAGAATGTGAAGCGTTTTTTTTCGACCGTGTGACTGAAAACATTACGGGTGCGGACCTTTGTGGAGCTGTCCGGGCTCTCAATTTTTTGGCGCACGAGAGATAGTTTTGGCAATCCGAGGGGAGGAGGATGAGGTGAGTGAGACACTTCTTCAAATTCACCCCATTAATCAATCTACTACTCGGTGCCGCCCCATCACAATGATCTGCCGAGCGGCTCCTCCATTTGTATCTGAGGGGTCAGCGATATTGTTGGTCAAAATCTGATGATATGCGGTCGCGTTATGGAATTAGCACGTTCCATGCTCGCCCGTTGACATGTTCGGTAGGGCTGGATCAGCCTTACGTATAAATAATGATCGCCACATCAAATTGCTTGGCCTGATCCTGGCCCCGTTACGCCTTGAGGCAGACGCTGCCGAGCATGCGGTTCCTGCTGGTCGCGAACCGCGGCGTCATCAGGCGCCCGAGTCCTATGCCAGTGCCTTCAGGCGGTTGGAACAGTTCGGAAGTCGGTTGGTAAGGTGCCCGGCAAAGCTGTCCCCATCATGAGATTTATGGCCGAAAAGGGGAATCACTGTTAAAAAAGAAGACGTCCAGAATTCAAAACAAAAGGGAGTGCGTTTGCACGTAACCCCTTGATTGTCTTGGCTCCCCGGCCTGGACTCAAAACAGAAGTCTGCGGATTGACGATTTCACTAATGCATTGACATTATGGATTAATCGTGCGCTCTGGCTTGTCACGTTTCGCCATCAGCGCCAAAATTGCCACGGCTGTTTGGCTGTAATGCCGACCAAATTTCCCTACTCAGTATGGATGCCTATCCTTCTTATCGATCCACGCCTTATAGGCCTTGAGGCCAGTCTCACGTTCAAAGTTGAGGCGTCACAGCAATGCGACGTTTTTCCCACGGCTGGGCGAAGTCCTCGTATTGAAAGGCATCATCGAAACCAATCTGGCTCGTATCTTTCAAGCTGGCGGCAAAATAAACGTGATCGATACGCGCCCAATAGATCGCACTCATGCACATGGGGCATGGCGCTCCGTTTATATAAATTTCACACCCTTTCAGCATGCGTGCGCGTTCCGGCACAGGGTCGGGCGAACCAGGTTCGCGAGGAATCATTTCAAGGATGGTTCCTGCCCCATATTCGCTGCCCAGAAGCGCCTTCGGATTCAGTCTAGCTGATGCATCCATGATCGCCGTAATCTCGGCGTGGAACACGGGAATTCCAGTCAAGAGAACGCGGTTTTGACCGCGACCGATGATCTCGCCATCCTTTACGATGACTGCCCCAAAAGGGCCGCCCCAGCCCTTTTCTACAGATTCAATCGCCAACCGCGTTGCCTCTTCCATAAATTTCCGTTTGTCGGCACCGCTTGCTGCCTTGGTGGAGGAGGGGGACAGCGTGGCAGCCATGGAAGACGCAGAAACGGCGGCCGTAGCGGCTACGGCCGCAGTGCGCGTGAGAAATGTACGTCTTTCTGGTTGGTCTCGGGGAATCACCGTGCAATTTACACATTATGGATTTTTCCTTCGATGGGTTGCCAAAAAAGAACTTGATTTAATGGCAAATGATTATCTTCCTGTAGTTGTCTTTATGCAAGTTTCGAAGGTGAAACGATTTCCGGTGTATCGACAATCTGATGTAGCCTGGGCCGGCATGGAAGAGGCGCGGGTGTGAATGCCTAGATTGTTAGGGACATCAAAAGGGAGAGCACCCTCGACAGGGCAAAGCAGGCGATCCGTGCGCACAATGACGTGGTCGAAGCCGCAAAGACTGTCAATCGGTGTCGCACCCATGCGCTCAGGGGAAAATTAGCTTCGGCGCCATGCTCGTCCAGATCAGCAAAGCCTTCAAGAATGTGCAATTGCTTCGTGCCGATTGCCTTCAGCAATTTCTGGCTGCATAACCTGCGCTCGACCTCGACACTATCGTCGAGCGCCAACTGCATATTTAGCTAGCCACGCATTGCCCGCAGTTCACGGCGCTCAAAGTGCATCGTTGCGAGGTTTGGTAGGAGCTGGATTCGGGAGGGGGGTGCATGCGTGCGGAGAGTGTGCAGCGCGGCTTGGCAAGATGGTGAAAATATTGTCGTAATAGAAAATATTGCCATATAGATTATAATTTTTATCGGGAACAAAAGAATAAACGACAACATTTCTGATCCGCCGCGTGGAATGAGGAGAGAGGATGCAACTTGCGGAGTTGGATAGCCCTCTTCTGGCCGTTGAGGAGCGCGAAGCGTATATAGCTTCTACAGGCTGGATCGAGCCGCTTTCCATTATCTGTGCGGCCGTACTCACCGCGACCTCGTTTGCCATTTCCCCATTGAACTTTGTACTGTCGAATATTCTGGGGTACGCCTAACACGCCAGCCATCACCGCCGCGCTGTTGAGCTTTTTCCCCGCTGCGGCCTTGTGCTTTTTGCTTGGTGTCACACCGATTTCCAGTCGCGTGCGGAAGCGCGTTGCCGTGGGCGCCTTGCTGCTGATGGTGCTTGCTTCGTTGTGGCTGCATAACTTCCTGAGCGAACAAATCACCCAGATCAGCGGTCCTGTTCTTCCCGCCGAGATCACCCAATTTGATTACAAGCGGCCGTATTTCTTTGCCTTGGGATTCTGTGCGGCGGCCATGATCGGCATGCTCGGCAGCACGCCGGCCGGACCGCTTCCTCCACCGTTCCTGAAAGCCATGTATGGTCTTGCTCTCGTCCTCGCTGGCCTATACGTGGTCATGGATCGCGGCGATGCCGACCTCGCGCGCTTGGGCGGCGATGCCGGGCTGGGGATCGGTATCTTTTTGAGCCAAGGCTTGGTTGCAGGGATAGCTTTGGTGGTGCTGGCCGGAAGGATTCAATGGCCGATTGCGGCGTTATCCATGGTGATCCTGACCGGGATGCTGCTGTCAGGCACGCGTGCTGCGCTGGTGGCGGTTGCACTTGGCCTGCATGGTTGCGGCTCTGCTGCGGTTTAAGGTGGCACTGCGCTATGGTGTATTGGTGTTGCCGGTGTTGCTGGGCGTCGTCGTCGTGGCCTATTCCCTGGACTGGATTCCGGAGCAGACAGTGGAACGGCTGATGCGGTTTGAACTGGAGGGCAGCGAAAGCCGTGCCATGCTGGTGTTGGCGGGCGTGGACAGCTTGATTGAGCATCCATTGGCAAAGTACTGGCATACGATGATGTCTTCCCCGCCGACATTGAGTATGCGCATAACACGCTGCTGCAATTTGTCATGGAGTGCGGGGTCCTGTCACTGTTGCCACTTTTGGGCTTCGGTTTTTGCTGCCACCACCGCCTGGAGGCTGCGTTCGCAGCCTTTTGGTGCTGCACTGCTGGTCTATGGTGCGGTCGTTGCCGCGCACTCGCTGTCATCGGGCGATGCGTATGTGGCTCAAGTATGGTTCTTCGTGTTCTTCTTGGCGACGCTGAGATTGCCGCGGCAGCGTTAGTACACACTTGAAAACGGAAAT
>CAVPQU010000014.1:0-114121 GCA_963707665.1 uncultured beta proteobacterium | reverse complement strand
TGGCCGCATCAAGCCATGTTGATCCAGTCAAATCCCTGCTGCTGGTCAGCAATCCGTATATCGGTATTCGTCGCACGGATTCCAAGGCCGCGTGACAAGGCGGCACGCGCCAGTTCCGGCAAATTATTGCGCTGACTTAAATGGGCGCCGATGACGGTTTTCAGGCGCGACTGATCCATTGCCGCCAGTATTTCGGCGCTGGTGTCGTTGGATAAGTGTCCGTACGCGCCACCAATGCGCCGCTTGAGCGACGGTGGATAGGCAGAGGCCGCCAGCATTTGAGCATCGTGATTGCATTCCAGCACCAGCGCGTCGCAGGCTGCCAGCGCTGCCAGCAGGTGCGGCGTCGATTGTCCGGCATCGGTCAGGACGCCTAGCTTCATGCGGCCGTCACTGGCCACGTACTGCACCGGTTCGCGCGCGTCGTGCGGGACGGTGTACGGCATGAATTCGAGGTCGCCCAGCACCAAGCGCTCCCCGTCGCGGCAAAAATTCAAATCAACGCCGTGGCAGTCGCGCTGGACGGCGGACCAGGTGCCAAAGGTCAGCCATACCGGGATATGGTGCCGCCGCGCAAACTTGAAGACGCCGCCGACATGATCCTGATGCTCATGGGTGACGACGATGGCGGTGAGTTCGGCCGGCGTCACTCCCAGCTTGGCCAGGCGACGCTCGGTTTCGCGAATGGCGAAGCCGCAATCCAGCATGACGGTGCTGCGAGTAATACCGGACGCACCCGAAATCAATAGTGCGTTGCCCTCGCTCCCGCTACCCAGGCTGGCAAACTTCAATGGCGACTGTCCGGCGCGCCAGGCGCGCCCTCCCCGATTGCGTTATTTCAATTGGTCGTTCAGCAATGCCAGGATCTTGTCGGCGATGGCCGACTTCTCCGGCTGCCCCTGGTCGCTCAAGACTGAGACCCGGCTGATGGCATTCGTGTCACGTACCGAGATCCGGTAACGCACCGCCGATTTTTCCTTGTCCTTGTCGGAGCCAAATGAAAACCAGCGCGCCAGAATACCCTTGTCGTTCTTTTTATCCTTGGCGTCCTGGCCCTGATCGACATAGCGAACAAAATACAGGCCCTGGCTACGGTCGCGATCGACCACGGTAAAGCCGACCCGATCCAGCGCCAGGCCGACGCGGCGCCAGGCGCGATCGAAGCTTTCATCGACGTCGATATAACCGCCGTTGCTATCCTTGACCAGCTTGGCACGCACCTTCTGCACCGGCGCATTGGCCACCATCGCCTGCGCACGACTATGCTCCGCGCCCAGGCGCACCATCAGACGACCCAGGAATTCGGCTTCCAGCTCCGGATCGGGCTGGCGCGGCGTCCAGACGGTAGTGTCCTTCTGCTGTCCGACCAGAACCTCCTCGGCGCCACGATGGCTGATGTAGATTTCGGTGGTGCCATCGGCGCCACGTTCCAGGCGGGTACGGAATTTGTCGCGTTCGCCGGTCGAATACAGCGAATCAAGCGCCTTGCCCAGCGTACTGCGAATCAGGTCGAGCGGAATCTTGGCGCGATTCTCGGCCCAGTCGGTTTCCATCACGCCCGATTGCGGCGAATCGAGGCTGATCAAAAAGCCCGAATCCTGCCAAAAATCCTTGATTTCCGGCCACAATTGTTCCGGCGTTTGCTTGACCACCAGCCAGCGCTGTGTGCCGTCGCGTTCGATCCGCATGTCCGGCATCTCCTTGGGCGCAACCACGGCAGTACTCGGCTTGCTGCCTTGCTGCAGGTTGAAGCCGGAGGCGGTTGCGGTACCGCGGCTGGCTTCCGGGATCGCATACCGGTTTTCCCGCTGCAGCTGCGTCAGATCTGGCGGGATCTCCAGCGTGGGTGCCTTGCCGGCACTTTTGTAATCAATGCGCCCCGGTTCCATCAGGGAATTCAATGAATTGCAGCCAGCCAATCCAGCCAGCGCCAGCGCACAGAAGATGCCACGATAAGTGATGCCGCTTTGAGCCATATGAAGGTTCTTCCGGATAATCATGTCGATACTGAATGGGTAAATGCAGACGGCAGGTGCCGGCCTGCCCGAGCGGGGCTTATTGTAATACACCAGCCTCGCGCAAAGCAGCACGCACGGTCTCGTGATACGGTGTCGCGAGCGGCACCAGCGGCAGCCGGATACCCGACGGTATGCGCCCCATTTCGGTCAATGCCCATTTGACCGGCAGCGGGTTGGGCTCGACGAACAGCTTGGTATGCAAAGGCAGCATGCGATTATTGACGGCAATCGCTTCAGCTACGTCGCCGTTGATAGCCGCCATGCATAATGCATGCATGGCACGCGGAGCGACATTGGCTGTCACCGAAATATTGCCGCGCGCGCCGCACAACATCAGCGCCATGGCGGTCAGGTCGTCGCCGGAATACACCGCAAACGAATTCGAAATTTGGCGCAGCAATTCGGTGCCGCGGCCGATATTGCCGGTGGCATCCTTGACGCCGATGATACCCGGCACTTGCGCCAGGCGCAGGATGGTGTCATTGCTCATGTCGGCCACGGTGCGGCCCGGGACGTTGTACAGGATGACCGGCAAGTCGACCGCTTCGGCGATTTTCCGGAAATGCTGGAACATCCCCTCCTGGGTCGGCCGGTTATAGTACGGCACCACCTGCAGCGAGGCGTCGGCCCCTACTTTCTTTGCATAGTGGGTCAATTCAATCGCTTCCGCGGTGGAATTGCCGCCGGTGCCGGCAATCACCGGAATCCGTCCGGCCACATGTTCGACCGCGACCCTGATCAGTTCGCAGTGCTCGTCAACGGTTACGGTCGGCGATTCGCCGGTGGTGCCGACGATGACAATGCCATCGGTGCCTTCCGCGATATGCCAGTCGATCAGCTTGCGCAAGCAGGGAAAATCGATGCTGCCGTCCGTGTGCATGGGGGTGACGATTGCAACTATGCTGCCCTGAATCATGATGATGGAGCGAAGAATATAAAGGTTTGATTGTAGCGGATCACTCGTACCCGTGGCGCAACTCGAGTCGAATATGACATCAAATCAGTGCCATGACCTGCATAGGATCGACCGAATCCGGGCGCACGGCACAAATGCGCTGCACCACTGCCGGCTTTGGTCCAGTAAGCTGCCCTTGCTCAAACGCCACGATCTGCAAAGACTGTGGGACTGCTGAACGTGCCAATTCCAGCAACTCGTCCGGCATCAGCAAAAAAGCGGGATTTGACGGCTTGCCGTAACGTTCGTTGCCCTGCGCAAAGGTTTCGTAAATCAGCACGCCACCCGGCGCCAAGGCGGCCACCAAGGGCTCCAGCAACGGCCGATGCAAGTAATTGGTGACCACGATGCCGGCGAAGCGCCCTGGCAGCAACGGCCAGTCGGCTCTCCCCGCTGCCAGGCTGCTCTCCAGATCGAATTGCAAGGTGCGAATAGTGCCGTCGCCAAGCTCGGACAGCGCCACACCATCCCGATCCACCGCCAGCACCGGATGCCCCAGCGCTGCCAGTAGCCGTGCATGGCGACCGCGGCCGCAGGCGAGATCGAGCACCTCGCCGGCCGGAATCAGGCCGGCGAACCGTACCACCCACGGCGATGGCGCGTCGTCATTGTGCAGGGCCATGTCGGGTTGCCCGATCAACTATAGCCCAGCCCCATCGCCTCGCGCACGTCGCGCATGGTGTCCTGCGCCAGCTTGCGCGCATGGTCGCAACCGTCAGCGACGATTGCGCGCACCAGCGACGGATCGTCCAGATATTGCTGGGCCCGTTCGTGCATCGGCTCCTGCTCCTTGATGATGGCGTCGATCACCGGCTGCTTGCATTCGAGGCAGCCAATGCCGGCGCTGGTGCAGCCTTTCCATACCCAGTCCTGGGTTGCCTGGTCGGAATACACCTTGTGGAATTGCCATACCGGGCATTTTTCCGGATTGCCCGGATCGCTGCGCCGGACCCGCGCCGGGTCGGTCTGCATGGTGCGAATCTTCTTGGTCACCGATTCCTTGTCTTCGCGCAGTGCAATCGCATTGCCGTAGCTCTTTGACATCTTGCGTCCATCCAGCCCTGGCAGGCGCGAAGCTTCCGTCAACAGCGCCTGCGGCTCGGAGAGGATCAGCTTGCGGCTGCCTTCCAGGTAACCGAACAGCCTCTCGCGGTCGATCATGGACAGGTTTTGCGCATCATCCAGCATCGCCTTGGCTTGTTCGAGCGCTTCTTCCTTGCCCTGCTCCTGGTATTCGGTGCGCAATTCGTTGTACAGCTTGCTGCGCTTGCTGCCGAGTTTTTTCACCGCAGCGCTGGCCTTTTTCTCGAAGTCCTTTTCCTTGCCGTACAGGTGATTAAAGCGGCGTGCGATCTCGCGCATCATTTCGATGTGCGGAATCTGGTCGTCACCGACCGGCACGTGGCTGGCGCGGTACAGCAGCACGTCGGCCGCCATCAGCAACGGATAGCCCAGGAAGCCGTAGGTAGTCAGGTCCTTGTGCGCCAGGTTTTCGATCTGATCCTTGTAGGTCGGCACCCGTTCCAGCCAGCCCAAGGGCGTGCCCATCGACAGCATCAGGTGCAACTCGGCATGCTCCAGCACGCGCGACTGGATGAACAGGGTCGATTGCGACGGGTCGACGCCGGCCGCCAGCCAGTCGATCAGCATGTCCCAGGTGCTGTGTTCGATCTGGGTCGGATCGTCGTACTGCGTGGTCAGCGCATGCCAATCGGCGACGAAAAACAGGCAGGGCAATTCGGATTGCAGCTTGACCCAGTTCTTCAGGGCGCCATGAAAATGGCCGAGGTGCAGCGCGCCGGTGGGACGCATGCCGGAAACAACGCGATCAGGATACATAGTGATGAATTAAGTCAGTAAGAACTTCAGGGGGAAAATCACGACTTGCAGCAAACCGTTGGCGACCATCATCACCGGCAACATCCAGTAACCGAGCACCTTCAGAAACATCAGGACAATGATAATGACAAAACCGTATGGCTCCAATTGGGCGAATTTATAGGCGTATTGATGCGGCAGGATGCCAGTCAGGATACGGCCGCCATCCAGCGGCGGAATCGGGAACAGATTAAAGGCAAAGATCACCAAATTGGTCAGCACGCCGGCCTGCGCCATGCGCATGAAAAATGCCTCATCCAGGTTCAGCGCCGTCAGCAATAGCCCCAGCACCATCCACATCAGCGCCATCACCAGGTTGGCGGCCGGCCCGGCCAGCGCCACCCACGCCATCTGTTTCTTCGGGTTGCGCAACTTGCTGAATTCAACCGGCACCGGCTTGGCGTAGCCGAACAGGAAAGGACTGCCCACGAAATACAGCACGATCGGGATCAGCAGAGTACCGACCGGGTCGATGTGGCGGACCGGGTTCAGGCTCATCCGCCCTTGCAGGTAGGCGGTCGAGTCGCCGAAATACTTGGCCGCGTAGGCATGCGCAGCTTCGTGCAGCGTGATCGCGAACAGGATGGGCAAGGCATAAACCGCAAAGGTCTGGATCAGATCATTCATGCATGGATTTTATCAGAGGGGTAAATCGTGCCGAACGGCGGCGAGCAGAACACCCGAGGATCTTGCCGGAACTCCAGGAATATCGACATGAGCCGGGGTATAGTCAAAATCACATCATTTTCGCAATATATCATTGCGGCTTTAAAAATACTGATGCGGGTATATAGATATTGCGATTACAGGCCAAACAATGCCGGATCGCCACGCCCGCGCCGGATCAGTTCCGGTTCGGCCCCGGTCAGGTCGATCACCGTGGTCGGCTGCAGGCCGCAGGCACCGCTGTCAATCACCAGTTCGATCTGCTTGCCGAGCCGCTCGCGCACTTCATCGGGGTCGGTCAGCGCATCCTCCTCGCCTGGCAAGATCAGGGTCGTGCCAAGCAGCGGCTGCGCCAGTTCTTCCAGCAGCGCCCGCGCCACCTTGTGCTGCGGCACACGCAAGCCGATGGTCTTGCGCGACGGATGGGAGAGGCGGCGCGGCACTTCCCTGGTGGCTTCCAGGATGATGGTGTAAGTGCCACGCGTGGCCGCTTTCAGCAGCCGATACTGGCGATTGTCCACCTGGGCATACACTGCCAGCTCGCTCAGGTCGCGGCACAGCAACGTCATGTGGTGCTTATCGTCGACATCGCGAATCCGGCGCAGCCGTTCGACCGCCTCCTTGTTATCCAGCTGGCACACCAGCGCGTAGCAGGAATCGGTCGGCAGCGCCACGATGCCGCCGGCGTTGATGATCTGCGCCGCCTGCTTCAGCAGCCGCAATTGTGGATTATCGGGATGGATTTGGAAAAACTGGCTCATGAAAGGCAATGCCAGCCCTCAGGCTGGCACCATCAAGTGAAGGAAGGGAACGATACGCCTATTTGGCCGCCTGCAGCGCGGCAATCCGCGCTTCGATCGGCGGATGGGTCGAAAACAGGCTCATGAATCCCGGCGTGTCCTGAATCCCGAGCGCCGCCATTCCTTGTGGCAGGGTATTGCTATCGACGCCGCCCAAACGCGCCAATGCCTTCACCATCGGCTGCGGCGACCCAAGCAATTTCGCCGAGCCGGCATCGGCACGAAATTCGCGATGACGCGAAAACCAGGCCACGATAATCGAGGCGCCAATGCCGAAAATAATTTGCGACACCATGACCGCCACCATGTAGCCGATACCGGGGCCGCTATCGTTATCGCCGCGCGACAGCGCGCGATCCACTGCGTAGCCGACTATCCGTGAGAGGAACACCACGAAGGTATTCACCACGCCCTGGATCAGGGTCATCGTCACCATGTCGCCATTGGCGACGTGCGCGATTTCATGGCCAAGCACCGCTTCCACTTCATCCTTGGTCATGCTCTCCAGCAAACCGGTCGACACCGCGACCAGCGCCGAATTCTTGAAAGCACCGGTGGCAAACGCGTTCGGCTCGCCCTCGTACAGCGCCACTTCCGGCGTCGCGATGCCGGCACGCTGCGCCAGCTTGGTGACCGTATCCACCAGCCACAACTCGGTACTCGAAGACGGCGCCTCGATCACGCGCGCGCCGGTCGACCACTTTGCCATCGGCTTGCTGATCAACAGTGAAATGATGGAACCCGTAAAGCCGACCACCAGAGAAAATACCAGCAGCATCGGCAAATTCAAGCCCGTCCCGGTCAGAAAGCGGTTGACGCCCAACAGCGACAGCACCACGGTCATGACGGCCAGTACCGCGATATTAGTGGCAAGGAACAGGAAAATTCGTTTCATGCAGAAGGCTCCGGTTGAGAAGTGATCTGTAAATAGGATTGATTGGGGAAAAATCAAGAGAACGCCAGCCGATCCGCCCGGCGCCGACGCGCCGATCAGAGGCGCCAATTGTGCCAGACCGGCGTTACGCTGTCAGGCAAAGGAGGAAGCTGGCCGAGATCGACGCGCGATTCGCCGGGGCCATGGAAATCCGAGCCGCGCGACGCCAAAAAACCGTGGCGATTGGCCAGCTTCGCGTACACGCCGTACTGGTCCGGCGTATGGCTGCCGGTCACCACTTCGATCGCGGCGCCACCCAACTGCTTGAATTCATCAAACAAGGCGTCTTGAGCCAGATCGCTGAAACGATAACGGCCTGGATGAGCGATGATGGCAACCCCGCCGGCACCGCGAATCCAGCTCACTGCGTCCCGCAGGCTAGCCCAGCGATGCTCGACATAACCGGGCTTGCCTTCGCTCAGGTAGTGGCGGAACACTTCGGGAATATTGCCGCAAATGCCACGTTCGATGATGTAGCGGGCAAAATGGGTACGCGACATTAGCAAGGGATTGCCGACGTATTTCAATGCCCCTTCAAAGGCATCGGGAATACCGGCGGCGGCCAGCTGGCGCGCGATTTCACGCCCACGCTGTTCACGTCCGGAACGGGTCGCGGCCAGGCCTTGCACCAGCGCCGGACTGGTTTCATCGAACTTCAGGCCAACGATATGCACCGTTTCGCCGCCCCAGGTAATGGATATCTCGACTCCGGTCACGTATTGCATGCCGCACTCTTGGGCGGCCGCCCGTGCGGCGGCAATCCCGCCGACTTCGTCGTGGTCGGTCAAGGCCCAGATATCGACGCCATTGGCATGCGCCCGCGCCGCCACCGCCGCCGGCGTCAGGACGCCGTCGGAAACGTTGGAATGGCAGTGCAGATCGAAATTGGGCATGGTGTCTGGCAAGGGGAAACAGGACCGGCTGAAGCGTTCATTGTACGCCGCCCACCAGCCGCATGCTGCAGTTGCACAAACGCTTAATCGCTATCCGGCTCCGCCAGAAACTGCTCGACCAGCGCCGCCAGTCGCTGCGGCTGATCGTGATGCAGCATATGGCCGGCATCGGCGATCATTTCTGCGCGCACATTGCGAATATGGGTCAGGCGACGGTCGATCTCGACCCGCGCCTGTTCTTTCGGCCCCATCCAGCGCCAGGCATCGGTGTCGGCCGCCTCGACCCACAGCACCGGCGCCACGATACGCTGCCAGCATGCCAGCACTTCCTCCACCTGATACTGCTGCGGACCGCTGTTCTTGTGCACTGGATCGCCCAGAATTTCCCAGCGCCCGGCGTCATTTTGCTGCGCCCAGTGCTGAGACAGGAAGTTGGCGCGCTGGTCGGACAGCCGCGGATTGGTCTTTTGCAAGCGCTGCGCGACCTCGGCTTGCGAGGCGTAACTGCGCATGCTGGGCGTCTGTCGCAATTCATCCAGCCACCGACGGTAGCGCTGCGGCGCCTGCTGCGGCGTGGTCGCCGGCAGCCCGAAACCTTCGAGGTTGATCAGCTTGCGAATCCGCTCGGGGCGGATGCCGGCGTACAGCATCACGACATTGCCGCCCATGCTGTGACCGAGCAAATTCACCGGCGCGTCGGGTTCATAATGTTGCAGGATGGCGTCGAGGTCGCCTACGTAGTCCGGAAACCAGTAATTGTCGGCCCCGGAACGGTCGGTCAGGCCAAAGCCACGCCAATCCGGCGCAATCACGTGCCAGTCGCGCGCCAGGCAATCCACCATGAACTGAAACGAAGCCGAGACATCCATCCAGCCATGCACCATGAACAATATTGGTGCCTCGGCCGAACCCCAGTGGCGAAGGTGATAACGCAAGCCGCGCAAAGTGAGGAATTCAGAACGAGAAAGTTTCATAATAAGAACGGCGGTTCGAGCGTGACGCCGGCATGGTCCCGGATAATCAGAGAAGTTGAGAATCTGACCCGCAGCGTGACAGCTTGCGCGCAGGCATTGATATGGCAATACCGTCGAGATAGCAATAGAACGATCGTTCGATAATTATACTGGAGAGAGCATGAAATCCGGCAAGCAGCCTGTTCCCATTGATCAATATGAAACCCTCTACCAGCAATTTCGCTGGCAAGTGCCATCCCGTTTCAATATCGCCGAGGTGTGCTGCCGGCGCTGGGCCAGTGATGCCGGGCGCATTGCGATTCATTATGAAGACGAAGGCGGCGCCAGCGCCAGCCTGACCTATGCCGCGCTGCAGGAACAGGCCAACCGGCTGGCCAATGCCTTGCGCGGACTGGGCGTGGCGCGCGGCGACCGTATCGCCATCGTGCTGGCGCAGCGGCCGCAAACGGCGGTGGCCAACATGGCATGCTTCCAGCTCGGCGCGATCTCGATGCCGTTGTCAATTCTGTTCGGCCCCGATGCGCTCGAATACCGGCTGCAAAATAGCGAAGCGAGCGTCGCCATCGCCGACCGCGCCGCGCTCGACGGCTTGCAGCAGATTCGCGCCAGTTGCCCGGCCTTGAAGCACATCATCGCGATCGATTGCCATCCGGACGGCACCTTGAACTGGGACGACGAAATGGCGCAAGCCTCGCCGCACTTTGCCATCGAGCCGACCGACGCCAGCGATCCAGCGATCCTGATCTACACCAGCGGCACCACCGGCGCGCCGAAAGGCGCATTGCTGCCGCACTCGGCGGTGATCGGTAACCTGCCCGGTTTCGTCGCTTCGCAAAACTGGTTTCCGCAGCAAGGTGATGTGTTCTGGACGCCGGCCGACTGGGCCTGGACCGGCGGCCTGATGGATGGGCTGTTGCCGACGCTCTACTTCGGCCAGCCGCTGGTCGGCTACCGCGGCCGCTTTTCCGCCGAGACGGCGTTTTACCTGCTGCAGAAATACGGCGTCACCAACACCTTCCTGTTCCCGACCGCGCTGAAGATCATGATGAAGGCCTATCCGCAGCCGCGCGAACAATTCGACCTCAAGCTGCGCGCCATCATGAGCGCCGGCGAAGCGGTCGGCGACACGGTGTTCGACTGGAGCCGCAACGCGCTCGGCATCACCATCAACGAAATGTTCGGCCAGACCGAAATGAATTACCTGGTCGGCAATAGTGCGCAGAAATGGCCGGCCAAACCAGGCAGCATGGGCCGTCCCTACCCCGGGCACCGGGTGGCGGTGATCGACGACGATGGCCAGCCGGCCGCCGCTGGCGAAATCGGCGAAGTCGCGCTGCATCGCACCGATATCCATGGCACGCCGGACCCGATCTTCTTTCTCGAATACTGGAAAAATCCCGACGCCACGCGTGACAAGTTCAGCGGCGACTGGTGCCGCACCGGCGACCTGGCGCTGGTCGATGACGACGGCTATTTCTGGTACCAGGGCCGCGCCGACGACATGTTCAAGGCCGCCGGCTACCGCATCGGTCCCGGTGAAATCGAAAACTGCCTGCTCAAGCACCCGGCGGTGCTCAACGCCGCGGTCGTGCCGAAGCCCGACCATGCGCGCGGCAATCTGGTCAAGGCCTACGTGGTGCTGGCAGCCAGTGTCGAGCGCGGCGCGGCGGCCGAGCAAAAACTGATCGCCGAACTGCAAGTCCATGTACGCGGCAAACTGGCGCCCTATGAATATCCGAAGGAGATCGAGTTCATCGACCAGCTGCCGATGACCACTACCGGCAAGCTGCAGCGGCGCGTCTTGCGACTGCAGGAAGAGCAGCGGGTGAAGGATGCAGCGCAGCGCTGAGGCGACGCTTCATGCTGGCAGCGCCAGCAACTCCTGCTCGCTGAAGCCGGCTGCGCGGCGCGCGTCCAGGTTGAACGGCCCGCGCAACGGCGGCGCCTTGTAGCGCAGCGCCAGCTCGGCATAGGTCGCCAGCGGGTCAAGCTGGCGCTGCGCGCACAGCCAGCCGAACCAGCGGTTGCCGATCGCCACGTGGCCGATTTCGTCGCGCAGGATGATGTCCAGGATGGCGGCGGCGGCCAGATCGCCGGCTTGCGCCAGCTTAGCGCGCATGGGCGGTGCCGCGTCCAGCCCGCGCGCTTCCAGCGTGCGCGGCACCAGTGCGATGCGGGCCAGCACATCATCCCGGGTTTTTTCCGCCATGTCCCACAGGCTGTTGTGGGCAAGGAAGTCGCCGTAGCGAAAGCCTTGCGTCTGCAAGTGGTCCCGCAGCAAGGAAAAATGCAACGCTTCTTCGGCCGCCACCTGCAGCCAATCGACGTAATAGGCGTCCGGCATGGACGGGAAGCGCCAGAGCGCATCCAGCGCCAGGTTGATCGCATTGAATTCGATATGCGCCAGCGCATGGATCAACGTGGCGCGCCCTTCCAGCGTATGCATCGAACGCGGCTTGACGGCCAGCGGCGACACCAGCTCGGGTCGCGCCGGCCGGCCCGGCAAGCCAGCGCACGCGGCAAGCGTGCTGGTGGCGTCGAGTGCGAGCCGCCCTTCCTGCCAGGCGTGCCACAAGGCGGCAACGCCGGCCGCCTTGGCATCGGGATCGGCCAGCGCCAGCCAATGCAAGGCGGCAGTACGCAATTCGCCCGGAGCGGAAAGTACGGCAGCACTGGGGATGGGTGTAATCGGTGGGATCATGCGCGGGACGGTAAAATGGCCGTTTCAAAGTTCGAATCGTCGATTCTACAAAATATCCATGGCTATCTATCAATTGGGAGACGCCGTCCCGGACGTCGACCCCTCCTGCTTCGTTGCCGATTCGGCCCAGGTGATCGGCAAGGTCAAGCTGGCCCGCAACGCCAGCGTCTGGTTCAATGTCACGCTGCGCGGCGATAACGAACTGATCTCCATCGGCGAAAACAGCAACGTACAGGAAGGCGCCGTATTGCATACCGACCCCGGCGTCCCTCTGACCGTCGGCGACAACGTCACGGTCGGCCATCAAGCCATGCTGCACGGCTGCACCATCGGCGATGGCGCCTTGATCGGCATTCAGGCGGTGGTGTTGAATGGCGCCAAAATCGGCAAGAACTGCCTGGTCGGCGCCGGTGCGCTGGTCACCGAAGGAAAGGAGTTTCCCGATAACTCACTCATCGTCGGCAGCCCGGCCAGGGCGATCCGGCAGTTGGACGAGGGCGCGGTTGCCCGCATGCACCTCGGCACCGAAAGCTACGTTCAGCGAGCGCAGTTGTTTAAAACCCAATTGAAGCGAGTCGACCAGGAATGAGCGATACGCTGCAAAAATTCATGACCGAAGACGGCGTGGTGCGCGGCGAGCTGGCCGATATTTCCGACGCCTGGCGCCAGATGCAGGCGCATCACGCCTACCCGCTGCCAGTCAAGGTGTTGCTGGGTGAAATGCTGGCAGCGACCGCGCTGTTGTCGGCCAACCTGAAATTCAACGGTGCCATCGTGATGCAGATTCACGGCGACGGCCCGGTGCGCCTGCTGGTGGTCGAATGCGATGCCGAATTGCGCCTGCGCGCCACGGCCAAGCTGGCGCCGAACGCGGTGATCGATGACGACGCCGGCATCACGCAACTGGTCAACCAGAACGGTCACGGCCGCTTCGCCATTACGCTCGATCCGCGCGACAAGCTGCCCGGCCAGAAACCCTACCAGGGCATCGTGCCGCTGGACGGCGAGACGGTGGCGGCGATCATCGAGAGCTACATGGTGCGCTCGGAACAGCTGGAGACCAAGTTGTGGCTGGCGGCGGATACCGAGATCGCACGCGGCATGCTGCTGCAAAAAATGCCCGGCAGCGGCGGCACACAGACGCCGCAGCACGAAGAAGCAGAGACCTGGCAGCGCTTGCTGGCGCTGGCCTCGACCTTGCAGCGGCCGGAGCTGCTGGCGACTGACGTCGAGACTCTGCGCCACCGCTTGTTCTGGGAAGAGACGATCCGCCTGTTCGAGCCGCTGCAGCCGCAATTTTTTTGCAGCTGCTCGCGCGAAAAGGTCGGCAACATGCTGAAGATGCTGGGCGTGGCAGAAGTGCAGTCGGCGCTGGACGAGTTAGACCAGCTCGGCATCGACTGCGATTTTTGCGGCCGGCATTACGAGTTCGACAAAGTCGACTGTGCGCAATTATTCGCCAGCGAAGCGCCGGCCGAAGCCTTGCTGCCACCGAGCGACGCCCGGCACTGACGCGTCAAGCACTGACGGCAGTCAGATACTCCCGGTATGTACGCCTGTATTCGTGGGCAGAATGGTCGTTTATACCACATACTCCAGGGTTAATATTTCTGGCAGTTTGCTCAAGCGTCGAATTTGTAACCTACCCCATAAATCGAACGGATCATTTCGTATTCGGGCGACACTTGGTCGAGCTTCTTGCGCAGGTTCTTGATGTGGGTATCGACGGTGCGGTCGGAGACGACGCGGTAGTCGTCATACGCCTTGTTCATCAACTGGTCGCGGGAAAGGATGCGGCCATTGGCACTGGACAAGGCGAGCAGCAGGCGGAATTCGACCGGCGTCAGGTCCAGCGCGCTGCCGTTGAAGCTGGCGCTGTGCCGCTCCGCATCGAGCACCAGGCCCGGCGCGGCCGGTTCCGGCTCCCGGCGGTAGCCAACGCGGCGCAGTAGCGCACGGACCCGCGCCACCACTTCACGCGGGCTGAACGGCTTGCAAATATAGTCATCGGCGCCGACTTCCAGCCCCAGCAGGCGGTCGATCTCTTCCACCCGCGCCGTGACCATCACGATCGGAACCAGGCTGAAGCGGCGCAACTCGGTGCAGATTTCAATCCCATCGCGCCCGGGCAGCATCAAGTCCAGCAGGATCAGGTCAGGCGGCGCCAGCTGCACGGCGGCTACCACTTCGCGGCCGTCGGCAATATGGCTGGTCTGATAACCGGCCTGGCGCAGGTAATCGGCCAGCAAGGCGGCCAGCTTCGGTTCATCCTCGACGATCAGAATTCGGCTTGCATGCTCAGGTGCCGGGTTCATGCTGCTTCTCCGTTCAATGGCAACGAGACCACGATGCGCAGTCCGCCCAGCGGCGAACTGGCAGCGCTGATGCTGCCCGAATGCGCCTCGACGATATTGCGGCTGATCGCCAGCCCGAGCCCGGAGCCGCCGCTGGCCCGATTGCGCGAACTCTCGACCCGATAAAAGCGCTCAAACAGATGCGGCAGAATCTCCGGCGACACACCCGGCTTGGTATCCTGGAACTCGAGCGTGACACTCCGCTTGTTGCGGTGGATGCTGATCGCCAGCCTGCCGCCGGGATCCGTGTAGCGCAGCGTGTTCTCCAGAATATTCTGGAACAGCTGGCGCAGCCGATCCGGATCGGCATGGCAGTAAGCCTTGGCTGCCGCCTCCGATTCGACGGCAATCCGTATCGAGCAGGCCGCGAAGCGTTCTTCAAATGCCGCCACCGTCAGCCGCAACAGCCCGACGACCTCGACCCGGCTTTTACGGTAGGTCAGCGCCCCGACATCGGACAAGGCCAGCTCATTCAGGTCATCCACCAGTTTGCCCAGCGTGGCCACTTCGGCCTGCAACGAGCGCACGCCCTCCTCCGACAACGGCCGGATGCCGTCTTCCATCGCTTCCAGCTCGCCTTTCAACACCGACAACGGCGTGCGCAGTTCATGCGACACATCGGCCATGAACGCGCGCCGCAGCCGTTCATTTTTTTCCAGCGTCAAAGCCAGCTGATTGAAGTCTTCTGCCAGCTTGCCGAGCTCGTCGCCGGACGATACCGCCACCCGTTTGCCGTAATCCCCGATCGCCAGCCGGTGGGTCGCAGCGGCGATGCGCTTGACGGGCGCCAGAAACATTTGCGCCAGCAGCAAGGCTACCAGCGCTGCCAGCAGCGTCGCACTGCCGCCGATGATCCAGCTGGCCTTCAATTGCTGCTCCTGAAAGCGCAGCGCGGCGCCGGTGCTGACCTGTTGAAACGGCAGGAGCGCGATCCAGCCCACCGTGCTGCCGTTGACTTCCACCGATTTCAGCACGGCGCCTTTGGCCGCGGCCGGATTGCCAATCACCAGCCGGCGTTGTTCGTCGAGCAGCGAAATGCGCAAATTGAGACCGGTCAAATCCGATTCCGGCGGTGTGAAGCGCGGCTTCTGCTGGTCTGAGTCCGATCGGCCGTCGTTCGGCGCCGTCATGCCGGGCGGCCGGATCAGCGCAAACCATTGGCGCGGATTGTCACGTAAAAACGCCCAGCTGCCGTGCTCCTGATAGGCGGCAGCAAAGCTTGGCCGCAGCATTTCGACGCGCTCTTCCTCCTGCTGGTTCAGATAGCCGAGGAAGCCCTGGCTAAAGCTGTAACGCACGCCGGTCGCCATGGCGATGGCGACAATCGCACACGTGAGCAGAATTGCCAGAAACAGTTTCGAGGTAATGCCGAGCTTGATCATGCGGTGCCGTTTTTGGTTGGAGCGACGGCCCATTATAGGGTGCGCATTTTGGCCAAAACCGTACTGATTCGAATCTTCAAATTTTCTCCTTATTTGCCGGGCATCATCCAGCCATCAAGAAGCACCAGACGGTTATTGGTGTTGCAAACCGTCTTTTTAAGAAGGAAACCAGATGCCCAAATTATCAAGTTCCAAACCTCCGCTGCGCTCCTGGCCCAAGCGGAAATTCATCGTATCGCTGCTCGCGCTCGGCTTGCTGGTCGGCGGTGGCGTCGCCGCCAACAACTATCTGGGGCAGAAAAATCGTCCGCCGGTCACGACCGTGACGGTGGCGCTGGGCGATGTGGAAAAAACCGTTACCTCGCTGGGCAAGCTGAAGCCAAAGGACTATGTCGATGTCGGCACGCAGGTGTCGGGACAATTGAAGAAAGTGCATGTGCAGATCGGCGATCGCGTCAAGAAAGGCGACCTGATCGCCGAAGTCGACGCTACCGTGTATGAAACCAGGACCCGCACCAATCAGGCCAATCTGGAGAACCTGCGCGCGCAACTGGTGCAACAAAAAGCCGAACTGGAACTGGCGACCCGGCAAGCGGCGCGCAGCCAGGAATTATTCAACGAGAAGGCCGCCAGCCAGGATAGCCTGGAAACCAATCAATCCGCGCTGAAGGTCGCCAAGGCCCGGGTGGCCGCGACGCAAGCCCAGATCAAGGCCTCGCAGGCGACGCTGGAAGGCGATATCGCCAACCTCGGCTTCACCAAGATTTATGCGCCGATGAGCGGCACCGTGGTGTCGCAAACTTCGCTGCAAGGGCAGACCGTGAACGCCAGTCAGTCGGCGCCGGTGATCGTGCAAATCGCCGACCTGGAAACCATGACGGTGTGGGCGCAGGTAGCGGAAGCCGACGTGTCGAAGATCAAGCTCGGCATGCCGGCCTATTTCTCGACGCTGGGCGATGCCGGCAAACGTTGGTATGGCACCGTGCGCCAGGTGATGCCAACGCCCGAAACGGTGAACGATGTCGTGCTCTACAACGTGCTGGTCGATGTCGACAACCGCGAACAGGCACTGATGTCGCAAATGACGGTGCAGGTATTTTTCGTGCTGGAACAGGCCAAGGACGTACCGGTCGTGCCGCTCTCCGCATTGCAGCCGGCACGCGGCAAACAGGCAGGCAAGGATGCAAACGCGTATTCGGCGCAAGTGGCGGTTGGCGATGCGATTGAAAAAAGAAGCGTCAAGATCGGCGTTTCCAGCCGTACCGTGGCGGCCGTCGAATCCGGGCTGGCGGTCGGCGACCAAGTGGTGGTGCCACAAGCGGCGCCATCGAAAACCGAAGCGGTCAAGAGCCCGGCCAGAGGCGGCCGGGGCGGTATGGGAGCGCGGTTATGAGCCAGGACCGCAGCGCTCATTCGCTCTCGCCCTCGGCCCTGCCGATCCTGGATCTGTCTGGCGTCTCGAAAACCTATGTCAGCGGCGACAACACAGTGCATGCGCTGGATGACGTCACGCTGCAAATCCATGCCGGCGAATTCGTCGCCATCATGGGCCAATCCGGCTCCGGCAAATCGACGCTGATGAATATCATCGGCTGCCTGGACCGGCCATCGCAAGGAACTTACCGGGTCGGCGGCACCGACGTCAGCGCCTTGAGCAAGGACGAGCTGGCCTCGCTGCGGCGTGACATGTTCGGCTTCATCTTCCAGCGCTACAACCTGCTGACTTCGGTCACGGCCGCTGAAAACGTCGAGCTGCCGGCCATTTATGCCGGCAGCTCGAAACGGGACCGCTCGGAACGAGCTCATGCACTGCTGGCCAAACTGGGACTGGCGCAGCGCGCCGGCCATCGGCCCAACCAGCTCTCGGGCGGCCAGCAGCAGCGGGTGTCGATTGCGCGCGCGCTGATGAATGGCGCCGAAGTGATTCTGGCCGACGAACCGACCGGCGCGCTGGATAGCCGCAGCGGCGAGGAAGTGTTGGCTTTGCTCAAGCAATTGCACGCCGAGGGCCACACCATCGTGCTGATCACGCATGACCCGAAGGTGATGCAACACGCGAAGCGCGTGATCCAGATTGCCGACGGCCGTATCGTCAGCGACTCCGGCGGCGCCGCAGCGACCAGCGCACCATGCGTGCGCGGGGGGCAACGAACCGCAGCGGCACGTGGCTGCCGGAGTTGACAGAAGCGGTCAAGATGGCGCTGCGTTCGCTGCGCAGCAATATTTTTCGCAGTGCGCTGACCCTGCTCGGTGTCGTCATCGGCGTCGCCGCCGTGGTGGCGATGCTGGCCATCGGCAACGGCAGCAAGCAGCAGGTGATCGACCGCATCGAAGCGATGGGCAGCAACCTGCTGCTGGTCTTTCCGGGTGCGCCCGGCACCCGTCCGAGCGGCGACATGGCGACGCTGGTGGCGGCCGACGCCGAGGCGCTAAGAGAAATCCCGAATATCTCCGTGGTCTCGCCCGAACGCAACATGCGCGCCACGGTGCGCTACGGCAGTCTCGATTACCAGACCAATATCACCGGCATCTGGCCCGGCTATGCCTCGATCCAGAACTGGAAGATGGCCAGCGGCAGCTTTATTAGCGACGCCGATGTGCAGGGTTTTGCCCCAGTCATGGTGCTCGGGCAAACCGTGGCCAAGAGTCTGTTTCCGGATGGCGAAGACCCGATCGGCCGTTATGTGCTGGTCAAGAACGTGCCCTTCGAAGTGGTCGGCGTGCTGGCCGGGAAAGGCGCGAATGCCTTCGGCTCCGACATGGACAATATTGCGCTGATGCCGCTGTCGACCGGTTACATGCGCGTGTTCGGCAAACAATACCTGAACTCGATCAACGTCAAAGTAGACAACAGCACGCAAATCGAGGCGACTCAGGGCGCGGTGGAAGCGATGCTCAAGCAGCGGCATGGAACCCAGGATTTCCAGGTGCGCAGCACCTCGTCGCTGCTGGAAACCGCCACCGAAACCCAGAACACGCTGACCGTGCTGCTGGCATCGATCGCGGCGATTTCGCTGCTGGTGGGCGGCATCGGCGTGATGAACATCATGCTGGTCACGGTGACCGAGCGCACGCGGGAAATCGGCGTGCGGATGGCGACCGGCGCGCGCACCGGCGACATCCTGCTGCAATTCAATACCGAGGCGCTGGTGGTATGCGGCATCGGCGGCCTGATTGGCGTCGCCGGCGGCTTCGCGGCCGGCCTGGTGGCGCAGGCGTTCGGCATGAAAGTGGTGTTTACGGCGATGCCGGCGCTGCTCGCCTTCTTCTCGGCATTTGCCACCGGCTTGTTGTTTGGCTATCTGCCGGCCCGCAAAGCCGCCAATCTGGACCCGGTAGTTGCCTTGTCTTCGGAATAGGAAAACGCAAAAATGAAAAAATTTATCCGGTCAGCCGTGCTGGCCGCAGCGGTTCTCTCGACCTTGGCCGGCTGCGCGATGACCGCACCGTATCAGCGCCCGGAATTGACCATGCCGGCGCAATGGGACGGAGTGGCTGCCGCCACAGATGGCACTGTCACTAGCGACTGGTGGCGCCAGTTCGGCAACAGTGAACTGGATGGCTTGATGACCCAGGCCTTGGCCGCCAATCATGATCTGGCGGCGGCGCTGAGCCGGATTCAACAAGCGCGCGCGGCCGCCGGCATGGTGCGTGCGAACCAGTTGCCATCGGTGAATCTGTCCGCCAGCGCCGGCAAGAGCGCCAGCCACCACGGCGCAAATTCCGGCACTAGCGAGAGCAGCCAGTTGACGGCCAGCGTGTCTTACGAACTGGATCTGTGGGGCGGCAACGCAGCCGGCTCGGAAGCGGCCGCGGCGCGGCTGGACGCGACCATCTACGACCGCGATGCCGCGGCGCTGGTCCTGCAGGCGGATGTCGCCTCGAATTACTTCCAGATTCTGGCACTGAAAGATCGCCTGGCGATTGCCCACAAAAACCTGGAAGCCGCGCAGGCGGTATTGGCACTGGTCGAAACGCGCTACAGCAAGGGCGCCAATAGCGCACTGGAAGTGTCGCAGCAGCGCACATCGGTGCTCAACATCCAGGCTCAGATTCCCTCTCTGGAGCAGGATTTGCGCACCACGCAAACTGCATTGGCGATCCTGCTGGGGCAGGCGCCACAACATTTTTCGGTGCGCGGTGCAACCCTCTCGGCGCTGCAACTGCCGCTCGTCTCCCCCTATCAGCCGGCCTCATTGCTGGAACGGCGGCCGGATATCGCCCGCGCCGAGGCGCAATTGACCGCTGCCAACGCGGACATCGGGGCTGCCCGCGCCGCGCTGTACCCGAATCTCACGCTGTCGGCCAGCACGGCGGCGGCCGGCGTGCTCAGTTCGGGCTCCACGCTGGTGTCATCGCTGGTGGCGTCGATGACGCAGTCGATTTTCGACGGCGGCCGCCTGCGCGGACAGGTGGTGCAGTCGGAAGCACGCAAGGCCGAATTGGTCGCGGTGTATTTGCAGAGTGCGTTGACCGGCCTGAAGGAAGTGCAGGACGGGTTGGGCGCGGTCGCTGCCAGTGCCGCGCGCCACGACCTGCTGACCCAAGCCGCGGCCGAGGCGCAGGAGGCGTACCGGATCGCCACTGTGAAATACAAGGCTGGTTCGGACGACCTGTTGACTCTGTTGGACAGCCAACGGACACAATTGCAGACCGAGGATAGCCGGGTTCAGGCCGACCTGGCGCGCTACGTGTCGGCGATCGGCCTGTACAAGTCGCTGGGTGGCGGCTGGCAAAGCGGCAAGACCGCCGGCTAAGTTTTGGATCGCCCGCCGCGTCCCTTTGGCTACGCGGTGCTAAGGCAACGCGCGATTTTGCAGATAGGACGCGGCTTGCAGCAGGCGGTTTTCCAGGCTGCCGCAAACCAGCAGGTAGGATATTCCAGCCGCCTGCAGCCGGGCCAGCACCGCGCGATGGATTGCCTGCCTCACTTCATCCGATGCACGCTGCAGACCGTCCGCCACCCAGGCAATATCGGGTGCGGTCACAATGGTGAAATCGTAGCGGTGGCTCTGCGCCAGCCGCTCCAGCTCGGCATCGATGCGACCGAAACAGAAATCGCTGTAAATCGCGATCATCAGTGGCGTGGTGTCGCAAAACAGAAAGCCATTGGCTTGTTGCCACGCCTCACGCTCACGCTCGACCTGGATACGAGCGACCTCCAGCTGCTCGGGCTCAAGCGGCGGCCGGCCGTGGCCTTCGGTAAATTCACGCAGGTATTCCGGCACCCATAGCGTGCCGTAACGGGCAGCCAGTGCTCTTGCCAGCGTGGTTTTCCCGGACGACTCGCCGCCCAGCAGCGCTACGCGGGCTGCAGCGCGTTCCGGCTTTGTGATGTGCGCCATGCGCGTAGTCCCACCATCGCCATAACGACGAACAGCCCATACAGCACTGCCGTCAGCAGCAAGTTTTTATGGATATAGAGGCCGATGTACAGCACGTCGACCATGATCCAGACATGCCAGTTCTCCAGTTTCTTGCGCGACAGGAGAAACTGGCCGACCAGGCTACCGGCGGTCAGGAAGCCGTCGGTATACGGCACGTCGGTATCGGTGTAGCGCCGCAGGAATAGCGACAGCAGCGCGAAACCGGCCAGCCAGCCGAACGCGCACAGCCAGCGTCCGCGCCGTGAGAGGCGCGATACCTGCAATGCTTGATGGTCCGCTCCGCCATGCAGCCACTGGGTCCAGCCCCAGGCAGAAACCGCGATGAACACCAGTTGCAGGCCGGCGTCGCCATACAGGCGCGACTCGAAGAACACCACTCCGTAGGTGGCTGAAGACAGAATGGCAAACAGCCAGGCCCAGTGGGTTTGCCGGATGTTCAGCCAGACCGTGATGATGGCGAGCAGGAAGGAAACGATTTCCAGCAGGCTGACGCTGAAACCGAACAGCAGGAAGCTTTGAGTCATGCGGCGCCGGTCACTGGCTGCCGCCCGCGCCGGCCGGTGGCGCGGCTTGCGGCTGCGGCGAGCCCGGCGGCAGGACGCGCACGAAAACCTCGTCTTGCTTGATCATGCCGAGTTCCAGCCGGGCGCGCTCTTCGATGGCTCCGGTGCCATCCTTCAAATCCTGTACCTCGGAATTGAGCTTGGCATTGCGCGCCCGCAGTTCATCGTTTTTTTGCCTGGCCACGGTGACTTGCTGATCCAGATCCCAGACCCGCAGCCACCCCCCTTTGCCCAGCCACAATGGGTACTGGATCAACAGCAGCAGCAGCCCCAGACTAAGTATGATCAGGCGCATCCGTTACTCAGCAGACCGGGCCAAGGCAAACGCGTGCCGGCTTACTTCAGGTTGTAGAACGCATTGCGGCCGGGATAGCTGGCGATGTCGCCCAGGTCTTCCTCGATGCGCAGCAACTGGTTGTATTTGGCCATGCGGTCCGAGCGCGACATCGAGCCGGTCTTGATCTGCAGCGCATTCATGCCGACCGCGATATCGGCAATCGTCGCATCCTCGGTTTCGCCCGAGCGATGCGAAATCACCGCGGTATAACCGGCGCGCTTGGCCATTTCGATGGCGGCGAAGGTTTCGGTCAGGGTGCCGATCTGGTTGATCTTGATCAGGATCGAATTGGCGATGTTTTTCTGGATGCCCTCGCGCAGGATCTTGGTGTTGGTGACGAACAGGTCGTCACCCACCAGCTGGATTTTCTTGCCCAGGGTCTCGGTCAGCAGCTGCCAGCCGTCCCAGTCGTTCTCGGCCATGCCGTCCTCGATGCTGATGATCGGGTACTTGTCGCACCAGGACGCCAACAGGCCGGTGAACTGGGCCGCGGTCAGCGTCATGTTCTCGCCCTGCAGATGGTAGTGGCCGTCCTTGTAGAACTCGGAGGCGGCGCAATCGAGGCCAAGCGCGATTTGTGTGCCCGGCTCGTAACCGGCCTGCTCGATCGCCTGCAGGATCAGCTGGATCGCCTCTTCATGGTTTTTCACCGACGGCGCAAAACCGCCTTCGTCGCCAACCGCCGTCGTCAGGCCCTTGTCGTGCAGAATTTTCTTCAGCGTATGGAACACTTCGGCTCCGTAGCGCAACGCTTCCTTGAAGCTCGGCGCACCGACCGGAATGATCATGAATTCCTGGATATCCAGGTTATTGTCGGCATGCGCGCCGCCGTTGATCACGTTCATCATCGGCACCGGCATCTGCATCGCGCCGGAGCCGCCGAAGTAGCGGTACAGCGGCAGGCCGGATTCCTCGGCGGCCGCCTTGGCGACCGCCATCGAGACCGCCAGCATGGCATTGGCGCCCAGGCGCGACTTGTTGTCGGTGCCGTCGAGGTCGATCAGGGTGCGATCGAGGAACGCCTGTTCGTTGGCGTCCAGCCCCATGATCGCTTCCGAGATTTCAGTGTTGATGTGCTCGCAGGCCTTCAGCACACCTTTGCCGAGATAGCGGCTCTGGTCGCCATCGCGCAATTCGATCGCCTCGCGCGAGCCGGTCGAGGCGCCGGACGGCACCGAGGCGCGGCCCATCGTGCCCGATTCCAGCAAGACGTCGCATTCGACGGTCGGATTGCCGCGCGAATCGATGATTTCGCGGCCAATAATGTCAACGATAGCACTCATAAAATCTCCCAAATCAAGAATCAGAGGGCGTGGCGGCCACACGGCCGGGACGCCAGCGTCAATTACGAAAAATTACGAAAAATCGTTTTCCAGCAGCGCTGACTGCTTGACCGCACGGTCCAGCGTCAGCAGCGTCGACAGCAATTCTTCCATCCGTGCCAGCGGCACCGCATTCGGGCCGTCCGACTTCGCTTCGGCCGGGTTCGGATGGGTTTCCATGAAAATCCCGGCAATCCCGACCGCGATCGCGGCACGCGCCAGCACCGGCACGAATTCGCGCTGGCCGCCCGAAGACGTGCCCTGCCCACCCGGCAGCTGCACCGAATGAGTGGCGTCGAACACCACCGGGCAGCCGGTCTCGCGCATGATTGCCAGCGAGCGCATATCGGACACCAGGTTGTTGTAGCCGAACGAAGCGCCGCGTTCGCACACCATGAAGTTGTCAGCCGGCAGGCCGGCCTCTGCGTGCCGCCGCGCGCGCCTTGTCGACCACGTTGGCCATGTCGTGCGGCGCCAGGAACTGGCCCTTCTTGATGTTGACCGGCTTGCCCGACTGCGCGCAGGCGTGGATGAAATCGGTCTGGCGGCACAGGAAGGCCGGCGTCTGCAGCACGTCCACCACCGCCGCCACCGGTTTGACTTCGTCGATCTCGTGGAGGTCGGTCAGCACCGGCACGCCGATCTGCTGTTTGACGTCAGCCAGGATCTCCAGCCCCTTGTCCATGCCCAGGCCGCGAAACGAGGTGCCGGACGAGCGGTTGGCCTTGTCGAACGAGGACTTGTAGATGAACGGAATGCCCAGCCGCTGCGTGATTTCCTTCAGGCGGCCGGCGGTGTCAAACGCCATCTGCCGCGATTCGATCACGCACGGGCCGGCGATCAGGAAAAACGGCTGGTCGAGGCCAACCTCGAAGCCGCACAGCTTCATGCCAATTCCTTTGCCACGATCGCCTGCTTGTGCGCCAGCGCCGCCTTGATGAACGAGATGAATAGCGGATGGCCGTCGCGCGGCGTCGATTTGAATTCAGGGTGGTATTGCACGCCCAGATACCACGGATGCGCATGCTTGCCAGTGCGCGGCAGCTCCATGATTTCACACAGGTCTTCGCTCGGCGTGCGCGCCGCCACCACCAGGCCGGCCTCTTCGATGCGCGGCAGGTAATGGTTGTTCGCTTCATAGCGATGACGATGGCGCTCGGTCACGCTGCTGCCGTAGATTTCGGCGGCCAGCGTGCCCGGCTTGATGGCGCAGGTCTGGGCGCCCAGGCGCATGGTGCCGCCGAGATCGGAATTGGCGTCGCGCTGCTCGACCTTGCCGTCGTGGTTTTGCCATTCGTTGATCAGCGCCACCACCGGCTGCTCGGTCGCCTCGTCGAATTCGGTCGAATTGGCCTTGGTCAAACCGGCGACGTCGCGCGCATATTCAATCAACGCCACCTGCATGCCGAGACAGATGCCGAGATAGGGAATCTTGTTTTCGCGCGCGAACTTCGCGGCAGCGATCTTGCCTTCGACTCCGCGCTTGCCGAAACCGCCCGGCACCAGGATCGCATCGTACTTGGCCAGCGGCGTGACGCCCTGCGCTTCCAGCTCTTCGGAATCGATGTATTCGATATTGACCCGGCACTCGGTGTGGATGCCAGCGTGGCGCAAGGCTTCGGTCAGCGACTTGTAGGATTCGGTCAGGTCGACATACTTGCCGACCATGCCGATCGTGATCTCGGTCTTCGGGTTCTCCAGCGAATGCACCAGCTTGTTCCACATCGACAGGTCGGCCGGCGGCGGCGTCAGGCCGAGCTTGTCGCAGACGATCGCGTCCAGTCCCTGGTCGTTCAGCATTTGCGGAATCTTGTAGATGGTGTCGACGTCCCACACCGAAATCACCGCATCTTCCTGGACGTTGGAAAACAGCGAGATCTTGGCGCGCTCGTCGTCCGGAATGCGGCGGTCGGCGCGGCACAGCAGCGCATCGGGCGAAATGCCGATCTCGCGCAGCTTTTGCACGCTGTGCTGGGTCGGCTTGGTTTTCAGTTCGCCGGCGGTGGCGATATACGGCACCAGGGTCAGATGGACGAAGGCGGTATTGTTGCGGCCGGCGCGCAGGCTCAACTGGCGCGCGGCTTCGAGGAAGGGCAGCGACTCGATGTCGCCCACGGTGCCGCCGATCTCGACGATCGCGACATCGTAGCCTTGCGCACCACGATGGATATACTCCTGGATCTCATTGGTGATGTGCGGAATAACCTGAACGGTCTTGCCAAGATACTCCCCGCGACGCTCTTTGCGGATCACGGATTCATAAATCTGGCCAGTGGTGAAGTTATTGACCTTCTTCATCCGCGTGCTGATGAAGCGCTCGTAATGACCGAGATCGAGGTCGGTCTCGGCGCCATCATCGGTGACGAACACCTCGCCGTGCTGGAACGGGCTCATGGTGCCGGGATCGACGTTGATGTAGGGGTCGAGCTTGAGAAGAGTGACTTTCAGGCCGCGCGATTCAAGGATCGCAGCGAGGGAAGCGGCGGCAATTCCCTTGCCGAGGGAAGAAACCACGCCGCCAGTGACGAATACAAACTTGATCATTGCGAATGGTGCCGAACGGCACGTGCGGGAAATACGAATTATAACCCAAGGCATCGCGCCTTCGGCCAGCCGGATGCCGACTTTCCGGCTGCGCCCGGCGCAAAAACAAGCGGCAAATCAAACACTGCCCGGTACAGCCGGCGGCATCAGCGCGGCGTATAGGAAAACAGCAGGCGCGCGAAATTTTCGGCGGCGACGGCGTTCGACAAGTCACGCACTTCGGTGCTGCGGCGCACGATCGAGGCGGACAGCGCGAACGGCGCCTGATTCCAGGCCACGCCAATCTCGGCCTCGCCGACTACGCGCTTGGGCGCCACCGTATGCGGATTGCCGCTGGAAAAATATCCGCCCTGCAGCGTGGCGTTATAGCCCACCGCCCGCGCATCGAGCCGCACGAAACCGTGCAGCGTCGCTTCGTCCGGCAGCAGGTTCAGGCGTCCGCCGCGCAGCACGATGCCGGCACCGGCGTCGGTGAAAATGTTGCCGAAGCGGCCGTGCACATTGGGCGTCAGGTCGAGCCACGAATTCAGGCGCCAGCGGCGCGGCGCATAGTCGGCATACAGCACCGCGCCCGGCTCGTTCCTGACTTGCCGGCTCCAGCCTTGCGGCTGCGGCTGGTCGATAATCCGGTGCAAGCGCTTCTGTACCCACTCGCCACCACCGCACGGGCCGAGACAACCCAGGTCGAGGCCATAGCGCAGATGGCCGCCATCGGCGAAATGGGTGGCGCGAAACAAGCCGCCGTACAGCCAGCCGGCATACGGATGGTCGGATGGACTAATCGCGGCCGGCGGCAGCTTGATATCCGACGGCGTATAGATTTCCTGGCCGACGCGCCAGCCAACGATGTCCAGGCTGCCATCATTGCGCAGCGCGTATTGCTGGGTGTAGCGCACACCGCTGGTATAGAAGCCGTCGGTATCTCGCAGCAGCAGGCTGTCGTTGTCGATTTCAAGCGTGTGCGTGGTGCGCCCCTGCTGCCACACGTTCTGCACATCCCGCCAGAATGAAGACGATGTATCGGCCTGAGCTGCGGCCGGGGCCATCGCAGCGGCAAACAGGCAAGTGACGAACAGCAGGCTTGAAATGGGTGCGCGCATGGTCAGGAAGGTAGCAGAGACTGGATCATCTGGTGTACTGCTTGCGCCGCAGCGGCCGGCGACTCCATCGGGAACAGATGGCCGCCGGGCAGCAACGTCAAATGGCGCCCGACCAGGCGCCGGGTGGCGGCCATCCCCGCCTGACGGCATTCTACCGATTCGCTGCCGCCGATGAAACCCACCGGCACCGGCACGCCATGCCGCACCAGCGCGCCGACGTGATCCGGCAAGCTGCTGTAGACCGCCGTTTCGGTCTCGCGCGTGAAGCGCAGGGTGACGCCTTGCGCATGCGGATCGAGGCCGCTGTCGAGATAATCGCGCAGCACCCCGGGTGCCCACGCGGCGAACATCGGCTTGGATGCGTAATGCTGGTAAGCGCTTTCGGCATCGGGCCAGAATTTGCGACGCTTTTCGGAAAACCGCGCGGGCGAGAATTTCTTGTCGATCCCGATCGATTTCGCCGCTCGCAGCAATCGTGCGCGCCAGCCCGCCACCACCGGCGAATCCAGCATCACCACGCAGCGCACCAGCTCCGGCCGCGCCTTGGCCAGCATCAGGCTCAACATGCCGCCAAACGAATGGCCGACCAGGATCACCGGCCGATCGTATTGCGCCTGCAGCTCGTCAGCCAGCTCCAGCATCAGCTCGTGCCAGCCATCGCGCACCGGATAATTCGGATTGTGCGCGTGCATCGGCAAGGCGCGAACATCGTAATCGGCACGCAGGTGATCAAAAAAAAGTCGGTAGGTTCCAGCGGGAAAACTGTTGGCGTGAACGAAATGGAGTATCGGTTGCGGCATAGTGGTGATCGTCAGCGGCCATGCCAGTAACGTGCATGCTCGCGCCGGTGTTCGACAATGTGAAGTGAGGGCCCGAATTGTAATGTGATTGCGCCCGCCTCGTCGCTGCGCAGGCGCGCGATGCCGAGCTCGCCGTAGCGCTCGAACACTTCCTGCTTCGGATGCCGATAGCGATTGCGGTAGCCAACCTGGAACAAGGCGACCTGCGGCTGCACCGCCTGCAGGAACGCCAGGCTGGACGAAGTGCCGCTGCCATGATGCGGCGCCAGCAAGGCCGTGGCCCGCAACTGCTGCGGATCGCGGGCCAGCAGTCGGGCTTCCTGTTGCACCCCGATGTCAGCCGGCAGCAAGATCGCCTGCGCTCCGAGCGTGACCTTCAGCGTGCAGCCGAGTGCGTTCGGCTTGCTTTTCTCGTTTTCATAGTCGGCCGCGGTCGGGTGCAGCATCTCGAATTGCACATCGTCCCAGGACCAGCTCTGCCCGGCCAGCGCAGCGCCGGTGCGCCGGCGCCGCCCGCACGATCGGGCTGTGGAGCGCCAGCGACGAAGCCACCCAATCGACCCTGATCTCGTCGAAAATCGACAGCGCGCCGCCGGAGTGGTCATTGTCGTTGTGGCTCACCACCACCGCATCCAGCGCCTGGATGCCGCGCGCTTTCAGATAAGGCAGGATAACCCGGCTGCCGCCGTTTGAAGCGGGCGAATAGGTCGGCCCGGTGTCGTACAGCAAACGATGCTTTTCGGTTTCCACCAGCAGCGCCATGCCCTGGCCGACGTCGAAGGCGGTCACCCACATCTGGCCGGCCGGCGGATGGGTCGGCGCGTTCAGCAACAGCGGCAGCCAGCCGACCACGCCGATCCAGCGCGCCGGCCAGCCGCGCGGCGCCAGCAGCCACAGGGTGCCGGCCAGCGCCAGCAGGAAAATCCACGGCGCTGGAGTGGGCGCCGCCCACACCGCCAGCGGCAGCGCATTCAGCCAGCCAAGCGCCAGTGCCAGCCATTCCACCAGCGCGTGCGCCGCGCTCAGCACCCAGCGCTGCCAGCGGCGCCGGCAGGACGCTGCCGAGCAGCGCCAGCGGCGTCACGACGAGGCTGACCAGCGGGATCGCCACCGCATTCGCCAGCGGGCTGACCAGCGACACCTGGGCGAACAGCAGCACCGTCAGCGGCACCAGGCCCAGCGTGACCGCGTACTGGGTGCGCGCGGCCGATACCAGCGTCGCGCGCCAGGCGTGCCACGCGCGCGCCCTCTCCGCTGCGGCAAGCTGCAGCGTGCGCCCGACCGAGGTGTACAGGATGAGGCCGACTGCGCCGAACGAGAGCCAGAAACCCGGCCACAACACCGCCCACGGATCGAGCACCACCACCACCGCCAGCGCCAGGCACAGCACGTGCGAGACGCTGGTAATGCGCCCGAGCCACAACGCCGCCGCCACCACCGACAGCATGTACAGCGTGCGCTGCGCCGGCACGCCGAACCCGGCCAGCAGCACATACAGCAGCGCACTGCCGGCACCCGCCAGCGCCGCCGCCTTTTGCGCCGGCAGCCGCAGCGGCAATTGCGCACCGGTAAAAAACGAGTGCCGCCACAGCCAGAACGCCAGGCTGGCAAACAGGCCGGCGATCATTGTGATGTGCAGGCCGGAGATGGAAATGAGGTGGCTGACGCCGGTCCGATTGAACACCGCCCAGTCCGACTGGCTGACCGCGCGCTGGTCGCCGACCACCAGCGCGACGATCACGCCGGCATATTTCTTGTCCGGCAAGGCGGCAACAATTCGCTCGCGCAGCCAGTGGCGGCACGTTTCGACGACATTGCCGAAGCTCCAGACGAAGGTGTCCAGCCGCCGATTCGGCACCGCGCCGACTGCTTCCGGCCGTACATAGCCGGTGGCGCGCAAGCCCTGCTCCAGCAGCCATACTTCATAGTCGAAACCATAGGGATTGGCGTTGCCATGCGGGCGCTGCAGGCGCACCGTCAGTTGCCAGCGCTCGCCCGGCTCGACACGCCGCTCGACGCGCGCCACGTCGCCGGCAAATCCGGCATACCAGGACAGCGCCAGACGCGACGGAATGCTTGGCGCGACATCATCCTGCGGCAGTACCCGCTCCACCGCGAAATTGAAGCGCACGCCCTGTTCCAGCTGGTGCGGCAAGCTGTCGATCGTACCAATCACCGTGACGTCGCGCCCTTCCCAGACGGCGGGCAGTTGCGTGCTCAACGCCTGTTGCGCTAGCAATGCGGCCCAGGCAAAGCCGAGAGCGCCGCCGCAGGCCGCCAGCAGCAGCGACTTCAGATAGGGATGCGCGGCAAACCGGATCAGCACTCCGCACCAGGCCGCACCACCCACGATCAGGCCAAGCTGAAGCGGCGACGGCAAGTCCGCCTGATTTTGCAGCCAGAACACTCCCAGCACGAAGCCGAAAATGGCGCTGCGCACGGCGCCTAGTCCAGTTGCGCCATCCGCGGCAACACGGCGCGCGCGTTGGCCGAAGTGTGTGCCGCCAGCAGCCCGGACGGCATCTGCCTGAGCGCCGCCAGCGCGTCGCCAATTTGCGGAATCTGGTCGGGCCGGTTGGCCTCCGGGTGCAGCCACACGGGCGCGATATCCGGCGCATCGGTCTCCAGCACGATGGCGTCAAGCGACAGCTGGCTCGCCAGCCGGCGCAACTGCAAGGCGCGCGGAAAGGTCATGGCGCCGCCAAAACCCAGCTTGAAACCGAGTTCGATGAAGATGCCGGCCTGCTGGAAGCTGCCGTTGAAGGCGTGCGCGATGCCGCCCGGAACAGCGATTCGGCGCAGGTACTTGAGGATGGTGTCTTGCGCCCGGCGCACGTGCAGCAGCACCGGCAGCCCGAAGTCACGCGCAATTTTCAGCTGTTCGACAAAGAAATGTTCCTGCTTTTCACGCAGCTCGCCCTGCTTTAACGCCGGCACAAAAAAATCCAGCCCGATCTCGCCGATGGCCACCAGGCGCGGATCGGCCAATGCCTGCGCCACCGCCACCCGCAGCGCCGCCAGGTCTTCCTCTTGCGCTTGCGCCACGTACAACGGATGAATGCCGAGCGCATACACGCAATTCGGCTGGGCCGCCGCCAGTTGCGCGACAGCAGCGAAATTCGAGCGCGCCACCGCTGGAATCACGATCTTGCCCACTCCCTGCCGCGCCGCATCGGCTGCCAGCCGTGCTTCCTGGCCGGCAAACTCCTGCGCATCGAGGTGGCAGTGAGTATCGATCCACATGCTATTCGACGTAGGCTTGCAGACCGTGTTCGGAGAGCCGCAGGATGCGCCCGCAGCGCCGTGCCAGCTCGATATCGTGGGTCACGATGACGAAGGCCGTGCCGAGCGTGCGCGACAGTTCCAGCATCAGGTCGAAAGTCTTGTGCGCGGTGGCGCGATCCAGATTGCCGGTCGGCTCATCCGCCAGCACGCACGCCGGATGCGCGACCAGCGCGCGCGCCAGCGCCACCCGCTGCCGCTCGCCGCCGGACAGCTCGCCCGGCACGTGGATTTCCCGTTTGGCGAGGCCGACGCGCGCCAGCACTTCGCGCGCCGCCGCCCGCGCTTCGGGACGGCCCTGGCGGCGGATCATCAGCGGCATGGCGACGTTGTCGAGCGCCGAAAACTCCGGCAGCAGGTGATGAAATTGATAGACAAAACCGAGCGCGCGGTTGCGCAAATCGCCGCGCGCTTTTTCGCCCAGTTGCGACAGGTTCTGCCCCTGCAGCGTGACGCTGCCGGCACTTGGCGCATCCAGTCCACCCAGCAGATGCAGCAAGGTCGATTTGCCGGAGCCGGAGGCGCCCACGATCGCGACTTGCTCGCCGTGCACCACATCCAGATCGATGCCTTCCAATACCTTGACCGAATAGCTGCCCTGGGTAAACGTCTTTGCCAATCCGCGGCACGACAGCACGATTTCATTCATGGCAGCCTTATTCATAACGCAGGGCCTCCGCCGGCTTGACCCGCGCTGCCCACCAGCTGGGGTACAAGGTTGCCAAAAACGCCAGCACCACCGCCACTACGCCGATGGTGCCGACATCCGGCCAGCGCAGATCGGACGGCAAGGCGCTGATCAGATAGATATCGCGCGGCAGGAACTGGATGCCGAGCAGGTGTTCGATGAACGGCACGATGACGTCGATATTGCTCGCCACCAGAACGCCAAAGCCGACCCCGAGCGCGGTGCCGATCAGGCCCACCAGCGCGCCCTGGATCATGAAGATCTTCATGATCGAGCGCGGCGAAGCTCCCAGCGTGCGCAAAATGGCGATGTCGGCCTGCTTGTCGGTCACCGTCATCACCAGCGTCGACACCAGGTTGAAGGCGGCCACCGCGATGATCAGCGTCAGGATGATGAACATCATGCGTTTCTCGGTTTTCACCGCGGCAAACCAGTTGCGGTTCTGCTGCGACCAGTCGCGAATCAGCAAATTGCCGCTCAAGGTCTTCGATAGTTCGAGTGCCACCTGCGGCGCCTGCAGCATGTCGGCGATGCGCAGCCGCAGGCCGGACGGCGCGCTGAGACGGAACATTTTTTCCGCATCCTCGAGTTGCATGAAAGCCAGCGTCGAGTCGAATTCATAGTGCCCGGCCTCGAAAATGCCGACCACGGTGAACTGCTTCAGGCGCGGCAGCACGCCGGCCGGCGTCACCTGGCCCTGCGGCGCGATCAGCGTCACCTTGTCGCCGACGCTGACCTGCAGGCCGCGCGCCAGTTCGCCGCCCAGCACGATATTGAACTCGCCGGGTTTCAGATCGTTGAAACTGCCCTTCGCGCACCTGCGACGCCACCTCCGACACGGTCGGCTCTTCCTGCGGCAGCACGCCGCGGATGATCACGCCGCGCACCGTCTCGCCGTGCGTCATCATCGCCTGCGCCGCCACATACGGCGCGGCGCCCTTGACTTCCTTGTTGCGAAACGCTTCCCTGGCGGTTTCCTGCCAGTCCGGCATGGCGCCGCTGGCGTCGAACACCTCGATGTGCGCCAGCACCGACAGCATGCGATCGCGCACTTCCTTCTGGAAGCCGTTCATCACCGACAGCACCACGATCAGCGCCGCCACGCCAAGCGCGATGCCGGCCATCGAAATCAGCGAAATGAAGGAAATGAAACTATTGCGGCCGCTGCGACGGCCGGCGCGCGTATAACGCAAACCGACCAGCCACTCGAAGCCCAGGTCTTTGATACTCAATATGAAACTCCCATGAAATTTCGCCGCAAGTCATCCTGCTCGGATTGCCATCCGGCCACCGCTACGGTGCGCAGTGTGCCACATGATGCGCGCAATTCAAGCCGGCGGCGCAGGATTCTCTGCCATGGCCTCCGGCAGCGCCGCGCAGGCGGCAATATTGACCAAGTGTGAATCCAGCATGCCCTGCAACATGTGATGCAGGGGCCCGGTATCGATCCGCGGCAGCGCTTCGCCGATCTTGCGTGCAACCCAGCCCTGGCCGCGGTTCAGGAACGCCAGCCGCGCCGCCCGGCCCTGCACCGCCAGCGCCTTGCCAAGGAAATCGCCGGTGGCGCCGCTCGGCTCGGCTCCCAAACTGCGGATGGCATCGATCAGCAGCTTGCAATTGCTGGCCTCGTCACGCTGCACGCGCCGCAATTGCTGCCACGCCGGCGATTGCGGCGGGTATTCGTCCAGGAAAGCAGCCAGCGTTCTGGCGCCGGCACGTTCGGCTTCCAGCAGCCTATTCAATAGTTGGATCAATTCATCGGCAGGCATGGTGTTCATGGTATTCCTTCAGGCAAGCGTGGCGCGCGGGCGCAAGACACCGAAGCGCCGCAGCAAGTCGTGCAGGAGGCCGGCAAACGCCATGCACCATGCCAGCAGCGCGACGTACAAAAAAGCGACGGGCAGCGATTGCAGGAACCCGAACTCCATCGCATGCACCATCTGATGGGTGCAGGTCGCATACATGCCGAGCGGGAACACGGCGCCCCAATACAAGGGATCGTAGCGCAGCGGAAAGCGCTTGTAGACATGGCGCCAAACGCCCAGCACCAGCAGCATCGGTATCCACCAGGTGCCGGTGGCCCAGTAAAACACCGTGAATCCCTTCAGGAACGGCAGCAAGGAGGCCAGGAACGGTGCATCCGGCGCGTTGATGATCAACAGCGAGCCGGCCAGTGTCGAGATTGCCATCGCTCCCATGTTGATCCAGTACGGTGGCGACAAATCGCCTGGCTCCAGCCGGAAAAAGGTGTAGCGGTAAAAGATCAGCGACATCATCCAGATGTACAGCATGCCGCCCCACAGCCACATCGATAGCGCCAGGAAATTCAGTTCCAGCCGGTACGGCTGGGCGACGTGCGGCGCCAGCAGCGCGGCCAGCACCGCGATCGACTGGGTTGCCACTACCGCCAGCAGCCAGCCGCCGCTGATGCCGCGGTCCAGTGTCGGCTTGTGTTCCTTGACCGTGAAGGCGGTGAAGATCGCATAGGTCAACCCGACCCACAGCACCAGCGCCACGGCCCACAGCATCAGTGCGCTGCCAGTGTTGGCGGTCAGCAGCACGTATTGACTGCCCAGCATGCCGGTGCCGGCCACCATGGTAAAGAACCCGGGGCCGCGCAAGTGATCGATCAGGTCGCTGAAAACGCGGCGCGGAAAGCACAGCAGGCGCGCCAGGGTCAGCAGCCACAACACCGCATACATCCCGTTGTTCAGGTAAAACAGCGTGCGCGCCACGTGTAGCCAGCCGAGCAGGTGAGCGCCGATCGAGACAATCCCGGTCGCCATCACCAGCCCGAAATAGCTTGGCGCCAGACCGGCCAGATCGGCCAGCAGCCGCGCCCGCAGCGACGGCGCGCTGGCAGGGGAAGCGGAGTCGACGGATGGAGCAGTCATCGGGTTTGGCCGGTCAGACCGCCCGATGTGGCTGGCGTACTGGCGGCGCGAAGTTCGTTAGTGTAGGTATTCTGGCATTGACTGCTTGCGTGCCGGCCATGGAACGGTCAACAGGTGCCCGGATCATTTCCATATACTCCATATGTACACAGCAAATACCGGGCGCAAAATGGCCGTCTAAGACATATACTCCTGCAGCCAACACTATACGTGCACAGGGCTGCGAACGGTTTGGATCACGCTTCTCCTGCCTGTCCTTGCCGCACACTTCTAGCCGGAATGCATGCATTTCTCCAGTGGCGTTGTATCGCAAACACGCGCAGAAGCCGCGACAGCCGCGCGAACGCAGTATAACAAAGCGCCCTGCCGGTCAAAATTGCCACGCCCACCTGCCTACTCTGCCGCGCCCAGGTGCCGCCGGTATTGCGCCGGCCGGGCGCCGGTCCATTTCTTGAACGCCCGATAGAACGCGCTCGGTTCGGCAAAACCGAGCTCCAGCGCGATCTCGGACACGCTTTTCGGCGAACGCAGCAAATACTCGATGGCAAGATCGCGCCGCAGTTGATCCTTGATCGCCTGGTACGACTGGCCTTCCTGTTCCAGCCGGCGACGCAGCGTCGAGCCGGCCAGATGCACTTCATCGGCCAGCGCATCGAATTCCGGCCAGCGCGCCACCGGCAGCGCACGCAAGCGGTGGCGGATGCGCGAAGCGATTGAATGGCTGTTCTTGTATTTGAGGATCAGGCTGCCGGGAGCCGTGCGCAGGAAGTCCTTCAGGGTGCACTCGTTCTGCACCAGCGGCAGCGCCAGGTAAGCGGCATCGAAACGCAGCGCGGTGCGCGGTGCGTCAAAGCGCAGCTGAGTCGAATACATGCTTCGATATTCTTCACTGTACGCCGGCTCGGCATAAGCAAAAGCGGTCGAGAGCACCGGGATGCGGCGCCCAACCAGCCAGCATGCCAGCCCGTGCAACATGATCAGCAAGGTTTCGTGCGCAAAGATCCGCAGCGCCGCACTCTCGTCGCGCTGCTGCAGGACCAGCGCGGCAACGCCGTCTTCCATCTCCAGGCGGACGCCGAGATCGTCCAACACCAAGTCAAAAAACTGCAATGCGCGCCGCAGCGCCTGCTCCAGCGTCTTGCAGTGGATCACGCTCTGGCACAGCATGGCGAAACTGCCGACCTTCATGCGGCGCGCATCCTGGCCGAAAAATTCGTCGTCCAGCGCCAGCGCCACTTCGCGCCATAATGTGCTATAGCTGGCGGCGGACACTCGCGCATGCGGCAGCGCCAACAGGTCGGGCGAAATGCCGGCGGCGCGCAGCAATGCAGCGGCGTCCAGCTGGCGCTGAAGCACGCCCTGCATGGCCTGTTGCACGAAGCAGATGGCGACGCTGCCTTTTTGCATCGGGGACCGTGTTGAAAGTGGCAAGAGGGTTCCGATTCTAGCCCAAGGTTCTGGCCGGCTATGGCAAAACTGCTCAAGCGCCTTGCGCGCTTTCGACATAGATCAGCGGCGCTTCCCTTTTTATACTGGTGGCTTCCGCATCAACCGGAATACGCCAGTGATTGGCCAACCATTGCGAGGACAAGATGAGCGATTTATATACCGACGACCAGCGCATGATCCGTGACAGCGCGCGCGACTTCGCGCGCGAGCGGCTGGTGCCGAATGCCGCCGCCTGGGACAAGGCGGCGCAATTGCCAAACGAAATCGTCAGCGAGATGGGCGCGCTCGGCTTGCTCGGCATGATCGTGCCGGAGGAATGGGGCGGCACCTACACCGACTACACCGCCTATGCGCTGGCGATGGAGGAAATCGCCGCCGGCTGCGCCTCCTGCGCCACGCTGATGAGCGTGCACAATTCGGTCGGCTGCGGCCCGATCCTGAAATTTGGCACCGACGCACAAAAGCAGGCGTATTTGCCGGCGCTGGCGTCCGGCAGCATGATCGGCGCCTTCGCGCTGACCGAGCCGCAGGCCGGCTCCGAGGCGCACAACCTGAAGACCCGCGCCGAACTGAAAAACGGCCAATGGGTCCTCAACGGCAGCAAGCAGTTCACCACCAACGGCCAGCGCGCCGGCATGATCATCGTGTTTGCCGTCACCGATCCGGCGCTGGGCAAGAAAGGCATTTCCGCCTTCATCGTGCCCGGCAACAGTCCGGGACTGTCGGTCGGCCGGCCCGAGCACAAGATGGGCATCCGCGCCTCCGACACCTGCCCGATCACTTTCGACAATTGCACGATTCCGGAACAAAACCTGCTGGGTGAAGCCGGCGCCGGGCTGAAGATCGCGCTGTCCAACCTGGAAGGCGGCCGCATCGGTATCGCTGCCCAGGCGATCGGCATCGCGCGCGCCGCGCTGGATGACGCGCTGCGCTACGCCAGCGAACGCAGCCAGTTCGGCAAGCACCTCACCGAGCACCAGAGCATCGCCAATATGCTGGCCGACATGGCCACCCGCCTGAACGCGGCGCGCCTGTTGACTCATCACGCGGCGCAAATGCGCACGGCTGGCCTGCCCTGCTTGTCGGAAGCCTCGCAGGCCAAGCTGTTCGCGTCGGAAGCGGCGGAATGGATCTGCTCGAAGGCGATCCAGATCCATGGCGGCTATGGCTATCTGGAAGACTACCCGGTCGAACGCCATTACCGCGACGCCCGCATCACGCAAATCTACGAAGGCACCAGCGAAATCCAGCGCATGCTGATCGCACGCGGCCTGGCGCCGACCGAGTGAGCGCGCCACAAAGATCAACTACACTACTTTACCCTGTCGTTCCCGCGGCCTTAGGCGGGAACCCAGTGTCGTATGCTGGTCGGGGCCAACGTATTTATTGCCCTGCAAAAGCCGCTGGGGTGAATGCATGCATTCACGCTTAAAGTCGCGGGAACGACAGAAAACGATCCGCAAACTCCCCTCTTCATTCCTCGAAAAATATCAAAGTCCATGAATCTGTCCCCTACCGCCAACCACACAGAAGACGAAATCCTGTTCGAAGTCATCAACCAGGTCGGCCTGATCACGCTGAACCGCCCCAAGGTCCTGAATGCGCTGTCGCATGGCATGGTGCGCGCCATGGCCGCTCGCCTGGACGCCTGGGCCGCCGATGCCCAGATCCACGCGGTAGTGCTGCGCGGCGCCGGAGAAAAGGCGTTTTGCGCCGGTGGCGACATCCGCTCGCTGTATAACAGCTGGCATGAGCACGGTGCGCTGCATCACGATTTTTTCATCGACGAATATCGACTGGATTACCAGATCCATCGTTTTGCCAAACCCTATGTGGCGCTGATGGATGGCATCGTGATGGGCGGCGGGATGGGACTGGCACAAGGAGCGTCGCTGCGGCTGGTGACAGAGCGCACGCGGGTCGCGATGCCGGAAACCGGGATCGGGCTAGTGCCGGACGTCGGCGCCAGCTATTTCATGTCGCGCACGCAACGCGAACTGGCGCTCTACCTCGGCATTACCGGGCAATCGATCTTTAGCGCCGACACGCTGTTTTGCAGCCTGGCGGACGCCTTTGTGCCGAGTGCCGCGCTGGCCGACCTGGAACAGACCTTATCCGGCATTCGCTGGACGCGCGGACCCGCAAGCGGATATTTACGCTGCGCTTGGCGCCCGCCCGACAGCACCCGAAGTGCCGCCGCTGTTCGAAGTGTTGCCCGCCTTGCATCGGCATTTCAGCGCCCCGGATGTGGCCGCGATCATGCAGTCGCTGAGCGAGGAAAGCGACCCGCGTTACCAGGAATGGGCGCAAAAAACCCTGAAAACCATGCAAACCCGCTCGCCGCTGATGATGAACGTCACCCGACGCCAATTGCTGCTCGGCCGCCGTCTCGACCTGGCCGATTGTTTTCGGATGGAGCTGGGGCTGGTCCACCATTGTTTCGAGGATGGTGACTTCATCGAAGGCGTGCGCGCGCTGATCGTGGACAAGGACAATGCACCGCAATGGCAGCGCGTGCCTTCGGCACAGGCCGCGCAGCAAGCGCTGGACCGCTTCTTCACGTCACCCTGGGAGCCGCAACAGCATCCGCTGGCGGCATTGGGCCGGCACTGACGATCAGCCACGCCAGCCTGAAAAACGCCCGGTTTTTTTGCCGGGGCGCATATCGCCCTACAATCGCGGCATGAATTCCCTCGATATCCTGCTGCCATTCGGCCTGCTGCCGCCGCAACTGGGCGGCGACCTGTTGCGCGCCCTGCAAGCGCCGGCCCTGGCCACCTTGCTGGCGCGCACCCATTTCGGCAAAGATGCATTCCGCACGCGCAGCTTCAATGAATTTTCACGCGCGCTGCCGCATGAGGCCTGGTGCGCACAGCGCTTCGGACTGACTGCCGAATTGCAAGCAGACAATAGTCCGCCGCTGGCCGTCGGCGCCATGCGCTCCTTTGGCCTGACGGCAGACGCCGGCTTCTGGTTCGTGATTCAGCCGATCCATATCCACATCGCCCGCGACCATCTGGTCCTGACCGACCTGCGTCAGCTGCAACTGGCGGACGAGGAAGCGCGCCGCCTGTTCGAGGTGGCGCAACCGCTGTTCGAGCAGGACGGCAGGCAACTCGTGTACGGCAACGCCGATACCTGGTTCGCTCGTGCCGACGACTGGAGTGCACTGCAGACCTCGACGCCGGATGCGGCTTGCGGTCGCAGCATCGATATCTGGACCCCGCAAGGCGATGGCGAGCGCCGCATGGCGCAAGCTGCAAAACGAAGTTCAGATGGAATGGTTCGCCCACCCGGTGAATGACGAGCGGCAGGCACGCGGGGAAGAACCGGTCAATTCGATCTGGCTCTGGGGTGGCGCGCCGGCCAGGCTGGCCGCAGCCGCCGACAGCTATCAGGCAGCCTTCAATTTTCCCGCCTGGATGACAGCCTATCGCCCCTGTAGCGGAACACAGCATTCGAATTGCAACGCGGAACAGGTCATCGCGGCAGCAGCCGGGCACGGCTTGCTGGTACTGGATACGTTACTGGAAGCAGCGCTGGCCAGTGATTGGTCAAGCTGGCTGCGAGCGCATGCATGCTCTGGAGCAGGAATGGTTCGTGCCGCTATTGCAGGCGCTGCAAGCAGGGAAATTCGACCGACTGACCCTGATCTGCAGCAACAGCACGCATTTGGTCGAAGCCGGCAGCAGCCCCCGTTCGTTGAAAAAATTCTGGATGAAACCCTCACTGGCGAGACTGCAGGCATGACGCGCATCACAGTCCGACCCTATCCGTTCCGCGACGCCGAGCGCCTGCGGCAAAGCGGCGTGCACCCGGTGATGGCGCGCCTGTATGCGGCGCGCGGCCTGCTCGACATGGCCGAACTGGCCAGCGACCTGACCGCGCTGATCAAGCCGTCCGGGCTGTTGCACATCGACCATGCGGCCGCCTTCCTGGCAGATGCGATCGCCGCCGGCAAGAAGATGGTGATCGTCGCCGACTATGACTGCGACGGCGCCACCGCTTGCGCCGTCGGCCTGCGCGGATTGCGCGCGATGGGCGCGCAGATCGACTTCATCGTGCCCAACCGCTTCGAATACGGCTATGGCCTGACGCCGGAAATCGTCGCCCTCGCCGCCCGCGAAAAATCGCCCGACATCATCATCACCGTCGACAACGGCATCGCCAGCATCGACGGCGTGGCCGAAGCCAACCGGCGCGGCATCGAAGTCGTCATCACCGACCACCATCTGCCGGCCGAGCAACTGCCGGAAGCACGCGTGATCGTCAACCCGAACCAGCCGCAATGCGGATTCCCCAGCAAGAACCTGGCCGGTGTCGGCGTCATGTTCTACGTGCTGCTGGCGCTGCGCGCGGAACTGCGCCGGCGCGGCGTATTCGACGCACAGAACCAGCCCCGGCTGGATGCCCTGCTCGACCTGGTCGCACTCGGCACCGTGGCCGACGTGGTCAAGCTCGACGCCAACAACCGCATCCTGGTGGCGCAGGGCATCAAGCGCATGCGCGCCGGCCGCATGCATGCCGGCATCGCCGCGCTGTTCCGCGCCGCCGGACGCGAGGCGCGCAACGCCACGCCGTTCGACCTCGGTTTTGCAGTGGGGCCGCGCCTGAACGCGGCCGGCCGGCTGGCCGACATGGCGCTCGGCATCGAATGCCTGACCACCGACGACGAAGGCCGCGCCTGGGCCATCGCCCAGCAGCTCGACGCCATCAACCGCGAACGGCGCGACATCGAAGCCGGCATGCAGGACACCGCGCTGCTGTTGCTGGACAGCTTCGACCCCAAGGACAGCGCCACCGTCAGCGTGTTCGACGCCTCCTGGCACCAGGGCGTGATCGGCATCGTCGCCTCGCGCCTGAAGGACAAGTTCTACCGTCCGACCATCACCTTCGCCCCTGCCGACGGCGGCTGGATCAAGGGCTCCGGCCGCTCGATTCCCGGTTTCCACCTGCGCGACGCGCTGGATTTGGTTTCCAAGCACGCGCCGACGCTGATCGACAAATTCGGCGGTCACGCGATGGCCGCCGGCCTCACCCTCCGCGCCGACGCCTTCGACGCCTTCGCCCAGGCGTTCGAGACAGTCGGCCGCGACTGGCTCACGCCCACCCAGCTGGAACGCGTGCTGGAAACCGACGGTCCGCTGGAGGACGCTTACTTCACCACCCAATTCATCGAAACGATGGACGCGCAAGTCTGGGGACAGGGATTTGCGCCGCCGGTGTTCTGCGACGAGTTCAAGGTGGTAAGCCAGCGCGTGCTGAAAGAGCGGCATTTGAAACTGCTGCTGGAAAAAAACGGCAGCCGCTACGATGCGATCTGGTTCGGCCATGCCGACGCGTTGCCGGATCGGGCGCGAGTGGCCTATCGGCTGGACAAGAATGAATACAACGGGGTGACGCGGGTGCAGTTGCTGGTGGAGTATGCCGAGGGCGGTTGAAGCTTCTTATAAAGCTGACAGCCTTCGCGCCAGAGTCCTGTCTCTGTGCGTGAATTCGCCGGCCACTCTGCATGCCGTCACATACCGGCTCTCGGTCTGTCGGGTAGACAGAACCGTTTCACTTTCCTATAATCCGGCCTTCGCTTTGCATTGCTTTGGGCCTCAGGCGATGCAAAATTTCTGGTAATTCAACCACGCTTGCCGCCCGCCGTTGCAGACAGTGTTTCGGTTCTGCATGTTAATAGGCGTTGTTTGAATTTCCGTCATCCCGCCGCTTTACAGCGGCTCGGCTATACATAGCCGAAACAATTTACCCGGCCACTACGGTCGCGGAACAACTAGTCGACGAGTCATCTCGTCATGCTGCACCAGCTTGTCACTACGCCCTGATTCCGCTTATGGGATCGGCGTCGCCGTCATCTGAGCAGCAAAGAGACACCTGATTTGTGTTTCTTTTTTTATTGGTTTGGTTCGAATGTCACGTATTCGAATTGCCGACCGGCTTGACTGCGGCCGTCGATTCCATTCGTGCGTCGAAATGCGTATGACGACATCGATCTGCTTGCGGCTGCCCTCCCTCGATGGCAGTGGCCGCGTGGTCGATCGTCCTTACAAAAAAACAAAGCACTCGCACATAAGGATTTGCAAGCATGCAAGAAGCTACTTTTTTCCAATTGTCGACGACCACCACCCTCGCATTATTAGTCGGCTTTTACGGCGTGACGTTCCTGATGTCTTTGCTCATCGGGCAAAAAAACGAAAACGTCGACGGCTACATGGTTTCCAACAGCGCGATCGGCTTCGGGCTTTCTGCCGCCAGCATGATCGCCACCTGGATCTGGGCCGCCTCGTTTTATGCCAGCGCCACGTCGGGATACCGCTACGGCCTGTCCGGGCCGATCCATTACGGCTTATGGGGCGCGCTCATGATCCTGTTCATTTATCCATTTGGACGGCGCTTTCGCAAGCTGGCGCCGCAAGCGCATACGCTGGCCGAAGTGATCAAGGCACGCCATGGCACGTCGAGCCAGATGATCATGGCGGTTTCCAACCTGATCGGCAGCTGCATCAGCCTGATGGTCAACTTCACCGCCGCCGGCGCACTGGTATCGGTACTCAGCCCCTTGAGTTTCATCCAGGGCGTGCTGATTGCCGGAGTGGGCGTGCTGTCGTACACCTTGTGGTCCGGATTCCGCGCTTCGGTCATGACCGATTTCGCCCAGCTGATCGCCATGATCGGCGCCGCGGTCATCATCATTCCGCTGATTTTCATCAACGCCGGCGGTACTGAAATGCTGGCGGCAAACATGTGGCGGCTGGACGAGCAGCAAGCCGACTTCTTTTCGACCAAGGCGATTCTGGAGCAAGGAGCACCCTACTTCGTCGCGGTTCTGGCCTATGCGATCGGCAACCAGACGATTGCCCAGCGCCTGTTCGCGGTGCGCGAAGACCTGATCAAATCGACCTTCCTGACGGCGACCATCGGCTATGGCGCGGTGGTCATCGGCCTCGGCATGCTGGGTTTGCTGGCCTTGTTCGTCGGCTTGCAGCCGGCGGACGGCAACATGAACAATCTGATTCCGCAGATGGCTTCGTCTTACCTGCCGCCGGTGGCAGTGGGCTTGTTCTTCATTCTGGTGGTCGGCTCCCTGTCTTCTACCGCCGATTCCGATCTGTCGGCGCTGTCGGCGATCATGATGACCGACGTCTACGGCAAGAATCTTGCCAAAGGCAAGCCCGATCCCAAGCGCATGCTGTGGTGGGGCCGGATGACCATGATCGTGGCGACCATGCTGGGCGTCATTTTCGCCAGCCTGCGTCTCGACATCCTGGTGATGCTGGTGTTCGTAGGCGCACTCTGGGGAGCCATCGTGTTTCCGGTGATCGTCAGCTTCTACTGGAATCGCGTCACCAATGCCGCGTTTACCTGCGCGGTGATCGCCGGCGTCCTGTTGTTCGCGGTGGCACGCTTCAAGCTGCTGCCGATGCAAGGAGCGGTCGCCGTGTTCTTCGAGTTGTGCGCGGTCATTGGCGGTGGCGTGGTAGTCGGCCTGATGACATTTGCGTTCTTTAATCGCACCTGTGCCATTGTCATGGCGGCCCTCACCATGGCCGTTTTGCTGCCGTTCTGCATCGGTTTCCTGCGCGATTACGGCGTGCTGCTGAGCTCGCTGACCGCCTACGGCGTCAGCTCGGTCGTATGCGTCGTGATGAGCCTGCGCAGCCGCGAGCGCTTTGATTTTTCGCTGCTCGCCAAACGGGTCACTTCGTTTCATGAAGAACCGGCCGAGCGCGTACCCGCGTGAAGATTGGTGCTGACCGCGATACGCGCACTGCCAGGCACGCCGCGCGCGTCAGCACTGCCCAGCCATCGGCGCTGGAAGCAGGCAGATACCCCACCCCAAATAATGGAAAAGGAAAGAATATGAGCACCTTGTTGACGGCGTATATATTGATTTGGCCGATCATTTCAGCCGGCGTTCTCGGCGTCCTGATCGTCGCCTTGATCCGGGATATGATCATCGCCCGCAAAGAAGGCGACGCGATGATCTAGAGGCAGCGAGGTCGCGTAGACCGCCAAAATTAGCGCAGTTCGCGCCACCAGATTGCAACTGGCGGACGCTACTCCATGCAACTGACCGACACATTAAATTGAGTCTCACCAATGACGAAGGGCCAACCCTTAAGTTGGCCCTTTCATTTTGGAATGCCTCTGCTCCTTGTGTAGCAAACGGCTCTGAGAAGCAACAACGATCTAGGCGAACCGTATCGTGCTGCGGCCGCTATTCTTGGCCTCATACATGGCTTTGTCGGCACTCCTGAGCAATGAGTTCTGCTCGAGCGCATTGTCGGGGAAAATCGCAATGCCGATGCTGGCGGCGATACTAAGGGAATTGCCCGATATGGCAAACGGCTGCGCGAGCGCGTGCAACATCTTCTCGGCGACAACGCCGGCGCCTTGTTTTCCCTTGATATCCAGCAGCAGTGCGACAAACTCGTCGCCGCCAAGTCGGCCCACCGTATCGGATGCCCGAACGAAATGCTGCAAGCGCATTGCCACTTCCTTCAGCAGCAGGTCGCCAATGGCATGACCATATTCGTCATTGACCGGCTTGAACTTATCAAGATCAATAAATAATAAGGCGAGTTGGAGCCCGCCGCGCTTTGCCATGGCCAGCCCCTGCGCAAGCCTTTCATCGATCAGCTTTCTGTTGGGGAGGCCGGTAAGCGGATCATATAAGGCCAGCCGCATTGCCTGCTCGGCGGCCTGGAGGGTGTGGGCCCGCTCATCGAGAAAGATCCGGGCCAGAAGGGCCAACAAAAAACTGATGATGACTCCACTAGTCAAAATCAATGTCGGCCGGTCGTCATTGATGTACTGACCTAAGGCTGGCGTGGCATTGGCCGCGACCAGCCAATGATGGCTGCCCAAAGTAAGGCGGTCCACACGCCGGAGTTGCCACATCGCATTGGCGGCGCTTATGTCAGGTTCCAAATCAAACATTTTTGCCGCGTCGGAAATTCTATCGCCGTCGTATATTTCGATATCCAAGTAGCCTATCCGTTTTCCCTTGATGGCATGCATCAGTTCGCCGATCAGGAGTGGCGCATAAACCCAGCCCATAATGCTTGTTCGCCGCGCGCGCGGCGTTTCAAGCGGGCTGTCGTCCCGATAGACAGGCAGAAACATGAAAACGCCAGGGTGCGGCTCGGAATCAGTACTCCGCTTAAGTGCCATTTTTGGTGTCACCGCAACTTGACCGCTATCCCGTGCTTCCTCCATGATTTGCCTGAATACCGGATCGGCCTGCATGTCATAACCGATCACTTGGCGATTGGGCTCTGAAGAAGGCTCGAAATAAACGACGGGCGTGTAAAAGTCACGCTTGCCTGCAGGCTGAATTGCGTAGTCCGAAAGCCCTTCCGCGTGGATCGACTCGATGTGTTTTTCTTTCAGATTCGCCGGTACGAGAGCGATAAATCCTATACCTTGGATCCCGGGATAGTTCTCTTCAATTTGCAACTGATTGATAAAGGTCCTGAATTGCTTGCGCGTCACGGTGCCCGAAGCGGTGAACAAGCTGGCTACGGACCGCAACGCCTGTTTGGATGCCGCCAATCTTTCGTAAATACGGAGGTTTTCTTCGACAACGCGGAAATTGAATTCGATCGTCAGTTCATTCAGTATATTTTGGCGGACTCTGGTCCATACATTGTAAGTAGTGAACAACGCCACTGTCAGCACAGCCAAGGGCACGACATTGCGCACGAGAACGCCAACCGCTCTTCTGCCTCCCCGCGCGCCGATGTCTTTCATGCAATAGATCCGTAGCTTGCGTCCTGGGGGACCTCCACGGTGCGCAGAAGCCGCAGCGGTGGCCCACGCTCGCGATGTCATTAGTTGACAGCCTGGATAGGGATACGTTTCAACTGTCGCTGAATCATCTCTGTTTCTGCAGAAACATCCGAGCCTTACAATTTGGCTAAGAGCGTCTAACAAATGAGAATGGAAACAGATTGCGTCATGCGTTGCGAAGAGTTTGCCAACAAATGCTCGTGCAGCCTAAATGGCGAAAGCCCTTATGCATATCGGCCCGGCATCCATAGCGCACCCGCAATCGGCGGGACTGGAGCAACCATGCGAAGGTGCGCTCAACGACTCAACGTGTGAGCCTAAGCTGGTTGCCGTGTTCGGTACGCCGCCTAGCCAGTTGCGGAAAGATGCCTCGCGGCGCGATGCGACCATGCCTCCCGTCATAAGCGCGGTCCGCTTGCACGCGCTCCGGTTTAGCGCGTGGCCGTCTGCATCGACCGGCGATTTCGGAGATACCGCCGTCCACCAAGGGCATGAGCTGAGTCGAATCATCCGGCGGTCAGGATTACGTTCAGCCGCGTACCGTTGCCGTCGACGACAAGATGGTGCTTGCTGCCCGCCTTGCGCCGATCAGTCGGGTTGGCGCCAGTTTCCCCCGTGTACCGCTCGCACCGAGGAACTGTCGGCGATCACCCGGAAGAAATCGAGCCGGTCGGCGTGGCGCAATTTGGCCAGCAGGATTCGATGCAGCTTGTCAACTACATACAGCGTTTTGCTCTTCTGCCGCCGCCCTCGGTCCTTTTGTCGAGAATCAGTTCTTACGACGGACAAACTTCCTGCCCGTTCCCCATCCGGACAAACGTGATTATCTCCAGCAGGGCGTGGCCTTCGCCCAAACATTCGCGACAGTCAGCCGCGACGAGCTCACGCCGGCCCAGCTGGATCACGTGCTGGAAACCGACGGCCCACTGGAGGACGCGTACTTCACCACCCAATTCATCGAAACGATGGACGCGCAAGTCTGGGGACAGGGATTTGCGCCATCGGTTTTTTGCGACGAGTCCAAGGTGGCAAGCCAGCGCACTTTGAAGGAAAAGCATCTGAAACTGGCGCTGGAAAAGAACGGCCAGCGCTACGACGCCATCTGGTTCGGCCACGCTGATGATCTGGCGGGAGGCCAAAGTCGCTTACCGGCTGGGCGCAAACGAATACAACGGAGTGACGCGGGTGCAGTTGCTGGTGGAGCATGCCGAGTCAGTCTGAAACCAGCGCTGGCTGCGTCAGTCGGCAATGACCGGGATGAAGTGCTGCGTTCAAATCAACCGGGTATCATTTTCAACCGCGAATGATAATGTCGGTGGATATTAGGAGTACGCCAATAAAACACCCTCTGTACGCCCGATATCAAGCCCTACTGTCATGAGTATATTAAAACTTCCAAGTACCACATAGCACTGCAAGCGACTCACGGAAAATAATTCCCGCAAATCCCTCCGGCCAAAAACTCCCCTATCACAGACTTCACCATCTACTTGGTAACAGGATCAAGCAAAAGCCTCATTCCACTCCCCTTGTTTTTACCCTGACCCACAGGTAAGGTTTGGCACCGACCATGTCGCCATCAATCAAATGACCGCCAAAGAAGCCACCGCCCGCATCAAGATCAACAAGCTGCTCGAAGCGGCAGGCTGGCGTTTCTTTGCGGACGGCGCGCGCCGGCCAACATCCGGCTCGAACCTAGCGTCACGATCAAGACGCAGGATCTGGATGCGCTCGGCGACAACTTCGAGAAATCGACCAAGGGCTTCATCGATTTCCTGCTGCTCAATGAAAAAGGCTTTCCGCTCCTCGTCCTTGAAGCCAAAGCCGAGGACAAAAATCCGCTCGTCGGCAAGGAGCAGGCCCGCAAATACGCCCGTCCCAGAACTGCCGCTTCGTCATCCTTTCCAACGGCAATCTGCACTACTTCTGGGACCTCGAGCGCGGCAATCCGTACATCATCACCACCTTCCCCAACGCCGGAGTCGGTGATCGGCTACCAGAAGATCACGCCCGATCCGAAGCGGCTGATCGAGGAAGCGGTCGGCGACGACTACATCGTGCTCACCCAGCGGCCCGGCTACCACGCCGAAGCCGCGTGGAAGAATGAAGCCGAGCGGCCCGATTTCATCCGGGCCAACAAGCTGCGCTTCCTGCGCCCCTATCAGCTGAAAGCCATCCACGCGCTGCAGGCAGCGGTCGGGGACGGCAAGGACCGCTTCCTGTTCGAAATGGCCACCGGCACCGGCAAGACGCTGACCGCCGCCGCCGTCATCAAGCTCTTTCTGCGCTCCGGCAACGCCCGGCGCGTCCTGTTCCTGGTCGATCGGCTGGAACTGGAAGATCAGGCGAAGAAGGCCTTCGCCGCGTTGCTGTCCAACGACTACAAGACGGTCATCTACAAGGAAAACCGCGACGACTGGCGGCACGCCGAGATCGTCGTCACCACCGTGCAGTCGCTGCTCTTCAACAACAAATACCAGCAGCTCTTTTCGCCGACCGACTTCGATCTGGTCATCTCCGACGAAGCGCATCGCTCCATCGGCGGCAACGCCCGCGCCGTCTTCGACTACTTCATCGGCTACAAGCTCGGCCTCACCGCCACGCCGCGCGACTACCTGCAAGAAGATTCGACAAGGCGAAGCCGGCCACCACGCGACCCGCGCGAGGCCGAGCGCCGCCTGCTGCTCGATACCTACCGCACCTTCGGCTGCGAGGACGGCCAGCCGACCTTCCGCTACTCGCTGCTCGATGGCGTGAAGGAGGGCTTCCTGATCAATCCGACCGTGGTCGATGCCCGCACCGACATCACCACCGCAGCTGCTCTCCGAACGAGGGCTTCGTCGTCGAGTTCACGGACGACGCAGGGCGAGGACCAGACAGCAGACCTTCAAGCAGCGCGAGTTCGAAAAGCGCTTCTTCTGCCGACGCCACCAACCAGCTCTTCTGCAAGACCTTTCTCGAAAACGCCCTGCGCGATCCGATCAGCGGCGAAATCGGCAAGTCCATCGTCTTCGCCGTCAGCCAGAACCACGCCGCCAAGCTGGCGCAGATTCTCAACGAGATGGCCGACCGCATGTTCCCCGGCAAATATCAGTCCGACTTCGCCGTGCAGGTCACGTCGCAGATCGCCGACGCCCAGCAGTTCACCATCAACTTCACCAACAACAACCTGCTCGGCTCGGCCAATTTCCTGCCCGCCTACAAGACCAGCAAGGCGCGCGTCTGCGTCACCGTCGGCATGATGACCACCGGCTACGACTGCCCCGACATTCTCAACCTCGGCCTGTTCCGCCCGATCTTCTCGCCCACCGATTTCATCCAGATCAAGGGGCGCGGCACCCGCAAGCATGACTTCCGCGAACAGCTCTTCGACGACGAGCGCTGAAGGAACGGCGTCAAGGCGCCGCAGAAGACCGCCTTCAAGCTCTTCGACTTCTTCGCCAACTGCGAATACTTCGAGGAGGAGTTCAACTACGACGAAGTGCTGAAGCTGCCCAAGCCGCAAGGGCACGGAGCGCGAAGACGGCGGCGGCACGACGGCCCGGTGGTGCAGTCGGGAGGTACGCTACGAGCACCTCGGCGACGACATCCTCTCGACGATCAAGGAAGAGACCATCGGCCTCGAGGGCATGAAGATCGACCGCATGTTCTTCGAGAAATTCGAAGACAGCGTGCGCGAGAACGACACCATCGCCGCCGCCGTCGAGGCCGGCCAGTGGGATCGCGTCATCGACTACGTGAACCGCGAGATCTTCGACAAGCCCGAACGAGTACTACACCCTCGAGAAGCTGCGCAAGGCCGCCGCCGTGGATCGCCGCCTCACCCTGCGCGAAATTCTGGAAAAGATCTTCGGCCTCATCCCGCGCTTCAAATCCAAGGACGAACTGCTGGAAGAAGAGTTCGCCAAGTTCGTCGCCGACTACAAGCCCGAGGAGGCCGAGGCGATTCCGGCCATCAAGACCTACTTCAAGGCCTACGTCACCAGCGACCAGGTCCGCGCACATCATCGAGAGCCGGCAGTTCACCGATCTGGCCACCAACCCGGTCTTCTCCACGCGCGACTTCAAAGCCGTGCCGGCGAAGTACCGCGACGCTCGTTCCCGAATACATCAAGGACTACGTGTCCCTGAACCAGTTCGCCGCCTAAAGGACATCGCATGCTCGACACCGATACCAAGCGCCGCATCGACACCGCCCGCGACATCCTCGTCGGCAAGGTGCCCGATCCCAAATCGCCAGGTCGAGCAGATCACCATCGCCCTGATCTACAAGTTCATGGACGACATGGACGCCGAAGCCGAGGAGCTGGGCGGCAAGCGCAAGTTCTTCACCGGCGACTTCGCCCGCTACGGCTGGGCCAAGCTGATGCGCTCCGGCCTCGGCGGCCACGAGATGCTCGGCCTCTACGCCGAAGGCATCGCGCAAGATGCCGGAGAACCCCGGCATCCCGCCGCTCTTCCGCGACATCTTCAAGAACGCCTACCTGCCCTATCGCGACCCGGAGACGCTCAAGGCCTTCCTCAAGATCATCGACGAGTTCACCTACGACCACAGCGAGCGCCTCGGCGACGCCTTCGAGTATCTGCTTTCCGTCCTCGGCTCGCAGGGCGATGCCGGCCAGTTCCGCACGCCGCGCCACATCATCGATTTCATCGTCGACGATCGTCGACCCGAAGAAGAACGAGACCGATTCTCGACCCGGCCTGCGGCACCGCCGGCTTCCTGATCTCCGCCTACAAGCACATCCTGCGCGCCAACACCGACGCCAAGGGCCACAGCACGCTCACGCCCGACGAACGCGGCCGCCTCGCCAAGAACTTCAAGGGCTACGACATCTCGCCCGACATGGTGCGCCTCTCGCTGGTGAACCTCTACCTGCACGGCTTCACCGATCCGCACATCTACGAATACGACACGCTGACCTCCGAGGAGCGCTGGAACGAATTCGCCGACGTCATCCTCGCCAACCCGCCCTTCATGTCGCCGAAAGGCGGCATCAAGCCGCACAAGCGCTTCTCGATCCAGGCCAAGCGCAGCGAAGTGCTCTTCGTGGACTACATGGCCGAGCACCTCACGCCCAGCGGCCGCGCCGGCATCATCGTGCCCGAGGGCATCATCTTCCAGAGCCAGACCGCCTACAAAGAGCTGCGCAAGATGCTGGTCGAAAACGTCCCTCGTCGCCGTCATCTCGCTGCCGGCGGGCTGTTTCAATCCCTACTCCGGCGTGAAGACCTCGCATCCTGATCCTCGACAAATCGCTCGCCAAGCAGAGCGACACCGTCGCGCTTCTTCAAGGTCGAGAACGACGGCTTCGGCCTCGGTGCGCAGCGGCGCGCGATCGAGAAGAACGACCTGCCGCAGGTGCAGGCCGAACTCGCCGACTACCTGCGACGCGCTGCGTAGCGGGCGAGCCGACTGACGGACTTCGCAGCCGACGCTGCGGCCTGATCGTGGCGAAAGAAAAGATCGCCGCGAATGGCGACTACAACCTCAGCGGGGAGCGGTATCGGGAGGGCTGATACAACGCCAATCCGCGTTTCCACTCCGAGCGTTCCAGGTAAGTCTGCGACGCTTCGGCAATAACGGTGCCAGTTGCCGAAGGAAAAACGTGAGGATGGCCACTTATCCGGTCGTTGGCTCAAACTGGCATCACGGTTACGTCGCAGCAAGACCATTATCGAAGGGCCGACGATTGTAGTTGGCCGACAAAGGTTCTCGCAGGAGACACGTGAGCATGGATCTGAAAAGAACTGCTTTCCAATCGAGCACAACCTCATTCACGTCAAGCAGACAGATCCGGCGAAATCCGACATTAGCATATCTTTACTGGATGCTGCAAAACCCTGAACCTTTTCCGGATCTGCGAGGCGGCGCTGGAATTCACTGGGTTCGAACCGTACCGATGTTTAGAAACTCATCAAATCCCCCTTCCGCCGCTGGATGTGCAGCAGGAAATCGTGGCGGAGATCGAGGGCTATCAGAAAGTCATCGACGGTGCGCGCGCCGTCGCTGACAACTACCGACCGCACATTCCCATTCATCCTGACTGGCCGATCATTCAATTGGGCGAGTTGTGCAGTTTTACCAGCGGAGGCACCCCTTCGAAAACAAATGCATCTTATTGGATCGGCGCAATTCCGTGGGTATCAGCCAAGGATTTGAAAGTAGATCAAATATACGACGCGACCCTACACGTGTCTGCTGCCGCTATAACCGAGTCAGCAACCCAAATTGCTCCAATCGGTTCGCTGTTAATTCTCGTTCGAGGCATGGGCTTCGGCAAACGGAATCCCAATTTGTGAAGTAATGAAACCGTGCGCTTTCAACCAAGACCTAAGGGCGATGCATCCCAATACTGATGTCATTACGCCTCGATTCCTCGCCTTCGTACTTAGGCAACAGCAAGCACAGTTTAGCCAAATTCTAGCCACTGCCGCGCACGGCACACTGAAGATTAACTCGGACGATCTCCGGCAAATTAAAATCCCGGTTCCACCCCTCCAAACCCAACAAGGCATCGTCGCCGAAATCGAAGCCGAGCAAGCGCTGGTCGCCGCCAATCGCGAACTGATCGTTCGCTTCGAGAAAAAAATCCAGGCCGCCCTTGCTCGCGTCTGGGGCGAGGACGAAAATGCCGACGCGGTACGCGAACAGCCATAAGCACACCCCCGGCCAGCCGCTGCGCAGCGGCTACGGTTGCTCTGGCGATTCGGGCAAGGGTCGTGGGCGCCAGATATCCCGTTGCTAGACGTTGACTCTCTGGCACGCATCCTTTTATTTTTGCATATACCATATACCCTATAAATTCATGGAGTATGCTGCTTTAACGTCCATTTTACGCCCGATATTGACACTTACCTCAAGGAGTATCTGCGAAGTTCAGCGTTGTGCCGGATTGCCGGTCGCAGCTCTGCGAAACCACAGGCGCTGGGTTCCCGATAAAAGCACTCGGGAACGACAAACCCAACCGGGACCTGCGGCGGGCCGCAGGACTGGAGCGCGCTCGCGTATAATTTCTCCTTTTCCCGCACAAAGACTCATCATGGAAGCAGAACACCTAAACTCCCTCGAATCCCTGCTCGAGGACCTGTCCGAACGCACGATTGAACTGCGGAGGTATCTTTGACTTCGATGTGAAGTCGGAGAAACTGGAGCAAGTCAACGCCGAGCTGGAAGACCCCAACGTCTGGAACGACCAGAAGCGCGCGCAGGAGCTCGGCAAGGAAAAGAAATCACTGGAAACCATCGTGCTGACGCTGCTCGGCATCGAGACCGATCTGCGCGACGCCAGCGATCTGTTCGAAATGGCGCGCGACGAGCAGGACGAAGGCACCCTGGTTGCGCTGGAGCAGGATGCGCAGAAGCTGGAACAACGGGTGGAAGAAATGGAATTCCACCGCATGTTTTCCAATCCGATGGACCCCAACAATTGCTTCATCGACATCCAGGCCGGCGCCGGCGGCACCGAGGCGCAGGATTGGGCGTCGATGCTGCTGCGCCAGTATCTGCGCTATTGCGAACGCAAGGGCTTCAAGGCGGAAATCCTGGAGCAGTCGGATGGCGAGGTGGCCGGCGTCAAGACCGCGACCATCAAGGTCGTTGGCGATTATGCGTACGGCTTTCTGCGCACCGAAACCGGCGTGCACCGGCTGGTGCGCAAGTCGCCGTTCGATTCCGCCAACGGCCGCCACACCTCGTTTTCCAGCCTGTTCGTGTATCCCGAGGTCGATGATTCGATCGAGATCGACATCAATCCGGCCGATGTGCGCATCGATACCTATCGCGCGTCCGGCGCCGGCGGCCAGCACATCAACAAGACCGATTCGGCGGTGCGCCTGACGCATACGCCCACCGGAATCGTCGTGCAATGCCAGAACGACCGCAGCCAGCATCGCAATAAGGCGGAGGCCTGGGACATGCTGAAGGCCAAGCTGTTCGAACTGGAACTGCGCAAGCGCATGAGCGAGCAGCAAAAGCTGGAAGACTCCAAGACCGACGTCGGCTGGGGCCACCAGATCCGCTCCTACGTGCTGGACCAGTCGCGCATCAAGGATTTGCGCACCAACTTCGAGACCGGCAATACCAAGGCCGTGCTGGATGGCGAGCTGGACGACTTCATTGCCGCTTCGCTGAAACAGGGTGTATAGCATTCCGGGCCGCCGGTCGCCCGGCGGCAACGCCTTTTACCTGAAACCGAAAACCATGCGTCAGTTCGCAGTCGCCCTTTGACTGCAGCGCGCGCTGATAACACTGTCCCACATCATGATGAACGACGACTACTCTGCGCTGCAGGCCGAAAAAGACGAAAGCTCGATTCTTGCCGAGCGGCGCGCCAAGCTGGCCGCATTGCGCCTGCAAGGCGTGGCGTTTCCCAATGATTTCCGTCCGACGCACAAGGCTGCTGCCTTGCAGGAGCAATACGGCGAGACGGAGCGCGAGGCGCTGGCAGCGCAGGAAGTAACGGTGGCAGTCGCCGGCCGCATGATGCTGAAACGGGTGATGGGCAAGGCCTCGTTCGCGACGATCCAGGATGCCTCCGGCGCCAAAGCGGATGGCCGCATCCAGCTCTACATCACCAGCGAGCTGGCCGGCGCGGAAGCGCATGAAGCGTTCAAGCATTACGACCTGGGCGACATCCTGGGCGCCGAAGGCACGCTGTTCAAGACCAAGACCGGCGAGCTGTCGATCAAGGTCAGCAATCTGCGGCTGCTGACCAAATCGCTGCGGCCGCTGCCGGACAAGTTCCACGGCTTGTCGGACCAGGAAACCAAGTACCGCCAGCGTTACGTCGACCTGATCATCAACGAAGACACGCGCCGCACCTTCAAGGCGCGCACGGCGGCGCTGTCGTCGATCCGCCGCTTCATGGAAAAAAACGACTTCATGGAAGTCGAGACGCCGATGCTGCACGTGATCCCGGGCGGCGCGGCGGCCAAGCCGTTCATCACGCATCACAACGCGCTCGACATGCAGATGTTTTTGCGGATTGCGCCGGAGCTGTATCTGAAGCGGCTGGTGGTGGGCGGCTTCGAGCGCGTGTTCGAGGTCAATCGCAACTTCCGCAATGAGGGCGTGTCGCCGCGCCACAATCCGGAATTCACGATGATGGAATTCTATGCGGCCTACGTCGATTACAAATGGCTGATGGATTTCACCGAAGCCGTGATCCGGCAAACGGCGCTGGACGCGCTCGGCACCACGCAGCTGGTCTATCAGGGACGCGAACTGGATCTATCGAAACCGTTCCAGCGCCTGACCATTACCGGCGCCATCAACAAATATGCACCGCAGTACACCAATGAACAGTTGCAGGACGCCGCTTTCCTGAAGCAGGAATTGAACAAATTCGGCGTCAAGCCGCACGCGATTGCCGGCCTCGGCGCACTGCAACTGGCGCTGTTCGAGGAAACCGCCGAAGCGCAATTGTGGGAGCCGACTTACATCATCGATTACCCGGTCGAAGTATCGCCGCTGGCGCGTGCTTCCGATACGGTGCCGGGCATCACCGAGCGCTTCGAGCTGTTCATGACCGGCCGTGAAATCGCCAATGGCTTTTCCGAGCTGAACGACCCCGAAGACCAGGCCGCGCGCTTCCGCGCCCAGGTCGAAGCCAAGGATGCCGGCGACGAGGAAGCGATGTATTACGACGCCGACTATATCCGTGCGCTGGAATACGGCTTGCCGCCGACCGGCGGCTGCGGCATCGGCATCGACCGCCTGATGATGCTGATCACCGATTCGCCGAACATCCGCGACGTGATCCTGTTTCCGCACCTGCGCCGCGAAGATTAGACGGCAAAGCATGCCCTACGGTTACAAATTCTTACGGCTGACACAGGTTTCGGCTTTTATTGCAGCAACAGGTGCACGATACTTTCTTTATTCGCACCAACATCAGGAATAAAAAATGGAAACCGGAAAATCCTCGTATCGCATCCACCCGCTGGTCGCCACTGCCGCAGTCGCAGTCACGCTGGCCAGCCTGACCGGTATTGCGGCAATGACCGGCATGTTCCCAAGCTCGCATAGCGGCAGCGCGCCAAACACGCCTGTCGTGGCGAGCGCTCCCGCTGCAATCGAGGCCCCACCGCCGGTCGCCGCAGCGCCGCAAGAGAGCGTCAAACAAGCGGCTCCCGTCAAACCAGCCCCTGTCAAACCAGCCCCTGTGAAAGCCCGTGCGGCGGCTCCAGTTGCGCCAACGTACACGCCACCGCCGGTAGCCCAGGCGCCGGCAATCTGCAGCAACTGTGGCCGGGTTGAATCGGTCCAGGCGATCCAGCACGCCGCACAACCAAGCGGGCTGGGCATTGCCGCCGGTGCAGTGGTCGGTGGTCTGCTGGGCAACCAGGTGGGCGGCGGCAATGGCCGCACACTGGCCACCGTCGCCGGCGCGGTCGGTGGCGGCTACGCCGGCAATGAAGTCGAGAAACGCACGCGTGGCAGCACCAGCTATGAAGTACGGGTGCGGATGGAAAATGGGTCCTTGCGTACCTTCCCGCAATCCGGTCCGAACGGCTGGCAGGTCGGCGACTCGGTTCGCGTCGTGAACGGCGCGCTGGTCTCGCGCGGCTGATAGGCCGTTTCGCAAGCGAGCGGCTGGTGGGATCAGACTCAGGGCTGTGAGCTGTTTGAGCCACACACCCATTTGGTCTGTCATTCCCGCGGGTTTAGGCGGGAATCCAGCGTCGTTGGTGGCTCGCGACAAGAGCCGCACTGGCGATAAGGCAAAAACGCCGCTGGGGGAATGCATGCGTTCCCGCTCAGGCACGCGGGAACGACAGGCAGGGGTGGCGCGTCCTTCAAACCGCCCACAGCCCGCGGCCAGCTTGAACAAACTATGGAGTATGCACCGCAAATGTCCGGTTAACGCCCGGAATTGATGTATTACTTATGGAGTATATTGCCTGATCAGCATCCAGGCACCACCTCCAGCACAATGCTTTCGCACCGGATCTACAACACCCGCAGCAGGTTCGCGCCAATCAACACCAGCGTCACGATATACGTACCTACCACGCCCACCGCCCGCCCAATCGATTCTTCCGAGCTACGGCCCAATCCCCACGCATGCGCGATACGCGAGGCCAGCAGCACGATGCCGCAGGCGTGCAACAAGGTGCCGTTGCCGCCATTCACCTCATACACCAGCAACAGCAACAAGGCGATCGGCACGTACTCGACCGCATTGCCATGCGCACGAATGGCTTGCGCCAGGCCGGCTTGGCCGCCGTCGCCCAAGCCGACCTTGTAGCGGCCGCGCTGCAGCATCACCAGGGCGGCCAGGACCAACAGGAGCATGGCATGCAGCGCTACATACAGCGCGGTAATTTGAACGGGCATCGGATTCCTCTAACAGGTAACGAGTCAACCTTCCGGGATGGCGCTTGGTCCGCGTCGGGAAAACGGCAGACGCGGCGCGCCAATTCTAGCGCCGATTGAGCATTCAACCGAGCATTCAGCCGGCTTCTTCGATCCATGCCTGCTGGATCGCTTCCAGAATTTTCTCGCCGGAGCGATTCGGATCGTCGTCAAAACCCTCCAGCTCGCTCACCCACCGGTGCAGATCGGTAAAGCGCACGCCCAGTGGGTCGACCTGGGGAAATTTGTCATACAGCGCTTCGGCAATCCGGATCGTATCGGTCCATTGCATGGTCAGGCTCCTGTTCTGTTCGGCCTGGCGCCGAGAGTCGAATGATCCGATGCCCGCGCCAGGGATTTTTTGCGGCGGATCGCGCTGGCTTATTCGCGTGCGTGGTTGATCGTGTATTTCGGAATCTCGATCACCAGGTCTTCCTCGCCCAGGATGACCTGGCAGGACAGGCGCGACGTTGCTTCCAGCCCCCAGGCCATGTCCAGCAAGTCTTCCTCGCCCTCCTCCGGCTCGTTCAAGGCCTCGAAACCTTCCCGGATCACCACGTGGCAAGTGGTGCAGGCACAGGATTTTTCGCAGGCGTGCTCGATCTCGACGTCGCTGGCCAACAGCGCGTCGCACAGCGACTTGCCGGCCGGGGCATCGATCACGGCACCGTCCGGACACAGGGAAGCATGGGGTAACACAATGATTTGGGGCACTTGGTTTTACCTCGGTGATGGTGAATGTCGGGCCGGTCCCAAGACATGGCCCTGGAGCGCGGCCAAACCGCGTTCCGAGTTCAAGCCAGCTGGTCCACTTTGCGGCCAGTCAGGGCGGCGCGCACGCTTTGGTTCATGCGGCGCGCGGCAAATTCCTCGGTGCCGGTGGCCAGCGCTTCGACTGCCGCCTGCAATGCCGCCAGATCGCTGGCAGCCATTGCGGTCCGCACCACTTGCAGCAAGACCGCGATTGCCTCGCGCTCGGCTGCCGACAGCAGTGCGGCATCGCTTGCCAGCGCCGATTCGGTGGCCAGCACGATGCGCTCCGCCTCGACCTGCTGTTCACGCAGCGCGCGCAGTTGGCAGTCGGCGTCGGCGGCGCCAAACGAGTCTTGCAGCATGCGGGCGATTTCGTCATCGCTCAAGCCATACGACGGCTTGACCACGACCCCGGCCTCGACGCCGGACCGGAGTTCCTGTGCCGATACCGACAGCAAGCCGTCGGCATCAACCTGATAGGTGACGCGGATGCGGGCCGAGCCCGCGGTCATCGGCGGAATCCCGCGCAGCTCGAAGCGGGCCAGCGAGCGGCAGTCGGCCGCCAGTTCGCGCTCGCCCTGCACCACCTGGATCGCCAACGCCGTCTGGCCGTCCTTGAAGGTGGTGAATTCCTGAGCGCGGGCGCAGGGAATGGTGGAATTGCGCGGGATGACCTTTTCCACCAGCCCACCCATGGTTTCGATGCCAAGCGACAGCGGAATCACATCCAGCAGCAGCCAGTCGTCGCCGGCGGCGCGGTTTCCGGCCAGCAGATTGGCCTGGATCGCCGCCCCCAGCGCCACCACCTGGTCCGGATCGATATCGGTCAGCGGCGTGGCGCCAAAAAATTCGCCGACGGCGTGTCGCACATGCGGCATGCGCGTGGCGCCACCCACCATCACCACGCCGGCCACGGCATCCGTCGCCAGGGCGGCGTCGCGCAAGGCCTTGCGGCTGGCAGCAATCGTCTTCGCCACCAGGTCCTGCGTCATCGTGGCAAATTCCCCAGCCGAAAGGCTCAAGTGCACTTCCACGCCGGATTGCAGCACGGCGTCGATAGTGATCTCGGCCTGGTTCGACAATTGTTCCTTCGCTGCCCGCGCCTTCGCCATCAGCAGGCTGCTGTCCTGCTGTGACAGCGGCGCCAGTCCAGCCTGTTCCATGATCCAGCGAAACAGGCGATGGTCGAAATCATCGCCGCCCAGCGCTGAATCACCGCCGGTCGCCAAGACTTCGAACACGCCCTTGGTCAGCTTCAGGATCGAAATATCAAAGGTGCCGCCGCCCAGGTCGTACACCGCGTAAATCCCTTCGGAGGCATGGTCCAGGCCGTAGGCGATGGCCGCCGCGGTCGGCTCATTCAACAGGCGCAGCACATTCAAGCCGGCCAGTTTGGCGGCATCCTTGGTCGCCTGGCGCTGCGCATCGTCAAAATACGCCGGCACCGTGATGACCGCGCCGAGCAGCGCATCGCCCAGCGCCCCTTCGGCGCGACGGCGCAGGCTCACCAGGATTTCGGCGGCGATTTCCACCGGGCTTTTGACGCCGGCGGCGGTCTGCAACTGCACCATGCCGGGCGCATCCTGAAAGACATAAGGCAGGTTTTCGGCATGCGCAACATCTTGCAGGCCGCGCCCGAGGAAACGCTTGACCGAGGCGATCGTATTTTCGGGATCGTCCACCTGCTCGGCCAGGGCCTGGTGGCCGATATGCGTGCTTCCATCCGGCAGATAACGCACCACGGACGGCAACAGGACTTGGCCTTGCTGGTCATTCAGCAATTCCGCCACGCCGTCGCGCACCGTCGCCACCAGCGAATGGGTGGTGCCGAAATCAATTCCCACCGCCAGTCGATGCTGGTGCGGAACGGTGGACATGCCGGGTTCGGAAATTTGCAGAAGAGCCATGTTGAATTCTTGAGGGTAAAACAGTTGGTGATTGCGGTGCCAGGGACCGGCAAGGGCAGCAAGCCGCCGCGATTGCGCTATCGATCTTCAGCCAGGCGCTCCAGGGCGGTGGCGACATGATCCGAAAATTTTTCCAGGAAGAGCCATTGCCGCACCAGGTTCGCGGCGGCGGCGAAGTCTTCGGCGTCCAGCAAGGCAGCGGTCTGGGCGGCGGCATCCTGATACGCGCCGTCAATTTCACGCTGCAGCCGCTCCAGGGCGACGTCATCCTGCTGCGCCTTCACCTCGTCCAGCGTTTCATGCCACTCCATTTGCCGCATCAGGAACTCGGCCGGCATGGCGGTGTTGGATTCGGTCTGCAACTGCGCTCCGTTCAGCTCGCACAGATACCGGGCCCGCCGCAACGGATGCTTCAAGATGCGGTATGCCTCGTTGGCGCGCGTCGCCCATTGCATCGCCACCCGCTTCTCGACACCAGTGGCGCCGGCAAAGCGATCGGGATGGGCCTGGTTCTGCACTTCGTGATAGGCCGCTTCCAGCACCGCCATGTCCAGGGTGAAGCGTTGCGGCAAATGAAAAAGCTGAAAGTGATTTTGCATGGTCAGGTAAAACAAAAGCCTGTGTTGCTCAACAGGCTTGCCTGCATATCGCGCTCGATGCGGCGCTTGAGATGACGGCCGGTGCGGCACCGGCCGTGCACGCGGTCAGGTATGGAAACTCTCGCCGCAGCCGCATTCGCTTTTCACGTTCGGGTTCTGGAACTTGAAGCCTTCGTTCAAGCCTTCGCGCGTGAAATCCAGTTGGGTGCCATCCAGATACGGCAGGCTTTTCGGATCCACGAATACCTGAACCCCGTGCGCCTCGAACACCTGGTCCTCGGCGTTGCGTTCGTCCACGAATTCCAGCTTGTAGGCCAGGCCGGAACAGCCACTGGTGGAAACGCCGAGGCGCAGGCCGATGCCCTTGCCGCGCTGCGCCAGACTGTGGCTGATCCGTGCTGCCGCTTTTTCAGTGAGTGTAATCGTCATGATTGCATCCTCGTCAAATACTCAACTTCACAGGCGGCGTGCCGCCATCGCTGCTTCAACCAGTCACTTCGGCCGGAGCGTCTTGCCTGGCTCGATAATCACTGACGGCGGCCTTGATCGCATCTTCCGCCAAAATCGAGCAATGGATCTTCACCGGCGGCAAGGCCAGTTCTTCCGCGATCTCGGTATTGCGGATCGCCATCGCCTGATCCAGCGTCTTGCCCTTGACCCATTCGGTCACCAGCGACGAGGATGCGATCGCCGAGCCGCAGCCATAGGTCTTGAATTTCGCATCCTCGATCACGCCATCGGCGCCCACCTTGATCTGCAACTTCATGACGTCGCCGCAAGCCGGCGCGCCCACCATGCCGGTACCGACCGTGGCGTCGCCCTTGTCGAACGCCCCGACGTTACGCGGGTTTTCGTAGTGGTCAAGCACCTTGTCTGAATACGCCATTTTCAAATACTCCTTGATTTCCTGAATTCCGATTTGCCAGCGCCCGCCGGGGCCGTCAGTGCGCCGCCCACTGTACCGAGGCGATGTCGATGCCTTCCTTGTACATATCCCACAGCGGCGACAGTTCGCGCAATTTGGCGACTTTTTGCTTGATCAGCGCGATCGTGAAATCGATCTCCTGCTCGGTCGTGAAGCGGCCAAAGGTGAAGCGGATCGAGCTGTGCGCCAGTTCGTCGCTGCGCCCCAGCGCCCGCAATACATAAGAGGGCTCCAGGCTGGCCGAGGTGCAGGCCGAGCCGGATGACACCGCCAGTTCCTTGATCGCCATGATCAGCGACTCGCCTTCGACATAGTTGAAGCTGACATTCAGGTTGTGCGCAACCCGATGCTGCATGTCGCCGTTGATGTACACCTCTTCCATCTGCTGCAGGCCGCGTGCCAGACGGTCGCGCAAGGCAGTGATGCGGACGACTTCGCTATCCATTTCTTCCCTGGCAAGGCGAAATGCCTCGCCCATGCCGACGATCTGATGGGTTGGCAAGGTGCCCGAACGCAGGCCGCGCTCATGGCCACCGCCATGCATTTGCGCCTCGATCCGCACGCGCGGCTTGCGCCGCACATACAATGCGCCAACCCCTTTCGGGCCGTAGGTCTTGTGTGCGGTAAAGGTCATCAGATCGACCTTGGTTTTTTCCAGGTCGATATGCACCTTGCCGGTCGCCTGGGCGGCGTCGCAATGGAAAATGATGCCTTTCTTGCGGCACAGCTCGCCGATTTCGTCGATCGGCTGGATCACGCCGATCTCATTATTGACCAGCATCACCGATACCAGGATCGTGTCCGGCCGCAACGCCGCTTCCAGTTGCGCAATGGTGATCAGGCCATTGTCCTGCGGCTGCAGATAGGTCGCTTCAAACCCCTGGCGCTCCAGTTCCCGCACGGTATCCAGCACCGCCTTGTGCTCGGTCTTGACCGTGATGATGTGCTTGCCCTTGGTTTTATAGAATTGCGCTGCGCCCTTGATCGCCAGGTTGTCGCTCTCGGTGGCACCGGAGGTCCAGATGATTTCGCGCGGATCGGCATTCACCAGCGCTGCCACCTGCGCGCGAGCTTCTTCTACCGCCTTTTCCGCGGTCCAGCCATACGGATGGCTGCGCGAGGCCGGGTTGCCGAATTGCTCGCGCAAATACGGAATCATTTTGTCAACCACGCGCGGGTCGACCGGGGTAGTCGCCGAATAGTCCATGTAAATCGGAAAATGCGGCGCATCCGCGGTGTCGATCAGCTTGGTTTGCAAGGGGGCATTCATTAATACGCTCCAGTTACGCTACTACTTGCGGGCGGTGCATGACCACCACGCTTTGTTCATGGGTTGTTCGTTTTTGTTGATCGACCAGATCTTGCAGCGATACCGAATCCAGGTATTCGACTACTTTCAGGTTCAGGGTAGACCATAGTTCGTGCGTCATGCAGCGGCCGCCGCGCTCGCTTGAAGCAGGATGGCAATTTTCCTTGCCGCCGCATTGGGTCGCGTCCAGCGGCTCATCCACTGCGGTGATGATCTGGGTCACGGTGACGTCTTTGGCGCGGCGCGCGAGATTATATCCGCCTCCCGGGCCACGCACCGAGACCACGATGTGATGGCGGCGCAATTTTCCGAATAGCTGCTCCAGGTAGGAAAGCGAGATGTCCTGGCGCGCGCTGATGCCGGCCAGTGTGACTGGGCCCTGGTCCTGGCGCAGTGCCAGATCGATCATTGCGGTCACGGCAAAGCGGCCTTTGGTAGTCAAGCGCATGATTCGACACTCCGGCTCACGGCACAGCCAAACGGCCCGCCCATTGATGACTCCGAGAGCAACAATTGTATCAAACTTGACTAAATTTGTCAGGTATTCTGTCCGGCCGCCAATTCGAACACGGCGATCGACTCGACATGCGCGGTATGGGGAAACATGTTGACCGCGCCGGCCTGCTGCAGCACATAACCTGCTTCGTGCACCAGCACGCCGGCGTCGCGCGCCAGGGTTGCCGGATTGCAGGAAACATAGACAATCCGCGCCGGTTTGAATGCCTGCTCGTCCTTGTCCAAGCCGGCCAGTGCCGCGCACAGCGCGGCAGCGCCATCGCGCGGCGGATCAATCAACAGCCGGTCGAATTTTCCCAATGCCACCAGGTCGGCGGAGTTCAATTCAAACAGGTTGCGGCACACAAAGCTGGTTTTCTCCGCCAGGCCATTCAAGCCGGCATTGCTGCGCGCCCGCTCCACCAGCGCCGCACTGCCCTCGATGCCCAGCACTGCGTGCGCCCGGGTCGCCAGCGGCAGGGTGAAATTGCCCAACCCGCAAAACAGATCCGCCACGCGGTGATGGGCGTGCAAATCCAGCAACTGCATCACGCGCGTCACCAACAGCCGATTGATCTGGTGATTGACCTGGGTGAAATCGGTGGGCTTGAACGGCATCCGGATACCGAATTCCGGCAATAGATAATGCAGCTGCGATACGGCCGGATAAAACGGCTGGGCACTGTCCGGGCCATGCGCCTGCAGCCACCACTCGATGCGGTGCTGGTTGGCAAACGCGATCAGCAACTGTTCGTCCGTGTCATTCAAGGGGGCCATGTGGCGCAGCACCAATACCGTGCTGACGCCATGCTCGCCGTCGCCCACCGCCAGCTCCAGCTGCGGCACCTGGTCGACGATCGACAAGGATGCAATCAACTCCCGCAACGGCAGCAGCAGTGCCGAAACGTTCGGCGGCAGTACCTGGCAACTGCTCATGTCGGTGACATACGGTGATTTTTTTTCCCGAAACCCGACCAGCACCGTGCCCTTTTTACGAACGTTGCGAACCGAGAGGCGCGCCCGATAACGGTAATTCCAGGTCGGGCCGTGGATCGGACGCAAGACCGTGGCCGGCCTGACTTTCCCGATATGCCACAAGCTGTCTTCCAGCACGCGCTGCTTGATCGCCACTTGCGCCGTCGACTCGACGTGCTGCATCGCGCAGCCGCCGCACACGCCGAAAAAATCGGCATTTCGGCACCACCCGCAACGCCGATTCCCGATGCACTTCAGTCAGCGTTGCCGCTTCCCATTTCGTCTTGCGGCGAAACGATTCGAAGCTCACCAGTTCGCCCGGCAAGGCGCCGTCGACAAAGATCACCTTGCCGGGCGTGCCGTCTTCATTCTTCAAATGGCCGACGCCACGCGCCTCCATATCGAGCGATTCGATTTCCAGTTGCTGCATAAATTCAGTGTTGAGTGGAGAAATTGGCGGCCATCAAGGGGCCGCGAGCGGCAGCAATTATGCCGCAAGGCTGCCTTCAGAGCAGGGAATCCCGGCCGACCCCGACGCCGGCCAGCGTGCGTTTCAGCTTGGCCAGCGATTCTTGCTGGATTTGCCGCACCCGCTCGCGCGTCACCCCCATCTCGGCAGCCAGCTCCTCCAGGGTAGCCGGGTCATTGTTATCGAGTCCGAAACGGCGCGTGATGACCAGTTTTTGCTTGTCGGATAATTTTTTCAACCAGTCGCGCATCAGGAAAATCATTTCCTGATGCTCCGCATGTGAATCGGGGCCGTCGTCGCTATTGCCCGGCAGCATATCGATCAGGCTGGCCTGCGGATCATTCTCCAGCGGCGTATCAAGCGACGCCACGTGATCCGACAATGCCAGGATGTCCTGTACTTCTTCCAGCGGCCGGCCGGCCAGCTGCGCAATGTCTTCGATGGTCGCATCCCTGCCATCGCGTTGCCGCGCTTCAAGATAATATTTGGCACGCAGAATCTGGTTCAGCTCACGCACCATGTGCACCGGCAAGCGGATCGGTGCGCGCCTGGTTCATGATGGCGCGCTCGATATTCTGGCGAATCCACCAGGTGGCATAGGTGGAAAAGCGAAAGCCGCGTTCCGGTTCGAATTTGTCGATGGCGCGCATCAGGCCGAGATTCCCCTCTTCGATCAGGTCCAGCAGAATCACGCCGCGATTGATGTAGTGCTTGGCGATCGAGACCACCAGCCGCAGGTTATGCTCGACCATTTTTTGCCGGGCAGGGAAATCGCCCTGTTTGGCCAGCGTGGCGAAATGCACTTCTTCTGCCACGGACAACAATGGCCGCGAACCGATCTGGTTCAGGTAATGCTGGGTGGTATCGGTTGAGAGTTCCGCAGCCAGAATCGATTTCAACTCGTCACGGCTGGCCAGCGGCACGACGACATCATCGGCGACCTCGTTGACTGGATTGCCATCGTGGATGGCGGCGTCACCGGCATGGAAAGGATCGAACGACAGCCCCTCGACCTCGTCCGCTGGCCCGCTCTTGTCCTTCGGGGAAGTGTGGGCGTCTCGGATCATCCAGCCTGACCTCCGTAGTGAGTGCGGTGCAAATCGCAAACGGGCATGCAAGGCACGAAAAACGCCACTTGGCTACCGGCAGCCTTGAGCCAATCTGGTCAGCTGCCGGTGTTGAATTTCAATCGTTGCCTATGACCCGCCACCAGCGCTTAACATCCAGCATGTGTGACCACGGAGTCTATGTCCTGTTCCGATACCGCCGTTTCAACGCTTCGGCAGAAATTTCGCTGGATCGACCGGTTTGCCCTGGCGCCGAATTTCAAAATGCAATTTCACCGCATTGGCATCGGAATTGCCCATTTCGGCAATTTTTTGCCCCTTGGTGATGGTCTGACCTTCTTTCACCAGGATGGTTTTATTGTGCGCGTAGGCGGACAGCAGATTATTAGTGTGTTTGATGATGACCAGGTTGCCGTAGCCGCGGATACCGCTGCCGGCATACATGACTTTGCCGGCGCCGGCCGCCAGGATTTGCTGGCCAAGCTTGCCGGCAATATCGATGCCTTTCTTGCCGTCATCAAACCCGGCGACAACTTTGCCGTCGGTGGGCCAGATCCAGGCAACTCCTTCGTCATCCACATCAACCAGAGGGGCCGCACTGTCGGTGCTTTTGGCAGGTGCAGCCGCCGCTGTACTGCTGCTGCTATCCGGTTTTTGCATTTCGGCCAATGTCGCTTCCGAGTAAGGCTTCTTGTCGCCCGACGGCCCGCTCTTGTTGGCAACTTCAGCACCATGCGGCGCGCTGGTGGCGCGCGCCGGGGCGGCGCCCAAGGGTCGCACTTCGATGCCCGAGCCGGCCGCCACGCTGCCTACCTGTACCCCGGCTGGCGCCGGCGCGGCGTCTGGCGGCAGCACCCGCAATACCTGGTCAACCTTGATGTCATTGGCATTCGCCAGATTGTTCCAAACAACAATATCGCGTGAACTCTGGCCAAATTCGAGCGCGATCCGGTACAAGGTATCGCCTTTTTTCACCGTGTAATAACCGCGTCCGGCCGCTTGCGCGGGAGTTGGCGCCGCGCTGGCGCCTGGTGTGCGATCGATCACCGGCGCCGGTTTGCGCGGGGTGACGCTGCACGCGGCCAGCATAGCCAGCAACGCAGTCATGCATATCAAGCGAATTTTAGTCATTCCCATAGGCTCAAATCTTGATTGGACCAACCTTGTTTAATCAGACAGTACCGCCGCAAAGCGGTACAAAATGACAGTGTTCGAGCGTTTCGCGGCGCCATTCGGATTTGCTGACCCGCACCACCAGCTCCAGCATCTGGCGCGTGGCGCCCACCGGCGCCACCAGTCGGCCGCCGATCGAAAGTTGCTCCAATAGCGCTGGCGGCACATGCAGTCCGGCCGCAGCCAGAATGATACCGTCGAACGGGGCCGCTTGCGGCAGGCCAAGCATACCATCGCCATAATGCAGGCGAATATTGGGGATCCGCATCGGTCGCAGATTGGTTTTGGCGAGTTCGTGCAAGGGCTTGACGCGCTCGATGGAATACACGTCTGCCGCTACCCGTGCCAGCACCGCCGCCTGATAACCGCAGCCGGTGCCGATCTCCAGCACCCGCTCCAGGCGGCCGCCCTGCTGGTTGTCGCGCAGCACTTCGATCATGCGCGCCACGATATACGGCTGGGAAATGGTCTGCTGGTAGCCGATCGGCAAGGACGCATCGATATATGCCTGGCCAACCAATGCCGGCTCGATGAATAGATGGCGCGGCACCGCCTCCATCGCTGCCAGCACCGTCGCGTCGCGCACCCCTTGCTGCGCGATCCGGTTCACCATCGCCTTGCGCACCGCATCCGACACCAGCGGCGGCGGCCGCATAATGGATAGCACTGCTGCTGCCGGCGCCGTTTTCGGCGGCAATTTGTCCCGGCTGCCGCGCGCCAAGTCCAGCGCTGCATTGCGCGTCGCCGTTTGCGGCGTCGCCGTCACGCGATGGCCCGTCGCCCGGGCATTCGTCCCGCCCGGACTGTCGACCACCGATGACAGCGGCAATGGAAAACGCCGGGACTTCTGATTCATGCCAGGTCTTTCCGCAAAGCAGCCAGCTGTCCGTTGTGCGTCAGATCCACCTGCAGCGGCGTGATCGAGACATGGCCCTCGACGACCGCATGGAAGTCAGTCCCGGCGGCGCCGTCGCGGGCGACACCGCTGGGGCCGATCCAGTAAATGTCGTTGCCGCGCGGATCCTGGGCTTTGATCACGCCATTCGACACATGGCGGCGCCCGAGTCGCGTTACCAGCGGCTCCTTCAGTTCAGCGTAGGGCAGATTAGGGATATTCACGTTCAGCAAATACGGCTTTTGCAGGTTGTCGAAGCGGCGCAGGACGATATCACGGGCTTTTTTGGCGGCCGCATCCAGTTCGCTCCAACCCTTCTCCACCTGCGAAAATGCGATCGCCGGGATTCCGAACAGGAAGGCCTCGGTTGCCGCCGCCACCGTGCCGGAATACAGGGTATCGTCGCCCATGTTCTGCCCTTGATTGATGCCGGAAACCACCAGGTCGGGCGTGTCGATCAGCAAGCCGGTCAAGGCCACGTGCACGCAATCGGACGGCGTGCCGTTAATGAAGTAGAAGCCGTTTTCGGCACGATACACGGACAGCGGCCGCTCCAGCGTCAGCGAATTGGAGCAGCCGGAGCAGTTGCGGTCCGGCGCCACCACCACGATGTCCGCAATCGACGCCATGGCGTCGGCCAGCGCGATGAGACCCGGGGCCAGATAGCCGTCATCGTTACTGATCAGGATTTTCATACCGGGATTTTACCCGAAGCAATCTCTGTGCTCCGGTTGCAGGCGACACATTTGCGGCATAATCATTAAATCAAACGATCGTTCTTTTTTATGCGGCATCGATGCAGTATTTTTTGGAGACAATATGAAAGCGATTATCTGCAAGGCTTGGGGCTTACCCGATACGCTGACCGTGGAAGAACTGCCGGAACCGGTACCGGCAGCGGGCCAGGTCAGCATCGACGTGCATGCCGCCGGCGTGAATTTCCCCGATGTCCTGATCATCCAGAACAAATATCAGTTTAAACCCGAGTTGCCATTCACGCCGGGCAGCGAACTGGCCGGCGTGGTACGCGCGGTCGGCGACGGCGTCACCCACGTCAAGCAGGGTGACCGCGTGATCGCCTTCATCGGCAACGGCGCCTTCGCACAGCAAGTGGTAGCCGCCGCCGCGGCTGTGATGCCGATGCCGCCCGGGATGGATTTCGATACCGCCGCCGCCATCACCCTCACCTACGGCACGTCGCATCATGCGGTAGTGGACCGCGCTCAATTGAAGGCGGGCGAAACCATGCTGGTGCTGGGTGCGGCCGGCGGCGTTGGTCTGGCGGCGATCGAAATCGGCAAGGCGCTGGGTGCGCGCGTGATCGCCGCCGCCTCCACTGACGACAAGCTGGATGTGTGCAAGGCGCATGGCGCCGACGCCACCATCAACTACAGTACCCAAGATCTGCGCGAGGCGATCAAGGCCGCCACCGACGGCAAGGGCCCGGACGTGATCTACGATCCGGTCGGCGGCGTCTATGCGGAACCGGCGTTCCGCTCGATCGGCTGGCGCGGCCGCTACCTGGTGGTCGGCTTTGCCAACGGCGAAATTCCGAAGCTGCCGCTGAACCTGACGCTGCTCAAAGGCGCCTCGCTGGTTGGCGTGTTCTGGGGCGAGTTCGCGCGCCGCGAACCGAAGGCCAATCTGGCCGCGATGCGGGAATTGATGGGCTGGCTGGCGGAAGGAAAGATCAAGCCGCATATCTCCGGCCGCTACGCGCTGGCCGAGACGCCCCAGGCCTTGAACGACATGGCGGCGCGCAAGGTGACCGGCAAGATCGTGATCCAGCCGCAGCGCTGAACCGATCCGGCTCCTTCCCATGTTTGGGCACGGGCGCAGCGCAGCCTGAGTCCCCGTGCCAGACCGGCTAAGCCAGTTGGTCGACCAGGGTCTGATGCACGAACGCGCTCAGGATCAGGCGTTCGCGCGTCGACACTTCGACGAACTCGAGGCCATGCCGCAAGTCGCCGCCATCTTCGCTGGCCGGCATCACCGAGCGCAGGATTACCTTCAGGAAGAGGGCCGATCGCGACTGGTCAATTTCACATACTCCCTATGATGGCGACAAATTACGGAATAAATACATTCCAATACGGCCTATACTCCTGTTAACAAGCTTGCGTCGCCAATGGTGCGCCAGCCCTTTCTTCCTGCCCTAAGAAAGCCTGCACCGTTGTAATTTCGCGGGTACGCGTGAAGGGCGGCAAGCTTTGCCAGATGCGCTTGCCGTAGCCTTTTGAAATCAGGCGCGGATCGCAAATCATCAACACGCCGCGATCGGTTTCGTCGCGAATCAGGCGCCCTGCGCCCTGCTTCAGGTTGATGATCGCTTCCGGCAACTGGTGGTGCATGAAGCCGTTCAAGCCATTTTTTTGCATCAGTTCGATCCGGGCTGCCAGCACCGGGTCGTCGGGCGGCGCAAACGGCAGCTTGTCGATGACCACCACCGACAGCGCGTCGCCGCGCACGTCCACGCCTTCCCAGAAACTCTGGCTGCCGATCAGCACGCCGTTGCCGGCCGTGCGGAAACGCTCCAGCAACTCGGTGCGGCCGGCATCGCCCTGCACCAGCAGCGGAAACGGCCACTGGCGCTCGGCAAATTCGTCGCGCAGGCGTTGCGCCGCGCGCTGCACCGCGCGCATCGTGGTGCACAGTAAAAACGTGCGGCCGCCGGCCGCCTCGATCACCGGCAACGCGGCATCGACTACGGCGTCGGTATAGTCCAGCGAATTCGGCGCCGGCAGGTTTTGCGGCACGTACAGCAGGCCTTGCTGCTGGTAGTCGAACGGGCTGGGCCAGGACTGCGCAGGTTCGTCCGCCAGCCCCATCTGCGCGGTGTAGTGGCTGAAATTGTTTTTGACCGCCAGCGTCGCCGAAGTAAAAATCCAGGCGCGCGGCACGCCTTCGCGCTGCTTGCTGAAGATCGGCGCGATCGACAGCGGCGTCTGGTGCAATTGCAGCGAGGCGGTGAATGCCTCGACCCATTGCACCCGTTCTTCCGCCGCAGTGCCGGCTGCCGCGGATGGCCGATTCCAGTCGTCCAGCCGCGCCGCCAGCTCGATCGCGCGGGTGCGGCATTGCTCAATCGTCTCGGCGCGTTCGGCCTGCTTCTCCAGCACCGCCAGCAGGTTTTTCAATTCCGTCTTCAGGGTTTCCAGCGCGCCGAAAAAGGCGCTGGACGCGGCAATCTGGTTCACCGCCAGCCGCACCACGTCTTGCGGAAATGCCAGCCGCAGCTCGCGTGCGCCACGCTCGACCGCCAGCACCAGCGCGCCCCAATCGGCGCCGTCGCGCGCATGCGACAGCCCTTCGGCCAGCACGTCGCGGCACAGCTCCAGCACTTGCGAGGTCGAGACGGTGTCGCCGAAAAACAGGGTGGCGGTATCCGGCAACTGGTGCGCCTCATCGAAGATGATGGTGTTGGCCGACGGCAGCAACTCGGCGACGCCAGTATCCTTGAGCGCGACATCAGCGAAGAACAGGTGGTGATTGACGACCACCACGTCGGCCTGCTGTGCCTCCTTGCGCGCCTTCATCACGAAGCAATCCTGGTAATACGGGCATTCGGCGCCGAGGCAGGTGTCGCGCGTCGAGGTCACCAGATTCCAGATCAGCGCATTTTCCGGCACCTTCGACAGTTCCGCCTTGTCGCCCGAGCTGGTGGTCTTGATGAAGCGGGAAATTTCGCGCAAATAGCCGACATCCTCGCGCGAGGTCAGGCGGCCGTTCTGCAGCGTGCGCTCCAGGTGGTAATGGCACACATAATTGGCCCGCCCTTTCAGCAAGGCCACCGACACCGGCGCATTCAGCGCCTGGCGTACAGTTGGAATGTCGCGCAGATACAACTGGTCCTGCAGGTTCTTGGTGCCGGTGGAGATGATCGCCTTGCCGCCCCACAGCAGCGCCGGAACCAGATAGGCAAAGGTCTTGCCGGTGCCGGTGCCGGCTTCGGCAATCAGCGTCGTCTGGCCGGCAATCGCGGCGGCGATGGCCTTCGCCATTTCCGTCTGCGATGGCCGTGGACGATAGTTGCCAACCGCCTGCCCGAGGGCGCCAGTGGCGCCGAACAGCCGTTCAATCTCGGCGTCATGGACGCCTGGCTCAGTAGTGGGAGCAGCGGAAGTAGTGGGAGTAGCGGGAGTGTCGGCGGTCAAAATGGCGGGAATGGTCAGAAGTCAGGCGTACCCATGTGCGCGGCGGGATCGGGTTCAGGCCGGTGTATCGGGAATCAATTGCATCTTTAGCAAAGTAATATGATCCTTCAGTTGCAGCTTGCGTTTTTTCAGGCGCCGCAACTGCAGCTGGTCATGCGCCAGGTCTTGCACCAGCACCTGAATCACGGCATCCAGGTCGCGATGCTCCACCTCGAGTTCGATGATGCGGCGCTGGATGTCTTCGGGAGCGATCATTGGACCTTTGCGGCACGGGTGCCGATATTGGCAAGATCATCTGCCGCCCGATTGCGTACAATGATTCGTTGCCGCTATTCTATACACAGCGCAGTTTAATCTACCCAGACGAATGAGCCAATACAAGATCGAAGCCGGCACCGGCCAGCATATCGGTGACCGCGAGGAGCAGCAGGACCGGGTGGCCTTGCTGGCCGCACCGAAAGCGCCCGGCTACATGATGGCCGTGCTGGCGGACGGCATGGGCGGCAAGAGCGGCGGCGCATTGGCGGCCGAACAGGTGGTCCGTTCGGCGCGCCAGGCGTTCGAGTCGTTCTCGCCGCTGACCGACCGCATCGAGGACATGCTGCACACCATTGCCCGCGATACCCACACCATCATCAAGCTATCGGGCTTGTCGGCGGAGAAAGAGCCGCACAGCACGATGGTGGTGCTGGTCCTGACTCCCGACAAGGAGGCGATCTGGGCCCATGTCGGCGACTCCCGGCTGTATCGTTTCGAAGGGCCGAATTTTATCCAGCATACGATCGACCATTCCTACGTCGAGCAACTGGTCACCGATGGCAAGCTGACGCGCGAGCAGGCCAAAAACCATCGCCTGTCGAATGTGCTGGTCAACGTGCTTGGCTCCGGCACGCAGGAGCCGTATGTGACGATCGGCCGCCATCGCGGGCTGCGCCCGGGCGATCATTTCCTGCTGTGTTCGGACGGCCTCTGGCATTATTTCAGCGAGCCCGAGCTGGGCGCCGCCATCGCCATGAATTCGCCGCGCGACGCCGCCGAAATGCTGGTCCGGAAAGCACGCGAGCGCGCCGCCGGCAGTGCCGCCGACAATTGCACCTTCGCCATCGTCAAGCTGGTGGTGCCGCCGCAGGAAGAAAGGAACTATACCGCCAAGAAAATGCGGCGCGCGGTTTAACGCCAGCGCCTGGGTGCGCCGCTCTGCACCCCTGCCACTGCTTGGCGCTTAGGGCTTGTCGGGCACCGTGGCGGCTGGCGCCGACGGTGCCGCGCCGGCGGCCTTTTGCTTGGCCGCCTTCTGACGGGCTTTTTCCGCTTTGTCAGCCGCTATTTCGCGCTGCCGTGCCTCCGATTCACGCTTCTTTTGTTCGTATTCGGCAATGTTCTTGGCGCGCTCGCCCGCCTTCGCGGCTTCGTCCTGTTCCCGTTGTTTCAGTCGCGCAGCGTGCTCGGCGGCGCGCCGGTCGGCCTCGCCTTCGTGCAGCCGGCTTTTTTCCACGGCAGCTTGCCCTTCTTGCGCCTTGCGCTGCATTTTTTCCGCAGTTTCAGCCTGCCGCTGCCGCTGCTGTTCGGCACGCTGCCGGGCCTCTTCCTGATCGTGCTCGCGCTGCAGCTCCAGGTTGCGGTCGCGTTCTTCTACCTTGGTGCGGCGCTTCCAGACATTGGCCTCGATTTCCAGCGGACGAATCCGTTCCAGCGCCCCGCGATGCTGCTCGGCGGCTTTTTCCAGACAGGACGAGACAAAGAAACGATCGTAGCATTCGTTCTGCTGCGCCAGGTAACGTGCCTCGACCTGCTGCCGCAGCGCTTCACCCTCCTGCAGGATTTGCTCGGCCTGGTCGGCCGACTGGATCTTTTCTGCGTTGTGGCGTGCCGCCCAAGCTGCTACGTCATCGGCCTGCGCGAACCCGGACGGCGAGCCGGCCAGCATCAGCATGAGCGCCAGAACGCCGGCCGCACGGCGGCGAGAAGTAGTAGCGGGAGCGCAAACGACAAGAGCGGGGTGACGTTGCATGCGAATCCTAGATAGTGTCTGCGGTCAGGGTTCCGTGCCGTCAAGCCAGCGCGGCCAAGGCACCGCGCCGCTCGGCTTGCATGTATTCGCGCGACTGCATCTCCATGATGCGCGACACGGTGCGATGAAATTCGTTGGCCAGTATTCCTTCTGTATACAACTCTGCCGGCGCGACTTCTGCCGACATGACCAGCTTGATCTTGCAGTCATACAGTACATCGATCAGCCAGGTGAAACGCCGCGCCGGACTCGACATCGCGGCCGACATGGCTGGAATCCCCGACAGGATCACGGTATGGAAACGGCTGGCAATTTCCAGATAATCGTTTTGCGAGCGCGGCCCGCCGCACAAGGTGGCGAAGTCGAACCAGATCACGCCACCGGCGCGTCGCAACGCCCTGATTTCTCGCGATTCTATGTGAATCCGCGGGTCTTCGTCGGCAGTATCGGCGATGCTGGCAAATGCATGGCGCAAAGCGCGATCCGCCTGCGCCCCGAGTGGCATGTGATACACCTGCATGCGCTCCAGCACTTGCTGGCGATAATCGATGCCGGCATCGACATTCAGGATGTCCAGCCGTTCCTTCAGCAAGGCGATTGTCGGCAGCATGCGGTCGCGATGCAGGCCGTCCGGGTAAAGCGTATCGGGCTCGTAGTTGGAAGTCATCATGAAGCTGACGCCGCGATCGAACAGCGCCCGCAACAGATTGTAGAGGATCATCGCGTCGGCAATGTCGGACACGTGAAACTCATCGAAACAGATCAGCCGGTATTTCTTTGCAATCCGCAACGCCACCTGGTCCAGCGGGTCGGCCACGCCCTTCAACTCGTCCAGCTGCGCATGCACCGCGCGCATGAATTCATGGAAATGCACGCGTGTCTTGCGCACCACCGGCACCACGGAATAAAAACTGTCCATCAGGAAGGACTTGCCGCGCCCCACCCCGCCCCACAAGTACACGCCACGCGGCACCTCGGGGCGATTGATCAGGCGCTTGAACGCAGTGCCCCGGCGCGCCTTGAAGGCGACCCATTCATCATAGGCGCGCTGTAGCCGCGCCACCGCGCGCAACTGGGCTTCATCGGTGCTGAAACCGCGTTGCGCCAGCGCGTCCTTATAGAAATCCTCGACATTCATTGCGAAGCAAACACCATGGTGAAAAAACGCCCATCGGCCGGCAAGCCAGGTCTTTGGGCACATCCCGCGCAAAAACCTGCCGAGACCCCGCGGAACACATGCACTACGGGAGTATAGATTTAAAAATTATGCTTCAAGCCCGTAACGAGCCGCCCATACCGTGAGTATGTGGACAGAAACAGCTTGATTACGCTACGTGGAAAACGGTGGGCTGGTACGCTGCGGCGTTCGCTTGTCCAACTCTGTGCCCGGTGATTTCTATCTGGCAGGCGTCAGCTCCACGTTCAACTGCGACGGATAGGCTGGCCGTGCGCCGCCGCCAATTGGCACCCCCATGCCGAGGCCGATACCGACCCCGCCACTACCACCGCCGATGCCGATACCGACTTGCGAGCCGCCCGCGAAGCCGGCCGGCGGCGCCCGGTAAATCGCCTCCGAGCGCCGATAACCCGGCATGTCGCAGACCACACCGATATCGCCGGCAGAGGGGATGGGAATGGATGCCGGCGTCACCACGCTCCAGCTGCCAGCGGCAGTCGTGACGCTGCAATTCGCTCCCGCCACATATTGGCCGCCAACCGTGGCCTGGATGGCAATCTGGCTATTGCCCGATGGTACCGAAGCACACGCCGCCAGCGCCAGCAAGGCCAGCACCGAGCAACAAGACCGCAGGTGACAGCGACTCATGGCCAAGCTCCTACCAGTTTGAGGCCTACAAGTTTAACGTCCTCTTGTCCACCGCCAGCGCCGCTTCCTTGGTCGCTTCCGACAGCGACGGATGCGCATGGCAAATGCGCGCGATATCTTCCGACGAGGCGCGGAATTCCATCGCCACCACCGCCTCCGAAATCAACTCGGAGACCAGCGGCCCCACCATGTGCACGCCGAGAATTTCATCGCTTTGGGCATCCGCCAGAAACTTGACCATGCCGGACGTATCGCCCAAGGCGCGGGCGCGGCCATTGGCCATGAACGGGAAGGTGCCAGCCTTGTAGGCAACGCCCTCCGCCTTCAGTTGCTGCTCGGTCTTGCCGACCCAGGCGATTTCCGGCGAGGTGTAAATGACCCACGGAATCGTGTTGAAGTTGACGTGACCATGCTGGCCGGCGATCCGTTCCGCCACCGCCACGCCTTCTTCCTCGGCCTTGTGCGCCAGCATCGGCCCGCGCACCACGTCGCCCACCGCCCACACGTTCGGCAGATTGGTCTTGCAGTCGGCATCGACCGCGACAAAACCGCGTTCATCCAATTGCAGGCCGACCGCTTCGGAATTCAGGCCAATGGTGTTCGGCACCCGGCCGATCGAGACGATCAGCTTGTCAAACACCGCCTTTTGCTCGGCGCCGGCAGCGTCCTGGTACTCGACCGTGACGTCTTTCTTGCCGGTCGTGACGGCGGTGATCTTGACGCCCAGGCTAACCGCCAGGCCCTGCTTGGTCAGCAGTTTCTGGGCTTCCTTGGCGATCTGCTCATCGACTGCACCGAGAAACGCCGGCAGCGCTTCCAGCACCGTGACTTCGGCGCCGAGGCGACGCCAGACGCTGCCCATTTCGAGGCCGATGACGCCGGCACCGATCACGCCCAGCCGCTTCGGCACGGCATCTATTGTCAACGCGCCGGTGTTCGACAGGATCAGCTTTTCATCGAACGGCGCCCCCGGCAGCGGGCGCGGATTGGAACCGGTGGCGAGCACGACATGCTTGCCGCTGATGGTTTCCTCGCTCTTGCCACTGACGGTGATCTGGTAGCCACTGGCGTCGCTACTGAGGAACGCGCCGCGACCATGGAAGAACGTCACCTTGTTCTTCTTGAACAGGTATTGAATGCCGTCGTTATTCTGCTTGACCACCTTATCCTTGCGCCCCAGCATCTGGCCCAGGTTCAGATTCAGATTCTTGACTTCGATTCCGTGTTCGGCAAAACCATGACCGGCATGTTCGTAATACTCGGACGATTGCAATAGCGCCTTGGATGGAATGCAGCCGACATTGGTGCAGGTGCCACCCAATGCCGGGCCATCCTTGTCATTTTTCCATTCGTCGATACAGGCGGTGGAAAACCCCAGCTGCGCCGCACGAATCGCCGCCACATATCCACCCGGGCCGCCACCGATCACCACCACATCAAATTGCTTGGACATAACAACCTTTTATGTATGCATGAAAACAGGAGTTCAGAGAGGCTGCGCGCGATCTGGCCGGCGCCTGCCTCCCGCCCTCCTGACCGACTACAGATCGAGCAGCAGGCGTGCCGGGTCTTCCATCGCTTCCTTGATGGCCACCAGCCCCAGTACCGCTTCGCGGCCGTCGATGATCCGATGGTCGTAGGAGAGAGCAAAGTAATTCATCGGGCGAATCACGATCTGGCCGTTTTCGACGACGGCCCGGTCCTTGGTAGCGTGGATGCCAAGAATCGCCGACTGTGGCGGATTGATGATCGGCGTGGACAGCATCGAGCCGAAAGTGCCGCCATTCGAAATCGAGAAGGTGCCGCCGGTCAGGTCGTCCAGCGTCAGCTTGCCGTCTTTCGCCTTGGCGCCGAATTCGCCGATTTTCTTTTCGATCTCGGCAATCGACATTTGATCGGCGTCGCGCAGGATCGGCACCACCAGGCCGCGCGGCGAACCAACCGCGATGCCGATATCGAAGTAGCCGTGATACACGATGTCATTGCCGTCCACCGAGGCATTGATGATCGGGTAGCGCTTCAGCGCGGCCACTACGGCTTTCACGAAAAACGACATGAAGCCGAGCTTGACGCCATGCTCCTTCTCGAATTTGTCCTTGTACTTGGTGCGCAGGTCGATCACCGGCTGCATGTTGACTTCGTTGAAGGTGGTCAGGATGGCGTTGGTCGACTGCGATTGCAGCAGACGCTCCGCAACGCGCGCGCGCAGGCGGCTCATCGGCACCCGCTCTTCCGGCCGGTTCTCGGCACCCGGCGTGCTGGGCGCCGGAACTGGCGGCAAGGCTGGCTTGGCGACGGCGACCGCTTTCGGCGCGGCTTGGGCGGCCAGGGTATTGATCACGTCGCCTTTCAAGATGCGGCCATCCTTGCCGCTACCGGCGACAGCACCGGCAGCCAGATTGCTGTCGGCCATCATCTTGGCGGCGGCCGGCATCGCGACCGCCGATGCGGCCGGAGCAGCAGCAGCGGCGCTTGGCGCCGGCGCGGCAGCAGCGGGGGCGGCAGCGGCCGGCGCCGCACCGGCACTGGCCGAGGCTTCGGTGTCGATCAAGGCAATCACTTCGTCGGCCACCACGGTGGCACCATCCGCCTTGAGGATTTGCGTGATCACGCCAGCGCCCGGCGCCGGCAATTCCAGCACCACCTTGTCGGTTTCGATGTCGATCAGGTTTTCATCACGAGCGACTGACTCGCCCACTTTTTTATGCCATTGCAACAGGGTCGCTTCGGCGACCGATTCCGATAATTGCGGAACCTTGACTTCATGAATTGCCATGTAACTCTCCGTTTCGGTTTGTTCGCACGGCACCCCAGCTTCTGGAGGCGCCGCAGGTTTTTATTTGGTCAGGACAAATCCCTTGAGCCTGGAAAACGCCGTATCGAGCAGCGCCTTCTGCTGCGCGTAGTGCTTGTCGTAGTAGCCAACCGCCGGCGAAGCACTGGCGGGGCGTCCGGCATAGGCCAGCTTCTGCCCCGCATCCATGTTTTCAAAGATATTGTGCTGGATCTGGAACCACGCACCCTGGTTCTGCGGCTCATCCTGCGCCCATACCAATTCCGTAAAGTTCGGGAATTTTTTCAATTCAGCGGCGAAAGCCTTGTGCGGGAACGGATACAGTTGCTCGATGCGGATGATGGCGGTGTCGTTTTGCGCGCGCTCGGTACGGGCATTCACCAAGTCGTAATAGACCTTGCCGGAACAGGCGACGACGCGCTTGACCTTCTTCACATCGATTTTTTCATCCACTTCGCCGATCACGGTCTGGAACGAACCCTTGGCGAGGTCGGCCAATTCCGAGCCGGCATCCTTGTTACGCAGCAGCGACTTCGGCGTCATGATCACCAGCGGCTTGCGGAACAGGCGAATCATCTGGCGCCGCAGCAGGTGGAAAATCTGCGCCGCCGTGGTCGGCTGCACCACCTGCATGTTGTTGTCTGCGCACAGCTGCAGGAAACGCTCGAGACGCGCCGACGAGTGTTCCGGCCCCTGGCCTTCATAGCCATGCGGCAGCATCATCACCAGGCCGGAAGCGCGGCCCCATTTGACTTCGCCGGAACTGATGAACTGGTCGATCACGACTTGCGCGCCGTTGGCAAAGTCGCCGAACTGCGCTTCCCAGATCGTCAGCGTATTCGGTTCGGCGGTCGAGTAACCGTATTCGAAGGCGAGCACCGCCTCCTCCGACAGTACCGAATCGATGACGCGAAACGGCGACTGGTTGTCAGACACGTGCTGCAGCGGAATGTAGGTACCGGCGTCCCAGCGCTCACGATTCTGGTCATGCAAGACGGCGTGCCGGTGCATGAACGTGCCGCGCCCGGCATCCTGGCCGGTAATGCGGATCGCGTAGCCGGAAGCCAGCAACGAAGCAAACGACAGGTGTTCGCCCATGCCCCAGTCCAGCTTGAGCTCACCATTGCCCATGGCGGCACGATCGGCCAGCACTTTTTCCGCCAGCGGATGCACCTTGAAGTTGTCCGGCACCGCAGTGATCTGCTTCGCCAGGCGCTTCAACTCGGCCAACGGCACCGAAGTATCGGCAGCATCGGTCCATTTGCGATTCAGGAACGGCATCCAGTCAACCGCAAACTTGTTCTTGTAGTTGGAAATGACCGGATCGATCGCATGCTTGCCGCTATCCATCGCATCACGGAAAGCCGCCACCATCGCGTCGCCGGTGCCGGCGTCGATCGTGCCTTGTGCCGCCAGCTTGTCGGCATACAGCTTGCGGGTGCCCGGATGCTGGCTGATTTTCTTGTACATCAGCGGCTGCGTCAGCGCCGGCGTGTCCTGCTCGTTGTGCCCCAGCTTGCGGTAGCAAACGATGTCGACCACGATGTCTTTCTTGAATTCCAGGCGGTAGTCGAGTGCGATCTGGGTTGCCAGCACCACCGCTTCGGCATCGTCGCCATTCACGTGCAGCACCGGCGCCTCGATCATTTTCACGACGTCGGTGCAATACAGCGTCGAGCGCGAGTCGCGCGGATCGGAGGTGGTAAAGCCGATCTGGTTGTTGATCACGATGTGCAAGGTGCCGCTGGTGCCGTAGCCGCGCGTCTGCGCCAGGTTCAGGGTTTCCATCACCACGCCCTGGCCGGCGAAGGCGGCGTCGCCATGCACCAGGATCGGCAACACCTGCGAGCCGTCGCGGTCGTTGCGCCGCTCCATGCGCGCCCGCACCGAACCCTCGACCACCGGGTTGACGATTTCCAGGTGCGACGGATTGAACGCCAGCGACAGGTGGACGGGGCCGCCCGGAGACGAGATATCGGACGAGAATCCCTGGTGGTATTTGACGTCGCCAGCCGGCAAGTCTTCCGCGTGCTTGCCCTCGAATTCGGCAAACAATTCCTGCGGCGTCTTGCCCAGCGTATTGACCAGCACGTTCAGGCGGCCACGGTGCGCCATGCCGATCACGATTTCCTGCAGGCCCTTGCCGCCACCGCGCTGAATCGCCTCATCCAGCGAGGCGATGAAGCTTTCGCTGCCTTCCAGTGAAAAACGCTTCTGGCCGACATATTTGGTATGCAGATAGCGCTCCAGGCCTTCGGCCGCGGTCAGCCGATCGAGGATATGCTTTTTCTTTTCCGCCGTGAAGTTCGGGGTGGAGCGAACCGATTCCAGTTTTTCCTGCATCCAGCGTTTTTGCGCCGGATCGCTCATGTACATGAATTCGACGCCAATCGAGCGACAGTAGGTGTCGCGCAACATGTTCAACAGGTCTCGCAGCGAGGCTGTTTCCATGCCGAAGTAGGTATTGCTGATGGTAAACACCGTATCCATGTCGGCATCGGTGAAACCGTAGAAGCCGGGTTCCAGCTCGGGAATGCTGGGCCGCTCCTGCCGCTGCAGCGGATCCAGGTTGGCCCAATGTGTGCCCAGGTAGCGATAGGCGGCAATCAGCTGCGTAACCGCGACTCGCTTGCGGCCCAGTTCGGCGTCGGCGGAAGCGACCACGGTCCGGATCGGCCCCTGCTTGGCGCGCTCGGCAAAAGAGGCAATCACGGTCGCGTGCGCGACGTCCGGACGGGCCGAGCCGTCCACGGCCGGCACATGCTGCATGGCGTCGAAATACGTGCGCCAGCCGTCGGAGACAGAACCGGGATTATTGAGATAGGACTCGTACAGTTCTTCGATATACGGCGCATTTCCGCCGGATAAATAGGAACTGGAACGGTATTGCTGCATCATCTTGCTCACCTTTCTTCGCGTTTCGCGAGATTAGCGGGTTATCTAACCTTCCGCGACACGGCCTGACCGGTTAGCGGATTGCACATCAAGTTGTGGGGAAGGGCTGCGTTTCAAATCAATTCGTCCAAGCAGGAAAGCATAGCACACAAGCTTGCCCAACAAAAAAAGGCGAGCTGTCTCAGCTCGCCTTTTTTCATACCGTGCTCGATCGATCAGGAGCGCTTGCCGATCGGAGGGACGTCGCGCTTCGGTGAACCGATAAACAATTGGCGCGGACGGCCGATCTTTTGCTCTGGATCGGAAATCATTTCGTTCCACTGCGCAATCCAGCCGACGGTGCGCGCCATGGCAAAAATACCGGTGAACAGCGATACCGGAATGCCCAACGCGGACTGCACGATGCCGGAGTAGAAATCGACGTTCGGATAGAGCTTGCGCGATACGAAATACTCGTCTTCCAGTGCCACTTTTTCGAGCGCCATCGCCAGCTTGAACAGCGGATCGTTTTCCAGCCCCAACTCGGCCAGGACCTCGTAGCAGGTTTCACGCATCAGTTTGGCGCGCGGATCATAGTTTTTGTAGACCCGATGGCCAAATCCCATCAACTTGACGCCCGAGCTCTTGTCCTTGACCTGCTTGACGAATTCGCCGATCTTGTCGACCGAGCCGATTTCCTTCAGCATGTTCAGCGCCGCTTCGTTGGCGCCGCCGTGCGCCGGACCCCACAAACAGGCGATGCCAGCGGCGATGCAGGCAAACGGGTTGGCGCCGGACGAACCGGCCAGCCGCACGGTGGAGGTCGAGGCGTTCTGTTCATGGTCCGCATGCAGGATCAGGATCCGGTCCAGCGCCCGCACCAGCACGTCGTTGACCTTGTACTCTTCGCATGGATTGGAGAACATCATGCGCATGAAATTCGCGCTGTACGACAAGTCATTGCGCGGATAGACAAACGGCTGGCCAAGCGAATACTTGTACGCCATCGCCACCAGCGTCGGCATCTTGGCGATCAGGCGGATCGCCGATACTTCGCGGTGATGCGGATCATTGATGTCGAGCGAATCATGATAGAACGACGCCAGCGCGCCCACCGTTCCGACCAGCACCGACATCGGATGCGCGTCGCGCCGGAAACCACGGAAAAAGAATTGCATCTGCTCATGCACCATCGTGTGCTGCGTGACGGTGGAGACGAATTTGTCTTTTTGCTCGTTGTTTGGCAATTCGCCATTCAGCAGCAGATAGCAGGTTTCCAGAAAGTCGCAATTGGTCGCCAGCTGTTCGATCGGGTAGCCGCGGTACAGCAACTGCCCCTTGTCGCCATCGATATAGGTGATCGACGAATTGCAGGAGGCGGTGGACATGAAGCCGGGATCATAGGTGAATTTCCCGGTGGTACCGTACAGCTTGCGGATGTCAATCACATCGGGGCCGATGCTGCCCTTGTAAATCGGCAAGTCGAGCGCTGGAGTTCCATCGGAAAACGATAGCGTGGCTTTGGTATCAGATTGGGTCATGGCACTTCCTTCTTGCTAAGACAGTGGATCATTAAATAAAGTGGGATGCAGGCAACACGTAAAGTAAAACCGGCTTGTCATGCCATACGCAATTTCACCAGCAACGCACGCACATGAGGCACATCCAGTTCGCCCGCCGGGTCCCTGGACGTCAGCAGGAAATCCATCAATTCGCTATCCGGCAATTCCAGCAAACGGGTAAACGCATCCACCTCGTGGTCCGACAACTCGGCCTCGTGCGCATCCAGAAAACGCGTCAGGATCAAGTCGTTTTCCAGTAGCCCGCGGCGCGCGCGCCAGCGCAGGCGCGCGCGTTTGATTGGGTCAGATTGATGGGTGATTGCCATTGCCAGATGTTGTGTCTACTTCACGCGGGAGATACTGCCCGCACCACCTTCGAACTTCGGAGGAAAACCAAGGGAAATTTCTACATACTCCCTTATACAGCGCGCCGAACCATCAATTCCTTGATCTTGCCAATCGCCGCGTTCGGATTCAGGCCTTTTGGACAAACGTCAACGCAGTTCATGATCGAGCGGCAACGGAACAGGCGATAGGGGTCTTCCAGATTATCCAAGCGCTCGCTGGTCGCCTCATCGCGGCTGTCCGCCAGGAAACGATAGGCTTGCAGCAAGCCGGCCGGGCCGACGAATTTGTCCGGGTTCCACCAGAACGACGGGCAGGAGGTCGAGCAGCACGCGCACAGAATGCATTCGTACAGACCATCCAGCTCTTCGCGCTGTTCCGGCGTTTGCAGGCGTTCTTTTTCGGGCGGGACTGTATTATTGATCAGGAATGGCTTGATCGAATCGTATTGCTTGAAAAACTGTGTCATGTCGACGATCAAGTCGCGCACGACTGGCAAACCGGGCAAGGGTTTCAGCACGATCGGCTGCTTCAGCTCATTCAGATTGGTGATGCATGCCAGGCCATTTTTGCCATTGATGTTCATGCCATCCGAACCGCACACGCCTTCGCGGCAGGAACGACGGATCGAGAGCGAGTCGTCGACGTCAGCCTTGATGCGCTGCAAGGCGTCCAGCAGCATCTTGTCAGTATCCTGCAGCTCGACCGTGACGTCCTGCATGTAAGGTTTGCTGTCCTTGTCAGGATCGTAGCGATAGATTTGAAGCTTGATGGTACGTGCCATGGTCGGGCCTTATCAAAATAGCGAGACAAAAATTCAATGCGTGGCAGGGCGATCTGCAGCGCAGACGCAACCGCAGCCCCGCCCTTCATCCCTGCCGATTTCTGCCGGTGGCAAATCAGAATGTACGTGCCTTCGGCGCAAAACTCTCGACCGTCAGCGGCTGCGTAATCACCGGCTTGTACTCGAGGCGATTTCCCTCCGAGAAGTACAGCGTATGCTTCATCCAGTTTTCGTCGTCGCGCTCTTCATAGTCCTGGTGCGCATGGGCGCCGCGCGATTCCTTGCGCGCCACCGCCGACGTGATGGTGGCTTTGGCCACCTCGATCAGGTTGTCGAGTTCCAGCGCCTCTACCCGCGCCGTGTTGAACACCATGGATTTATCCTTGAACGACACGTGCTTGCGCCGCTCGTCGATTTCCATGATCTTGTCGTAACCCTGGTGCAGCAACGCATCGGTACGGAATACGCCGCAATAATGCTGCATGGTGCTGCGAATTGCGTTGGCGACGTCCTGTACCCGTTCCGAGCCGGTATTGTTTTCCAGCCTCGTCAGGCGCTCCATTGCGAAGTCGGCGGCGTCCGCCGGCAATGGCTTATGGCTGCGGGCATGCAGGTTCGACTGAATGATGTGATTGCCGGCGGCGCGACCGAACACCAGCAGATCCAGCAGCGAGTTGGTGCCTAGGCGGTTAGCGCCGTGCACCGATACGCAGGAGCATTCGCCGATCGCGTACAGGCCGCGCACCGGCTCGTTCGGATTGCCGTTTTGCGGCGCCACCACTTGGCCATGGATATTGGCCGGAACGCCGCCCATCTGGTAATGAATCGTCGGCACCACCGGAATCGGTTCGCGGGTGGCATCGACGTTGGCAAATTTGTGGCCGATTTCCAGAATCGACGGCAGGCGTTTGTGGATCGTGTCGGCACCGATATGGCGCAGATCGAGCAGCACGTGATCCTTGTTGGGGCCGCAGCCGCGCCCTTCCTTGATTTCCTGGTCCATCGAGCGCGAGACAAAGTCGCGCGGCGCCAGGTCCTTGTAGTGCGGCGCATAGCGTTCCATGAAGCGTTCGCCGTTGCTGTTGATCAGGATGCCGCCCTCGCCGCGCACACCTTCGGTGATCAGGACGCCAGCACCGGCGACGCCAGTCGGGTGGAATTGCCAGAACTCCATGTCTTCCAGCGGCAGGCCGGCGCGTGCCGCCATGCCCAGGCCGTCGCCGGTGTTGATGAAGGCATTGGTCGAGGCAGCAAAAATACGGCCGGCGCCGCCGGTCGCAAAAATCGTCGTCTTGCCTTCGAAGATCATCGACTCGCCGGTTTCCATTTCCAGCGCCACCACGCCCAAAACGTCGCCTTCGGCATCGCGGATCAAGTCGAGCGCCATCCATTCGACGAAAAAATGGGTTTTCGCGCGCACATTGCGCTGATACAGCGTGTGCAGCATGGCGTGGCCGGTGCGGTCGGCTGCGGCGCAGGCGCGCTGCACTGCCTTTTCGCCGAAATTGGCGGTATGGCCACCAAACGGGCGCTGATAAATCGTGCCGTCCGGATTGCGGTCGAACGGCATGCCGTAGTGCTCCAGCTCGTACACCACATTCGGCGCCTCGCGGCACATGAATTCAATTGCATCCTGGTCGCCCAGGTAATCACCGCCCTTGACGGTATCGAACATATGCCAGAACCAGCTGTCTTCCGCCATGTTGCCAAGCGAGGCGCCGATACCGCCCTGTGCTGCGACCGTGTGCGAACGGGTCGGAAACACCTTGGACAATACCGCCACGCTCAAGCCGGCTTCTGACAGCTGCAGCGCAGCGCGCATGCCGGAACCGCCGGCGCCAACGATCACCGCATCAAAACGGCGCGAAGGAATTGTGGATTTGATGGTTGCCACGTTTACACTCTCCACAAAATCTGTGCCGCCCATCCGGCACAAGCGATGAGCCACACCAGTGTGGCGACTTGCAATACCAGCTTGATCCCGGCGGGATGAACATAATCCATCAGCACGTCGCGCACGCCTACCCAGGCGTGATAAATCAGGGCAATGACCGTGACGAAAGTGGCAAGCTTGAACCATTGCTGGGCAAACATGCCGGCCCAGCCTTCATAACTGAAATTCTTTGCGCTCAGAAAAGACACCAGCAGAATCACGGTATAGGCTGCCATCACCACCGCGGTAGCCCGCTGCGCCATCCAATCCCTCAAGCCATAATGGGCGCCGACCACCAGCCGCTTCGAGCCAAAATTGTTATCCATGATCAAAATACTCCAAACAACTTCAATCCAACCAGGGCTGCCAACGGCAGACTGACCACCAACACGCTCACCGCTGACCGGCGTGCGCCATCCTTGCTCAAGCCGTACTCAAAATCCATGATGACGTGACGAATGCCAGCGCAAAAATGATGCAGGAAGGCCCAGGACAGTGCGAGGATGATCAGCTTGACGAACCAGCCGGAAGTGAAGCTGCGGAAATATTCGAAGGAAATTTCGGAGAGCAGGCTTTTATCCAGCAAGAACAGAATAAAGGGCAGGAACAGAAACAGAAGCAAGCCGCTGATCCGGTGCAAGATCGACACCAGCGCCGCAAATGGCATGCGGTAACCAAGAATCTGAAAAATATGAATATTGCGATATTGTGGCCGAGTATTTTTCGCGGCATCTGACATGACAAAACCTCCCTACTTGATCAATCCTGCAATTTTCGCCGATTTCGCCCGGGACACCAATACGTATTGTGTGCGAGCGGCAATAAATTTTCCAGCCGACCCAACATAACGCAATTGGCGACCATGGCGCCGCCGTTTTGATTTTTGTTGTTCTAGCTCAACTCGTTTTGATAATGATGGTGGTCGGTGGAATACAAGCCGCGTCGCACCTCTACCGGCTTGTCGCCATAGGTATATGAGACGCGCTCCACATTCAGCAACGGCGTACCGGGCGCCACCGTCAACAAGGCCGCCACTTCGTCCTGCGCTGTGACCGCCCGGATTTTTTCCGCAGCGCGAATCATGCGCGTGCCAAATTCCGTTTCGAACAAGCCGTACATCGGGCCCTTGTATTCACTCAGGCGCTCGGCGGTCAGCCCTTTGAACAAACTGCCTGGCAGCCAGATTTCCTCGAGAATGGTCGGCACGCCATCGAACGACTGCACCCGCTTGATGAAAATCACCGGATCGCCCGATTTCACGTCCAACAGGCGGGCGATTTCAGCCGGCACCCGCAGGCGCCGCGTTTCAATGATTTTGCTATGCGCCGGATGGGCTTCGCCAACGTCCGGCATCAGGCGCAGAAAACGGAATTCGGCGCGCGCCTCGTGATGAGTGGCGACGAAGGTGCCCTTGCCCTGTCGCCGCACCACCAGATTCTCGGCCGCCAGCTCGTCAATCGCCTTGCGTACCGTGCCCTGACTGACCTTGTAGCGGTTGGCCAGCTCCACTTCGCTCGGGATCAGCTCGCCCGGCTTCCATTCCCCGGACTGCAGGCTTTGCGTAATCAGGGCCTTGATTTGCTGGTACAGCGGACTGAAGGTGGCAGCCGCTGCAGAAGCGGATGACGCGTGGCCGATTAAATTGGAGGGAACAGAACTCATAGCTCCCAATTTCACCATATAACCGCCCCTGCCGTCCAGCAAAACTTATGACTGAGCTGTCTTATATAAGATAGATGATTTCGTTGACAGGCAAGACGCACAAGCCTACACTCGCGGGCGGATACTAGGATACTCCCAGGCTGCGTACGGTAAGGCGGCTGCCCGCGCCGCATCATTGACGACGCACTACTTACTAAGCTACTGACCGCACATATTTTCAACGGTATCATTATGCATCTTCCGGCCGCCGGCCCTGTGCCAGCATGGTGCCGCCTGACTCATCATCGATTTCATCATCATCATTTTGGAGAATAAACATGGCTAAAGCCCCCATGCGCGTTGCCGTCACCGGCGCCGCCGGCCAGATCGGATACTCACTGCTGTTTCGCATCGCCAACGGCGATCATGCTGGGCAAGGACCAGCCGGTCATTCTGCAATTGCTCGAAATCCCCGACGAAAAGGCGCAAAAGGCGCTGACCGGCGTGATGATGGAAATCGACGATTGCGCCTTTCCTCTGCTGGCCGGCATGACCGCCCACAGCGATCCAATGACCGCGTTCAAGGATGCCGATGTCGCACTGCTGGTCGGCGCCCGTCCGCGCGGCCCGGGCATGGAACGTAAGGATCTGCTGGAAGCCAACGCCCAGATCTTCACGGTGCAAGGCAAGGCGCTGGATGCAGTCGCCTCGCGCAACGTCAAGGTGCTGGTGGTCGGCAATCCCGGCCAACACCAACGCCTACATCGCGATGAAATCGGCGCCGAATCTGCCGGCGAAGAACTTCACCGCCATGCTGCGCCTCGACCACAACCGCGCGCTGTCGCAAGTCGCAGCCAAGATCGGCAAGCCGGTCGCGTCGATCGAAAAACTGTGCGTCTGGGGCAACCACTCGCCGACCATGTATGCCGACTACCGCTTTGCCACCGCTGAAGGCCAGCCGGTCAAGGCGCTGATCAACGACGACGTCTGGAACAAAGACATGTTCCTGCCCGACCGTCGGCAAGCGCGGAGCGGCGATCATCTCCGCACGCGGCCTGTCGTCGGCGGCATCGGCGGCCAACGCCGCAATCGACCACATCCACGACTGGGTACTCGGCACCAACGGCAAGTGGACCACGATGGGTGTGCCGTCGGATGGTTCGTATGGCATCCCGGAAGGCATCATCTTCGGCGTTCCGGTTACCACGGAAAACGGCGAATACAAGCGCGTCGAGGGCCTGGAAATCGATGCGTTCTCGCAAGAGCGGATCGACCTGACCCTGAAAGAACTGCTGGAAGAACGCGAAGGCGTCAAGCACCTGCTCGGCTGACGCGGCCTGATGCGCAGCGGCCCCTCCGGATGCCGCTGCGCACGCCCGCCGATCCTTACCGATCCATGGCCAAACGCCAAAACCCAGCGTTGCAGATGCACTTTTCCTCGCTCCCTTTTTACGCTCGGCAGAGCGCGCCGGCGACGGCACCGACTCGCTCCAGCGCCGGCGTGTGCGCAGCATTCACCGTCAGACAGGCAACATCATCAGCACAGCGCAAGTTGTACACTAGAGGGCGTGCTTTGGCCGTAGTGGCCATGCCGGGCGCAACCGCGCGTGCACGCGGACAATCGCGATCGGCCTGCAGCCAAGGCGACGGCACTGACGGAACCGCCCGGGCCGACGCATGACAAGGCAGCAGAATCAGACCGGGCCGCATGCCCCACGCAACGCTATGGAGCTCACCGCATGAAAAAATACCTGGCCGCCCTGGCGGCATTCACCATCGGCGCCACGCTGCTACTGCCGCCCATGGCGCAGGCTGCCGCCGCCGAGCAAAAAACGGCTGCCAAAGCAGCCGTCAAGCCAAACACCCATACCAAGAAGGCAGCCGCCAGCAAACCGGCTACCTCGAAAGAAGATGCCGACGATCCGGAACCGGACGTCACCGGCTCAATCGCCGTCGATTACTCGTGCGAACTCGGCAACAAGCTGACCATCCATGCCAACGTGGCCGACCCCGATCACATCGCTCTCCGATGGAAAAATCGCCTGATTCGCCTGGAGCGGGTTGGCACCACCACTGGCGCCAACCGCTTCGAGAGCCGCAAGCGCGGCCTGATCTGGATCGGCATCCCGGCCAAGGGGATTTTGCTGGACTCGAGAAAAGGTCAGCAACTCGCCAACGAATGCAAGAGCGCGGCGCAAATGGCGATGAAAGACGCGCCCGCGGCGGGTGCGACCGTGCTCGCGCAAGATGCGGCGGTAAAAAAATAGGGCGGCCAGCCTATCGGCGCCAGCTGTATGTGGTTGTATAACAAGTTTGATTAATAATTCTGCTACCTGTTGGTTCGCAATCTAAGGAGAGGCTATGTCCCGCAATACGTTGAACACGCTCAAGGAATTCAAGATAACGGATTCCAAAACGGGCAAATTCTATTCACTGCCGGCACTGGGGAAAAAACTCGGGGTCGACATCTCGCGCTTGCCGGTATCGATCCGGATCGTGCTGGAATCCGTGCTGCGTAATTGCGACGGCAAGAAAGTGACCGAAGAAAGCGTCACCAAGCTGGCCAACTGGCAGCCGAATGCAGCGCGTACCGAGGAAATCCCGTTTGTGGTATCGCGCGTCGTGCTGCAGGACTTCACCGGCGTGCCGCTGCTGGTCGACCTGGCCGCCATGCGCGGTACCGCGTCGCAGATGGGCAAGGATCCGAAACGGATCGAGCCGATGGTGCCGGTCGATCTGGTGGTCGACCACTCGGTGCAGGTCGATCACTTCCGCGAAAAGAAGGCGCTCGACCTCAACATGAAAATCGAGTTCCAGCGCAATAACGAGCGCTATCAGTTCATGAAATGGGGCATGCAGGCGTTCGACACCTTCCGCGTGGTGCCCCCGGGCTTCGGCATCGTGCACCAGGTGAATCTAGAATATCTGGCACGCGGCGTGCACAAGAAGGCAATCGACAAAGGCACCGTGTATTATCCGGACACCCTGGTCGGCACCGATTCACACACCACCATGATCAACGGCATCGGCGTGGTCGGCTGGGGCGTGGGCGGGATCGAAGCCGAAGCGGCGATGCTGGGCCAGCCGGTCTACATGCTGACGCCGGACGTGGTCGGCGTTAACCTGACCGGCGCACTGCGCGAAGGCGTGACCGCCACCGATCTGGTGCTGACCATTACCGAACTGCTGCGCAAGGAAAAGGTTGTCGGCAAGTTCGTCGAATTCTTTGGCGAAGGCACCGCCTCGCTGTCGGTCACCGACCGCGCCACGCTGGGCAACATGGCGCCGGAATACGGCGCCACCATGGGCTTCTTCCCGGTCGATGATGCCACCATCGACTACTTCCGTGGCACCGGCCGCACCAAGGCTGAAATCGACGCCTTCGAATCGTATTTCAAGGCACAAAAGCTGTTCGGCATCCCGAAATCGGGCGAGATCGACTACTCCACCGTGGTCGCACTCGACCTCGGTTCGGTCAGCCCGTCGCTGGCTGGCCCGCGCCGGCCGCAGGACCGGATCGAACTCGGCAACGTCAAGAACAATTTTGCCGAGCTGTTCGCCAAGCCGATCGCCGAAGGCGGCTTCAACAAGAGGGCCGAGGACCTTGGCCTCGAATACGTCAATGCCGACGGCGTCAAGATGAAGAACGGCGACGTCCTGATTGCCGCCATCACATCCTGCACCAACACCTCGAACCCGAGCGTGATGCTGGCGGCCGGGCTGCTGGCCAAGAAAGCGGTAGAAGCTGGCCTCAAGATTCCGAAGCACATCAAGACTTCGCTGGCGCCTGGTTCGCGCGTTGTCACCGAATACCTGAAAGCGGCCGGCCTGTTCGAATACCTGGAAAAAATCGGCTTCGGCCTGGCCGCCTACGGCTGCACCACCTGCATCGGCAATGCCGGCGACCTGACCCCGGCGATGAATGAAGCCATCGTCAAGGACGACATCATTGCCGCCGCCGTGCTGTCCGGCAACCGCAACTTCGAAGCGCGCATCCATCCGAACATCCGCTCCAACTTCCTGGCGTCGCCGCCGCTGGTCGTGGCCTACGCCATCGCCGGCAACATGATGATCGACCTGATGACCGAACCGCTGGGCCGCGTCAAGGGGCGCGACATCTACCTCGGCGACATCTGGCCAACCTCGCAGGAAATCGGCAAGCTGATGCGGCACGCGCTCAACGGCAAGACCTTCAAGGAAAACTACGCGGCGATCAAGACCGCGCCGGGCAAGCTGTGGGAGCAGATCGGCGGCGTCGCCGAAGGCGAAGTCTACGACTGGCCGAGCTCGACCTATATCGCCGAACCGCCGTTCTTCGAAGGCTTCGGCATGCAGCCGCCGGCCGCCGCCACCGCCATCACCGGCGCCCGCGCGCTGGGCGTGTTTGGCGACTCGATCACCACCGACCACATCTCGCCTGCTGGCGCCATCAAGGAAAGCAGCCCGGCTGGCAAGTGGCTGAAGGAAAACGGCGTGCTGAAAGCCGATTTCAACTCCTACGGCTCGCGCCGGGGCAACCATGACGTGATGATGCGCGGCACTTTTGCCAACGTCCGCATCAAGAACCTGATGATCCCGCCGACTGCGGACGGCTCGCGGGTGGAAGGCGGCATCACGCTGCATCAACCGAGCGGCGAACAAATGCCGATCTACGACGCCGCCATGCGCTACGTCAAGGACGGCGTGCCGACCGTGATCATCAGCGGCGAGGAATACGGCACCGGCTCCTCGCGCGACTGGGCCGCCAAGGGCACGCAACTGCTCGGCGTGAAGGCGGTCGTGGCGCGTTCGTTCGAACGCATTCACCGCTCCAACCTGGTCGGCATGGGCGTGCTGCCGCTGCAATTCATCGGCGACGACAGCGCGCAGACACTCGGCATCCGGGGTGATGAAACCTTCGACGTGACCGGCCTGCAAGGCGAAATCAAGCCATTGCAAAAAGTCACGCTGGTGATCCATCGCAGCAACGGCGAAACCCAGAGCGTCAAGGTGGTCTTGCGCATCGATACGCCAATCGAAGTCGACTACTACAACCACGGCGGCATCCTGCCATTCGTGCTGCGTCAGTTGTTGGCAGCCTGATTCGACGGCTCCCATCAAACAGGTTGGACGTTCGCGCGTCCAGCCTGTTTTTTTATGCGCCGGCTTTCATATACTATATAGTGTATATTTACAAGCCGTTTGTTTTATCGCGATAAGTCGGTTTTTTTCGGCATACTCCCAGTTTTACCGCACATCCGTGAATCCTCTACAATACGATTCCCGCCGCCCCTCGCTGATCCGGACCCGCCATGCGTCAACTTTCCAAAACCTCTGCTTCCAAACCATCCGCGGACAGCCTGCGCCTGATGAATTTCTGTCGCGCGATTTTGCAGTCGGGCAGCCGCATCGAGCAGCGCGCCTGGGAGCGCCACCTTGAACTGCTGGTCCACAAGCTATTGAAAAACAGCCACCAGAATGCGCTGGACGCCGCACTTGACCGCCTGTTCACCAGCGAACCCGACGCCTATGAAGTATTGATGGACGCCGCCGAAGCCGGCAGCGAATCGTGCGTCATCGAACAGGACGGCGTCGCCTGGGATGGCTTGCTGGTAGCCATGCCGATCCTGGCCTGGACCCGCTATTCGATTCCGGCGGGACCGATCCCGCCCGACATCCTGAATGCACTCAGCGCCCATTTGCACGCGCACATCCTGGCCGCTGACGTCAAGGCGGCGCTGGCGCCGACGCTGTTTTCGATCGACCAGCTGCCGCGCACGCACAGTGAAATTTTCACGCTGACGCATCGCATGACGCAGGCAGCGCTGAAAAATACGGCCGTCGCCGCGCTTGCCAATCCACCCGAAACCGCACCGTTCCTGGCCGACGCCCGCTTCCTGCTGGCCGCCGTCAGCGCCCCGGCCGGAATGCCGCTCTTTGGCTGGCAAAGCGCTACCGGCCATAGCGATTACAGCGCGGCACGCGTCGCCGCGCTCACGCAATGGCAGCTGCAAGCCACCCCCAACCTCACGCGCGTGATGCCCGGCTGCGGCATCGAGCTGCTGTTGCCGGACGCCTATTTTGTCGCCTGCCGCGACGCCGACAAGCAGATCCGCCCGGCCTCGATTCGCGCCGCCGATTTTTACCTGACCTCGACCCTGGGCATCGAGTCGCAGGAACTGCAGGCCAACATCGGCGGCTTCGCCGAAACTGCCGACGGCAACCTCGACGAATACCGGATCGGTTTTTCCGTCGGCCAGAACCCCGAAGTGGTGTATGGCGTGATCTGGCCCTTGTACGGGCAGGAAGACGACGACAACGGTGAAATCGCGCTGGCCGCTGGCACGCTCGATGCCGCCGAGCCGGTCAAGACGCCGATCGAGGAAATCCTGATGCTGCTGCGCGAATGCGGCATCACCCGCATCAAGCGTCACAGCCAGCGTTTTCCGCTGGAATTTTGCGAAGACTGCGGCGCCCCGCTCTACCCGGATCAGGATGCCGACCTGGTGCACGCGGAAATGCCGGAAGGCGCGGCCGCCGGCTCAGAGCATTTCCACTGAATCCCAGGCCGCTTGATGCCCAACACCCTGGCTGAACAGTTCCAGCAACGGCTGCAGTAGCGCCGCCCCCAGCCGCGCGCTGCGCACGCCATTCCAGCCCCGCTGCGCATCCGGCAGCTCGGCATTGTCCTTGAACGGCATTTCCAGCGTCAGCGACGGGCACTTGAAGGTATGGCCGATGTATTTCGACGCCAGCTTCAACAAATCTTCCCGGTATTTGCCGCTGGCATAGCCATACCTGGTCTGGAAATCCGGGCTGGCGCGCCGGAAAGCGTCAATGAACAACTGTTGCTCCGCCGCCTGTTGCGGCGCTGAAATCCTCCAGCATTTCGCTGCCGGCGACGAATACGTAGGGCAAGGCTTCATCGCCATGCATGTCAAGAAAAAAATCGCAGCCGGTTTGCTGAATCCGGTTTCGCACCAGGAACACCTCGGGGCTCTTTTCCAATGACGGCGTCATCCATTCGCGGTTCAGGTTGGCCCCCGCCGCATTGGTGCGCAGGTTGCCGCGCACCGCGCCATCCGGATTCATGTTCGGCACGACATAAAAGACCGCACGCTGCAACAGCCGCCGCGCCAGCGGATTGGCGGCGTCCAGCAACGCCTCGATCAAGCCTTCGGCGCACCATTCGGCCATGGTTTCACCCGGATGCTGGCGCGCGATGATCCAGACCTTCTTGTCCGCCGCCGCATCGCCGATCTGCAGCAGATTCAGGTCGCGCCCGTCCAGCGTCGAGCCCAGATCCTCCACTCGGACCAGCGGCGACGCCTGAGCTCGGCCCAGCAGGCGCAAGTGGCGCTCCCACGAATAGGGCTCGAAATAGGCGAAATAGACGCTGTCTTGCTGCGGCGTGAAGGCGATGCTCAAGACCTGGCCGTCGTAACTGGTCGGCACCCGGAACCAGTGCTCAAGATCGTAGCTGGCCACTGCCTGATAGCTTTCCCAGCCGGCGGCAAAGGCTGCGTGGCCGGCATTCAGAATCCGCAAGCTGCAGGCCTCACCGCGCGCGCCCTGCAGCCGAAAATAAAACCACTGGCGGATATCGGCGTGCGAATCCGCGCGCAGGTTGAGGTCGATCGCCTGTGCCGCCTCGGCGCGCACTACTTCAATCGCGCCGGCATCGAACTGGTCGCTGATCTTGATCGTCATGAAATTTCCTCGAAAATGCTGGAGCGGCGCGATGGAGGTACGGCCGTTGCCAACGATTATCGCGCACCGCCGCGGCCATCGTCAGACACCGCGTTTTTGGCAGCTGGCGGCTATCGAAAATCGGTATCGCTCTGCTATAATCGGCAGTTCGTCGGGGCGTAGCGCAGCCTGGTAGCGTACTTGCATGGGGTGCAAGGGGTCGTGTGTTCGAATCACACCGTCCCGACCAAAAAATCAAAGGCCGGTAGTGATTTCAATCACTACCGGCCTTTTCTTTTGAGGCTTGCAATGAAGTCCTCGCAACGCCGCCAGCAGCAAACCGAAAGCGTTGACATAGTTCATGGCATGCCTCATTCGGTTGCGGGAAAATTGTCATGTGAAATAGTCGAATTGCGCCCAGTTTGGGGCATACGCGGCGGTACTCGAGAAGCACCGGCCGCCTGCGCAAACCGCGCATTAGGGCACTTGTGGCAGGCCGCATCCAACGCCCGCTATCAAGAAAACGCAGGGACGGGTCGAGGTCGCTGCAGTCTGCAAGGGCTCAGCGCGTCATGTAGCGATCTGAATTGTCAACAGGCATGCCTGAGCGTATGTCTGCCCGGATAACTCGTTTCACGGAGGACCAGCGCTTGAAGCCTGCCGCAAACCAGACGCAGCCGAATATCGAGGCTCTGAGCGCGATTACACTGGCGACGCGCGACATGCAGCGCGCCGTAGAGTTCTACCAGGCGCTCGGTTTTCCGTTGAAGGCCGGAGGAGCCAGCGAAGCATTTACCTCCTTTGCGCTGGGAAATTCATTCTTGAACCTGATCGCCGAAACGCATGGGCCAATCAACTGGTGGGGACGCGTGATCATCCATGTCTCCGATGTCGACGGCATGTACCGCAAAGCGCTGGACGCCGGATTTGCTCCGTTGTTTGCGCCGCGCGACGCAGCTTGGGGCGAGCGCTACTTTCATATCGTCGATCCAGACGGTCACGAACTCAGCTTCGCCCGGCCATCAAGCTGAGCGCGGGCGGCACACAAAATCTCAAGCGATCGTGTCGACCACACCGCCATCCACGCGCAGCGCCGCGCCGGTGGTGGCCGACGCCTGCATCGAAGCAGCGTAGACAACCAGATTCGCCACTTCTTCCACGCTCGCCGCACGCCGGATGATCGAGCTGGGACGATGCTTCATCACAAAGGCGGTCGCGGTCTCTTCCATCGACCGGCCCGATGCCTTCTGCGCGTCCTTCAGCATGGCTTCCACGCCCTCGGTCAAGGTCGGGCCGGGCAAGATGGCATTGACCGTCACGCCGGTGCCAGCGGCGCGCTTGGCCAGGCCGCGTGAGATCGACAGGACTGCGGTCTTGGTAAAACCGTAGTGGATCATGTCGGGCGGGATGTTCAGCGCCGACTCCGAGGACAGGAACAGTACGCGGCCCCAATGCCGTTGCATCATGCCGGGCAGATAGGCGCGCGCCAGCCGCACGCCCGACATCACGTTCACCTCGAAGAAGCGGCTCCATTCGGCATCGGCAATCTCGAAGAAATCCTGCGGACCATAGATGCCGACGTTATTGATCAGGATGTCGGCCGCGGGCTGCGCCGCCAGCAGTAACGCACACCCATCGGCAGAACCGACATCGGCCGCAATGCCGCGCAGCTTCGCTGGCACCACTTCCGACCTGAGCCTGGCCAGCGCCCGGTCGACCGTAACAGCCGTGCGCCCATTCAGCACCACCTCGGCGCCGGCCTGCGCCAGCCCTTTTGCGATCGCATAACCGATGCCGGCGGTAGAACCGGTGACGATGGCAGTTTTGCCGGAGAGGTCGATTTTCATTGGGGTGATCCTTTCCTGATCAAGATGAGAGATACGTAATCCGCCTGAGAAAGCGGGTCCCGGTCGAGTGCAGGCTGGGGGCCACGCCGGCTGTGAAGGTTCTGTTGCCGGTGCGCCGAAGTCGAGCGCCATCCAGTTCGTCACTGCTGCGTATCGATGGGGCGATTTCCCGACCAGCCAGTTCCTGCCTGCACGGCAGCAGTTGTTCAGCGGCATGCTCAACAGCACGCCGGAATAGCATCTAGCGTCGTGCCGGCCAGCCACATGCCACGATTATGCGCGTGAGCGAAACCGCCCTCTCGCTGCGTGGTGCGGACCCGGACATGAATTGCGGAAGCTTTATTTCCCGTGAGCGGGCAACATGCGTTGCAATATGCCGTCGTGCCGGAAAAAATGATGGTAAAGCGCCGCAGCCGCGTGCAACGCAATCAGCGCCAGCAGCGTCCACATCAGGTAGGCGTGAATATCGCCAGCGGTCAGCGCCCAGCGGGCTTTCGGCGCGGCGATGTCAGGCAGTGAAAAGATGCCGAACACCTGGACCGGTAGCTTGTGCGCGGATGCCGAGGCCCAGCCCAGAAATGGCCCAAGCAGCAAAATCAAATAGAACGCAACATGGGTCGCGTGAGCAGTCCAACGTTCCCACGCCGGCGAATCCGGCATGTCCAGCGGCACCGGATAGAGCAGCCGGCGGATCAAGCGGATCGCCATCACGACCAGAATCAACACGCCGAACGAGAAGTGCAGATTGATCAGCGTTCCCGGCACCGTATTGGGGCCAATCCCGGGCATCAGGATCGAGATCACGAACTGCGTCAACACCAGCAGCACAACCAGCCAATGCAGAAATTTCGCGCTTGTGCGATATCCCTGAATGGCGACAGTGCCTTGAGCAGAGCCGATCGTCTGGTAATCGCGGCTTGGCAACGTCAATGCTCCTCGTGCGGATGAAACGCGTGCAGCAATTGTGGTGTCCCGGCGCTGATCACAGGGCATGTTGGCTCGTTAAAATCCGCGTTCATCAAGCCATTTTGACGATGGTACTGCGGCCGCGAACTTGCGCACGTCCGCTCCATGTTAGCAGGGAGTGATGGCCAATCTGGGACGGTCTGCGCCCAATTCTCTGCCTGTCGTTTGGCCGCAGTGGCCCTATTTTTTCCGCGCCGGGCGCCTCGCTTGCCGTGAGGCCACTATCTCGACTCCAGCTGGTTTGGTAGCACATGAAATCCGCCTGCCGGCTTGCGCGGATAAACACCCGGAATAGCGGACTGACAGCAGCCGCACGCTTGCAACAATCCGCTATGACATATGAATGATCTTGAGAGTATGCTTTAAATTGTTATATTTTATATGTGACATGAAGCATAGATGAATGGAGTATATGTTTTTTGCAGCGTCAACGTGCGCGGCTGGCTGATATATCCTGTTACAACTTTCCGCTTATTTGATGTCCGCGGCTTTCCTTTGGAACTCGTTAACAACTTGTCTAGTCCGAAGACTGTATAACCACACAACCAAAGGAAATTTGCCATGAAAAAATCATCGCTTATGATGGCCGCGCTATTGGGCGCAACCGCCATGTCGACATTCGCGCAAGGCTTGGTTCAAGGCGTTACGGAAAGCACGGATCCAGCCAAGGCTGCCGCCGTCGAGCAGCATGCTGCTGAACTGCGAGCGCAGATGGATACCACGCCGGCCAAGCGTGAAGGACATCGCGGGCGGCATGATGCATCAAGATAAGATGCATCAAGACAAGATGCATCAAGACAAAACTCAGCAGTCACGCCCTAGCAAGATGCACCCGTCCGGCACGCCGCCCGCCGATACCAATAAATAGCCGGGCCCGCAACTGCATCCGGTAACTATCCGGTAACAACGCCCGCCTACACTGACCGTGAGCCCCGAACGCATCGGGGCCATCAGTGGAGGCGGAGCAATGAGACTGGCATTAGCAAAACTGCGGACTGGCCCGCGGCTGTTTCTTTCCTTTTTGCTGGTCCTGGCCGTCATGGGGCTGATCGTATGGATTGCGATCGGGCGTCTGCATGCGCTCAACGCCATGGCGGAAAACCTGGTGCATGACAAACTGGCCAAGCAGCAGCGAGCCGCCGACTGGCTGGGCGCAGTCAGCTTGAACGGCACGCGGGCGATGGCCATCGCCAGGAGCGACAGCCTCGAGCTTGAAGATTACTTCAGAGGCCGCCTGCAGGGCGGCGACCGCTTGATCGATGAACTGCGCGCCGGCTTCCATGGCGACAGCGCCGACGAACAAGCGTTGCTCACCGCGATCAAGCAGCAGCATGTTGCTTATCAAAAGCTGCGCACACGAATTTTCGAGTTGAAGTCGGTCGGCAAGATTCAGGATGTCGAGCGCTTGGCCGGGACCGAACTGGAGCCGGCATTCGAGCGGTATACCGGCGCCATTCGCGCGTTGCTTGATCACGAGAAACAACAAGCCGCGGTGCTGGCCGTGGAGTCGGCGCAGGCGTATCGCGCCAGCCGGATGACGCTGATGGCCTTGGGCGGACTGACGCTTGGCCTCGGCATCCTGTTCGCATGGCTGCTGACGCGCGGCATCGTGCGGCCATTGCAACATGCGGTCGCGGTCGCGCAGAAAATTGCGCAAGGACAGCTGGGTACGGAGATCAGGAACGAACGGCAAGACGAGATCGGCCAGTTGCTGAACGCGTTGCAGACCATGAACAGCAGCCTGGCCGTCACCATCCGCAGCATCGACCATGAAGCGAACGTGATCACCGCCGCCGCCAGTCAAATGGTGGAAAGAAATGCCGATCTGTCATTGCGCACTGAAACCCAGGCCGTCACTCTGGAACAAACAGCCAGTTCAATCGAACAGGTGACGACAGCAATCAGGCAAAACGCCGAGCACGCCGGCCATGCGCGACAGTTGGCGGAGTCGGCCGCCGAACTGGCCGGCCGCGGCGGCCAGGATATTGCCGAAGTCGTGTCCACCATGAAGCGGATGAAAAAGGACTCCAGCGAGGTGGCGCAGATCACCGGCGTGATCGATGGCCTTGCCTTTCAGACCAACATCCTGGCGCTGAACGCCGCGGTCGAAGCGGCGCGCGCCGGCGCCCAGGGGCGCAGCTTTGCGGTGGTGGCGGCCGAAGTGCGCACGCTGGCGCACCGCTCGGCCGCGGCGGCCAAGGACATCAATGGCTTGATCGACGGCCTGATCCGGCAAATCCATCATGGCGACCGGCTGACGGCAACGGCCGGCAAGACCATGCAGCAGATTGTCGGCTCGTCGCGGCAGGTGGCCGACATCGTCAGCGACATCACCTTGGCCAGCGAGCAACAAAGTATCGCCATCGCCCAGGCCAATGGCGCGGTCAGTGAAATGGAGCGCGCCACGCAGCACAACGCCGCCTTCGTCGAGCAATCGGCCGGCGCCGCCGAGAACCTGCAACGACAGGCGTTCAATCTACGCCACGCGGTCGATTTTTTCACTCTGGCAGCAAACACATCCCGTCCAGCCTCCCGCACCGCGCCAGCGGCGCCCAACAGCGCGGCCTCCGGCCAGCCATCAGCACTGCTGTCGCAAACGGAATTGGTGCAGGCCGCTGCGCAAGCAGGCAACGTCCCCCTGCTCAACCTCGCCGCCTGATGCCGTTCCCACCGCGCTGCCGGCAGCACCGGCGGCTCGCCTGAACTGGCCAGGGTAGCGCCCTCTTCTTCACCGCGATTCCGACACGAGGCCGGCCTGACGCGCGACGTGCGTGGTCCGGACAGATGATGCGCGCCGTGCCGGAAGCGTTGAAAATTTAACCTTGCGGAAATGAGAATAAACGTTTACTCTTCGTCCTTTCGCTTTTCGTCCTCGTGATACAGAGAACAACTTTCAAAACACGATCAAGGCCTGTCATGACCCCACACAACACATTTCCTTCTCGCCTGATTTTCATCAGCATGCTGGCAAGCGCCGCCTTGTTAGGGTGCAGCCCGCAAGCCGCGCCGCCGAGCGCAGGCGGCGCCCCGACTCCAGTCACCGTGGTGACGCTCAAGAGCGAGCCGGTGACATTGACCCGCGAATTGCCTGGTCGCACCGTTGCTTCGCTGGTGGCCGAGGTGCGGCCGCAGGCCAATGGCATCATCAAGCGCCGTTTGTTTACGGAAGGCGGGTCGGTGAAGGCCGGGCAACCGCTGTACCAGCTGGATGACGCCAGCTACCAGGCCGACTTGGCCAGCGGCCAGGCGGCGCTGGCGCGGGCGCAGGCGACCTTGAATTCGGCGCGCCTGAATGCGACTCGCTCGGCCGAACTGGCCAAGATCGACGCCATCAGCCGCCAGGACAATGAAAACGCCACCGCGGCGCTGCTGCAGGCGGAAGCCGACGTCAAGGCGGCACAAGCGGCGCTCCAGCGCAACAACATCGTGCTCGACTATGCGCGCATCACCTCGCCGATCAGCGGCCGCATCGGCAAGTCGTCGGTGACCCAGGGCGCGCTGGTGACGGCAAATCAGGCGGCGGCGCTGGCCACAGTGCAGCAACTGGACCCGATCCACGTCGACCTGACCCAATCCAGCAGCGAACTGTTGCAACTGCGCAAGGAACTGGCGGCCGGCACCCTGACCGCTACCGGCGACGTGCCGGTGACGATCCTGCTCGAGGATGGCAGCCAGTACCAGCATCCCGGCAAACTGGCCTTTTCCGACGTGACCGTTGACCCCGCCACCGGCAGCTATTCGTTGCGCGTCACGGTGCCGAACCCCAACAACATGCTGCTGCCGGGCATGTACGTGCGCGCCGTGGTCAGCAACGGTCAGCGGGCCGACGGCATCCTGGTGCCGCAACAAGGCATCGCGCGCGATCCCAAGGGCAACGCCACCGCGCTGGTGGTCGGCAAGGACAACAAGGTCGAACCGCGCCAGGTCCAGGCCAGCCGCACCATCGGCGACAAATGGCTGGTCGACAGCGGCCTGGCCGCCGGCGACAAGGTCATCGTCGAAGGCTTGCAAAAGATCGGCCCGGGCATGCCGGTGCAGGCCAGCGAGGCGGCGCCGCCGGATGCCAAGCCGGCTGCCGACAAGATTGCCGCCGCCACGCAGAAACCATAAGGGAAGACCGACATGGCACGTTTTTTTATCGATCGCCCGATCTTCGCCTGGGTCATCGCCATCATCATCATGCTGGCCGGCGCCCTGGCGATCAAATCGCTGCCGATCTCGATGTACCCGACCATCGCACCGCCGACGGTGACGATCAACGCCACCTATCCGGGCGCCTCGGCCAAGGTGGTGGAAGACTCGGTAACGCAGATCATCGAGCAGAACATGAAGGGCCTGGATGGCCTGCTGTACTTCTCGTCGACCAGCCAGGCCAGCGGCGGCGCCACCATCACCCTGACCTTCGAGAACGGCACCAATCCGGACACCGCCCAGGTGCAGGTGCAGAACAAGCTGCAGCTGGCGATGCCGCTGCTGCCGCAAGAAGTCCAGCGGCAAGGCGTCAACGTCAGCAAGTCCTCCACCGGCTTCCTGCAGGTGATCGGCTTCGTGTCCGAAGACGGCAGCATGGACAAGGATGACATTGCCGACTACGTCTCCGCCAACCTGGTCGACCCACTGTCGCGCGTGCCCGGAGTGGGCACCTTGCAGGTGTTCGGCGCCAAGTATGCGATGCGGATCTGGCTCAACCCCAGCAAGCTCGACACTTACAACCTCGCCCCGGCCGACGTCATCGCCGCGATCCGGGCCCAGAACGCGCAAGTCGCGGTCGGGCAGCTCGGCGGCACGCCGGCGGTCGGCGGACAGCAGATCAACGCCACCATCACCGCCCAGGACCGGCTGCAAACGCCTGAGCAGTTCCGCGACATCGTGATCCGCAGCAACGCCGACGGCTCGGTGCTGAAGCTGGGCGACGTCGCGCGCGTGGAACTGGGCGCCGAAAACTACGACTTCATCACCCGCTACAACGGCAAGCCGGCCACCGGCATCGCGGTTTCGCTGGCTACCGGCGCCAATGCGCTCGACACCGCCGCCGGCGTCAGCGCCACGCTGAAGCAGCTGCAGCCCTCGTTTCCGGCCGGCCTGACCGCCGTCGTGCCGTTCGACACCACGCCGTTCGTCCAGGTCTCGATCAAGGGCGTGGTGACGACGCTGCTGGAAGCGATCGTGCTGGTGTTCCTGGTGATGTATCTGTTCCTGCAGAACTTCCGCGCCACGCTGATCCCGACCATCGCCGTGCCAGTGGTGCTGCTGGGCACTTTCGGCATCCTGGCTTCGCTGGGCTTTTCGATCAACATGCTGACCATGTTCGCCATGGTGCTGGCGATCGGCCTGCTGGTCGACGACGCCATCGTGGTGGTGGAGAACGTCGAGCGCCTGATGAGCGAGGAAGGGCTGTCGCCGCTGGAAGCCACCCGCAAATCGATGGACCAGATCACCGGCGCGCTGGTCGGCATCGGCCTGGTGCTGTCGGCGGTATTCGTGCCGATGGCCTTCATGGGCGGCTCCACCGGCGTCATCTACCGCCAGTTCTCGGCCACCATCGTCTCGGCCATGGCGCTGTCGGTGCTGGTCGCGATCGTGCTGACACCGGCCCTGTGCGCGACCATGCTGAAGCCGGTCGCCAAGGGCCATCAGATGGCCACCAAAGGGTTTTTCGGCTGGTTCAACCGCACCTTCGAGCGCGGCAGCAAAAAATACCAGGGTGGCGTGTATGGCATCGTCACGCGCGGCAAGCGCTTCATGGCGATCTTCGCGGCGCTGGTGGCGGTGATGGTGTTCCTGTTCCTGCGCCTGCCGAGCTCGTTTCTGCCGCCTGAAGATCAGGGCGTCCTGTTCGCCATGGTGCAGGCGCCGGTTGGCGCGACGCAGGAACGCACGATGGAAACTATCCAGAAGGTCGAGCAACACTTCATGGAAAATGAAAAAGACGCGGTCGAATCGATCTTCAGCGTGCAGGGTTTCAGCTTCGGCGGCACCGGCCAGAACAACGGCATCGCCTTCGTCAAGCTGAAGGACTGGAGCGAAAGGACCACGCCGGAAACCAGCATCAATGCGGTCGCCGGCCGCGCCATGGGCGCGCTGATGCAGATCAAGGATGCGCTGGCCTTCGCCTTTGCGCCGCCGGCGATGCCCGAACTCGGCACCTCGGCTGGCTTCGTCTTCTTCCTGAAGGACAACGCCAACCTCGGGCATGACGCCTTGACCGCGGCGCGCAACCAGTTCCTCGGAATGGCCGCGCAAAACAAGCTGCTGGCCAACGTCCGTCCGAACGGACAGAACGACACGCCGCAGTTCCGCCTCGACATCGACACGCAGAAGGCCAGCGCGCTGGGCCTGTCGATCGACGACATCAACGCCACGCTGTCGACCGCCTGGGGCGGCCAGTACATCGACGACTTCATCGACCGCGGCCGCGTCAAGCGCGTGTTCGTGCAGGCCGATGCCCCGTTCCGCATGGTGCCCGAGGACTTCAACCGCTGGTCGGTGCGCAACAAGCAGGGCCAGATGGTGCCGTTCTCGGCGTTCGCCAGCTCCCGCTGGGAATACGGCTCGCCGCGCCTGGAGCGCTACAACGGCGTCGGTGCCATGGAGATCAACGGCGAAGCGGCGCCCGGCGTCAGCTCGGGCGACGCCATGGCCGAAGTCGAGAACCTGGCGGCGCAATTGCCGCCGGGTGTCGGCATCGAGTGGACCGGGCTGTCCTACCAGGAACGCCAGGCCGGCTCGCAGACGCCGTTGCTGTACTCGCTGTCGCTGCTGATCGTGTTCCTGTGCCTGGCCGCCATGTACGAAAGCTGGACCATTCCGACCGCGGTACTGCTGGTGGCGCCGCTCGGCATCCTCGGCGCGGTGCTGGCCGACACGCTGCGCGGCATGGAACGCGACGTCTACTTCCAGGTGGCGATGCTGACCACCGTCGGGCTGACCAGCAAGAACGCGATCCTGATCGTCGAATTCGCCAAGGAAAACCTCGAAAAAGGCATGGAGCTGATCGAGGCCACCATGACCGCGGTGCGCGACCGCCTGCGGCCGATCCTGATGACCTCGCTCGCCTTCGGCCTGGGCGTGTTGCCGCTGGCGATTTCCAGCGGCGCCGGCTCCGGCGCGCAGCGCGCGATCGGCACCGGCGTGCTGGGCGGCATGATCGTCGGCACCCTGCTCGGCATCTTCTTCATTCCCTTGTTCTTCGTGGTGGTCGAGCGGCTGTTCGTGCGCCGCAAGCCATCCGTTGCCGCTGCCGCGCCGCTGGCCGACGCTGCCGCAGGAGTTCCTTCCCATGACTAAGCCTTTGTTCACCACTCTGGCACTGGCAGCGATGCTGTCGCTCAGCGCTTGCGCCAGCCTCGAGCCGACCCTGCCCGCGGCCGATGCCGGCATTCCGCAAGCCTGGCCGCTGCCGCCGAGCACCGCCGCCCAGGGCAGTGTCAGTGCGCCGGTAGCGGGCGCCGCCAGCGGGACGGCGGCCGACATCGGCTGGCGCGACTTCTTCGCCGACCCGAAACTGGAGCAACTGATTGCGCGCGCGCTGGACAACAACCGCGACCTGCGGGTGGCGGTGCTGAACGTCGAGCGCGCCCGCTCCCAGTACCGCATCCAGCGTGCCGACCGGTTGCCGTCGCTGGGCGCCAACGCCACCGTCACGCGCAGCGGCGATGCGCCGCAGGCCATCCCCACCTACAGCGCCGGCCTTGGCGTCGCCGCCTTCGAGCTCGACCTGTTCGGCCGCGTGCGCAATCTGAGCCAGGCCGCGCTGCAGCAGTACTTTTCCCAGGAAGAAGCGCGCCGCAGCGTGCAGTTGAGCCTGGTGGCCGAGATCGCCAACGCCTATCTGACGCTGGGCGCCGACCAGGAATTGCAGCGCGTGGCGCAGGCCACGCTCGCCAACCGCCAGCAGGCGTTGAGCCTGAGCGAGCAACGGCACAAGCTGGGCGCGGTGTCGGCGCTCGATCTGAGCCAGGCGCAGACCACGGTGGAAACGGCGCGCAGCGACGTGGCGCGCTATGCCGGCCAAGTGGCGCAGGATGTCAACGCGCTGACCCTGCTGGTCGGCGCGCCGGTGGAAGCCGCCTTGCTGCCGAGCGGCCTCGAGCTGCAAGTCAGCGGCCTGGCGGCACTGCCGGCCGGCTTGCCGTCGGAGGTGCTGCTGCGCCGCCCGGACGTACTGCAGGCCGAGCACCAGTTGCGCGCCGCCAATGCCAATATCGGCGCCGCCCGCGCTGCCTTCTTCCCGTCGATCAGCCTGACCGGCAGCATCGGCAGCGCCAGCAACGAACTGTCGAACCTGTTTTCCAGCGGCACCCGGGTCTGGAGCTTCATCCCGCAAGTCAACCTGCCGATCTTCCAGGGCGGCCGCCTGCGCGCCAATCTGGGTCTATCGACCGCCGAGCGCGACATCGCGCTGGCGCAGTATGAAAAAGCGATCCAGGCCGGCTTCCGCGACGTCGCCGACGCGCTGGCACTGACCCGTACCCTGGCCGAACAAAAAGCGGCGCAGCAAGCCTTGCTGGCGGCCGCCACCCGCGCCGACCAGCTCTCGCGCGCGCGCTACGAGGCGGGCGCGACAGCTACCTGGTGCTGCTCGACGCCCAGCGCACGCTGTACGCCGCACAGCAATCGCTGGTGGCGACCCAACTGGCCGAGCAAAGCAACCGCGTCGCGCTGTACAAGGTGCTGGGCGGCGGCTGGAACGAACGTAGCGGGGAATCGAAATGACTGCGACACCGGCTGAACAGCGGGCGCTGGCGCAGCGCGAACGGATCCTGACGGCGGCCCAAAAGTGCTTCATCGAGCACGGCTTCCATGCCGCCAGCATGGCCAACATCGCCGATGCCGCAGACATGAGTCCGGGGCTGATCTACCGCTATTTCGGCAGCAAGAGCGAAATCATACTGGCCATCATCGAGCAGCAGCTGCAGTTGGCGCGCGACGAAATGCACCAGTTGGATGGCCGCCCGATCTCGCCGTGCAGATCGCGAGTTCGTTCGGCGACGGCAGCCAGCACTGCGCCAGCGGCAAACCCATCCGGCGCTGTTCCTGGAAATCTCGGCCGAAGCGTCGCGCGATGCGGTGATCGGTGCCGCGGTGCGCTCGTCCGACCAGGTTCTGGATGCCGAATTTCACGAGTGGCTGGGTCGTGCCAAGTGCCGAAGGCGGACTCGGCATTGCAGCGTCGAAGACGCAACTGGTGGCCTTGCTGCTGCAATGCCTGTGGGAAGGCATGAAAGTGCGCGAGGCGCGCCAGCCCGATTTCGACCATGCGCTGCTGCAAGCTGCACTGCAGGAATTCCTGCCGGCACTGCTGACGTCAACGGATGCTGTCTGAGATCGCGGGCAGCGGACCGCTGCCCCCGTAATCATATACTCCCACCATAGCATGTCGTTTTCGGAGAAAAAATATCAGCTTTGATGACATACCCCGTATTTTCAAACTTATCTTGTATTTTGAAAAACCTGCCGCCTGGCGCGCCGCTAGCCAACCACCGGACCGGAGCGCCGGAACCGGCGGCAAGACAGGGTAAAATAGTCTTCAGTTCAAATCCTCCAGCCTGACTCCACGACACCATGAAATTTTCCAAGCAGTTCCAGGGTTACGAATCCGAGCACACCAAATTCATTTCCGAATTGAAACGGAAAGATCCGAACCTGGAAGCGAAGCAGCAAGCCGGGCGCGCGCTGCTGTGGGACAAGGCGCCGATCGACCTCGATCAACGCCGCCGCGCCGACGCCTCGCGCGTGCCGCAGACCGAGTACGTCTACTACCATCTGCGCAAGGGTTAAGCCATGAGCGCGACGCCCGCCGCAGCCGCGCCGGCCGCCGCTGCCGACCCTGCGCTGTTGCAAGGCATCGACTCCACTCCGAATGTGGTGGACGGCGTCGCTTTCGCCCGGCTGTACGGCGAGCCGCTGTTCCGGCTGCCGAACGACCTGTACATCCCGCCCGACGCGCTGGAAGTGTTCCTGGAAGCGTTCGAGGGTCCGCTCGACCTGCTGTTGTACCTGATCCGCAAGCAGAACTTCAACATCCTCGACATTCCGATGGCGCAAGTCACGCTGCAATACCTGGAATACGTCGAGCAGATCCGCCGCACCAACCTGGAACTGGCTGCCGAATACCTGCTGATGGCAGCGATGCTGATCGAAATCAAGTCGCGCATGCTGCTGCCGGTAAAGAAAGCCGACAGCGGCGAAGAAGCCGCCGACCCGCGTGCCGAACTGGTGCGGCGCCTGCTGGAATATGAACAGATGAAGCTGGCGGCACACCAGATCGACGCGCTGCCGCAGCTCGGGCGCGACTATGTGCGCACCCAGATTTACATCGAGCAAAGCCTGGCGCCGCGCTGGCCGGATGTCAGCGCCGACGACCTGCGTGCCGCCTGGGCCGACGTCGTCAAGCGCGCCACGCTCACCACGCGTCACACCATCAACCGCGAGGAACTGTCGGTGCGCGAGCACATGACGGCCATCCTGCGCCGCCTGCAGTCGACCCGCTTTATCGAGTTCGCCGACCTGTTCGAGCCGTCGCGCGGCGTGCCGGTGCTGGTGGTCCATTTCATCGCCCTGCTGGAGCTGGCCAAGGAAACCCTGATCGAAATCACCCAGGCCGAAGCCTACGCGCCGATCTACGTGCGGCTGGCTTACTCGCCGAGCTGAATGCGCGGGCGGCGTGCTGCCGCATCCTCTTCATCGATTCACCCTGCCTTTTTGCCACCTCACCACTTCCCATGAAAATCATTTCGTCCATCGAAGAGCTGCGCGATCAGTTGCGCGGCCAATTGCGCACCGTGTTCGTCCCCACCATGGGCAACCTGCACGAAGGCCATCTGTCGCTGATGCGGCTGGCGCGAAAACATGGCGACCCGATCGTCGCCTCGATCTTCGTCAACCGCCTGCAGTTCGGCCCGAACGAGGATTTCGACAAATACCCGCGCACCTTTGCCGCCGATGTCGAGAAGCTGGAAAAGGAAGGCGTGTACGTGCTGTTTGCACCCACGGAAAAAGATCTGTATCCGGAACCGCAGGAATATCGCGTGCGCCCGCCAGACGACCTCGGCAACATCCTCGAAGGTGAATTCCGTCCCGGCTTCTTTACCGGGGTCACCACCGTCGTCCTCAAGCTGTTTTCCTGCGTGCAGCCGCGCGCCGCGGTCTTCGGCAAGAAGGACTACCAGCAGTTGATGATCGTGCGCAACATGTGCAAGCAGTTCGCGATCCCGACCGACATCGTGGCCGCCGAAACCTGGCGCGCCGACGACGGCCTGGCGCTGTCCTCGCGCAACATGTACCTGTCGCCGGAGGAACGGGCCGAAGCGCCGGCGCTGTTTCGCACCCTGAACGAAGTGGCCGGCGAAGTGCGCGCCGGCCATCTGGACGTGTTCGAGCTGGAACGGCAGGCGATGGCGCGGCTCGCCGCGCGCGGCTGGAAACCCGATTACGTGGCGATTCGCAAGCGTGCCGACCTGCAGCCGCCGGCCGCCGGCGATCTGGCCAAAGGCGCAGAACTGGTGGTGCTGACCGCCGCCAAGCTGGGCGGCACGCGCCTGATCGATAACCTGGAAATTTGATGCGGCCAACGCGGCCCGCTACCGCATGGCGCCAGACGAGGCGCCGCCTGGCGCTGGCTTGCCTGCTCTGCTGCGCGGGGCTGGCGAGCAATCCGGCGCATTCGGCGACGGTAATCGACGACGAAGGCAACACGCTCACGCTGGCCACGCCGGCGCGCCGCATCGTCAGCCTGGCACCGCACGTCACCGAACTGCTGTATGCGGCCGGCGCCGGCGCTGCGGTGGTCGGCGTCAGCCAGTACAGCGACTATCCGCCGGCGGCGCGCAAGGTCGCTTCCGTCGGCGGCGCCTCGGCGCTGGATCTGGAACAGATCATCACGCTCAAACCCGATCTGGTGGTGGCCTGGCATAGCGGCAGCTCGGCGGCGCAAATCGCCAAACTACGCGCGCTGGCGATCCCGGTGTTCGAATCGGAGCCGCGCGATTTCGCCACCGTGGCATCGTCGCTGGAGCGGCTGGCGCAACTGGCTGGCACCGAAACCGCCGGCAACGCCGCCGCGGCCGCATTCCGCGCCCGGCTCGCCAAGCTTGACGCCACCTACCGCAGCCGGCCGCCGGTGCGTGTCTTTTATCAAGTCTGGCGCAAGCCGCTGATGACCCTGAACGACGCCCATCTGGTCTCGGCCGCGCTGCGACTGTGCGGCGGCCGGAATGTATTCGGCGCACTGCCGCAACTGGCACCCACCGTCAGCCGCGAAGCGGTGCTGGCGCAAGACCCGGAAGTCATTCTCAGCGCCGGCGGCGCAACCGACGAGCTGGCCGACTGGCGCCGCTTTCCGCAGCTGACCGCGGTCGCGCACGACAATCTGTTCCGGCTGGATGCCGATCTGCTCTCCCGCGCCGGTCCGCGCATCGTCGACGGCGCCGAGCAGATATGCCAGCAACTGGAACTGGCCCGCAGCCGGCGCTGAAGACGCCTGCCGACACGCAACCGGCGCCAGCGCGATACCGGCGTTCGGCGCCACGGCGAAAAGCAGCCGCCACATCCAGCGTGCCCATCCAGTAACGTCGGTCGCGCCCGCTTGCAGCGGACGCGTCACCATCCTTCCGGGGCACCGCCTGCTAACGCCATGCGGACAGGCGAGCAAACCCAATCCGCTTGCGCGCTGGCGATGGTGAATTCCACGATGGCAGAAACTGCCGCACCTGCCAATTTTCACGGTTCACCACGACATCACCGTCTTTTCAGGCGGCATTTTTTGCTACGTATTGCAACTCGCCCGCTTGCCGATTTTCTGGAAAACGCGAGTCATTCTTGACAAAAAAACCAAGCCCGACTAGTTTACATACCAACCAGTTTGTATCTTGTGAAATAAAGCATGAAAACCAAAGACAGCAACACAACTCGAACCAGATTATTGGAAGCCGCGCGCGACGTCATTCGCGCCAAGGGTTACACCGCGGCCACAGTCGATGATATTTGCGCCGCCGCTGGCGTCACGAAGGGCGGCTTTTTCCATTACTTTCCGAGCAAAGAACAGTTGGGGATCGAGGCCATCGAACAATTCGGCAAAATGGCGGCGGACCTGTTTGCCTCCGCGCCCTATCACGAGTCGAGCGACCCGCGCCAACGACTGCTGGGCTATGTCGATTTCCGTGCCTCGCTGCTGCAGGGCGAGATTGCGCAATTCACCTGCTTGATGGGAACCACGGTACAGGAGGTCTATGCGACCCATCCAGACTTGCGCGCGGCCTGCGACGAAGGGATGTCGGCCCACATCGCCGAGCTGGAACGCGACATCGAAGCCGCCAAGCAGCTGTACGCGCCGGACGCGCCCTGGAGCGCGCGCAGCGTTGGCTATTTCATGCAATCGGTGTTGCAAGGCGCCTTCATCTTCGCCAAGGCAAAGCAAGGTCCGGAAGTCGCCCTGGCGTCGCTCGAGCATTTGCGGCGCTATCTGCACATGCTGTTTTATCCCGCCCCTTACAAGGAGTAGAGACATGGCTATTCAACAAGGACAATTCGTCTGGTACGAGTTGATGACCAGCGACACCCAGGCCGCCGCGGCGTTTTATAGCAAGGTCGTCGGCTGGGACAGCAAGGAGGCCGGAGTGCCGGGTCATCCGTACACGATATTCAGCGCCGGACCGACGATGATCGCCGGCCTGATGGCGATTCCGGACGAGGCCCGCGCCGCCGGCGCCCGCCCGGGCTGGATCGGCTACATCGGCGTCGACGACGTCGACGGCTACGTGGCGCGGGTCGTCGCCCAGGGCGGCAAGCTGCACCGCGCGGCCGAGGACATCCCGGGCATCGGCCGCTTCGCCGTGGTCGCCGACCCGCACGGCGCCGCCTTCGTGCTGTTTCACGGCACGGGCGAAGCGCCGCCGGCCGGCACCGAACCGGGGCAGATCGGCACCATCGGCTGGCACGAGCTGCATGCCGGCGACGGCGCCAGCGCCTTCGATTTCTATTCCGGCCTGTTCGGCTGGACCAAGGCCGAGGCAATGGACATGGGAGCGCTAGGCGTCTACCAGCTTTTCGCCGCCGGCAACGGCGCGATCGGCGGCATGATGACCAAGACGCCCGAAGTCCCGGCGCCGTTCTGGCTCTACTACTTCAATGTCGACGCCATCGGCGCCGCGATTGAACGGAGCAACGCCGCCGGCGGCAAGGTAGTGATGGGCCCGCACCAGGTGCCCGGCGACATGTGGATCGTCCAGTGCCTGGATCCGCAGGGCGCCTTTTTTGCATTGCTGAGTTCCAATCCCTGAAATCCAACCCCAAAAACCCAAGGAGACTAGCAGATGAGCGATACCGCAAAAATCATGGACAGCGGCCCGCGCGAACTGGGCCTGACCCGCATCATCGACGCACCCGCCGCCAAGCTGTACCGCGCCTGGACCGACCCGGAGCTGCTGCCGCAATGGTTCTGCCCGGCGCCGTGGACGCGTTTCCTCGGCCACACTCGATGTGCGTCCCGGCGGCTCCTGCCTGGTCGTGATGCGCAGCCCCGAAGGCCAGGAATTCCCGAACCGCGGCGTCTATCTGGAGGTGGTGCCGAATCGGCGACTGGTGATGACAGACGCCTACACCAGCGCCTGGGAACCGTCGGAAAAACCGTTCATGACCTGCATCCTGACGTTCGACGAAATCGACGGCAAAACCCGCTACACCGCGCGCGTGCTGCACTGGACCAGCGCCGACCGCCAGCGTCACGAGGAAATGGGATTTCAGGAAGGCTGGGGCAAGGCGACGGACCAGCTCGCCGCCCTGGTGGCGCGGCTCTGACCTGACCACGCCCGTTGCGGCCAGCCGCGCCACGGTACGCCCTGGCCGCCCTCACCGCCCCACCATCCGGCAGAGCACGGTGCCGCAAGGTGGACGATTGGAGTTGTTTCGACGCTGGCGGACGCCGGTGTTCAATTTTTCAGGAGACACGAAATGACCAGCAAGAACACGATCTGTCTGTGGTACGACGGCGACGCCCTCGACGCCGCCAACTTCTATGCCGAAACCTTCCCCGACAGCGCGGTCGGCGCCGTCCTCCGCGCACCGGGCGACTACCCCGACGGCAAGCAGGGCGATGTGCTGACGGTCGAATTCACCGTCGCCGGCATCCCCTGCCTGGGGCTGAACGGCGGCCCGCATTTCAAGCACAACGAGGCCTTCTCGTTTCAGATCGCGACCGACGACCAGGCCGAAACCGACCGCTTGTGGAACGCCATCGTCGGCAATGGCGGCCAGGAAAGCGAATGCGGCTGGTGCAAGGACCGCTGGGGATTGTCATGGCAGATCACGCCGCGCGCGCTGATGGCGGCGATCGCCGACCCCGATCGCGCGGCGGCCAAGCGCGCGTTCGACGCGATGATGACCATGAAGAAGATCGACATCGCCGCGATCCAACAGGCTTACGACCATGCCTGAGGGTGACCCGGCGCCGAACACTCCGTCTGTCGCACCACTACATCGACAACCCGCGCCACGCCGCTGAGTGCGCAGCGCGCGCAGGGTCTGATTCAGGGAAACGCGGCTCGCCTTGCTTGAACGCGCCAAGTCATGGGCCGAGCACCGGCGGGCATCTTTACCTCAAGATTTTTTCTTGACCAAAGACGACAAGCCCGCAAACGGATTGTGGGTCGCTGCCGCCAGTTTGCCGCCACCCTGCCCCGAGCCGCCCTGCCGGTCCGCCTCCAGATAGCGCGAGTGTTCGTTGTCGTGGCAGTACAGGCAAAGCAATTCCCAGTTGCTGCCGTCGGGCGGATTGTCGTCGTGATTGTGGTTGCGGTGGTGCACGGTCAATTGCGACAGGTTGGCGGCGGTAAATTCGCGTTGGCAACGGCCGCAGATCCACGGATACATTTTCAGGGCACGTTCGCGATAGCCCTGCTCGCGCTGCTCGGCGTGCCGACGCGCGTCGGCGACTATCTTGTCGAGCCGGGTGCTGTCCGGTTTTTTCCGCAACATGGTGTTTCCTCCGATGAAGCCGGGCTGATAACGCGACTGCCCCGCACTCAAGGTCCATCAGTTATATTAAGAACCAATATATCACCCCATCCGGCCACCC
>CAVPQU010000013.1:0-98944 GCA_963707665.1 uncultured beta proteobacterium | reverse complement strand
GAGATCTTGATGTCGTCGGCGTTGACTTTGGTGTATTTGGAAATGACCGCGATCAATTCCTGGTGCAGCGCCGGCAAAAAATCGTTGCCGCTCGCGGCTGTCGCGTTCGCGCGCGATGATGATTTGCAGACGTTCCTTCGCGGCGGCAGCGCTTTTCGGCTCGCGGTGGAATAAAAACGAGAGCAGGGCCATGTCATTTCCCCCCAAAGATGCGCTTGAATAATCCCGGCTTTTCATGTGTCGCAAAACGCAGCGGCAGATCTTCGCCCAGGAAGCGCGTCACCACGTCCTCATAGGCTTCGGCGACGTCGCTGCCCTTCAGGTGGATCGCCGGATTGCCCTGGTTCGAGGCGTGCAGCACCGATTCCGATTCCGGAATGATGCCGATCAGCGGGATGCGCAGGATTTCCTGGACGTCGGTGTGCGACAGCATCTCGCCGGCTTCCACCCGTTTCGGCGAATAGCGGGTGATCAGCAAATGTTCCTTGACCGGCTCGCCGCCGTTCTTGGCACGGCGCGACTTCGCTTGCAGGATCCCGAGGATGCGGTCCGAATCGCGTACCGACGACACTTCCGGGTTGGTCACCACGATCGCCTCGTCGGCGAAGGTGAGCGACATCAGCGCGCCGTGTTCGATGCCGGCCGGCGAATCGCAGATGATGTATTCGAAGCCCATCGTCGCCAGCTCGGTCAGCACGCGTTCGACGCCGTCCTCGGTCAGCGCTTCCTTGTCGCGCGTCTGCGAGGCCGGCAGGATGTACAGCTTGTCGCAGTGCTTGTCCTTGATCAGCGCCTGGTTCAGCGTTGCGTCCTGGTTGATGACATTGATCAGGTCGTACACCACGCGCCGTTCGCAACCCATGATCAGGTCGAGGTTGCGCAGGCCGACGTCGAAATCGATGACGGCGGTCTTGTGGCCGCGCATCGCCAGGCCGGTGGCGAAACTGGCGCTGGAGGTGGTCTTGCCGACCCCGCCTTTGCCGGAGGTGACTACGATGATTTTTGCCACAAATAGGCTCCTTCAAAAAATGGGATTCATGCGCGTGCGTGGCGTTCGACCGCGGCCACTTCCAGCGTGTCGTTTTGCAAGCGGACCTGTGCCGGCTTTTGCGCCAGCCCCTTCGGGAAACCATCCTCGAAGGTGCGATAGACGCCGGCAATCGAGACCAGCTCGGCTTCCATGTCGAGCGCAAAGATGCGCGCCTGCAGATTGCCGCTGGCGCCGGCCAGCGCTCGTCCGCGCAGCGCCGCATAGACATGGATGCTGCCGTCGGCAATGATCTCGGCGCCATTGTTGACGGCGGCGGTGACGATCAGGTCGCCGCGCGCATAGATGCGCTGGCCGGCGCGCACCGGGGTATCGACGATCATGGCTGCAACCGGAGCACTGGCGGCGGCGGCTGGCGTCGGGGTCGTGGCGGGTGCCGGTGCCGCCTGCGGTTCTGGCGCGCGCGGCTTGACTTCGCTATCGAGGCTCAAGCCGTGGGCGATGATCGCTGCCTCCATGCCGGGCGTGGCATTGCGTACCGCCACCGGATTCAGGCGCACCGAGCGCAGCAGCGCGATCAGAGCCGGCCAGTCGAGCGCGGCACGCGCCTTGTCATCCAGCGCACCGACGTCGATGACCGTGAATTCATGGTCGAAAAAATCGGCGACGCCGCCGGTCATTTGCTGCAGCGCCGTTGCCAGCGTTGCCGGATTGGCATCGTGCAGGATGGCGCAGACGGCTACCACGGTGGAAATTTTGATTTCTATTGGCTTGCTGGACGGTTTTTTGGGCATGACAACCAAGTAGGCGCAACGGTTTCGCGCGGTATGCCGGCGGGCCTCGGACGGGCCGGATGCCGTCGCCGGTTCACTGCATGTTCGGAGGATGGAAGCACGGCTGGCGTGCCTGCGCGCGCGATGGCCATCAGCGGGCGATTATACCGTGCCCGGCGCCGCAGTTCGCTGCCGGCAGTCCCTTTATCGCGGTTTTTATAGCGTCAAGAGCCACTGCAGCGGACAAGGATTGGCGAACAAGCGGGCAGCCCTGCTTGTGATTCAGATGCCGCCCATGCAGAGGTATTTGATTTCCAGGTATTCGTCCATGCCGTATGTCGAGCCTTCGCGCCCGAGGCCGGACTGCTTGACGCCGCCGAACGGCGCCACTTCGTTGGAAATGATGCCGGTGTTGATGCCGACCATGCCGTAGTCGAGCTGCTCGGCGACGCGCCAGACGCGGCCGATGTCGCGCGAATAGAAATAGCTGGCCAGGCCGAATTCGGTATCGTTGGCGGCCGCCACCGCTTCCGCCTCGGTCTTGAACTTGATCACGGCGGCCACCGGGCCGAAGGTTTCCTCGCGCATGATCTGCATGTCGGTGCTGACGTTCGACAGCACGGTCGGCTCGTAGAAGCGGCCGCCCAGGGCGTGTTTTTTGCCGCCGCTTTCGACCTTGGCGCCCTTGGCCAGCGCGTCGGCCACGTGCTCCTCGACCTTGGCCACCGCCTGTTCGTCGATCAGCGGCCCTTGCACCACGCCGGCCTCGAAGCCGTTGCCGACCTTGATCTGCGCCGCGCCCGCGGCCAGCTTGGCGACGAAGGCGTCGTAGACCGATTCGTGGACGTAGAAGCGGTTGGTGCAGACGCAGGTCTGGCCGGCGTTGCGGTACTTGGAGGCCAGCGCGCCTTCCACCGCGGCGTCGAGGTCGGCGTCGTCGAACACGATGAACGGCGCGTGGCCGCCGAGTTCCAGGCCGAGCTTCTTGACGGTCGGTGCGCACTGCTGCATCAGGATGCGGCCGACCGGCGTCGAGCCGGTGAACGACAGATGGCGCACGATCGGGCTGGAGCACAGCACTTGGCCGACTTCGATCGAGCGTTCGGCATCGGCGGTGACGACGTTGAGGACGCCGGCCGGGATGCCGGCGCGCTGCGCCAGTTCGGCCAGCGCCAGCGCCGACAGCGGCGTCTGCTCGGCCGGCTTGATGACGATGGTGCAGCCGGCGGCCAGCGCCGGCGCCACCTTGCGCGTGATCATGGCGATCGGGAAGTTCCAGGGCGTGATCGAGGCGCAGACGCCGATCGGCTGCTTCAGGACCACCATGCGCTTGTCGCGCCAGGTCGAGGCCGGCACGTCGCCGGAGACGCGCTTGGCTTCCTCGGCGAACCATTCGATGAAGCTGGCGCCGTAGATCACTTCGCCCTTGGCTTCGGCCAGCGGCTTGCCTTGTTCGGCGGTCATCAGCGCCGCCAGATCGTCGGCATGGGCCAGCATCAGCTCGAACCATTTGCGCATGATGGACGGCGCGCTCCTTGCCGGTTTTCGCGGCCCAGGCCGGGAACGCGGCCTGGGCGGCGTCGATTGCCGTTTGCGTTTCGGCGGCGCCCAGGTTCGGCACCGAGCCGATGCTGCTGCCGTCGGCCGGGTTGGTGACCTCGAAGCTGGCGCCGCCATCAAGCCAGGCGCCATTGACATACGCCTGATGGCGCAACAGGGCAGGGTCGTTCAGCTTGAGTTGAGGTTTGACGGCTTGCAGCATGGGGGTCTCCGGCAGAATGTGGTTAAAAACAAGGATAGCGCAATCAGCAAAGCTCGCTGTGATGCCTGCGGAGCTGCGTTTCATCCAGGACGGTGTGGGAGCGTATGGACCGAATCGGTATGCGCGTGCAGGCGTGCGCGTGCGCGGGGCAAGCTGGTGTCGTGCAAGCTGCGATGATCGCGGTTCGGCAATCCGGGAAAACACCACCGGCTTGCCGTTCCATACCGCGGCGCGACCGGCACGCCGAAGCCCTTCGATGCATCGGCTCCGTCTTGCTGCCTGACCGGCTTGGCCTGCTCGCGCCGGTTGAATCCTGCCACCATGTCGAAGCGGAACAAGCGGCATTCCAGCGCGCCATTGAAAAACGGCGTCTTGCGCGCCTCCTTCAGCCGCAGCAATTTGGGCAAGCCGAAATCGGCAGAAAACAGAAACACCTGCCAGCCGGCGAAGCGCTGCTTGAGCGTGGTGCCGAAGGCGCTGAAGAAAGCCGCGAACAGTTCGTCGGTCGGCAATGCGGCATCGCCGCGCACGCCGATCCGCTCGCCATACGGCGGGTTGGTCACGATCATGCCAGGCTGCATCGCTGGGCGGCTTGATTTCCTGCGCCTCGATCTGTTTCAGCGGCACTTCGAACGGGATGCCGGCCTTGTTCAAGTTGTTGCGCGTGATGGTCACCATGTCGCCGGAAATGTCGCTGCCGAAAATGGTCGGTGCAGCCGGCAGCGGATTCGGCTTGACGCTCGTCCTTGATCGCGCGCCACTGGTCGGCGTCGAAGCCGAGGAATTTTTCGAACGCGAACTCACGCCTGGCGCCGGGCGGAATCCCGGCCAGCATCTGCGCCGCTTCGATCAGGATGGTGCCGGAGCCGCACATCGGGTCGAGCAATATCGTGCCCGGTTTCCAGCCGGCCACCCGCAGCAGGCCGGCCGCCAGGTTTTCGCGCAGCGGCGCGTCGCCGGTCTCCAGCCGCCAGCCGCGCTTGAACAAGGCCTCGCCGGAGGTATCCAGATACAGCGTGAAATTATGCGCATCGAGAAAGCCGACGATGCGCATGTCCGGCGTTTTGGTATCGACCGATGGCCGCTGCGAACAGATATCGCGGAAGCGGTCGCAGATTGCATCCTTGATCTTGAGCGTGGTGAACTCCAGGCTTTTCAGCGGCGACTTGATTGCCGTGACGTCGATGCGGATCGTGTGCTGAATGCCGAACCAGTCTTCCCAGGGCTGCGCCAGCGCCAGGTCGTAGATGTCGTTTTCATTGCTGTAGCCGGCATGCGCCATGCGCAGCAAGCACGCGCGAGGCGATGCGCGAATGCAGGTTGATGCGGTAGGCGTCGGCCAGCGTGCCGGAGCAATGCACGCCGCCCGGCACCTGGTTGTGGATCTTCAGCGTCTTGCCGGCCGCGGCGATCTCGCCCAGTTCTTCGGCCAGCGCCGCTTCCAGGCCGCGCGGGCAGGGGCAAAAATAGGAATGCGAATGTGACAGGGGAGAGTGAGACATGGGGGAACCCTTTATCCGTTGGCTTGCGCTCGGAACGGCGGCGCAAGCGGAAAACCAAGAAAATGCCACGACCGGCCAATGCCGGCCGGGGCGACGTGTTTTATTTTGCCAGTGCGCGCTCGACAAAGTCGAGCCGGTCCTGGCCCCAGTAGCCTTCGCCGTCGACCACATACCAGGGCGAGCCGAACACGTTGGCGGCGATCGCCTCGTCGGTGAAGCGCTGGTATTCAGCCTCGGCACTGGCTGTTTCGGCAGATTTCAGCAGCGCGCCGCCGTCGTGCTCAAGGCTGTTGGCGATTGTCTCCAGCGTGGCGGCATCGGCAATGTTTTTTTCCTCGACCCAGAGTGCGCGCATGATGGCGCCGGTCAGTTCCAGCGCGGCGTCGGTGCCGTGCGCCAGTTGTGCGGCGATGATCACTTTGGCGGCCAGTTCGGACTGCACCGGGAAGAATTTCGGCTGCAGGTTCAACGGCAAGCGCAGGAATTCGGACCAGCGCCTCATCTCCGCCAGGCGATAGGCCTGGCGCTGCGGCGCGCGCGATGCCAGCGGCACGCCGCCGGAAACGCTGAGCACCTTGCCGAAGTTGCACGGCTTGAGTTCGACCTGGATCCCATATTTTCTGGTCAGTGCGACAAAGCGCTCATGGCCGATATACGCCCAGGTCGAATGAGGCGCGAAAAAATACTCGCATTTCTTAGCCACAGCAGTCTCCTCAGAAGGGTTTGACGATGACCAGCACCACGATCAGCAGCAACAGCAGCACCGGCACCTCGTTGAACCAGCGCAGCCACTTGGCGCTGCGCGTGTTGCGGCCGTGCTCGAATTTTTTCAGCAGCGAACCGCAGGCGTGGTGGTAGCCGATCACCAGCAAGACCAGCAGCAGCTTGGCGTGCAGCCAGCCGTTGCCGGGGCCCTTGCCGATGCCGTAAACCAGCCACAGCCAGAGCCCGAACACCACCGCCGGCACCGCCAAGAGCGACATGAAGCGATACAGCCGGCGCGCCATCAGGATCAGGCGCTCGATGGCGGTGGCGTCGCGTTTCCTCGGCCAGGTTGACCAGGATGCGCGGCAGGTAGAACAGCCCCGCAAACCAGGAGATGACAAACACGAGGTGCAGCGATTTGATCCAGAGCATGCGGGTTCCTTGCAGTGTTATTGATCTTGGACAGTGTCGATTGCATTGTCGCACTTCCCGTGGTGGAGCAGGGTTTCGCGGAACATGCCCGCGCCTGCGCAACGGTGTTGCCTTGCAAGGCGACACTCCGTCTGCATGGCACTTATTCACGCACTTCTCCATGCCCCAGCACGACATATTTCATCGAGGTCAGGCCTTCCAGTCCGACCGGGCCGCGCGCATGCAGCTTGTCGTTGGAAATGCCGATCTCGGCACCCAGGCCGAACTCGAAGCCGTCGGCGAAGCGGGTCGAGGCGTTGACCATCACCGACGCCGAATCGACCTCGCGCAGGAAACGCAGCGCGCGCGAATAGTTTTCGGTGACGATGGTGTCGGTGTGGTGCGAAGAGTAAGTATTGATGTGCTCGATCGCTTCGTCGACGCCGGCGACGATCTTCACCGCCAGGATCGGCGCCAGATATTCGGTGCTGCCAGTCTTCCTCGGTGGCCGCCGCCAGATGCGGATAGCCGGCCAGGATCTGCCGCGCTTCGGCGTCGCCGCGCAGTTCGACTTCCTTCGCCGCATACAGCTGCGCCAGTTGCGGCAATACCTGCGGCGCGATGGCGCGCGCCACCAGCAGGGTTTCCATCGTGTTGCAGGTGCCGTAGCGATGGCATTTGGCGTTGAAGGCGACCGGCAGCGCCTTGGCGAGGTCGGCCTCGTCGTCGATGTAGACGTGGCAGATGCCGTCCAGGTGCTTGATCATCGGCACTTTCGATTCGCGCATCAGGCGCTCGATCAGGCCCTTGCCGCCGCGCGGCACGATGACGTCGACGTACTCCGGCATGGTGATCAGGGCGCCGACCGCGGCGCGGTCGGTGGTCTCGACGATCTGCACCGCGTCCTGCGGCAGGCCGGCGCCTTCCAGGCCTTCCTTGACCAGCCTGGCCAGCGCCTGATTGCAATGGATCGCTTCCGAGCCGCCGCGCAGGATGGTGGCGTTGCCGCTCTTGATGCACAGGCCGGCGGCGTCGATCGTGACGTTCGGCCGCGCCTCGTAGATGATGCCGATCACGCCCAGCGGCACGCGCATCTGGCCGACCTGGATGCCGCTCGGGCGGTATTTCATGTTCGAGATTTCGCCGATCGGATCCGGCAGCGCGGCGATCTGCTCCAGGCCTTCGGCCATGGTGGCGATCGCCTGGTCCGACAGCGCCAGCCGGTCCAGCATGGCCGGCGCCAGGCCGTTGGCTCGGGCGGCTTCCATGTCTTGCTGGTTGGCTTGGCGCAGCGTGTCGGCGTCGCGCCGGATGGCGGCGGCGATCAGGGTGAGCGCGCGGTTCTTGGCGGCGGTGTCGGCGCGTGCCATCGCGCGCGAGGCGGCGCGGGCGCGTTGGCCAAGGTCGGTGATGTATTGTTCGATGTTCATGGCGGTGTCAAGGACGGTGGTGCGGTTGATACGGTATGGCTGGTGGTGATGTTTTTATATACTCCGGCATAGTATGTCTCATCTCGGGCGTCGGCATTATTAAATTGCCACATACTCCCAAATTTATGTTCCCGCGAAAGCGAGAATGCATGCATTCTTCCCAGTGGCGTCTTTTGCTAAGAGATTACCTTGCTACTTCGTGGTGCGTTGCCGGGGGTAGCCCGGCAGCTACTTACTTTCTTTGTCTCGCCAAAGAAAGTAAGCAAAGAAAGGCGACCGCAAGACGCTGCCCTTCGGGTTCCCGTCAAAGCGCTCGCCAAACCGGGAAACGAAACGAACTCGCTGCGCTCAGACATGTTTCGTTTCTGATCCGTTTTGCCGAGCGCTTTGACGGCAGCGTCCCAAGCGGATTTCAAACCTAAAACCTAAAGCCGCTAGCGAGAGCGACGTGAACTTCACGCTCCACGCGCCACTTTCAACGCCAGCTGCAGCAGCGCGCTCCACGGATCGCCGGCGAAGGCAGGGGCGCGCAAGCCCTTGATCATCTTATCGATTTGCGCGGCTTCCTGCAGCGCGGTTTGCAGCAGCGCCAGCGGCAGCCGCTGCAGCGCTGGCGCCATCAGGCGTTCGCGCGGGCCCCAGATGCGGTATTGCTTCAGCAGCGGGCCAAGCGGCTGACCTTGCGCGGTGGCGGCTTTCAGTTTCAGCAGCGTGCGGATTTCCTCGCTCACGGCCCACAGCACCAGCGGCAGCGCTTCGCCTTCGCCCTGCAGGCCGTCCAGCATGCGCACCAGGCGCGCCACATCGCCGGCCAGCATCGCTTCGTTCAGCTTGAAGACATCGTAGCGCGCCACGTTCAGCACCGCATCCTGCACCTGCGCCAGGCTTAGCTTGCCAGCCGGATGCAACAGCGCCAGCTTCTGGATTTCCTGATGCGCGGCCAGCAGGTTGCCTTCGACTCGCTCGCAAATGAAATCGATCGCCTGCCGTTCTGCGCTCTGTCCTTGGGCGGCCAGCCGGGAACCGATCCACGCCGGTAACTGTGTCCGCTCCACCAGCGGGATGTCGATGAAGACGCCGGCTTGCTGCAGGCTGGCGACCCAGCTCGCCTTTTGCGTGGCCCAGTCCAGTTTCGGCAGCGTGATCAGCGTGATGTTATCGGCGCTTAATGTCGCCGCGTAGTTTTGCAAGGCCTGGCCGCCGTCCTTGCCCGGTTTGCCGGTCGGGATGCGCAGTTCGATCAGCTTCTTGTCGCCGAATAGCGACTGCGACTGGTTGGCGGCGAGCAACTCGCTCCATTTGAAACTACGGTCGACCTGCAGCACCTCGCGTTCGGATATGCCCTGCGTCCGCGCCGCCTTGCGGATGGCGTCGGCGGCTTCCAGCGCCAGCAGATGCTCGTCGCTGCTGATCACGTACAGCGCGGCCAGCGACTTGGTCAGATGTGACGGCAGCGCGTCGGGCCGTAGTTGCATTGATTTACCTTCTTGAAATGTGGCAACGGAGCAGCGCTTGGCTCACTCTGTCGCGCAAGCGCTAAGCGGTCTTGATGACCGCCAGTCGGCGCAGGATCTGCTGCACCAGATCGGTTTGCATGTCGCGGTAGAGCGATGCTTCTTCGCTCTCTTTCGACAGTACCTGGGATTCGTTGAAGCTGATGTCGCGCTTCAACACGATCTGGGTTGGCGCCAGCAAGATCTTGCCGCCATTGTCGCGCACACGGAAACTGAATCGGTAATACAGCGAATATTCGCGTACGCGGCCCTGGCTGTTTAATGACAGGATCATCTTGTCCCGGCTCTCCGACAGCACGTCGAAGATCGCCTCGGCTTCTTGCGGCGTCTTGACGACAGTCGTGCCGCCGCCCTCGATGTAACGCCGCAATTCGGTGCCAAGCGGCGAATTGTCGGGGAAGCCGAGGTAGATGGTCTTGAACGGCAGCGTGGTCTGGCTGCTGCCGCGCAAATGAAAGCCGCAGCCGCCCAACAGGCCGGCGGCACCGGCGGCGAGCGTCCAGCGGAGGGCGGTGCGGCGAGCTATGCGCATGATGGATTCCGTGGCAGGGTTAGACGACGATGTTGACCAGCTTGCCGGGCACGACGATGATTTTCTTCGGCGTGCCGGTGACGAATTTTTGCACATGTTCGTCGGCCAGCGCGGTCGCCTCGATCGCGGCCTTGTCGGCTTCCTTCGGCACGGTGATGCTGCCGCGCAGCTTGCCGTTGACCTGGATCATCAGCTCGATTTCGTTTTGCACCAGCGCGGCGGCGTCCACCTGCGGCCACGGCGCATTCAGAATTTCGCCTTGCGACCTGGCGTAGCCGAGTTCCTGCCACAGCACGTGCGTGATGTGCGGCGCCACCGGGTACAGCACGCGCAGGAAGATCGACAGGCCCTCGGCGATCGACCGCGTTGGATACCTCGGAGTCGTCGAGCTTGGCCGCTTCCAGCGTGTTGAGCATCTTCATGCAGGCGGACACCACGGTGTTGTACTGGATGCGCTGGAAGTCGTGATCGGCCTGCTGCAGGATCTTGTGCACTTCGCGGCGCAGGGTCTTGTGTGCTTCCGTCAGGCGGCCGGCATCGATGGCGCCGGCAGCTGCCGTCACCCGCGGTTGCTGCGCCAGCGCGAACGCCCAGACGCGGCGCAGGAAGCGGTTGGCGCCCTCGACGCCGGCACCCGACCATTCCAGCGTCTGCTCCGGCGGCGAGGCGAACATCGTGAACAGGCGCGCGGTATCGGCGCCGTACTGATCGATCTGCGCTTGCGGATCGATGCCGTTGTTCTTCGACTTCGCCATTTTTTCGATGCCGCCGATTTCCACCGGCTGGCCGTCGGCCTTCAGCAATGCCGTATGCGGGCGGCCCTTGTCGTCGAAAGTCAGTTCGACTTCGGCCGGATTGAACCAGGTCTTCTTGCCGCTGGCGTCTTCGCGGTAATAGGTTTCGTTCAGCACCATGCCCTGCGTCAGCAGGTTGACGAAGGGTTCGTCGAACTTGACCAGGCCGAAGTCGCGCATCACCTTGGTCCAGAAGCGCGCGTACAGCAGGTGCAGCACGGCGTGCTCGATGCCGCCGATGTACTGGTCCATCGGCATCCAGTAATCGTTGCGCGCATCGACCATCGCATCGGTGTCTTTCGAGGCGCTGGCCGGCGAGCAGTAGCGCATGTAGTACCAGGACGAATCGACGAAGGTGTCCATGGTGTCGGTCTCGCGCCGCGCCGGCTGGCCGCATTTCGGGCAATCGACATGCAGGAAGCCTTCGTGCTTGTTGAGCGGATTGCCGCTGCCGTCCGGCACGCAGTCTTCGGGCAGCACCACCGGCAAATCCTGCTTCCGGCACCGGCACGTCGCCGCAGGCGGCGCAATGGATGATCGGGATCGGCGTGCCCCAGTAGCGCTGGCGCGAAATGCCCCAGTCGCGCAGGCGGTAGGTGACTTTCTTTTCGCCCAGGCCGAGCGCGGCGAGGTCGGCCGCGATGGCGTCGACCGCCTGCTGGTAATTCATGCCGTCGTACTTGCCGGAATTGACGCAGCGGCCGTTTTCCTTGTCGCCATACCAGTCGTGCCAGATCGTCGGGCGAAAAGGCCTTGCCCTTGATCTCGATCACCGGCTCGATCGGCAACACGTATTTCTGGGCGAATGCGAAGTCGCGCTCGTCGTGCGCCGGCACGCCCATCACGGCGCCGTCGCCGTAGGTGATCAGCACGTAATTGCCGACCCATACCTCGACCTGCTTGCCGGTCAAGCGGATGGCTGACGAACAGGCCGGTCGGCATGCCTTTCTTTTCCATCGTCGCCATGTCGGCTTCGATCACGCTGCCTTTCTTGCATTCGGCGATGAAGGCGGCCAGTTCCGGGTTCGACTGCGCGGCAAAGCTGGCCAGCGCGTGTTCCGGCGCCACGGCGCAGAAGGTGACGCCCATGATGGTGTCGGCGCGCGTGGTGAACACCCACAGCTTGCCGTCGTTGATCAGGGCGCCATGCTCGTCCTTGATCTCGTGCGGGAAGGCGAAGCGCACGCCGGTCGATTTGCCGATCCAGTTGGCCTGCATCAGGCGCACGCGCTCCGGCCAGCCCGGCAGCTTGTGCTCGACGTGATCGAGCAGCTCCTCGGCGTAGTCGGTGATCTTGGCGTAGTACATCGGGATTTCGCGCTTTTCGATCAGCGCGCCGGAGCGCCAGCCGCGGCCGTCGATCACCTGCTCGTTGGCCAGCACGGTCTGGTCCACCGGGTCCCAGTTCACGGTGCCGGTCTTCTTGTAGACGATGCCTTTTTCCAGCATCTTCAGGAACATCCACTGGTTCCAGCGGTAGTAATCGGGCTTGCAGGCGGTCATTTCGCGCGACCAGTCGATCGCCAGTCCCATCGCCTGCATCTGCTGCTTCATGTGCGCGATGTTGGCGTAGGTCCACTGCGCCGGCGGCACGTTGTTGGCCATCGCCGCGTTTTCGGCCGGCATGCCGAACGCGTCCCAGCCCATCGGCATCAGCACGTTGTAGCCGTTCATGCGCAGGTAGCGGTACATCACGTCGTTGATCGTGTAGTTGCGCACGTGCCCCATGTGCAGCTTGCCGGAGGGGTAGGGCAGCATCGAGCAGGCGTAGAACTTGCCTTTCGGGAAGCGCGGATCGTTTTCCACGGCCTTGTAGGCGTCGATCGCCTGCCAATGATCCTGTGCCGATTTTTCGACGACGGCGGGACTGTATTTTTCTTGCATGACGGGTGCGGCCAAAAGTGATTACGAACCGGACATTATACTGGCTCGGTCCGCGCCGTTGCGGCAGGGCTTGCGGGCGACTGAAAACTAGCGCAGAGCCAGTTCCAGCGCCGGTTTTTCGCCGTAATCGGCGTAGCGCTCGTTGATCGCGGCGACGCAGAATTCCAGTTCCCCGAGGATTTCCGGCGCCCGCTGGCGCAGCAGATCGGCGTGCAGTACTTCGATCTCCAGCACTTCGTTCGGCTGCAGGCGGAAGGACGACATGGCGTCGTCGTCGCGCAGATAGCTCAGGCAGTCGACCCAGGCATCCATGTTGCGGCCGTAAAAATCAGGGAAGCCGAACGCCTTTTTCGATGACGGTATGGAAGGCTTCCCAGTCGGTCAGCGTGGCGCCGTCCAGTTGCACTCGCGCCATTGGCCTATCCCTTGTTCGGCGCCGGTGCGGACACGGCTTTGGGCTCGGTGACGAAGCCGATCTTGGTGAGTCCGCTGGTTTGCGCCGCTGACATGACGTCGGCGATGACTTCGTAGCGCGTGCTTTTGTCGGCGCGTAAATGCAGCTCGGGTTGCGGCGTCTTGTGCGCCGCGACCGCCATCCTGGCATCCAGTTGCGCGGCATCGAGCGCGACATCGTTCCAGAAGATGCGGCCTTGGGCGTCGATCGAAAGTGAAATGGTTTCCGGTTTTTCCGGCGCCGGCGTCGATTGCGCGGTCGGCAGATCGAGCTTGATCGCGTGTGTAAACAGTGGCGCGGTAATGATGAAAATCACCAGCAGCACCAGCATCACGTCGACCATCGGCGTGACGTTGATGTCAGCCATCGGCGCGGCTTGCTGGTTGTGATTGAAGCCGCCGAAAGTCATGGGAATGCCTTGTTGTCTGAAATGTTGTGGATCGAGTCGCGCTACGCTTAACTCTGTCCCACGGTGCCGACTCTCGAGCCAGTGGTCAGATGGGCATGCAAGTCATGCGCAAAGCCATCCAGTTCGGCCAGCGTCAGGCGGTTGACCCGGGTGAAGGCGTTGTAGGCGAGTACCGCGGGAATCGCCACCACCAGGCCGAGCGCGGTCATGATCAGCGCTTCGCCGACCGGGCCGGCGACCTTGTCGATCTGCACCGTGCCGGCGGTCGAGACGGCGAGCAGTGCGTGATAAATTCCCCACACCGTGCCAAACAGGCCGACGAAGGGGGCCGTCGCACCGACCGAAGCGAGCGCGGTCAGGCCGTTTTCCAGGCGTGCCGAGACGCGGTTGATTTCGCGCCGCAGCGTGCGCGTGATCAGTTCGCTCTGATCGGAAGCGGCGTTCAGCGAGCCGGCCTGGGCGCCCGCATTGGCAGCCTGGGCGCTTTGCGCGGCCAGCGGCGTGTAGACGTTTTCGCGGTCGACCGGGAGTAATAGCGCAATGGCATCCGGCAGCGTCGGCGCCTGCCAGAAGGCATCGAGCGCGCCGCTGCTGCGCCGCATGCGCCACGCACTCCAGCTTTTGGTCAGGATGTAGTACCAGGACAGAATCGACATTGCCAGCAGCACGTAGGCCACCGCATGCGATATTGCATCGCCCTGCGCCCAGTAGTGGGCGAAACCTGAAGCTGGATTGGCGAGGGTCTGATTCATGATGATCCGGTCACGATAAATCGCTGGGCTGCTTCACGTTCGGGCGGCGCCGGCAAGCCGGCGCCGGACGCTAGCGCAGTCCGAGCACGTCCTGCATGTCGAACAGTCCGCTGGTTTTGTCGCGCAGGAAGCGCGCGGCGCGCAGGCTGCCGTGCGCATAGGTGACGCGGCTGGCGGACTTGTGGCGTAATTTCGATGCGCTCGCCGATGCCGGCAAACAGCACCGTATGGTCGCCGACGATGTCGCCGCCGCGAATGGTGGCAAAGCCGATCGACGACGGGTCGCGCTCGCCGGTCACGCCTTCGCGCGCATAGACCGCGACCTCGTCCAGCTTGCGCCCGAGCGCGCCGGCGATCACTTCGCCCATCTGCAGCGCGGTGCCGGACGGCGCGTCGACCTTGTGCCGGTGATGCGCCTCGATGATTTCGATGTCGTAGCCTTCGGCAAAATTGCGCGCCGCCATTTCCAGCAGCTTCATCGTCACGTTGACGCCGACACTCATGTTGGGCGCGAACACGATCGCGGTGCGCTCGGCGGCGGCGGCGATCGCCGCCTTGCCGGCGGCGTCGAAACCGGTGGTGCCAATGATCATCTTGATGCCGTGTTCGGCGCAATATTGCAGATGATGCAGGGTGCCTTCCGGGCGCGTGAAATCAATCAGGAATTCGGCAGCGGCCAGTCCCTTGGCCAGATCGGATTCGATTAGCACGCCGGCCGGCTGGCCGAGAAAGGCGGCGGCATCGCTGCCGATGCCGGGAGCGCCGGCAACGTCCAGCGCGCCGGCCAGGGTGGCATCGGCGGCATTGCCGATGGCTTCGATCAGCATGCGGCCCATACGTCCGGAAGCGCCGGCGACCGCGATTTGCATTGGATTCATATGACAGTTTGCAGCGACATTATTGCTTGGCGGCGGATGGTGCTTTTGGTGCGCTCGACTCGCTTGATTTGGGCGGAGCGCCGGCGATCTGCGCCAGATAGTCCTGCTCGGTCGGCAGGTTGCCGCCTTCGTAGCGCACCATGCGCTTGTTATCGAAAAAGACCGTTACCCGGCTGGTGGTGACGTCGCCATTGCGCTTTTGCAGGCGGAACAGATAGTCCCAGCGATCGGCATGGAACATGTCGTTCAGCAGCGGCGTGCCAAGCGCAAATTGCACCTGCTCTTGCGTCATGCCTGGCTTCAGTTGCGCCAGCATTTCCTGGGAGACGAAATTACCCTGCTGGATATCGACCCGGTAAGGTGAAAAAATGCCGAGGAAACGTCTGTTGTGGCTGGTCTGCACACCCGAATTGGCATTTTTCGCGGCCGCTTCAGCATCGGAAACGGAGTTGCGGTGTCTGCCGCAGCGCTTGCTGGCGCCGCTTGCGGCGCCACGGTCGCCGGTGCCTGGGCGACGGCGGGCGCACCGTCCATCAGCGGATTCTTCGAAGCGCAGCCGGCCAGCCCGAAAATGGCGCCCAGCAGACAGAACGTCAGCGCGATGCCGGGGGTAGGAAGAGAAGTGGAGCGCAGCATTCGCATGGGGGAATCCAAAGGTTAAGCGTTTATGCCAAAACGCTATATGATAAAGCAAGATACCTTGAATCGAGCGAAACATGACCAACAATCCTTCTGAACTGAAAGCCAGCGGCCTGAAGGCTACCCTGCCGCGTTTGAAGATCCTGGAAATTTTCCAGAGCAGCCCGGTACGCCACTTGACTGCCGAAGACGTCTACAAGACCTTGTTGGCGGAAAACATGGATGTCGGACTGGCCACCGTATATCGGGTGCTGACCCAGTTCGAACAGGCCGGCTTGCTGCATCGGAATCACTTTGAAACCGGCAAGGCGGTGTTTGAACTCAACGAGGGCACCCATCATGACCATCTGGTGTGCCTGGACTGCGGCCACGTCGAAGAGTTTTACGACGACGAAATCGAAAAGCGCCAGCACCGGATCGCGACCGAACGCGGCTTCGTCATCGCCGACCACGCGCTGGCGCTGTACGGCAACTGCACCAAGGCCGACTGCCCGTATCGCGACAGCCAACCCTGATCCATCGCTGATTTATGGGGAGTATGTTGAAAAAACGACCAGTGCATGCCCGATATTGATGGCATGCATTGGGAGTATGTGACGTTTACGGCTGACTCAGCGCATTCGACAAGACCTTGGCGGTGATGTCGACAATCGGAATCACGCGTTCGTAAGCCATGCGGGTCGGGCCGATCACGCCCAGGGTGCCGACGATCTGGCCGTCGACCTGATACGGCGCAGTCACCACGCTCATCTGCTCCAGCGGCACCAGTTGCGAGTCGCCGCCGATGAAAATCTGCACCCCGGTCGCCTTGCTGGACAGGTCGAGCAACTGCATCAGGCTGGTCTTGTGCTCGAACAGATCGAACAGTTCACGCAGCGACACCATGTTGGAGGACAGATCGGATACCGACAGCAGGTTGCGCTCGCCGGAAATCACGACCTCTTCTCCCTGGTCCGCCATCGCGTCGCTGCCGGCTTCGACCGCAGCCTGCATCAGTTGCGCCATGTCATCGCGCAACTGCCGCAACTCGCCTTGCAAGCGACGCCGCACTTCGTCGAAATGCAGGCCGCCGTAGTGCTGGTTGATGTAATTGGCGGATTCGATCAGCTGCGCCGGCGTGTAATCGACTTCGGTCAGCAGCAAGCGGTTCTGGACGTCCCCGCCGGGACTGACGATCACCAGCAGGATGCGCCGTGCCGACAGCCTCAGGAATTCGATTTGCTGGAATACCGATTCGTGCCGCGGCGTCAGCACCACGCCGGCGAACTGCGACAGGGACGACAGCATCTGCGCTGCGCTGGCAATGATTTTTTGCGGCGAACTGGCTTGCTGGCGCGACGGCAGGCGGGCGCTGACCGCGCCTTCATCCAGTGCTTGTACCGTTAGCAGAGTGTCGACGAAAACCCGGTAGCCGCGCGGTGTCGGCACCCGGCCGGCCGAGGTGTGCGGGCTGCAGACGAAACCCATTTGCTCCAGGTCGGCCATCACGTGGCGGATCGTGGCCGGCGACAGGTCGAGTCCGGAAATTTGCGAGAGCGCGCGCGAACCCACCGGCTGGCCATCGGCGATGTAACGCTCAACCAGGGCTTTGAGCAGGGTTTGGGCGCGGGTGTCGAGTTGCATGGCGTTATTCTAGCGGTCGGCCGCTACGGCTGCCAGCGCCATGCGCGGCGCCAGCCATTGCTGTAGCTGGTACAGGTCGGTGCAATGGCCGTCGGGTACGATGTGCGGCGGTAGTTCGCGCCCGAAACGGTTGATCCACATGGTTTGCAGGCCGGCGCGTTGCGCCCCTTCGATATCCAGCCGCGGGTCGTCGCCCACATACAGCGCCTGCGCCGGCGCTACGTCCAGTGCGTCACAGGCCAGATGGAAGATGGCTGCGCCCGGCTTGGCGCACCCCAGGCGCGGTGCCGACAGCGACGCCTGGAAATAATGATCGAGGCCGATCACCTGCAGGTCGGCGGTGCCGTTGGTGATGGCGCCCAGCAGGACCTGCTGGCGCAAGCGCGTCAGTACCGGATGAACGTCGTCGAACGGCTTCACGGCGTTGCGCGCGGCTGAAAATACGGCCATTGCGTGGTCCACCTTCGCCACATCCTCGCCGGCGCTGGCAAAAGCGCGGCACAGCGCCGCATGGCGCAGTGCCGACAGGTCGATCTGGTAGCGCGGATCGACCGCCATCAGCTTGAGGCGCTGCTGGCGCAGGATATCAATCGAAAAACGCTCGGCTACCGCCGGCGCATGAACCGCCAGCCAATCGTGCAGCACGATTTCAGCTCGGGCAATGACCGGCATGATCGACCACAGCGTGTCGTCGAGATCAAACAATACCGCCTTGATTGGGGAGTTCTTCATGGTCTATACATCGGTTCGATTCAGTCTCTTTCAAGTTGCATCTGAATTATGGTCTAATCGCCGGCATGCAGCCCCTCAAATCTACCAGTAACGCATTTTTGCCGAAAACCATAGCGATTATCGGCAAATACCTGGCCGCCGGCATTTCCGCGCCGCTGTCGGAAATAGCCGATTTTCTGACTGACAACGGCCACACGGTAGTGTTCGAGACAGAAACCGCGCGCAATATCCCGTTGCCTACGCCATTGACGATGACGCCGATGGAAATCGGCCAGCATGCAGATGCTGCCATCGTGCTTGGTGGCGACGGTACCATGCTTGGCATCGCGCGCCAGTTGGCGCCGTACGATGTACCGTTGATCGGCATCAATCAGGGCCGGCTGGGCTTCATGACCGATATTCCGCTGGGAAGAATGATTCCGGTGCTGGCCGACATGCTGCAAGGCAAGGTCGAATCGGAACGGCGCACCTTGTTGGAGGGCTCGGTTTGGCGCGACGGCGCCCCGATTTTCAGCGGGCTGGCGTTCAACGACGTGGTGGTGTCCCGTGGCGCCACATCCGGCATGGTCGAACTGGCGGTCGAGGTCGATGGCTGTTTCATGTACAACCAGCGCTCGGATGGCTTGATTGTTGCCACCCCAACCGGTTCCACCGCCTATTCACTGTCGGCTGGCGGCCCGCTGCTGCATCCGACCCTGCACGGCCTCGTGCTGGTGCCGATCGCTCCGCATGCCTTGTCGAACCGGCCCATCGTGGTCCCGGATTCGTGCGAAATCGAAATCGAAGTGGTCAGCGGGCGCGAAATGAGCGTCAATTTCGATATGCAATCGCTGGCCAGCCTGGCCCACCACGACCGCATCAAGATTCGCCGTTCGCCGCACACGATCACATTTTTGCACCCGCAAGGCTGGAGCTACTACGCCACTTTGCGGCAAAAGCTGCACTGGCATGAATACCCGGCAGTAGAGGGTCAGTTAAAATAATTTTCGTTCAGCCGGCATGCGCTATCGCCGACGCCGCTATTTCCCCCAATCAGCTTGATGTTCGAGGCGACCGCCTGAAACGCCACCCAGATGCTGCGCACACTTTCGATTCGCGACTTTGTCATTGTTGACTCCATCGAACTGGAGTTCGGCCCCGGCTTTAGCGTGTTGACCGGTGAAACCGGTGCCGGCAAGTCGATCTTGATCGATGCCCTGTCGCTGGTCCTGGGCGGCCGCGGCGACGCCAGCATGGTGCGCGAGGGAGCGGTCCGCGCCGATCTCAGCGCCGATTTCACCGCCGGTGAAGCGGTCGACGCGTGGCTGGCCGCCAACGCATTCCAGAGCGAAGAGGGTGGCATGCTGCTGCGTCGCGTAATCGATAACGCCGGTCGCTCGCGTGCCTTCATCAACGGCAGCGCCGCCACCGCTGCGCAGTTGCGGGAGCTGGGTGAGATGCTGGTCGATATCCATGGCCAGCATGCGCACCAGTCGCTGGTTCGGGCTGACGCCCAACGCCTGCTGCTCGATACCCAGGCCGGCCTGCAGCCACAGGCGCTGGCGGTGGGGCAGGCCTGGCGCGACTGGCAAGCGGTGTTGCGCCAGCGGCTCGAATTCGAGAACAACGCCAAAAGCGTGTTGCAGGAGCGCGAGCGGCTCGAATGGCAGGTCGGTGAACTGGAAAAGCTTGCGGCCAAGCCAGGTGAATGGGCCGAGATCAGCAACGAGCATAGCCGGCTGTCGCATGCCGCCAGCCTGATCGAAGGCGCACAGGACGCACTGACCGTGATTTCCGAAGCGGACAGCCCGCTGCTGTCACAGCTGTCGGCGCTGAACCAGAAGCTGGCCAAGCTGGCCGATATCGACGCCGCGTTAAAGCCGGTGACCGAGGCGCTGGAGCCGGCGTGCATCCAGCTGCAGGAAGCGGTGTATGCGCTGAACGACTACCTGAGCCGGGTCGAGCTCGACCCGGAGCGCCTGCGCATGGTCGAAGCGCGACTGGAAGCGATTCATTCGACTGCGCGTAAATTCCGCATCGGGCCGGACGAGCTGCCGCAGGAATTCGAAGCGTTATCGGCGCAGCTGCGGCAACTGGCCAATGTCAGCGATCTTGACGCACTGCGCGCGCAGGAGGAAAAGCTGAAAACCGACTACCTGGCGGTAGCCCGCAAGTTGTCGAAGGCGCGCGCCAGGGCCGCCGTCGCGCTAGGCGACGCGGTGACGGCCGCGATGCAGGAACTGAGCATGAAAGGCGGTCGCTTCGAGGTGGCGCTGAATCCATGTGAAGCTGCCAGCTATGGGCTGGAGCAGGTCGAATTCCTGGTGGCCGGGCATGCCGGCGTGGCGCCGCGCGCACTGGCCAAGGTTGCCAGCGGCGGCGAACTGGCCCGCATCGCGCTGGCAATTTCAGTCATCACCTCAACTACCGGCGCCAATAGTGCCAAGGCTGAAACCCTGATCTTCGATGAAGTCGACAGCGGCATCGGTGGCGCTGTCGCGGAGGTGGTCGGGCGCCTGCTGAAACGGCTGGGACAAGAGCGCCAGGTGCTGTGCGTGACGCATCTGCCGCAGGTGGCGAGCCAGGCGAACCAGCATTTTCAGGTCAGCAAGATCAGCGGCGACGGCAAAACGGTTTCACGTATCGCATTCCTGGATAGCAAGGCGCGCGTCGAAGAAATCGCCCGCATGTTGGGCGGACTGGAAATCACTGCCACCACGCGCAAGCATGCGCGCGAATTGCTGGCGCTGTAAGCGCAACGTGATGCGCGCGCTGTGAGTGGTGTGCCGGTCGCGCACCGCATTTCCTTGATTTTTTATCGATCACCCATGTCCTTTCGCAAAGAACCCTCACACATCCACGGCACGCCGGACCAGATCGGGCTGGTGCTGATCAACCTCGGCACTCCCGATGCCCCGACGACGGGCGCGCTGCGGCGCTACCTGAGGGAATTCCTGTCCGATCCGCGCGTGGTCGAAATCCCGCGCGCGCTGTGGTGGCTGATTCTGCGCTGCATCATCCTGCCGCTGCGGCCGGCTCGTTCGGCGGCCAAGTACAAGATGATCTGGACCGCAGAAGGCTCGCCGCTGAAATTCCATACGGAAAAGCAGGCATTGCTGTTGCGTGGCTATCTTGGCGAGCGCGGGCATCAAGTGCGGGTTGCCTACGCGATGCGCTACGCCGAGCCGGCACTGGCAACGGTGATGGCCCGGCTGCAAGCTGAAGGTTGCCAGCGGATATTGATCGTGCCGGCCTATCCGCAGTATTCCGGAGCCACCACCGGCTCCAGCTTCGATGCGGTGTTCCGGCACTACGCAACGGTGCGCAACGTACCGGAACTGCGCCTGGTCAAGCATTATCATGATCATCCCGCCTATATTGGTGCGCTGCGCAAATCGGTACAGGCGCACTGGCAACAAAACGGCAAGGGCGAAAAACTGGTGATGAGTTTTCACGGCATGCCCCGGCGTACGCTGCTGCTGGGCGATCCGTATCACTGTGAGTGCCAAAAAACCGGGCGGCTGCTGGCGCAAGCATTGGGGCTTGCCGAAGATCAATACTTGGTGACCTTCCAGTCGCGCTTCGGCAAGGCTGAATGGCTGCAGCCATATACCAGCACCACAGTGCAAACCCTGGCTAAGCAAGGAGTGCGGCGGGTGGACGTGATTTGTCCGGGTTTTGTGGCGGATTGCCTGGAGACGCTGGAAGAAATCGGTATGGAAGTGAAGCGCGATTTTCTGCAGGCCGGCGGCAATGAATTTCATTACATTGCAGCGCTCAACGAGATGCCGGAGTGGATCTCCGCACTGGCGGATATTGCTGAAGAGCATTTGAACGGCTGGCCGACCGTACCCATGCAAGCGGTTGGCAGCCGGATCGCAGAACAAGCCGCCAGCCGTGCGGCTGCTCTGCGTCTGGGTGCCGAACAATAATACCGAACCACGGTATTACTCTTCGCTTTTTTGCATGCAATGGTCGTCCGTTTTATGGCGACTCCCCCTCAGAGAAAACTCTGTAGTCCCGAGGGCTTGCCTAAAATCTACTGAGCGCTTTGCTAAAATAATATGCTTTGGCTCAGTAGAGCGCGACCAGTCGCGAGTCGCAGATCCAGATCGTAGCCAGCACGATATAAAGGACGACTGTGGCGGAAATCAGGGGCAGTTTCATAGTTTCGTTCCAACAATACAACGGCAAGCTGACATGTGATTATTCAGTTTGTCGCGCATTTGACTTCAATGCCTGCTTACTTCGGTAACTTGTGTAACCGGGCGTGACAATTTCGCCAGCAGCGCCAGTGCGTCAAGAGCGATTACCGTCATCCCTTGAAAAAGCCGGGGAATAACCCCATTTGTTTTTTTATTACGAATTCCGTGACTGACTGTGGGAGATTTTTAATGCAAGACAAGGACAATCCGCTGGAACCAACGACGACCGACGACAATGCCATCGCCGATAGCGTGCCAGACGTCACTACCGAACTTGAGGACAAGCTGGCCAAAGCGGAAGCCAAGGCCGCTGAAATGGAAGATGCCTTCATGCGTGCCAAGGCCGAAGTCGAAAATGGCCGCCGGCGGGCTCAGGAAGACGTCGCTCGCGCACGCAAATTCGCCATCGAAAGCTTTGCCGAAGCCCTGGTACCGGTCAAGGATCATCTGGAAACCGCGTTGAAAATCGATACGCCTTCGGTCGAGTCGCTGAAGGCGGGCGTTGAGATGACGCTCAAGCAACTGAACATTGCATTTGAAAAGCACAAGCTGGTGGAAGTCAATCCAGCCGTTGGTGAAAAGCTGGACCCGATGAAGCATCAGGCCTTGTCGCTGGTGGCCGCCGATCAGGAGCCGAATACCGTGGTGGAAGTTCTGCAGAAGGGTTATACGATCGCCGATCGTCTGCTGCGCCCGGCATTGGTGACGGTGGCGCAGGAACGAACCGGTTAAAAATTATCCACAGCGGTGCTTGAAAGCGCTCTTATTTTCCGCATATTAAGAACATCCGAGCTTTAGTTATTTGTTAGACAAGGAATAAAGGAATAAAAATCATGGGCAAAATCATTGGCATTGATCTGGGTACTACCAACTCCTGCGTCGCCATCATGGAAGGCGGACAGCCGAAAGTCATCGAAAACTCCGAGGGTGCGCGCACCACGCCGTCGGTGATTGCTTATCAGGAAGACGGCGAAATCCTGGTCGGCGCGCCGGCCAAGCGGCAGGCGGTCACCAATCCGAAGAACACGCTGTACGCGGTCAAGCGCCTGATCGGCCGCAAGTTCGACGAAAAGGAAGTGCAGAAGGATATCAACCTGATGCCGTTCCAGATCATCAAGGCCGACAACGGCGACGCCTGGGTGTCGGTGCGCGACAAGAAGCTGGCGCCGCCGCAGATTTCGGCCGAAGTGCTGCGCAAGATGAAGAAAACCGCCGAAGACTACCTTGGTGAAGAAGTCACCGAAGCGGTGATCACGGTGCCGGCCTACTTCAACGATTCACAGCGCCAGGCGACCAAGGATGCCGGCCGCATCGCTGGCCTTGATGTGAAACGCATCATCAACGAGCCGACCGCGGCAGCATTGGCGTTCGGCCTCGACAAGAGCGGCAAGGGCGACCGCAAGATCGCGGTGTACGACCTGGGCGGCGGCACCTTCGACATTTCGATCATCGAAATCGCCGACGTCGACGGCGAAATGCAGTTCGAAGTGTTGTCCACCAACGGCGATACGTTCCTTGGCGGCGAAGACTTCGACCAGCGCATGATCGATTACATCCTGGACGAATTCAAGAAGATCAACGGCCTCGACCTGTCCAAGGACGCGATCGCGCTACAACGGATCAAGGCTTCGGCCGAACGTGCCAAAATCGAATTGTCGTCCTCGCAGCAGACCGAGATCAACGAACCGTACATCGCGATGGCGAACGGCGCACCCTTGCACCTGACGCTGAAAATGACGCGTGCCAAGCTGGAATCACTGGTCGAGGAACTGATTTCCAAGACCATCGACCCGGTACGCATCGCCATCAAGGATGCCGGCATCAAGGTCTCCGACATCGACGACATCATCCTGGTCGGCGGCATGACCCGCATGCCAAAAGTGCAGGAAACGGTCAAGGATTTCTTCGGCAAGGAGCCGCGCAAGGACGTCAACCCGGACGAGGCGGTGGCAGTTGGTGCGGCGATCCAGGGCTCGGTGCTGTCCGGCGACCGCAAGGACTTGCTGCTGCTGGACGTCACGCCCTTGTCGCTCGGCATCGAAACGCTGGGCGGCGTGATGACCAAGATGATCCAGAAGAACACCACGATTCCGACCAAGTTCAGCCAGGTGTTTTCGACTGCCGACGACAACCAGCCGGCGGTGACGATCAAGGTCTACCAGGGCGAACGCGAGATGGCGGTCGGCAACAAGGCGCTCGGCGAATTCAACCTGGAAGGGATTCCGCCGGCTGCACGCGGCACGCCGCAAATTGAGGTCACCTTCGACATCGATGCCAACGGCATTCTGCACGTCGGCGCCAAGGACAAGGCGACCGGCAAGGAAAACAAGATCACCATCAAGGCCAACTCCGGTTTGACCGAAGACGAGATCCAGAAGATGGTGCGCGACGCCGAAGCCAATGCCGAAGAAGACAAGCGCCTCAAGGAATTGGCCGAAACGCATAATCAGGGCGACGCGCTGGTGCATTCGACCCGCAAGGCGCTGGCCGAACACGGCGACAAGCTGGATGCCGGCGAGAAGGACAAGATCGAAGGCGCGATCAAGGAGCTGGAAGAGGCTCTGAAAGGCAGCGACAAGTCCGCTATCGATGCCAAGTCGGCTGCGGTTTCAGCTGCTGCCCAGAAGCTGGGCGAGAAAATGTATGCCGATATGCAGGCGCAGCAGCAGGCAGCAGGCGCGGCGGCGGGTGGTAGTGCCGGCGGTGCGGATGCCGGTGAAGGCCGTGCCAAGGAAGATGATGTGGTGGATGCCGACTTCAAGGAAGTCAAGGACAACAAGTAAGGTATCCACGGTCAGGCGGCCGCAGGGATTTGGCGGCCGTCTTGACGCGCCGGGTCGAAGCAAAATGCTTCCGCTCGGCTTTTTTGCTTAGACAGACAAGGTGCCAAGACGATGGCGAAGCGCGATTTTTACGAAATACTGGGCGTAGCGAAAAACGCCTCCGATGATGAGATCAAGAAGGCTTATCGCAAGCTCGCGATGAAGCATCATCCGGACCGCAATCCGGACAGCAAGGGGGCGGAAGACAAATTCAAGGAGGCGAAGGAAGCCTACGAAATGCTGTCCGATCCGCAAAAGCGGGAAGCTTATGACCGTTACGGCCATGCCGGCGTCGATCCCAACATGGGTGGCGGCGGCTTCGGCGCCAATGGCGCCGGTGGTTTTGCCGACGCCTTCGGCGATATTTTTGGCGACATTTTTGGTGGCGGCGCCGGGCGCGGGCGCGGCGGACCACAAGTCTATCGCGGCGCCGATCTGCGCTACAACCTGGAAATTACGCTGGAACAGGCGGCGCACGGCTTCGATACCACGATCCGGGTCCCGTCCTGGGACAGTTGCGACACCTGCCACGGCTCCGGCGCCAAACCGGGGACTTCGCCGACCACCTGCAGCACGTGTGGCGGCCACGGCCAAGTGCGCATGCAGCAAGGGTTTTTCAGCATCCAGCAAACCTGCCCGAAGTGCCACGGTAGCGGCAAGATGATCGCCGACCCCTGTACCACCTGCAGTGGCGCCGGTCGCATCAAACGCAACAAGACGCTGGAAGTCAAGATTCCGGCCGGGATCGACGATGGCATGCGCATCCGCTCCTCCGGCAACGGCGAACCGGGTCTGAACAACGGCCCGGCGGGCGACCTGTACGTCGAAATCCACATCAAGCCGCACCCGGTATTCCAGCGCGAAGGCGACGATCTGCATTGCGAAATGCCGATTTCGTATACGCGCGCGGCGCTCGGCGGCGAAATTGAAGTGCCGACCCTGAACGGCAAGGCGTCGTTCACGATTCCGGAAGGCACCCAGTCCGGCAAGATTTTCCGCTTGCGCAGCAAGGGCATCAAGGGCGTGCGCTCTGGCTATGCCGGCGATCTGTTCTGTCACGTGGTGGTGGAAACGCCGGTCAAGCTGACTGAACAGCAAAAGGATTTGCTGCGGGAATTCGAGCGCTCGACCACCGAAGGTGGCTCGCGCCACAGCCCGCAAAGCAAATCGTGGAAAGACAAGGTCAAGGAATTTTTCGAATAGCAATTCATTTTCTCTCGCTGTTCGGTCTTTGGCAGGCCGCCGGTTTTTGACTGGCGGCCTTTTTTGTCGCCGCTTGCAAATCCGTCATGTGCTCATCTTTTAGTTGCGGTATGGACATTTTTTCACTATGCTGAGCTATAAAAAATAAAACGACCGTTCCATTATTTGCTGCACTTCGCGGCCGTAGTTACATGGGAGTAAAAATGAAAAGAGACATTCTGGGAAAACAGCTGCTGGCAGTTGCTTCCTTACTTGGTGCGCTGGCGTTGGTGCCGACTGTGCAGGCGGCAGAAGTCGCTGGCGTCAAACTGGATGACAGCGTGCGCGTGGCCAACCAGGAATTGAAGCTGAACGGCGCCGGCGTGCGCTTCAAGGTGGTCTTCAAGGTTTACGCCGCCGGCCTGTATCTGACCGAAAAGAAGAGCGCGGTGGCGGACGTGCTGGCGGCACCGGGGGCCAAGCGGATAACGCTGGTGATGATGCGCGATCTCAGCAACGAGGAACTGGGCCAGAGCTTCATGGCAGGCATCAAGAAAAACTCGACGCTGGCAGAGCGCACCAAAATCGTTACCCAAATGATGCAGTTCGGGGAAATGTTTGCGACGATTCCAGAACTGAAAAAAGGTGACGTGATCGGGGTCGACTGGATACCCGGCGCCGGCACCGTGTCCACCCACAATGGCAAGAAGATCTCGGAACCGCTGCCGGATGTGGCGTTTTACAACGCGCTGTTGAAAATCTGGCTCGGTGACAATCCGGCGGATGCACAGCTGAAGCAGAATCTGCTTGGCGAAAAATTCGCGGGGCACTGACGCTGCACGCGGTCGCGGCGTGGATCGAAAAGGCGAGCTTGCCTCGCTAGCGATTCAGCCCCTATCATTTCCTCGAGAAAAGCCCACGACACGCCGCCAGCGCGCTGGCCGGCACGGTTTGCGTGCCTGCATTTCTGCAGCCCGCACGGCCGCCGGCGCGCGATGCAATGCGCCGATTTTCGAGGGTTAGCTCTACTCCAGGAACGCCAAAAGTTGTTTTGGAGAAAGCTATAATCGATCGGCTATTGGGCACCCAGACCCGGAGACACTGCCAAGTCACCACGGCAGTCATAAAAGGAATAAAAAATGAAACTGAACCGCTTGCGTATCGGCCAGCGTTTGGCACTGGGTTTTAGTGTTGTCACCGCCTTGCTGATCCTGCTGGCGAGCCTTGCCTATTTCCGCATCGCGGACCTGAGTGGCGAAGTCAACCTGATGGTGCAGGACAGGTATCCGAAGACGGTCATAGCCAACACCATCAAAGCCGATCTGAATGAGAGTACCCGCAGCATGCTCAATGTGCTGATCATGACCGACGACGGCCAGATCAAAAAGGAATTGGCCAACATTGATGCGCGCAACAAGAAGGTCGACGACGCTATCAGCAAGCTGGACACCATCATTACCGATGCCAAGGGGCGCGAACACGTCAAGGCGATTGCCGAGCTGCGCGACAAATTTTTGCCGGCGCAAAACAAGTTCGTCTCGCTGATCAATGAAAACAACAAAGACGACGCGATGGTCCAGCTGATGTTTTCGGTGCGCCCGCTGCAAGGCAAGTATTTCGAGCAGCTCGACGGTTTCATCCAGTATGAAGACAGCGAAATGGCGAGTGCCGGCGAAAATTCCAGCGCCGCCGCCGCCCGCACCGGATTTTTAATACTGGCGCTGGCGCTGGGCGCGGTGCTGCTGAGCGTCGTGGTCGGTTTCGTGACGACGCGCCGGATCACCAGGCCACTGCACGAAGCGGTCGGTGTTGCCAAGCGCGTGGCTGCCGGCGACCTCACCAGTGACATCCGGGTCAGCACCCATGACGAAACGGGAGAGCTGATGGAGGCACTGCGCCACATGAACCAGAGCCTGTCCAGGCTGGTGGGCGAGGTGCGGGTCGGTACCGACACGATTGCTTCGGCATCAGAAGAGATCGCGAGCGGGAACATGGAATTTTCCAAGCGTACCCAGGAGCAGGCAGATGCGCTGCAGCAGACCGCCGCTTCCACGCTGCTGCTGATGCAAACGGTGCAGCAAAATGCCGCCAATGCGCGCCAGGCAAATCAGCTGGCGGGGTCCGCATCGCAAATTGCCGAGAAAGGTGGGGCGGTCATGTCGCAGGTGGTCCAGACGATGGGCTCGATCAACAAATCCTCCCGGAAAATCGTCGATATCATCGGCGTCATCGACGGCATCGCTTTCCAGACCAACATCCTGGCCTTGAACGCGGCAGTGGAAGCCGCGCGTGCTGGCGAGCAGGGCAAGGGATTTGCGGTCGTCGCCGCCGAGGTACGCAACCTGGCGCAACGTTCGGCCGCCGCGGCCAAGGAGATCAAGAGCCTGATCGGCGACTCCACCGAAAGAGTCGATGCCGGGGCCAAGCTGGTCGACGAAGCTGGCATCACGATGGAAGAAGTGGTGACCAGCGCCAAGCGCGTCACCAACATCATGATCGAAATCACGGCTGCCAATCAGGGCCAGAACGAGAGCATCACGCAGCTCAACACGGCCATCGGCCAAGTCGAACAGGTCACGCAGCAAAATTCCGCTCTGGTGGAAGAGGCGGCGGCATCGGCCGAGGCCATGCAAAAGCAGGCTGCCAGCCTGGCGCAGTTGGTGAGCGTGTTCAAGCTCAACCATGCGGCTGCGTCGCCGGCGCACGCGAGAGCAGGGCGCAGCATCCCGGCAGTGCGGGCAATCCCGACGGCGACGCTCGCCGCCGCAGCGCTCCCGTCGGCAGAGGCCAAAAAGGCGCTGCTCGTTGCGCACAGGCAAACGGACGGTGAGCGCGAAGAATGGGCAGAATTTTGATCGATATCGGTAACATTTATTTAGACGTGGAGGCAGGATGACAGGTACTTAGGCAGCTCAGGCAGATCGCGCTGGTGGCGGGCATCATGATGACATTCGGCGCCGGCCCGCAGGCCGCCGAGGTCGGTGGCATCAAGTTCGATGACAGCGTGCGTGTCGCTAACCAGGAATTAAAGTTGAATGGCGCCGGCATCCGTTATTGGACGGTGTTCAAGGTATATGTCGCTGCCCTGTACTTGCCCGAAAAGAAAAAAACGGTACCGGAAATCCTGGCGTCGAATGGAGCTCGCCGCGTCAAGCTGGTGTTGATGCGTGACGTCAACAATGAGGAGCTTGGGCAAGCTTTCATGGATGGATTGAACGTCAACACCGAGAAGGCGGAAAAATCGAAATTCGTGAATCAGACGGTGAAGATGGGGGAAATTTTTGCCTCCATTCCCAAGTTGGGCAAAGGCGATACCATCACCAGCGACTGGGTTCCCGGCTCCGGCATGCGCATTTATGTGAACGACAAGCCGGTCGGAGAGACCTTGCCGGACCTGGCGTTTTACAACGCCTTTCTGCGAATCTGGCTGGGTGAAAAACCGGCCGGGAGCGAGCTGAAACAGGCGTTGATGGGCGGTTGACCGATGCGGGAAACCAGCCGGTGCCGAGGGCGCCGGCCGGAACAGACAAGGCGGCTATCCGAGGCCGCCTTTTTCATGGGCGAACGGTTTTCCGCATCACGGCTACAATCCATAGCTGATCCATTTTTCGCTATGGGATTCTTATATGCGCATTCTTCACACCATGCTGCGGGTCGGCGACCTGCAACGATCCATCGATTTTTATACGCGGGTGCTCGGCATGAAACTGCTGCGCACGACTGAAAACACCGAATACAAATACACGTTGGCCTTCCTCGGCTACGGCAGCAATCCCGAGCATGCCGAATTGGAACTGACGTACAACCACGGCGTCGATCATTACGAACTGGGCACCGCCTACGGCCATATCGCGATTGCAGTGGACGATGCCAAACAGGCTTGCGCGGCGGTCAAGGCGGCCGGCGGCAACGTTACGCGCGAAGCCGGCGCGGTGAAGGGCGGGACGACGGTGATTGCCTTCGTCACCGACCCGGACGGCTACAAGATCGAACTGATCGAACGCAGGGAAGCGGCCGCCTGACGGCTGCTGCTGGTCGTGGCGGCGACGGCCGGGTAAAACCAAGAGTCTACTACCAAGGAAATTTTAAAAATGCGGGGTATGTTGTCTAAACAAAGGCTACATACCCGTAATTGGCTGTTGGTGCTTGGAGTATATGTTTTTAGACTTGCCTGGTGACACTCGTATGCGGCCGGGCCGGTTCGCTGGCGGCGGCAAGCACGGCAGCAGGCTCGATTGGGCGGTTCAGAACGTCGGCAGCGTTTCCGGCGCGTGGTCGCGCAAGGCTTTTCTGGCCACTTCGAATTCCGGAAAAATCGACTGCACCGTGGCCCAGAAGCGCGGGCTGTGGTTCATTTCGCGCAAGTGCGACAGCTCGTGTGCGATCACGTAATCGATCAGCGGCAGCGCAAAATGGATCAGCCGCCAGTTCAGCCGGATGCGGCCATCGGCGGTGCAGGAGCCCCATTGCGTGGTGGCTGACGACAGCGCGAAGGCGCGGTAGCTGACTTCCAGTTTGTCCGCGTACAGTGGCAGGCGTTCGGCAAAAATTTGCCTGGCCTGCGCTTGCAGCCAGCCTTGAACCCGATCCTTCAATTGCTGTTCGCTGGCGTCGGCCGGCAGGCTCAGCGTCAGGGTCTGCGTGGTGGCATCGTGGCTGATCGCGGCATGCTGCGCCGCGTGCAGACGCAGGGTCAGCTCGCTGCCGAGAAAGGGCAGACTGGCGCCGTCGCGCCATTGCATGTGCGGCAGCAACCGGCGTGCCGAGCGTTCGCGCCGTTCCGCCAGCTTGGCGAAGATCCAGCGCTGGCGGCTGCGTAGCGCATGCTCGATTTCAGCCAGTGCCACCCAGCGCGGCGCAGTGACCCGCAAGCCATCGTCATCGATGACAAAACCAATCGAGCGCCGCTTCGAGCGCAACAGCACGTAGTCCAGTTCGTGCGGCTCCAGGTGAATGCGGCGCTTGCCAGGCGGTATTGGCGTCGAGCGCGGCGGCGCCGGGGCGACGGCCGGCGGCATGCCGTCGGCGTCGGGCGTGCGCGCCGGTGCCGGGTCCGCGGCAAACAGATCAAGCTGCAGCGCAAGCTGGTTGGGATCGGGCTGTCGGCGGCGCAGCAGTTTCAAGGAGGAGGCGGGGCGTTATTGATCGGTATAGGCATGCGGTGAAATCACGCGCATTTCGGATTCTATCCAGTTTTCGACTTCCTGCATCAGGGTCACCGCAGTCAAGCCTTGCGGCGAAATCGGCTGGCCGATCGAGACCGTGATCAGGCCCGGTTTCTTGATGAATGAATTCTTCGGCCAGCATTCGCCGGAATTGAGCGCGATCGGGATCACCGGGGTTTGGGTTTCGATCGCCAGGCGCGCGCCACCGCCTTTGTAATTGCCCTGCTGGCCCACCGCAATCCGCGTGCCTTCCGGGAACATGATGATCCATTGGCCGTTGGCGAGGCGCTTCTTGCCCTGCTCGACCACGCTGGCGAAGGCGTCGCGCCCCTTGCTGCGGTCGATCGGGATCATCCGCAGCAAGGCCATGCCCCAGCCGAAGAAAGGGATGTAGAGGATTTCCTTCTTGAATACGAACACCAGCGGGCGCCGCATGTTCGGCAACAGGAAAATCGTTTCCCAGGCCGACTGGTGCTTGGAGAGCACGATCACCGGTGCATCCGGCATATTTTCGGCGCCCTTGACCTGGTAGCGGATGCCGCACAGCACGCGCGCCAGCCAGATCACGAACACATTCCAGCGTCCGGTCACGTAATAGCGCTGGTTATAGGGCAAGGGGGCGGCTAACAGGCAGACCCACACCCAGATCACGGTGGCGGCCAGCATCAGCAGCGTAAACAATAGCGAACGCAGGAACAAGGTGATGCGCAACATGCAATCTCCGGAAAAATGCGACGACAGGCGTCAGGCAGGAACAGTCGTGGGGGTTTTTAGCAGTTGTTCGACCACCGCCGCCAGATTCGGAAAGATCATTGTACCGGGCGGCAAGTCGCCGGCGGCACGCGTTCGTTCGCCTTTTCCAGTCAGTACCAGGTAGGGCAGACAGCCGGCCTCGACGCCGGCTTGCAGGTCGCGCAGCGAATCGCCGACGCTCGGCACGCCTTGCAGACTGGTGTCGAAACGGCGCGCAATCTCCTGCAACAGTCCGGCTTTCGGCTTGCGGCAGTCGCAGGCATCGTCGGCTGAGTGCGGGCAATAGAAAATCGCATCGATGCGGGCGCCGACATGCTGCGCGCGCAAGTGCAGTTTCTGATGGATGGCGTTCAGCGCCACCATGTCGAACAGGCGCCGCGCGATGCCCGACTGGTTGGTGGCGACCGCGACCCGGTAGCCGGCCTGGTTCAGGCGCGCGATGGCTTCCAGCGAGCCATCGATTGGAGTCCATTCCGCTGGAGACTTGATGAATTCGTCGGAATCGTGATTGATGACGCCGTCGCGGTCGAGAATGATCAGCTTCATGGCTTGGGCAGGTTGAAGTGGCAAGGTTCAGGCAGCCAGTTTGGAAATGTCGGCCACCTGATTCATCATTTGGTGCAGATTCGACAGTAGCGCCAGCCGGTTGTTGCGCAACTGCTCGTCTTCGGTCAGCACCATGACGTCCTGGAAAAAGGCGTCGACATTGCCGCGCAGTTGCGCCAGCGCCTTCAGTGCGGTGGTGAAGTCGCCGGCGGCGAAGGCGGCCTCGACTTCCGGCTTCAGGAAGCTCATCGCCGAATACAGCGCTTCTTCCGCGACTTCCCGCAACAGGCCGTTGTGCACGGTGCTGCTGGCCAGTTCGGTTTTTTTCAGGATGTTGGTGATGCGCTTGTTGGCGGCAGCCAGTGCCTCGGCTTCCGGTAGCAGGGCGAAGGCGTGCACTGCTTCCAGCCGCTCGATCAGGTTGGTCAGGGTATCCGGCTGCGCCGCCACCACTGCTTCGATCTCGTTCGGATGGTAGCCGCGCTCGCGCAGCAGGCCACGCAGGCGATCGTAGATGAATGACAGCAGTTCCGCGCTGGGGTCGCTGAAATGTGAATTGCCGGCAAACAGTTGTACGCACTGGGCCAGCAAGGCGGACAGCGACAGCGGCAGGTGTTTTTCCAGCAGCATCCGCAGTACGCCCAATGCGTGGCGGCGCAATGCAAACGGGTCGCGGTCGCCGGTTGGATGCAGGCCGATGCCCCAGATGCCGACCAGGGTTTCCAGCTTGTCGGCCAGCGCCACCACGGTGCCGGTTTCGGTGGCTGGCAAGGCATCGCCGGCGAAGCGCGGCTGGTAATGTTCGGAAATTGCCTGCGCCACCGGCTCCGGCTCGCCGTCGTGGCGCGCGTAGTAAGTGCCGATGATGCCTTGCAACTCGGGGAATTCGCCGACCATGTCGGTCAGCAGATCGGTCTTGGCCAGTAGCGCGCCGCGAGTGGCCAGCGCCACGTCTGCCTTGAGCATCGTGGCGATTGCGGCGGCCAGTGCGGTGACGCGCTCGGTGCGTTGCAGCTGGTTGCCCAGCTTGTTGTGATAAACCACGTTGGCCAGCTGCGGTACCCGATCGGCCAGCTTCTTTTTCTGGTCTTGCTCGAAGAAAAATTTGGCATCGGCCAGGCGCGGCCGCACCACGCGCTGGTTGCCTTCGATGATCGCGCTCGGATCGGCGGTTTCCAGGTTGGAGACGATCAGGAAGCGCGAGCGCAGTTTGCCGGCGGCGTCGGTCAGCGCAAAGTATTTCTGGTTGGTCTGCATGGTCAGGATCAGGCATTCCTGCGGTACCGCGAGGAATTCTTCCTCGAAGCGGCATTCGTAGACTACCGGCCATTCGACCAGTGCCGTCACTTCATCCAGCAGCGCTTCCGGCATCAATGCCTGGTCGGTGCCGGCCTTGGCCAGCAGTGCGCTGCGGATTTTTTCCTTGCGTTCGGTGAAGCTGGCGATCACCTTGCCGTCGTGCGCCAGCGTGGCAGCGTAGTCGTCCGGTGTCGCGATCGTTAACTCGCCTGGCGACAGGAAACGGTGGCCGAGCGTGACGCGGCCGGCATCCAGGCCGAGCAGGCTGACCGGCACCACCTCGGCCCCGTGCAGCGCAATCAGGCGATGTGCGGGCCGCACGAAATGCACGGTTTCACCGGCGCGGCTGCCGCTTTGGCGCTGGTAGCTCATCAATTTTGGAATCGGCAGCTTGGCGATGGCTTCTTCCAGCGTCAGCTGCAGGCCGTGTTGCAGCGGCAAACCCTGGGCGGTGTAGGCGTAAAAAAAGCTGTCGGCCTTGCCGTCCGGCGCCCGTTCCAGTTGCTCCAGGCTGATCGCCGGCACATCGATCTGCTGCGCCAGCGCCGTCAGTTTCTTCGCCAGCGGCGCGCTCGGCCGGCCGTTCGGCGTCGAGCGCGACCGAGACCGGCAGCACTTTTTCGCGCAGGGCACGGTCGCGCGCGGTAGCACGCACCCGGGTGATCGTGACGGCCAGCCGGCGCGGCGTCGCGTAGGCGGTGAAGGCGGAGTCGTCTTCCAGCAGGTCGCGCGCTTGCAAGCCCTTGAAAATGCCGGCGGCGAAGGCCTCGCCCAGCTTGGCCAGCGCTTTCGGCGGCAGTTCTTCAGTGAGCAGTTCGACTAACAAAGTTTGGTTCATGTTTTTGTCATTCCCGCGCGAGCCGGGAATCTGGTGTTTCTGTGGATTAAACAACACTGGGGGAAATGCATGCATTGCCGCCCGTGCGGGAATGGCAGCGCCTAGGCGGCTGCGCGAGCGTCCCCGCACATCGGGAAATTCAGCTTTTCGCGCGACTCGTAATACGCCTGCGCCACCGCCCGCGACAAGTTGCGAATGCGGCCGATGTAGGCGGCACGTTCGGTCACCGAAATGGCGCCGCGGGCGTCCAGCAGGTTGAAGGTATGCGCCGCCTTCAGGATCATTTCGTAGGCCGGCAGCGCCAGCGGCACTTCCAGCAGGCGCTTGGCTTCGGCTTCGTACATTGTTGAACAGGGAAAACAGGAATTCGGCGTTCGAGTATTCGAAGTTGTAGGTCGATTGCTCGACTTCGTTCTGGTGAAAGACGTCGCCGTAGCTGAGGGTTTTCCTGACGCCGCGCTCTTCCCATTCGGTCCAGGTCAGGTCGTAGACGTTTTCCACGCCCTGCAGGTACATCGCCAGCCGTTCGATGCCGTAGGTGATTTCGCCCAGCACCGGCTTGCAGTCGAGGCCGCCGACCTGCTGGAAATAGGTGAACTGGGTGACTTCCATGCCGTTCAGCCAGACTTCCCAACCCAGGCCCCAGGCGCCCAGCGTCGGGTTTTCCCAGTCGTCCTCGACGAAGCGCACGTCGTTTTGCTTCAGGTCCAGCCCCAGCGCTTCGAGCGAGCCGAGATACAGGTCGAGGATGTTTTCCGGCGCCGGCTTCAGCACCACCTGGTATTGATAATAGTGCTGCAGGCGGTTCGGATTATTGCCATAACGGCCGTCTTTGGGCCGGCGCGACGGCTGCACGTAGGCGGCGCGCCACGGCTCGGGGCCGATCGCGCGCAGGAAAGTGGCGGTGTGCGAGGTGCCGGCGCCGACTTCCATGTCGTACGGCTGCAGCAGTGCGCAGCCTTGGGCGTCCCAGTAATCCTGCAGCTTGAGAATGATTTGTTGGAATGTGAGCATCGTGATGAGTGCAGCAGCCGGGCACAGGGCCGGCTCGCGCAGGATTGCCAAAGCTTTTGATTTTAGCGGTTTTGACGCCGGCCCGGGCGCTTATCCATGGCCGCCGGGCACCGCCCGGGGTTTTCGGCTGAGTAGCCAGGCCGCGCCCAGCGCCAGCAAAACCAGTGCCAGCACCAGCTGATTGCCGAACAGGATATAGGGTGTTGCACCACTGCTGCCTTGCACCGTGGCCGCCAGCGTGGCACGCGTATAAGGCGCCAGTTGGGCGCTGATGCGGCCGTGGCGGTCGATCACCGCCGTGGTGCCGGTGTTGGTGGCACGCAGCATCGGCCGCCCGGTTTCCAGCGCCCGCAGTTGCGAGATTTGCAAATGCTGGGGCAGCGCGATGGTGTCGCCAAACCAGGCGATGTTGGACATGTTCAGCAACAGCGTCGCCGCCGTGCCGGACGCGTGGCCAGCCGCCAGCTGGGCGGCAATTTCCTCGCCGAACAGGTCTTCGTAGCAGATATTCGGCAGGATCCGCTGGTCGCCGACCGCGAACCCCGGCTGCAGCAGCGCGCCGCGCGTGAAGTCGCCCAGCGGGATGTGCATCTGGTCAACGAACCAGCGAAAGCCGAACGGGATGAATTCGCCGAACGGCACCAGGTGGTGCTTGTCGTAGCGGTAGTGCGGCGTCTGTGCGTTCGGCGCGATGCCGATCACGCTGTTGGTGTAGTGCAGCGGGGCGTCGCCGATTGGCGCGCCGAGTAACAGGTGGCTGCCGGATTGCTGCGCGAAGCGCTGCAGATCCTCCAGATAACCGGGCGCCAGTTGCCCAAGCAGTACCGGAATCGCGGTTTCCGGCGTCGCAATCAACTGCGCCGGCTGGGCCCGGATCATGTCGCGATACAGGTCCAGGCTTGCCTCCAGCTGGGCCCGCTCGAATTTCATTTCCTGCGGCACCGCGCCTTGCAGCAGGCGCACCGTGAGCGGCTGGCCGTGGTCTGCGGTCCAGGGCACGGCGCGCAGTGCGGCGCCCGCCAGCAGCAGCGCCAGTGCGACGCCAAGCGGCAGCTTTCTGGCCGGCAGCAGCGCCAGTGCGCCGGCAATGCAGGCGCCGACCAGGGCGATGCCGTACACCCCCAGCAACGGCGCGTAGCCCGCCAGCGGACTGTCGCTGTGGGCGTAGCCGGAAGCAAGCCAGGGAAAGCCGGTCAGGACCCAGCCGCGCAACCATTCCGATACCGCCCAGCAGGCTGGCATCAGCAGCAGCAGGGCGACGGTCGGCGGTGCCTGCCAGCGGCGCCTGAGCCAAAGCGCGGCGCCCATCGCCAAGGCGCTCCAGGCGCCGAGGTAGGCGGCCAGCAAGAGCACCGCCAGCACCGCCAAGGCAGCCGGCATGCCGCCGAAATGATGCAGGCTGACGTACAGCCAGTGGACGCCGCAGACTGAAGCGGCGAAACCGTACAGCCAGCCCAGCAGCGCTCCGTGGCGCACGCTGGCCGCATGCGCCGCCAGCCAGAACAGCAGCCCCAGCGTGGCGATCTGCAGCGGCCACAGGCCAAATGGCGCGAAAGCCAGTACCGATAGGCCACCGGCCACCAGGGCCAGCACGACCATGAGCGGCGTTGCGGGAAGACGCTGGAGCGATGCCGCTGGCGTCACACCGCATCCGCCGCGGTGGCCGGCAATCGTTCCACCAGCAGCACATGCACCTGGCGGGCGTCGGCGCGCAGCACTTCGAAGCGCAGCTGATCCATATCGAAACGGTCGCCCTTGTGCGGCACGCGTCCCAGGTGATTGGCCACCAGGCCGCCGATGGTATCGACATCTTCGTCCGGCAAGCTGGTGTGCAAGACCTCGTTGAACTGCTCGATTTCAGTCAGCGCCTTGATCCGCCAGCGCGGGCCGTTGCGGCCTTCCTTGATCGGCAGGATGTTGTCTTCCGCCTCGTCGTAATCGTATTCGTCCTCGATGTCGCCAACGATCTGCTCCAGCACGTCTTCGATCGTGATCAGGCCGCCGACGCCGCCATATTCGTCGACCACGATCGCCATGTGGTTGTGGTTGGCGCGGAAATCGCGCAGCAGCACGTTCAGCCGCTTCGATTCCGGGATGAAGCACGGCCGGACGCAGCATGTCGCGCACGTCGAACGATTCTTCCGCGTAATAGCGCAGCAGGTCTTTTGCCAGCAGGATGCCGATCACCTTGTCGCGGTCGCCGGCCACTGCCGGAAAGCGCGAGTGCGCGGTCTCCAGCACCATCGGCAGCCATTCTTCGAGCGGCTTGTCGACGTCGACCATATCCATCTGCGAGCGCGGGATCATGATGTCGGCCGCCGACAGGTCGGACACCTGGAACACGCCCTCGATCATCGACAGGGCGTCGGCGTCGATCAGGTTGCGTCCATGCGCGTCCTGCAGGATTTCCAGCAGTTCGGCGCGGTTTTCAGGTTCGGGGGAAATCAGTGCGGTCAGGCGTTCGAACAGTGACCGGTGTGGTTTGGCGCCAGTGGATCTGGCGTCAGCAGGGAGGTCTGGCATAGGGCGCAAGCTGGGCTGCGGAGTTGTTACAAAGCGTACAGGATACAACAAATGAGTTACAAGCCCGAAAAGCGACGTCCTTGCGCAATAGCAAAGCGGCGGCGGCCGTGGCCGGGGTACGGCCACTTCAGAGCCGCTGACGCTATTCGCTGTGAAAACATGGCGCCAGGGGGAAATAGCTGCCAGCTCGCGAATCTTGAATGAAAATAGTAGGGGTATATTGTCAAATCAGGCTATTTCACGGCTGAAAACAAGCTATTGCAATGGGAGTATATGCCGCAGGCAGGTCTCGATCCGCCGACCTGCCGGTCGCGCGGTGCGACCGCTAACGCCCGCGCGAGCCGATCACCGCACTGGCCACTTGCGGCGGGGTGGCAGCGTAGTGCTTGAATTCCATCGTGTAGGTGGCCCGGCCCTGGGTCAGCGAACGCAGCGTGGTCGCATAGCCGAACATGTCGGCCAGTGGCACCTCGGCGGTGATCACCTTGATGCCGCCGGCCATATCGTCCATGCCGTGGATGCTGCCGCGCCGGCCGGACAGGTCGCCGGCGACGTTGCCCATGAATTCGTCGGGCGTCTCGACTTCGACCGCCATCACCGGCTCCAGCAGCACCGGGTCGGCGCGCCGCATGCCGTCCTTGAAGCCGATCGAGGCCGCCATGCGGAAGGCGTTTTCGTTCGAGTCGACGTCGTGGTAGGAGCCGAAGAACAGCGTCACCTTGACATCCACCACCGGATAGCCGGCCAGCACGCCGGCATTCAAGGTTTCGCGGATGCCCTTGTCGACCGCCGGGATGAATTCGCGCGGCACCACGCCGCCCTTGATGGCGTCGACGAATTCATAGCCCTTGCCGGGCGGCTGCGGCTCCAGCTTGAGTACCACATGGCCGTACTGGCCGCGCCCGCCGGACTGCTTGATGAACTTGCCTTCCACCTCGTCGCAGGTCTTGCGGATGGTCTCGCGGTAGGCCACCTGCGGCTTGCCGACCGTGGCTTCGACGCCGAACTCGCGCCGCAGGCGGTCGACCAGGATTTCCAGATGCAGCTCACCCATGCCGGCGATGATGGTCTGGCCCGACTCCTCATCGGTGGAAACGCGAAACGACGGATCTTCCTGCGCCAGACGGTTGAAGGCCATGCCCATTTTTTCCTGGTCGGCACGGGTTTTCGGTTCCACCGCCTGCGAAATCACCGGTTCCGGAAACACCATGCGCTCCAGCGTGATCGGCGCGTCCGGCGCGCACAGCGTGTCGCCGGTGGTGGCGTCGCGCAGGCCGACCGCGGCGGCGATGTCGCCGGCGCGCACCACCTTCAATTCCTCGCGGTGGTTGGCATGCATTTGCAGCAGGCGCCCGACCCGTTCGCGACTGCCCTTGACCGGGTTGTAGACGGTATCGCCGGATTGCAGCACACCGGAATACACGCGCAGGAAAATCAGCTGGCCGACGAAGGGATCGGTCATGATCTTGAACGCCAGGGCGGCGAATTTTTCGTCGTCGGCGGGGTGCCGCTGCACGGTCCGCCCATGCTCGTCCTCGCCGTTGATTGCCTCGATGTCGCGCGGCGACGGCAGGTAATCGATGACGGCGTCCAGCACCGCCTGGATGCCCTTGTTCTTGAAGGCGGAGCCGCACAGTACCGGCACGATTTGGCCGGCGACCGTGCGCTGGCGCAGCGCCGCCTTGATTTCGGCCACGCTCAGCGCCTCGCCATTCAGGTATTTTTCGGTCAGCGCATCGGAGGCTTCGGCCACCGCTTCCAGCAGCCGCTCACGGGCTTTGGCCGCGGACGGCAGCAAGGCAGCGGGGATTTCTTCATAGCGGAACTTGACGCCGCGTGATTCTTCGTCCCAGACAATCGCCTGCATTTCCACCAGGTCGATCACGCCTGCAAAGTCGTCCTCGGCGCCGAGTGGCAGCTGGATCGGCACCGGATTGGCGCCCAGCCGTTCGCGCATCTGCCGCACCACGCGGGCAAAGTCGGCGCCGACGCGATCCATCTTGTTGACGAAGGCCAGCCGCGGCACGTGATACTTGTTGGCCTGGCGCCAGACCGTTTCGGATTGCGGCTGCACGCCGCCGACCGCGTCGTACACCATCAGCGCGCCATCCAGCACCCGCATCGAGCGTTCGACCTCGATCGTGAAGTCGACGTGGCCCGGGGTGTCGATGATGTTGATCCGGTGCAACGGATAGTTGTGGTGCATGCCGTTCCAGAACGCGGTGGTGGCAGCCGAGGTGATGGTGATGCCGCGTTCCTGCTCCTGCGCCATCCAGTCCATGGTGGCGGCGCCTTCATGCACTTCGCCCAGCTTGTGGTTGACCCCGGTGTAAAACAGGATGCGCTCGGTGGTGGTGGTCTTGCCGGCGTCGATGTGGGCCGAGATACCGATGTTGCGGTAGTGCTCGATGGGTGTGGTGCGGGCCATGAAATGTCCCCCGATGGCGCGACTGTTGGCCGGCGAAGTGTCTGCTCGGTCGCTTTTTGATTTTAGGACAAGTCGCTGCCGCGTGCGTTTCCGGCATTAAAAAAATGCATGATGCGCCGCAAGCCGGTGTGACAACCGCGCCGATGAAGGGACGTTCGGGCCGGTTGCGCCTGCCCCGGACGCGGCAAAGTGAACGACGCGGCTCAGGCCGTCTGGTAGGGATCGGGGTAACCGAGATGTGCCAGGATCTCGGTTTCGAGCTGTTCCATTTCTACTGCCTCGGCATCGGTTTCGTGGTCGTAGCCCTGCGCATGCAAGACGCCATGCACCACCAGGTGGGCGGTGTGCGCTTCGATCGATTTCTGCTGCCTGGCTGCTTCCTGTTGCAGCACATCGGTGCACAAGATCAGATCGGCCTGGGTTGGCTGCTCGGGGTCGGCGGCGATGGCATCCGGATCGTCTTCGCTGTAGGCGAAGGTCAGCACGTTGGTGGCGTAATCCTTGCCGCGGTAGTCGCGGTTCAGAGTCCGGCCTTCGGCCGCATCGACGAAGCGGATCGTCAGTTCGGCCGGTGCCAGCAACGCGGCCTTGACCCAGCGCCGCAGCAGCGGCCGCGTGATCTGCGTTTTCAGGCGCGGGTCCGGATACTGCACGGACAGCGACAGCTTATTTTTTTGCCGCATGCCTGGCCGGTTTTTTCAGGGCGAGCGGCACGGGCGGCTCGGGAGCATCGTCGGCGGCCGCCTGGTAGGCATCGACGATGCGCGCCACCAGCGGATGGCGCACCACGTCGCTGCTGGAAAAGCGCGTGAAGGCAATGCCGCGCACGTCTTTCAGGACGTCGATGGCATCGATCAGGCCGCTTTTCTGATGCCGCTGCAAGTCGATCTGGGTGATGTCGCCGGTGACCACCGCCTTGCTGCCGAAGCCGATGCGGGTCAGAAACATTTTCATCTGTTCCGGCGTCGTGTTCTGCGCTTCATCCAGGATGATGAAGGCGTGGTTCAGGGTGCGCCCGCGCATGTAGGCCAGCGGCGCCACTTCGATCGCCTGCTTCTCGAACATCTTTTGCGTACGGTCGAAGCCGAGCAGGTCGTACAGCGCGTCGTACAGCGGACGCAGATAGGGATCGACCTTCTGCGCCAGGTCGCCGGGCAGGAAACCGAGCCGTTCGCCGGCTTCCACGGCCGGGCGCGTCAGCACGATGCGGCGCACCGCGTCGCGTTCCAGCGCATCGACCGCGCAAGCCACCGCCAGGTAAGTCTTGCCGGTGCCGGCCGGGCCGACGCCGAAGGTGACGTCATGCTCCAGGATGGCGCGGATGTACTGGTTCTGATGTGGCGTGCGGCCGCGCAGGTCGCTGCGCCGGGTCTTCAGGATCGGCGCTTCGATTTCGACAGGTATGGCCTCCGCGGTCGCCGGGCTGGCCGGGCTCTTGCGCGCTGCTGGTCCGGAGCTCCCGTCGCGCGCTGCTCGACCAGCGCCAGCTGGATATCCTCGACCGAAATCGGCTTGCTGGCGACCTCGTAGAATTGCGCCAGCAATGCCACCGCTTGCGCCGCCTGGCTGCCGCTGACGATGAATTTTTCGCCACGGCGGAACATCGTGACGTCGAGCGCGGCGGAAATCTGCCGCAGGTTTTCATCCATCGGCCCGCACAGGTGCGCCAGCCGGGTATTGTCGAGCGGTTCCGGGATGAAATGCAGAGGTTGGATGGACGATTTTTTCAAGCGTGGGATGCGGTTGGGTGGGCGGCCAGTTCGCCGCGCAACGAGTTCGAATTGGCCTGCACGATACGGATGTCGATCAACTGGCCGATCAGGCCGCCGGCATTGGCGCCGGGCGCAAAATTGACCACGCGATTATTTTCGGTGCGGCCCTGCAGTTCGCCCGGATCCTTGCGCGACGGCCCTTCGACCAGGATGCGCTGCAGCGTGCCGACCATCGCCTGGCTGGTTTTCTGCGCATTCGCCTGCACCACCGCCTGCAGCTGCTGCAGCCGCTGCAGCTTGACTTCATGCGGGGTGACATCCTGCAGGCTGGCGGCTGGCGTGCCGGGACGCGGGCTGAAGATGAAACTGAAGCTGGTGTCGTAGCCGATATCGTCGATCAGGCGCATCAGGGCGTCGAAGTCGGCTTCGGTCTCGCCCGGGAAGCCGACGATGAAGTCGCTCGAGATGGCGATGTCGGGGCGCACCTGGCGCAGCCGCTTGATGATCGACTTGTATTCCAGCACCGTGTAACCGCGTTTCATCGCCGCCAGGATTTTGTCCGAGCCGTGCTGCGCCGGCAGGTACAGGTGGTTGACCAGCTTCGGTACCCGGGCGTAGGTGTCGATCAGGCGTTGTGTGAATTCCTTCGGGTGGCTGGTAACGAAGCGGATACGCTCGATGCCGGGAATGTCGGCAATGTATTCGATCAGCAGTGCGAAGTCGGCGATTTCGCCATCCGCCGCATCCTGACTCATCTTGCCGCGATAGGCGTTGACGTTCTGTCCCAGCAGCGTGATTTCCTTCACGCCCTGATCGGCGAGGCCAGCGATTTCGGTCAGCACGTCGTCGAAGCGGCGTGATACTTCCTCGCCGCGCGTATACGGCACCACGCAGTAGCTGCAGTATTTGCTGCAGCCTTCCATGATCGACACGAACGCGGTCGGGCCGTCCACCTTGGCCGGCGGCAGATGGTCGAATTTCTCGATTTCCGGAAAGCTGATATCGACCTGCGAGCGGCCACTTGCGCGCCGTTGCTGGATCAGTTGCGGCAGGCGGTGCAGCGTTTGCGGGCCGAACACCAGGTCGACGTAGGGAGCGCGACCGACGATCGCCGCGCCTTCCTGCGAGGCAACGCAACCGCCGACGCCGATTACCAGGTCGGGCTTGTCCTGCTTCAGTTCTCGCAGGCGTCCCAGATCGGAAAACACCTTTTCCTGTGATTTTTCACGAATCGAGCAGGTATTCAGCAGGATTACGTCGGCGTCCTCGGCACGATCGGTCTGGATCATGCCGTCGGACACGCGCAGCACGTCGGCCATCTTGGCCGAATCGTACTCGTTCATCTGGCAGCCGAAGGTCTTGATGAATAATTTTTTTTGCATAGGGTTACCGCGTCGGGTTGGTGCGCTGGACTTCCGAAGTCTGGATTGCTGCCGATATTTTGATTTCGGCCCCGGCCAGGATCCAGACCCGGTCGATCTCGCCCTGGTCGTTCTGAGTGTCATTGACAACGATGTTAGTTCCGCGCTTGGCTGCCGGCGGCAATGGCCGTTCGAACGCCTGCGCCGGCAATGCGCCGAGCAGCACAGTGCAGACGATCAACAGACGGCATGCCCACATGGCAAACCCCGTTTTGGTGAGCTTGGAAGGTGGTGAAAGTCGTAGCCACCACAATCGCAAAATCACCACCAAAGCGGCGCTGGGCGCGGCAATCATGCGTCAGACGCAAGCTTTGGATTATAGCATCGGGGGTGGCTTGCCTTGGCAGGGTGCGGTCCGCCCCTATCCTTCGCAACACATAGCGGCGAACTGGGATTTCTGGGTGGCGCAGGGCATCCCGGCACGCTGATTACGGTGAAATTCGGGGTTTGGCGAAGCGGCGGTGCGCCACCCACCAATGGGTGCGGAGGACGGCGCTTTTTCAGAACGGCGGTATGGGCTATCCTGCCCTTGTGCACAACATGCCGACTCTCTTTTTCCATAGGAGAACAGCAATGAGCAAGATCACCGGATGGCTGCTTGCAGCGGTCCTTCTGGCCGGCGCCGCGATCGGGATTTATTTCTGGCAACAGGGGCAAAACCAGGCACCGAAATCGCAGCCCACGGTCGAGGAGCCACCGCCTGCCGCCGTGAAGCCAGAGTCGCCCGCCCATTATCCGATTCCGGAAAACCTGGGTGCTCCGCTCAAACCGGAAGCGCTTCCCGCCCTGAATCAGAGCGATACGGCAATATGGGAGGCGCTGTCAGGCCTGTTCGGAGACCCTTTGCTAAAAAATCTCTTGCGGCCACAGGAAATGGTACGTCATATCGTGGTGACGATCGATAATCTGCCGCGCAAGACGATGGCGGCACGGCTGCTTCCCACCAAACCGGTCGCGGGCGGATTCCGCATCGCGGGGCAAGGGGAAAATCTGGCGATCTCGCCCGGAAATGCCGCGCGCTATACGCCCTATGTGCGTCTGGCCGAGGTGGTCGATGCCAAGGATATCGTCGCGCTCTATGTGCGATTCTATCCGCTGTTTCAGCGCGCCTATCAGGACCTGGGATATCCCGAGGGTTACTTCAACGACCGCCTGGTGGCGGTCATCGACCACCTGCTGGCCGCGCCGCAGGTGGAAGCGCCGCTAATGCTGGTCCAGCCGCACGTGCTGTATCAGTTCGCCGATCCGGAACTGGAAGAACAGTCGGCAGGACGCAAGATCTTGTTGCGCATGGGTGAGGAGAATGCGACCCGGGTCAAGGCCAAATTGCGGCAAATCCGCGCTGAATTGACCAGTGCACAATCGAAGCCGCCGGCATAGGGCGGGGCAGACCGTTAGATCGCTGTGGCACGCCGAATTTTCTTGCCGGCCGGTGCGTGGCTGCGGAATACTTGTGGCTTTGTTTTTCCAGAATTCACCGCAACGGGAAAAACCGCCACCTGATCAGATCCGGCTCCGTGCCGCGTATTCACCGGTATTTCACATGAAGAAATGCATTTTGCTGGCGGCATGGTGTGCTGCCGTTATCCTGCCGCTCAATGTGCCGGCGCAAACGATGCCGGACGGTTTCGTCCATCTGCGCGATGTCGAGGCCACGATCATCCAGGACATGCGTTATTTCAGTGGTCACAATTTCGTCGGCCGCCGGGTGCGCGGTTATGACAGCGGCGAATGCATCCTGACCCGGACGGCGGCCGCCGCGCTGGCGCGAGTACAGGCCGACCTGCGGCCGCATGGGTATGGGCTGCAGGTGTTCGACTGCTACCGGCCGGAGCGCGGCGTCAGGGATTTCGCCGAATGGGCGCAGGCGCCCGGCGATCCGGCCAAGGCCGAATTCTATCCGCGCCTGAACAAGAACCAGTTTCATGACACTCGGCTACGTCGCCCATCGCTCCGGCCATTCGCGCGGCAGCACCGTCGACCTGACCCTGACTGGGCCGCAGGCGCGCCCTCGGGCAACGTGGCGGCCCGGCATGGCGCTCGCCGATTGCGCCGGCCCGTACGAACAGCGTTTCGCCGACGGCGGCATCGACATGGGCACCGGCTACGATTGCTTCGAGGAACGCTCGCATACCGCCAGTCCGGATATCGGTCCGCTGGCGCAGCGCAACCGGGCGCTGTTGCTGAAGGCGATGAACAAGCACGGCTTTCGCAATTACGACAAGGAGTGGTGGCATTTCACGCTCGAGCGCGAACCGTTTCCGGATACCTACTTCGACTTTCCCGTGGCGCGCTGAAGAGGGGGCCGGATCAGGCGTTCCGGTGGCGCGAACAGGCCGCCGTGCGGCGCCGACAGGATCGCCTCGACCGCCGGATGGCGGATCTTGCGCTCGCTGGAGATCGCATACACCGGCTCGCGCAATTGCGCGATGACGCCCACCGGCAACGCGCCGAGCTGGTCCGCCACTTCATCGGCCATCGCCGCCGGCGCGAAAAACAGGCCGCGCCCGCTGCGGCCGAAGGTATTCAATAGCGCGTTGTCCTCGAATTCGCCGATCACCTGCGGACGCAGGCCGCCGGCCTCGAACCATTGCTCGATGCGGCCGCGCATCGCATTGTTGCGGGTCGGCAGCAGCAACGGCGCGCCGTTCAGGCTGCCGGGAAAGCCGGGCCGTAGCGGGCCGCCAGTTCGGGCGTGCCGAACAGCGTCAGTTCGCTCTCGCCCAGCAGGTGGCTGAACACGCGCAGCGCGCTGCCGGGACTGACCGGGCGGTCGGTCAGCACCACGTCCAGCTTGTGCAGCGCCAGGTCGGCCAGCAGCGATTCGAACTGGTCTTCGTAGCACACCAGCCGGATCGCCTGCGGCAGCCGCAGCGCCGCCTCCAGCAGGCGATAGGCGGTCAGTTTCGGCAGGGAATTCGAGATGCCGACCGTCAGCCGCATGGCGTCGCTGCCGTCGCTCTCGACCAGCGCTTCCTGCATCTGCTCGCCCAGCAGGAAGATCTGGTCGGCATACGCCAGCGCGGTGCGCCCGGCTTCGGTCGGCGTCAGGCGCCGGCCCTGCGGCGCCAGCAGCGACTTGCCGAGCGACTGTTCGAGCAGGCCGAGCTGGGTGCTGATGGTCTGCACCGCCACACCGAGCCGGGCGGCGGCGGCCGTGACGCTGCCTTCCTGGGCCACCACCCAGAAGTAATAGAGGTGACGGAAATTCAGGGTTGCCGATTTCATATTTCTGTTTTTTCGAAGTAATCGTTCAATTATCTTCGCTTTTTAATGAAAATGAATAGCGCTACCATGCTGGCTTCATTCATTTTTTGCCAGGGTTTTTCATGCTGGAACTGCTGACCGATCCGCAAGTGTGGATGGCATTCGCCACCCTGACCGCACTTGAACTGGTGCTGGGCATCGACAACATCATCTTCATTTCGATCCTGGTCGACAAGCTGCCGCCGTCGCAGCGCGAAACGGCGCGCCGCCTCGGTCTGTTCGCCGCGATGTTCATGCGCATCGGCCTGCTGCTGACGCTGTCCTGGATCATTGGCTTCACCGCTCCGCTGTTTACCGTGCTGGGGCACGAGATGTCGGGACGCGCGCTGATCCTGATTGCCGGTGGCCTGTTCCTGCTATGGAAGAGCGTCGGCGAAATCCATCAGACGCTGGAAGGCGGCGAAGAGCATGGCGCCGGCAAGGTGGCGGCGACATTCGCCGCGGTGATCCTGCAGATCATGGTGATCGACATCGTGTTCTCGCTGGATTCGATCATCACCGCGGTCGGCATGGCCGACCAGATCGAGGTGATGATCGCCGCGGTGGTGGTGTCGGTGGCACTGATGATGCTGTTCGCGGCGCCGATCGGGCGCTTCGTGTCCGAGCATCCGACCATCAAGATGCTGGCGCTGGCGTTCCTGGTGGTGGTGGCGGTGGTGCTGATCGCGGACGGCTTCGGCCATCACGTGCCGAAGGGCTACGTCTACTCGGCGATGGCGTTCTCGGTGCTGGTCGAGACGCTCAACATGCGACTGCGCAAGCGTACTGCCGGAGCAGCCGTCCCGCTCGCCAAGGACGAACAGGAACGGCATTAGGGCAGCTGGAAGCTGCTTACAGCTGGCGCGCGTAGCGCTCCAGGTGCCAGTCGGTGCTGCCGAACTGCAGCTCAATTGCCATCAGCCGCTTGAAATAATGGCTGACATCGAGTTCGTCGGAAACGCCCATGCCGCCGTGCAGCTGCACCGCCTGCTGGCCGACGAAGCGGCAGGCCTGGCCGACCACGACCTTGGCCGCCGACAGCGCCGCGCCGCGCGCCGCGGGATCATGCTCCTGGCAGCGCACCGCCGCCAGATAGCTCATCGAACGCGCCTGTTCGATGTGCAGCACCATGTCCGCCATCCGGTGCTGCAGCGCCTGGAAGCTGGCGATCGGCACGCCGAACTGCTTGCGGGTGCGGGTGTATTCGACGGTGGCGGCCAGCACCCGGTCCAGCGCGCCGACCGCTTCGGCGCAGACCGCGGCCAGCCCGGCATCCAGAATCGCCGACAGCGCGGCGCCGGCGTCCTGGTGGTCCTTGCCCAGCAGCGCGCCGGCGGCCAAGCTGCACTTGCTCGAATCGGATGTCGCCGGCGGCTACGCCGTCGACGGTGCGATAGCTGCTGACCCGTACCCCGGCAGCGTCGCGCGGCACCTCGAATACGCCGAGCGTAGCGTGGTCTTTCTCTCCCAGGCGCGCGCTCACCAGCAGCGTATCGGCCGATGGCGCATGCACAATCACGCTCTTGTGGCCGGACAGCAGGTAGCCGCCGGCGTGCGGCGTGGCCTGGGTTTCGAGCGCCAGCGGGTCGAAGCGGGTCGCTGGCTCGTCGTGCGCCAGCACCGCGATCGCTTCGCCGGTGGCCAGCGCCGGCAGCAGTCGTGCGCGCTGCTCTGCGCTGCCGAGCGCGGCGACGGTCTTGGTCGCCAGCACTGCGCTGGCCAGGTACGGCTCCAGCACCAGGCCTTCGCCCAGTGCATTCATCACCAGCATCGTATCGAGCGCGCTGCCGCCGAGTCCGCCGTCGGCTTCCGGCACCTGCAGCGCCAGCAAGCCCAGGTCGGCGAAGCCCTGCCAGGCGGTGCGGCTGAAGCCTTCGGCCGCTGGCCCGAGCGACTGGCGCCGCGCGTCGAAGCCGATGTCGCCGGCGACGAAGCGACGCGTGGTTTCCAGCAGCATCTGCTGTTCTTCGCTGAAGGTGAAATCCATATCGGGTCCTGGTGTTGTTCTGTTGGGGTGAAGTGCTGGCGCGCAGTGTTAATCAGTTGAGGACAGAGTAATTCACCGCGCTGCGACGGCTCACAAACTCAGTCCGCAATACATAAAATGCACAACTCGTCAGATTCCCAAAATCATCTTGGCGATGATGTTCTTTTGAATCTCGTTCGAGCCGCCGTAAATCGACAGCTTGCGCATGTTCAGGTAATTCGCGGCCAGTGGTGCGGCGTAAGCCGGTCCTACCTGATCGCCCTGGTAGCCGGCGGCCATCGCTTCGCGCCGCAGCGGCAACGCGTGCGGACCCGCCGCCTGCACCAGCAGCTCGGTGATCGCTTGCTGGATTTCGGTGCCCTTGACCTTCAGGATCGAGGCTTCTGGTCCCGGTGCGCGCCGCTCGGCTTCGGCCGACAGCACGCGCAGGTTGGTGATTTCCAGCGCGGTCAGGTCGATTTCGACTTGCGCGATACGCGCCGCGAACAGCGGGTCGCGCAACAGCGGCTCGCCATTCTTGATTTCCTGCGCGGCGATTCGTTTCAGCCGTGCCAGTTCGCGCTTGGCGATGCCGATGCCGGCGATGTTGGTGCGTTCGTGGCCGAGCAAGAACTTGGCGTAGGTCCAGCCCTGGTTTTCTTCGCCGATCAGGTTGGCCGCCGGCACCCGCACGTTTTCCAGCCAGACTTCGTTGACTTCGTGGGCGCCGTCCATGGTGATGATCGGGCGCACCGTGACGCCGGGCGTCTTCATGTCGATCAGCAAAAAGGAAATCCCGCGCTGCGGCCTTGGCCGCCGGATCGGTGCGCACCAGGCAGAAGATCCAGTCGGCATACTGGCCGAGCGTGGTCCAGGTTTTCTGGCCATTGACCAGGTAGAACTCGCCATCGTCGGCGCGGATGCGCTCGGCACGGGTTTTCACTGACGCCAGGTCGGAGCCGGAACCGGGCTCCGAATAGCCCTGGCACCACCATTCCTCGGCCGCCAGGATCTTCGGCAGGAAACGCTGCTGCTGTTCTTTCGAGCCGAACGTCATGATCACCGGCGCCACCATCTTCAGGCCGAACGGAATCGCGCGCGGCGCGCCGGCCGCCGCGCTTTCTTCCTCGAAGATGTATTGCTGCACCGCGTTCCAGCCGGTGCCACCGAATTCCACCGGCCATGCCGGGCCGCCCCAGCCTTGCGCATGCAGGATGCGCTGCCAGCGCACGTAATCGTCGCGCTCCAGGATCAAGCCGTTGTGCACCTTGTGGCTGATATCGGCCGGCAGGGATTGCGCGAGAAACTCGCGCACCTGCTGGCGGAACGCGGTTTCGGCGGCGGTGAAATTCAGGTCCATAAGTCCTCGTGTGGTTGTCGCGACGGCTTGCTGCTGCGATGAATATCGGTCATCGCTTTTTACTTTTATAGAGGGGGTATGCCAAAAAATTGGCCTATGACGGACAAAATGCAAGCGACTTTAAAAATACTCCCGTTATATCAGAACGCGGCGATGCCGGTTTGCGCGCGCCCCAGGATCAACGCATGGATATCGTGCGTGCCTTCATAAGTGTTGACCACTTCGAGGTTGACCAAATGGCGGGCGACGCCGAATTCATCGGAAATGCCATTGCCGCCCATCATGTCGCGCGCCAGCCGCGCAATGTCCAACGCCTTGCCGCACGAATTGCGCTTCAGCAGCGACGTGATTTCGACTGCCGCGCTGCCGTCATCTTTCATCCGCCCCAGCCGCAAACACCCTTGCAAGCCGAGTGCAATTTCAGTTTGCATGTCGGCCAGCTTTTTCTGGATCAATTGGTTCGCCGCCAACGGTTTACCAAACTGATTCCGGTCCAGCACATACTGGCGTGCACGGTGCCAGCAATCTTCGGCCGCGCCGAGTGCACCCCAGGCAATCCCATAGCGCGCCGAATTCAGGCAGGTAAACGGCCCCTTCAAGCCGCGCACCTCCGGAAACGCGTTTTCTTCGGGGCAAAATACGGCGTCCATCACGATTTCGCCGGTGATCGAGGCCCGCAAGCCGACCTTGCCGTGGATCGCCGGCGCGGACAGCCCCTTCCAGCCTTTTTCCAGCACGAAGCCGCGGATCGCGCCGTCGTCATCTTTCGCCCAGACCACGAACACATCGGCGATCGGCGAATTCGAAATCCACATCTTGCTGCCAGTCAGCGCATAGCCGCCCGCCACTTTCTTGGCGCGCGTCACCATCGAGCCGGGATCGGAGCCGTGGTCCGGTTCGGTCAAGCCGAAGCAGCCGATCGCATGCGCCGGACGCCAGCTGCGGCAAATATTTCTGCTTTGTTTGCTCGTTGCCGAATGCATAGATCGGCACCATCACCAGCGACGATTGCACGCTCATCATCGAGCGGTAGCCGGAATCGACGCGCTCGACTTCGCGCGCGATCACGCCATAGGCGACATAGTTCAAGCCGGGGCCGCCATACTGCTCGGGAATCGTCGGCCCCAACAAGCCGAGTGCGCCCATTTCGCGAAAGATCGCCGGATCGGTGCGCTCGTGGCGAAAGGCGTCGAGCACGCGCGGCGCCAGCTGCTCCTGGCAATAGGCGGCGGTCGCCGCGCGCACCGCGCGCTCGTCGGCGCTCAGCTGCTGCTCCAGCAGCAACGGATCATCCCAGTGGAAACGGGGTTTGTGGCTCATGTCAGGTTCCTGAAAATAAATAAGGAAAGCCGGATGAAAACGGAATTGGATGAAAAATGACTCAGCGTTATTCCACGTATTGGAATAAAACATAAAGATACGGAACTCTATTTGCTGCGCCCAACGATGTCAATCGATCTGTATAAAAATTATATAAATCAATTACTTGTGCTTGCTTAGTCGTTAAAAAAATAAAATTTCAACCAAGCATACGTCGTCTTTCCTGGTAAAAATCTGTATATTTAGTTCCGTACTGCAGAATTAAATTCTGTCATTTGATTTTTTGCGACCGTCATGCGAGTATCGCGTCGATGCCGATCCGGCCCGCAATAAGACCGTGCTACGGCACCGTACAACCGATGGGAGAAACCAGCATGAACCAGGACGTGAATCACGCGCAGCTGCCGACGCAGACGCAACTGCCGCGCCGCATTCACGAAGCGTTCGTGCCGTGGGCCACGTCGCACCCGGAGCGCATCGCACTGAGCGACGACGCGCACACCGTACGTTACGGCCAGCTGGGCGCCACAGTCGAGGCGCTGGCGCAACGCTTGCGCGACGTCGGCGTGCGCGCCGGCGACCGCGTGCTGCTGGTCGCCGAAAATTCGGTGGCGCTGGCCTTGTGCGTGCTGGCGCTGAGCCGGCTCGATGCCTGGTCGGCCAGCGTCAATGCGCGCTTGTCGGCGCGCGAAATCGATCAATTCCTGGCACATTCCGGCGCCCGCCTGGCGCTGTATTTCGGCGCCATTTCGCCGGAGGCCGCGGCCCATGGCGCGGCGCGCGGCGCGCGGCCGGCGCACTGGCCGGAGATTGGCGAGATATGGCTCGGCCCCTTGAACGACGAAGCGGTGCCGGAAGCGGTCGCTGCCGATGCCGCGCAGCAAGTGGCGGTACTGGTATACACCTCCGGCACTACCGGCGCGCCGAAGGCAGTGATGCTCACGCACGGCAACCTGCTGTTCATCGGCGCCAACAACCGCCGCCTGCGGCAGCTGGCGCCGACCGATGTCATTTACGGCGTTTTGCCGCTGTCGCATGTCTACGGCCTGTCGTCACTGCTGATGGCGAGCTTGATCAGCGGCGCCGCGCTGCGCCTGGTCGCACGCTTTGCGCCGGCCGCACTGGCGCGCGCGCTGGCGCAGGATGGCATCACCGTGATGCACGGCGCGCCAGCGATGTACGCGAAGCTGCTCGAATTCGGCGCCGGTGCCGCGTTGCCGGCGCCGACACTACGCGTCGCGCAATCGGGCGGCGCGCCGCTGACCTTGCCGCTGAAGCACAGTTTCGAGCACGCCTTCCAACTGCCGCTGCACAATGGCTATGGCATGACCGAAGCGTCGCCGTCGATCTGCCAGACGCGGATGGATGCGCCGCGCGCCGATTGTTCGGTGGGACCGGCGATTCCCGGCATCGAAATCCGTTTGCATGATGCCGATGCAGCCGGCGTCGGCGAACTGTGGGTACGCGGACCCAATGTGATGCAGGGCTACTACCGCGCGCCGGAGCTGAGCGCCGAGGCATTGACCGCCGATGGCTGGCTGCGCACCGGCGACCTGGCGCGGATCGACGCCGACGGCGCACTGTTCATCGTCGGCCGCAGCAAGGAATTAATCATCCGTTCCGGTTTCAACGTTTATCCGATCGAAGTCGAGCAAGTGCTGAATGCGTATCCGGACGTGGTGCAGTCGGCGGTGGTCGGCCGCGCGGCCGATGGCAACGAGGAAGTGGTCGCGTTCATCGAGCCGGCGCAGGGCGTAGCCATCGACCGCACTGCGCTGCGGGCGCATCTGGCGCAGAACCTTTCCCCCTACAAGATTCCCGGCGAAATCATCGTGCTGGAACGCCTGCCGGCGGCTGCTACCGGCAAGGTGCTGAAAAAGGAGTTGCAGCAAATCGCGCTAAAACAGCGCGCCATTTCTTGACGTATTTTTTAATGAAAAAGGAAGAGACATGCAATTGAAACTAGGCAAGGTATCGAAGCTGGTCCTGGCATTGAGCGCGGCTTTCGCCGTGACCGGTGCCAGCGCCGAAGAATTCATCGTCGGCGCCCACATGCCGCTGACCGGCAGCATCGCACGCTCCGGCAATGCTTTCAATGAAGGGATCCAGAGCGCGGTCGATATTTTCAACCGCACCAACGGCAAGCACACCATCAAGTACGTGACCATCGACGACGAATCGGCGCCGGCCAAGGCGGTGGCGGCGGTCGAAAAGCTGGCGCCGCAGGGCGCGGTCGCGATCATCGGCGGCTACGGCTCGAACATCATCGGCCCGGCGTCGGATGCGGCCAACCGCCTGAAGCTGACCTATATCACCGCCGGCGGCGTCGACGAAGAATTGACCAAGCGCGGCTACAAGACCTTCTTCCGCATCAACAACACCGCCGGCTACCAGCGCGCGGTGGAAAAGCTGCTGGAAGAAATGCAGGCGAAGTCGGTATCGATCGTCTATTCGACCAAGGAAGCCACCGCCGAGCTGGCGAAGGCGGTGGAGAAGGACCTGAGCGCCAAGGGCATCAAGGTCACGTCGCATGCGTTCGATCCGGCGATCACCGACTTCAAGCCGATCATCAACAAGGTCAAGCTGCAGGACAAATCCGAAGTGCTGCTGATGATCGGCTACGAAAACGACTATGTCGGCATCCTGCGCGCGGCCAAGGTGCTGAAGCCGCAGCTGAAGTCGATGGTCGGCCTGTGGTCGCTGGCGATGCCGAAGATGGCGACCGATTTCCCTGACCTGATGCCGAACGTGATCGGCACCGCGATGCTGCCGTACCCGGTCGAATACAAGGCGGTCGAGGGCAAGCAGTTCGCCGATGCCTACAAGCGCATGTTCAACAAGGAAGTCGATTACCTGGCGCAGTTCGGCTACGTGAAGGCGACGCTGCTGTTCGAAGCGATCGCGCGCGCGGCCGACAATGGCACGCTGAAAAAGGGCGGCCTGTCGGAAGAGCTGCGCAAGACCGACCGCGATACGCTGATCGGCCGCGTCACCTTCGACGCCAGCGGTGACAACCCGAACTTCCAGCAGCGCATGGGCCAGCACGAGAACGGCAAGATCGTGATCGTGTCGCCGGCGGCCGATGCCAGCGGCAAGCTCGAGTATCCGGCGGTGCCCTGGTAAGCAGTCGGCGGGCTGGTTTTTTGGCCCGCTGTCCGGCGGCGAGCAATGGGTAACCGGCTTCGCCGCCGGGCTGGCGCCATCCGACGCCAGATTTCATCAGTCGCGGGCGCTGCACTCATTTTCAAACAACGGCTTTTCCTCATTACGGTTGCCATGTCAGAACTGATCCTGCAATCCCTTTATTCCGGCGCGCTGGTCGGCGGCGTCTATGCGCTGATCGCGCTCGGGCTGTCGCTGGCGTTCGGCACCATGCGCATCATCAACCTGGCGCACGGCGAGCTGGTGTTGCTGGCGGCCTACGTCGGCTACACGGTGGAAAGCCGCTTCGGCGTCAATCCGCTGCTGGCGCTGCCGATTGCGCTGGTGGTGGTCTGCGCCTGTGCGGCCATCGTCTACTTTTTGGTGTCGCGGCTCAAGACGCAACCGCGAATTGAATTCGCTGATGCTGACCTTCGCGCTCGGCATGATTCTGACCAACGGCGTGCTGCTGATCTGGGCCAGCGACATCCGTTCGACCGGCAATGCGACGATGCAGGACGCGCTGCAGATCGGCAACCTGTACAGCATGTTTTCCGAGCTGCTGTTTTTCGTGCTGAGCCTGGCGGTGGCCGCGGTGCTCGGCTGGTGGCTGTCGCGCAGCTGGTACGGCCGCGCAGTGCGCGCGGTGTCGTCGAACCGCGACGCCGCCAAGCTGATGGGCATCAACCCGGCCAAGGTCGAGCTGGTGTCGTTCCTGGTGGCCGGCGTGCTGGCGACCATTGCCGGCATCGCGATCTTTTCCAGCGGCGTGATCTCGCCGCCGCTCGGCCATTCGCTGACGATCAAGGCCTTCATCATCACGGTGCTGGCCGGGGTCGGCTCGGTGCCGGGCGTGGTGCTGGCGGCGATGCTGCTCGGGATTACCGAAGCGATGACGGTCACCTTGTTCAGTTCGGCCTTGCAGGAACTGACCGGCATGGTGCTGTTCCTGCTGGTGCTGTTCGTCATGCCGAACGGCTTGTTCGGCGCCACCAAGCGGCGGGGATAAATCATGAAAAAATTCTTGTGGCTGGCAGTCGCCATTTTGTATCTGGTGGTGCCGTATGCCTTGCACGGCAATAGCTACCTGCTCAGCCTGACCGTCTCGGCCCTGATCGTGGCCGGTATCGCGGTGGCCTGGGCGCTGCTCGGCAACCTGGGCGGCATGGTCAGCTTCGGTCACGCGGCGTTCTTCGGCATCGGCGCGTACTCCTCGGCGCTGCTGACGATGAAGGCCGGCTGGCCGGTGCTGCTGGCGATGCCGGTGGCCGGCGTATTCGCGTCGGTGGCGTCGCTGGCGATGCTGCCGGCGCTGCGGCTGTCGGGCCCGTATTTCGCGCTGGCGATCCTGGCCTATGCGCATATCTTCCGCATCCTGGCGACCGAATTCACCTCGCTCACCAACGGCTCGGGCGGGCTGTCGTCGATCCCCGGCTTGCCGAGCGTCATCCAGCTGGATTTTCTGGCCGGCCTCGGCCCCTACCTGCTGATCCTGACGCTGGTGCTGGCGTTCTGCCTGATCTACGCGCGCGTGCGCAGCAGCTACTACGGCATCGCCTTGCGCGCGATGCACGACAGCGAAGACGCGACCCGGGTGGTCGGCGTCAACAGCGTGATGCTGAAGTCGTGGATGCTGCTGCTGTCGGCGTTCATGACCGGCATCATCGGCGCCTTCAACGCCCACATCATCAACTTCCTGGAGCCGGACTATGCGTTCCACGGCTCGTGGAGCGTATTGCCGATCGTCGCCGCGATCTTCGGCGGCTACCGCACCGTGACCGGGCCGATGATCGGCGCGGTCGTGATCTATCTGCTGGACCAGCTGGTGTTCAAGTCGATGCTGTCGTCCGGCCATCAGATCATCCTCGGCATCGTGCTGGCGGCGATGATCCTGTTCGCGCCGGACGGCCTGCTGTCGCTGTTCAGGAAAAAGGTGGGAATGGAGAAAAAGGCGGAGGTGCAGCATGCTGAAGCTTGAGCACGTGACGATCCAGTTCGGCGGCCTGACCGCGCTGAAGGATGTCAGTTTTGCGATGGGCTTTGAGCAGGTGGTCGGACTGGTCGGCCCGAACGGCGCCGGCAAGACCACGCTGTTCAATGCGATCTCGGGACTGGTCAAGCCGACTGCCGGCAAGGTCGAATTCGACGGCATCGAACTGAGCCGCAAGCCGCTCTACACGCGGGCGCGCGTCGGCATCGGCCGCACCTTCCAGATTCCGCAGCCGATGCATGAACTGACGGTGCGCGAAAACCTGATCGTCGCCCAGCGCTTCGGCAACGGCCGCGTCGACCACGCGCGCATCGACGAACTGCTGGCATTCATGGACCTGACGGCGCAGGCCGGGCGCGACGCCGCCACCGGCCTGGCGCTGCAGGAACTGAAGCGGCTGGAAGTGGCGAAGGCGCTGGCGACCGAGCCCAAGCTGCTGCTGCTCGACGAGGTCTTGGCCGGGCTGGAAACCAATGGCAAGCGCTATTTCACCGCCAAGCTGGAAGAGACTGCACCGCAAGTTCAAGATCGGCATCCTGATCATCGAGCACGATATCGAAACGGTGTCGAATCTGTGCGATCGGGTGGTGGTGCTGAACTTCGGCGAGGTGATCGCCGACGGCACGCCGCAAGCGGTGTTCAGCGATCCGCAAGTCATCAAGAGTTATATGGGAGGCGCCGATGTCGCACTTGCTTGAAGTTCGCGCCCTGCGCGCCGGCTACGGCGCCATCAATGTGCTGTGGGATGTCAGCCTCGATATCGCCGAAGGCCAGCTGACCGCGATCGTCGGCCCGAATGGCGCCGGCAAATCGACCTTGCTGAAAGCGATCATGGGGCTGGTCGAACCCAGCAAGGGTGAGATCCTGCTGCGCGGCGAATCCTTGCGCGGCCGCCGCACCTGGGACATGCCTGGCCTCGGGGTGTCGCTGATCCCGGAAGGACGCATGGTGTTCCCCGACATGAGCGTCGAGGAAAACCTGATCATGGGTGCCTTCCCGGCCGCGCAGCGGCTGGTGATGGCGCGCAATCTGGAGCGTGCCTACACGCTGTTCCCGAAGTTGAAAGACCGCCGCAAACAGCTGGCCGGCTCCCTTTCCGGCGGCGAGGCGCAGATGGTGGTGATGGCGCGCGGCATGATGGCCGAGCCGCGTCTGCTCTTGATCGACGAACCGTCGCTCGGGCTGGCGCCGGTGATCGTGCACGAAATCTTCGCCACCCTGCAACAGTTGAAAGAGCAGGGCGTGACCATCGTGCTGGTCGAGCAGAATACCCATATGGCGCTGGGCGTGGCGGAGCGCGTCTTCATGATGCGCAGCGGCCGCGTGGTGCTGGATCAGCCGGCGGCCGAGGTCGACCTTGCCAGGCTGCATGACTTGTACTTTGCGCTGGACGTTTGAAGCAGCCTGCTCTTCTATTTTTCTCACATTACGATCATCAAACCATCATGGATGACCCCAGCAATGAAGAGCGCATAGCGGCTCCGGAAACATCCAATACCAAGGAAGATCGCCATTTCGTCACCGCCCTGGCGCGCGGGCTGGAATTGCTGGCCTGCTTCCGTTCCGGCGACCGCCTGCTCGGCAACCAGGAACTGGCCGAGCGTTGCCGGCTGCCGAAATCGACCGTCTCGCGCCTGACCTATACGCTGACCAAGATCGGCTACCTGCAATACGACGCCGGCAGCGGCAAATATCGACTCGGCAGCGCCACGCTGGCGCTATCTTCTTCCATGCTGGCCAAGCTCGATATCCGCCAGCTGGCGCGGCCGCTGATGCAGGAGCTGGCCGATTTTTCGCGCAGCATGGTGTCGCTTGGCATGCGCGACCGCCTCAGCATGATTTATATCGAAAACCGCCGCAGCCAGACCGCGCTGACCCTGAGCCTGGACGTCGGCTCACGCATCCCGATTGCCAGTACCGCGATGGGGCGCGCCTACCTGGCGGTGCTGTCCGATAGCGAGCGTAGCGATATCCTGGAGCGGGTGCGTGAGCTGGATGAAATGGCCTGGCCGGCGATCCGTGACCATGTCGCGCGTGCGCTCGAAGAGGCGGCGACGCTTGGTTGCTGCACTTCGTTTGGCGGCTGGCAGCCGGACGTCAACGCGATCGCGATCGCATTCCGCCCGGCCGACGGCAGCGCGCCGCTCAGCATCAACTGTGGCGGCCCGGCGTTTCATCTGTCGCCCGAATACTTGCTGAAGGAAGTGCAGCCGCGTCTGGCGGCGCTGGTGGAGCGTCTACGGCGAGCATGAGGAGCGACGCAGGAACGCACCGGGAAACCTGCATGAATCAATGTCGATCGAAGATGAATGACGGAGTATGTGACGAAGACGGCCGTTTAAAGCCTGAAAATCATGGTGTCTATAAGGAGTATATGGTTGTCGCACAGCGCGACCTGGCCGTCACCGGTCACTGCGTCCGCAGCTGGTACGGCCTGCTGTGCTGACGGCGGGTCCAGAGGGTGCCCAGTGCAATCGTGACGGCGGTGGCGCCGTAAAACAACAGCTGCATGCCGCTCGGGCGCGCGTCGTAGCCAATCAGCACGTGCAGTGCGATCCCCGGCAGCGAACTGGTGGACAGCAGCGCCGAGGTATCCCACACCGGCGATGCCAGCGCCGGAATGAAGTCGCCCTGAATCAGGAACTTCGCCATCTGGCTGGCCAGTCCCGCCGCCAGCAGCAGCAGCAGCGCGCTGGTCACTGAAAAGAACCAGCGCAGCGGAATCCGCAGCAAGCCGCGGTACACAATCACGCCCAGCGTGGCGCCCGCCAGCAGGCCGATGGCGCCACCCAGCAGGATCGAGGCGCCGCTGTCAGCGGCGGCGGCGCTCATGCCTTCCAGGAACAGTACGCTCTCCGAACCTTCCCGCAACACCGCCAGCGCGACCACGATCGCAATCGCCGACAATTCCTGGCGGCCGTTGCGGATATCGGTGCCCACCTGCTTCGCCTTGCCGGCCATTTCCTTGCCGTGCGAGGCCATCCAGACGTTGTGCCAGCCGATCATCAGTACCGCCACGCCGAGAATCGCCGCGTTGAACAGCTCCTGGCCACTGCCGTCGGCCAGCTCGGCGATCGATTGTGTCAGCAGCGCCACCAGCAGCGAGCCGGCCAGGCCGGCGCCGATGCCGAGCGTCAGCCAGCGGTCGCGATGCGGCAGGCCACGCGTGGCAGCGGCGATGATGCCAATCAGCAGCGCCGCTTCCAGCGACTCACGGAATACGATGATCGAAGCGCCAAACATGTGCTTACTCCGCAATGACCGCGCCTTGCGCGGTAGCCTGGTTGAATTCGCCGTAGAACTTGTAGGTGCCGGCCTTCAGCGGCCCGATGAAAATGGTGGCCTTCGATTTCGGGGCAATGACCTTTTCGCGGTTCAGGTCATGGCTTTCGAATTCTTCCGCGGTCGCATCCTGGTTTTCGACGATCAGTTTGATTTTCTTGCCTGCTGGCACCTTTAATTCCGTCGGCGTGAAGCGGTGATCCTTGATCGTCAGCGTCATCTCATCGGCGGCAAAGGCACCGGACGACAGTAATAACAGCGACAGAAAAAGCGAGCGCAGCAGCATAAAATTCCCCGGTTAATATCGATAAAACAAATGATAATCATTATCATTAAAAATTTCAATGCGGATTTTACGCTGGGCACGATGGGGTTCAAACCAAACCATTCGCCGGACCGTGCATAAAAAAACCGGGCAATCCTTTTATTGAGCAATTGCCGCGCCGGGTGCGAAAATGCTTGCTGTCCCGATCCAGACAGGCGTCATCACCATGCAGGCATCCAGCGAATGGTTTTACTGGGCAATTTTTTCCGCGATCTTTGCCGCTCTGACGGCGATCTTTGCCAAGATCGGGCTAGAGGGAATCGACTCCGATCTGGCGACGCTGGTGCGCACCTTCGTCATCATTATCGTCTTGACCTTGTTCGTTTTTTTCACCGGCAAATGGAGCAATCCCTTCGAACTGAGCGGCAAGACCTGGCTGTTCCTGGTGCTGTCCGGCCTGGCTACCGGCGCTTCCTGGGTGTGCTATTTCCGGGCGCTGAAAATCGGCGAAGCGTCCAAAGTGGCGCCGGTGGACAAGCTGAGCCTGTTGCTGGTAGCACTCTTTGCCGTGCTGTTTCTGGGCGAGCGGCCGAGCTGGCGCGAGTGGCTGGGCATCGGCTTGGTCGGGCTGGGAGTATTCGTGCTGGGATTTCGGCGCTGAAGGCGTGGTGGCCAAGGTCGTGCCCCCAATTGCATGCAATAGCGGTTGTCTAAGGTTATTTTTGCCGGAAAAATTGCCTGGTCCTTGAGTTAGCAGGCTGTGCTTGCCGCCATCTCGCCGCTACTATCCTGCCTCAACCAGCAAACCTATCTGGCTGCGTCTCGAAGCAACAGGGGCAGCACATGCACAGCGCCATGTTGGCGAGTGCGCGGCGGCGCCCCACCAGCTTAATCGCAATGCGACTCTGGTTCGGGGCGCCGGTGGTGCCGCTTACTTCTGCTGCCCGGACACCGCGACCGCATTTCCCGCAAGGGCCGCGTTCTGGTCGAGATCTGCCTCCGGCGTGCCATCATTTGGCTTCGGAAAGCGGTCCATATTGCGCAATACCGGAAATTTTCTCCACCACAAGCCAGTCACGACCAGCGTCGCGGCGCCGCCGAACACCAGGGCGCCTACCAGGCCGAACCAGCGTGCAGTTACGCCTGATTCAAATTCGCCAAGCTCGTTCGATGCGCCGATGAAAACCGCGTTGACTGCACTGACCCGACCCCGAATCGCATCCGGCGTCTCCAGTTGCACCAGCATGTGCCTGATGTAGACGCTGACCATGTCCCCGGCGCCCATCAGGAACAATGCGCACAGCGATAGCACCAAGCTGCCGGACAGTCCAAGCACGATCGTTCCGACCGCAAATACGGCCACGCCGATGAACATGGCGCGTCCGACGTTGCGCGTGACCGGATAGAATGCCAGGCCGATCGCGGTCAAGGCCGCGCCCACGCCAATCGCGGTCCGCAGCAATCCCAATCCGCTCGGGCCAACGTGCAGGATATCGTGCGCGATTGCCGGCAGCAAAGCGGTGGCGCCGCCGAACAGCACGGCGAACAGGTCCAGCGAAATGGCACCCATTACCACCGGCCGCGAACGCACGAAGCGCATGCCTTCGAGCAGGCTGTGCCAGGAGATAGGCTTAACGTTGGTGGCCTGGGGAATCGGCCGGGTACTCAGCATGAGTGCAATCGACAACAGCAACAAGGCCGCAACCAGTCCATACACCACCACGGGATCGAGCAGGTACAGCAGTCCGCCCAGCGTCGGTCCGACGATCACTGCCAGCTGGAATGTCGAGGTGTTCAGTGCAACTGCTTTTCCCAGACTCTCCGGCGGCACCAGGTTGACTACAATGGCCTGGCTCGCCGGCACCATGAATGCGCGCGCGCTGCCGAACAAGACCAGCACCGCAAGCACCATTCCTATTGCCGTCACGCCCGCTACGGTGTACCAGAGCAGCAGGGCAGCGCATACCATCTGCATGCCGAAACACAAGGCAATGATATTGCGGCGGTTATGGCGGTCGGCTATGTGGCCGGCCACCAGGATCAGCGCCAGGAATGGCGCGAATTGGGCCAAGCCCACCAGTCCCAGGTCAAACACGTCGCCGGTGCTGGCGTAAACCTGCCATCCGATTGCAACGCTTTGCATCTGCACGGCGACGGTGGCGAGTATGCGAGCCAGCAAGTACAGCGTGAAATCACGGTGGCGCAGAACACTGAAACCGTTTGAAAAAGACGACGAAGATATGGTCAATTTCCAGCCCGCTTGTCGTCTTGGCGCGCGATGACGGCAAGCATGCAGTCTGCATACCGCTGCCAGCTGGCGTCTTTGTCGCAGCCGGCGAACTCGCCGGAGGTGGTGAGTTGCGCAACCCAGTCCTGTCGATTCGCGGTTGCCGTCGGCATCCACGGATCAAGCCCGGCTTCGCTTACGGTGCGCGCCGACTCGCGCATTTCCTCGGCGCGGCGCTTGCCGTGCTGGACAACGCGGCTGAAAAAATAACTCGCTTGTTGCGGCCAGTCGATGCCGGGGAAGGTTTCGGCCAATGAGGACAGGACATGCTCCTCGACGCCGAATTTGCGCGCCGACACGAGGCTCTCGATCACCATCGCTTCCATACCCTTGATCATGACGCTGCGGCACATCTTGATGGCGGAAGCGACGCCGATGTCGGCGCTGGCGATATTCGCCTCGAATCCAAGGCTTGTCAGCAGCTCGGCCGCAGTGCTTGCGTGCTCGCCGCCCAACAGCATCGGTACCTTGATGCCGTATGGCGGAACCGAGGTCATCACAGCCGCTTCAATGTAGCGGCCGCCGGCCGCTGTGATCAGCCGTGAGCACTGTCTCTTGGTTTCCGGCGACGCCGAGTTGAGGTCGAGATAAAGGGTTCCCGGTGCGATATGGCGCGCCGCTTCAGCGGCGACATCGAGTGTGGATGAGGCAGTGACCGCGGAAATGACCAGATCGATTCCGGGCAGAAGTTCCTGCATCGAGCGTAGTGCGCGCACCGACGCTTCGTTGCATGAGGAAAACGCCTTTGCTCCAGTCGCCGCGTCATTAAACTTCCTGTCATAGGCGCTGACGGTCGCGCCTGCACCCTCACGCAGGCCGGCTGCGAAAATGGCGCCTACTTCGCCATAGCCGATCACTCCGACATTAATTTTTTTTTTCTGACTCACGGGTAACTCCACTTCAAGCGGCAACGGCCAATTCCGGAAAGTCGTACAACGCTGCCGGATTGTCCACCAGCAGTTTCTGGCGCAGGCCGGCGTCGTCGCAGAAGTCGAGCAGCAGATCGACTAATTCGCCATCGTTGGGCATGTCCTTTGAAATGTTCGGATGCGGCCAGTCGGTGCCCCACAGCACACGCTCGGGTGCAGCTTCGATCAGAGTGCGCGCGAACGGGATGGCATCGTCGAACGGGCGACGTCCCGCCGATACCCGCTCCGAACCGCATACCTTGACCCAGGCGAGCGGGTTGCGCATCAGGTCAAGCAACTGCCGAAACGGCTGTTGCTCCAAGCCAGCTTCGGCACGCACGCGACCCATGTGGTCGATGATGAAGGGCACGCGGAGCCGGTTGATGCGGTCACTGTAGGTGCCGATGTCTTGCGCATCCAGGTGCAAGACCACGTGCCAATTAAGAGCCTCGATGCGACGCAGAACCTGGTCAAACACCTCCAAGTCCGGTGCGCCGCCCAGATGCGCGACGAAATTGAAGCGCACACCGCGCACGCCCTTTGCGTGTAGATCGGCCAATTGTTCGTCGGTGATTGAGGCGTCGACAATCGCCACACCGCGGTAACGGCCATTGCCGCGCTCGATCGCATCGATCATGGCCGTGTTGTCGGTGCCGTGGCAACTGGCCTGCACAATTACCCCGCGTTGCAATCCGAGGAAGTCATGCAATTGCATCAGGCTGTCGACCGGTGCGTCCGGCGGCGTATAGCTGCGGTCGGCCGCGTAGGGAAAGGTGGCAGCAGGGCCGAATACGTGGCAGTGCGCATCGCATGCGCCGGCCGGCAGTGCCTGCCGGGGCGCGCGGGGATTCGGATCGGGAGGCATGCACGATTTCATATTGTTTTCCATGTTTTCGATTTATTTGTAAGACACCCGATGGAGCGCGTTGCCGAGGCGGCATGAGGCCGTACCAGCGAAGGTGTCGCTCAATCAGAAAAAATTGAACCGATGGTAGCAATGCCCTTCGGCTTGAACAATTCGTCACAAACACTAGCTGTTATGCGAAAACAGGCGATCAGGAACGGGGGTAGAAAGGCGGAGGCTGCGCGCGCTGCATGGCCGGCATGCCGGAGCCACTATAAGATAACGACGGTTTTTTCTAAGGTAAAGCGTGCCAGCCGTGCTTTTTTAGTAGAGCGCGGAGAATCAGGATCGCTCGCGATAGCCAGGCCATTTTCTATCTGAGTTCGAATCGTGGCGAGGCTGAGAAGAGTCGCGATATTCCAAAAAACGGCCGATATAAACACCCGTAAGTTCACCCCCGACGTCGGAGGTGAAGCTGGCCAGCAAGAATGGCGTCTGCATTACAAACGCCGCAGCCACATAGGAGGAATCCCGCCTGCTGCAGCAGGCCACGAATGAGTGCGCCTTGAAACAGCAGCGTGGAAATCTGTCTTTCCCACTCACGCAGATTCCAAGTTGGGATTCATGCAAAGCGGTGCTTTATGCATAGCTGATATCTAGTTAGAGGCGTTGTTTATTCAATGCCAGTTCCACATACTTGCCCGCGGCACACATTGTCAGAAAGACGACAAAGGGTGATTCGCTTGCGGCTCGCCTCGTGCGGATTGCTCGTGTGGATTCTGCCGTCGCGATTGCTTAGTTGGTAAGCGATCAGAACCTAATAGAACCCAATTCTTGGAGATAAATAGAGTGAAACAATTACTTCAGGCTGTCGCATTATTGACTTCCTTCGCAGCTGTTGCGCACGCCCAAGCTGACATCAAGGTATTCGGATCAATCGATGGTGGTGTTCGCCATCTGACCAATGTCAATAAGGCGGGTGACAGCAAACTGTCGATGGGATCAATCGGCAACCTTGGTGCCAACCGCATCGGGTTTAGTGGCGTCGAGGACCTGGGTAACGGATTGAAGGCGGATTTCCATTTGGAGAGTGGCTTCAACATCGGCACGGGTGCGTTGGACAATGGCGCCGAACAGGCTGTTTAACCGGACCGCCAAGGTCGGCTTGTCCGGTCCCTTGGGGCTCGCTCGGCTTCGGTCGTCAATACAGCGTTGCGTTCAACACGATTGCACTGTACGAGCCGTTCAAGCTCACCCACTTTTCTTTTACCGGTATCGTGCCGGGCGTACGTGGCGCGGCCGGCACTTCCAGCGGCATGCGGGAACCGTTTTGGTCACTTCGGCGGCTCCCGCTTTGACAACGACATTCAGTACAGCGGCACCTTCAATGGCTTCACCGTGCGCGCTGAGCATGCCCTAGGGGAAGTTGCCGGCAGCTCAAGTGACAACGCTGCGACCGCACTCGGCTTGAGCTATGCGAACGGTCCGTTTGCTGTTGGCGCCGCGTACACGGCGAAGAAAGCAAATGTCGCGATTGCTCCTGCTCCCGCGTCTTATCAGGACAACAGCCAGTTCACCGCCGGTGGTGCGTACCGCACCAGCGCATTCCGTTTCACGGCAGGTCTTCTCAGCGACAAGCAAAAGACCGGCACCGCGGTGGCGACCACGAAATCGGACACCATGTGGGGCGGGGTGACCTATTTCATCAGCCCGGACCTGTGGCTGACGGGTGCGCATTACTTCACCAAGTACAAGCTGGGTGGGGATGACGGCAAGAAGAACATGACCATGGTAGCCCTGCAAAAGCCGCTCTCGAAGCGGACTTCGCTCTATCTCGAAGTCGATCATTCGACATTTAGCGGCGTGGCGATCGGAACCATCTCACCTGAAGGTCAGAGCAAGCAGACCGGCATCTCGGTCGGCATGTTCCATCAGTTCTAACTGTCTTCCGCGACAGGCAGCGCCCCGCGCGGCGGGGCGTCTGCCGCCTTTTTTCGCATGATCTGCACTTAAGTCATCCACATCGAAGGAGCGCTTTGCATGTCGAACGAGAGCGAAATCATTGAATCGAAATTATTCATTAATGGCGAACGCGTAAGGGCATCCGGCGGCAGAAAAATGCCGCTCTACAATCCGGCCAATCCTGCTGAGCTGGTCGCCTACGCGGCGCAAGCGAGCGTCGCGGACGCGAATGCCGCCATTGCTGCGGCCCACGCGGCGTTTCCGGCGTGGAGTGCACTTTCGTACGAAGCCCGTGCGGAATATCTGCGCAAGATTGCTGCGCACCTGACCGCCGATGCCGACGAGTTGAGCGCGAGGATTCACTTGTTCACGCGCGAGCACGGCAAGGTGCTCAAGGAGACTGGGATCGAGATGAGCCGGATGGGTGGCCGTTTTCTGCAAGTGGCCGGCTATGCGCAACGCCTTGGCGCCGACGAACGGCTCAAGGGGCCGCCGTTCGACACCGTCATCACGCGCCAGCCGCGCGGCGCCGCACTGCTGATTGTGCCGTGGAACTGGCCGTTGTCGATCCTCGGCGCCAAACTGCCGCAAGCGCTCATGGCAGGCAACACGGTTGTCATCAAGCTGCCGGAAAATTCCTGCGCCGCACCGGCGCTGACAATTGCGCGCTTGGCCGAGATGTTGCCTCCCGGTGTCGTCAACCTGATTACCGGTGAGGCCACCGAAATTGGCGACGCGATGCTGACCCACCCGCTCGTGCGGACCATCAATTTCACCGGCAGCGTGCGCATCGGCAAGCATGTGATGCAAATGGCGGCGCGCAACCTCACCCCTGTCACGCTGGAACTGGGCGGCAACGATGCCGCCATCGTCCTCGAGGATGCGGTGCTGGACGAAGCCGCGTTCATGCGCATGTTCCTGGGCACTTTCATGACTGCCGGGCAAATCTGCATGGCGCTCAAACGACTGTATGTACACAAGTCGCGTTACGACGAAGTGGTCGACGGACTGTCGCAGATTGCCGCACGCCAGGTCGTCGGCGACGGCTTGCTGCCGGCTACCACCATGGGGCCGCTCAATAACGCCCGCCAGCTCAAGGTCATTACGGATCTGGTCGGGCAGGCGCGCGCCGCGGGTGTGCAGACCAGGGAGCTGGGCGTGGTGCCGGACGAAGAGCTGTACCGCAAGGGTTATTTCCAGAAGCCGGTGCTGGTGCTCGATCCGGATGCGAGCCTCGACATCGTACGCAAGGAACAGTTCGGGCCGGCGCTGCCGATTATCCGCATCGATGACGAGGCGCAGGGAATTCGCATGGCCAACGATTGCGATCTTGGCCTGTGTTCATCGGTCTGGACCGAAGACCGGGAGCGGGCATTGCGCGTGGCGCGCCGGCTCGAGGCGGGCACTACGTATATCAACAACCACGGCCCGCTGGGACAGGACGACCGCGGGCCGTTCGGCGGCTTCAAGGAGAGCGGCATTGGTCGCAACCTCGGCTACGAAGGGGTCCTCGGCTTTCAGGGGTACCACACGATCAGCGGACCGGAAGGGTGGCTGTTATGAGGCCGCCGGCGCCTGACGTCACGCAGTAAAGATGTGCCGGTGCTTCGAGTGCCGGTGCTGGTTCGAATCATTCAGGCCGCCCATGTACGGGTTCACACCCGCGCGGCGGACGGCAAGCCGAGGAAAGCAACGTGATTGAGAATAATGCGTTAAGCGCAGCTGAGCAATTGCTCCGTCTGTGCGCGCGGTTGGGCGTCAAATACATTTTCAGTAACCTGGGCAGCGACCATCCCGCATTCATGGACGCGTTCGCGGGCATGCAGGAGCAGGGTCTCGATATGCCTAAGGTTATTGTCTGCCCGCACGAGATGACGACCCTGAGCGCCGCGCATGGCTACGCGATGGTGACAAGAGAACCACAAGTGGTGCTGGTCCACGTGGACGTGGGCACCGCGAACCTGGGCGGCAGCGTGCATAACGCCGCGCGCGGGCGGGTGCCGGCGATCGTGGTCGCCGGGCTCTCGCCAGTATCGACCAATCCCGCGACGCTCGGTCACCGCAACGAGTATATCCACTACACCCAGGATGCACCGCGCCAGCATGCGATTGTCGATCAGTACATGAAGTGGAGCTACGAGCTGCGCAGCTCGGAGATGGCCGGAGCAGGTCGTCAACCGTGCCTACCAGTTGGCCTGCTCGGCGCCGCAGGGGCCGGTCTATCTGACGGCAGCGCGCGAAGTGTGGGAAGCGAAGGCGCCGCCGTCGCAGGAGCCTCAGCAGAACTGGCCGCTGGCGCGCTTGGGCGGCATCGCTCCATTTGACGCGGCGGAGTTGCATGCTGCGCTGGCTGCGGCCAAGCGCCCACTGGTCATCACCACCTACATGGGCTACCAGCAGGAGTCGGTCGAGAAACTGGTCAGGTTGTCGGAACTGTTCGGCATCGGCGTATGTGAACTGGGCCCGCATTACCTGAACTTTCCGGGCGATCACGCGCACCACCTCGGCTACCAGCGCAACGCTCTGGTCGATGAGGCCGACCTGATCCTATTGCTCGATATCGACGTGCCATGGATCGAAGCAAAGGTGACGCCGGCTCCCGGCACCAAGGTGTTCCACATCGACCTCGATCCCTTGAAGAAAGACCTCGGTTTCTGGCATTTCCCGGTGCTGCGCTCGTATCAGGCGGATAGCTCCCTGGTGCTCGACCAGTTGCTCGCACTGGACGAGAAACCCATCGCGGGGCGTGCTGAGCGGCTCGCATGGATCGCCGATGCCAAGAAGCGGGTCGCGATGCGCCCCGGCCCGGTGCCCGCCGAAGGGCCGATCACTCCGGCCGAGCTGACCGCCGCAGTGCGCGAACTGGTGAATGAGAAAACCGTCATTGTGGTCGAGTGCCCGTCGTCCTCGGCAATCATTCCTTCGGTGTTGCAGATGAGCAGGCCGGGTAGCTATTACGGCAACAGCGGGGCCGGACTCGGTTGGGGGGCGAACGCCGCCATCGGCGCCAAGCTTGCCCTGCCCGATGCTGAAGTGATCACGCTGCTGGGGGATGGCTGCTTCTTCTTTAGTGTGCCGAGCAGCGCGTACTGGGTGGCCGGCACCTACAAGGCACCGCACTTGACGATCATCTACAACAACGGCGGCTGGAAGTCGCCACGCTTGTCGACCGTGTACGTGCATCCCGATGGACCGGCCGAGCGCAATGACAACTATTTCGTGTCGGTGGGTGCGGGTGCACAGCTGTCGAAAATCGCCGAGGCGACCGGCGGCGCGATCGGCTTCTACGTGGATGAGCGTGCCAACTTGCAGGATACGCTCAGGCAAGCGCAGGCCGTGGTACGCGGCGGCAGAGCCGCGGTAGTCGAAGTCAGGCTGGCGCCGGTTACCGCCCAAGTTCTCTCGTAATACAGAGGTCGGGATCGGGCTCTCGATTGTGCTGGTCATTTGTTAGTTGAAATATCAACGCTACTTTCACCACCTGGGGGAATGCATGTCAAGCATCGTAAGCAAACTTATCCACGCGGCTCTTTTTATCGGCACACTCGGCTTGGCGGCCAGCGTGACGGGCGAAGAACTCAAATTCGGCCATTTCATGTCGGCCAACCATGCGCTGCATCGCAATCTGATGACGCCATGGGCAGACGAGGTAGCAAGCAAGACCAACAAGCAGCTGACTGTGCGTATTTTTCCAAGCTCACAGCTTGGCGGCAAGCCGGCCAGTGCGTTCAAAATGGCATCCGATGGCATCGCTGATATTGCATTCGGCATCCCTGGCTACACTTCCTCCCAGTTTCCAGCACTGAGTCTGACGGAACTGCCTGGTTTTGCGGGGAACCAGAGCGAAGCACAGGCAACTGACGAGCTGTGGAACAAGTTTAATTTTTTCCAAAAAGAATTCCCGGGCGTCAAGGTACTGGCTCTCTTGAGCGGCGATTTGTCGGTGTTCGTGACGAAGAACAAGGCGATCCGCACGCCGGCGGACCTGAAAGGCTTGCGCATCAGAGTGCCGACGCGTGAACAAGGCGAGCTGGTTGAATACTTCGGCGGCGTGGTCTCCCACATGCCCCTGACCGAGGTGTACAACGCGCTTGACCGCGGACTGGTCGATGCCGCCATGGTGCCGATCGCAGCCGCGGGCGACTTTAATCTCAACGAAGTCGGCAAGTACTACCTGATCAACGCCCCACTGACGCGCTCGCTGATCTACATCGTCATGAACCAGGCCAAATACAACAGCCTGTCACCAGATCAGAAGGCGGCGATCGATGCCACCACTGGGCGTGCGTTGAGCGTGAAGGGCGCCGGCATATACGCGGCGCGGCGCGCCGAAGTGCTGGACGATATCCGGCGCAAGAAAAGCGGTGAACTGATCGAGCTGTCGCCACAGGAAATCAAGCAATGGGAAGCCGCGCTCAAGCCCTTCATCGAAGCCCAACTGGCCAAGGCCGAGAAGAGCGGCATTCCGAGTCGCAGCATCTACGCCGGGAAATGAGCATGCCACCGATCCGCTCCAGCAGTCGTTTCGATCTGTTCAACGCCGCGATCGGCTACGTGGGAGGCGCGTCAATCCTGTTGATGATGGCAGTGAACGTTGCCGATGTGCTGTTGCGCACCGTGTTCAATTTGCCCATTTCCGGAGCCTCCGAAATCGTTGAGCACATGATGGTGATCATCATCGCGTGCGGCTTGGCGTATTGTGGTTATGCCGGTGGGCACATCACGATCAACGTCCTCGATCCGCTGCTCAATCGGCGTGGTGCGCGCTACCTCAACGTACTGGTGCACTTGGCAGGAGCCGCCGTCATGACAGTGATCGCCTGGCGCTGCGGCAAGGAGGCGCTCGACGCCTTCGCCACGGGTGCCAATTCGAATACCCTCAGGATCGCCCAGTGGCCGTTTTATATGTCAATCGCAATGGGCGCGTTGGCGTATGCGATTGTCCTTGTTACCCACACGGTGCTTGCCTGGCAAGGCAAGGTACTGCCGTCCCACGACCTGATGGAGTAAAACAATAATGTCCACAATGACACTGGCTCTACTGGGCATCGTTTGCCTGTTCGCCGTGATGGCTCTGCGCATGCCCATTGGTCTGGCCATGCTGATAGTCGGCGTCGCCGGCAGTGCATCCATCATCGGGCTAGGGCCTGCCATAGCCTCGCTCGGCTCGCTCCCCATCGAGTACAGCCTGACGTATGAGCTTTCCGTGATTCCGTTGTTTGTATTGATGGGTAATCTGTGTACCGCGAGCGGTGCCAGCAAGAATTTTTTCCGGCTTGCCTATTCGCTCATTGGTCACAAGCGCGGCGGCCTGGGTGCAGCAACTGTGATGGCGTGCGGCGGCTTTGCCACCGTGTCCGGATCGAGTGTCGCCACGGCCGTGACCATGGGCCGCGTCTCGCTGCCTGAGATGAAAAAATTCGGCTACGACCGGCGTCTGGCGATGGGTGCAGTGGCGGCCGGCGGCACACTCGGCATTCTGATCCCGCCTTCGACCGGGTTCATCGTGTACGCATTGCTGACGGAGCAGTCGATCGGCAAGCTGTTCCTGGCGGGCTTCCTGCCGGGTGTGCTGCTTACCGTGCTGTTCATGCTCGTCATCGGCATGATCACCTGGTCACGGCCATCCTACGGCCCTGCCGGGCCAGCCTCAACCTGGGGCGAGCGGCTGCAGGCGTTGCGCCAGGCGAGCAGCATGATTGTGATCGCGGTAGTGTCGATCGGCGGTATCTATGCCGGCTTTTTTTCGCCTACGGAAGCGGCTGCCATCGGCGCCTTCATGGCGCTCGTTCTCACCGGCTGGGTGTGTATCAAGGAAAGCGCGACACTGGCCGACGGCGCTGCCAGGTTCCGCTCCGTTCTGTCGACCAACCTGCTTGAAACGGTGCGCACCACGGCGATGGTGTTCCTGATTCTGATCGGCGCGCAATTCTTCACGCCCTTCGTGGCACTGTCCGGGATTTCGACGGTCCTGTCTTCCTTCCTGGCCGATTTCCACGGTTCGCCTGCAGTCATCTTCTGGTGCATCATTTTGCTGTACGCCGTGCTCGGCATGTTCCTGGAAGGGTTCGCGATGCTGGTGCTGACCATGCCGATCGTGTTCCCGATTATCACCATGCTGGGATTCGACCCTATCTGGTTCGGCGTGGTGTGCGTCGTTGCGCTGGAAATGGGGCTGATCTCGCCGCCGCTCGGCATCAACGTCTTCGTCGTAAAGGCGCTCGACAAGGAGGCCAGCATGACAGACGTGTTTATCGGCGCGTTCCCGTTCTGGCTGGCGATGCTTGTGTGCATCGGCTTGCTGTATCTGTTCCCGGACATCGCGATGTACTTGCCACGCAGCTTGCAGGGTTGATAGCATCCCGGTCTCGTTCCCGCTCAGGCGGGAACGAGAGTCCTATCCCGATCCTCAAGCTTGGCAAGAGCTGCATGGCAGGCCAGGGAAACATTGGGATTGATGACACCAGGCCTTACACTTATCGTTAGTGTTGCCATCGTTGTTGGAGCTTGCCCGCGTCTTATCCCTCATCGATGCACTGTCCGCCATCTGGTACCAGGTAAGCGGAGCAAAAACGGGCCGGTTGATGACAATCCTCGCTATCGACGGGGCATTGCCGCAATCGGTTTTCCCATAAAATCACCGACCCCCGATAGCCATGCGTGACCTTGCTTTTACGGCCGCGTCTGCCGTGTATCCACTGCCATCATTAATCTTCCCGTTGCGCCATTGAGCATGCACTTTTCGCATAGCAGATAGCGCGATATTTGAATTGTTGGGTACTTCGTTCATTGCTAGCATGACGCCATACCCTGATGCACTTCGTGATGATCAGTGTTAGCCAGCGGTAGCCGGTGTTTCGCCGGACGGCAATCGCACAGGTCGGACCAGCCGATGCATTGAATTGCAAAAACTATAATCATTAACCAGGAGAGATGTATGAAGTTTTCTACAACATTGCGCCGCATGGGAATAGCCTGTGCTGCCGCATTGACAATTTTTCCTGCGCAAGCGGAAGACACGATCAAGGTCGGACTGATCTCACCGTTTTCCGGCGCTTTTGCGCTCTATGGTAAACAGCTCGAGAACGGCATGCGGGCCTATATGAAGCAGCACGGCGACACCGTCGCCGGGAAAAAGTCGAGATCGTGGTGCGCGACACCACCGGCCCGCTGCCGGATGTGGCCAAGCGCTTTGCCCAGGAACTGGTCGTGCGCGAAAAAGTGGATTTCCTGGCCGGATTCTCTTTCACGCCGGAAGCGATGGCGGTTGCGCCGATCGCGCAGCAGTCGAAAACGCCCATGATCGTGATGAATGCCGCTGCTGCCGGACTCACCAGTAAGTCCGACTATATGGTCAGGGTTGCGCAGTCGCTACCGACGACGGCCGCGCCAATGGCGGCTTGGGCCTTGAAGAACGACATCAAGACGGTTGCCATGTTGGTGTCGGACTATACTCCCGGCATCGATTCCGAAGTGGCCTTCGCTAACACCTTTACGGCCGGTGGCGGTAAAGTGCTGCTGAGGTTGCGCGTAGCAGTCAACAGCCCTGACTTCGCCCCTTACATCCAGCGCATCAAGGACGCCAAGCCGGATGCGATGTTCGTTTTCCTGCCGGGTGGTGAGCAGGGCATCGCGATGCTCAAGAGCTATCGCGAACGCGGCCTGGATGCGGCGGGCATCAAGGTAATCGCGGTGGGCAACTTGACCGACGATCACACCTTGCCGGCGATGGGTGATGTCGCGCTCGGCGTGGTGACGTCGTTCCATTATTCCCTGGCGCACAAATCGCCCGAGAATGCAGCTTTCCTGAAGGCGTTTAAAGAAGCCAATCCGAACGCAGGGCGCGCCGACTACCTGGCAGTGGGTGGCTATGACGGCATGGCGGCCATTTACGAAGTCGCGCGCAAGCTCGGCGGCAACATGGACGGTGAAAAAGCCATGGCAGTCTTGAAGGGCATGAAGCTGAACAGCCCGCGTGGCCCTATCGTCATCGATCCACAAACCCGCGATATGGTGCAGAACATCTATATCCGACGCGTGGAGAAAGTGAACAACGAACTGTTCAACGTTGAATTTGACAAGTTCACCAGCGCCGACTTTGAGAAGGGCGACAAGCGCTAGCCGGAGACACGGCTGTGGCCTGAACATACCCGGCGCAAGAATGGCCGGGTATGTTTTCAATCGCAGCAAATATTGGCAGGCGAATCAAGCACCGAATCACGTCAAGATAGGCCGGTGGCCGCATTTGCATACTGCGGGAAATCGCGCAGCCGCATGCACCGTCATTCTCACCCAACCGACACACACCTGTTCCACATCGTGGCTATTCGCGCCGAGAGTTCAAGAATGAAATCCGAAGGAGGCAACATCATGCAGCATCTTCCGCCCGGTATCGATCCGGTTGCCATGGCGATTGAGAGTGGGGTCTTATGTTCGGCAGCATGATTGGCGTCCTGTTCGATGGCATTGCATACGGCAGCTTGCTGTTTCTAATCAGTGTCGGCCTGTCGGTGACCATGGGCCTGATGAATTTCATTAATCTTGCCCATGGCGCCTTTGCGATGGTGGGCGGCTATGTCTGCGTGCTGTTGATGAACCGCATGGGTGTGCCTTTTCTGGCAACTTTGCCGCTCGCATTCGCGGCTAGCGCCGTTGTCGGAGTGGTGCTCGAGCGCACCTTGTACTGCCGCCTCTACAAGGCAAGCGAACTGGACCAGGTGCTGTTCTCGATCGGGCTGACTTTCATGGCGGTGGCAGGCACGACGTACTTCTTCGGTTCGAGCCAGCAGCCGCTTGAGTTGCCTGAGTGGCTGCGCGGTCAGGTCAATGTCTTCGGGGTGGACTTGGGCGTCTATCGCCTGTTCCTGATTGGCATTGTTATCCTGATCACGACGGCTCTGGGTCTGTTGATCGAACGCACGCGCTTCGGCGCACAAATTCGCGCCTCCGTTGACAACCAGCAGGCTTCGGCAGGGCTCGGCATCAACGTTAGCCGCGTGTTCAGCCTTACGTTCGCGCTCGGTTCCGGTCTGGCTGGCCTTGGCGGCGCGCTTGGCGTCGATGTGCTCGGCCTCGATCCGGTGTTCCCGCTCAAATACATGGTGTATTTCCTGCTGGTGGTTGCCGTCGGTGGCGCTGGCACGATCAAAGGCCCGCTGTTGGCAGCGATGATCCTTGGCGTCTTCGACGTCGCCGGCAAGTACTATGTGCCGGATGTCGGCGCGTTCGTGATTTATGGGCTAATGGTGGTGCTCTTGCTCCTGTTTCCAGCCGGCCTCATTGGGAGAAAAACATGACCGCTAAGGTGAAAACACTTCCGCTTGCCGCCGGCAGCGCGGTGCAGCCAAGACAACGGTCATTCGCGCGCTTGCCCGACGGTCGCTGGAAACCGCTGGAAATCGTGTTCTGGCTGATGCCGGTGGCAGCCTACTTCCTGTTTCCGGGTTATTTGGGCTTGATCAACCACATCATGATCATCGGCCTGTTCGCCCTCTCGCTCGACCTGATCCTTGGTTATGCCGGCATCGTCTCGCTCGGTCACGCCGCCTTTTTCGGCCTCGGTGCTTATACAGCGGGCCTGCTGGCGGTGAATGGCTGGGGCGATCCGATTTTGGGATTGTTCGCCGGTGCTGCCGTGGCAACGGTGTTCGGTTACCTGGTCAGTTTCCTGGTGGTGCGCGGGGGCGATCTCACGCGCCTGATGGTGACCCTGGGTATCGGCCTGATGCTGTTTGAGGCGGCCAACAAGCTTACGTTCACCGGCGGGGTCGATGGGTTGTCAGGCATGGAAGTGGGGAAGATTTTCGGCCTGTTCGAGTTCGATTTGTATGGCAAGACCGCCTATATCTACAGCTTCGTGGTGCTGTTCCTGCTATTCGTGGTGCTGCGCCGGCTGGTCAATTCCCCATTCGGTCTGGGGCTGACCGGCATTCGCGAAGGTAACCGGCGCATGCCGGCTATCGGCGCCAACGTCGAAAACCGGCTCAAGATAGTATTTACCATCGGAGCTGCGGTAGCGGGCGTGGCTGGCGCGCTGCTGGCCCAGACCACCCAATTTGTCGGGCTCGACGTGCTCGGCTTCGTGCGTTCGGCCGACTTGATGATCATCCTGGTGCTTGGCGGAACCGGCCGCCTCTATGGCGCGCTGATCGGCGCCATTGTGTTTAGTTTGGCACAGGATTACATTGCCGCATTGAACCCCGCTTACTGGCAGTTCTGGCTTGGCCTGCTCCTAATAATGATCGTGCTGTTCGCACGCGGCGGTATTCTGGGCGGGCTGGATCGTATTCGTTCGGCCATCGCCGCGCGTTCCGGAGCAAGCGGAAAAGGAGAACAGCAGCTATGACGACAATGACATTGCGCACCGAGGGGCTGTCGAAGAGCTGGGGAGCGTTCCAGGCCAACAGCGACGTCTCGCTCAATTTCGTGCCTGGCGCGCGTCATGCGCTGATCGGCCCCAACGGGGCAGGCAAGACGACCTTCATCAACCTGCTCAACGGCACTCTGGTGCCGACCAGTGGCCGCGTCTTCCTTGGCGACGAGGACATCACCGCTCTGCCACAGCATGCGCGCGTCAAGCGCGGCATGACGCGCACCTTTCAGATCAACACCCTGTTCAACGGCCTGACGGTGGTCGAATCGGTAGTGTTGGCAATTTGCGAGCGTGAAGGGCGGCACCTGCGATGGAGTCAGACGGTGGCGCAGCAGACCGATCTCATTGACGAGGCCATGGCACTGCTGAGCACGCTGAAGCTGGCCCAGGACGCGAACAGCGTCACCTCCAATCTGCCATACGGCAAGCAGCGGTTGGTCGAAATCGCGCTGGCGCTGGCGACCAAACCGAAAGTACTGCTGCTCGACGAGCCGGCCGCCGGCATACCATCGGCCGAAAGTGCGGAGCTGTTCGAGGTCATCGCACAATTGCCTCGCGACGTGACAATCATCTTCATCGAACATGACATGGGACTGGTATTTAACTTTGCCGAACGCATCACGGTGATGGTGGGCGGCAAGGTATTGACCGAAGGTACGCCAGCTGAGATTGCGGCCGATCCGCGTGTCAAGGAAGTTTATCTGGGAGAGGCCGAGCATGACTGAGCCATCAAAGGAATTGATCGCGCTCGACAATGTCACCGCGGGTTACGGTAACTCGGTGGTGCTCGAGGGTATTTCACTGAAAATGAACGACGGCGACAGTCTGGCCTTGCTGGGCCGGAACGGTGTCGGGAAATCGACCCTGCTCGTGACAATAATGGGCCTGACCCAGTTGCACGGTGGCAGCCTGCGCTGGCGCGGGGGCAGCATTGCGCGCATGTCGACCCATCGGCGCGCGCAGTCCGGTCTCGGCTGGGTGCCGCAGGAACGCTGCATGTTCCCCTCGCTGACGGTCGAAGAGCACCTCACGGTGGTGGCGCGGCCCGGCAAATGGAATCTGGCGCGCGTCTACCAGGTGTTTCCGCGCCTGCAGGAGCGCCGCAGCAACATGGGCAGCCAGCTGTCGGGCGGCGAACAGCAGATGCTGGCGATCGCGCGCGCCCTCATGACCAACCCGAGCCTGCTTTTACTCGACGAACCGATGGAAGGGCTGGCACCGATCATCGTTCAGGAACTCATGCGAGTCATCCGCGCCCTGATCAAGGATGAGGGTCTATCCGTGATCGTGGTCGAGCAGCATGCACGGCTGGCGCTGTCGCTCACGCAGCGCGCGATCGTGCTCGAGCGCGGCCGCATCGTCCATGATTCCGACAGCAGCGTCCTGTTAGCCGACCGGGAAAAACTGAACCGCCTGGTGGCTGTGGCCTGATTGGCGGGACAGCATTAAAAAAGCCCCGGCGTTTGCGCGCCGGGGCTTTTTGTTATGGAGGTGGCCGTTGCCGGCCACCGTACTTACTGATCCTTGAGCATGGTGATGCGCGGATCGCGCTCGTCGTCGCCGAGCAGGCTTTCTTCGAGCGGCAGACCGACGAAGTTTTCCGCGAACGTCAGGCCGCTGGCTTTCGAACTGGTCAGGTAGTCAAGCGTGGCACTGCGCATGCGCCGGTCGAACGCATTGTCTTCCGGGAAGTTGTGCGTCATTGACGTGACCGACCATGAGAAACGCTCGACCTTCCAGACCCGGCGCAGACAGGTGTCGGAATAGGCGTCGAGCAGCCGGGTGCTGTTGTTCTTGAAAAATTCGGTCATGGCCGGCGCCAGCACGCGGATGTCGGCGATTGCCATGTTCATGCCCTTGGCACCCGTGGGCGGAACGATATGGGCGGAATCGCCGGCCAGGAACAGACGCCGGTAGCTCATCGGCTCGGCCACGAAACTACGCATTGGCGTGATGCCTTTTTGCAGGATCGGTCCGCGCACAATCTTGAGTTGGTCCTTGCCTTCCAGCCGGCTATCGATTTCGTCCCAGATGCGTTCGTCCGGCCAGTCCTCCAGCTTCTCATCGGACGGAACCTGGATGTACAGGCGGCTGAGCGTGCGCGAGCGCATGCTCAGCAGGGCGAAGCCGCGTTCCTCGTGATAGACGTTGGTCACCACGTCGGTGACTGGCGGCGCTTCGGCCAGGATGCCGAGCCACGAAAACGGGTAGATGCGATCGAAGGTTTTGAGAATGTCGGCCGGGATGGTCGGCCGGGAGATACCGTGGAAGCCATCGCAGCCGGCCACCAGTTCACAGCTGATTTCTTGCTCGCTGCCTTCGGATACGACCCGGATCCTGGGCGACGCGGTCTCGACGCCGATGATTTCTTTTGCCTCGACGTTGAACAGAATTTTACCCCCGGCCGCCAGGCGCGCCGCAATGAGGTCCTTGACCACTTCTTGCTGCCCGTACACGGTCACGTGCTTGTCGCCGGCCAGTCCCCGGATGTCGAGCGGCTGCGTTCTGCCGCCGAAGCGGAAATTGATGCCATTGTGCCTGAGCCCCTCTCGCAGCAAGCGTTCGCCAACACCGCTCTCGACCAGTGCGTCGACCGTCCCTTTTTCCAGCACGCCGGCGCGCAGCCGATTTTCGACATATTCCCGGCTGCGCGATTCGATGATGATCGAATCGATGCCTTGCAGATGAAGCAGATGAGAAAGGAAAAGTCCGGCTGGACCCGCGCCGAGAATTGCAACCTGAGTATGCATTGAATGCCTCCTGAAATGACTTGTTGATGTCTTGCTGGGCCGATGATCGGATAAAGAAGGGGTCCGATGAAGAGATAAATGGGACTAAGAATTGTATTTTTCGGACATGCAGGTCAAAATAGAAAATTCAATGTCATATGCTCATCCCATGTCCAACCTGGAAGCTGCCGCTATTCCTTTGTATTCTTTGTATGGCCAAATCGACGGCGCGGCCGAACTTCGCTTCCTGCATGTGGAATCACTTGCGGCGCGCAATCAGTTGCACAATTGGGACATTCGTCCACATCGTCATCACGACCTGCATCAGATCGTGTGGGTGTGGCGGGGTGGCGGCGAGGTGACGCTGGATGAAAAACTGCTGATGCTGAAGGCGCCGGTGCTAATCAGCATTCCGCGTTCAGTCGTGCACGGTTTCCGGTGGGAGCCCGATTCCGAAGGAATGGTGATGACGATCGCCGACAGCTTCATGGCCGATCTGTCCCGACTGTCGGGAGATGCGGCCATCGGCGCGGCCTTGCAGCAGGCTCTCGTGATCGATAAATACGACAGGAAAGCGGTGGTCGGCCAGCTCACGGCTGCATTCCAGACTATCGCGGACGAATTTATCTACGAGCGTGTCGGCCGCACCACCATGATCTCGGGGCACCTGCTGATCCTGTTCGCCAAAATCGCACGACTCAGGCAGCAGAACCTGCGCCATGTGGCGGTCCATGCGAAAGGGGGTGACGCCTACAATCGCTTCCGGGAATTGGTCGAGGCCCATTTTCGCGAGCATTGGCCGGTGTCGTCCTATGCAGCGGCATTGGCGGTGACCGAGCGCAGCCTGCGCCGCCTTACCTTGAAATTCGCCAACCAGTCGCCGATCCAGATCGTCCATCGGCGCCTGGTGCTTGAGGCCCAGCGCAACCTGTTATATACCAGCATGCCGGTTGCCGAAATTGGTTACGCGCTGGGTTTTGAAGACCCTTCCTATTTCACCCGCTTCTTCATCGACCATGTGGGGGAAGCGCCGCTGCAGTTTCGGCGCTCGCGCGGGGTCGTCTCGGCACCGGTGCGTACCGGGCCTGACTGGCCCGCAGTCAAGCGCTAGTCGGGCTGGTCTGCAACTGCGTTTCAGTCAACTCATGCAGCAGGTTGCAGGTCTGGCGCACCAGAGGAGACATCAGGCGCCGCGCCGAGGTCGCGAGGCTCAGGACGGTTGCCATGGTAGGTGCAACGATCGGACTTGCCGACAAGGTTTCCTGATTGGCATCGCCGCGCAGTGCCAGCAGCGGCAGCACTGCATACCCGAAATTTTGCCGTACCATATCCAGGATCGACGGGATGCCGTCCACTTCCCAGGCCACGTTCATCTTGAGGCCCGCATTTGCCATCTTCGTTTCCACGTACATGCGCACCGAATGCGGACGACTCGGAATAATTAGCGGATAGTTGGGCAGTTCGGTCAGAGGAACACCTTCCTGCCCGACATTGCCGTTGGCTTGCGCCGGGCCGATCAGGTACAGCAGATCCTCCACCAGCGGCACGGTCTCGATCTCCGGGTTGGGGACGGGATTGTAAACCAGGCCCACGTCCAGCCGTCCCGTGGCCAGCCATTCAACGATGTGGGTCGACATGCCTTCGATAATTTTCAGGCGCGCCTTCGGGAACCGTTGCCGGAACGCGGTACTCAACGGTACCGTCAATGACAGTCCGACGCTTGGGGGAAGGCCAATGGCGATCTGGCCGACCGCCGCGCCTTTGGTTTCGTCGAGCTCCTGCCGGGCGCGCTCGACCTGCTCCAGGATCCCCAGCGCATGTGCCAGCAACAGCTTGCCCGCTTCCGTGACGGCTACGCCGCGGCCGTTACGCACCAGTAGCGTCTGGTGCAGTTCGACTTCGAGCTGCCGGATTCCGCGGCTAATCGCAGGCTGCGGCACTGACAGGATCGCGGCCGCGCGCGTGACGCTACCAAGTTCTGCCACGTGGATAAAATATTTCAGTTGCTTCAGGTCCATCGTCCTCTCCAATTGCGTGCGGGTACCGTACCATCCCCGCGCTGAATCTGCAATTCGTGCATATCTGATAGCGGGGCATCGCTATTGAACGCGCGGACACCAGCGGACATAATCATCGCGCAGCGGGCTGGAAGGTCCGCCAGGATTTCATTACCACAAGGAGCAATCATGAGTGGCAAGATGCCTCACGACTGGGGAATACCAGGAACGTATGTATTCGACTATACGCGGTCGCAATTGGGATACCGCCTCAACAAGATGTGCATGTCGTTGTGCAAGCCGGCCAATCGGGCCGCGTTCAAGGCTGATTTCGAAGCTTACATGGAACAGTACAAGGTGTCTGAAGCGCATCGACAGCTCGTGCGTGATAAGGACTGGCTGGGTCTGATCAAAAGCGGCGCCAACGTGTATTTGCTGATCAAGATCGCCGAGGCCTTCGGTGTCGGCCTATATGGCATGGGCGCGCAACAACGCGGCGAGACCCTCGAACAGTTTCTTCAAACACGCAACGGGAAGGGAGCAACTTAATATGGCAAAGATTGTGGCAGGCATTGGAAGCTCGCATGTCCCCTCGATTGGTCGCGCGTACGACGGCAAGCAACAGGAGCAGGCAGTCTGGGCGCCTTTGTTTGACGGTTATAAGCCAATCAAGAAATGGTTGAAGGAAGAGATCAAGGCCGATGTGGCGATCGTGGTTTACAACGATCATGGCACCGATTTCTTCTTTGATAAGTATCCGACCTTCGCCATCGGCGTGGCGGATGAGTATGGCATTGGTGACGAAGGCTTCGGTCCGCGCCCGCTGCCGGCGGTGCCGGGTAGCGCCGATTTTTCATGGCATGTGGCCAAGTCGCTGATCCAGGACGAGTTCGACATGACGGTATGTCAGGAAATGGACGTCGACCACGGGCTGCTCGTACCACTGCCGCTGTTGTGGTCGCATGATCCAGATTGGGACATCAAGGTCGTGCCGCTGGTGGTCAATGTGATCCAGCATCCGCTCCCTAGCGCTTCGCGCTGCTTCAAGCTGGGGCAGGCATTGCGGCGCGCGGTCGAATCGTATCCGGAAGACTTGCGCGTTGTGGTCATTGGCACCGGCGGCATGTCGCATCAGCTGCATGGCGAGCGCATGGGTCACATGAACGATCAGTGGGATAACAACTTCCTCGACAAGCTTGAATCCGACCCGTTGGCACTGACCAAACTGACGCACCGCGAAATTATGGAAGCGGCAGGCGCCGAGGCGGTCGAGCTGATCATGTGGCTGACCATGCGTGGTGCGATGAACGAGCAGGTCAAACGGATCCACCGCAACTACTATGCCCCGATGACCAGTGGCATGGGCGTGGTGACATTTACCGACAGCGGCGAATAGGTGTTCAAGGGGCGGGCTGGTCCCGCCGCGGAGAAGACGAGAGGAAGAAGGCATGTCGACATTCGTAAAAAATGCATGGTACGTGGCGGCTTGGGCCAGTGAAGTCGGGCGCGGGTTGTTCAAGCGGCGCATCCTTGGCGAGCCGGTACTGCTGTATCGCAAGACTGACGGGACGCCAGTGGCGCTGCTCGACCGCTGCGCGCACAAGCTGCTGCCGCTGTCGATGGGCAAGCTGGTGGGCGACCATGTGGAATGCGGCTATCACGGCCTGCAATACGACTGCAGCGGCAAGTGCGTGCATGTGCCGGGGCAGGACCGGATACCTCCTACCGCGGTGGTACGCAGCTTTCCGGTGGTTGAGCGCCATCACGCACTCTGGATCTGGATGGGCGACCCGGCACTGGCCGATCAAAGCCTGATTCATCCGGTGCTCAAGCTGGACGACCCGAACTGGACCGCGGTCCACGGCGGCTATCAGCACCATAAGGCCAACTACCTCAATATTGCCGAGAACCTGCAGGACCCTGCGCATACCACCTACGCCCATGTGAGCACGATCGGCAACCCGGCGGCCAGCGAAGTGCCGGTCAAGGTCGAGCAGGGCTCCGGCTACGTGGTGACCTACCGCTGGACCAACAACGCGCCGCCGCCCCCAATCGACAAGAAGAACGGCAAGTTCGAGGGCTTGACTGACCGCTGCCAGTACTACAATTTTTTCGCCCCGTGCGTGTCGCGGGTCGATGTGGTGACGATGGACGCCGGCCAGGAGCACACCGAAGAAAATATGGACAAGGGTTTGCGCGGCCACAGCTACAAGTTCCTGACGCCGGAGACGGAAAGTGCGACCCACTTCTTCTGGATGCATGTACGCAATTTCGGCATCGGCGACGAGGAACTGGAAGCTAACCTGATCAAGGGCATGACCCAGACCTTCGATGAGGACAACGTGATCGTTGGCGCCTTGCAGCGCGAGCAGGAAGCTACCGGCGAGCGCCAGTTCACCTGGCTGGCGATCGACGCTGGTCCGGCGCGAGTGCGCAAGATGCTGGAAGAAATGGCACAAGCCGAATCCTCGGCCAACGCCTGAAGTCACCGTACCACACCATGGAATCGGCGATGCCCGCGTGTGGTATTCGCCGATTTGACAAGAAAACTACATGAACCAGACACTCCTTACCGTCAAGGTGGCAAAAAAGACCCTGGAAGCGGACGCCACCTTCAGCTTCGAACTGATCGACGCGACAAACATGCCCTTGCCGGCATTCGATGCGGGTGCCCACATCGATGTCCATCTTGCCGACGGACTGATTCGGCAATACTCCTTGTGCAACGATGCGCGCGAGACCAATCGATATCGGATTGCGGTCCTGCGCGACGCCAACAGTCGCGGCGGTTCAGCCGCCATGCACGACCAGGTGCAGGAAGGCCAACTGATCCAGATCAGTGCGCCGAGAAACCATTTTGCCCTCGACCCCAGTGCACAGCGATCATTGCTGCTGGCCGGCGGCATCGGCGTCACGCCGATTCTGGCGATGGCGCAATCCCTGTCGCAGCAAGGCGCCGACTTCAAGATGGCTTATTGCGCGCGCTCGCGAAGCCGTGCTGCGTTTCATGACGAGATCCGCGAATCGGCCTTTGCCGAGCGCGTTGTTATCCATTTCGACGACGGCGAGGAAAAGCAGCGCTTCGACATTGGCGCCGCCCTCGATGAAGCAGGCAGCGAGGCACACCTGTATGTTTGCGGCCCACAAGGATTTATTGATGCAGTGGTGGCAACCGCCAAGGAAAGAGGATGGAACGATACCCGCATCCACTTCGAGTATTTTGGTGCGGCGCCAGTACAAGCGGATGATGACGGCAGCTTCGAGGTCCAGATCGCCAGCAGCGGCAAGGTGTATTCGGTAGCGAAGGACAAGACAGTGGTGGCGGCGCTGGCCGAGCACGGGATCAAGATTCCCGTGTCATGCGAACAGGGAGTGTGCGGCACCTGCATCACGAGGATTTGCAGCGGCATTCCCGACCACCGCGACTACTACATGACCGATGCCGAGCATGATGCCAATGACCAGTTCACGCCCTGTTGTTCGCGCGCGAAAACGCCGCGTCTGGTACTCGACTTATAAAAAAACGCAAGGCAATCTCCGCTATGGCGTCGCCAATTTCAAGGTGGCGCTGACGCGTCGGATTTCTTCCAGCAGTGCATACACGCCGCCTGACAGGTGCGCACCGGCACGGGTGGTGATGCCGATCTGGCCCTGCATGCCTGTCATGGCGAAGGGCAACACAACCAGGCTGCCGCTTTCGATCTCGTAGTGCAGCTGGTGCGCGGACAGCATGGTGAGCATGTTTCCTTGTAGCAGAAGCGTGCGCAGCAAGGCGAGGTCGCCGGTTTCGACCGCCGCCTGCGGTGGGGCCTGGCCATGGCTGGCGAAGAATGCCTGGAGCGACTCCCGCAGCGGCGTGCCGGCACGTGACAACACCCACGGAAAGCCCGCTACATCCTGAAAGTCGACGCTCGCTTGCCTGGCCAATGGATGCCTGGCGCCCACGATCAATGCAATCTGGTCGACAAACAACGGTTCGGTCGCCAGTTCGGTACCGTGCGCCGGCCGGATGGCCCCGAGGATAAAGTCGATCTTTCCGCTCAACAGGCCGCCACACAGCTCTTCATACGGGCTTTCGAGTGAGCGCACCCGCAGTTTCGGATGGCGTGCCAGCAGGGCGCTTAACGCCATCGGCAGCACCAGCGTGCGCGCAAGTGGCAGGGCACCGACGGTGATCACGCCTTCCAGCACGCCATTGAGCGCCGCCACGTCAGTCTCGATATGACGCAGTTCTGCCAGCACTCGTTCGAACTGCACGATCCAGCGCGCGCCGACGTCGGTCGGTACCGTCCCGTGCGCGGTGCGCAGAAACAATGGCTGCTTAAGCGCCGACTCGAGTGTCGCAATGGCGTTGCTGACAGCGGGTTGTGAGAGTGCGGTCGCCTTGGCGACGCTGGGCATATGGTGCATTTCGGCGAGTAGCGAGGCAACCATCAGGCGTGGCTCGTGCAACAGCGCATCCATGGAACCGATCGAACCGGTTCCCGCCCGGCTTGCCATGCGGGCGGCATCGGCGCGCACGCCAGCGAGTTCGGCCTCAATGCGCTGCGTGCGCACGCGCACGATTTCGCCGGCGGCGGTCAGCAGCATGCCGCGTCCCTTGCGTTCAAACAAGGCAACGTTCAGGCATTCCTCGAGCGTCGCGATAGAGCGCGACACCGCGGAAGAAGCGCGATGCAGCACCTCGGCCGAACGCCGTATGCCGCCTGTCGCCGTGACCGAATGAAACACGTGCAGGTGGTGCAGGCTTAGTGTGGATCGCTGAATCGACATGGCTCGACAGATAACCTTCCTAAATAACATGGGATAAGTAAATTAGAACAGTCTCCATGCCACAAAGCAACCCACGTGAGGGCTGATTTGCCGATACTAGAACTCACTCCATGAGCCAAGCGAGGACACCAGCGATGACGAATGAAGACGATGTCGGGCAAGTTCCCGTTCCCTGTTTACTGATGCGAGGTGGCACTTCGCGCGGCCCGTTTTTCCTGGAGTCGGATCTCCCGGCCGACCGGGCGGCACGCGACCGCGTGCTGCTCGCCGCGATGGGTTCGCCCGATGCGCGCCAGATCGACGGGCTGGGCGGGGCGAACCCGCTCACCAGCAAAGTGGGCATCGTGCGCAGAAGCACCACGCCCGGCGTAGCGCTCGATTTCCTGTTTGCGCAGTTACAACCGGCCAGGGACACGGTCGACACGACGCCCAACTGCGGCAACATGCTGGCAGCCGTGGTGCCGTTCGCGCTCGAACGCGGATTGATCACCGCACAAGGCGCGACCACCACGGCGCGGGTACTCACGCTCAACACTGGCATGCAATGCGATATTACGGTGAACACGCCGGACGGTCGGGTGCAATACGACGGTGACGCGCAGATTGACGGCGTGCCCGGTACCGCGGCGCCGATCACCATCAATTTCCTCGATACGGCCGGATCGGTTTGCTCGGGACTGCTGCCGACCGGGAAGACACTCGATACCGTCACGGTGGAAGCGCCCGGCATCGAGCCGTTTACGCTCAACGTGACCTGCATCGACAACGGCATGCCGATGGTGTTATTGCGTGCATCCGACGTCGGCCGAAGCGGATACGAGACGGTGGCTGAATTGAATGCTGACAATGCGCTCAAGGCACGCCTGGAAGCGTTGCGCCTGCAGGCTGGCCACCTGATGGGGCTAGGCGACGTGACCGACAAGAGTTACCCGAAGATGTGCATGGTGGCGGCGCCGCGCGCCGGCGGCAGTATTGCCACCCGCTGTTTCATTCCGCACGTTTGCCACGACGCCATCGGGGTTTTGGCCGCTGTGACGGTGGCTACGGCCTGCGTACTGGAAGGCTCCGTCACGCACGGGCTGGCAGTCATGGAAGGAGGGCTGGTCCAGACGGTATCGGTCGAACATCCGACCGGTGAATTCAGCGTCGAGCTCGGCCTTGATCCCGACCAGCCGCAAAACGTAATACGCGCCGCTTTGCTGCGCACCGCCCGCCTCATCATGCGAGGCGAAGTAATGATCCCGCAATCTGTCTGCAAAGGAAAATGACCATGACCAAGGAAAACCCGATGATTATCGACTGTCACGGCCACTACACCACGGCGCCAAAAGCGCTGGAAGAGTGGCGCAACAGGCAAATCGCCAACCTCAATACACCTGAGCTCGGCCCCAAGGTGTCTGAACTGAAGATCAGCGACGATGAGCTGCGCGAATCGATCGAGAACAACCAGCTCAAGCTGATGAAGGAGCGCGGCTCGGATCTGACGATCTTCTCGCCGCGCGCCAGCTTCATGGCGCACCACATCGGCGACTTCAACACCAGCGCGACATGGGCTGCCATTTGTAACGAGCTATGTTACCGGGTATCGCAACTGTTTCCCGACCATTTCATCGGCGCGGCGATGCTGCCGCAGTCGCCGGGCGTTGACCCCAGCACCAGCATTCCCGAACTGGAAAAGTGCGTCAAGGAATACGGCTTCGTCGGCCTCAACCTGAACCCGGACCCGTCGGGCGGCCACTGGACCGCGCCACCGTTGTCGGATCGTCAGTGGTACCCGATTTACGAAAAAATGGTGGAATACGACATCCCGGCCATGATCCATGTGAGCACCAGCTGCAACGCCTGCTTCCATACGACCGGCGCGCATTACCTCAATGCCGACACGACCGCATTCATGCAATGCCTGACTTCGGATCTGTTTGCCGACTTTCCGACCCTGAAATTTCTGATTCCACACGGCGGCGGTGCAGTTCCCTATCACTGGGGCCGCTTCCGCGGGCTGGCGCAGGAGATGAAGAAGCCGCTGCTCAAGGATCACCTGCTCAACAATATTTTCTTCGACACCTGCGTGTACCACCAGCCCGGCATCGACTTGCTGACCAAGGTGATCCCGGTTGAAAACATCCTGTTCGCCTCGGAGATGATCGGCGCTGTGCGCGGCATCGATCCTGAAACCGGCAATTACTACGATGACACCAAGCGCTACATCGAATCATCCACCCAGCTGAGCGCGGAAGACCGCTATCAGATCTATGAAGGCAACGTGCGCCGGGTGTTCCCAAGGCTGGACGCTGCACTCAAGGCCAAGGGCCAATAAGGAAATGACTATGTCTATGAATAATCTCGGTATCGTCAAACGCGACATCGCGCGCGCCGACAAGGCCGCTGTCGAAAAACTTTCGCGCTTCGGCGTCGCCACCATCCACGAAGCGATGGGGCGGGTGGGCCTGATGAAAACATATATGCGCCCGATCTACACCGGTGCGCACGTGTGCGGCACCGCCGTCACGGTGCTGCTGCACCCGGGCGACAACTGGATGATGCATGTGGCTGCAGAGCAGATTCAGCCCGGCGACGTAGTCGTCGCTGCCGTGACGGCGGACTGCACGGACGGTTATTTCGGAGACCTGCTGGCAACCTCCTTCCGTGCTCGCGGCGCCCTGGGACTGATCATCGACGCCGGCGTGCGCGACGTGAAAGACCTGACGTCGATGGAGTTTCCGGTGTTTTCCAAGGCCATCAGCGCCAAGGGCACGATCAAGGCCACGGTGGGCTCGGTCAATATTCCGGTCGTGTGCGCCGGGGCGCATGTCAATCCCGGTGATGTGGTGGTAGCCGACGATGACGGCGTGGTGGTCGTGCCTGCCGCGCTTGCGCAGCAGGTAGCCGACGCCGCGGAAGCCAGGGAGCGGAACGAGCACCAGAAAAGAGAGCAGCTTGCGGCCGGCGTTCTCGGACTGGACATGTACAAGATGCGCGAGACCCTGGAAAAGGCGGGGCTACGTTATATCGATTGATCTTCCGGGCCCGACAGTGCCGCGCCAGTCTCGGCGGGCCAGGCCCGACATCGCCGTGCGCACGGCACACGGATGGCTCCAGCCACAGAAACGATCGTAGGCGATATCGTTTTGCGCCATAGCTGGTCGACGCGGCGATGTGGTCGCCGTACCTGCAAAAAACAGCATGTCGCTGTATACCTGAACGTCAATCCAGTGCGAGCGGCGCTGATGGCCATGCTGGCCTGTACGTCACCGACGATCCCGATGCACTCGATACTGTCCCCCAAGCGGGCGCCATTGCCAGTCAATCGCGCCCGTTTTTCGCTTGCCCTTGACTCGTCCCGGCTACGCTGCAACTAGGTTGCGGGCAGTTCATGTAGCAGGTCATCGGTTCTGGTGCATTGGGCAAGACTGACTTGTCCGGCTTTGATAACGCTGCTTGTAGACGGAAAGTCATTTTTTGATAACAGCCAAATCCGCCAAAATGGCTTTAGGCGTCGGCTTCCTCTCTCAACTCTGTCTCTGCAACTTCATCTTCTGTTCCGGATAGATTGCCATTGAGCCATTTTGCGTACGTTTCTAATTGGGCGAGCGAGTCAACATGAAGGACTACCCCGGAAGATGCGTGTGCAATCTGATTACGCCACTCGTTCACTTCAACTAGCCATTTGGTTTGCTTATCTTTACTCTCATTCTTCTTGCCGTATCCCAAGAGTTTTTGAAATAGTCATCATGCTCGTTCGACTGTGGCGAAGCAGTTTTCTCTTGCCGCCATGATTGGTCTCTACGAGCGACTTTTTTCTCGGCTGGCGGAACCGCATGCCTAGCGTGTCCGAGTTGTCGATGTCATACGATGGGAGTCTGCGTCGCAGTGCCACTAGGCTCGCGTTGGCAGGTGGTATCGAGTACGGACTGCAGTTGGCGATGCCGGTTGTTCTGGTGCGCTATCTTGACGCAACCGCTTTTGGCCAATATCGCTTTTTGTGGTTGTTAGCCGGCACCGCGTTGGCAATCGCTCCAGCCTTCATGCCGCAATCGCTATTCTATTTCCTGCCGAGAGTAGAATCTGGACAGAAAAGTCTCTTCATCGGCAATGTTCTGGCCTATTTAATAGCGGCCGGATCCCTGGTTGGAGTCATAGTAAGTGGCTGGAACCCCTTCTTGCCGGAGATGGCAACCAGTTTGTTCTTTCAGTCGCATAGTCTGTCTACAATTTTTATCGCTCTTTGGGTGGTGGCATCGCTTCTGGATGTGCTACCAATTGCAGAAGAGAAAGCGTACTGGCAATCGAATTCGACCATTAGTCTTGCCCTCCTGAGGACCCTTTTTCTGGGAGGGGCAGCCTATATTTCTGGTGATATCGCATGGGTTGTCTCTGCTATGTTAGTTGTCGCCATAACAAAAATAACGATATTGAGTTATTACATTCTGACTACAGGAAAAAAACTTTCGTGGCAGATGGCTACCATGAAAAAACAATTGGCTTATTCATTTCCTTTTGCCGTGGGAAATGCCTTGTTCCTCATGCGCACCCAAGCTGACCAATGGGTAGTGGCAAGCATGCTGTCACCAGCGCAGTACGCCACGTTTTCGATTGCTGCAGCCTTTCTCCCAGTGGCAACGCTGATTCGTCAGCCTGTATACAGCGCAATGATGCCGCATCTCAATAGTGCACATGCTTGTGGCGATTTGACAGAAATTGGTCGCCTGATTAAAAAAACCAATGGTGCCACCGCACTTTTGTTGTTACCTATTGCTGGGGGATTGTTTGCCACTGCTCCGGAATTAGTTGAGATCATATACACCAGTCGCTATCAAGAAGCCGTACCCGCCATGCAAGTCTACGTGATCGGTATGATGATGACCGCTTTTGCGGTCGGGCATGTACTTCCCGCCCTTGACAAGGGGCATTTCGCCGCCATCAACAGCACATGCTGTCTCGCACTGTCGGTCATTCTGAATATTTTGGGTGTCAGCTATTTCGGTTTGGTCGGCGCCGCCATGGGTACCGTGTTCACTCTTGCTATTAGTGAACTGTGGTCGGTGGGTGTTGTATCGCGCAGCCTCGGCATAGGCATGCATCAATTGCTGGCATGGCGCGCATTGTGGCCGGCGGTATTTGCAACCGCTTGTGCGCTAGGGGGCACCTCCCTCTTGTCAAGTCTAGCAAACTTACAAGTATTTGTTTTGTTACTAGCAAAGGCGACGATTTATCTTTTTTTGTTTGTGCCGTGCTTCCTGCTGGCCGGAGGTCGCAAGCAACTTGTTCTGCTCACCGGACAACGTCACGATGAAAACAAATCGACTAAAAAGCGGGTGCATGAAATTCTGCGCGAATAGTCTTATCGCTCTTATTTAAAGCGCCCACGCTCCCATGCTTGCCATAAATATCGACAAATAATCCACAGGAGGAGATAACGTTTTCTCAAGCAGTATGTCCGTTTCTACGGAGGACATGATTTCATCTATGATATCCGAAAGCATCGGATTTCAGCAGCACGCCGATATTGTGGCACGACCGAATTAAATCGGCTCCCCATGTGTTCTTGTCTCTATTTCTGCCTGAAACACTTTGGCCGAGTTCTCATTCACCAAGCCCCCGTGAAAGAACTTCACGCCGATCTCGACATTATGGTTGAACATATGTAGCAACTCGCAACCTCCTGCAAAATTTGATTCGCAAACGGCGGGCTAAGCGGTCAACAGAATACAACACTACGCTAACAATTTTTCGTCGCGGATGGGAGTTGTAAATGGAATGCATAAATGTCTCTGCAAGAAATCACTCAATCTGCAGGTCGGATATCGATCACGAATCAAGCCAATCGACAAAATCAGAAGAAATTACCATTTCGTTTTACGAAAATCAAATTCCACCGTTCGTTGAAGCGGAGATGGAGCGGCTATACGAAAACATTTATACATCCCTTTCCCGATTCAGAATTTACGGTGAAATGGAAAATGCGAGTACGTATGTGGTGCGCAAAGGTGACAAAGTGATCACGCTCTTTCTGTTTCGACGCGAGCAGGATGAAGTTAAAGTCTTGAACAAACAAATAACAATCGACGAAGCTGAGATCCTCCGATTTACGAACGCGACTTTTGCCGCATTTAAGTCCGTCAAGATCATATCGTTCTTGGCCATACAAACGGCGATTCGCAGGCTCCCCTTCGCTCATCAACGATGCAAGTGCTTATCAGACATTGTCTTGGCTTTGCCAAGTACGGAAGAAGGGTATCAGGCCAGGCTCGGAAAGAGCACACGAACGAACATTAGGCGCCACATGAAGAAGATCGAACGAAGCTTCCCCTCATTCTGTTTTGAAGTCTACTCGAAGGAGAACGTGAGCGAGGAGCACGTTCGGGACATTATCAAACTGAGCAGTGCCAGGATGGCTCTCAAGAATAAGCCCCCGTACATCAACGAGGAAGAAACGGAACGGATACTCCGTCTCGTGAAAATGTACGGTTTCGTTGGTGCCGTTGCGATTGACGGTCGCGTTTGTGCTGGTGCGCTCTGCTACAGCGTTGGAGCGAATTACTTCATGCATGTCATTGCCCATGACCCACAATATGACGACTACAAGCTAGGAACGATTTGCACCTATCTCACGATTTGCGAATGTATTACCAGAAACGGTAAGGAGTTTCGCTTCATGGAGTCATCACATAGGTATAAATTTGATTTTTTGGGCGCTTGGCTGGATTTCGACTGCCTAACTATTTACCGCTCACGCGCGGATTTTCTGCTGAATGGCGACCGGGTATTAAAGACCGCATTCAGAGCCTACGTTCGTCAGGCCAAGCTATGGCTACTCCTCGCCGAGCGCCGGGACAACTTTATATCACGGACCGCAGTTGGGTTTTTACTAGTTCTACGAATTCTGAAAAAATTCAGAAGCATTGTTTTGGAAAGACGAAAGTAGGATGCTCTGCGGCGCTCCCTAGAAATAGGATTTTCGAGTCAATGAGTTCAATCAGTTATTTTTCAATGATCTGTGTCGCAGGAGATTCCATGATAAAAAATACACTTTTAATGGGCACTATGAATGAGATTTCGAAAAATAATATGGAGACAACTACGGTAACAAAAAGCAACCAGATAACAGATATGCCGATCGCCGATCATAAGTTGAAGCGATTGACAAAATCAGAAGAAATTACCATTTCGTTTTACGAAAATCAAATTCCACCGTTCGTTGAAGCGGAGATGGAGCGGCTATACGAAAACATTTATACATCCCTTTCCCGATTCAGAATTTACGGTGAAATGGAAAATGCGAGTACGTATGTGGTGCGCAAAGGTGACAAAGTGATCACGCTCTTTCTGTTTCGACGCGAGCAGGATGAAGTTAAAGTCTTGAACAAACAAATAACAATCGACGAAGCTGAGATCCTCCGATTTACGAACGCGACTTTTGCCGCATTTAAGTCCGTCAAGATCATATCGTTCTTGGCCATACAAACGGCTATGTATCGATGTCCGTTTCCTTATCAACAATGCCATTTCTTGGAAGACATCGTGGTAACTTTGCCGGCGACGGTGGAAGAGTATTTTTCCAACCTCGGCAAGCACATGCGCCGTGACGTTAAGTACTACAGGAAAAAAATCGAGCGCAATTTTCCTTCTTTTCATTTCCAGATTTACGTGAAAGAAGAAATAAAAGAGCAGCACATCCGGGACATTATTAGGTTGAGCGGCGCCAGGATGGCCGTCAAGAACAAGGCGGCGTACATCCACGACGAAGAAACGGAACGGATACTCCGTCTCGTGAAAATGTATGGATTCGTCGGTGTCATCACGATCGATGGTCACATCTGTTCGGGTGGAATCTCGTACTGCATTGGATCCCGTTATTTCATGCATGTCGTCGCCCATGATCCTGCATACGACAACTATCGATTGGGGACGCTGTGTAACTATCTTACCATTTGCGAATGCATTGCTCGCGGTGGCACCGAGTGCCGCTTCATGGCGTCGTCACATCAATATAAATTCGACTTCCTCGGCGTCCGGATCGGGTTCGACTATCTGGCGATATATCGTTCGCGCGCGCAGTTTCTGCTTAACAGCGGAAAAGTCATAAAAATCGCAGGCAAAACGCAGTCTCGCCGATAAGCTGTGGTTTCTTGCACGCTGAGCGCCGAAACGATTTTATATCGCAGGTCGCCGCCAAGTGTGTACGCACTCTGCGAAATTTGAAACGATTCAGATATGGTTTTTTAACAGCTCGAAAGAAAGTAGGAAATTCTACGACATCCTTTGATAAGAGAGAGAAAAACCATTAATTCTGTTAATTGGTTTACGAACTTGGCGGCCGGAGAAGCAACGGCACAGGATGCGTATACGATACGCATCAAGGAGAAAGGCCAATCGCGTCTTGCGATCGTAGGGTCTTGATATCGTAGAATTAATTCCTTTAAATGCACCGATTTCTCAACGTTTTCCGTAACGGCGATAAGTTGCATAAGCCATGCGAGAGAACGGTATATAAAACTCGGGAAGAATATGGAACCAGTGACTGTAGCCAAAGGCAAGCATGAAAAGGGGCGCACCCATCGTCGATGCCGAGGGCGGGCGATCAATAGTACCTCAAAAAATTACCACCGCATTTTACGAAAATGATGTGCCGGCTTTCGTTGAAGCAGAGATGGAGCGGCTGTACGGAAACATCTTTTCGTCGCTTGCCAAGTTCACAATTGACGGGCATACCAGCAATGCGACTGTGTATGCGGTTCGCAAGGGTGGCAACGTTACCACTATCCTTCTATTTCGCCGATCAAATGGAAAAGTGGAAGTGATCAACGAAGCTATTAAGCTTGACGAAGAGGATATCCGACGATTTGTGAACGCTATTTTTTCCACGTTCGAATCGGTCGATGTCATATCGTTCCATGCAATCCAAACGGCTATTCACACCCTTCCGTATCCTTATCAACAATTTAATTGCCTTGAAGATATTGTTCTGACATTGCCAAGCACTCCTCAAGAGTATCTTGCTAGCCTTGGCAAGAATATGCGCACGAGCATTAAGCGTTACATGAAAAAAGTCGAACAGAATTTCCCTTCGTTCTGCTATGAAATCTATATAGCTGAGGACATAGCTGAACAACATATTCGCGACATTGTCACGCTGAGTAGCGCCAGAATGGTAGCTAAGAACAAAGTTTCATTGCACGACGAGAAAAAGACGGAACAGCTCATCCGCCTTGTAAAATTGCACGGCGTCGTCGGTGTCGCAACAATTGGTAGCCGCGTCTGTGCTGGTGTGATTTGCAGCCGCTCCAGGGAAAATTATTTCATGCATGTCATTGCCCATGATCCACAGTACGATGACTACAGACTCGGAAAACTTTGCTGCTATCGCACCATTTGTGATTGCATCCAACGAGGTGGTAAAGAATTTCACTTCCTCTGGGGTCGCTATGAGTATAAATACAAGCTTATGGGGGTGCAACGGGATCTCGACCGCGTCGCCGTATACCGTTCCCGCGCACACTTTTTGCTTCACGGCGATTTTGCATTAAAGATGGCGTTTAAGGGCTATGGTCGGCAATTGAAGCGGTGGCTGCTTGACCCCAAGCGCATGGACAATTTTCTAGCGCGATGTGCAACCACGATTGTAAATTGCGTACGAAATTTCATACGATCCAGGGTCGACAACACACCTAGGTGAAAGTAGGTGCCTTCCCCTGTGATCATCGAATGAGACAAAATGTATTCTGGCCAGATTTACGTTACTATGATATCCCTTCCCATGCCACCAGAATGTCGTCCTGACGTCTATAAAGTCTATAAAAATTCAAGCCCGCCACGACTCGAAGACGTGGCGGGCCTGCCATACTCAAACTGACGATTAGGTGATTGCTGCTACACTTCCCGTTACTGGAGAGCCGGGGCCAGCGGTTGTCGCGGCGTACCGCCGCCACCGATGTTGGTCGGACTGTTGTTGTTTACGACGTAGAGCGCTCCAACTATTTTTTGTATGTCGCGAGACCAGGCTGTTTGGCCGGGGCCATACACTTCCATTTCAAGCCCCAATCGGCTTTGAACTGGGTGCGCAGCGATCCATCCGGGCCGTTCTCAGCGCTGATAGCAAAGTTCGGCGCCCCCGTAGAATCGACAATGTAAGCACCATAATTCTGCATCGTCCATGCGATCTGCTTGCCCGGTTCTGTCTCCAACCCCAGCGTTGCCAGATTCACCGATGCTGGGATGGCGAGCAGCGAACCCATCTTCATCGCAGCATTGGCGGAAGCAGCCATGGAGCCGTAATACCCTACCGCGTGGCTATCTGCGGTCACCGCCGGCCAGCGGAAGCACTCACTCATGGCTTTGCATGGATAGAGTACCTGTCTCGAATCAACATCCACCTTGAGGGCGTGCCGCGGTCCCTGCTGTCCGGGACGTAGTTCGCCTACACGAATGGAGCCGCCTATGGACGACAGGTAGGAACCGCCATGGCCACCGGTTATACCGTCACCGTAAATGTCGACATTAGGGAAGTTCACCAGACTGGTTGCAGCGCCACCGGCGGCGCAACGCGTGAACGGCTGAGTTTGAACGATGGTCCGGCCGTCGGCCTTCAGGAACGCCGCCGAGTTATTGCCGCCGCCGTGCGGTACCACGTAATTTGCTGGGATAGGCACTTGCGCCAGCAGCCCTCCGGTCGCGCCACATCGATTCGCCCCCGACCAAGCCGCACTGCTGTAGTTGATATTAGTGAGCGGAGCGGTTGGTTTCAGTACGATTATCTCGTCATCGACTTGCGGCATCCCCGCCCAAGTCGCGCCCTTTGCAGTCGCAGCTAGATTTGCCGGGACATAAACGGCACCACTGCCGATCGGCATGTTCCAGATGCTGGTGCTTGAAAAAGGCTGCTTCAACGGATCACGCGTCCCGGGAGCCGGTGACGGAGCCGGGGTTGGGGCCGGTGTCGGTGCCGGTGTTCCGGTTCCGCGTCTCCGCTTTCTTCCAGATCCGCGTCTAGTGCGGCTTGATCGACGCTGGCAGAAACCAATTCAGGCGAAAGAGCAGAATCAGCGGAAACCCCATCTGCCCCTGAGCCACCTCCCCCACAGGAAGCCAGTAGGATGGTCATGCTGGCGCCCAGTAGGGCGTGCGTACGTAATCGAATCATTGATTTAAACAAAACTGTTTCCTTAATTCAAAAAATATTTTATGAAAGACAAAGGCTTAAAAAGACCGACGTTTGCCACGCTTCGTGACCGTCTGACTTTGACGTGTGGAAACAGTTCCGGCTGAAAAGACTTACGGCCGGAAATAAATACTTACTGAAAAACCAATGGGAAAGTACTGATGATCGAGCAGCAATTGCCACTCGATCACATCGTTGACTGGCAACTAATACACTGACGGTGAAGCAGCATCACGCTGGTATGCACTGATGCCAATGGTGTATGCCAGCGCTGTCTGCCCCTTGTGTTCATGCCGATTTGAGGTGACCAATAACGCAAGGCCCGCCACGACTCGAAGACGTGGCGGGCCTGCAATACTGCGATGAACGGCCGCGAGGCCGACACCGGGAGACGGTTATTGGATAGGCGCAGCCAGAGGTTGCCGCGGCGTACCGCCGCCACCGATGTTGGTCGGACTGTTGTTGTTTACGACGTAGAGCGCTCCAACTATTTTTTGTATGTCGCGAGACCAGGCTGTTTGGCCGGGGCCATACACTTCCATTTCAAGCCCCCAATCGGCTTTGAACTGGGTGCGCAGCGATCCATCCGGGCCGTTCTCAGCGCTGATAGCAAAGTTCGGCGCCCCCGTAGAATCGACAATGTAAGCACCATAATTCTGCATCGTCCATGCGATCTGCTTGCCCGGTTCTGTCTCCAACCCCAGCGTTGCCAGATTCACCGATGCTGGGATGGCGAGCAGCGAACCCATCTTCATCGCAGCATTGGCGGAAGCAGCCATGGAGCCGTAATACCCTACCGCGTGGCTATCTGCGGTCACCGCCGGCCAGCGGAAGCACTCACTCATGGCTTTGCATGGATAGAGTACCTGTCTCGAATCAACATCCACCTTGAGGGCGTGCCGCGGTCCCTGCTGTCCGGGACGTAGTTCGCCTACACGAATGGAGCCGCCTATGGACGACAGGTAGGAACCGCCATGGCCACCGGTTATACCGTCACCGTAAATGTCGACATTAGGGAAGTTCACCAGACTGGTTGCAGCGCCACCGGCGGCGCAACGCGTGAACGGCTGAGTTTGAACGATGGTCCGGCCGTCGGCCTTCAGGAACGCCGCCGAGTTATTGCCGCCGCCGTGCGGTACCACGTAATTTGCTGGGATAGGCACTTGCGCCAGCAGCCCTCCGGTCGCGCCACATCGATTCGCCCCCGACCAAGCCGCACTGCTGTAGTTGATATTAGTGAGCGGAGCGGTTGGTTTCAGTACGATTATCTCGTCATCGACTTGCGGCATCCCCGCCCAAGTCGCGCCCTTTGCAGTCGCAGCTAGATTTGCCGGGACATAAACGGCACCACTGCCGATCGGCATGTTCCAGATGCTGGTGCTTGAAAAAGGCTGCTTCAACGGATCACGCGTCCCGGGAGCCGGTGACGGAGCCGGGGTTGGGGCCGGTGTCGGTGCCGGTGTCGGTGCCGGTGTCGGTGTCGGTGTCGGTGTCGGTGTCGGTGTCGGTGTCGGTGTCGGTGTCGGTGTCGGTGTCGGTGTCGGTGTCGGTGTCGGTGTCGGTGTCGGTGTCGGTGCCGGTGTCGGAGCGTGGAGCTGGGGTCGGAGCTGGCGTTGGCGTTGGCGTTGGCTTTGGCTTTGGCGTCGGGCTTGGTGTTGGATCAGGTACCGGATTC
>CAVPQU010000012.1:0-50726 GCA_963707665.1 uncultured beta proteobacterium | reverse complement strand
TTTGTTCCAGCAAGGGCGGGAAGTCGAGATTGACCATGAAGGCCGGATTTATCGCTTGCGCCTGACCCAGCTCAACAAGCTGATTCTGACAGCGTGAAAACCAGCGCATCCACCCCGGGGTCGGCGCCAGCCTTCTTCCACAAGCGGCGACCATCGCCATGCAATATGAGTAGCGGCCTGGCTACTGCCAGCGGCAAGGATTATCATGATTGTTTGCATTTGCAATAACGTATCGGATCGGGACATTCGCAAGGCGGTTGACGCCGGCATGCACACCATGCGCGAATTGCGCCAAAATCTGGGGGTTGCCACCTGCTGCGGCAAATGCAACGCCTGCGCCCGGCAAGTGCTGCGCGAATCGCTCGCGGACGCACGGCAGGCGCAACCTGCCGGCCTTCAGCCTGATTGGATGCCGGCCTGATCCCGAACATGAACGCCACGATCTCGTTGCCCATGCAAGCTCCGCCGGTCCAGCTATGGCCTTACGCGAAGCGGCTGGTGCCGCTGACGCTGGTTATCCTGATGCATGTCGGCTTCTTTTACGCGCTGCAAGCGGGCTTGCTGCAGCCGCCAATCCACCAGTCGGTGCCGAACGAGGTGCTGGTCCGTTTCATTACCGCCGAACCGGCGCCGCAGCCGACACCGGCGCCGCAGCCTGCACCCACACCCGCTCCGGCGCCAAAAACCGTGCCAGTCCTCAAGAAGCCACTACCCAAGCCGGTAGTGAAAAAACCTCCTGTCGTCAAGCCAGCGCCGGCGGAACAGGCCATCACGCAGCCGGTGCCGGAACCGCAACCCGCCCAGCCGGCGGCCGCCAGCGCGCCACCGGCAGCGGCGGCAGCACCGGCAACCGCCCCGGCGGCGGCCGCTGCCAGTGCCCCGGCGGCAGTGGCGGCGGCGCCGAAAACCATCTCCTCCGGAGTCGAGTATCTACAAGCGCCGCAGCCCGAATATCCGCTGCTGGCGCGGCGCAAAGGCGAGGAAGGCAAGGTCGTGCTGCGCGCGCTGATCAACATCAAGGGGCGCCCCGAAGGGGTCGAGATCCAGACTTCATCCGGCTCGGCGCGGCTGGATGAAGCGGCGCGCCAGGCGGTCTTGCGGGCGGTCTTCAAGCCGCACCTGGAGGACGGCCAGGCGGTCATGGTGTACGCCATCGTGCCGATCAAATTCCAGCTGGACCGCTAGCGCGGCCCAGCGCATTACATTCAAACAAGGAGTCGTGATGGAACTGAATCCGTATGGATTTCAAAGCATGTGGCTGCAAGGCGACCTGGTCACCCGGGCGGTTGCGGTGTTGCTGCTGGTGATGTCGGTGGCGTCGTGGTACGTGATACTGACCAAGGCGATTCAGGTGTGGCTGTTGCGACGCCCGGCATGGGCTGCCGGCCACCAGTTCTGGGACACCACCAGCCTGGACCACGGCGTGGCTACGCTCGGCCGCGCCAATCCATTTGTCGACCTGGCCCAGGCCGGCATTAACGCCATGCGTCATCACGCCGCCCACAAGGGCCATTTGCACGACCAGCTGTCGGTCAGCGACTGGGTCACGCTGTCGCTGCGGCAGGCGATCGACGAAACCGCAGCGCGCTTGCAATCCGGGATGGCGGTGCTGGCCTCGGTCGGCTCGACCGCGCCCTTCGTCGGCCTGTTCGGCACGGTCTGGGGCATTTACCATGCGCTGGTCTCGATCGGCACTTCGGGCCAGGCCAGCATCGACAAGGTCGCCGGTCCGGTCGGCGAAGCGCTGATCATGACCGCGCTTGGCCTGGCGGTGGCGATTCCAGCCACCTTCGGCTACAACGCGCTGGTGCGCGGCAACAAGTCCACCCTGGCCAAGCTGAATAAATTCGGTTTCGATCTGCATGCGCTGTTCGTCACCGGCGCCCGCTCCGAGCTTGCCGGGCACGATGGCAAATCGGCATCCGACGGCGCCCGACTGATCGCGGTCGGAGGTGCCTGATGGCGATGGGCACCCTGTCCGATTCGGACGACGACTTCAACCCGGAAATCAACACCACGCCGCTGGTCGACGTGATGCTGGTGCTGCTGATCATCTTCATCATCACGATTCCGGTGATGAACAATAAGATTCCGATCGACTTGCCGCGCGCCACCAGCCAGCCGGAACAGATCAAGCCGGAAAACGTCAACCTGGCGATCGACGCCATCGGCACCGTCTACTGGAATGACAGGCCAGTGACGCCGGCCGAGCTGGAGCTGCAGATTGCGGCGGCCGCGCTGCAAACGCCGCAGCCGGAACTGCATCTGCGTGCCGAACGCACCACCCAGTACGAAAAAGTGGCGCAAGTGATGGCTGCGGCGCAAGCCGGCGGCCTGACCAAGATCGGTTTCGTCACCGAGCCGACGAAGAAGTAGCGGCCGTCGGCGATGCGCCGGACATCCCTCGAAAAGCGACGCCCAGCCGTCGCTTTTTTATTGGATCGCCGCGCCGCCATCGCTGCCCGGCCAGCAGGAATTTTGTCGCCGATCAAACCCTCCCCGCCCGAATTTGTTCATGGTGGCAATGGCGTGTGCCCGCAAGCACCCGCCCCATTCGGATTACGAGGAGCATCATGCAAGCGGTTCATATTTTTGGCATCATCGTGCGCACTGCCGGGTTGCCGATGCTGGTTTACGCGCTCTGGAACCTAGCCTACGGGGTCAGTACCATGCTGGGCTGGCCGCCGCATCGGACCGGCTACGAATTCGGCTATTTCCTGACCGGCGGCATTTTCCTGGTACTGGCGCTGTACTTCCTGCGCGGTGCGCCGCAATTGCTGCGGTTCTGTTACCCAGTGCAGAACGACCGGCTCCGGCCTTAAGCGGCCGCGCTCATAACCCGTTGGCGCCGGCTGCAGCTCTCAAGTGGGCATTTTTATCTTGGAGTATGTGGAAATAAGTACCAAAATACGCCGGATATTGATGCATTCATCAAGGAGTATATAGACTGCTCCATCTAACCGGCCGCTTCCGCGCAAGCGTGGCACGCCTCCTTGCGGCACATGCGTTCCGGCATGCTCAACTCGTGTTAGCGCCGGATGCACCCGCTTCATCCCTCTTGCCGCCGCTGCAAATTCTCAGAATACCCTTGCTTTATTAAATGAGAATTATTATCATTGGCCTCTTGCGGTAATTCCACCGCAGCCGTTCCTTCAGCCAGCAATTCCATCGTCTTGTTCGGATAGCCAGCCACGCCTTGATGGCTTCGCGCCTTTCCAAACTGGAGACCTTGAGAATATGCAGCCCCTGCCGAAACGGCGGCCCCTGGCCGCTGCCCTTGCTTCCCTGAAATTTCCGCCTGCGCCGGTGAACAGCGCCGCCGCCGCGCGGCGTCCGGCGCTATTGCCGCTTGGCGCCATGGTGGCGGCCATGGCATTCAGCGCCGCCAATGCCGGTGCCCAATCCACGCCTGCCACGCCGACTGCGCCCGCCGCCAAGGTCGCGGCCGGCAGCGAGACGCTGCCCACCATCGACGTCAAGGGCAAGCTGGAAGATCCGGGCTACCAGGCGCAAAAAAGCACGGTCGGCAAAGGCAATCAACTGCTGCGCGACATTCCGCAATCGGTGACGGTAGTGACGCAGCAATTGATGCATGACCAGAACGCCGACACGCTGAAGGAAGCGCTGCGCAATGTGTCCAATTTGAGCTTCAACGCCGGCGAAGGCGGCCGCATCGGCGACAACATCAACCTGCGCGGCTTTTCCGCCTATGGCGACATCTACCTGGACGGCATGCGCGACGTCGCCCAGTACAACCGCGACACCTTCAACATCGATCGCATCGACGTGTTGCGCGGTTCGGCCTCGATGCTGTTCGGCCGCGGCTCGACCGGCGGCGTGATCAACCAGAGCAGCAAGATGCCGTTCCTCGGCGCGCAGAGCGAACTCGACCTGACTTACGGCACCAGCGACTACAAGCGCGCCACGCTCGACCTGAACCGCGTGGTCGGCCAGAACGCCGCCTTCCGCCTGAACGTGATGAAGACCGACGCCGGCAGCTTCCGCGACGGCGCCAGCACCAACCGCCTCGGCATCGCCCCCTCGTTTTCCTGGGGCATCGATTCGGAAGACGAATTCAACGTCTCCTACTACCACCTGAATTACCAGGACACGCCGGATCTGGGCCTGCCGTGGTACAACAATCGGCCGATCCACGACGCCGCCGGCATCCATGTCCCGGTGACCCGTTTCTACGGTTTTGCCAACGACTTCCAGGATGACAGCGCCGACATCCTGAGCGGCAGCTGGCTGCATCGCTTCGACAACGACACCACGCTGAAAACCGTGCTGCGCGTCGGCGACTTCAAGCGCGATCTGCGCGCCACGCAGCCACGGCTGGGCGCCGGCACACTGACCGACAATACCCCGATCACGCGCGGCTTCCAGACCCGTGGCGGCAACGAGCAAAACATCACGCTGCAATCGGATTTCAGCACCAGGCTGGAAACCGGCGCCCTCAAGCACGAGATACTGGCCGGGGTCGAACTGATTCGCGAAAAAGTCGATCGCTTCTGGTACCTGCCGTCCATCGGCATTCCCGGCACCACGGTTGCCAACCCCGGCCCGACGCCCTCGTTCCCGGTGACCAGCGGCCACGATCCCGCCAGGAACCAGAATTTCGACGCCAACACGATCGGGGTGTACACGCAGGACATGATTGCGCTGACACCGCACTGGAAAGTGCTGGCCGGCCTGCGCTTCGACAGCATGGACGCCAACTACCGCACCGCCGCCGGCGCCACCGGCCGCAAGGACAACGTCTGGAGCTATCGCACCGGCATCATTTACCAGCCGACCGACACCCAGTCCTACTACGCCTCCTTCGGCACTTCGTTCAACCCGTCGGCCGACACCTATTCGCTCGATCCGCTGGGCAGCAACACGCCGCCGGAAAAGAGCCGCAACATGGAAATCGGCGCCAAGTGGGATCTGCTGGAGGGAGACCTGACGCTCCGGACCGCGATCTTCCGCACCGAAAAGACCAACGAGCGCAACACCGACCTCGAATCCAGCCCGAACGAATACCTGCTGTCCGGCAAGCGTCACACCGACGGCATCGAATTCGAAGTGGCCGGCCGCATCACGCCGGACTGGGAAGTCTTCGCCGGCTACTCGCCGATGCGCGCCAACGTCGATGTCTCGAACAGCGGCAACCAGGGGATGTGGCCGGACAACACGCCGAAATACACCGCCAACCTGTGGACCACCTACCGGCTTGCCGGCGGCTGGCGCGTCGGCGGTGGCTTCAACAGCGTCGGCGAGCGCATCATGTATCGTGGCGGCACCACCAGAATCGCGCCCGGCTACACCCGCTGGGACGCGCTGGTGGAATACACCTACGCCAACTATTCAATCAAGCTGAACGTGTTCAATCTGTTCAACAAGGAATACGCGGATGGCCTGTACGCCGGCATGTACATGCCGGGCACCGACCGCGCCGCGCAGTTGAGCCTGAATTACAAGTTCTGACCAAAGACCGGAGAAAACCGAATGTTGTTGCGCGTACCGGAAGTGCTGTCGGCGGAAGCGGTGCAACGCTGCCGCCAGATCATCGAGGCGGGCGACTGGGCCGACGGCAGGATCACCGCCGGCACCCAGTCCGAGCAGGTGAAGAACAACCGCCAGTTGCCGGAGGATTCGGAAGCGTCCAAGGCGGCGCGTGCGATCGTGCTGGAGGCTCTTAGCAAGAGCGCGCTGTTCATCACCGGCGCGCTACCGAAAAAGACCTTCCCGCCGCTGTTCAACCGCTACGACGGCGCCAGCAACGCCTTCGGCAACCATATCGACAATGCGGTGCGCACCTCCAAGGCCACCGGCCTGTGGGTGCGCACCGACCTGTCCGCCACGCTGTTTTTGTCGCAGCCGGACGAGTACGACGGCGGCGAACTGGTGATCGAAGACACCTTCGGCACGCAATCGGTCAAGCTGGCCGCCGGCGACCTGATCCTGTATCCGGCTTCCAGCGTGCACCGGGTCGAGCCGGTCACGCGCGGCACCCGCCTCGCGTCTTTTTTCTGGATCGAAAGCATGGTGCGCGACGATGCACAACGGCGCCTGCTGTTCGACCTCGACATGGCGATCCTGGCGCTGCGCAGTAGCGGCGACGGCGACGATAGCGAGCCGGTGGTCAAGCTGACCGGCTGCTATCACAACCTGCTGCGAATGTGGGCCGACACCTGAACGCCTGAGCCCAATCAAACGCTCGCCACTGGCAAGCATCGCTGCCGATGAAAAAGGCGACGGCATGCGTTATGATGTTGCACGCCCTTCGCCTTGGCCCGTCGGAACACCGATGGATCCGTTGCCGAGCTGCCCTTTCACACACCCAAGAGGCCACCATGCAAGGCGACGCCAACATCATCAAACTGCTCAATGCCCAACTGACCAACGAACTCTCCGCGGTCAATCAATACTTCCTGCATGCCCGCATGTACAAGCACTGGGGCCTGGAAAAAATCGCCAAGAAGGAATACGAAGAATCGATCGGCGAAATGAAGCATGCCGACAAGCTGATCAACCGCATCCTGATGCTGAACGGCTTGCCCAACCTGCAGGCGCTGCACAAGCTGATGATCGGCGAATCGACGCCCGAGATGCTGGAATGCGACCACAAGCTGGAACTGATGTCGCAAAAGACGGTGAAAGACGGCATCGCTGCCTGCGAGTTGGCCGGCGACTACGTCTCGCGCGAAATCTTCCAGACCATCCTGGATGACACCGAAGAACACATCGACTGGCTGGAAACCCAGATCGACCTGATCGCCAAGGTCGGCCTGCAGAATTACCTGCAATCCCAGATGGAGTAAGGCACAACCGCGCCGCATGCTGGGCGCAACAGAAATACGGGAGTATGCGACCCAAACGACCGCGTAACGCCCGTATTTTGATGTCTGCATATGGAGTATATGAAACAGGCGCATCCAGCCAAGTAGCGGATGCGCCTGTTTTTATTGGCTTTCGTTACGCTTCCTGCTGCGGCGGTGCGCCGGCTCTAGCGCGGCACGGTTTCCTGGAACGAAGGCCGCTCGGCCAGCTTGTCGTACAGCCTTGCCAGGTTCGGATACTCGCCGCGCCAGTCGATTTCCGGAAAACGGAAAGCCAGCCAGCCCAGCGCGCAGCCGACCGCGATATCGGCCAGCGTGAAATGATTGCCGGCGCAAAACGGCGTCTCGCCCAAGCCATTGGACATCGCCCGCAGCCCGGCCTCCACCTTGCTCATGTGGCGTTCGATCCAGGCCGCGTTTTGCTGCTCCGGGGTGCGCAAGGTTTTCTCCAGCCGCACCAGGACGGCGGCATCCAGCACGCCATCGGCCAGCGCTTCCCAGCACTTGACCGCAGCCCGTTCGCGGCTGCTGTTGGCAGGCAGCAACTTGCCGACCGGAGTCAGCGTATCCAGGTATTCGGCGATCACGGCGGAGTCGAACATCGCGCCGCCGTCTTCCATCACCAGGCACGGCACTTTTCCCAGCGGGTTCGACTGCTGCACCGTGCTGTCGGCAGACCAGACGTCGTCCAGCACGAATTCGCAATCCAGCTTCTTTTCCGCCAGGACGACACGGACTTTGCGGACATAAGGGCTGGCAATGGAACCAATTAATTTCATAGACGCTCATGGTAAAAAAGGCGGAGCCGATTATAGCATCGGCCCCTGCCGGATTTGTGCCGTGGCGCGGCGCCAGCGGCGGCCCGTGGGCGGCCGCTGAACGCTGCATCCGATGGTAAAATTGCCGCTCGCTGCCACCGGTAGCGCGCCCTGCGATGCGCCGGCGCCGGATACTGCCGCAGCCCCTCCACTTACCTCTCCGCTACTGCTCCATGACGTCTCTTACACCGCTGTCCGCCCTGTCCCCGCTCGATGGCCGCTATGCCGGCAAGACCGATTTGCTGCGCCCGCTGTTGTCCGAAGCCGGCTTCATGCACCACCGGGTCAAGGTTGAGATCGCCTGGCTACAGGCGCTGTCGGAAGCCGGCCTGGCTGAAATCCAGCCATTTTCCAGCGCCGCCCAAGCCCGGCTGCAGCAATTGTCAACCGGTTTTACCGAAACCGATGCGAGCCAGATCAAACAAATCGAAGCCATCACCAACCATGACGTCAAGGCGGTCGAGTACTGGCTGAAGGAACAGTTCAAGGACACGCCCGAGCTGCTGCGCGCCTCCGAATTCATCCATTTCGCCTGCACCTCGGAAGACATCAACAATACTTCGCACGGCATGATGCTGAAGGCCGCGCGCGACGACGTGCTGCTGCCGGCGCTGCGGCGCGTGGTGGACATGCTGACCGGCTTGGCGCATGAACACGCGGCGGTACCGATGCTGGCGCGCACGCATGGCCAGCCGGCCAGCCCGACCACGCTGGGCAAGGAACTCGCCAACGTCGTGGCGCGCCTGCAGCGCGCCGTGCGCCGCATCGAGGCGGTCGAAATCCTGGCCAAGATGAATGGCGCGGTCGGCAACTACAACGCCCACCTGTCGGCCTACCCGGATTTCGACTGGCAGGCGTTTTCCAAGAACGTGGTCGAGCAGCGCCTGGGGCTGACTTTCAATCCGTACACGATCCAGATCGAGCCGCACGACTACATGGCGGAACTGTTCGACGCCGTCGCCGGCGCCAACACCATCCTGCTCGACCTGAACCGCGACATCTGGGGCTACATCTCGGTCGGCTATTTCAAGCAGCGCACGAAAGCCGGCGAAATCGGTTCGTCGACCATGCCGCACAAGGTCAACCCGATCGACTTCGAGAATTCCGAAGGCAACCTCGGCCTGGCCAATGCGATCCTGAAACACATGGCGGAAAAGCTGCCGATCTCGCGCTGGCAGCGCGACCTGACCGACTCCACCGTGCTGCGCAATATCGGCGTCGGCTTCGGCTACGCTTTGCTGGCCTACGACAGCTGCCTGCGCGGCCTGAACAAGCTGGAAGCTCAACCCGGAACGGCTGGCGGCCGACCTCGACGCCAACTGGGAAGTGCTGGCCGAGCCGGTGCAGACCGTGATGCGCCGCTACGGCATCGAAAATCCGTACGAACAGTTGAAGGAACTGACGCGCGGCAAAGGCATTTCGCAGCAGGCGCTGCAGGAATTCATCCAGACGCTGGCGATCCCCGACGACGCCAAGCAGCGCTTGCTGGCGCTGACGCCGGCCAGCTACACCGGCGACGCCGCCCGGCTCGCCCGCGCATCTAGCCCCGTTCCGCGCCGCCCTGCCGCCGCGCCCGGCATTCCACGGCCCGCGCCGCCGGAATGCCGCTTTCTCTTTCCCGGCAAGAATCCGCTTGCACCAGCAGAAACAAAAGGCTGCTATCATATTAGTCCTAATTAAGACTAATTTCCAAAAGTGAATTTAATGCCCCGCTTCACGAAAACCGCGATCCTGCTGCACTGGCTGGTCGCGGCATTGATCGTCTCGGCCTTCGCGCTCGGCACGATCATGGTCGACATCCCGGGCCTGACGCCGACCAAGCTGAAATATTTTTCCTGGCACAAATGGATCGGCGTCACGGTGCTGGCCCTGGTCGCCCTGCGCCTGCTGTGGCGCTTGACGCATGCGGCGCCAGCCTATCCGGCCACGATGCCGGCCTGGCAAAAGGGCGCCGCCCATGCCTTGCACGGCCTGCTCTATGCTGCTGATGTTCGCGATCCCGGTCTCCGGCTATTGCTACAGCCTGGCGGCCGGCGTGCCGGTCGTCTATCTCGGCGTGCTGCCCTGCCGGTGCTGATCGCTCCCGACCCGGAATGGAAGGCCGTCCTGAAGCAGGTCCATTACGCGCTGAACATGACCTTGCTTGCCGCGTTCGTCGCTGCATGTGGCGGCGGCGCTCAAGCACCAATTCATCGACAAGGACGGCGTGCTCAAGCGCATGCTGCCCTGATTCCGCTCGTTTTCACATGAAAGGATTTTCATCCATGCCCAGAACCTCACTGATGCGCCGGGCCGCTGCCGGCGCCGCCGTGCTGGCGCTGTTGCTCGCCCTGCCCGCGCTCGCCTCCGCGCTCAAGACCGACCCGGCGAAGAGCAGCGTGAGCGCGGTCTTCAAGCAGATTGAGCGTACCGGTCGAAGCGAAGTTCAAGAGCTTCAATGCCCAGATCAGCTACGACAGCGCCAAGCCGGAAGCCGCGAAGGCCAGCGTCGAAATCGACATCCCCAGCTTCGATCTCGGCGACCCGGAATACAACAAGGAAGTGCTGAAGAAGGAATGGTTCAACGCCGCCCAATTCCCGAAGGCCAGCTTCGTGTCGAGCGCGATCAAGCCGGCCGGCCCGGCAAGCTCGACGTTGCCGGCAAGCTCACCATCAAGGGCAAGACCACCGATGTCAGCTTTCCGCTGACGGTGAAAAAGGAAGGCGCAAACCAGATTTTCGAAGGCGCGCTGCCGATCAAGCGGCTCGCCTTCAACATCGGCGAAGGCGAATGGAAGGACACCAGCATGGTCGCCGATGAAGTCCTGATCAAGTTCCGCGTCGTCGCGGCGCAGTAGCAGGCAGTTTTTTTATCCACTCACCCACTCTCTCAACAAGGAATTGCACATGCAAGTCAAACATCTCGTCGCCGCCGTGCTCGCGGTCGCCTCGGCTTCGGCCTTCGCCAACACCTACAACATCGACCCCAGCCACACCTACCCGAGCTTCGAAGCCGACCACATGGGCATCTCGCTCTGGCGCGGCAAGTTCACCAAGACCAGCGGCACCGTCACGCTCGACCGCGCCGCCAAGACCGGCGCGCTGGACATCACCATCGACGCCAACTCGCTGGACTTCGGCCATGCCAAGATGAACGAGCATGCCAAGAGCAAGGATATGTTCCATGTCGAGAAATTCCCGACCATCACCTACAAGGGCAAGGCCATCAAGTTCGACGGCGACAAGCCGGTCGCCGTCGAAGGCGACCTCACCCTGCTCGGCGTGACCAAGCCGGTGACGCTGGTGATCAACAAGTTCAAGTGCATCCAGCATCCGATGTTGAAGCGCGAAGTCTGCGGCGCCGATGCCACGCGCCGAGTTCAAGCGCACCGACTTCGGCCTAAACTACGGCGTGCCGATGGGCTTCTCGCCGGACGTCAAGCTGGCGATCCAGGTCGAAGCGATCAAGGCGGATTGATGCGCGCGCGCGGACTGGTCCGCGGACGCGCCATCCACGCCGAGCCGGTGCCCGAGGCACCGGCTTTTTCTTTGCACCGGAACGGAGTAGGAGCCATGAGAGAACGATACATGCGCAGCATCCGCCTGGTGGCAGAGTGTTACCACGCGTTCGAACGCATGTCGGGTGCGCACATTCGCACGCTCAAGCTGACGCCGCCGCAGTTCGACATCATCGCCACGCTCGGCAACACGCCGGGCATGTCGTTCAAGGAACTGGGCGAAAAGACGCTCATCACCAAGGGTACGCTGACCGGCGTGATCGACCGGCTGGAGGCCAGGGGCTTGGTCAAACGGACGCTCTGTCAGGAAGACCGGCGCAGCACCATCGTCATGCTCACCGTAGCGGGCGAAAACGAGTTCAAGCGCATCTTTGCGCAGCACCTGCAGTACTGCAAGACACCCTTCCTCGACTACAGCGACGACGACTTTTCCGCTTTGGAAAAGGAGCTGGGCAAGCTCAGGGCTTGCCTGGAAAAGGGCGCCGCTGGCGCAACATAGCCCGCAGTCGCCACTCCATGAAAAAAGCCAGCATGCAAGCTGGCTTTTTTTCATTGCGTTCGACCTTTGTATCACACCACCGCGCTGCCGGTCTCGTCCTTTTCCTTGATCGGCTTGAGCAGATCCTCGCGCTTGACGCCCAGCCACATCGCCACGGCGGCGGCCACGAAGACCGAGGAATAGACGCCGAACAGGATGCCGATGGTCGAGCGCCACCGCAGAAGTAGTACAGCGTCGCGCCGCCGAAGAACATCATCGACAACACCATCATCTGCGACGAACCGTGGATGATGATGGTGCGCGAAATGGTCCTGGTAATGCCATGGTTCATGACCTCGGCGAGTGGAGAGCTTGTTGAAGCGGCGGTCGCGGAAGGTCTCGCACACGCGGTCGAACACCACCACGATCTCGCTCACGAATAGCCGAGCACGGCCAGCACCGCCGCCAGCACCGTCAGCGAAAATTCCCGCTGGAAGAAGGCGAAGAAGCCCATGATGATGATCACGTCATGCAGGTTGGCGATGATCGCTGCGACCGCGTACTTCCATTCGAAGCGGAACGCCAGGTAGATCATGATGCCGATCACCACCGCGGCCAGCGCCATCAAGCCGTCATGCGCGAGCTCGTCGCCGACCTGGGGTCCCGTCGAATTCGACCCGCTGCAGTTTCACGTCTTGATCCTGCTTGCTTCAGAGCGGCCGAGCACGTTCTCGCTTTGCTGCGGCGGTATCCACGTCTTTCTGGGTCGGCAGGCGAATCAACGACGTCCGCGCGGTGCCGAAGCTTTGCACCTGGCTTTCGGTATAGCCCAGCTCCTCGATCGTCTTGCGGATGCGTTCGAGATCCGCCGGCTTCGAATACGTGACTTCGATCAGCGTGCCGCCCGTGAATTCGATCGACACGTGCAAGCCCTTGTAACAGGAAAAACACCGCCGCGACGAACGTTAGCGCCGAAATCACGTTGAAGATCAATGCATGGCGCATGAAGGGAATATCCTTCTTGATGCGGAGAAACTCCATGACTTTCTTTTCTTTCGCTGGTTTCCAGCCGAGGGCCTGTGGGCAAAATCCTGCTCGCGCTGCCAAAAGCGCCTTATTCAAATTCCTGTTTCCGGGGAGCCGGACTGCGGAGTGTCGCCGCTCCGCGCCGAGACTCAGGCATTCGGTTTCCAGACCTGGCCGACGGACAGCTTTTTCTGGATGCGCTCGTTGATCAGCACGTTGGCGTCGATCGCGATACCCAGGTCAGCGCAATTGCGGTGATGCCGGGCAAGGTCAGGGTCGCCTGCAGGATCGACAGCAGGCCAATCAGCAACAGCAGATTGACCGATCAGCGCGATCACGCTGAAGACACCGAACAAGTGGTAGTACAGGATCATGAAGACCGCGATGGCGATGAAGCCGTACAGGGTCGAGTTGAAGCCCTTTTGCATGTTGCTCGACGCCGAGCTGCGGTCCGATCGTGCGTTCCTCGATGATTTCCATCGGCGCCGCCAGCGAGCCGGCGCGCAGCAGCAGCGCCAGGTCGGTGGCCGCCTCGGCCGATCCCATGCCGATGATCTGGAAGCGGAGCGCCGAGTTCGTCCGGATGGTCGCGACCGTCAGCACCTCGCCCTTGCCTTTTTCGAACAGCACGATCGCCATCGACTTGCCGATCTTGTCGCGCGTGGCGCTGCGCATCGGCGCCCGCCGTCGCCGTTCAGGTCGATGCTGACCGACGGCTGGTTATTCTGGTCGAAGCTGGCGCTGGCATTGGAAATGTAGTCGCCGGTGATGATCGGCTCCTTGTACAGCACCACGGGTGCGCCCTTGCCGACCTTGAACAATTCCGAACCGAACGGAATCGCCGCGGTTTCCTCGGTGCCGCGCGCCACCGACTCATCCACCATGCGCACTTCCAGGGTCGCGGTGCGGCCGATGATGTCCTTGGCGCGCGACACGTCCTGCACGCCCGGCAACTGCACCACGATGCGGTCCGCTCCCTGGCGCTGGATCACCGGCTCGGCCACGCCGAGTTCGTTGACCCGCTTGGACAGGGTCGTGATGTTTTGCTGCACGCCATCCTGCTGCGCGGTTTTCAGCGCTTCCGGCTTCAGCGTGACGATCAGCTTCAGGCCGTTGGCGTCGCCAGTCTCAGCCAGCAACACATCCGGCAGGTCGCTGGCCAGCACCGCGCTTGCCTTGCTGCGGGTTTCAGCGTCGCGAAAGCTGATTTCGATCTGGTCGCCGGCGCGCGTGATGCCGGCATGGCGAATGTTCTTGTCGCGCAGGATGCCACGAGCGCCGCTCAGCAGGCCCTGCAGGCGCTTGTTCAACAGGGCCTTGGTATCGACCTGCATCAGGAAATGTACGCCGCCGCGCAAATCAAGGCCAAGATACATTGGAAACGCATGCAGGCTTTGTAGCCAGAGCGGCGTATTCGGCACCAGGTTGAAGGCGACGCTGTAGGCCGGGTCGGTCTGGTCCGGGTTCAGCTTGCTTTCCAGCAGCGACTTGGCCTTGAACTGGGTATCGGTATCGAGAAAGCGCGCCCGCACCGATCCCTGGGTACCGTTCGCTTCGAAAAACACGCCATCCGGCGTCAGATTGCCTTCCTGCAAAATCTGCTCGACGCGCGGCATCAGGTCGGCTTCCACCTTGACTGTCACCTTGGCACTGGCAATCTGTACCGCCGGCGATTCGCCAAAAAAATTTGGCAAGGTGTACAACGCGCCGAACAGGAGCGCGACAACGATCACGGCGTATTTCCAGAGGGGATAGCGATTCATAGCAATTCAGCATTCAATGTTGCGCGGCAGCGGCGCCTTGCGGTAGCGCGCCGAACCGATACGGTAGATGCCGGAGCACCGGCAAACGCCGGCAGCCGGCCCAGGGCAATTACAAGGAAGCCTTGATCGTACCCTTCGGCAACAAGGTAGTAACGGCAGCTTTCTGAATCACTACTTCAGTGCCGTTCGCCACTTCCAGCGTTACGAAATTGTCAGCCACCTTGGTAATCTTGCCGAGCATGCCGCCGACGGTTGCCACTTCATCGCCCTTGGCGAGCGCATCCATCATCGTTTTCTGCTCTTTCTGGCGCTTCATCTGCGGCCGGATCATCAAGAAATACAGCACCACGAACATCAGGATGATCGGCAAGAAGCTGGTCAGATTGCCACTCAATCCCACCGCATCACTGGCAGTCTGGGCATAAGCATTGGAAATAAACACGGAGGACTCCAGTTGGTTGGTTCAAAACAGCTTCGCATTTTAGCATTCTGTGCCCGCGCCCTTGCCAACTTCCTGGCCGGCAGGTACTGCCGTTCGGCTAGATGCCGCGTGCGCGCTCGGCCTTGAATTGCAGCACGAAAGCAGGGAAGCGGCCGTCATCCAGCGCGCGCCTGATGTCGCTCATCAACTGCAGGTAGTAATGCAGGTTGTGGATCGTGTTCAGCCGGGCGCCGAGGATTTCGCCGGTACGGTGCAAATGATGCAGATAGGCGCGCGAAAAATTGCGGCATGCATAACATTCGCAGCTTTCGTCGAGCGGCTTTTCATCTTCAATATACCGCGCATTCTTGATCTTGATGTCGCCATAGCGGGTAAACAGCCAGCCGTTGCGCGCGTTGCGGGTCGGCATCACGCAATCGAACATGTCGATCCCGGCCGCCACCCCGGCCACCAGATCTTCCGGCGTGCCGACGCCCATCAGGTAATGCGGCTTGGCCGCCGGCAGGCGCGGGCCGATATGCTCGAGCACGCGCAGCATTTCTTCCTTTGGTTCGCCGACCGACAGGCCGCCGACCGCGATGCCATGAAATGGCAATTCTTCAAGACCGGCCAGCGATTCGTCGCGCAGATGCTCGAACATGCCGCCCTGGACGATGCCGAACAGCGCGTTCGGATTTTCCAGTTTGGCAAATTCGTCGGTGGAGCGCTTGGCCCAGCGCAGCGACATGCGCATCGACTGCGCCGCTTCCGCTTCGGTGGCCGGGCGCTCGCCGATCTGGTACGGCGTGCATTCGTCGAACTGCATCACGATGTCGGAATTCAGCGAGCGCTGGATCTGCATCGACACTTCGGGCGACAGGAACAGCTTGTCGCCGTTGACCGGCGAGGCGAACTTGACGCCCTCCTCGCTGATCTTGCGCATCGCGCCCAGCGAAAACACCTGGAAACCGCCGGAATCGGTCAGGATCGGCTGGTCCCAGCCCATGAAACGGTGCAGGCCGCCGAACTTGTCCAGCACCTTGGTGCCGGGGCGCAGCCACAAGTGAAAGGTATTGCCGAGAATGATCTGGGCGCCGATTTCCTTCAATTCCAGCGGCGACATCGCCTTGACCGAGCCGTAGGTGCCGACCGGCATGAAGATCGGCGTTTCCACCACGCCATGGTTCAGGCGCAGGCGGCCGCGGCGGGCCGCGGTCTGGCCGCTGTCGTCGGTTTTCAGGAGCTGGAATTCAAGCATGGTCGGTCCGGGTCAGAAGCATGGCGTCGCCATAGCTGAAAAAACGGTATTGCTGCGCCACCGCGTGGGCGTAGGCGGCCTTGATTTGCGCATAGCCGGCAAAGGCAGAGACCAGCATCAGCAGGGTCGATTTCGGCAAATGGAAATTGGTGATCAGGCGCGTCACCGTGCGAAACCGATAGCCGGGTGTGATGAACAAGGCGGTATCGGCGCTACCGGCCGCAAGCGTCCCGGATTGCGACGCCGACTCCAGCGCCCGCAGGCTGGTGGTACCGACCGCGATCACGTCGCGGCCGGCAGCCTGCGCCGCGCGCACCGCCGCCACCGTCTCCTGGCTGATGGTGTACCACTCGCTGTGCATCTGGTGTTCGGCCAGATTTTCGGTGCGCACCGGCTGGAAGGTGCCGGCGCCGACGTGCAGCGTGACGAATGCCAGTTGCACGCCCTTGGCGCGCAGCTGGTCCAGCAGCGCCTGGTCGAAATGCAGGCCGGCGGTGGGCGCGGCCACCGCGCCCGGTGCCTGCGCATACACCGTCTGGTAGCGGCTTTCATCCAGAGCGGTGGCGGCGTGGTCGATATAGGGTGGCAGCGGCAGCCGGCCGTGCGCCTCGATCAGCTCCAGCACGTCATCCGGAAAGATCAGCGTGTAAAACTCGCCGCTGCGAGCGCCGACCTTGACCTCGAAGGCATCCGCCAGCCGCATCGTGCTGCCCGGCGGCGGCGATTTCGAGGCGCGCACCTGGGCGTGCACGGTGCGCGCGTCGAGCAGCCGTTCGACCAATACCTCGACCTTGCCACCCGTCTCCTTGATACCGAAAAAGCGCGCCTTCAGCACCCGCGTATCATTAAAAACCAGCACGTCGCCGGCTTGCATCAAGTCGACGATATCGACAAAACTGCGGTCGATCAGCGCCTCGCCATCCAGCTGCAGCAAACGCGAGGCGCTGCGCTCGGCCAGCGGCGTTTGCGCGATCAGTTGCGGCGGCAGCGTGAAATCGAAGTCGGAAAGCGAATACATGGGAAAACAGTAAAAGGGGAATGGATGGCGCGCGCGGCCATGCATGCCGCGGCAGCGCTTACAATGGCAAGCCACGCACCAGCAGGCACGGCTCTCGGCAAACCTGCTATTTTACGCGCTGCCGCTTTCATTACGGCCTGATATGCCGATCGCGAACCAGAAACCATCCAACCGCGCCCCGCATTCCCCGTCGGCTGCCAGCCCCGGGGCTAGCCGCGCTGGCCGCATCGCGCACAAACTGGCCGCGCTCGGGCTGCATACCGACATCGACCTGGCCTTGCATCTGCCACTGCGCTACGAAGATGAAACACAGATCGTGCCGCTGGCCGCGGCACTGCAGTCGGCTGGCCGGATCGGTGGCTCGGCGCTGCAGGTGGAAGGCGTGGTCAGCGCCTGCGAAATCCAGTACCGGCCGCGGCGGCAGCTGGTGGTCACGCTGGCCGACGAGGATGAAAGTGCGGCTGGCGACGTCCAGCTCACGCTGCGCTTCCTGAATTTTTACGGCAGCCAGGTCAAGCAACTGGCAATCGGCAACCGGGTGCGGGCGCGAGGCGAAATCCGGATCGGTTTTTTCGGCGCCGAAATGGTGCATCCCGCCTATAAAATCGTGCAGCCTGACACCCCGCTGGCAAGCGGGCTGACACCGGTCTACCCGGCCGGCGATGGCCTGCCGCAGGCGTATTTGCGCAAGGCGATCGCCGCCGCGCTGGCGCGTGTCGACTGGCGCGATACGCTGCCACCGGAACGCCTGGCGGCGCTGCAACTGGCGCCGTTCGAGCAGTCGGTGCGGCTGCTGCACAATCCGCCGCCGGAGGTTGACCAGGGCGCCTTGCAGGAGCGCACGCATCCAGCCTGGACCCGCATGAAATTCGATGAGCTGCTGGCACAGCAGCTGTCGCTGAAACGCGCGCAGCAGGCGCGCCGCACCCGCAATGCCGCCGCCTTGCCGCTGGTGGGGCCGTTGTGCGCCGCGCTGCAGGCGCGCCTGCCGTTCACGCTGACTGCCGCCCAGCAGCGGGTATTGGGCGAAATCCGGGCCGACCTCGGGCAAAGCTATCCCATGCAGCGCCTGCTGCAAGGCGATGTCGGCAGCGGCAAGACCGTAGTGGCCGCGCTGGCGGCGGCGCAGGCGATCGACAACGGCTTCCAGGCGGCCTTGATGGCGCCCACCGAAATCCTGGCGGACCAGCATTTCCGCAAAATCGCGAGCTGGATCGAACCGCTGGGCGTCACCGTCGCGTGGCTGACCGGCAGCCTGAAAAAAAAGGAAAAGAGCGCGGCGCGGGAAGCGATCGAGGCGGGTACCGCGCAACTGGTGATCGGCACCCACGCGCTGATCCAGGACGACGTGCATTTCCCGAAACTGGGACTGGTGATCGTCGACGAGCAGCACCGATTCGGTGTCGGCCAGCGCCTGGCGCTGCGTAACAAGGGCTTGCCGCACGACGGTCTGCTTCAGCTACCGCATTCGAAAGACACGGTACCGCACCAGCTGATGATGTCGGCCACGCCGATCCCGCGCACGCTGGCGATGACGTATTACGCCGATCTCGAAATCTCGGTGATCGACCAGTTGCCGCCCGGACGCACACCGGTACTGACGCGCGCAATCGACCAGAACCGGCGCGAGGAAGTGATCGAACGGGTGCATGCGGCCGCGCTCGAAGGGCGGCAGGTATATTGGGTCTGTCCGCTGATCGAGGAGTCGGAGGCGCTACAGCTGCAGACCGCCACCGAGACCCACGCGATGCTCAGCGCGGCGCTGCCGGACTTGCGGATCGGACTGGTGCACGGACGCCTGAAGCCGGCCGAGAAACAGCAGGTGATGGAGGCCTTCACGCGCGCAGAAATCCAGCTGCTGGTGGCCACCACCGTGATCGAGGTCGGGGTCGACGTGCCCAACGCCTCGCTGATGGTGATCGAACACGCCGAGCGCTTCGGCCTGTCGCAACTGCATCAGCTGCGCGGCCGGGTCGGGCGCGGTAGCGCCGCGTCGGTCTGCCTGCTGCTGTATCAAAGCCCGCTCGGTGCGGTCGCCAGGCAGCGCTTGCTGACCATGCGCGAAACCGCCGACGGCTTTGAAATCGCGCGCCGCGACCTGGCACTGCGCGGTCCAGGCGAATTTCTTGGCGCCCGCCAGTCGGGTCAGGCGATGCTGCGCTTTGCCGATCTGGAAAGCGACCAATGGCTGGTGGAACGGGCGCGCGATCTGGCGCAAGAGCTGCTGGAGACGGAGCCGGCCACGGTGCGCGCCCATCTGGCGCGCTGGCTCGGACAGCGCGAGGAATTTTTGAAAGTCTGAAGTCAGAAAGCTAGTGCGGTGTTGCATGCCTGATAGCATGCAACACCGCACTATGCGCCGTCCATTTCCTTGCGCTGGCGCTCCATGAAGTTGGCCAGCGTATCGATCCCGCGCAACTGCAAAATGGTATTGCGCACCGCGGCTTCCAGCAGCACCGCCAGGTTGCGGCCGGCAGCCACCGGAATCACCACCTTGCGCATCGGCAAGCCAAGCACATCCTGGGTATGCGCATCGATCGGCAAACGCTCGTAGTTTTCGTCGAGCGTGCCACGCCGCACCAGATGCACGATCAGGTTCAGCCGCATTTTGCGGCGCACCGCGGTTTCGCCAAATATGGTCTTGATGTCGAGCAGGCCCAGGCCGCGCACTTCGAGCAGGTTTTGCAGCAGCGGCGGGCAGCGTCCTTCGATCATGTTGGGCGCGATGCGCGCGAATTCGACCGCGTCATCGGCCACCAGGCCGTGGCTGCGTGAAATCAGTTCCAGGCCCAGTTCGCTCTTGCCAAGGCCGGATTCGCCAGTAATCAAAACGCCCACGCCCAGCACATCCATGAACACGCCGTGCATCGTTACCCGCTGCGCCAGTTTCTTGGACAGGTAGACGCGCAAGTAATCGATCACCTGCGCCGCCGGCAGCGGCGTCGAAAACAGGGCGATATTTTTTTCATCGGCCACCGCCAGGATGTCGGCCGGCGTTGCCAGCCCCTGCGCGATGATGAATGCGGGTGGCTGGCCAGCCACCAGTTCGGCGGTCTGGTAACTGCGAGAAGCCGGCGACAGCCGCTGGTAGTACTCGGTTTCCTGGTGGCCGAACACCTGGATGCGGCCCGGATGGATCAGGTTCAGGTGGCCGACCTGATCGGCAGCGGACGCGGCGTCGCCCAGAATCATTCGCTCGCCGCCGGGAAAGCCGGCAAACCAGCCAAGCTCAAGCGCTTCGCGGTTATCGTCGTACAGCTGCTGGATCGAGAGAGAGGTAGCGGCAAGCATCGGGACTCGTGCAAACGGTGGCAAAAACGATGGCAAAGGCAGCACCGCAGCCCGGCGCAACCGCGACTAGCCGAATTTCAGCAGGCTGGGTTGCCATTGGACGATGCGCTTATAGGCGGCGGCAGCGTCCGGGTCCTTGATCAGCCCGGCACGAAACGCCTCGTCGGAAAACATTTCGGCGATTTCCGACAGGATTTCCAGATGATGCTGGGTCACGTGGTCGGGAATCAGTAGAAATACCAGCAGATTGACCGGCAGCCCGTCCGGCGACTCGAACGGGATCGGCTCGTGCAGCCGCACAAACGCGGCCAAAGGCGCTTTCAAACCCTTGATCCGGCCGTGCGGGACGGCCACGCCATACCCGAGTCCGGTCGAACCGAGCCGTTCGCGCGCAAACAGGTTGTCCGATACGGTCGAGCGGGCGATGCCGCAATTGTTTTCAAAAATCAGTCCGGCCTGCTCGAACGCGCGCTTTTTGCTGGAGACTTCCAGGTCCAGCACGACGTTGTCCAAAGTCAGGATGGTGGCAAGATTGGTCATGGCATTGGCGCAGATGCTGCAGCGCACAAAATGAATAGTCGATGCAGATTATAGGCCACTTCACAGCCAGCGCAAGCCGAGCCCGACGCTCTTTTGATTCTACTCTCGGAAATCATGGCGACGGCCGCTACGGGCGCCGCTGACCGACCCTGTTCGCCACTCATCGCACATGGGAGTATTTTAAAATACGAAGGAAAACAAAGAGAATTATGACGAATAATCAGCATACTCCTCTATATCTTGGAATCTTTCCAATGCCCACGCGAGCGCTGTGGCAAGACGCTTACTGGCGCGCGTTGCGCCGATTCGAGGGCCGCAAGCCGCTGCTGAAATTGCTGCGCCAGGGATTGATGTCGAGGCCGCCGCGGCGCGTGTAACGCGCATACACCGACAACTTGTGCGGCCGGCAACGGCGCAGGATGTCGATGAAAATGCGCTCCACGCATTGCTCGTGGAATTCATTGTGCTCACGAAAACCGATCAGGTAACGCAGCAGGCCCTCCTGCTCGATCGGCGCGCCGACGTAATGGATCTGCACACTGCCCCAGTCCGGCTGGCCGGTCACCAGGCAGTTCGACTTCAGCAGATGCGACAGCAGGGTTTGCTCGATCGGCGGCCCCGGCTCGGTCTGCAATAGCGCCGGGTCCGGCTGGTAGCTATCCACGTCGATGTCCAAGCGATCCAGCAACAGGCCGTCGAGCTCACCCATTTCCAGACTGGAAAAATGTTCCGGCAGGATCAGCTCGATCTGGATCGGCGCGCCGAAACCGGCCGACAAATCGGCGCGCAGCAGTTCCAGCAAGGCTTCGGAACCCGCCAGCCGGGTCTGGTTGAAGGAATTCAGGTACAGCTTGAAGGATTTCGATTCGATGATGTTGGGCGAATCGGCCGGCACCGTGAAGGTAGCGATTGCCAGTTGCGGCTTGCCGCGCAGGTTCAGCCACGAAATTTCGTAAGCGTTCCACAGGTCGATGCCGAAAAACGGCAGCGTGCCGCCGATGCCAAGTTCGTCGCGCTTGGTCTGGCGTGCGATCGGGAACAGCAGCGACGGGTCATATTGGCTGATGTAGGCCGCCGGCTGGCCGAGTGGCGAGCCGTATGGCGTGGGAAAACTGGTCATGGCGAAAAAGGCGGTAAAACCGGTATTTTGACAGAGTTCGCACTATGCCGAGGACGCGCCTGGAGCAACTGATGATCGACGCCGGTGGTCTGCAGCGGAACCGCAAAAAGCCGTCATCACGACAAAAAAAATGATAGCATTTGCAGCCCGTCGTTCCGACTTGCGCCTGTTCACCCGAGGCTTGGCCGCTAGCGTCGGCGCGAGCCCCCTGCCCCCAGCGATCCTGGCCCCAGAAGCGCGCTCGCAGCTCCCCCTATTTGCTAAAGGAACGATCTTGAAATACGCCAGTCTGGACGACTTTCTCGTCATGGTCGCCAAGCGCGACCCCAATCAGCCCGAATTCCTGCAAGCGGTCAAGGAAGTGATGACCAGCCTGTGGCCGTTCATCCGCACCAATCCGCAATATGCCGAGCACGGCTTGCTGGAGCGCCTGGTGGAGCCGGAACGGGTCATCCAGTTTCGCGTGGCATGGGTCGATGACCACGGCCAGACCCATGTCAACCGTGCCTTCCGCGTCCAGCACAGCTCGGCCATCGGCCCGTTCAAGGGCGGCATGCGCTTTCACCCCTCGGTCAACCTGTCGATCCTGAAATTCCTCGGCTTCGAACAAACCTTCAAGAACGCACTGACCACGCTGCCGATGGGCGGCGGCAAGGGCGGCTCCGATTTCGACCCCAAGGGCAAGAGCGACGGCGAAGTGATGCGCTTCTGCCAGGCCTTGATGTTCGAGCTGTATCGGCATCTGGGTTCGGACACCGACATCCCGGCGGGCGACATTGGCGTTGGCGCGCGCGAGGTCGGTTTCATGGCCGGGATGATGAAAAAACTGTCGAACAACGCCTCCTGCGTCTACACCGGCAAGGGCATTGCCTACGGCGGCAGCCTGATGCGGCCGGAAGCCACCGGCTACGGCGTGGTGTATTTCGCCGAACAGATGCTGCGCCGGATCGGCAAATCGTTTGACGGCATGACGGTGTCGGTGTCCGGCTCCGGCAACGTGGCGCAGTACGCGGTGGCCAAGGCGATGGAAATGGGTGCCAAGGTGATCACGGTGTCCGACTCCGGCGGCACCGTCATCGACCGCAATGGCTTCGATGCGGAAAAACTGGCGGCGCTGCTGGACTTGAAGAACGTGCAGCGCGGCCGTCTGGATCAGTTCGCCCGTCAGTTCGACCTGACCTATGAAGCCGGCAAGAATCCCTGGCACGTGCCGACCCAGATCGCGCTGCCATGCGCGACGCAAAACGAGCTGGACGGCAAGGATGCCGAAACGCTGGTCAGGAATGGCGCAATCTGCGTGGCCGAGGGCGCCAATATGCCGTCGACGCTGGACGCGGTGGACGTGTTCCTGAAATCGGGCACGCTGTACGCGCCGGGCAAGGCCAGCAACGCCGGCGGCGTCGCGACGTCCGGTCTGGAAATGTCGCAGAATGCCTTGCGCCTGTCATGGCGCCATGCGGAAGTCGACGAACGCCTGCACGCGATCATGAAAGACATTCACGAAAACTGCGTCAATCACGGCAAGGCCAAGAACGGCAGCGTCAACTACGTCGACGGCGCCAACATCGCCGGCTTCGTCAAGCTGGCCGACGCCATGGTGGCGCAAGGCACGTACTGATCCACCTCGAACAAAAAAAACGCAGCGGCCGACCGCTGCGTTTTTTTTCGCCGTCGTCCGCGGCGTGCGTCAGCCAAGAAATAGCTTGTAGGCCGGGTTGGCACTTTCATCCAGATGCGGATAGCCCAGCGTCGCCAGGAATTCGCGGAATGCCTTCATCTCTTTTTTCGGCACCTGCAGGCCGACCAGGATGTGGCCAACGTCGCCACCCTCATTGCGGTAGTGGAACAAGGAGATGTTCCAGTTGGGCGCCATGCTGTCGAGGAAGCGCATCAGCGCCCCCGGCCGCTCGGGAAATTCGAAGCGGTACAGCAGCTCGTCCGGCGCCAGCCGGCTCTTGCCGCCCGCCAGGTGGCGGATATGCAGCTTGGCCAGCTCGTCATGCGTTAGGTCGAGCGTCGGAAAACCATGTTTTTCGAAATTGCGCGTGATCTTGCCCGATTCGTCGCGATTCGAGATCTGAATCCCGACGAATACATGGGCTTCCCGTTCGTCATTGATGCGGTAATTGAACTCGGTCACGTTGCGCGGCCCGACCAGTTCACAAAAGCGCTTGAAACTGCCCCGCTCTTCCGGCATCGTCACCGCGAACAGCGCCTCCCGTGCCTCGCCCACATCGGCGCGTTCGGCGACGAAGCGCAGGCGGTCGAAGTTCATGTTGGCGCCGCAGGCGATCGTCACCAGCGCTTCGTTGCGGATCGGTTTCTTGTTCGCGGCCGCGCGCTCGACATACGCCTTGGCGCCGGCAATCGCCAAAGCTCCGGCTGGCTCCAGGATGCTGCGCGTATCGGTAAACACGTCCTTGATGGCAGCACAGACGGCATCGCTGTCGACCAGGATGATCTCGTCCACATACTGCTTGGCCAGGCGGAAGGTTTCCTCGCCCACCAGCTTGACCGCGGTGCCATCCGAAAACAGCCCGACGTCGTTCAAGGTCACACGCCGCCCTGCCTTCAGGCTGCGTGCCATGGCGTCCGAGTCGGTGGTCTGCACGCCGATGATCTTGATATCGGGGCGCACCGCCTTGACATACGCCGCGACGCCGGCGATCAGGCCACCACCGCCGATCGCGCAAAAAATCGCATGGATCGGGCTCGGATGCTGGCGCAGGATTTCCACGCCGATGGTGCCCTGCCCGGCGATCACGTCCGGATCGTCAAACGGGTGCACGAAAGTCAGTTTCAGTTTTTTTTCCAAGGTCAGCGCATGATTGTAGGCGTCGGTGTAGGAATCGCCGAACAGCACCACTTCGCCGCCGCGCGCCTTGACCGCGTCGATCTTCACCGGCGGCGTAGTGGTCGGCATCACCACCACGGCACGGCAGCCGAGTCGCGCAGCCGACAGTGCCACACCCTGCGCGTGATTGCCGGCCGAAGCGCAAATCACGCCATGCTTCAACTGGGTCGGCGTCAGATGCGCCATCTTGTTGTAAGCGCCGCGCAGCTTGAAGCTGAACACGCTTTGCATGTCTTCACGCTTGAAATAAATCCGGTTACCGAGTCGCTGCGACAGCGCCGGCGCCAAATCGAGCGGGGTTTCGACGGCGACGTCGTAGACGCGGGCCGTCAAGATTTTTTTTAGATAATCAGTGGTCATGGAGAGGGGAGTGGGCTGGCAAATGCGGTGCTGGCGCTGGATTATTTGAGGCTAATTATAATGGAGGCCCTGCAGCGCCCGGCGCCGGAAGCAGCACACACGCCGCCAATGACCTGCGCGCCACTGCCACGGAAAGCCGACTTTGCCCCTCTCGCACCCATGTCCTCGATGATTGAAGCCGGCGTTCTCTGGGTTTTGGGAACGCTGGCGTTGCCGCAAGTCGGCCTGAGCTCAGTGTTCCTGATCAGCATCCTGTCGGCCACACTGCTGCCGATCGGCTCGGAGCCGGCGGTGTTTGCCGTCATCAAGGCCAATGACGCGCTGTTCTGGCCGGCGCTGGCGGTTGGCACCATCGGCAACACGATCGGCGGCGCCATCGGCTACGGCATGGGGTATGGCGCGCGCCAAGTCTGGCCGCGCGAAGGCAATAGCCGCTGGCTCGGCTGGCTGCAGCGCTTCGGCCCGAAAACCCTGCTGCTGGCCTGGCTGCCCGCAATCGGCGATCCGCTGTGCTCACTGGCCGGCTGGCTCAAGCTGCCGTTCTGGGCCTGCATCGGCTACATGGCGCTCGGCAAATTCCTGCGCTATCTGGCTGTCACCTGGCTGCTGCTGACGGTACCGGATGGATTCTGGGGCCAGATATTGCACTGGCTTTAAGAGAACCTGCCTATATACTACTTACAGTATTTTAAATTACGTATAATTTGCCTGCGTAATTCAGTGTTTTTAAGGCATACTCCGTCAAATCACCCGTCCCGGCGTTCATCGTCGCAAATGGCAGGTGAATTTCATTTTTTAAACCCGTCCGAATGCGATTGGCCGCTGCACGGCGACCGGCCAATTGCGCCGGGGTGCCCTTCACATAACAAACCGTCACTATTGGTGCAATGCACCGCGGTGCGACCAAGCTTCACGACCGGCATGACGGCGCTCGCACCAAGGGCAAATGGATGTCACCAGCACAGTGCGGACTCGCCTCAGTTTTGAGGTTTTTGCAGGTCGGCGTGGCGGGCGACGCCAGGCATGAATGGCGCGCGTGGCCGGGCAGCGTCATTGTGCATGGCAATAAGCTAAAATGCCCGCTTACCGCAAGTCCCCCACTCCTTCTGCTGATGAACGCTCCCGTCCAATTTGATTCCCTGCTTCCCACCACGCCGGAAGACGCCAGCGCCACGCGACTGCGCGAAATTCCGTACAACTACACCTCGTTTTCGGACCGCGAAATCGTCATGCGCCTGCTGGGAGAAGAAGCGTGGCGCCTGCTGGACCAATTGCGCGGCAAGCGCCAGACCGGCCGCTCGGCGCGCATGCTGTTCGAAGTGCTGGGTGACATCTGGGTGGTGCGGCGCAATCCGTATCTGCAGGACGACCTGCTGGACAATCCAAAGCGGCGCCAGGCACTGATCGACGCGCTGAATCACCGGCTGGCCGAAGTTGACAAGCGGCGCCTGCTGACCGATCTCGGCGACAGCGGCGATCCGGTGGCCAAGGCGCGCAGCGCCAGCGTCGAAGCACTATTGCGCGCGGCGAAGCAGGCGGTCGCCGATTTTTCGCAGGAATTCCGCCAGACCTACGACTTGCGCAAACGCGCAACTCGCGTGCTGGGCCGCCACACGGCCAAGGACAATATCAAGTTCGACGGTCTCTCTCGCGTGTCGCACGTGACCGACGCCACCGACTGGCGCGTCGAATATCCATTCGTGGTGCTGACGCCGGACGGCGAAGATGAAATGGCGGGCCTGGTCAAGGCCTGCATCGAGCTCGGCCTGACCATCATCCCGCGCGGCGGCGGCACCGGCTATACCGGCGGCGCCGTGCCGCTCACTCCTTTGTCGGCGGTGATCAATACTGAAAAGCTGGAAGCGCTGGGCGAAGTCGAAATGACCGTGCTGCCGGGGCTCGAGACGCCCTACGCGACGATCTATTCCGGCGCCGGCGTGGTCACGCGGCGCGTGGCGGACGCCGCCGAAAAGGCTGGTTTCGTATTCGCGGTCGACCCGACTTCGGCCGACGCTTCGTGCATCGGCGGCAACGTCGCGATGAACGCTGGCGGCAAGAAGGCCGTGCTGTGGGGCACGGCGCTGGATAATCTGGCGTCGTGGCGCATGGTCGACCCGAACGGCGACTGGCTGGAAGTCACGCGCCTCGATCACAACCTCGGCAAGATCCACGATGTCGAACTGGCCCGGTTCCGGCTCGAATGGACTCATCCGAGCCCGAAAGGCAAGACCGGTGCGCCATTCAAGACCGAAATCCTGGAAATCGCCGGCCGCACCTTCCGCAAGGAAGGCCTGGGCAAGGATGTGACCGATAAATTCCTGTCCGGCTTGCCCGGCATCCAGAAGGAAGGCTGCGACGGCCTGATCACCTCGGCGCGCTGGATTCTGCACAAGATGCCGAAGCACACGCGCACCGTCTGCCTGGAATTTTTCGGCCAGGCGCGCGACGCGATTCCGTCGATCGTCGAAATCAAGAATTATCTCGATGCCGAAACCAGAAAAGGCGGCGCCATCCTGGCCGGCCTCGAACATCTGGACGAGCGCTATCTGCGCGCCGTCGGCTACGCCACCAAATCCAAGCGCGGCGTGCTGCCGAAGATGGCGCTGTTCGGCGACATCGTCGGCGACGACGAAAACGCGGTGGCGCAGGCAGCTTCCGAAGTGGTGCGGATGGCGAATAACCGTGTCGGTGAAGGCTTCATCGCCGTCAGCCCGGAAACCCGCAAGAAATTCTGGCTCGATCGCGCCCGCACCGCCGCCATCGCCAAGCACACCAACGCCTTCAAGATCAACGAAGACGTGGTGATTCCGCTGAACCGGATGGGTGAATACACCGACGGCATCGAGCGCATCAACATCGAACTGTCGATCAAGAACAAGCTGCAATTCCTGGCCGAACTCAGCAGCTTCTTTGTCAAAGGCAATCTGCCGCTGGGCAAGGTCGAAGATGCCGACGGCGAGGACATTCCCGACGCCGAAATGCTGGAAGACCGCGCGCATCAGGCGACCGACCTGCTCGATGCGACCCATGCACGCTGGTCGTACCTGCTGTCGCACATGGATCTGCCGCTGCGGCAGGCGCTGCCGGACCTGGCTGCGCTCGGCTATGACAAGGCGATGGTGGTGTTCGAGGACCGCTTGCAACGGCAGCCGGACGCCACCCTGTTCGACCTGGTGCAGGACCGCACCGTGCGCGTGTCGTGGAAGCAGGAAGTACGCGCTTGCCGCTGCGGCAGATTTTCAACGGCGCCGCCTTCAAGCCGGTCCTGGAGCAATGCACCGCGATCCACCAGCGCGTACTGCGCGGACGGGTGTTCGTGGCGCTGCACATGCACGCCGGCGACGGCAACGTGCATACCAACATCCCGGTCAATTCCGATCACTACGAGATGCTGCAGGATGCGCACGCCGCGGTGGCGCGGATCATGGCGCTGGCCCGTTCGCTGGATGGCGTGATTTCGGGCGAACACGGGATCGGCATCACCAAGCTGGAATACCTGACCGAAGACGAACTGCAGCGATTTCCGCGACTACAAGCTGCGCGTCGATCCCGAAGGTCGTTTCAACAAGGGCAAGCTGCTGAATCTGCCGGAACTGGCGGCCGACCTGCGCAACGCCTATACGCCGTCGTTCGGCCTGATGGGCCACGAGTCGCTGATCATGCAGCAAAGCGATATCGGCGCCATCGCCAACAGCGTCAAGGACTGCCTGCGCTGCGGCAAGTGCAAGCCGGTGTGCGCAACGCACGTGCCGCGCGCCAATCTGCTGTACTCGCCGCGCAACAAGATCCTCGCGACCTCACTGCTGGTGGAAGCCTTCCTGTACGAAGAGCAGACCCGGCGCGGCATCTCGATCAAGCACTGGGAAGAATTCGAAGACGTGGCCGACCATTGCACGGTCTGCCACAAGTGCGTCACTCCGTGCCCGGTCGACATCGATTTCGGCGACGTCTCGATGAACATGCGCAACCTGCTGCGCAAGATGGGCAAGAAATCGTTCAAGCCCGGCACCGCGGCCTCGATGTTTTTCCTGAATGCGACCGATCCGGCCACCATCAACGCCACGCGCCAGGTCATGATCGGCTGGGGCTACAAGGCGCAGCGGCTGGGCCACGACGTATTGAAGAAATTTGCCAAAAAACAAACCGCGACGCCGCCGGCGACGCACGGCAAGGCGCCGGTGCGCGAGCAGGTGATCCACTTCATCAACAAGAAGATGCCGGGCAACCTGCCGAAGAAGACCGCGCGCGCGCTGCTCGACATCGAAGACGACAAGATCGTGCCGATCATCCGCGATCCGCAGGCGACCACGGCCGACACCGAAGCGGTGTTCTACTTCCCCGGCTGCGGCTCGGAGCGGCTGTTCTCGCAAGTCGGGCTGGCGACGCAGGCGATGCTGTGGCAGGTCGGGGTGCAGACCGTGCTGCCGCCGGGCTATCTGTGCTGCGGCTATCCGCAGCGCGGCAACGGCGAATACGACAAGGCCGAGAAGATCATCACCGACAACCGGGTCTTGTTCCACCGCATGGCGACCACCCTGAATTATCTGGACATCAAGACCGTCATCGTTTCCTGCGGTACCTGCTACGACCAGTTGCAGGGCTATGAATTCGACAAGATCTTCCCCGGCTGCCGTATCCTCGATATCCATGAATACCTGATGGAAAAGGGCGTCAAGCTGGAAGGCGTGACCGGCACCCGTTACATGTACCACGAACCCTGCCACAACCCGATGAAGCTGCAGGAATCGGGCAAGACCATCAACACGCTGATCTCCACCGTCGACCACGTCAGGATCGAGAAGAACGATCGCTGCTGCGGCGAATCCGGCACGCTGGCGGTCGGCCGTCCCGACATCTCGACCCAGGTGCGTTTCCGCAAGGAAGAAGAAATGAAAAAGGGCGCCGACAAATTGCGCGCCGACGGTTTTTCCGGCGAGCTCAAGATCCTGACTTCCTGCCCGTCCTGCCTGCAAGGCCTGGCGCGCTACAACGACGACTCCGGCACCAACGCCGACTACATCGTGGTGGAGATGGCCAGGCATCTGCTGGGTGCAGAATGGCTGCCGGATTATGTGGCGCGTGCCAATAACGGCGGCATCGAGCGCATACTGGTCTAATCATGAACACCGCCTGTGAACTGTGCGCGCAAGATGGAGGCCTGGTCGTGCATCGGGACGACTTCCTGCGCGTGGTGCTGGTGGAGGATGCCGACTACCCCGGTTTTTGCCGCGTGATCTGGACTGCGCACGTGCGCGAAATGACCGACTTGCCGGTCGCGCAGCGCGCGCGCCTGATGGCCGCCGTGTGGGCGGTGGAAGCGGCGTTGCGCGAGGTCATGCAACCGCACAAGATCAACCTGGCCTGCCTCGGCAACATGACTCCGCACCTGCACTGGCACGTGATCCCACGTTTTGCCGACGACCGCCATTTTCCGACTCCGGTGTGGGCGCCCGTCCAGCGTGACGCCACGCCGGCCAGCCTGGCACAGCGCACGGCGCAACTACCGGCATTGCAGCAAGCAATCCGGCGCCAGCTGACGCCGGTGATGTGAGGGCAGAACCGACCAAGGAGGACATCATGGCAACAGGCTCTAAACAGATCACCGGCGGCGCCGGTACCGACCGAACTGACCGTGCGCATGCAGTCGCGCACGCTGGAAACCAGCTTCGATAATGGCCAGCAGTTCTCGCTGCCATTTGAATTCCTGCGCGTGTATTCGCCATCGGCCGAAGTACGCGGCCATGGACCGGGGCAGGAAGTCCTGCAGACCGGCAAACGCGAAGTGACCTTGACTGCGCTGGAGCCGGTCGGCAATTATGCGGTGCAGCCGCATTTTTCCGACGGTCACAACACCGGCATCTATTCCTGGGATTACCTGTTGTGGCTGGGCAGCAACCAGGAGGAACTGTGGGAAGCCTATCTGCAACGGCTGGAAGCCGCCGGCTTCACGCGCGAATCCGGGCGCGACAAGCGCATGCCGATCACCATGACAGAGCTGCATCGCGCTGCCACGGCCAAACAGGAGCGGGATAAGCATCAGCCGTAAATCGCCATCTCCAAAACCGCCAAATCCGCGCCGCGCACCGTGATCGGCGCCCGATTGCACTTGTATAATGCCCATTGACCACGCACCGAGACAGGCAGGCCCTGCAATGACCAATACCACCCATTTCGGCTATCAAACCGTGGCCGAGGAAGACAAGGCGCACAAGGTGGCCGGCGTCTTTCATTCGGTCGCCACCAAATACGATGTGATGAACGATGTCATGTCGGGCGGCATGCACCGCTTGTGGAAGGCCTTCACCATTGCACGCGCCGGCGTGCGGCCCGGTTTCAAGGTACTGGATATTGCCGGCGGCACCGGCGACCTGGCGCGCGCCTTCGCCCGGCAAGCGGGACCGACCGGCGAAGTGTGGCTGACCGATATCAACGAATCGATGCTGCGCGTCGGCCGCGACCGGCTATTGAATAACGGCCTGATCACCCCCACTTTATTATGTGATGCCGAAAAACTGCCCTTCCCCGGCAATTATTTCGATCGCGTCAGCGTCGCTTTCGGCTTGCGCAACATGACACACAAGGAAGCGGCACTGGCGGAAATGCGGCGCGTGCTGAAACCCGGCGGAAAGTTGCTGGTCTTGGAATTTTCAAAAGTCTGGCAGGCGCTGCAAAAACCATACGATGTCTATTCATTTTCGGTGTTGCCGTGGCTGGGTCGCAAAATTGCCGGCGACGCCGATAGTTATCGTTATCTGGCAGAGTCGATTAGAATGCATCCGGACCAGGAAACGCTAAAAAAAATGATGCAGGACGCAGGTCTGGAGCGGGTCGAATATTTCAACTTAACGGCTGGTGTAGCCGCACTTCATACCGGAATCAAACTTTAGGAGCTTGCATGAAAAATATCTTGATGGCGCTGATGGTTGTCTTGACCACCATGACCTTGATCGTGCCCGAAGCCGAAGCGCGGCGCATGGGCGGCGGTCGCTCGTTTGGCAAACAATCGCAGGGCGTCAACCGTGCCGCCCCGACGCAGTCGCAAAACGCCAATGCCGCCAAACCGGCGGCAACGCCAAACAATGCCGCCGGCGCCAAGCCGGCGTCACCATGGCGCGGCATCCTGGGCGGCGCATTGCTGGGCCTCGGCCTGGGTGCTTTGCTGTCGCATCTCGGCCTGTCCGGCGCCCTGGCCAGCATGATCAGTACGATCTTGATGGTGGCGCTGCTGGCGTTTGCCGCGATGTTCATCTTCCGCATGATTCGTCGAAAGAGTGCGCCGGCGACGCAAACCGCCTACGCTGGCGGCTACAACAAATCGGCCTACACGCCGGAAATCGGCTCGCGGATCGATCCGCAGCCGTCCGCCTTGCAGTCGGTGCCACAGGCCTCCGGCAGCGCGGACGTCGTTACCGCTCCATGGGGCGTACCGGCCGATTTTGACGCTCCCGCCTTCCTGCGCAACGCCAAGACCTATTTCATCCGCTTGCAGGCAGCCTGGGACAAGGCCGATATCAACGACATCCGCGAATTCACCACGCCGGAAATGTATGCCGAACTGAAAATGCAGATCCAGGAGCGCGGCGCCAATCCGAACACCACCGACGTCGTCAGCATCGACGCCGAATTGCTGGGCATCGAAACCGTCAGCGACGAATACCTGGCCAGCGTCAAGTTCAGCGGCAGGATCAGCGAAGCCGCCGGCGCCCCGGCCGAACCGTTCACCGAAGTCTGGAACCTGTCGAAACCGGTTTCGGGCTCCGGCGGCTGGGCCTTGGCCGGGATCCAGCAGATCTCGTAAGCCGATGCAATAAGCCATGGCAATGTGGCTGATGCGCTAGCGCAAGCTGTTAAACTGGAAACCGCCCGAGGATCATCCCGGGCGGTTTTATTTTGCGACGATGACTCCTTCCCCAATTTCCCTGGTGCCAGCGGCGATCAACCATTTGCTGAGCGCCGAACCGTGGGCCATGCGCCGCCTGGCGCCGCATGCCGGCAAGATCGCCTGCATCGATGCCGAACTCGCCGCCATCAGGCTGCTGGTCGGCGCCGACGGCATGCTGCAGCCAGCGCCGGCCGACATCGCCGCCGATGTCACGATCCGCGTCAAGCCGGTCGACCTGCCGCTGATCGCGCAGCATCGCGAGCGCGCGTTTTCCTATGTCAAGGTCGACGGCGACGCCGAATTCGCCAACGTGATTTCGCAGCTCAGCCAGAACCTGCGCTGGGAAGCCGAAGACGATCTGGCCCGGCTGGTGGGCGACATCGCCGCCACGCGCATCGTCAGCGGCGCCAGGAGCGTCGTCGGCAGCGCCGCTGCGGGGAGCCGCAAGCTGGCCGAAAACGTGGCGGAATACCTGGTCGAAGAACAACCAATGCTGATGCGGCCGCTCGCAGTGCGCGAATTCGCCGATCAGGTGGCCACCCTGCGCAACGATCTGGAACGCCTGTCCAAGCGCATCGAACGGCTCGAAAACGGCCGGAAAAAAGGCCCCTCGAAATGATCCTGAAATTCCTGCGCGTGCTGAAAATCATGCGGGTGGCGATTCGTTACGGGCTGGATGAAATCGCAATCTCGAATCTGGCCATTCCGCGCACCGCCAAACTGATCGATACGCTGATCTTCTGGCGCGACATTTCGGCACCGCGCGGCGTGCGCCTGCGCCGCGCCCTGGAAGACCTGGGCCCGATTTTCGTCAAATTCGGCCAGGTGCTGTCGACCCGGCGCGACCTGATGCCGCCCGACATTGCCGACGAGCTGGCGCGCCTGCAGGATCGGGTGCCGCCCTTCGATTCCGATCTGGCGATTGCCCAAATCCGGAAGTCCCTGGGCGCGCATCCGGACCAGTTGTTCGCCAGCTTCGAGCGCACGCCGGTGGCATCTGCCTCGATCGCGCAAGTGCATTTCGCCTGCCTGAAGAACGGCAGCGAGGTCGCGGTCAAGGTGTTGCGACCCGGCATGAAAAAAACCATCGGCGAAGACGTCGCGCTGATGCATATTGCCGCCGGCTGGGTCGAGCGGCTATGGGCTGACGGCAAGCGGCTGAAGCCGAAACAGGTGGTAGCCGAATTCGACAAATACCTGCACGACGAACTGGACCTGATGCGGGAAGCGGCCAACGCCAGCCAGTTGCGGCGCAACTTCGCCAATTCGGAACTGCTGATCGTGCCCGAGATGTACTGGGACTATTGCTCGGAAGCGGTGATCGTGATGGAGCGCATGCACGGCATTCCGATTTCGCAGACGGCGCGCTTGCTGGAAGCGGGCGTCGACCTGGAAAAGCTGGCGCGCGACGGCGTCGAGATCTTTTTCACGCAGGTGTTCCGCGACGGCTTTTTCCATGCCGACATGCATCCCGGCAATATCCTGGTGTCGGTGGCGCCGGCCACTCTGGGCCGCTATATCGCGCTCGATTTCGGCATCGTCGGCACCCTGACCGATTTCGACAAGGATTATTTGTCGCAGAATTTCCTGGCCTTCTTCCGCCGCGATTACAAGCGGGTGGCGGAGGCGCACATCGAATCCGGCTGGGCGCCCAAGGATACCCGCGTCGACGAGCTGGAATCGGCGGTGCGCGCCTGCTGCGAACCGATCTTCGACCGGCCGTTGAAAGACATTTCCTTCGGCCAGATCCTGCTGCGCCTGTTCCAGACCTCGCGCCGCTTCAACGTCGAAGTGCAGCCGCAACTGGTGCTGCTGCAAAAGACGCTGTTGAATATCGAGGGGCTCGGACGCCAGCTGGATCCCGAGCTGGATTTGTGGAAAACCGCGAAACCCTACCTGGAACGCTGGATGAAGGACCAGGTCGGCTGGCGCGGCCTGGTCGAACGATTGCGCGCCGAAGCGCCGCGCTACAGCCACCTGATCCCGCAATTGCCGCGCCTGGCACATCAGGCGCTGACGCAGGCCAACACCCCGCAACACAACGCCGAATTGCTGCAACGGCTGCTGGATGAGCAAAGGCGTACCAATCTGCTGCTGGGACTGGCGGTGTATTTCGGCGGCGGACTGCTGGGCGGCGTGCTGCTGGTGCAACTGCTGCTGCGTTGGCGCTATCTACTGTTCTAGCGCGGGCCGGCGTTATGCGGACGCGGTTGCAGTTGAAGATGGAGTATGCCGCATAAACGTCCATTTTACGCCAGACATATGCCATTGGTATGTGGAGTATATGATGATCCGCAGAACCCGAAACAATCTTTCCCACTGCCGCCACAAAGAGCTTTCATGACTTCATTTCAGCTGCGCGACCCCGCTTCGCCGGACTTTTGGAGCGAGCGTTTTGAGCAACATTTCACGCCCTGGGACCGCGGCGCAGTGCCGCTGGCGCTGCAGGAATATGTGGCGCGCGATCCGCAGCCGCGGCGCGTGCTGATCCCGGGCTGCGGCGTCGGCCATGAAGTCGCCTATCTATCGGCGGCCGGCTGGGAAGTATGCGCGATCGATTTTTCCGCCGCCGCGGTGGCCGCGGCGCGCGCCGCGTTGGGGCAGTGGGCCAGGCGCGTGCAGCAAGCCGATTTCTTCACTTATGAACCGCCCGGGCCGCTGCAGATGATTTACGAGCGCGCCTTCCTGTGCGCGCTGCCGCGCCGCCTGTGGCCGGCACTGGCGGCGCGCTGGGCCGAGTTGCTGCCACCGGGTGGCTTGCTGGCCGGCTTCTTTTACTTTGATGAGGCGCCCAAGGGACCGCCGTTCGGCACCTCTCCGGAGCAACTGCAGGCCTTGCTGGCGCCCGCTTTCGAGCGCATCGAAGACGCTGCCGTCCATGATTCGATCCTGCCATTTCGTGGCAAGGAACGCTGGCAGATATGGCGTCGCCGGTAGTTTCTGCCAGTGCCGGCAGCATCGCTCATCTTTATATCTTCTTCTTTGAAATAGCTCTAATCTGACGGGTTTCTGCGGCTATAATCGCGTGAATTTTGCCATGGGGATACGCACATCCGGAGCGCGGACCGTGTTCCCGGCAAGAAGCCAGTAGAGCGGTTGGTACAAGCCGGCGCTTTAATGGATGAAGACGACATCTCGGTCATGCGGGCAAGCGGATGATCGATCATGTTCATTAACCATCCAGGTTCCTTGGTGTGGAGTAAAACATACATGAACATCACGCTGATTTCCTTTGTCGTGTTGTATTTGCTGGGCACGCTTGCGGTGGGAGTCTGGGCCGGCACACGCATCAAGAACACCAGCGATTTCGCCATCGCCGGCCGCAGCCTGCCGCTGATCATGGTGGTGACGACCACGTTCGCGACCTGGTTCGGCGCAGAAACGGTGATGGGCATCCCGGCCAGATTCGTCCAGGGCGGCTTGCACGACATCGTCGAAGATCCCTTTGGCGCCGGCACCTGCCTGATCCTGGTCGGCATGTTCTTCGCCGCCAAGCTGTACCGGCTGAACCTCTTGACCATCGGCGACTTCTACCGCAATCGCTACGGCAAGGGGATCGAGGTGTTCTGCTCAGTCGCGATCATCCTGAGCTATCTCGGCTGGGTGGCGGCGCAGATCACCGCGCTCGGCCTGGTGTTCTCGGTGCTGACCAATGGCGCGATGTCGGAAACCACCGGGATGATCGTCGGCACGCTGGCGGTGCTGATCTACGTCGTGATCGGCGGCTTTCTCGCCGTCGCCTGGACCGATTTCATCCAGATGATCGTGCTGGTGATCGGCTTGAGCGTCATTGCATTTTTCTCCGCCGATCTGGCCGGAGGCACCGGGCAGGTGATGACCATGGTGAGCGACAGTAATCTGTTGAATTTCCTGCCGCCGCCTACCTTCACCGACATCGCTTTCTTCATCGCCGCGGCGATGACGATGATGCTCGGGAGCATTCCGCAGCAGGACGTGTTCCAGCGCGTGATGTCGGCCAAGAATGCGCCGACCGCGCGCACCGGCGCCATTGTCGGCGGCGCCAGCTATATCCTGTTTGCCTTCGTGCCGATGTTCATCGTCGCTTCCGCCGTCGTGGTCATGGGAAATGAGGCGCTCGATCTGGCCAAGAACGACTATCAGCGCCTGCTGCCCACCTTCATCATGAGCAAGATGCCACTCGTGATGCAGATCCTTTTCTTCGGTGCGCTGCTGTCGGCCATCAAGAGCACCTCGTCAGCCACGCTGCTGGCGCCGTCCACCAGCTTCGTCGAAAATATTCTCAAGAACCTGCGTCCGGAAATGACCGACAAGGAGCAATTGTTTGCGATGCGCTGCTCGATCGTCGTGTTCGCGGCGCTGGTGCTGGCTTACGCAATTGCGATGAAGGGCACGTCGATCTATGAGCTGGTGTCCTCGGCGTACCAGGTGACGCTGGTCGGCGCCTTCGTGCCCTTGGTGATGGGCTTGTACTGGCGCCGGGCGACGACCCAGGGCGCGATCATCTCGCTGGCCGCCGGCATCGGTACCTGGATCGTGTTCTTTCCGCAGATTTCCGGATGGGGCGTGCATTTTCCCGGCCAGCTGGCGGGGCTGATCGCCGCGTTTGCCGGCATGATCGTCGGCTCTCTCCTGCCGCAGGTGTTGCGCAACCGCCACGAACCCCGGCAAGCGGCCCAGCACGTGCGTGCCTGAGTTCCGGCCCCGGCCGCCCGCAAGCCCTCGCAGCCTGGCGGCGGCGGCTTGCGTCGATGAAGGCGGTCGGAAAACCCTTATAATCTAGGGTTTTTGACGATTTCCTGATGAGGGGTGAGATGCCGATTTATGCTTACCGCTGCGAATCCTGCGGTTTTGCCAAGGATGTATTGCAAAAAATATCCGATGCGCCGCTAACCGACTGCTTGGCCTGCGGCAAGCCGACCTTCAAGAAGCAGCTGACGGCGGCCGGATTCCAGCTCAAGGGGACTGGCTGGTATGCAACCGATTTCCGCGGCAGCAACGGCACCGGCGCAGCACCCACCCCTGCGGCCGACAGCAAGCCGGCGGCCGACGCACCTGCCGCCAGCAGCCCGCCGACGACACCTTAACCGCATGACCGTGGCCGCCTTTGGCGCGGCCGATGAAAAGAACACGATGCTGCGTAAATACTTCATCACCGGCTTGCTGGTCCTGGTGCCTCTGGCGATCACGCTATGGGTGCTGAACCTGATCATCGGCACCATGGATCAATCGCTGCTATTGCTGCCCGAGCGTTGGCGCCCGGAAGCGCTGTTCGGTTTCGCCATTCCCGGGCTGGGCACCATCCTGACCCTGCTGGTCATCTTTCTGACCGGCCTGGCGACGCGCAATTTTGTCGGCAACCAGGTGGTATTGATGTGGGAATCGATCCTGACCCGGATTCCGGTCGTCAATTCGATCTATTCCAGCGTCAAGCAAGTGTCCGATACGCTGTTTTCGTCGTCCGGCAACGCCTTTCGCAAGGCGCTGCTGGTGCAGTATCCGCGCCAGGGTAGCTGGACCATCGCCTTTCTGACCGGCGCCCCGGGCGGCGACGTGCGCAACCACCTGGACGGCGATTACGTCAGCGTCTACGTGCCGACCACGCCCAATCCGACCTCCGGATTTTTCCTGATGATGCCGCGCGCCGACGTCATCGAGCTCGACATGAGCGTCGATGCCGCGCTGAAATACATCGTTTCGATGGGCGTGGTGACGCCGGAACAGTCGCGCGACAAGGTCATCATTACTCCTCCCACAAAAATTTAAATCCGGATGGCCCGGGCGTCCGGGCCTTGCCGCACAGCGCCATAGAACCCGAACTGGAACTCAACATGTCAATGCGAACTCACTACTGCGGCCTCGTCACCGAGGCGCTACTCGGCCAAACCGTCAGCCTGTGCGGCTGGGTCCATCGCCGCCGCGACCATGGCGGCGTCATCTTCATCGACCTGCGCGACCGCGAAGGGCTGGTGCAGGTGGTGTGCGATCCGGACCGCGCCGACGTCTTCAAGGCCGCCGAACACGTGCGCAACGAGTTTTGCCTGCGCATCACCGGCCTGGTGCGCAGCCGCCCGGAAGGCACGGTCAACGCCAACCTGAAATCGGGCCAGATCGAAGTGCTGTGCCAGCAGCTGGAAGTGCTGAATCCGTCGGTGACGCCGCCGTTCCAGCTCGACGACGACAACCTGTCGGAAACCACGCGCCTGACGCACCGCGTGCTCGACCTGCGCCGGCCGCAGATGCAAAACAACCTGCGCCTGCGCTACAAGGTGGCGATGGAAGTGCGCAAGTACCTCGACGAAAACGGCTTCATCGATATCGAAACACCGATGCTGACCAAGTCGACGCCGGAAGGCGCGCGCGACTACCTGGTGCCGTCGCGCGTCAACGCCGGCGAATTCTTCGCGCTGCCGCAGTCGCCGCAGTTGTTCAAGCAATTGCTGATGGTCGCCAACTTCGACCGCTACTACCAGATCACCAAGTGCTTCCGCGACGAAGACCTGCGCGCCGACCGCCAGCCGGAATTCACGCAGATCGACTGTGAAACCTCGTTCCTGAACGAGCAGGAAATCCGCGACCTGTTCGAAAACATGATGCGGCTGGTGTTCAAGAAGGCGCTCGACGTCGAGCTGCCGAACCCGTTCCCGGTCATGGAATACTCGCGACGCAATGGGCCTGTACGGCTCCGACAAGCCGGACCTGCGCGTCAAGCTGCAGTTCACCGACCTGACCGCGGTGATGAAGGACGTCGACTTCAAGGTGTTCGCCGGCGCCGCCAACATGGAAGGCGGCCGCGTGGTCGGCTTGCGCGTGCCGGGCGGCGGCGCCATGCCGCGCTCCGAGATCGACGCCTACACCCAATTCGTCGCGATCTACGGCGCCAAGGGCCTGGCCTACATCAAGGTCAACGACAAAGCCAAGGGCCGCGACGGCCTGCAATCGCCGATCGTCAAGAACCTGCACGACGCCGCGCTGGCGCAGATCGTCGAGCAGACCGGCGCCGAAGACGGCGACCTGATCTTCTTCGGTGCCGATAAGGAAAAAGTCGTCAACGACGCCATCGGCGCGCTGCGCGTGAAGATCGGCCATTCCGAATTCGGCCGCAAGGCCGGGCTGTTCGACGAGGTCTGGCAGCCGCTGTGGGTGGTCGATTTCCCGATGTTCGAGTACGACGAAGACAATCAGCGCTGGGTCGCCTGCCACCATCCGTTCACCTCGCCCAAGGATGGTCACGAGGACTTCCTCGAGACCGATCCGGGCCGCTGCATCGCCAAGGCCTACGACATGGTGCTGAACGGCTGGGAACTGGGCGGCGGCTCGGTGCGTATTCACCGCGCCGACGTCCAGAGCAAGGTGTTCCGCGCGCTCAACATCAACGACGAGGAAGCGCAGCTGAAGTTCGGCTTCCTGCTCGACGCCCTGCAATACGGCGCGCCGCCGCACGGCGGCATCGCCTTCGGCCTGGACCGCATCATCACGATGATGGCTGGCGCAGACTCGATCCGCGACGTGATTGCCTTCCCGAAAACCCAGCGCGCTCAGGATTTGCTGACGCACGCGCCCTCTCCTGTGGACGAAAAGCAATTGCGCGAATTGCACATTCGCTTGCGCAACGTTGAGCCGGCACAAAAAGCATAGGGAGCGCCAGCGCCGTTTCGGGGCATAATGAAAAGCGCGGGCGACCGCGCTTTTTTATTTGGCCGCCTCTTTGCTTCACCGGAGTATGTTATTAATACAACCGTTTTACCACCGAAAACAGAGGTGCCAATTGGGAGTATATGGCAGCAAGCACGGTACTGAGCGGCAGTCGGCGACGCCGTTGCTGCTTGAAAAAACAGATGTGGGGCACATATTTCTTCAACATGACACCCAGCTATAAAATTCCCGAATCGGTGCTGGTCGTGATCCACACCGCGGCCCTCGATGTGTTGCTGCTGGAGCGCGCCGACCAGCCGGGATTCTGGCAGTCTGTGACCGGGTCGAAAAATACTCCCGAAGAATCGCTGCAACAGACGGCGGCACGCGAGGTGTGGGAAGAAACCGGGATCCGGATGGGCGCCGCAGCGACGTCGCCAGCTGGTCCGGCGCTTGTGATTCCTCAACACAATCTTCAGGACTGGCAACTTTCCAATATCTACGACATCTATCCTGTCTGGCGTTCGCGTTACGCACCCGGCGTGACTCGCAATACCGAGCACGTGTTCGGTCTGCTGGTGCCGCCGCAGATACCGGTCACACTGGCGCCGCGCGAGCATCTGCGCTACTGCTGGCTGCCTTACCGGGAAGCGGCGGACAAATGCTTTTCACCGTCCAATGCCGAAGCAATCCTGCAACTGCCGCGTCACCGGGCCACAGCGCCGGCAGCCGGCGCCGCAGCAGCGCACCGGCCGTACTAGAACAAAGCGATTCATGAAACTGCGCGTAGCAACCTACAACATCCACAAGGGCGTGTCCTCGATCGGCACCCGCCCGCGCGTGCTGGGCCTGAAGCAGGCGCTCTCCTCGATGGCGGCCGATGTCGTGTTCCTGCAGGAAGTCCAGGGCCGGCACGACGGGTTGGCGGCACGCCATGCGGCCAGCTGGCCGCAGCAGCCGCAATATGATTTCCTGGCCGGCGAATCGCACCACGCGGCCTACGGCATGAATGCCGTCTACAACCATGGGCATCACGGCAACGCGTTGCTGAGCGCATTTCCGATCGCGTCCTGGGAGAACAAGAATGTCTCCGATCATGCCTATGAATCGCGCGGCATCCTGCATTGCGTGATCCAGGCGCCGACCACCGAGGTGCATTGCTACGTGGTGCATCTGGGCTTGTTCGGCGGCGGCCGCAGGCGCCAGACCGATGCCTTGATCGAAGCGGTCGGCGATACCTCGCCCAGCGGCGCGCCGATCATCATCGCCGGCGATTTCAATGACTGGAGCAACCAGCTGAGCAGCTCGCTGCGTGCCGATCTGGGCGTGTGCGAAGTGTTTGACGAGCGGGTGGCGGCGGCCGGCTTCGGCACCTATCTGCGGCAATTGAGCGGACGCGCACGCAAGCCGGTGCAACCGGCGCGCACCTTTCCGGCAGCGCTGCCGTGGCTGCGGCTGGACCGCATCTATGTGCGCGGCTTCAAGGTGGAGTCCGCCCAAGTCTTGCGCGGCGTATCGTGGGCTAAACTATCGGATCACGCGCCGATCGTGGCCACGCTGGAGCTGATGTAGCCAGATAAAAGGAGTCCAGGCCGCACGGCAATCGCATCCAGCTTTGCTCACCAACAGAATGAAGACGAGGATTTGCCACAGATGCTGACTTTTCCATGCGCACGGTAAGCTTCACTGGCAACAACCAGATCACGCTGCTGCAATCGGGCGCGCAATTCTTCCCATCGCTGATCGATGCCATCGATCAGGCCCGCCACGAAATCTTCCTTGAAACCTATATCTTTACGCTGGATGCCACCGGCGTGCTGGTGCGCGATGCGTTGCAGCGCGCTGCCCAACGCGGGGTGGCAGTGTACGTAGTAGTCGACTGGCTGGGCAGCGGGCACGCCACCTGCAATCTGTTGCGCCAGCAACTGGGCGCCGCCGGCGCCCATTTCCGTAGCTTCAACCCGTGGTTCCGGCGCGGGATTGCCCGCACGCATCGCAAGATCTGCGTCACCGATCGCGACTATGCGTTTGTCGGCGGCCTCAACATCAACGATGACATGGTCTCCGACCGCAACCCCGAGGTGGCGCTGCCGGCGCCGCGCTGGGACTTCGCGATCCGCATCAGCGGCACGCTGGTGGCGACCATCTACCTCGAAATGACTGCGCAATGGACTCGTCTTGGCAATATGAAGCTGCTGGCGCGCTGGGAAAATTTTCGCCGCAGCCGCGCCCTGTTGCAGCCCGCCGGCGGCGGTCCGGCGCAGGCCGGACTGGTGCTGCGCGACAACCTGCGCGATCGCCGGACGATCCAGCGCGCCTATCTGCAGGCGCTGGGACACGCGCACAGCAGCGCCTTGCTGGTCACTCCGTATTTCGCGCCCGGGCGCAAGCTGCGGCGGGCGCTGGAAGCGGCCGCACAGCGCGGCGTGAAAGTCACGCTGCTGCTCGGGGTGGGCCAATTCCGCCTGCAGGACGCGATCGCGCATTCGTTTTACCCAAAGCTGCTGGCTTGCGGCGTGCGCATCTATGAATACCGCAAGACCGATCTGCACGCGAAAGTCGCCGTGGTCGATGACGAGTGGGCCACAGTCGGCTCCAGCAACTATGATGGCCTCTCCCTGTTCGTCAATCATGAGGCCAACGTGGTGGTGCAGGACCATGCCTTCGCAGAGGAGCTGCGAAGGCAGATCGAAAGCGCGGTGGCGCAGGCGGTCCCGATCCGGCGCGCCGAATTCGCCCATATCCGCTGGTCGAGGCGGCTGCGCAACGGCGCGGTATTCCTGTTGTATCGGGCGCTGATCCGGCTGGTGTCCTGGGGCCGCTACGACTGAGCTATGACGCCAGTTGTACTGACGGCTGGTCGAGCGCTGGATAGTGGCGGAAAATTCCGCTCTGGTTGAACGGCAGGCGGCGGCGCGACGCCAGGTATTTCGCCACGCGCGCTTCAGCCGCAACCCGCTCATGCAGCGCGATCAGCAGCGGATAGTCAGCCGCCAGCCGGCGCATGGTCCGCGGATACGCGTAACGCAGGCCGGCCATGATCTGGAACAGCGACAAGTCCACATACGACAAGGCAGCCCCTACCGCGTGCTCGCTGCCATCCGGGTTGCGGCGCATGGCCTGTTCGAAATAATCGAGGAACTTCGGCAGCCGCGCGGCCGTGAAATCGGCAGCGCGCCGCCGTGCTTCCTCCTTCTGCTGTTCGTAGTACAGGCCACTGGCGATCGGATGGTGGCTGTCGTGGATTTCCGTCACCAGGTCGGCGATGGTCAGTTGCAACTGGTGTGCCCACAGGCGGCTCGCTTCATCCTCCGGCACCAGTTGCAGGCGCGGCCCAAGAAACAGCAGGATATTGGCAGTCTGGCCGATCAGCAGCTCGCCGGCTTTCAGATACGGCGGCGCGAACGGCGGCCGTACCACGGCTTCATCTTCGAGGAAATGCATCAGGGCCGGCAGCCCCATCCCACTGCGCGCCGAGCGCCGCGCCACGTCGACATAATCGGCGCCGGCCTGCTCCAGCGCCAGCCGGATGAATTCGCCGCGTCCCTGGATCGTCGGCCAGTAATACAGCTGATAGCGCATCGGATCGCTCCTCCGGTCACACCTCAAAACCGCTGGTATCCCGCCAGATAACGCCATTGCCCCGGCGGCAAGCCAGCCATCGGTACGCGGCCGATGCGGATTCGCTTGATGCTCCGCACCGCCAAGCCAGCCTGCTCGCAGATGGCGGCGATCTGCCCGGCTTGCGGCGCCTTGAGCGCGAAACGCAGCCGGGTTTCGTTTTGCCAGCTGACCTTGGCTGGCGCCAGCAGCTTGCCATTCCAGCGCAAGCCCTGATTCAGCCGCACCAGGCTGTCCGCTGCCGCACCTGCGGCGCCGCCGACTTCGACAATATATTCCTGTTCCGTGCTGGCAATATCATCCACCAGCTTGCGCGCCACCCGCCAATCCTGGGTCAATACCTGCAGGCCGCTGGCGGCCGCTTCCAGCGGCGCGACCAGCGTCAAGCCGTCCAGGTGCCGCTTCAGAACACGAATGCGGGTATGGTCGTCGGCGACATGCGCGGCCTCGGTAAGCAGTGGGAGCAGCGCCGCGATCTCGGCACGCGTGCCGGCCGGTTTATGCAGCAGCAGTGTGACTGGTTCGAGTGCCGCCGCGCTCGCCTGCGGCAGCAATTCCACCCGCTGGCGCGGCAGTATCCGCAAGCCCGGCTCTTCCACTACCTGGCCGTCCACCAGCACCCAGCCGCCGGCGATATAGCGCTCGGCCTCGCCGCGCGAGCAAGGGAGGGATTCGGCAAGATGTTTGGCAAGACGGACGGTTTCGGTCATGGGGATGGATGCGGGCAAGCAGAAGGACTCATTGTAGCGATTGTGCCGTTCCCTTGGCGCGCAGTGCCTTGCGGCGTGAAAGCAAGACTCCGCTCAGCACCAGTAGCAGCACCGCCAGTTGCAGCCACAGCCCCTGCGCGGTCGGATGCACGCCGAGCAAGGGCACGGAAACGAAATGCACCAAGGTGGAATTGATTACCCCCGCTTCCTGCAACGCAGCCATGCCGTTACCGGCAAATACCACCGCCATCAAGGCCAGCAGGCCGGAGGTGGCGGAAAAAAACGGGCCGATCGGCAGCCGCACACTGTATTTCAGGATCAGCCAGCCCAGTAACGCCAGCAACACTGCTGCGGAACCGATTCCGCCCAGCACCGCGAGGCGCCCTTCCGGCCCGACCTGGACCCACAGGGTTTCGTAGAACAGGATGATTTCAAACAGTTCACGGTAGATCGCCAGAAAGGAAATTCCCGCCATCGCCCACAGGGTGCGCTTGCCGAGCGCGGTCGTGACCTGCTCGCGTATGAAGTGTTGCCACGCCTGCGCATACGATTTGCTGTGCAGCCAGTAGCCGACATACAGCAGCATGGCGGCTGCGATCAGGGCCGTGACGCCTTCCGTCACCTCGCGATTGGCGCCGCTGATGGTCAGCAGATAATTGGCGGCGATCCAGGTCAGGCCGCCCAACCCGAGCGCGCAAATCCAGCCGGCGTGAATGTACGGCAGCGCATCGCGCCGCCCCGTTTTAAGCACGAAAGCCAGGATCGCCGCCAGCACCAGCAATGCTTCCAACCCTTCCCGCAGCAGGATCAGCAAGGCGCTGATAAATGCCGCCAGTGGCGACAGATCGCCGGCCGCAAGTTTTTCCTCGGCGCGGTCGAGCAGATTCTGGATCTGGCCGATCTGCATTGCCACTGCATCCGCCGGCTCGCCGTCTCCGATCGTCGAGCGCAAGCGCATCATGGCGCGCTCGGTGTCGCCGCGCAGGGCGGGATCGACATTGTCGAGACTGGACTCGATCAGCTCGAAGCCTTCCAGATAGGCGCCGATCGCCAGTTGCCGGGCACCGTCCCGATCGCCCCGGCGATATGCCTGCAGCGCCTGTTCCAGCTTGGCGCGGGTCAGTTCCAGCGGTTGCGGCGCCAGGCTCCGCAGCGCCTCGGGATGGGCTGTCAGGTAAGCCTGGACGCTGGCGATGGCAGCACCATGCTGGCCACGGACATCGGCAGGTGCCACCGTGACCAGTTTTCTCAAGTCGCTGAAATCGTCCTTGCCTGTGCCCTGCCGCCATAATTTCGCACCCTGTTCGACGTCTGCCGGCGTGGCCCGGATGCCACCGACGAAGAATGCCAGCGCCCAACGATCGGCTTCGCTCAATTCGGCAAACGGCCGCATCGGCGTGCCGCCGACGCCCAGCGTGATGGTGTTGTAGAGACCGTAAATGCTGCGCGTATTCATGCGTGCGCTATTGTGAAAATCGCTCGGCGGCGGCGTCATGCCCTGTGCCAGCGGGCCGTCGCCGCGACCACTGGCGCCGTGGCAGGCAATGCAATTGGCATCGTACGAGCGGGCACCAAGGCGCAGGTCGGGCGCCTGCTTCGGTGCCACGGTCAGGCGCCAGACCCGGATCACATTGTCGCGTAGCGCATTGGCTGCGGCGCTGACGTCGGCGCCGGTAGCTTTGGCGTCAATGCTGGCGTGCAGGCGACGCGCCTGGTCGAGCAGGGCTTGCTGTTCCGCTTGCGCCGGCAACTGCGTCAAGAGCGCAATCGACTGCGCTGCAAACTCCAGTTGCTCCTCGTATTCCGACTGGTTCAGCACCTTGCCGTCGCGCACGAAATTCGGATAGTCGACGCTGATGTAATCCAGCATATGGACCACGGTCTGCGCCTTTTCGTCAGCGCCCGGCGTTGCAAAGGCACTCGATAACATCATCGCCAGAACCAGCGCCAGCAAGCAGCGAATAGCGGCCGCAGGAGCAGGCCCTGGGGCGAAATTTTTCGGTGGCATGGCAAAAATTGAAAACATCAAATGATAATGATTCTCATTTTGGCATGATCTAAGCGACATGATCAATCTGTTTATCAGACGAGGAAAAACTTGCCATGGCCGGCAAAACAGGTAACGACACAAATGAGAATTATTCTCATTAAAGACCTAATGGAGTCCTTTGCCCTGCAGCACGCTTGTCACCCGGCGACCAATCGGGCCTTCGTTTAGCCTTGTCGGCTCTGCGCAGCGGTATGCCCGTTTGACATGCTCATTGCGCGATCGCCAATCAGGGCTTCCCCTAAATCAAGGAGTACGTGATGGCCAGCGATCCAATTGACCCGGTGTTTCCAGAATCCGCAGAAGAAACCATCCAGCCCGAGCTGATGGTGTCAGCGGTCCTGCATTTGATGTCGCACTACTACACTATGAGCAACCGGGAAAGTTGCGTTTGCATCAGGTTGGCCTCGGTGATCGAGCGCTACCTGAAGACCTTGGCCAGCCTGCCTGAACTGGCGCCGGTTTTGCGTGCGACTTGCCAGCCATTGTCGTGGCAATGGGAAATCATGGTACAGCGCATGCTGCCACCGCCGGAGCGGAACAAATCACTTACACGGTGGCTGACGGCCGGCAAGCCGGGCTAAATCTGCGCGAAACCAGCTTCATGCCGATGAGCGCTCTTGGCCTGCGGACTGCGTGCAACAATCAGGATGCCATGACGACGGGCCCGCCCTTCTCCACTGCCCGCTGGTAAGCCGGCCTGGCTTCCATTTTTTCTTTATAGGCGAGCAAGGCCGGCGCACTCTTGGCTTGCTTCACGCGCGCCCAAGCGGCTTCTACCGGAAAGCTCATCTGGAAGTCGGCAATCGTCAACCGATCGCCGGCAAACCAGGCGTGCCGCGCCAGATGGCTTTCGATGAAGTCGAGTGCGGTACTCAGGTTGGGATCGATCAGCTTGGCCTGCACCTGGCCGCACAACTGGCGGGCGATCGGGCGCACGAAAAACGGCATCGGCTGGGTCGGGATCGTGGTGAACACCAGCTTCATCACCAGCCAGTTCATCAGCGAACCTTCGGCGTAGTGCATCCAGAACCAGCACTGGCGCTGCTCCGGCGTGCCCGGCTTTTTTCGCATGTAGTGGCCGTACAGTGCGAATATAGGTCAGACAATGCGGGTATGTGATCCGTATTGCGCCTTGGCTGGGGCGCTAGATGAGCTCTGATTTTCAGGGCCGAGGACCAAGAGCATCAAGCCAGACAGCGCGACTTAAAAAAAAGAAGCGTTCCCCCGACATGAGGGAAGCTTCTTTGCGCGAGTTGAAATATATGCGGTATTTGGCCGAGCATAGGCCGGACAGACAATTGGGTGGCATCCTGCCACCCAATTGCCGTAGCTTCACATCGCCACTCTCCTGACCGACCCGAACACTATCGACCACGACCTTGCCCCGTGTTCACCGCAGTGGGACGATATTTATTTGCAATCTTTCATGCAACGTGTCGCCTTGGTGTCGGGGCGGTTATCCACAACAAAATTATCCCTGTTAGGCATTTTGACCGCTACCAGGCTTTTCTGATTCATTTCCTCATTCGGCCCTATCAACCCGTTCAGCTGCAGGATATAGGCGCTTACCGCGTAAACCTCGTTCGCAGTCAATGACTGTGGATTACTCATCGGCATGGCCCGATTGATGTAGTCATAGAGGATAGGTGCATACGGAAACATGCTGCCCGGCGTAAGCACGGGCGTATTGGTCGTGAATGATCCAATCCCCCCTACCATCGTACCGAACATGGGGCCGCCCTTGGCTTCTGCGCCGTGGCAGGCCGCACACTTGGCATCGTACACAGCCTTGCCCTCGGCGGCCGTGCCTCTACCTGACGGCAGGCCGGCTCCAGTCTTGGCATTGATATCGATATTCCACGCCGCCAATTCGGCTTCGCTCACCGGCTTGCCATGTTTTACACCGGGTGCCGCAGGCCCGGCCAGGACAGTTGCGCAAGAAAGCAAAAGCGCAAAACGGGTAATTTCCCTTAATATGACTTTAGCCGATGGCATTGCTTACCTCCCCGGTTGCACTAATGGACCACGGGAATATCCCGTTGTGATGCTGCACAAAACCCGTCATGGCGCGCTGTTCCTTCAACTGCGCAACGGTGGGTTGCACATAGCCGGTACTGTCAACCGTGCGGCTGGCAATGACCGCCGGGCCACCCTGCCATTTCCAGCGATAGCGGAAACGGGTCAGGCATTTATCCAGGACGGGCTCCTCAAGTTCTGCAACTTGCCATGTTTTTCCGCCATCCACTGTGACATCCACCGCTTTGATCTTGCCATTGCCGGACCAGGCAAAGCCTTCGATTTCATGCATCCCCGGCTGTATTTTCATGCCGCCCGACGGCCGCGTGATGACTGACTTTGCCTCCATCTCAAAGCTGAACTGGCGCCATTTCCCCCCCGGGAGCGGATCGGTATAACGCGCAGTCTCGCTACGGAAATTCCAAGGCTCGGTCCCCAGCTTGATGCGGCGCAGCCACTTGATATTGACGTTGCCTTCCCATCCGGGCACGAACAAGCGCAAGGGATAACCGTTCTCGGGACGCAGCATTTCCCCATTTTGCGCATAGACCAAAAGCGCATCATCCATTGCTTTCGCTATCGGTATGCTGCGGATATGGGCAGATGCGTCCGCACCTTCGGCCAACAACCACGTGCCTTCAGTCTTGACGCCTGCTTCATCGAGAAGCCATGCCAGGGGAATGCCGGTCCACTGTGCGCAGGAAAGCAAGCCGTGTGATTGCTGCACGGTTTTGGATGCAGGCTTCAGCCAGTCGGTCAGACCGTTGCCCGAACACTCCATGAAATAGAATTTGGAGACAGACGGATAACGCATCAAGTCAGACATCGAGAACTTGAGCGGGCGGTTTACCAAGCCATGGATTACCAGCAGGTGCTCATCCGGGTTGATGTCCGGCACACCATTATGGTGGCGTTCGTAGAACAACCCATTTGGCGTAACGATGCCGTGCTGGTCTTGGAGTGGAGTCATGCTCCAGTCCGAGAAATTCTGCCTGTTCTTCAGTACATCGGTTCTGCGTCGCTTGACGTGCGCCTCATACTGCGACGGCATGCCGTATTCCTCTTCCGGAATCGGGCGGCCCATCTGCTGGTTTGATTTCGGTATCGGCAGGGTGGAGGATGCGGCGTTGGCGCCAAGGAGGCCCAAGCTGCCAACACCGCCAGCAACGGCGGCAGACTTCCGCAAGAAATTCCGCCGCGCATTATGAGTCATGGAAGAACCTGCCTGAATCTGCTCTTCCGCCTTTTTCACTAGCAACTTAAGCTTCTCTTCGTCTTGCATCCTGGCTCCTGTCTTTAGTATGACGTCGTACCACACACTGAACTGCCGATTCGGCAGCTGCTGGTCCGTAGTGACCGCCTCTATAAAGCGTTAGTTATTTATTGGCAATTATTTAAAAACAAACCGGCGGCGTCATCTCGCCAAGCCGAGAATTGGCAGGATCGACGCGTCCGGCTTAGGGAAAGAAACCGAAATGTCCACTGTCCCCGTTCAATGGGCGAAGGGATAAATTTTTTGTACCGATCGGTCGGTATTTTACAATCCTGTCATATTGACGTCAAGA
>CAVPQU010000011.1:0-444324 GCA_963707665.1 uncultured beta proteobacterium | reverse complement strand
GAAAAATAGCTCCGTTGTTCCATCGTCCTAAACGAAGTTTTTCGGTCCTCTATTGCCACGGTTCATCTGATCAGGCGCAAGCAATTCGAAACACAATATTCTCTTGAGAAGGCGTGGTTTGACGCGGCTAATTTACTTCACTCTGTTGGAATCAGATTCGATCATGAAAAAAATACTAGGCTATTTCTTGCCAGCGCGTTCGCTATTGTCAGCAGCTACAGTCTTGCGCAATCTTCCGCAGCACCTAACGACGCGCAAATTGCGGCAATTGTCGTTGCGGCCAATACGGTCGATATCAACGGCGGAAAATTGGCGAAAACCAAAGCGACCGACAAGGAAGTCAAAGCCTTTGCGCAACGAATGGTTACCGACCATACCGGTGTAAACAAGGAAGCAACCGCGTTGGTTGGCAAGCTACATGTCAAGCCTCAAGAAAGCGACACTAGCAAGAGCTTGAAAGAGGAGGGCGCCAAAACACTTGCCCATTTGAAAACCCTGAAAGGCGCCGCATTCGACAAAGCTTATATCGACAATGAGGTTACCTACCATGAACAGGTACTCGATGCGATCGACAAAACACTTCTTCCTAACGCAAAGAACGAACAGCTAAAAGCCCTTCTTACCAAGTATCGTCCAGTGTTCGAAGAACACCTGGAGCATGCAAAGCAGATTCAATCGGCAATGAAGTAAGGTGAAAGCGCGATTTTCCCGTTCCAGCCATCAGCGTAGCAATACGCTGATGCTGCTGTTGATTCTTGGTTTGTTCGGCATGAGCCACGCGCCAAGTGTGTTGGCGGAACCAAAAACCCATACGGTGACGATGGAAGCAGTCAAATTTACGCCGGAAACAATTGAAGTAAACGCCGGCGACACCGTCCTATGGATAAACAAGGACCCGTTCCCGCATAACGTGACTGCCGTTGATCGGCAATTCCACTCCAAGGACATTGGGGCTGGCGCGAGCTGGAAGCTGAAAATCACCAAAAGAGGGGTGTTTCCCTACGGCTGCACTTTGCATCCCATGATGAAGGCGACGTTGATCGTCAAGTAAGACTTTGTCGCTTAACTCTATCTAGTCCTCATAGTAAGTAGGAGCCGGCCCGGGGGCCTTCTCATCGGGCGGCCTCGATGAGAACTCCGTAGCCCGGACACAAGACTGTTTCGACGTAATTTCGCTGCTCTGCGGCTCTTGGTGATTTTTCCAGTTTCGGATCGTCGACCTGGCAAATACGCAGTGGGGCGGCTTTTGTTTTTCGCCCTATAGCCCCCACATGCGTCTATATTCTGGCGTCGCGTTCAGCGCGCCCGCTGCTAGCGGTTTGACTGCTCCTGGTTTTCGCGGCGCTTGGTAAAATTGCACTAGAGCAAAAACGGGGGAAGGGATATGAGCGAGTGGCTCGGCCAGTTGAGCGTCTTGACCTGGCTGTTGATTTTCGTCGTAGCGACGATGATCTTGCGTAAGCTGCTGGATCGAATATCTCTTCCAAAGCCTCCGCGCCGGATTGTCGATTGGCCGGATCGTTCCCCTAGGCATGTGCATCGTTTCCGTGCGCCTCGTTCGTCGAGTCAGACTGTCTCGGGTGTGCAGCCGCGCCGCCCTGGGATAAATGAGTTTGAGGTGGAAGCACCGAGCGTCGCTGCGGTGCGTGCGTTCCGTATGCTAAGGGTAGTGACGCTGCGGGATGTTCCGGCTATCGAGCGCTTGATCCAGTACGAATTGCAGCGCGCTCCTGGTATTAGCCGTGACGAAGCAATTTGCCGGGCGTATGAGCGTTGGATTCAGGACAACCGCTGACGGTCTTTGGCTTCGGGAACTGCACCACATCGCCGGCCACGATGCCGAGTCGGCGTCGTACCGGTTCACAATGCCCATCCGTCGCAGCTGCCGCGCCAGGTCTTTTACCGGTACGCTTTGGGCGTAGTGGCGCAGTTCGGTGGGATTGCCGTAACGTAGATTCGGGTAGCGCATGCTGATCCTTTTTGATCCAAAAAAATGCCGTGAGCGGTATCACGGGATGTTGGTCTGGTCAGTGGTTGATTTCGCATAATTTGTATTATGTAAAATGCTAGATTTGACCTGCTTGCAGATGCTTCCGCAGTGCTGCTTCGCGATAGGCACGCCATGCCTCGACTTGATCCTTGCCACCTGTGATTCCGTTATTGATGCACTGCCCGGCGGGCGCACTGATATCGCTCGGCGCGGTCGTCCACGAGAAAACATAGCAACTCCATGTCATTAGCGAAGAACTGTTCTTCGTATGCCAGAAGCGCGGCCTTCATTGACGGCGTGGTCGATTCAGCGCACTCGACGTAAGTGCAGCGGAGCAACCAAATCACTCGCAGTCCTGCGGCTATGTGCAGCACCCGATCCATATGAGTGTCGCCCGATCAAGGACATGTTTTTTTAATGAACGCGCTGATCTCTTCGGGTGCGGCAAAGACTACTGATGCACGGTCTCCCTGCATGCCTGCGCCGATGATGACCGGCTTGCCGGGCAGCGGTCCGTTCTGACTCGAATCGGTCTTGAAGCGCAGGTTGTATTCCCAGACCTTTTGCGTTTTATCATCGGCGGTTTTCACCGTATAGGTATCGCCGCAATAGCTCAGCGCCATCACCCGCCCCTCCGGCGGCGCCTTCCTCAGATTGGGTCTGGAGCTGTTCATCCCCATCATGCCACCTCCCATCATGCCGCCTTGCTGTTGGACGGTAGGCGCTTTGTTTTCCGAAACGGCTTTCAGATAAGCGATGACATCTGCGCGATCGCGCTCATTCCTGATGCCAGGAAAAGTCATGCTGGTGCCGGGAAGGAATTGTTCAGGGTCAGTGAGCCACTTGTCGAGACGGCTCTCGTTCCATACGACGTTCCCACCTTTGAGGGCGGACGAGTAGCGGGAAAAGCCTTCAACTGTTCCGGCCTTGCGGTTCCATATATTTGCCAAGCTCGGCCCCGTGAAATGCTTGCCAGGTTTGACGGAGTGACATGCCATACATGCTTGGAAGACGCGCGCACCATGCTCAGGATCGCCTGCGGCAAAAGCCGAAGCAGCAAGAAGGATGAACGACATCGTTGCTGTGGTGAGGATGCAAGACGTGGATGAGTGACTCATGATGGCTCCTGCATTGTCATGCGGTTTCACTGTTCGCATAGATCACCACTTGCCACAGGAAGGTGCGGGCATAGGCGCTGCGGCGGAAACCATGACGCTGGACGATGGCTTCTACTGCGCCGCTGGAATGGATACGGGTGCGAAAGGCTCCGAGGCGCAGGCTGAGGAGCAGATTCACCAGCGCGATTCGGATCCTGGTAATTCACCCACTGCTCACGCGGATACACCAGCCCGTAGATACGCTTGCTTTGGAGGCCGGCGCCTCGACGAGCTTGTCCATGTCAGGATAGCATCAAACTACCTGATCCAGCGGCACAATATCGGCTGCTGGCAACACGCTGCTCAATTACTCGTTTGCACCGAAGCGGCCCGCGATGTCCCCAAGCGCCACCCTTCCTCACACGTCTTTCACTGTGCCGTCCGGGTGCAGTACGGAACAGATGCGCTTACGCTCTGCTATTTATCAATAGTGTCCCGGCGCAACGTTTGGACTTCCGCGTGCATGAATACAACTCCAGCCTTAAGCTTGACCTGGCCTTGAATGCCGCTTCCCGCTGCGTCGCCTGATACAAGTTCGGGTACCGCGATATGCATTAAGAAATGCCAGCCATGGGGTCGATCATGACAATTCGGGTTGGAACAGCCAGTTGGACCGACAAATCGCTTATATCCAGTAAACGCTTCTATCCTCGCGGCTGCTCCAGTGCAGAAGACCGCTTGCGGTTTTATGCTTCGCAGTTTTCGCTGGTCGAGGTGGATTCCAGTTATTACGCGATGCCCTCAGCCATCAATGCGCAACTCTGGGTAGAGCGGACTCCTGGCTGGCTTCATCTTCGACATCAAGGCTTTTCGTCTGATGACCGGACACCAGACCTCGAGAGACGCATTTCCCAAGGACTTGCAGGCTTTCCTGCCTGCCGAAAGTGAAGCAAAAAATATCTATTATCGGAAGGTGCCGGTCGATTTGCTGGAAGAACTCTGGCGTCGCTACCGGGAAGCCCTGGAGCCGTTACGCCGGGCCGGAAAATTGGGCGCGGTGCTGTTTCAGTTTGCGCCGTGGCTGACTAGTGCTGCCGAGGGCTGGTTTCAGGTCGAGGAGTGCCTGGCTCACATGGAGGGGTATCCGATCGCCGCCGAGTTCCGCAACAAGTCATGGCTGGATGAGCGGCATCGTAATGCCACGCTCAAGTTTGAACGGGAAAATTCCATGGTGCACGTGGTCGTGGATGCGCCGCCCGACGTTCCCAACCGGGCTCACACGGTCTGGCAAGTGACCAATCCGGCATTGGCTATCGTGCGACTGCATGGCCGCAATGCCGCAACCTGGAACATCAAAGGAGCCGTGTCGTCGGCGCAGCGCTTTAATTACGATTATTCCGAGCCGGAACTGACCGCGCTTGCAGAAGATATCCAGGTCCTGGCCGAACAGGTTGAACAAATCCATGTCGTGTTCAACAATAACTTCGAAGACCAGGGGCAGCGCAATGCCAGCACGATGATGGGAATACTTGGTGCCCAAGCCGCTCCCCGCTCATGACCGCCCTGTCGCAATGGGCGCTTGGTTCTGACTTTTGAGATCATTGACATGGAGGTAAATAATGCTGATCACGGCAAATAAATCGGTCCTCGTTCTGGTCGATTTGCAGCAAAAATTGCTGCCCGCGATTGATGGCGCGGATGCGGTGATCGCTGAATGTGTGCGCTTGGCGAAGATCGCGAGGCTGCTGGGCGTGCCGGTATTTGGCACCGAGCAGACTCCGGCCAAGCTGGGAGCGAATACTGACGAGATCCGGCGGCTGTGCGAAAAAACCGTCATCAAGACACATTTCGATGCTTGTGCCGACGGACTGCTGGAGGTGTTGCCAACGGAACGCAACAGCATCGTCGTAGCCGGCTGTGAAGCGCACGTCTGCATGCTGCAGACCGCGCTGGGATTGATAGAACATGGATACCAGGTCTGGATCGCGAGCGATGCGGTGGGATCGCGCCGGCCGGCCAATCGCGACTCGGCGCTGGAGCGTCTGCGACAGCACGGTGCGCAGCTGGTAACGACGGAAATGATTGCTTTTGAGTGGTTACGAGATAGTGATCACCCTGCTTTTCGGGAAGTCCTGCGCTTGATCAAGTAGCGGCTTTGGCAAACAGGCCTTTCTCGCACCGCCGGATGCCCTCTTCCGGCGGTGCCGACACCTCGCGCCTTACCCTGGAAAATGATCAGAAACTGGTGCGCACCCCCACAATCAGGTTACGTCCCGGTTGCGGCGCCACGTCTTTCAGCACCGAGGTCGACATGCGGATATCCTGGTTCAACAGGTTTTTGGCGATCAGGAACCAGGTCACGTCGTTGGCTCGATAACGCTGGGTGTACGACAGATTGGCATCGACCTGGGTATACGCCCGGTGTCGCGGTAGTCTCGAACGTGGCCAGGCGGTCCTGGGTCTGCGCGCGCAACACGGTCAAGCCGCTGCGCCATGCGCCCTGCCGGTAGCCGACGTCGACGCCGAAACGCGTGGCCGGCTGCAACGGCAGGTTGCCGGCGTTGTCCAGGGTGCCGCGCGAGGTATCGGCAAAGCCGCGCAGCGACAGGCCGGGGCCGCGCAGGTTATAGCTGATCTCGGCTTCGGCGCCGCGGATCGTGGCGTTCGCCTGCGACCAGAAACGCTGCATGAATTCGCCGTCCGCCTCGATCGCACCGCTGCTGTCCACCAGGGTGCCATCGATGCGGCCGAAGACAAAATTCCGGACGCGGTTCTGGAACAGGTTGGCCTTCCAGCGCACCAGTCCTGCGGTTTTTTGCAGGCTGATTTCGATATTGCGGGAGGTTTCCTTTTGCAGGGTCGGATCGCCGATGTCGAAGGTGGCGGTCGATTCGTGCGGGCCGTGCGAATACAGCTCCTCGACCGCCGGCGCGCGCTGCGCGATCGAGACCGTGGTGCCGAAAGCATAGCCGGGCGTGAAGGTCCACAGGCCGCCGAGCGAGTACGAACCCAGATTGAAACGGCGGTCGGGCAATCCGGCGCCGGCTTCGGGCCGGCGTTTGACCGACTCCAGGCGCATGCCGGCGGAAGCGCGCAGCGGCCCGAAATCACGCTCTTCCACCAGGAATCCGGCCAGCGACGAGGACTTGGTGGTCGGCACCGTATCCGGCAGGCCGGTTTCGGCCGAGAGCGCCGAGAATTTGCTGTCCTCGGCTTGCAGGCCGAAGGTGCCGCGCCAGCCATACAGAGGCAGATGGGTCAATTCCAGGCGCGTTTCGGTCGATTTGTTGATGAAATCCGTGAGCGGCGTGCCGTCCTGCGCCTTTTCCGTGTGCTTGTAGTCGGTCGCGCCGAGCTTGAACTTGAAAGTCGAAAATCCGGCGAACGGCTGCTTGACCAGTCCATCCACGTCGTAGCGGGTCTGCGACAGGTCGATGAACGACTTTTCAGCGGTGGGAATCCCGTAGTGGTCATTCAGCACGCCGACCGAGGCCCCGATGTGTCCCCAGCCGGCGATATACGAGGCGCCGAGGCCGAGATTGTTCTGGCGGGTGAAGGAATTGGGCAGACGGCCGGAAGCCGATTCCGGATCGTTCAATACGGCATTGCCGGGAATCCGATAGTCGCCGGCGTTGCGCAGGCTGCCGTCGACATGCAGCCCGATCGGACCGGCCGCGCCGTCGGCCGACAGCGACAGGCTCGACCCGCGGTCGACCGAGCTGGTGCGCAGCTCCGCGTCGCCGCTCGGCTGCGTCGACAGCTCGGTCGGAATACGGTCGTTGATGACATTGACCAGGCCGCCGATGGCGCCGGAGCCATACAGCAGCGCCGCCGGACCGCGCAGGATCTCGATCTGGCGCGCGGTGGCGCTGTCGGTGGCAACCGCATGGTCGTTGGAAAGGCTGGACACGTCGGACACCGACATGCCGTTTTGTAAAATCTTGACACGCGGCCCTTCCATGCCGCGAATGATCGGGCGCGAAGCGCCGGCGCCGAACGCCGAGGCGGAAACGCCCAAGCTCTTGCGACAGGGTGTCGCCGAGCGAGTTGCCGAGCTTGTTGCGCAATTCGTCGCCGGACAAAACCTTGGCCGGCGCCAGGATCTGTGCGCCCTCGCCTGCGTTGAACGGCGTGGAAGAGACGACGACTTCGGGTAGCGCCTGATCGTCGGATCGAGTTTGAGCTTGTGCTGCGGACATGCAGGCGATTGCCCACAGGACAGCCTGCGCCAGCAAGGTGCGTTGGACGTGCATGAGGATTCCTTGAGAAGCGAAAAGAGGAGCGACCCGCCCCGCTGCTGTGAATCAGCGGTTCAGATCGGAATCAGGCAATGCGAGCGGGGAGACTTACGCGGTGGGCGGAGCGCGGGAAAGGAAGTGGCAGGAGAAAGGCGCACGCCAGGAAGCAAAGGCGATCCACAGTGCGAGCACGTGCAGGTTGGGCAGCGTCGGCGCGACAAAAGGTGCGCTGTAGATGGTGGCGGCGAGCGTGGCGGCGTCGAAGGCGATGCACGAGTGATGCGCCAAATCGCTGGCATCCGCGGAGTTGGGCGCCGGCCCGATCGCAAGGTAATAGCCGGCACTCCCCTGCCCGACACCATGCATGATCCGATGGTTCAAGCCGCTCCATTGCGCCAGCAGCAAGGCCAGCACCAACAGGCTGGTCAAGGTCTTGTGGTTGCCGCGCGGATGAAAGCGTTGGAGTGGCATGAAGCGAGTGGATTGGGTGTTGCGTGTAATCAGGTCAAATGCAACCGGGTTGCAGATAATAGCATTCACCGGTGCCTGAAGCCAAGCTGTTGCTTGGATGATCTTGCGCTAGCCGCCCTTGCTTTCATGCGCGGGTCGAGCGGCCTGCGAAGTGCGAAACGCGGCAATGAATCGCCAGACCAAGTCATGGCGTAATCATATACTCCATGCATTGACCTTTATTTTCACTTAATAACAGAGCGTACTAACCGCATACTCCATATGTCGAGGAAGCAGCCGACAGCGCGATCAAATTTTCCGATCAATGAATCAGGCCGTCGTGTTGATGGTTTGTCCCAGATGCGACGGCAGGCTGACGGCTTCCACCGGCGGCAAGGCTGGCGAGCAGCGCGCTGGCCGTGCCTTGCTGGACTTGCATCGCTTTCTTCAGGACAGCAACCGACACATCCTGAGCGCTGCGTTGCTGCGCCAGGGCAGTTGCCAGATGGGCAATGCTGTTGATCTCCATCACTCTTTCTCCTCGCAGTCGATTCCTGGTTAACGGCCTGCACGCCGACTTCTTCAATCGCATCTTGCCGCGGTACAGCAAATCCGGCGCTTCTTCGCCCTATAAAAAATGCTGGCAAAGCGAGAAACGTTCGCGGGTTTTGTCAGTCCACTATTTACACGAGCCTATTTTTGGATGGGGCGATGATGAATCAAGGCAATGGAAATTCGACGCACAACGAGCAGCAAGCCAGCTTTTATCAGAGTCTGGTGGACTTTACCAAGGAGCATCGGGCAACACACTGGAGTGGGCAGTTTTCGGAATTTTTGGAAAAAATCGTGGTGGCCGATCCGCGCGGCGTGGCGCGCAATTCCCACCAGTACATGTGGGACATGATCCGCTGGACACGGGCGGACGAGGCCGGCACGCCGCATTGCAAATTGTTCGACGAAGAACTGTTCGGCATCGACGCCTCGATAGAACGCGTGGTCGATTACTTCAAGGCGGCCGCCGCCGGTTCGGAAGTCGGGCGTCGCCTGCTGCTGCTGCTGGGCCCGCCTTCCGGCGGCAAATCGACGCTGGTCATCCTGCTCAAGCGCGGCCTGGAAGAATACAGCTACACCGACGCCGGCGCGTTGTACGGCATTGCCGGCTGCCCGGTACACGAGTCGCCGCTGCATCTGGTGCCGCATACCTTGCGGCCGTCGTTCCGGGAAACATATGGTGTCGAAATCAACGGCGAACTGTGTCCGTATTGCCGTGCCCGGCTGGAGCAGGAACACAGTGGCGACTTCATGCAAATGCCGGTCGAACGGATTTTCATTTCCGAGGCCGGCCGGGTCGGGGTCGGCACCTATGCGCCGCACGATCCCACGACTGCCGACCTGGCCGATCTGGTCGGCTCGGTCGATCTGTCCAAGGTGGCCGAGTACGGCGACGAGGGCGATCCGCGCGCATGGTCGTGGTCGGGCTCGGTGTATGCGGCCAGCCGCGGCATGCTGGAGATGATTGAAATTCTCAAGGTCAAGCGCGAATTCCTGTACTTGCTATTGACCCTGACCCAGGAAAAGAACGTCAAGGTGTCGCGCTTCCCGCTGATCTACCTGGACGAGGCCATCCTGGCGCATACCAATCTGGCCGAGTTCCGTCGCTTTTTGCAGGAGAGCGAAAACGAAGCCTTGCTCGATCGCATGGTGATCATCCAGGTGCCGTACACGCTGAATTACCGGGATGAGGCGCGCATTTACAAGAAGCTGATTTCATCCGCGGCACCGGCATTTCGCGAAGTTCACCTGGACCCGCACGTGCTGCATGCAGCGGCGGTGTTTGCGACGCTGACGCGCCTGCATGAAGGAGATGAAAAAGAGACCGAGCTGGTCCAGGCGGTGCGCATCTATGGCGACGAGGAAGTGGAAGGCATCAATCGGGCGGAGGCCGAGCGCATCCGGCAGCGGATGCCGGAGGAAGGCTTGGGCGGCGTTTCGCCGCGCTTCGTCATCAATGCCCTCTCCAACGCCATCATTCAATCCGACGTCAAGAGCCTGACCACGATGAGCGTGTTGCTGGCCTTGAAGGATGCGATTGAAAGCGACGCTCGCATCGATCCGAAAAAGAAACGCAAATGGATCGATTATCTGGTGCTGGTGCGCAAGTATTTTTATAACCGCTGGGCCAAGGAAGATGTGCATAAGGCGCTGTTCGTGTCGTTCGAGCAGGAAGCGCAGGACTTGCTCGACAAGTATCTGGATGAAGTCGAGGCGACGCTGGACAACCGCCAGATCAAGGATCCGATCACCGGCGAGGAACGCAAGCCGGATGAGCGCTTTCTGCGCGCAGTGGAAGAAAAAATCCATGTATCCGATTCGGGCAAGCAATCATTCCGGCAGGAAGTGGTGCGCAAGGCGATGGGTGCCTTCAAGCGCGGTGAAAAATTCACGCTGGATAGCCATGCCCAGTTGCATGACGCGGTTCAGCAATATCTGTTCGAACAGCGGCGCGACGTCTTGCGGCTGGTAAGTTCCAGCGCCCGCCCGGACGAAGAGGTGAAACAGAAAATTTCGGTAGTCGAGCAGCGGCTGGTGGACGAATACGGCTATGACAGCCACAGCGCGCGCGAGGCGCTGAATTATGTGACCACACTGCTGTCTCAGGAATAGCGGCTTACGGGGCAAGTGGATACTGGGTCATTGCTTGCCAGGCGTGATGACAAGGCCGCAGCAGAGGGAGCTATGCGAAATTTCATCGCGATGAGTGCGGACACGTCCTGGTACGAGTTGTTTTCCCGCGGGGCCAGGGACTGGCTGCGACACAACCAGAAGGTGCGTGAAGCGGTGCAGGATCACCTGCCGGACCTGATTGCGCATCCGGACATCATTACCGGATCGCAGCAGCGCACCGTGCAAATACCGGTGCATTTTCTCGAACACGCGCGCTTTCGCCTGAATGATGGCGCCAAATCGCATGCCGAAGCCGGTCAGGGCGAAGGCAAGCCGGGTGATGTGTTGCACACGGCGCGCCCCGATGCCGGCGAGGATGCGGGCGAAGGCGGCCAGGGCGAAGGCGAAGTGCAGCTGCTGCTGGAGTTGAAGATCGACGACATCATGGATTGGCTGTGGGAAGAAATGCACTTGCCGGAATTGCGTCCAAAACACAATACCCAGATCGATGAACAGCAACTGGTGCGCGAAGGATGGGACAAGCGCGGCGCCCGGGCGCGCCTCGATCGCCGGCGCACCGTCAAGGAAGCCGTCAAGCGGCGTGCGGTGCAGAAAAACCCGGTGCCGTTTACCGATGACGACCTGCGTTTCCGGCAACTGGTGCAGCGGCGCCGGGAATCCACCAATGCGGTCGTGTTTTTTGCGCTGGACGTGTCGGCCAGCATGACGGTCCAGGAGCGCCGGCTGGCAAAGAATTTCTTCTTTTTCGCCTTGCAGGGCATCCGCCGGCAATATGCAAAGGTCGATATCCGTTTCGTTGCACACACTACCCAGGCATGGGAATTCTCCGAGGAGGATTTTTTCCAGGTGACCGGTACCGGCGGTACCGGAGCTTCGACTGCCTTCAATCTGGTGTTGCAACTGATCGAAGCCGAATTTCCGCCTGAGCAATACAACATTTACCTGTTCTATGCGTCCGACGGTGAAAATTTCACCGAAGACCATGCTGCAGCCATCGGTAGTTTGCGCAAGCTGGCGGCCATGCTGAATTACATCGGCTATGTCGAAACCGCGCCCGGCTTGCTGCGCTCGGGTGAGACTGAAATGAAATCGATCTGCAACGAACTGGAGGACAGTGACACGGTGGTCAATACCAGCGTGCTGACTCGGCAGGAAGATGTATGGCGCGCACTCCGCAAATTCTTCGTGCAGCAAGCCGAACAGGCGGAGGCGGCATGACTGACTCTGCCACTACGCCCACTTCACCCACTGGCGCTGCCGCGCGACCCGAGGAAAGCCTTGCCGGGTATGCACAGCAGGTAGAGCAATTGGCTTTGCGTCTTGGCCTGGATTTCTATCCGGTCGATTTCGAGCTGGTACCGACCAATTTCATGATGGAAATCGCGGTGTATGGCTTGCCGATCCGCATGCCGCACTGGTCCTTCGGCGTGCGCTACATTCATCAGTTGATCCGGCAAAACATGGGGCATTCCCATATTTTTGAAGTGATGTTCCCAGGCGACCCTTGCCACGCCTATCTGGTGAACAGCAACAGTCTGTCGGAAAATACGCTGGTCACGGCGCACGTGCTGGGCCATGCAGACTTCGCCAAAAACAATCATCTGTTCGTGCGTTTCATGCAGATGGCGGGTGGCCATATCCTGGAACAAGCTGCGGAGCGCGCCCATCGCATCGAATCGGCGGCTGCCGAGTTTGGCGCGCAACGGGTGGAAGCGGTGCTCGATGCCGCCCTGGCGCTGGAGCCGCACATCGACATCAATGCCGACCTGCACCGACCGCTCTACCCGGAGATTGCAACGCCGCCTGCGGCACACATCGAAAGGCGCCCATTCGAGCAGCGCTATCGCAAGCTGCCGGGAGAAACCACGCTGGCGCCCGAGCCATCGGCGCCGCTCGCGCGCACCGTGCCGCCGCAGCCGGAATACGACCTGCTGTGGTTCATCGCGAAGTACGCGCCCGAGATGGAGGGCTGGGAACGCGACATTTTTCTCGCCGTGCGCGAAGAATCGTTTTATTTCTATCCGGTGTTCGCCTGCCAGATCATGAACGAGGGCTGGGCCTCCTACTGGCACGCGCGGCTATTGCGCGAAGCGGATTTCCTGCCGGACCAACTATATCTGTCCGCAATCAAGTCGCACTCGGACGTGGTGCGGCCGTATGCCGCCGATAATCAGCTGGCGCTGGCGATCAATCCCTACCACCTTGGTTTTTCGATGTGGGAGCAGATTATCCAGGACAAGGGGATCGAGGCCGCACGTCAGATTTGCAAGGAAGAAGACGATTTCGGCTTCATCCGCAATTACCTGACACCGGAGCTCGCCGAACGGCTCGGCCTGTTCGTTTATGAAGCGGAAAAGGATGGTGACATCCACATTCAAAACCGCGATATTCACGCGCTGCGCGAGGCCATTCTCGCGCCAAAATTCAACTACGGAGCACCGCGCGTGGCCGTCACGCGCCTGCATCCGGACGGCAGCCTGGAATTGACCCACGATTACTCGAGCGATGGGCGCGGCCTGGATATCGGCCGTGCCGAACGGGTGCTCGACTATATCGGACGCGTCTGGCGGCGGCCGCTGAAGTTGCATACGATCAGTGAAAGCGGTGCAACGCGCGAAGTGGCGACGCACCGGATTTAGCCTCGCTTGCTGGATTCGGCGGGCACCACGCCCACCTCGCAACATCAGAATTCTTGCCTCAGAAGATAGTGTTGGCCATATACTCCATGCAGGTAGGCTGATTCTCGCCCATAAAATATAAGTTTTTTCATCATACTCATGCCGATGCCATGTACGATGGACAGCCGCCACTGGATTGCGCCGCACCTTGGTCCCAGCATGGTGCAGTCATCCGCTGGAAAACGCCGTGTCGAAATGCTCACCCGGTGCGTGCCAAGTGGCTCCGACAAACCAGCGAAACCGCCGATGAACGCGTTCTAGAATAAGCAACACGCCGGCATGCTTCACAGGCACAGTCGTCGGTTATGATTGGCAGCGCGAATGATTTGACTCATTTTGTTCCAGCCGGAATCGATTGTGATTCGCTACGGTCTGGATAGCGCCGGAACTTGCCGCCATGCGGAGTGAGCTGATGAAAAATCAATGGTGGAAGCACAGACTTGCCCGCATTGCCTCCGGGCTTTTTTTAATCCTCGCGGTGGCGGCCTGCGCCACCCTGCCCGATGTGCGCAATCTGGGCGGCACCCTGACGCCGAAGGCGACGCCGACCGTCGCCGACAGCCGCGGTGTGCTGCCCGCCAAGAAAGCGGAATCGATTCTTGCCAGAAGGCTGCGCAATTCGCGCATCGACGCTCAGGCGCTGGCGGCGCTGGAAGAAGCCGCCACCGGCAGCCCACTGATTGCCGGCAACAAGGTCACGCTGCTGTACGATGGCCCGGAGACGATGCAGGCGATGATCGCGGCCATCAGCAGCGCGACCGACAGCATCAATCTGGAAACCTATATCTTCGACCAGGACGAGCTAGGCCAGCGTTTTGCCAATTTGCTGATTGAGCGCCAGCGTGCCGGGGTTCAGGTCAACATCATTTACGACAGCATCGGTACGCTCGGCACGCCGGCAGAATTTTTCGAACGGATGCGCGCAGCCGGCATTCAACTGGTCGAATTCAACCCCATCAATCCCTTCAAGCGGCTTGCCTGGTGGCGTCTGAATAATCGAGACCACCGGAAGATCCTGGTGGTGGATGGCAGGATCGGCTTCACCGGCGGCCTCAATATCACCGGCGACTATTCAAACAGCTCGCTGTTTCGCTCGCGCAGAAAACGAACCGGTGCCGCGGTCGGCTGGCGCGATACGCACGTCCAGATCGAGGGACCGGCGGTGGCGTCCCTGCAATGGCTGTTTCTGGATACCTGGGCCCAGCAACGGCCCAACGACCTGCTGCAGCGTGACTATTTTCCGCATCTGAGTCGCGCCGGCGACAAGATCGTGCGCGTTCTGGGCAGCGCACCGGGCGGTGATCCGACTATTTACAAGGCCTACGTGCTGGCCATTCAAGAAGCCAAAAAGACGATCCACATCACCACTCCCTACTTCGTACCCGACCAGCAAATCCTGGATGCGCTGAAGCAAGCGGCGCAGCGCGGCGTCGAAGTCAAGATGCTGTTTCCGAGCGTGTCCGACAGCAAGCTGGTGCTCAACGCCGGACAATCGTTCTACAGCGAGTTGCTGACGTCCGGGGTAGACATCTATCAACTGCAGGTAGCGGTATTGCACGCCAAGACGGCCGTGATTGACGGCAGCTGGTCGACGGTTGGCTCCGCCAATCTGGACATGCGCAGCTTTCTGCACAATTCCGAAGTCAACCTGATCGTGCTCGGGACCGACTTCGGACAGTTGATGGAAAATGCCTTCCAGGACGATTTGCGCGATGCGCGCCGGATTACACTTGATGAATGGGAGCAGCGTCCGCTGGGCGACCGTTTGAAGGAGTGGGCGGCGCGCCGGCTGGAATATTGGCTGTAAGCTGCGATTCCAGTCGGCGCCCAGCCGCGGTTAGACCAGGTTGCAGCGAATGGTGGTCGGTACGCTGCACAGTTCCTGTATCAGTTCTTCGGAAATAGGCGCATCGATATCGGTCATCGCATAACCCAGCGCGCCGCGCGTTTGCAGCTGCTGAGCCACGATGTTCAGATTGTGTTTGGCGAAATCGGCATTCATCCTGGCGATCACGCCCGGCTCGTTGCGGTGCACATGCAGGATGCGGCTGAGCGCGGCCTTTTCCAGATGGGCGATTTCGGGGAAATTCACCGCCGAGCGGGTGGTGCCGGCGGATAGAAAACGCGTCAGCTTTTCTGCCACCTCGCGGCCGATATTTTCCTGCGCTTCCTCCGTGCTGCCGCCGATATGCGGTGTCAGGATGACGTTGTCGAGACCACGCAGCGGCGACACGAATTCTTCCTTTTCATTGTGCGGTTCGACCGGGAAGACGTCGATCGCGGCCCCTGCCAGCCGCTTTTCCCGCAGTGCCTGGTCCAGGGCATCGATCTCGACCACGTTGCCGCGCGAGGCATTGATCAACAGCGCGGAGGGTTTCATCGCCGCGATGCGGCTGCGGTCCATCAGGTTCCTGGTGGTCGGGTTGGCCGGCACATGCAAAGTGACGACGTCGGACTGTTCCAGTAATGCTTCCAGCGGCAGCGGCTTGGCGTTGCCAAGCGGCAGCTTGCTTTCGGGGTCGTAATAGACGACGTGCATGCCGACGCTTTCCGCCAGAATTCCGACCTGGGCGCCGATATTGCCGTAGCCGATGATGCCCAGAACCTTGTTGCGTACTTCAAAGGCGCCGGTTGCATTCTTCTCCCAACGGCCGCGATGCGCGCGGGCATTTTTTTCGGGAATGCGCCGCAGCAGCAGGATTGCCTGCGCAATCACCAGTTCTGCCACCGAACGGGTGTTGGAATACGGTGCGTTGAATACCGGAATGCCAAGGGTGGCGGCGGTTGCCAGGTCAACCTGGTTGGTGCCGATGCAAAAACAGCCGATGGCGCGCAAATTCGGCAGCGCCTTCAATACCTCGGCGGTCAGATGCGTGGCGGAACGGATGCCCACCACATCGGCATCCGCCAGCGTTTTGATCAGTTCGGGACCAGCCAGGGCGCCCGGCAAACGGACAACTTCGTTGAAACCATGCTCTTCAAAAAACGAAACTGCATTTTGATGAATTTTTTCCAATAAAACGATTTTAGCCACAAGCCAGCTCCAAAAAATTGTCGAATACGAGTGTAAGGCAGTATGATCAAATAAAGCAATATTTTATCTATATCTTTTATTCATGATTATATCGTCAACAGCGAAACCCGCGGACCGGATGATTGCCAGTGACAAGGCAAGCGTCGAAACCATCACGTCGATCCATCGATGGAGTGCAAGCCTGTTCTCGTTTCGTACCACACGTGCCGCCCGCTTCGAGTTTACCGCGGGACAGTTTTCACGTCTTGGCCTGGATGACGGCCGCGATATCGTCTGGCGCGCCTATTCGATCGCCTCGGCACCGCAGGATGCGGAGCTGGAATATTTCGCCGTGCTGGTACCGCAAGGCGTTTTCAGTCCCCTGCTGGAGCGGATTCGGCCGGGCGATCCGATCCTGACCGAACGCGCCAGCCATGGCTTCATGACCGCGACCCGCTTCACGGAGCCTGGAAACGATTTGTGGATGCTGGCGACCGGCACCGGCTTGGGGCCGTTCCTCTCCATCCTCCAGGATCCGCAGGTCTGGCATAAATACCGCAACCTGATCCTGGTACATGGTGTACGTCATGCCAGCGACCTGGTCTATCAGGACCTGCTGCACCAGTTGCAGCAGCATCCGCCACCTTCTGCTCGAGCACGGCTGCATCTGCTCCAGAGTACGACCGGCACCAAGCAGCCAGGTGCGCCAAATCGCCTGCATGGGCGCATCACCAACCTGCTGCTCGACGGCCGGCTGGAGGCGATGGCCGGCATCGCCATCAACGCGGCGGATTCGCACATCATGCTGTGCGGCAATCCAGAAATGATCACCGAAACCCGCGAGATTTTGCAGGCACGCGGCCTACGTCCTTGCCGGCGCGCGATGCCGGGCCAGTTCCTGACGGAGAACTATTGGTGAGAGGATGGCGCGCCTGAGCAAGGCTGCATCAGGCTTGCCTTGCATATACTCCGGCGATCAATGTCAATTTCCGCATATGAAATAATGGATTTCGCAACATACTCCGTTCCATTTTCCAGATCGGGAAAGTCGTCGCCGAATGTCCGCCCTGGCCGCTGTTGTCGCCATAACGGAAAAAGCCCCAGCCATGTACGGCCGGGGCTTTGTTTGTATTGCTGCGCGCTTCGTTTTAGTTGAAGGTCTTGCCTTCCGCCGCCAGCCGCAATAGCAGCGCGGCCGGTTTCCAGGCTTCGCCGTGCAGGCCCTTGGCGTATTTTTCAATCGCCATCACGACATTCGGCAAGCCGACGGTATCTGCATAGAACATCGGGCCGCCGCGAAACAGCGGGAAGCCGTAGCCGGTCAGGTACACCATGTCGATGTCGGAGGCGCGCATGGCAATGCCCTCTTCCAGGATATCGGCGCCTTCATTGACCAGCGAATACATCAGCCGCTCGACGATTTCGGCGTCGCTGATCTTGCGCCGCTCGATGCCGAGTTCGGCCGAATGCTTGACGATCATGTCATTCACCAGCGCCGACGGATAGGCCTTGCGGTCGCCTGCCTTGTAGTCGTACCAGCCGGCGCCGGTCTTCTGGCCGTAGCGCCCCATTTCGCACAGCAGGTCGGCGGTCTTCGAATAGGTCACTTCCGGTTTTTCGACATAGCGGCGCTTGCGGATGTACCAGCCGACGTCATTTCCGGCCAGGTCGCCCATGCGGAACGGCCCCATCGCAAAGCCGAATTTTTCGATCGCCTTGTCCACCTGCTCCGGCAGGCAGCCCTCTTCCAGCAGGAAGCCGGCCTGGCGGCTGTATTGCTCGATCATGCGGTTGCCGATGAAGCCGTCGCACACGCCCGAGACGACGCCGGTCTTGCGGATTTTCTTCGACAAGGCCATGGTGGTGGCCAGCACGTCCTTGCCGGTCTTGGCGCCGCGCACGATCTCCAGCAGCTTCATGACGTTGGCGGGGCTGAAGAAGTGGGTGCCGATCACGTCCTGCGGACGCTTGGTGAAGCCGGCGATCTGGTCGACGTCCAGCGTCGAGGTGTTCGACGCCAGGATCGCGCCTTGCTTCATGACTTCATCCAGTTTCTTGAACACGGTTTCCTTGACGCCCATGTCCTCGAACACCGCTTCCACCACGATATCGGCCTGGCCGATGTCTTCATACGACAAGGTGCCCTTGATCAGGCCGACGCGCTGCTCGAATTTTTCCGGCGTCAGCTTGCCCTTCTTCATCGTGTTTTCATAGTTCCGGCGAATCGTTGCCAGACCTTTGTCGAGCGCTTCCTGCTTCATCTCCAGGATCGTCACCGGGATGCCGGCATTGGCGAAGTTCATCGCGATGCCGCCGCCCATGGTGCCGGCGCCGATCACCGCTGCGGACTTGATCGGACGGGTCGGCGTATCGGCCGGCACGTCGGGGATCTTGCTGGCGGCGCGCTCGCCGAAGAAGGCATGGCGCAGCGCTTTTGACTCGGTAGTCTGCACCAGCTCAACGAACAGCTCGCGCTCGAACTTGAGGCCGTCGTCGAATTTCTTCGTCACGGCGGCGGCGACCGCTTCCACGCACTTCAGCGGCGCCGGGAACGGGCCGGCGACGGCTTTCACTGTGTTGCGCGAGAACTGCAGGAAGGCTTCGTAGTTCGGATAATCGACCTTCAGGTCGCGCACTTTCGGCAGTGGCCGCACGTCGGCGATCTTGTTGGCGAACGCCAGCGCGCCCTGCAGCAGGTCGCCCTCGATCATTTCATTGAACAGCGCGGTCTTGGCCAGTTTTTCGGACGCGACCGGGTTGCCGGAGACGATCATGTTCAAGGCCATTTCCAGGCCGAGCACGCGCGGCAGGCGCTGGGTGCCGCCGGCGCCCGGCAGGATGCCGAGCTTGACTTCGGGCAGAGCGATCTGCGCACCGGCGGTGGCGACGCGGTAGTTGCAGCCCAGCGCCAGTTCCAGGCCGCCGCCCATGCAGACGGTATGGATAGCTGCCACCACCGGCTTGGTCGAGTTTTCAATCACGTTGATGACGGTATGCAGCGACGGCTCCGCCAGCGCCTTGGGCGAATTGAATTCCTTGATGTCGGCGCCGCCGGAAAAAGCCTTGCCGGCGCCGGTAATGACGATTGCCTTCACCGCCTGGTCGTTCAGGGCCTGCTGCACGCCCTGCACCAGCGCACTGCGCGTGGTGTGGCCGAGACCGTTCACCGGCGGATTGTTGAGTGTGATCACGGCAACCGCGCCGTGAACCTGATATTCGGCTGTCATATCTCTTCCTTCTTCCAATGAAATAGCTGCGGGACTGGGGACTGTTTACCTGAATGGTTCGGTGCGGTTAACTATACCGCAGAAAAGAACGATCGTATTATTTCAGGAGGAAAAAGCCGGCAAAATTCGATGATCCCTGATTTGCTTGCCTGGCACAGCGCCGCCGCTCGTTACCAATGACCGCAAGGCAATATACTCCAGATATGGAGCATCGATTTCACGCATAAAATGGCATCTTTTCGCAGCATACTCCGTGCCTGAGCAGCCAGAGTCCAATTTGCAGCGAAGCTGCTTGGCAGGCGCTGCTTGCTACACCTCCAGCCATTCTTTGCGGATATTGCCATTCTGCTGCAGGTCCTCGGGGCGGCCGGAGAACACGATCGCGCCACGCCCCATGACATAGATGCGCTGCGAAATGTGCAAGGCAATCGCCAGCTTTTGTTCTACCAGCAAAACCGAAATACCGCGATTCTTTAGTTCATTCAGGTATTCCGCTACCAGATCGACCAGTTTCGGCGCCAGCCCTTCGGTCGGCTCGTCAATCATGATCAGGTCCGGGTCTCCCATCAAGGTCCGGCACAGGGTCAGCATTTGCTGCTCGCCGCCCGAGAGCACCCCGGCCGCTGTATGACGGCGCTCCTTCAGGCGTGGAAACATCTGGTACATGTCGTTCAGCGACCAGCGCGACTTCTTCTTTTTCTCGCCGAGGATCAGGTTCTGCTCCACCGTCAGCGCGGGAAAGACATCCCGGCTTTCCGGCACGTAGCCCAAGCCCCTATGCGCAATTTCGAAGGCCTTCCGACCGATCATTTGCTCGCCCTTGAACAGCACCGATCCGGTTGCGTCCACCTGGCCCATGACCGCCTTGACCATGGTTGAACGACCGACCCCGTTACGGCCAAGCAGGCTGACGATTTCACCCTGATTGATCTCCAGGTCAACCCCGTGCAGCACATGGCTCTTGCCATAAAACGCATGCAGGTTCTTGATTTCAAGCAGTGTCGTCATGCGCCTGCCTCCGCCGGTACGTGGCTGCCCAGGTAGGCTTCCTGCACCTTTTTGTTGCCCCGGATATTGGCCGGGGTGTCGCATGCAATCATTTCGCCGTACACCAGGACGCCAATCCGGTCGGCCAAACCAAACACCACGCTCATATCGTGCTCCACCATCAACAGCGTTTTACCGACCGTCACCTTGCGGATCAGCTCGACCGCCGCATCGGATTCCGAACGGCTCATGCCGGCGGTCGGCTCGTCCAGCAAAATCACGCTGGCACCGCCAGCGATCGTGATGCCGATCTCGAGTGCGCGCTGCTCGGCGTACGTCAACAGGCCGGCCGTGGTTTGCTGGCGGCGCTTCAGGCCGATTTGCTCCAGCACCGACTGTGCCCGCTCATGGACATCGCGCAAGCCATTCAAGCGATTCCAGAATGAATATTTATAACCGAGCGACCACAGCACCGCGCAGCGCAGGTTCTCATATACGGAGAGGCGGTGAAAGATATTCGATATCTGAAAGCTGCGCGACAGGCCAAGGCGATTGATCTCAAACGGCTTCAGGCCCGAGATACTGGCGCCGCGCAACGAAATTTCCCCGGACGTGATTGGGAAGCGCCCGGATATCAGATTGAACAAGGTGGATTTGCCAGCGCCGTTGGGGCCAATGATGGCGATCCGTTCCCCTGCTTTCACTTGCAGGTTGGTGCCGCGAATGATTTCCGATTTGCCGAAATTTTTCCGGACATCGTTCAACTCCAGCTCAAACGTCATGCTGCGGCCCTCCGGATCATCTGTTCAATCTCTCCATTCACTGCGCCCCAAGCTTGCTGGAACGCCGGCTTGGTCCGCCAGAAACCGATGCCGCCAGCCGCCAGCAAGGCGGCTGCGATCAGCCAGCCGGTGGGTGCCGTGGTGTCGACCGCAAAGCCAAACAATGCCTTCATTGGGCCATTGGCCGAATTCAGCGTGACGTGATACAGCATCTCGACTGCGATCACAACGCCCAGCAGCGCAACCAGCGCGGCGCTACACACCCGCAGCAGCGGGATCCCGATACGCCGGAACAATCCAAATTTCAGCACCCTGAAATTCAGCATGATCAAGCTGGCCATGCCGCCCGGCGCGAACATCACGATCGCAATGAAAAAGATGCCCAGGTAGAGTTGCCAAGCCTTCGTGTAGCCGGATAGCATGGTGGTCAGCATCACTCCCATTACCGCTCCAAGCATGGGCCCGAAGAAGAAGCCGATGCCGCCAATGAAGGTAAATAGCAAAACAGCGCCGGAAACCAGGCCGCTGACATTCTCGGCACTGACGATTTCAAAATTGATCGCCGACAAGCCGCCTGACACGCCGGCGAAAAACGATGACAGCACCAAGGTCAGATAGCGCACCCATTGGGTATCAAAACCGATGAATTCAGCCCGCTCCGGGTTGTCGCGCACCGCATTCGCCATACGGCCCAGCGGCGTCTGCGTAAACGCATACATGCCGATGGTGCTGATGAACAGCCAGAAGGCAATCAGGTAATACACCTGGATTTGCGGACCGTAGGTAATGCCCAGAAATGGCTGGCCGATGACGCGGTTGGTAGTGACGCCGCCCTCGCCGCCGAAGAAGCCGGGGAACATCAGCGAGCAGGCGAAGACCATCTCGACAATGCCCAGGGTGATCATCGCGAACGTGGTGCCCGACTTCTTGGTCGTCACATAGCCAAACAGAACGCCAAAAAACATGCCGGCAACGCCGCCGACCAGCGGGATCAGCGTCACAGGTATCGGCAATGCACCGCCGCCGGCCATGTTCAATGCATGGATGGCGACAAAGGCGCCTAGCCCGGAATACACGGCATGCCCGAAGGACAGCATGCCACCCTGCCCGAGCAGCATGTTGTAGGACAGGGCGAAAATCATCAGTGTCCCCATCTGGGACAACAGTGACACGGATGCGCCCTCATTAAAAATCAGCGGAGCGACCAGCAACAGCAGCGCAAACAGTCCCCAGATCAGCCAGCGCCCCAGATTCATTGGTTCAAATTTCATGGTAGTCATCTGCTTTTAGCTTTCCCGCGTGCCCATCAAGCCTTTTGGCCTGAAAATAAGGATCAGCACCATCAGCAGATACGGCAGGATGGCCGCGGACTGCGAAATGGTGAGGTTCAGGATCGAGGCGCCAGGCATGTCCATACTGACGTTTGCGCCCCATAGCGACAGCAAGCTGTTGAGCGAATAATCGAGGGCCACCGCATAAGTCTGAATCACGCCGATCAACAGTGACGCCAGCAGCGCGCCAGCCAGCGAGCCCATGCCGCCGACGACCACCACCACGAAGACAATGCTACCGACCGAAGCCGCCATATTCGGCTCGGTCACAAAAGCATTGCCACCGATGACGCCCGCCAGCCCAGCCAATGCGCAACCACCGCCGAATACCAGCATCAGCACCCGCGGCACGTTATGGCCGAGCGCTTCGGCCATCTCGGGATGGGTCAGCGCAGCCTGAATCACCAGGCCGATACGGGTCCGGGTCAACAACAGGTAAATCGCGGCAACCATGACGATGGCGACCAGCATCATGAACGCGCGGTACACCGGGAAGGTTGTCGTGTACAAGGTGAACAGCGAACCATCGAGATCCGCCGGGATCGGGTAAGGAACCGCAGAACGGCCCCAGACCAATTGCACCAGTTCTACAACGACGAAGGACAGGCCGAAAGTAAAGAGCAGTTCGAGAACGTGTCCGTATTTATGTACCGAGCGCAGGCCATAGCGCTCGACCACTGCGCCAATGACGCCGACCACGAGCGGCGCCACGAACAAGGCTGGCCAGAATCCGAGTTGGGTGCTGATCGCGTAGGCGAAATAAGCGCCCAGCATGTAGAAACTGGCGTGGGCAAAATTGAGCACGCCCATCATGCTGAAAATAAGTGTCAGGCCGGACGAAAGCATGAACAGCAAAAGCCCATAGCTCAAGCCGTTGAGCAAGGTAATCAGCGTGAATTCCACGAGAACAGCCCCTTATGAACAGGGTTATCAAACCGGCGCAGGATAGATGGCGGGAGGAATGCAGCGTGGCACCGTCTTCGGTGCCACGCTGTCCGCCGGATTTACAGCGAGGGGCGCTTCATTTGACAGGATGTCGGTTGCGCGGCGATGTAGGTCTCGACGTTCTGATCGGTTTTCCAGCCATAGCCGGTATTTTCCTGATCATATTTCACGGTTTTCCCATCGACCTTGGTCCAGGTCGAAATTACCAGCGGCTGTTGCAGCTGATGGTCGGTTTTGCGCATTTCGACTTCGCCGTTGAGCACCTTGGTTTTCATGCCCTCGAGTGCAAATGCCACTTTGACCGGGTCAGCGGACTTGGCGGATTTAACGGCGTCGGACATCATTTTGATGATGGTGTAGATGTCCTGCACATAAAAATCATCGTTATATTTTTTCTTGTACTCCATGGCGAAAGGCACGCCGGAGTCGGTTGGATTATTGACGTTCCAATAACCGACCTGCTTGACCTGGCCTTCGCCGGCGGCGCCCATCGCGGTCGGGACTCCCGTGGTGGCGGCATAGTAGGTATAGAACTTGGCCGTCACGCCCGCATCCTTCGCTGCCTTGATCAGCAGCGCCAGGTCGGCGCCCCAGTTGCCGGTAATGATGGTGTCGGCGCCTGAGCCCTTGATTTTTGCCACATAGGGGGAGAAGTCCTTGACGGTGGCAATCGGATGCAAATCGTCGCCGACGACCTGGATGTCAGGGCGCTTGCGCTTCAGATATTCCTTTGCGGCGCGCGTCACCTGATGGCCGTGCGAATAGTTCTGGTTGATGAGGTAGACCTTTTTGATACCCTGGTCTTTGGCCATATAGGTCGTCAGCGCCTCCATCTTCATGTCCGAGTTGGCGTCAAAACGGAAGTGCCAGAAGCTGCATTTGCTGTTGGTCAGATCCGGATCGATCGCCGAATAGTTCAGGAATACGATTTCCTTGCCGGGATTCCGCTCATTGTGTTTGTTGACGGCGTCAATCAATGCCAGCGCCACCCCCGAGCCGTTGCCCTGGGCGATATAACGGTACCCCTGGTCGATCGCGTGTTTGAGCTGGGTCAGCGATTCCTGCGGGCTGCCTTTGCCGTCAAACGCGGTGACTTGGATGGTATTGCCGGCACCCGCCCACTTTTCCTTGTTCGCGACATCGGTGACCATCTGGAACGTATGCAACTGGTTTTGGCCGATCGGTGCGAACGCGCCGGACATCGTCTCGATCATGGCGATCTTGATGTTTTCGGCCATCGCGACAGGAGCAGCAAGGGCGGCGGCAACCGAAACTGCTAAAACGAGGGGGCGGATTTTGATTGTCATATGTCTCTCTCTCTTTATTTATAAGTGAAGGTACTACCGAAGACCGGTGCTGCAATGACGAAACCGACCGTTTGTCGGTCAGCCTAATTTCAGGCAGTGGGCAATTTGTAGTCCTTGAATTGCTCGCGCATTTTGTTTTTCAACACTTTGCCAGTTGCCCCGATGGGTAGCGCATCGACGAATGTGACGTCGTCCGGTGTCCACCATTTTGCAATCTTGCCCTCGTAAAACAAGATCAACTCTTCCTTCGAAACGGTCGCATCCGGTCGTTTGACGACAACCAGCAGTGGCCGCTCATCCCATTTGGGATGAGGAATTCCGATGCAGGCCGCCTGCAGCACTGCCGGATGCGCCATCGCGATATTTTCCAAATCAATCGTGCCGATCCATTCGCCGCCGGATTTGATGACGTCCTTGCTGCGATCGGTAATTTGCATGTAGCCGTCGGGGTCGATGGTGGCGACGTCGCCGGTCGGGAACCAGCCGTCTTGCAACACGTCGCCGCCTTCGCCTTTGAAATAACTGCTGATGACCCAAGGCCCCTTGACCAGCAAGTTGCCGTAGGTTTTGCCGTCCCACGGCAAGTCCTTGCCGGCGTCGTCGACGATTTTCATGTCGACGCCGTAGATGGCATGCCCCTGCTTTTCCAGCAATGCTTCCTGCGCTTCTGGCGATAGCTTCAGGTGCTTCGACTGCAGCGTGCCGGCGGTACCCAACGGCGACATTTCGGTCATGCCCCAGGCATGCACCACTTCGACCCCATACTGGTTGCGGAAGGTTTTCATCATGGCCGGCGGGCAGGCAGAGCCTCCGATCACCGTGCGCCTGAAGCTGGAGAAGCGCAGATTGTTCTGGCCGACATAGGTCAACAGCGCAAGCCAGACCGTCGGCACGCCGGCCGACATGGTGACTTGTTCCTGCTCGAACAATTCATAGATTGATTTGCCGTCCAGGGCCGGGCCGGGAAATACCATCTTGGCGCCGGTCAGTGGCACCGAATACGGCAAGCCCCAGGCATTGACGTGAAACATCGGCACCACCGGCAACACGGCATCGCGCGCCGATACGTTGAGCGCATCTGGCATCGTCGAGGCATACGAATGCAAGACAGTGGAGCGATGTGAATACAGCGCACCTTTCGGATTGCCGGTGGTGCCGGATGTGTAGCATAGGCTGGACGCCGAATTTTCATCGAATACCGGCCATTGATAGGCGTCGGAACTGGCTTCGATCAAGTCTTCATAGCACAGCAGCTTGGCGATTTTGCTGTCTTGCGGCATATGAGTCCGGCCGCACATCGCTACAAAGCCCTTGGTCGTCTTGCAGTGGGCAGCAATTGCTTCGACCAGCGGCAGGAAGGTCAGGTCGAAGAACAGGTACTGATCCTCGGCGTGATTGACGATGTACGCCATCTGTTCAGGATGCAGACGCGGATTGATGGTATGCAGCACCGCGCCGGAGCCGGAGACCGCATAGTAGGTCTCCATATGGCGGTAGCCATTCCAGGCCAAGGTGGCGACCCGCTCGCCCATCTGGACGCCGAGCTTGGTCAGCGCATTGGCCAATTGGCGGGAACGTTGGTGGCAATCACGGTAGGTGTAGCGATGAATGTCGCCTTCCACCCGGCGCGAGACGATTTCGTTGTCGCCGAAATAGCGGTCGGCATGCTGGATGATGCTCGAAATCAGCAGTGGCTGATCCATCATTTGGCCCATTAGCGGGCTTTGAGGGTACTGCGCCATCTAGTCTCCTGTCTTTATAATTTGCTGCTTTTGCACAATTTTCGTACGATCGTACGGAAAAGGTCAATGCTTTTCCATGCTGCCTCGCAACAACGGCCTCCAGTTTGCAGCGGCCTTCTGCCCACCCTTTCGATCTCTGTCAAAATAGCGGTGGATGTTTATGGAAAATAACGCTACCAGCATAGCGCGCCGCTTCTTGCTGTCAACTGTTTAAACATCCGCAAGACGAATGACCTGCCACGCACGCCAAACCTGGCTGTGCCATCTGAAACATGCCCATGCCGTCAGGCGCGCTTGCTTCGCAGTAGCCCAAACAGGAACGCCCGATGCCCGGTTTGATTGAAAATTTGCAGTTTGAGCATTCGTTTGCGAGCTTGCCAGCATCGTTTTATACCTGCCTGCCGTCCGCGCCTATCTCTGCGCCCTATCTGGTCGGCGCCAGCAAATCGGCGGCGGCGCTGGTAGGCATTGACCCGGCAGCGCTGGACACGCCGGAATTCATACAGGCGTTTGCCGGCAACCGGCTTCCGCCTTCCGCACGGCCGCTGGCACAGGTTTATTCCGGCCACCAATTCGGCGTTTGGGCGGGCCAGTTGGGCGATGGCCGTGCCTTGCTGCTGGGCGATCTGGCGGCCCTCGACTGTCCGCCGTCCGGCCGGCTGGAAGTGCAGTTGAAGGGCTCCGGCCCGACGCCCTACTCGCGCATGGCGGACGGCCGGGCGGTGTTGCGTTCGTCGATCCGCGAATTCCTCTGTTCGGAGGCGATGGCGGCCTTGAACATTCCGACTTCACGGGCATTGTGCGTGATCGGCTCCGACCAGCGAGTAATGCGGGAAGAGCCGGAAACCACGGCAGTAGTCACGCGCCTGGCGCCCTCATTCGTACGCTTCGGCAGCTTCGAACACTGGTTTTACAACGACAGGATGGAGGAGTTGCGGACGCTGGCCGATTACGTCATCGATCGCTTTTATCCGGAATTGCGCGCCGACCACAATCCCTATCAGGCACTGCTGCGCGAAGTGACGCGGCGCACCGCGCACCTGATCGCGCGCTGGCAGGCGGTCGGCTTCATGCATGGGGTCATGAACACCGACAACATGTCGATCCTGGGGTTGACCATCGATTACGGGCCCTACGGCTTCATGGAGGCGTTCAATGCGCGCCATATCTGCAACCACAGCGATCAAGGCGGCCGCTATGCCTATAACATGCAGCCGCAGATCGGCCGCTGGAATTGCTTTGCACTCGGCCAGGCGCTGCTGCCGCTGATCGGCACGGTGGACGATACGCAAGCTGCGCTGGAAATCTATCAACCCGAATATGCCGGCATGCTGGATCGCCTGCTGCATGCGAAGCTCGGCCTGCGCACAGTAGAGGCTGGGGACGATGGCTTGCTGAACCGGATGTTCGCCTTGATGGAAGCCAATCACGTCGATTTCACCCGCTTTTTCCGGCTGCTGGGCGAGCTGCGCATGGAGGGCCCGGGAGCCGACGATGCGCTGCGCGATGAATTCATCGACCGCGCCGCCTTCGATGTCTGGGCGCTCGAATACCGGCAACGGCTGCAGCAGGAGCACAGCAACGACGAATTGCGTCGGCTTGCAATGCATGCGGTTAACCCCAAATACGTCTTGCGCAATTACCTGGCGCAAGCCGCCATCGAAAAAGCCCAGCACGGCGATTTTTCCGAAGTCGCAAAACTGCTGGCTGTGCTGGAACATCCGTTCGACGAACAGCCCGAGCATGCCGGCTACGCCGCACTGCCACCCGACTGGGCCAGCCAATTGGAAGTCAGTTGTTCCTCATGATCAAAAGGCCGATACCATGAATTCCGAAAAAATCAGCAAGACCGATGCCGAATGGCGCGCGCAACTGGCGCCGTTCGAATACCAGGTGACGCGCCATGCCGCCACCGAGCCGGCGTTTTCCGGCCGCTACTGGGATCATCACGAACCGGGCGTCTATACCTGCGTCTGCTGCGGCACGCCACTGTTCGAATCCGACGCCAAGTTCGAATCCGGCTGTGGTTGGCCGAGCTATTTCCGCGCGCTTGATCCGGCCAATGTCAGTGAGCGCGTCGATCGCAGCTATGGCATGATGCGTACCGAGATTTTATGCAACGTCTGCGACGCTCATCTGGGTCACGTCTTCCCGGACGGCCCACCGCCGACTGGCCTGCGCTATTGCATCAATTCGGCGTCGTTGCGCTTTGCACCGGACGCTCAACCCGACGTGAAAGAATCCCAATCCAAATGAAGTTCCTGTTCGATCTGTTTCCGGTCATCCTGTTTTTCGGCATTTTCAAGTGGGGTGAGGGAAATGCCGATGCCGCGCAGTCGTTTGCCACCGAATACCTGTCCGGGCTCGTTTCGGGCGGCGTGGTAACCGCCGGTCAGGCACCGATCCTGCTGGCCACCGCAGTGGCCATTGTCGCTACCGTCGCGCAGATCGGCTACCTGTTGCTACGTTCAAGAAAGGTCGATCCGATGTTGTGGGTGTCGCTGGCCATCATCGGTTTTTTCGGCGGCGCGACGATCTACTTCCACAACGAGACGTTCATCAAGTGGAAACCGACCGTGCTCTACTGGTGCTTCGCCGCGGCGCTGTTTGTCAGCCAGTTTTTTTTCCGCAAGAACCTGATTCGCACCATGATGGAAAAGCAGATCGCGTTGCCTGAACCCGCGTGGCAGCGGCTCGGGCTGGCCTGGATGGCGTTCTTCTGCGCCATGGGTGTATTGAACCTGTATGTTGCGTTCAGTTTTTCGACCGCGGCCTGGGTGAACTTCAAGTTGTTTGGCGGCATCGGGCTGATGTTCGCCTTCGTCATTGCGCAAAGCCTGATGTTGTCGAAATATGTAAAGGATGCCGAATGACATCGCGCGTGGAACGTATCCGTCAACGCCTGCTCGAAACTTTGACACCGCAGGAGTGTCTGGTAACAGACGAGTCTGCATTGCACGTTGGTCATGCGGGAGCGGCGGCCGGCGGTGGCCACTTTCGAGTGCGGCTGGTAGCGACTCAATTTGAAGGGCAAAACCGCGTGGCGCGGCATCGGCTGGTGTATCATTATCTGGATGACATGATGCACTCTGAAATCCATGCTCTCGCTCTGGTTACATTGGCGCCTTCAGAGGTAACCGCGTAAACGTCATTCCAAATAATTAACATTTTCAAGCTTCCTTTCAACCTACTTTCCCATTTTAGGATTTCACCATGTATTTAAAACCCGCTCGTTTGCTGGTTGTGCTTGTTGCGGCTGCAGCTTTCCCTGCCCTGGCGCAAAACCTGGCCGTGGTCAACGGCAAACCGGTACCGTCGTCGCGTGCCGACATGATGGTCAAGCAACTGGCGGCCCAGGGACAAGCGGATTCCCCGCAACTGCGTTCGATGGTCAAGGAAGAGTTGATCAATCGTGAAATCCTGATGCAGGAAGCAAACAAGCTAGGCCTGAGTGACAGTCCGGATGTGAAGGCGCAGTTGGAAATGGCACGGCAGTCGATCGTGATTCGCGCACTGGTCGCCGATTTCGTCAAGAAACATCCGGTCAAGGATGCCGAGATCCAGGCGGAATATGACAAGTTCAAGGCTCAGGCCGGCGACAAGGAATATCATGCGCGCCACATCCTGGTGGACAAGGAAGAAGACGCCAAGGCCATCATCGCCAAGCTGAAATCCGGCGCCAAGTTCGAGGACCTGGCCAAGCAGTCGAAAGACACCGGTTCCGCCGCCAACGGTGGTGATCTCGACTGGGCTTCGCCGTCTTCCTTCGTCAAGCCGTTCTCGGATGCGATGGTGGCGCTGCAAAAAGGCCAGATCACCGAAACCCCGGTCAAGACCCAGTTCGGCTATCACGTGATCAAGCTGGAAGATACCCGCGCCGCCAAGGTGCCGACGCTGGACGAGGTGAAGTCGCAGATCGCCGAATCGCTGCAGCAGAAAAAGCTGGCAGCGTATCAGGAAGAACTGCGCGGCAAGGCGAAGATTCAGTAATCCGATTTACCGCCGGCAAAAGGCGCCCCTCCGGGCGCCTTTTTTATTGCCTTGCTCACCGCTGATAGAACAGACAGCGCTGCTGCTGACCAAGGTTCAGATGGATGAGTATGTCATCTATACGTCCATTTTTCGGCCGAAAATCGCGATCATTCTATGGAGTATATGATCGTCTGGAAGTCATGGCCGGCATCGCCGCGCTGCCTGATCGTGGCGTGGCGACACAGGTGTCAGCCCAGGGCCTGCGGCGTATAGCCAGCATCGCGTATCGCCGCCTCGATCGCCTCGCTGTTGGCCGCGCTTGCTATCTGCACGACGTGACTCTGCACGTCTGCCGCAATCGTCGCCTGCCGGTCCAGTTCCTGGATCGCCTTGGTGATGCTTGCCACGCAATGACCGCAAGTCATGTCGTCTATCTTGAATGTGAGCATGATGATTTCCTAAAGCAGGTTGGGGATGAGGTTGGGGATGAACAATATAAGCGTTCCAACCGGGTCAAGGTCAAGCATCGATTGCTTCGTTCAGGCTTGACCTTTCCATGATTGGAAGGTTTATGCTGAGACCTCAAATCACGCCGGATAATAATTGGAGCACAGCCGATGAACACCATGACGAACCGCAATAGCACGCATGCCGACCTTGGTTTTGGCATCGAGGGCATGACCTGCGCGTCGTGTGTGGCGCGGGTCGAAAAAGCGCTGCGCGCGGTGCCTGGCGTACAGCAGGTAGCGGTCAATCTCGCCACCGAAAAAGCCACGGTACGCGCCACCGCCGAGGTCGACCTGGCCAGTTTGTCGGCCGCCGTGGCCAAGGCCGGTTACCAGGTGCCGCAGCAAGCGCTCGACTTGACGGTCGAGGGCATGACCTGCGCTTCCTGCGTCGGCGCGGGTCGAAAAGGCGTTGCAAAAAGTGCCGGGCGTGCTGCAGGCATCGGTCAACCTGGCGACTGAAAAAGCACACGTGGTGGTGGCCGGCGTGGCTGCCGAAACCTTGGTGGCGGCGGTGCAAAAGGCCGGCTACCACGCCAGCCTGGCCACTGCCGCTCCGGCAAATGAGCCCAAACCAAGCTGGCCTGCCTGGTGGCCAGTGGCGGCGGCGGCGCTGTTCAGCCTGCCGCTGGTGGCGCCGATGCTGGGCATGCCGTTCGGCTTCGACTGGATGCTGCCCGGTTGGCTGCAACTGGTGTTGGCGACGCCGGTGCAGTTCTGGCTCGGCGCCCGCTTCTACCGGGCCGGATGGCAAGCGCTGCGGGCGCGCAGCGGCAACATGGACTTGCTGGTGGCGCTCGGCACCAGCGCCGCCTACGGACTCTCGCTGTATCTGCTGCTGGCGCATGGCGAGCATGCCGGGATGCATCTGTATTTCGAATCGTCGGCGATGGTGATCACGCTGGTCCTGCTCGGCAAATGGCTGGAAACGCGTGCCAAGCATCAGACCGTGGCCGCGATCCGGGCGCTGGAATCGCTGCGCGCCACCGTCGCCACCGTGCGGCGTGATGGCGCGGACCATCAGGTGCCGCTGGACCAGTTGCGGCTGGGCGATGATCGTGATCGTGCGTCCCGGCGAACGGGTGCCGGTCGATGGCCGGATCGTCGATGGCGCCAGCCACCTGGACGAAGCGCTGCTGACCGGCGAAAGCCTGCCGGTGGCCAAAACCGTGGGCGACGCCGTCACCGGCGGCGCCATCAATGCCGAAGGCGTGCTGACGATCGAAGCCACCGCCGTCGGCGGCGCCACCATGCTGTCGCAAATCATCCGCATGGTGGAAGACGCGCAGGCCGCCAAGGCGCCGATCCAGCGCCTGGTGGACCAGGTCAGCGCGGTGTTCGTGCCGGCCGTGCTGCTGGTCTCGGCCGCTGACCCTGCTGGCCTGGGGCTGGCTGACCGGCGACTGGCAGGCGGCGCTGCTGAACGCGGTCGCGGTGCTGGTGATCGCCTGCCCGTGCGCGCTCGGCCTGGCGACGCCGGCTGCGATCATGGTCGGCACCGGCGTCGCCGCGCGCTACGGCATCCTGATCAAGGATGCCGAGGCGCTGGAAACCGCGCATGCGGTCACCACCGTCGCCTTTGACAAGACCGGTACCCTGACCGAAGGCAAGCCGGCGCTGGTCGCGATCGAAACCACCGATGGCGACCCGCAGCGGATACTGGAGCTGGCGGCCGCGTTGCAGCAACACAGCGACCACCCGCTGGCAACGCGCGGTGCTGCGAACAGGCCGCCGCGCACGGGATCGCCACGCCGGCAGCCAGCGCCGCCAGAGCACTGGCCGGGCGCGGCGTGCAGGCACAGGTCGGCGAACTCACTGCCTACCTCGGCAACCGCCGCTTGATGACTGACATCGGCGCCGCCACCGCCGCGCTGGAAACGGCTGCGGCGCAGCACGAAAATGAGGGCCGCACCGTCTCCTGGCTGGCACTCGAGGACGCCGGCGGGATGCACGTGGCCGGCATGCTGGCGTTCGGCGACACGATCAAGGCCACCGCCCGGCAAGCCATCACGCGCCTGGCCGAAATCGGCGTGAAATCGGTGATGCTGACCGGCGACAATCCGGGCAGCGCACGCGCGGTGGCCTCGGCGCTCGGCATCGGCGAATACCACGCGGAAGTACTGCCGGCCGACAAGGCCGCGGTGGTCGCCGAATTGCAGCGCGGCGGCCAGGTTGTCGCGATGGTGGGCGATGGCATCAACGACGCGCCGGCGCTGGCGGCGGCCAACATCGGCATCGCGGTCGCCGGCGGCACCGATGTCGCGATGCACGCGGCCGGCATCACGCTGATGCGCGGCGACCCGCGGCTGGTGGCGGACGCGATCGACATTTCGCACCGCACCTGGCGCAAGATCCGGCAAAACCTGGGCTGGGCCTTCATCTACAACGTCATCGGTATTCCGCTGGCGGCCTTCGGCTACCTCAATCCAGTGATCGCCGGCGCCGCGATGGCGGCCAGCAGCGTCAGCGTGATTTCGAATGCGCTGCTGTTGCGGCGCTGGAAGCCACGCGCCAACCCGGGAGCGTCATGATGAATAGCAGCATGAATATCGGCCAGGCGGCGGACGCGTCCGGCGTCACCGCCAAAATGATCCGCTACTACGAAAGCATCGGCCTGATTGCATCGGCCCACCGCAGCGACGCCGGCTACCGCAAGTATGGCGAGAAGGAAATCCAGATCCTGCGCTTCATCAAGCGCTCGCGCGATCTCGGCTTTTCGCTCGAACGCATCAAGACGCTGCTGGGCTTGTGGGAAGATCGCTCGCGCCAGAGCGCCGACGTCAAGACGCTGGCGCAGCAATATATCGACGAACTGGACCATGACATCGCCAAGCTGCAGTCAATCCGCGATCAGCTGCAGCATCTGACCGACTGCTGCCACGGCGACCAGCGGCCGGATTGCCCGATCATCGACGACCTGGCGAATCGCACGCCGTGATGCGGGCAGTTCAGCAGCAGCACCGTGCCGCGAACCGTCGATGCCGCGGCAATGAGCTTGAGAGTATGCTGAAAAAACCAAATAGAAATGCCCGTGTTCAGGCGGCATGACATGGAGTATATGAATCGCGAGCCGCATGCATGTTGCAACGGAAAATCCGATAAAACGCCAGTATGCCGTGAATTTGCTTGTGCGACGGCCGAAAAAATAGGCATGGTGGAGTATGTGGCTCCTTCAGCCTGCTTGCGCAACGCGGCAGCAAACAGGATGGAGCATCTGCAGCCAGCGCCTGTCCTCGGTCAAGCGGCCAGATTTTCAGAATCTAAAACTCAACTGCGTCCATATTTATTGCTTTGCCCTTTGCGGCAAGAACAGAATGCAGGCGACCATGAACAGCGCGAGCGCTGCCGATGCCGAATAGCGGCTCATCGCTAGGCCGCCGCTGGCCAGCGGCTTGTCGAGAAAATCGCCAAGCGTGGCACCCAGCGGCCGCGTCAGGATAAATGCGGCCCAGAACAACAGCGTATGCGACAACCTGCTCCAGAAATAGGCCGCTGCCACCAGCGCCAGGCCGGCCGCGAACAGCAGTGCGCCACCTTCATAGCCGAGCCCAAGCCCGGTCTTGGGGTCTGCCACCCAATCGCCAAGCGCCGTACCCAGGGTTTGCGAAAACAGGATGGTCACCCAATAAAACATCTCGGCCTTGCGCGACGTCAGTTGACTCACCGAAACCGAGCCGAGCGACCAATACCAACAACCCAGCGAGGCCAGCAACAATAAAAGCAGCAGCGACGAACCGCCGAGATAGCCGATGCCCAGCGAGCGGTCCACCAGATCGGCCAGCGTGGTACCGGCGGTCGTGGTGGCCACGATCACGGTCCAGAACAGAAAGGGATGGTAGCGGCGGGCGAAAATCTGGGCGCTGACGGCAACCACCAGGATGGCGGCGAAGATTGCGGTGCCGACCAGATATCCGAGGTGCATTGACATCGTTACCGCGTCGCCGGCGGTTTCGCCCAGGGTGGTGGCGGCGATCTTGATGATCCAGAAAGCAAGGGTAACCTCCGCAACCTTGCTTAAACCCTGTGACCCAATCCTGTCCATGTGGCCCCCTTGCTGTTCGTGCTGCTATTCGGGAAGGACGTGGTTGTCAGCGTGAAGTTCCATGAACCCAGGCACGAACCTCTGCCGGCCTTGCCTGGGCTGTGTGGGTTTGGGAGCGCCTAGTCACGGTTTGATTCGCCTGTCATTGCCGCGACGGAACGCGGGAACGACGGCAACACAATTAACAGCCCCGTGAAAGAACAAAAAATTCGACGGGAGTATGTTATAAAAACTTATATTTTATACCCGATATAAGCTGTCTACTTGTTGGAGTATATGGATTTTCGGAGCGCGTTCAGGCGACCCAGCGGCGCGCATTGCGGAACATCCGCAGCCATGGCGAATCCTCGCCCCACTCGGCCGGATGCCAGGATTGCTGCACCGTGCGGAACACCCGCTCGGCGTGCGGCATCAGCACCGTGAAACGGCCATCCGCCGTGGTGACCGAAGTGATGCCTTGCGGCGAGCCGTTCGGGTTGTACGGATAGGTTTCGCTGACCTGGCCGCGGTTGTCGACGAAGCGCATCGCCACCAGCGCTTCGTCGATATCGCCGGTTTGCGAAAAATCGGCATAGCCTTCGCCGTGCGCAATCGCGATCGCGCTTTGCGTGCCGGCCATGCCGTCGAAGAAGATCGACGGCGACGCCGCCACTTCGACCATCGAAAAGCGCGCTTCGAAGCGTTCCGACTTGTTGCGCGTGAATTTCGGCCAGGCCTGGGCGCCGGGGATGATCGATTTCAGGTTGCTCATCATCTGGCAGCCATTGCAGACGCCGAGCGCGAAGGTATCGCCGCGGCCGAAGAAGCCGGCGAATTGCTCCGTCAGCGCGGCATTGAACAGGATGGTCTTGGCCCAGCCCTCGCCCGCACCCAGCACGTCGCCGTAGGAAAAGCCGCCGACCGCGATCAAGCCCTTGAAGGCATCCAGCCGCGCGCGGCCGGAAATCAGGTCGCTCATGTGGACGTCGACCGCATCGAAGCCCGAACGGTGCATCACGTAGGCGGTTTCGATATGCGAATTGACGCCCTGCTCGCGCAAGATCGCCACGCGCGGCCTGGCGCCGAGCGACAGGAATGGCGTCGCGATGTCCTGCTGCGGATCGAAACTCAATTTCGGCGTGATGCCGGGATCGGCGGTATCGAGGATGCGATCGTATTCGGCGTCGGCATATTCCGGATTGTCGCGCAAGCGCGCGATCTGCCAGCTGGTGCTGCTCCACAGGCGCTGCAAGTCGATGCGCGGTTGATGGTAGATGACGCGGCCGTCGCGCGTGAACTCGATCTGGTCGCGCGTGTTCGGCTTGCCGATGATATGGCTGTGCGCGCCGAGCTCGAAGCTGCGCAGCACGTTCATGACTTCCGAGCGTTGTTCGGTCCGTACCTGGATCACCGCCCCCAGTTCTTCGGAAAACAAGGCGCGCACACTCATCTCTTCGCGCCGCGCCCCGATCTGCGTGGCCCAGTTCTTGGCGTCGCCCCAGTCCTCGGCGTCCGACATCGCCAAAATATCCAGGTGCACCGAGACGCCGCAATGGCTGGCGAACGCCATTTCGCACAGCGTGACGAACAGGCCGCCGTCGGAGCGGTCGTGGTAGGCCAGGAGCTGGCCGTCGGCATTCAGGCGCTGGATCGCGGCGAAGAAATTCTTCAGGTCTTGCGGATGATCCAGGTCCGGAGCGTCATTGCCGATCTGGCCGCTGACCTGCGCTGCTGCCGATGCGCCCATGCGGTTCTTGCCGCGCCCGAGGTCGATCAGGATCAGCGAGGTGTCGCCGGCATCGAGTTGCAACTGCGGCGTCAGCGTGCGCCGCACGTCGACCACCGGCGCGAAGGCGGAGACGATCAGCGACACCGGCGCCTGCACCGCCTTGTCGGCACCATCCTCGTTCCAGGTGGTACGCATCGACAGCGAATCCTTGCCGACCGGGATGCTGATGCCCAGCGCCGGGCACAGCTCCATGCCGACCGCCTTGACGGTATCGAACAATGCCGCATCCTGCCCCGGCTGGCCGCAAGCCGCCATCCAGTTGGCCGACAGCTTGACGTCGGACAAGCCGGCAATCGGTGCCGCCGCGATATTGGTCAGCGCTTCGCCCACCGCCATGCGCCCGGAGGCAGCGGCATTGATCACCGCCAGCGGCGTGCGCTCGCCCATCGCCATCGCTTCGCCCAGGTAACCGGCAAAACTCATCGTGGTCACCGCGCAATCGGCCACCGGCACTTGCCACGGCCCGACCATCTGGTCGCGCGCCGACATGCCGCCGACCGTGCGATCGCCGATCGTGATCAGGAAGGATTTGTCGCCCACCGTCGGCAAGCGCAGCACCCGCCGCGACAGCCGCACCAGGCCCAGATCGTCCAGTTGCAGCGGCGGCAGGTCGCTGGCCACACGGGTCACGTCGCGCTGCATCTTCGGCGGTTTGCCCAGCAATACGTCCATCGGCATGTCGACCGGAGCATTGTCGTGCTGCGGATCGACCAGTTTCAATTGACGCTCCTCGGTGGCGACGCCAACCACCGCGAACGGACAGCGCTCGCGCTGGCACAGGTATTCAAACAGGGGCAAGCTGTCCGGCGCGATCGCCAGTACGTAGCGTTCCTGCGATTCGTTGCTCCAGATTTCCTTGGGCGCCATGCCGCTCTCTTCCAGCGGGATCTTGCGCAGGTCGAAGATGGCGCCGCGCTTGGCGTCGTTGGTGATTTCCGGGAAGGCGTTCGACAAGCCGCCGGCGCCGACGTCGTGGATCGACAGGATCGGGTTGTCGGCCGCCATCGCCCAGCAGGCATTGATCACTTCCTGCGCGCGCCGTTCCATTTCCGGATTGCCGCGCTGTACCGAGTCGAAGTCGAGATCGGCGGTATTGCTGCCGGTCGCCATCGACGACGCGGCGCTGCCGCCCATGCCGATGCGCATGCCCGGGCCGCCCAGTTGCAGCAGCAGGCTCCCGACCGGTAAATCGTTCTTTTTGGTGTGCAGGTCCGAAATATTACCGATGCCGCCGGCAATCATGATCGGCTTGTGATAGCCGTATACCGTGCCGCCGACATTCTGCTCATAGGTACGGAAATAGCCGCCGAGGTTGGGCCGCCCGAATTCATTGTTGAAGGCAGCGGCGCCGATCGGCCCTTCGATCATGATCTGCAACGGCGACGCGATGCGCTCCGGCTTGCCATAGGGGTCGGCGGCCACTTCCGGCGCGGCGCGGGTGACGTCGGCCGCGTTTTCCCACGGCTGCACGGCATCCGGCAGCATCAGGTCGGAAACGGTGAATCCGGCCAGCCCGGCTTTCGGCTTGGCACCGCGGCCGGTCGCGCCTTCATCGCGAATTTCGCCGCCGGCTCCGGTCGAGGCGCCCGGGAACGGCGAGATCGCGGTCGGGTGGTTATGCGTCTCGACCTTCATCAGGATGTGGGTCAGTTCTGTCGTCGCCTGGTACGCATTGCCCTGCGCCGCGCCGCGCGGGTAGAAGCGCTCGACGCTGGCACCTTCGATCACCGACGAGTTGTCGCTGTAGGCGACGATGGTGCCTTTCGGGTGCAACTGGTGGGTATTGCGGATCATGGCGAACAGTGATTTGTCCTGCTGTTCGCCGTCGACGATCCAGTCGGCATTGAAAATCTTGTGCCGGCAATGTTCGCTGTTGGCCTGGGCGAACATCATCAGTTCGACATCGGTCGGATTGCGCTGGACACGTGCAAAGGCCTCGGCCAGATAATCGATTTCATCGTCCGAGAGCGCCAGGCCAAGTTCGCCATTGGCCTGTTCCAGCGCCGCCTTGCCGTGCTGCAGGACGTCGACGGAAGCCAGCGGCTTCGCCTCCAGTTCCTGGAACAGGCCGGCCGCTTCGCTGCGGCTCGCGCAGCACGGTTTCGGTCATGCGGTCGTGTAGCAGCGCCGCCAATGCCGGCAGGTCGGCTTCTGCCAGCTTCTTCGTGCCGCCCAGCAGGCCGGTTTTCAGCTGCAAGTGGTACACCACGCCGCGCTCGATGCGGTGGATATGAGGCATGCCGCAGTTGTGCGCGATATCGGTGGCCTTGCTGGCCCACGGCGAAATCGTGCCGAAACGCGGGATCACCACCAGTTGCTCGCCCTCTTCGCTGGCGGCGAACGGTTCGCCGTAGGTCAGCAGCGCGCGCAGGCGCGCGACATCGTCGTCGGCCAATGCCGCCGAGCTATCGATGAAGTGATGAAAGCGCCCGGAAACGCCGACGATGGCGGGCGCCACGGTTTGCAACTGGGACAACAAGGAACGCGTGCGGAAAGCGGAAAGAGCGTTGGAGCCCGGCAAGATCAGCATGGTGGCAGGAGATATGATGCAGCTCGGCTGCGGGTGGAATGATCGCGTGATTATACCGCGACGCAACATGCGGCCGCCTCGCTCCGGCGCCGCGCTTCAGTTGAGAAATACCGTGGTATTGCCGACTTTATGCTGTTCGGTGAAGTGACCGAAATACGGAGTCTCGCTGAACTCTTGCAGTTGTCCGTCCATCACCACCACCGCGACCCGCTGCTGTGCCAGATCCCGGGAAAATTGCGCAGACGGCAGCATGACCGGATTTCCCGGCCGCAGCCGGTCGCCCCAGAATAGATCGGCACTGCCGCTATCGATCACCGGCACCGGCCGCCGCAGGTAAAACGGCAGTGACGACAACGCTTCGAATTTCTTGTACAGATAGACTTGCCGCCCCGGTTGTTGCTGTTGCAGATACTGCGCCAGCGGCCGCGCCGACACCGTCGGTTCCAGCGGCACGATGGCAATCGCGAGCACGATCATGATCCATGCCGGCAGCACGAGATAGGACAGGATGCCGATTCGCGCACTGCGCCAGGCAAGCAGCGCGGCGGCCAGTGCCAGCAGCGCCAGCGCTGCCACGGCGAGCGTCACGAACTGCTGCTGGCCGAAGCCGAGGAAGGTCATGCCCGACTCCGGCTGTGGCCGCAGCGCCAGCGCGATACCGAGCGCCCCGGCGCAGGCGCCGATCAGCAAGCCCGGCAGCGCCCGCAGGGAGGAACGCAAAAAACCGCGCGCTTCGAGTGCCATTGCCAGATGCAACGCGGCAAACGGCATCACCGCCACCAGGTAGTAATTTGCCTTGGCGCTGGAGACCGAAAAGAACAGCAGCGGCAGCAGCCAGGCCAGCCACAGGAAGCGTTGCAGGCTCGGCGTCGTGGACGGTGCATCGTCACTAACCTTTCGCGCCAACAGGCAGGGCAGCAGGAACGACCACGGAAACAGGTAGATCGCCATGCGCGGCAGGTAGTACCACCAGGCGCCGGCGTAATAATCGTGCGGTTCGCGCCGGCCGAGAAAACGCAGCACATGCTCGTTGATGAAATAGAACCAGGCAAAGGCCGGCTCGGTCAGGGTAGCCGCCACGTGCCACGGCACCGCGATGAGCAGAAACACGGACAAGGCGCGCCACTCGAACCATTTACGAAAGCCGCGCATGAATTCCCGCGGCGACTTCGCGATGCTGATATCGAACGTCAGCATCACCAGTCCGAACAGGATCAGCGCGACGAAGCCCTTGGCCAATACCGCCAGCGCCAGCAACGCATAGGCCGCGCGCAGCAGGCGCGGCTGCCGTTCGGTCACATATCGATACGCAAGAATCAGTGCGGCCGCCAGCAGCGCGGTCAGCAGCATGTCGAACATCAGTGCGCGCGACATCGCAAATACGCCGATCCCGGTCGCAAACATCAGCGCCGCCAGGCGCCCTGCTTGCGGTCGATTGAGTGTTTTCCCGAAGTGCACCAGTAGCGCAACGCAGGCCAGCGCCGAGCATGCCGGCACCAGCCGCGCACTCCATTCCGATTCACCGAACAGAAAAAACGACAGCGCGGTCAGCCAGTACAGCAAAGGCGGCTTTTCCATGTACGGCAAGCCGTTCAGGTGCGGGATGATCCACTGGCGCCAGTCGCCGGAGGCAAGCATCTCGCGCGGAATTTCTGCGTACAGGCCTTCGTTATTGTTCAGCAGGCCGTAACTGCCTAGCCCGATCAGTGCCGAACCAAGGGCAGCTGCCCACACCAGCCAGAGCGGAATAAAAAACGATGGGGCGGGATGGGAGCGAGGCATTCAGGGTCGGCGGTACGCGCAGCGGCACAGGGAAAATTTTGCTGCGCATTGTCGCACGGGAACGGTGATTTCCCAATCTGAAGCCACCTGCGAGAGCAGGTGAACGCCCTACTCGCCCAGCAATTCGGCCAGCGCCTGCATGCCCTCGACATGTTCGGCGATCACCTTGATGATCACGATCATCGGCACGCCGAGCAACAGGCCCCACATGCCCCACAGCCAGCCCCAGAACAGCAGGCCGACAAACACCGCGGCCGGGTTCATCTTGGCGATCCGGCCGGTCATCCAGGTGGTGACGACGGTGCCGACCAGGGTCGCGATCGCGAGCGACATGCCGCTCACCAGCAACATCATCGGGAAGTTCCGAACTGCATGAAGGCCGCCAGGCCGAGCGCGCCGGCGATCAGCAGCGGGCCGAAGTACGGCATGACGTGCAGCCAGCCCGGCCGCGACGGCCCAGGCGCCGGCGTTTTCCAGGCCGATCGCGCGCAGCGTCGCCCACATCAGCACGCCAGCAATCCATTGGTCACCAGCAGCATGAACATGTAGTTCTGGATCGAGCTGTTGATGTCGTCCAGGATGTGCACGGTGATCTTCTTGGGCGACAGCGAGGGCCCGGTCAGCTTGACCAGCTTGCGCTTGAAGGTGTCGCCGGAGGCAGAAGGAAGAACACCAGGAACATCACCATCGTGACCTGGCCGACGAAAACCATGGCACCGATTGAACTGGCCCACAGCCAGCTGCTCAGGCTGAAGGGGGGCGAGGCGGCAACCACTGGCGCCGCCTTGCGCACGGCGGCACCGGCGGCCTGGCCGGCAGCTCGCTCGATTTCTGTGGCGGCGGCCTGCATCTGCTCCAGGGCGTCGTGTTTGCCGCTGCGCATCTTGATCAATGCCTTGGACAGTTTTTGAGTGGCGGCCGGTAGCTGTTCAACAATCGACTGGAATTCGCTGCGCAGGGAATTGGCGGCGCCCATGGCGCCGCCGAGAATGACCGCCATCACCAGCATCACGGCCAGTACACGCGGAATCCGAATGCGCTCCAGCCAGACCGTCAGCGGGTTCAGCGTGTAGGCGATCAGGATGCCGAACACCAGCGGAATCAGGAATTCCTGCGCCCACTGCAAGGCAAACAGCAGCGCCACCGTGGCCAGGATGGTCAGCGCCAGGCCGCGCGCGTCGGGACGCACGCGGGCACCGGAGATCAGGTCCGCAGGCAGGCTTTCCGGCGCTACTTCTACTTCCGGTTGTATTACCTCGGGCGATACCAGTTCGGAATCGGTCGTCGTCATGGCGACACAATCATGCCAGAAAGCCGTCTTCGACGTGCGACAAATTGGCGCGCCAATTCATCGGAGGCGCCAACGCCAAGCGAGCACGGCGCGTCGTGCCTACCTGAAAAAACAGGGCGTTTCGATGTTGCCTCGCCCGCCTCAAGTCGTCATTATGGCTTCAGACTGATATTATTTTTGACCGACTGCACCCCGCTGACGCCGCGCGCAATCTCTGCCGCCTTTCTCATCTCTTCCCGGGTCGAGACGAAGCCGCTCAACTGGACCACGCCTTTAAACGTATCGACCTTGACCTCGGTCGCCTTCACGGTCGGATCCTGAACCAGGGCTGCTTTGACTTTGGTGGTGATCACTGCGTCGTCCACATATTCGCCGGTCCCTTCCTTTTGCGGACCGGAAGCACATCCGGCCACGATGAGCAGGCACAGGGCGAAAAAAAAGGTACTAAACCGCTGGGGCAATTTCATTGCATTCTCCTTTGGAAATTCGCACACTCGATCGGACGAACATCATTTCTTAACTGCGCGCAACACAAATTCGACGGAATCGTGTGACCTTAGTTCCTTTTTATACACATGTACGCTGCAAAACCAATGCGCTTGCGCAAGCAAAGTGGTGATACGCGCAAATGGTTTTTTGCGGCAACGCTGCAAGCTGATTTGTGGCAGACTCGACCGTCGACGGCGCTCGCTCGGAAAGCGGCGCCCGGCTTTTTTTGGCTCTTTTATTCATGGTGCAAGTCAGTGGCTGAGCAGCAACATCAAGTACGAAAACAAGTGGTGGTGGTCGGCGGCGGCGTGGTTGGGATCTGTACCGCCTACTTTCTTGCAGCAGCCGGGACACGAAGTGGCGGTGATCGAACGGCGCGCCAGCGTGGCCGAGGAAGCCAGCTTCGGCAATGCCGGCATCATTGCGCCAAGCCGTGTGGCGCCTTGGGCCATGCCCGGTATGCCGGCAAAAATTCTGTCCTTCCTGTTCAAACCGGAAACTCCAGTCATCATGCGACCGCATGCCGATCGTGCGCTGTGGCGCTGGATTCGCAAATGGCTGTCCGAATGCCACGCCCAGCGTTATCTGCTCAACACGGAGCGTATGCAACGCGTGGCTTTCTACAGCCAGCAGATACTGCGCGAGCTGGTGGCACAGCACCTGCTGGAGTATGAAAATGCCAACGGCGTATTGCAGCTGTTTCGGACCGAAAAAGACATCGCGCTGAGTGCGCCGCTGCGCACGTTTCTGGCGGAAAACGGCCTGCCGCACGAACTGCTTGACGCCACTGCGGCGCGCCGGATAGAACCGGCACTGTCGTCCGACACGCGATTGGCCGGCGCCTTGCATCTGCCAAACGACGAGTCGGGAAACTGCCCGTTGTTTGCCAAGCAACTGCGGCAGGTCGCGCAGACGATGGGGGTGCAATTCCATTTTCTGGCAAGCGTCGAGGCGATTCGGCAGGACGGCGACCACATCGCCCTGCGCATCGGCGACGAGACGGTGAGTGCCGACGCCGTGGTACTGGCAGCGGGTGCCGATAGCGCACGCTTGTTGCGGCCGCTGGGAATCGCTATTCCGCTGTATCCGGTCACCGGCTATTCGATCACCCTGCCCATCCGCAACTTCGACGCCGCGCCGGCGGCGGCACTGATCGATGAAACGTACCAGGTGGCCATCACCCGCATGGATAACCGCATGCGCATCGCGGGCATCGCCGAACTCGGCGCCTGCCATCCGAGCGCGTCCGAACGCGCCTTGCGCACGCTGTTCAAGATTGGTAATGACTGGTTTCCAGGCGCCGCCAGCTATCAGGCGGCGCCGCTCTGGCGCGGCGTGCGCCCCATGTTGCCGGACGGGGCACCCCTTCTGGGTGCCACGCGATACAAAAATTTGTACGTCAATATCGGCCACGGCTCGGCCGGCTGGGCGATGGCGGCCGGCAGCGGCAAGATCCTGGCCGACCTGATTTCGCGGCGCACGCCGGAAATCGACCTCGACGGCCTGACCCTGGCACGCTATGGATAAGGTCGATTGCGTGGTGGTCGGTGCCGGCGTCGTCGGACTGGCGGTAGCGCGCGCCTTGGCGCTGGCCGGGCGCGAGGTCCTGGTCATTGAGCGACAGCCGGGAATCGGCATGGGCACCAGTTCGCGCAGCAGCGAAGTGCTGCACGCAGGCCTGTATTACCCAGCCGGCAGCCTGAAGGCGCGACTGTGCGTGGCTGGCCGTGCGGCATGGGTACGTTATTGCGCCGAACGGGGCGTGGCACATCGACTGTGCGGCAAGCTGATCGTCGCCACCGCCGAGACCCAGCGTCCGCAATTACAGCAACTCGAAGCACAGGCGCATGCCAATGGCTGCACTGAAGTGGTTGCCCTGAGCGCGGATCAGGCCCGCGCTCTGGAGCCGGCGCTGGCCTGCGTCGCGGCACTTTACTCGCCGCTTTCCGGCATCATCGACAGCCATGGCGCGATGCTGGCGCTGCAGGGCGACGCGCAAACCGCCGGCGTGCTGTTTGCCTTCAACAGCGAGGTGCAAGGAGCCGCCGCCGACACGCATGGCATCGTCTTGCAGGTTGCCGGTGCCGGAACCGCGCTGGAGCTGGAAGCCAAGTTGCTCATCAACTGCGCCGGACTGCACGCACCGGCGCTGGCCCGCCGCATTGACGGGCTCGAGCAGAGCACGCTGCCCTCTGCGTGGTTTGCCAAGGGAAATTATTTTTCGCTGGTCGCCCGGTCCCCTTTTTCGCACCTGATCTATCCGCTGCCGGAGCCGGGCGGCTTGGGAGTGCATCTGACGCTTGATCTGGCGGGGCAGGCGCGCTTTGGCCCTGATGTCGAGTGGCTGGAGCAGTCCGATCAAGCGCTGGATTATGGCGTCGATCCGGGCCGCGCAGATCAATTCGAGGCCGTGATCCGCCGTTATTGGCCGGAGTTGCCGGATGCTGCCTTGCAGCCCGCCTACGCCGGAATCCGGCCAAAAATCAGCGGTCCGGGCATGCCCGCTGCCGATTTTCTGTTTGCATCGCATCGCAATCCGCACTACCTCGGCTTGTATGGAATCGAGTCGCCGGGCCTGACTGCCGCGCCGGCGATCGCCGAACATGTGTTGCAGATCATCGCCGCCAATCGATCGGGATCGGCCCGGTGCTGATTGCACATGCGCCCGGAGGGGCGGCGCCGTTTCGTGTGCGAACGCGAGCCTTGCGGCTTGCGGCGTCGGGCGCAATATGCCCGGCATCGCATAGCCATGTACGATGGTTTTGCTTTGGCCGCTCCGGCATCGTTGGGCAGACGTATCGGAAAAATGCTGTTCTCGATCATATACTCCATGTATAAGCCATCAATTTCGCATATGAAATGGTCGATATTTGAACATACTCCATGTCATTGTTGGTCATAGTGTTAACTGCCCCGATTTTTCCTGTCGTTCCCGCGGAGATTTGTTCGCGTTTTTTGATAGCCTCGCTCGCCACTGCTAAAGAATGCCTGCCATGAAACAACCGCTTACCACCGCCATCTCTTCACTGCGCACCAGCGCGCGGCAAGCGCTGATGGATGCCTGCCTGGACGCCGCGCAAGCCAGCCGGTCGGTGTTCACCCGACTCTACCCGACTAGCGCCCGCGCCGCCGCCCAGCATGCGGATGCCATGCGCAGTGCTGGCGTCACACTGTCTCCACTGGCCGGGCTGCCGGTGTCAGTCAAGGATCTGCTCGATATCGCCGGCGAAACCACGCTGGCCGGCTCGACCGTGCTGCAAGGCGCGCCTGCTGCCGGTAGCGATGCGCCGGTGGTTGCGCGCCTGCGTGCGGCCGGCGCCGCCATCATCGGCAAGACCAACATGACCGAATTCGCATTCTCCGGGGTTGGCATCAATCCGCACTACGGCACGCCGGCCAATCCAGCCGATGCAGCCGTGGCACGGATTCCCGGCGGCTCTTCGTCCGGTAGCGCGGTGTCGGTGGCAGGCGGATATTGCGTGGCCGCCGTCGGTTCCGATACCGGCGGTTCGATTCGCATTCCGGCTGCGCTGTGCGGCTTGGTCGGCTTCAAATCGACCGCGCGCCGGGTGCCGACCGCCGGCGCCGTGCCGCTGTCCACTACGCTTGACACACTCTGCGCGATGACCCGCTCGGTCGAGGACTGCATCCTGCTCGATCGCATCCTGTCCGGCCAAGTGCTGACCATCCCCGAGCTGCCATTGGCGGGACTGCGGCTGGCGGTGCCGCAAACGCTGATGCTCGACGCGCTGGATGCCCATGTCGCGGCATCGTTTGCCGCTGCGCTGTCACGCTTGTCGGCGGCCGGCGCCAGCATTGTCGACCTGCCGCTGACGCTGCTGAACGACAGCGCATCGATCAATCGCTTTGCCCCGGCCGAAGCCTATGCCTGGCACCGCACCATGCTGAGCGCACACGAAGCACAATACGACCCACGCGTCGCGTGGCGCATCAAGCTCGGTGAAAAGATGAGCGCGGCCGATTACATCGACTGCCTGCGCCAGCGACGCGACTGGATCGCCCGCATGGAAGCCGAGTTGGCGCCGTTCGACGCGCTGCTGATGCCGACCGTGCCACTGGTGGCACCGCCGATCGCAGAGCTGGAAGCATCCGACGACGCCTTCTTCCATGCCAATCGCCTGCTGCTGCGCAATCCGTCGGCGATCAATCTGCTGGACGGCTGCGCGATTTCTCTGCCCTGCCACGCCGCCGGCACGCTGCCGGTGGGATTGATGCTGGCCGCGCCCGCGATGCGCGATGGGCACCTGCTGGCGGTCGCGCGCGCGATCGCCCCAACTGCTTTGCCACAGACACCATAAGCGCGTTTGCCGGTGCTACACCGGCTTGGAATTCGCGCCGAGGAAGGATTCCGATAGGAGCGCGACAAAGGTTCTGATCTTGGGGCTTAAATGGCGCCGCGACGCGAACAGCGCCCAGACTTCGACGCTGCGCCCCGGCAGCGTGCCCCACATTGCAAGCTTGCCGCTTTCCAAGTCGTCGCGGACTCTTGACAGCGGCAGCACGGCCGCTCCGGCGCCGGCAAGTGCGGCATCGTGCACCATCGAGATCGACGAAAAGCGCGCCACCGCCTGCGGCAGCAATACGCGCTCGCCATCCACGCCGGCCATGCGCCAAAGCTCTTTGGCCGGGGCCGACAATAGCGTGACCGCGGCAACCGGCTGCCCTTCTGCCCCTGTTCCGGGTGGACGCTTTACCAGCGGCGATGCCACCACGACCAGCTCATCATGCGAGAAACAACGGCCTGCCAGCGCGCTGTCGGGGGCGGGGTTGGCTCTGATGACCACATCGTAGTCGTCCGCAATCGGATTGACGAAGCGGTCTTCCGCGATAATTTCGATGACCACTTGGGGATAGGCCGCAATATACGTCGCCGCCAGCTTCCCCAGCGATTCATACGCAAATAAGGTCGGAGCGCTGATCCGCAAGCGGCCGCTAGGTGAGTGCGAACGCGTACTGATCGCCTCGACCGCCTCTTTCAGTTCACTCAGCCCGCTCGTGATGCTCGCGTGCAGCGCAGCGCCTTCTTCGGTCAGCGCCAGGTTGCGCGACCCGCGCTGAAACAGACGTATGCCGAGGCTCTGCTCCAACTGCATCACCCGGCGTGACAGACTGGCTTTGGGACGTCCGGTCGCCCTGCTTGCTCGGCCAAAGCCACCATGAACCACCACCACGCTAAAGTCGGCCAGTGCATTCAAGTCCATAACCGTTCCATTTGTGAGACGAACTGTTTAAATACTACTTCTATCGTCTCACCATGAAAACTGTCAAGATCAACTCCTCCTATTTGCATATTTTGAAAGGAATGGACATGACTATCCTTGTGACCGGCAGTACCGGCGCCATTGGCTCCCAGATCGTGCGACAGCTCGCCGCGCAACGCGCGTCGGTACGAGCGCTTGTACGCAACCCTGGCGCAGCGAGCTTGCCCGCCGGCGTCACCGTGGCGCACGGCGATATGACCGACGTCGAATCGATGCGCGCGGCGCTCGATGGCATTGATACGCTCTTTCTGCTGAATGCAGTCACGCCGGACGAAGTGACACAGGCGTTGATCACCTTGTCACTGGCAGGCGACGCTGGCATTCAACGCATCGTGTACTTCTCGGTGCTCAATTCCGAGCCGTTTACCGACGTGCCGCATTTCACCGGCAAGTACACAGTGGAACGCATGATCGAGCAATTCGACCTCGGGGCGACGATCTTGCGACCCGCGTATTTCATGCAGAACGATGTTTCGCTCAAAGAGGCGCTGCTGGGACACGGCATCTATCCGATGCCGCTTGGCGACGTTGGCATCGCGATGGTCGACACGCGGGACATCGCCGATATTGTCGTATCGGCCTTGCTGGAAAGAGAACGTGCCACAAGCCGCTTGCCGCGGCAAACGATCGAACTGGTCGGCCCGCATGTGCTGACCGGAAACGCCATTGCTCAAATCTGGTCAGAGGCGCTGGGCAAGCCCATTGTCTATGGCGGCAATGATCTCGACGCATTTGAGGCGCGTTTCAAAACATTCGCCCCCGGCTGGATGGCGCGCGACATGCGGCTGATGATGGGTCGCTTCCAAAAGGACGGCATGGTGGCAAGCAAGCAGGCGGTTGAACGCATGTCAGCCTTGTTGGGGCGCCCACCCCGCTCCTACCGCGACTTTGCGTTTGATATGGCGCAGAGCTGGAAGGACGGTTGAAAGCAATTCATGTGAAAGTCATGCCGGCTGCCACGCGGAGCGCTTTCGTCTATTCTTACGGCACCATGAGCCCACTTTATTCCGTCACCCAAATTCGCGCCGTCGAACAGGCAGCGTTGGCAAGCTTGCCACCGGGCACCCTGATGCGACGGGCGGGCAAGGCTGCAGCCGACCTGGCGCTGACGCTGGTGTCGAATACGGGCTGGCGGCGCCAAGGTTCTGCTGCTGGCAGGTCCCGGAAATAATGGCGGCGATGCACTGGAAACCGCTGCCCACCTGGCGCAAGCCGGCCTGGAGCCGCATGTCTTGCGCTATTCCGGATTGCAAGCACCGCCTCCGGATTGCACGCAGGCGCTGGAACATGCCGAACAAAGCGGCGTCCGTTTTGCGGTGCCGGCGCAATTGACGGCACTGGCAGCGATCGACTGGGCACTCGTGATCGACGGCTTGTTCGGCATCGGCCTGGCCCGACCGCTGGCTGGCGACCTGCGCGCGGCGGTCGAATACGTCAACACCCTGGCCTGTCCGGTACTGGCACTGGATGTACCGAGCGGGCTGAATGCCGATACCGGCAATCTGGTTGGCGCCAGCGGTAGCGAGCTGGCGATTCGGGCGACGCACACCATCACCTTCATTGGCGACAAGCCTGGACTGCATACCGCCGACGGTCGTGACTATGCGGGACTGGTCGAGGTTGCCGATCTGGCCATCGACCAGGCGCTATTGCCGCCGGCGCAGGCACGCTTGAATGCGCCAGCCTTGTTCGCCAGCTGGCTGCGCCCGCGTCGGCAGAACACGCACAAGGGCAGCTACGGCGACCTCGCGATTGTCGGCGGTGCGCATGGCATGTCCGGCGCGCCGGTGCTCGCCGCACGCGCCGCCCTGCACTGCGGCGCCGGGCGAGTATTCGTCGGTTTCCTGGAGCAGGCAGTGGCATTTGACGACGCCCATCCCGAGCTGATGTGCCGGCGCGCGCAAGACCTGGATTTTTCCACGTCGACGCTGGCGATCGGCCCCGGTCTCGGCAACTCGCGCATGGCACACGATGTGCTCGCGCACGCGCTCGGATCGAATGCGCCGCTGGTGATCGACGCCGATGCGCTGAACCTGATTGCTGCAGAGCTCGGCTTGCAGCAAAAATTGCGACTGCGGCGTGCCAGTACGCTGCTGACGCCCCATCCGCTGGAAGCGGCCCGTCTGCTGGGCGTAACGGCTGATGCGGTTCAGGCCGACCGGCTGGCCGCGGCGCGCACGCTGGCGCGGCACTTCAACGCCACGGTGGTGCTGAAAGGTTCCGGCAGCGTCATCGCGGAAGCCAACGGCATGGCCACCATCAACCCGACTGGCAATCCGGCGCTGGCCAGCGCCGGCACCGGAGATGTGCTGAGCGGCGTCTGCGGCGCTTTACTGGCGCAAGGCTGGCCGCCAGCCCCGGCGGCGTGGGCGGCGGTTTGGCTGCATGGCGACGCCGCCGACCAGCTGGTCGCGCGGGGCAGTGGGCCAGTCGGCCTGACCGCCAGCGAACTGATCCCGGCGATTCGCGCCAGCCTGAATCACGCCATTGCCGATCACGGCGGCGCACGAGGTCCTTGAGTGCAAGACCGGGCGCCATGCGCCGCTGCGCATTTTTCTCATGGCTGAAGGCACTACGGATTCGTTTTCGCTCCACAAAATGGCGCTTCCGGGATCAGATACTCCCAACCATCACCATCAATTCCTGGCGTAAAATATTGATTTTTACAACATACTGCCAATAGAAATCAGACCAGTCGCCCTGCCACCAGCGTGATCGTGCGCTGGCAGCGCGCCGCAATCTGCGCTTCGTGGGTCACCAGGACCAAGGTCGAACCGCGCTCCTGATTCAGGTCGAACATCAGCTGCATCACCGTTTCACCCGATGCCGAGTCGAGACTGCCGGTCGGCTCGTCAGCTAGCAGCAGCGGCGGCTCGGTGATGAAGGCGCGCGCCAGCGCCACCCGCTGTTGTTCGCCGCCGGAAAGATATTTCGGATAATGCCTCAGGCGGCTGGCGAGGCCGACCCGCTCCAGCATCTGGGTTGCCTTGGTTTGCACCGCGCGCTCGCCGCGCAATTCCAGCGGCAACATCACGTTTTCCAATGCAGTCAGGTGCGCCAGCAACTGGAACGATTGAAACACGAAGCCAACCCGCTGTTTACGCAATTCGGCGCGGCCATCCTCATCCAGTGCAAAGATATCGATGCCGTCAATCTTGACGGTGCCGGCTGACGGCGTGTCGAGACCGGCCAACAGACCCAGCAAGGTCGATTTTCCTGAGCCCGACGCGCCTACGATCGCCAGCGTGGCCCCGGCTGGCACGGTAAAATCGATGTCTTGCAGGATGGTCAGCGTGCCAGTCGCGTCGGCAACGCGCTTGGCGAGATGGCGTACTTCAATAGCAGAGTTCTTGGATGAAAATTCGGGCGTGGAGGTTTCAGGCATGCAGCGTCGTCAGGTGAAAAGGGTTGGATTGGCAAACGGTTGGTCCGGCGTGCTACTGCTCCTGCTGGCGCTGTTCACGGCGAGCGCTCATTCTGCATCAAAAACCGTGCTCGTGCTGGGTGACAGCCTGTCAGCCGAATACGGTCTGGCGCGTGCTTCCGGCTGGGTGACGCTGCTGGAGCAGCGCCTGAAAGCGGAGAATATCAACGCCAGTGTGGTCAACGCCAGCATTAGCGGCGAAACCACCAGCGGCGGCCGCACCCGCCTGCCGGCGCTGCTGGCACAGCACCAACCGCAAATCGTCCTGATCGAGCTCGGCGCCAACGACGCCTTGCGCGGCCTGCCGCTGGATGCCACCGAAGCCAATCTGCGCGCGCTCATCACGCTGGCGCAGAAAGCCGGAGCCAGAACGCTGTTGCTGGGCATGCAGATTCCGCCCAATTATGGCCGCGATTACGCCGGCCGTTTCGCCGCGCTGTATCCGCGCCTGGCCAAGGAAACCCGTTGCGCGCTGGTGCCATTCTTCCTGCAGGGAGTCGCCGACCAGCCGGCACTGTTCCAGGCCGACCGCCTGCATCCGACCGCGCAAGCGCAGCCGGCGTTGCTGGAGAATGTCTGGCCTCACTTAAAACCGCTTGTCCTGAAGTGAATCGATGAAGTTTCCCGCGCTGCTGACTTTTTCTGACATCCTGCCGCAACTCGAGCGTTTCGACAGCATCATCGACACCCGCAGTCCGTCCGAATTCGCCGAAGATCATCTGCCCGGCGCGATCAACTGCCCGGTGCTGGACGACGAAGAGCGCAAGCGGATCGGCACGCTGTACAAGCAGGTCAGTCCGTTCGAAGCCAAGAAAGCCGGCGCTGCCATCGTCGCGCGCAACATCGCGCATCATATCGACACGCAATTCATGGCACATGGCCGCGACTGGAAGCCGCTGGTGTATTGCTGGCGCGGCGGCAACCGCAGCGGCGCGATGGCGCACATCCTGGCCAGGATCGGCTGGCCGGCGGTGCAGCTGGATGGCGGCTACAAGGCTTACCGCCGGCACGTGAGTGCAGCCTTGGCGGAATTGCCGGCGCGCTTTACGTTCCGCATCGTCTGCGGTCCGACCGGCAGCGGCAAGAGTCGCCTGTTGCAGTCACTGGCTGCGGCTGGCGCGCAGGTGCTGGACCTGGAACAGATGGCCGCGCATCGCGGCTCGGTGCTGGGCCGATTGCCGGACGAACAGCAGCCAACGCAGAAAATGTTCGAGAGCCGTATCTGGCAGACGCTGCGGGGTTTCGATCCGACGCGGATTGTATTCGCCGAATCGGAGAGCAAAAAAGTGGGCGATGTACGAGTGCCGGATATGCTGATGGACCACATGCGCGCTGCGCCGTGCATCGCGCTCGAGCTGCCGCTGGCACACCGGGTGCAGTTGCTGATGCAGGATTATGCGCATTTCTCGCTCGACCCAGGCCAGCTGAATGCACAGCTGGATTGCCTGTCCAATCTGTATGGTCGTGCAACGATTAGCGGATGGCAGACTTTGGCACGCAACGGGCAACTGGAGTTGCTGGTGGAAGAGCTCTTGCGCAACCATTACGATCCGGCTTATTTGCGCTCCATTGAACGTAACTTCGCTCAGATTGCGCACGCGACGGCGATCTCATTGGACGACATTTCATCACCGGCCTTCACCCAGGCGGCGCGGCGCTTGTGCAAGCTCGCCGACCAATCCGCGATGGCAGCCGAATAAAAAAAGCCGCTCAGCGAGCGGCTTTTTAGTGAATCGCGTTTTTACTCTGATGTTGCGGGCGCTTCATGTTCACTACCCGACTCGCTGGCTTTGGGCTTGATGATCTCCGCCTTGGCCCGGTTCTTCAGTACATTGATGTAGGCTAGCATTTCCTGTTGCGCCAGCATGTTGGTGATTTGCTGCTGCTCGGCTTGGCGCTGGGCGGCGTCCGGATTGGCAGGCTGCAGTACTTTGCTGATACGGAAAATCGCATAATCGCCATTTGTCAGTTCCACTCCGGCAAACGCGGGCAGTTTTCTGGTATCCGCTTTCATCACCGCCAGCAGAGCGCGAGGGTCGAGTCCCGCATCCTTGCTGCGCGAAACGGTCTTCTCCGCCGTAAAGCCGGCCGTACTATCCTGGGCCTTCAGCGCCGCAAGTTTACTGGCCCCGCTTTCACGTGCCAAACGGGCAGCTTCGATTCGTGTCACGCGTTCCCGCACGATTTCCTTCACTTCACTCAGTGGCCGCTTGAATGCCGCCTTGTGCTCGACCACATGGCCAGCAATCAAGGTCTGAGGGGCGACCTCGATCACTTCGGTATTGTGCTTGTCACGGATGACGTCATCGGTAAATAGCGCCTTCAAGAATTTCGGATTGTTATACGGGGCATTCGCCAGCGCCGGATTCGGGTCGCGCGTCACGTCGCTGGCGGTATGAATCTGCAGTTTCAGCTTGTCGGCAACCGGCTTCAGGCTGTCGGCTTGTTCATACACGGTATTGTTAAAAATATCGGCCAGTTCCGAGAATTTTTTCTCGACCAGTTGCTTTTTGATTTCAGTCGCGATCTCGTCTTTCACTTCAGCCAGCGGCTTGACCACAGCTGGCTTGATGCCTGTCAATTCAATGATGTGATAGCCAAAATCGGTCTGTACCAGATCACTGATTTCGCCCTGCTTCAATTTGAGTACGGCGTCTTCGAATGGCTTGACCATTGCCTGTTTGCCAAAAAAGCCGAGATCGCCACCCATGGCCGCCGAGCCCGGATCCTGGGAATTTGCCTTCGCCACTTTGGCAAATGAGGCGGGGTCCTTGCGCACCTCGGCCAGCAATGTCTCTGCCTTCGCCTTGGCGGCAGCCTTGTCGGCCGTCGATGCATCCTTGTTAACGGCGATCAGGATATGACTGGCACGGCGCTGTTCTTCGGTCGTGTAGTGCTGGGCGTTCTGCTCATAGTAGGACTTGATGTCGTCCTCGCTGACCGGTGTCTGCGCCGCCAGCGACTTGTTATCGAGGATCACGTAGTCGATTTTGACTTGTTCCGGGACCATGAACTGCTGGCCATTTTTGTCGTAATAAGCGGTCAGCATCTGCTCGGTCACCTTGACCTGTGGCACATAGTCCGATGCCTTGATCAGCAGTTCTTGCGCCACACGCTCCTGGTCACTCAGGTCGGACAGGCGCGCAGCCAGCGTCCTCGATGTAAATGCGGTGGTTTGAATGGCCGAATTCAATTGTTGCAGAGCCAGGTCATGACGCAGACGCGCTTCGTACATCGCCGGCGTCATCCCTTGTGCCGCCAGCAATTCCTTGTAGCGCACACCGTCAAATTTACCATCGGCGCCAGTCAAGCCCGGGATGCCCAGAATCGCCTCCTGCAAGACCGCATCGGGAACCGCCAGGTGCATACGTACCGCTTCTGCCGACAGCGCGCGTTGCGCAATCAAATTATCCAGAACTTCCTGTTTTGCAGCCGGCGTATCGAACAGCGCCACATCGAAGCTTGCGCCATACATTTGGCGCAAGCGTTCCATTTGTTCGCGCTGTGCCGCATCCCAATCCTGTTGCGTTATGGATTGCCCCGCAACCTTGGCCACCGCATTGTCACCACCACCAAAGCGGCTATAGCTCTCCAGTCCGAAAAATGCGAATGACGGGAAGATGAACAGCAGCAGAACGAACTGCATCAAGCGTTGATGGGTGCGGATAAACTCGAACATGATCAGCCAATCAGGGACAAATTACGAACAGTAATCAGATATGAAAAAAGGCGAACTTGCGTTCGCCTTTTTTGATTGTTGGCGGAGTGGACGGGACTCGAACCCGCGACCCCCGGCGTGACAGGCCGGTATTCTAACCAACTGAACTACCACTCCTGGATTTACTGCAAATTTGACTGTCTGGTGGGTGCTGAGAGGCTCGAACTCCCGACCTACGCCTTGTAAGGGCGCCGCTCTACCAACTGAGCTAAGCACCCTACTTAATCACTTAGCCAGCCAAACATTCTGGAGTTTTTATTATTAGCAACGCCAAAAAAACACTAGTTTACAGCATCTTTCAAAGCTTTGCCAGGTTTAAATTTAGGAACTTTCGCTGCCTTGATTTTGATTGCTTCACCGGTGCGCGGATTGCGGCCAGTACGGGCCGCACGCTTGCCAACCGAGAACGTACCGAAACCGACCAGAGTCACGCTACCGTTTTTTTTCAACGTCGTTTTTACCACCGCGATCATGGATTCCAGTGCGCGGGTCGCGGCCGCTTTGGAGATATCCGCCGACCTCGCCATGTGATCAATCAATTCAGTTTTATTCACTTATGTCCCCCTCAGAAAGGTTGAATTTCGCAACGCTGTTTTTCGCTTTATTCTTGCCATACACCGATCGCGTATGCAGAAAAAATCTGCAGCCCGTATTAAACAAGCCGCAACGCCTTGTGTCAAGCGCTTTGCGGCTCAAACACCCATTTCACCAAGGCTTTGCGGCATGTTGCGGCGCTCCGGAATCACGGTCGAAAAAAAAGCGCTCTTGCGAGCGCTTTTTCGAAGCATCCAGAACTTAGTGGGTGACCACGCCTGGGTCGCTCGGCGCGCCAGTCGTTACGCTGGTCGTGACCAGATCCTGCTCCTCGGTGAGTGCTACAGGAGCCCGCTCCAGAGCGATTTCCAGCACCTTGTCGATCCAGCGCACCGGAACGATTTCGAGCTTGTTTTTGACGTTGTCCGGTATCTCGGCCAAGTCCTTCACGTTTTGCTCCGGGATCAGCACGGTCTTGATGCCGCCTCGGTGCGCGGCCAGCAATTTTTCCTTCAGACCGCCAATTGGCAATACTTCGCCACGCAGTGTAATTTCACCCGTCATCGCAACGTCGGCGCGCACCGGAATGCCTGCGAACGTCGATACCAACGCGGTGGTCATGGCAATCCCGGCCGATGGTCCATCCTTCGGCGTCGCGCCTTCCGGCACGTGGATATGGATATCGCTTTTTTCAAAAACCTCGTTCTTGATGCCAAGCCGCTTTGCGCGACTGCGCACCACGGTGCGCGCCGCCTCGATCGACTCTTTCATCACATCGCCGAGTGTGCCGGTACGGATAATCCCGCCCTTGCCTGGCATGCTCATCGCTTCGATCGTCAACAGCTCGCCGCCGACCTCGGTCCATGCCAGACCTGTCACCTGCCCGACCTGGTTGTCTTTTTCCGCAACGCCAAAGTCAAAACGGCGCACCCCCAGGAACTTGTCCAGATTCTTTGACGTAACCGCGACCTTCTTGCTCTGCTTCTGGAGCAACAGCATCTTGACCACCTTGCGGCAAATCTTGGAGATTTCGCGCTCCAGCGAACGTACTCCGGCTTCGCGCGTGTAGTAACGAATGATGTCGCGCAGTGCCGATTCGGCCACGCTGATCTCGTTCTCCTTCAAACCGTTATTCCGGACCTGCTTGGGCAGCAAATAACGTTGCGCGATACTGGTTTTTTCGTCCTCGGTGTACCCGGCCAGGCGAATGACTTCCATCCTGTCCAGCAAAGCCGGCGGGATATTGAAGGAGTTCGACGTCGCCACAAACATCACATCGGACAAGTCGAAATCAACCTCGATGTAATGATCGGAAAAGGTATGGTTCTGTTCCGGATCCAGCACCTCCAGCAAGGCGGATGACGGGTCGCCGCGAAAATCCATGCCGAGTTTATCGATTTCATCCAGCAGGAACAGCGGGTTGCGCACGCCGGATTTCGCCAGGCTTTGCAGTATCTTGCCCGGCATGGAGCCGATGTAGGTACGGCGATGGCCGCGAATTTCGGCTTCGTCGCGCACGCCGCCCAATGCCATGCGGACGTACTTGCGGTTGGTCGCGCGCGCGATCGACTGACCGAGCGAAGTCTTGCCGACCCCTGGCGGGCCGACGAAGCACAGGATCGGTGCCTTCAATTTGTCGACTCGCTGCTGTACGGCGAGATATTCCAGAATACGTTCCTTGACCTTCTCCAGCCCGTAGTGATCGCCTTCCAGCACCTTCTCGGCGTTCGCCAGGTCGTTGTTGACCTTGGATTTTTTCTTCCATGGCAAACCTACCAGCGTGTCGATATAGTTGCGCACGACCGTTGCTTCGGCCGACATCGGCGACATCATCTTCAATTTTTTCAATTCATTGAGAGCCTTGTCGCGTGCTTCTTTCGGCATGCGGGCGGCGATGATTTTTTTCTCCAGGTCTTCGAGGTCGGCACCTTCCTCGCCTTCGCCCAACTCCTTCTGGATCGCCTTGACCTGTTCGTTCAGGTAGTATTCGCGCTGCGATTTTTCCATCTGCCGCTTGACGCGGCCCCGGATACGCTTCTCGACCTGAAGGATATCCAGCTCGCCCTCAAGCTGTCCCAGCAGATGCTCATGCCGCTTGGCGACATCGAAAATCTCCAGGATGACCTGCTTCTGCTCCAGCTTCAGCGGCAGATGGGCAGCGATGGTATCAGCCAAGCGTCCGGCGTCGTCGATGCCGGCCAGCGACGTGAGAATTTCGGGAGGAATTTTTTTGTTGAGTTTGACGTATTGATCAAACTGCTGGACGATCGCGCGCCGCATCGCCTCGACTTCCGAGTCGTCGCCTGGCTCCGATTCGATCGGTGTCACGTCCGCGACAAAATGCGTGTCAAGTTCGCTGATGTGCTGAATACGCGCCCGCTGCGCACCTTCGACCAGCACCTTGACGGTGCCGTCAGGCAGTTTCAGCATTTGCAGAATATTGGCGACGCAGCCGATTTCATAAATGTCGTCGGCTGTCGGCTCGTCCTTGGCAGCTGCCTTTTGCGCCGCCAGCATGATGCTCTTGCCCTGCTCCATGGCCGCTTCCAGCGCCTTGATCGATTTCGGGCGGCCGACAAACAATGGAATCACCATATGCGGAAATACAACTACGTCCCGTAATGGCAATAGCGGCAGTTGCGTGTGTTCAGTCAGTTGTGTCGTTGTCATGGCGAGCCTTATCAAGAAAACCTGCTATTGATGTTGGCGCGAGCGGCCGAAACACAAGGCCGGATATCGACAAAATCACGTCCTTCATTGGTAATAGCAATAAAAAGAGCCACATACGAAACTTCCGTCGGGTGGCTCGGCAACGGAAGCCAGAGTGCTTCCCGGTGAAGGAAATTGTACTGCGTTCAAAACGAGTTCATGTGTTCAACCGATCTTTCGTTTTCCAGTAGCGCGATCACTTGGCGCCTGAGACCTTGGGCTGTTCATGATAGATCAGCAATGGCTTGGCGCCGTTCGTAATCGTACCCTCGTCGATTACAACCTTGGCGACGTTTTGCTGGTCTGGCAATTCATACATCACGTCCAGCAATGCCTGTTCGATGATGGAGCGCAGGCCGCGCGCGCCAGTCTTGCGTGCAATCGCCTTGCGTGCAATCGCATGCAAGGCCGCTGGCCGGATTTCAAGCTCGGCACCTTCCATCTGTAGCAATTTCGCATACTGTTTGATCAGCGCGTTTTTCGGCTCCAGCAGAATTTGGATCAATGCCGCCTCATCCAGTTCGGTGAGGGTTGCCACCACTGGCAAACGCCCGACCAATTCCGGTATCAGGCCGAACTTGATTAAATCCTCGGGCTCGGTATCCACCAGCATTTCGCTGGCGGCCCTTTCCTTGCGGCTCTTGACACTGGCCGAAAAACCGATCCCGCTTTTTTCAGAGCGGTTCGAAATGATTTTTGCCAATCCATCGAACGCACCACCACAAATAAACATGATGTTGGTGGTGTCGATCTGCACGAAATCCTGATTCGGATGTTTGCGGCCACCTTGCGGTGGCACCGAAGCCATCGTGCCCTCGATCAGCTTCAGCAGTGCTTGCTGGACGCCTTCGCCCGAGACATCACGGGTAATCGATGGGTTATCCGATTTGCGCGAAATCTTGTCGATTTCGTCAATATAAACAATACCCTTTTGAGCTTTCTCGACCTCGTAGTTACAGTTCTGCAACAGTTTCTGGATGATATTTTCAACATCCTCGCCGACATAGCCCGCTTCGGTTAGCGTGGTCGCATCGGCAATCACGAATGGCACATTCAACATCCGTGCCAGTGTTTGAGCCAGCAAGGTCTTGCCGGAGCCGGTTGGCCCAACCAGCAGGATATTGCTTTTTGCCAATTCGACGTCATCTTTGTTGCCAAGGTGCTTGAGACGCTTGTAATGGTTGTAAACCGCGACCGAGAGTATCCGTTTCGCATTAGTCTGCCCAATCACATACTGATCCAGCAACTCTGTAATTTCGTGCGGAGTGGGCAAATCCTTCTTGGAACTGTCCATTGCATCGACGCCAGACGCTTCATCACGAATGATGTCATTGCATAAATCAATGCATTCGTCGCAGATGAAGACTGAAGGGCCAGCAATCAACTTTTTTACTTCATGCTGACTTTTGCCGCAAAAGGAGCAATAAAGCAGTTTTTCGCCACTGGAAGATTTTTTGTCAGGCATAAGACTCGGTGTGAATGAAGTTCGGTTTGATATTACCTGCGAATTCCGGATTCGTCACGGCGGCCGCAAGAAAATCCTGGCACCGAAGTTGTTCGGGAATAAAAATGAAATGCCCGGACGGGGTGGCGTCCGGGCATTCGGCATGGCGCCCGGGATCAGCTGCGATTGGTCAGTACTTTATCGATCAGGCCGTATTCGGCCGCGGCATCCGCGGACATGAAATTGTCCCGGTCGGTATCCTTGCCGATCTGCTCCACCGATTGTCCAGTTTTTTCCGCCAGAATATTATTCAGGCGTTCACGCAAATACAGGATTTCGCGTGCCTGAATTTCGATATCCGACGCCTGCCCTTGTGCGCCGCCAAGCGGCTGATGGATCATGATGCGCGAATTGGGAAGCGAAAAGCGCTTGCCCTTGGCGCCAGCTGCAAGCAGGAAGGCACCCATCGATGCCGCCAAGCCGGTGCACAGAGTGGATACGTCCGGCTTGATGAACTGCATGGTATCGTAAATCGCCATGCCGGCTGAAACCGACCCACCAGGCGAGTTGATATACAAGGAAATATCCTTGTCCGGATTTTCGCTTTCCAAAAACAGCAATTGCGCCACAATCAGGTTGGCGGTCTGGTCATTAACCGGTCCGACCAGGAAAATGACACGTTCTTTCAGCAGACGGGAATAAATATCATAAGCCCGTTCGCCACGCCCGCTTTGTTCGATGACCATCGGCACCATACCCAGCATCTCGGTATCCAGTGCAGAGTGTCGTGTGAAGTTTGTCATTCGTTTTCCCTGAAATAATCGTGGCGGTGCATCACGATTGTGTCTGATTGCCCATCAATTCATCAAAGGCCACCGTTTTTTCGGCGACTTTGGCCTTCTCCATTACGTAATTGACGACGTTTTCTTCCAAAACAAGAGCTTCCACCTCGGCCAAGCGCTGACGATCGCTGAAATAATACTTCAGCACTTGCTGCGGATCTTCATAGCTTTGCGCAAAATCTTCAACTTGCGCCTTGACTTGCTCCGGCGTCGCCTGCAGGTTGTTGGCCTTGACGACTTCGGCCAGAATCAAGCCGAGCCGCACGCGCCGTTCCGCCTGCGCCGTGAATAGTTCCGCCGGCAGCGCCACGTCCTTGACGTTCATCCCGCGCTGCTGCATGTCTTGGCGCGTCATTTCCATCAGGCGCTGGACATCCTGCTCAACCAGTGCTTTCGGCACTTCCAACTCGCTCACCTTGATCAAGGCTTCCATCACGCTATCCTTGTTCTTGGCTTTGATGCGCGACTTGACTTCGCGTTCCAGGTTTTGCTTGATGTCTTCGCGCATTTTCGTCAGGTCGCCGCTTTCAACACCCAGCGATTTGGCGAATTCGGCATCGACTTCCGGCAAGTGCGCCCATTCGACTTTTTTCAGGACGATCGTAAACTCTGCGGTTTTACCGGCCACGTCCTTGCCGTGATAATCGGCCGGGAATGCCAGCGGAAACACCTTCGACTCACCAACCTTGAGTCCGATCGTAGCCGCCTCGAACTCTGGCAGCATGCGCCCTTCGCCCAAAACAAAGGCGTAATCGACAGCTTTACCACCTTGAAACTCAACGCCGTCGATGGTGCCGGTAAAGTCGACCGTGACACGGTCGCCGTTTTGCGCAGTGAGGTCGTCACCGCCATCGCCATGGGCGTCTGGCTGTCCCTTGACGTGATAATGAACTCGTTGCTTGCGCAGGATTTCGAGTGTTTTGTCAATTTCGGCTGCGCTTATGTCAGTTGTGGTCTTTTCCACTTCGGCAGCCGACAGGTCGCCAATTTTTACCTCCGGGTACACCTCGAAGGTGGCGTCGAATACCACCGCCCCTTCCGGCACGGCTTCACCGGTTTTTGGCTCGATATTCGGAAAACCGGCGACGCGCAAGTTGTTTTCGCTGGTCGCCTGGGCAAAGGCACGACCTACCTGGTCGTTCAACACTTCGCTTTCGACCTGATAGCCGAATTGCGCGGCAACCATTTTCATTGGCACTTTGCCTGGACGAAAGCCCGGCGCCTTGGCCGTGCGGGCACGAATTTTCAGCCTCTTTTCAACTTCCGACTGCACCTCGGCCAGCGGCAGCGTGATGGTGATGCGGCGTTCAAGTTTATCCAGGGTTTCGACTGCAGTTGCCATGTGAATCGTCCAAATAGTAAAAATTCCGTGGTGCGAGGAGGGGGACTCGAACCCCCACACCATTTCTGGCGTCAGGACCTAAACCTGGTGCGTCTACCAATTTCGCCATCCTCGCGGGATACATGCCTGGCACAGGCGAATCGATGGCGCCGACCGAATAACGCCGATCCGCCTGCGCCGCCCGTGCCGGCAGCGTTTTTAATTCAACCCGTGATTTTACTTCAAGCGAAGAATCATGTCCGCGTTTTCTCCTTTACCATTGAGCAATTTAATCGCCAGCCAGGATTGCCCACGCGCATGTCAATCGATCACTACGAAAATTTCCCGGTTGCCTCCTGGCTGCTGCCACCCGGTTTGCGGCCAGCCGTACGTGCCATCTATGCGTTTGCTCGCAGCGCCGATGATTTGGCGGACGAAGGCAACGCCGCGCCTGCCGATCGCTTGGCCGCCCTGGACGAATACGCTTTGGCTTTGCGGCAAATCGAACGCAAGCAAACGGTCAGTGGTCCGGTGTTCGCGCCACTGGCGAAAGTCGTAGCGGAATTCGACCTGCCATTGCAGCCATTGCACGATTTGCTGTCGGCATTTCGGCAGGATGTGATGACCTCGCGCTATGCCACTTTCGCTGCCCTGCTCGACTACTGTCATCGCTCTGCCAACCCGGTTGGGCATCTGATGCTGCACCTGTACGGCGCCGTGAATCCGCGCAATTTACGTGATGCGGATGCAATTTGTACAGCCTTGCAGTTGACTAACTTCTGGCAGGATGTCGCGCTAGACTGGCAAAAAGGCCGGATTTATCTGCCGCAGGAAGACCTCGCCCACTTTGGCGTTCAGGATGACCAGATTGCCGCCGCCAGCACCGATGTCGGCTGGCGTGCATTGATGGACTTTGAAGTGACGCGCACACGCAACCTGATGCTGTCCGGTGCGCCGCTGGCATGCCGCTTGCCCGGCCGCATCGGCTGGGAATTGCGGCTGGTGGTCCAGGGCGGCCTGCGGATTCTGGCGCGTATCGAGGCGGCGAATTACGACGTCTTCCGGCACCGCCCGCAGCTCGGTCCTGGTGATGGCGTGCCTATGCTGTGGGCGGCGCTCAAGATGCGCGGGTGATCGCATTGCACGGCTCTGGAGACCAATATAGTGCGGAGTGTATTTTTTATCCGCTAGCAAATGCCGCCGAATTAATACCTATTTAACCTATACTCTGTGGTCTTGAAAATGGCGGGGATTGTTGTCATCAGCTTGTCACAGCCGATTTGTCGCCTCATCCGCACTCGGCCAGCATAACGGCTTTTCCCCGCCCGACTCGAATCGTTCTCCTGCCCCCATTTTCATGTCTCCTGACGAATACTGCCAACAAAAGGCTGCGCAAAGCGGCTCCAGTTTTTACTACAGCTTCCTGTTCCTGCAACCGGCGCAGCGCCGCGCAATCACCGCGCTCTATGCGTTCTGCCGCGAAGTCGACGATGCGGTCGATGAATGCACCGACGCCGCCGTCGCCAGCGCCAAGCTGAACTGGTGGCGCGGTGAAGTCAATGCCATGCTGGGCGGCAAACCGACGCATCCGGTCACGCGCGCGTTGCAGCCGCACTTGGCCACCTACCAGCTCGATGGCGCGCATTTGCAGGCGATCGTCGGCGGCATGGAACTGGATCTGGAGCAGGCCCGGTACGCCAATTTTGCGCGCCTGGAGCACTACTGCTGGCACGTGGCAGGCGTGGTCGGCATCCTGTCGGCCAGCATCTTCGGCACGACGCGACCGGAAACCTTGCAGTACGCGGAAAAGCTGGGGCTGGCATTCCAGCTCACCAACATCATCCGCGACGTCGGCGAAGATGCGCGCAAAGGCCGCATCTACTTGCCGCTGGATGAACTGCAACGCTTTGGCGTACCTGCAGCGGATATCCTGAATGCCCGCCACAGCGAAAACTTCGAAAAACTGATGCGCTTCCAGTTGGAACGTGCAGACGCCGCTTACCAGGAAGCATTTGCGCTGTTGCCGGCCGAAGACCGGCGCGCGCAGCGGCCAGGCTTGATCATGGCGGCCATTTATCGCACGCTGCTGCAAGAAATCGAACGCGACGGCTTCCATGTCCTGACACAGCGCATCGCCTTGACGCCGATTCGCAAGTTTTGGCTGGCCTGGAAAACCTATGTGCGCGGCTAACTGGCGCCGACCTGCATGAGCCAAGTCCGGCGGGTCGCGGTGATCGGCGCCGGCTGGGCCGGCTGCGCCGCCGCGGTGGAACTGACACGCCGCCATCATCAGGTGACGGTGTTTGAAGCCGGACGCATCCCCGGCGGACGCGCTCGCGCTGTCGAAATCAACGGGCACACGCTGGATAACGGCCAGCACATCCTGCTCGGCGCTTACCGCGACACCTTGCGCCTGATGCGGACCGTTGGCCTCGACCCGCGCCGTGCCTTGCTGCGCTTGCCGCTGCAGATACGCTATCCGGCCGGCGGCGACGGCATGGATTTCGCCGCCGCCCGCCTGCCCGCCCCGCTCCACCTGCTGGCCGCGATGTGGCGCAGCAAAGGGCTGACGCGGCAGGACAAACTGGCGCTAACGCGCTTTTCGACGACTGCGCGCTGGATGAATTGGCGCCTGAATGACGATTGCAGTGTGGCCGAGTTGCTGCAACGCTTCGACCAGACCGCACGCCTGGTCCGGCTGCTGTGGCAGCCGCTGTGCGTAGCAGCGTTGAACACGCCGATCGAACGCGCTTCGGCCCAGGTCTTTCTGGCGGTGCTGCGCGACAGTCTGGGTAGCCGTCGCGCCGCCTCCGACATGCTGATTCCACGGCTCAATCTGAGCGCGCTGTTGCCGCAACCGGCACTCGACTTCATCGTCCGGCGCGGCGGCGTGGTCAAGCTCGGCACGGCGGTGAAAGGCATTTCTGCCGACGGCGGACAATGGTCGCTGCAAACCGGCGATGCGGTAGACCGGTTCGATGCGGTCATCGTTGCCACCGCACCGGCCGCGGCTGCCGGCCTGCTGCAAGGCGTGGCCGATATCGACGCCATCGCCGCACTAAGCCATGAGCCGATCACCACCTGCTATCTGCAATATGCGCCGGGCATCCGGCTGGAGCGGCCGTTTTTTGCGCTGGAGGAAAATGTGGCTGCTGCCCGCTTCGGCCAGTTTGTGTTTGATCGCGGCCAGCTTGATACGTCGCAGTCTGGCATGCTGGCTGTCGTGATCAGCTCGTTCCACCGAGGCAATTGCCGCGGGCCATGACATGCTTGCCGCCGCCGTAGCGCAACAACTGGCTGACGCGTTTCATTTGCCGGCATTGAGTAGGCCAAGCTGGAGCCAGGTCATTACCGAAAAGCGTGCCGGCTTTTCCTGTCGGCCGGGGCTGCTTCGCCCTGCCAATCAGACCTCGGCGGCGGGGCTGCTGCTGGCCGGAGATTACACTGCCGGCGAATATCCGGCCACGATCGAAGGCGCTGTCAGGAGCGGCCGCGCCGCCGCCCACCTGATCTAGTATCGCCGGCTTCCTGCATCAAACCGGTTTTCCGTTCGCTACGGGGTCGCTCACGAGGCCGCATCGCGTGCCTTTTCCAGCGCCTCGTCGATGCGCTCGACCGCAATCACGGTCAAGCCTTCGATCTTCTGCTTGGGCGCATTCGCTTTCGGGATCATGGCGATCGAAAAGCCGAGCTTGGCCGCTTCGCGCAGGCGTTCCTGGCCGCGCGGCGCCGGCCGGATTTCGCCGGCCAGGCCGACTTCGCCGAACACCACCAGGCCGCGCGGCAAGGGCTTGTTGCGCATCGACGAATGGATCGCCAGCAGCACCGCGAGGTCGGCCGCCGGTTCGGTGATCTTGACGCCGCCGACCGCATTGATGAACACGTCCTGGTCGAAGGCGGCGATGCCGGCGTGCCGGTGCAGCACCGCCAGCAGCATCGCCAGCCGGTTCTGTTCCAGGCCGACCGTCAGCCGGCGCGCATTGGGCAGGTGCGACATGTCGACCAGCGCCTGGATTTCGACCAAGCAGCGGCCGCGTGCCCTCCTGCGTCACCATCACGCAGGAACCGGCCACCTGGGCGTCGTGCTGCGACAGGAACAGCGCCGACGGATTCGACACCCCTTTCAAGCCCTTCTCGGTCATCGCGAACACGCCGAGTTCGTTGACGGCGCCGAAGCGGTTCTTGAAGGCGCGCACCAGGCGGAAGCTCGAATGCGTATCGCCCTCGAAATACAGCACGGTGTCGACGATGTGCTCCAGCACGCGCGGGCCGGCCAACGCGCCCTCTTTCGTCACGTGGCCGACCATGATGATGGTGATGCCGGACTGCTTGGCGACGCGCGTCAGCTGCGCCGCGCATTCGCGCACCTGCGCCACCGAGCCGGGCGCCGAACTGAGGGCGTCGGAATACACGGTCTGGATCGAATCGATGACGGCGACTTCCGGCTTGTGCTCGGCCAGCGTGCCGAGGATTTTTTCCAGCTGGATTTCGGCCTGCAGCTGCAGGTCGCGCGCATCGACCGCCAGCCGCTTGGCGCGCAAGGCGATCTGGGCGCCGGATTCCTCGCCGCTGACATACAGCACTTTTTTCAGCCGCGACAGATTGGCCAGCGCCTGCAGCAGCAGGGTCGACTTGCCGATGCCCGGGTCGCCGCCGATCAGCACCACGCCGCCGGCCACCAGGCCGCCGCCCAGCACGCGGTCGAATTCCTCGATGCCGGTGCCGAAGCGCGGCACGTCGATCGCCTCGATGTCGGCCAGCGTCATCACCGGCGCGCTTTGCGCCAGGCCTTGATGCGAGGCCGAAAAGCGATTGCCGGCCGCCTCGACGATGGTTTCGACCAGCGTATTCCACTGGCCGCAGGCCGGGCACTGGCCAGCCCATTTGTTGCTGATGCCGCCGCATTCGGTGCAGGTGTAGTTGGTTTTTGGTTTAGCCATGGAATGAAAATCGCTTTGAACAATTCAGGCGGAGCTATCGCCGGCGCCCGGGAATGGCGGTCTGTTTTAATCTTCTATGTCAGAAATAAGGAGTATATTGACAATATTGCCTTTTAAAGACCGAAATCCGCCATTAGTATGGGGAGTATATAGATGTGGATGAGCAAGGGTGTCGCCACTACTGGCAGCGTCACGGATCCAGCGGCATCAGCCTTCCGTGACGCGCACCCTCGGCGCCAGCGCGCACATCAGTTCATAGCCGATGGTGCCGGCCGCTTCCGCCACTTCGTCGATCGGCAAGGTCGCGCCCCACAATTCGACCTGGCTGCCGAAGCCGGCGCCCGGCACCGGCGTCAAGTCGACCATCAGCATGTCCATCGATACCCGCCCCACCAGCCGGGTGCGCACGCCGTCCACCAGTACCGGCGTGCCATCCGGCGCATGGCGTGGGTAGCCATCGGCGTAGCCGCAGGCGACGACACCGACGGTCATTGCTTTCGCGGCGACGAAGCGGCTGCCATAGCCAACCGCTGCACCCGCTCCGATTTGCTGCACGCCGATGATCTTGCCGTGCAATGCCATTCCGGCCCGCAGGCCAAAACCGGCGGCGCTGTTGCCGCCGGGCGTGCCGCCATACAGCATGATGCCGGGCCGCACCCAGTCGCACGCCAGTTGCGGGTGCATCAGGGTCGCTGCCGAATTGGACAGGCTGCGTTCGGCCTCCAGGCCCTCGCTGGCCTGCATGAAGCGACGCGCCTGCTCGGCCAGCGGCAGCGCGGGTTGATCGGCGTGGTCGGCGTTGGCGAAATGCGTCATCAGGGTGATCTGGCGTACTGCCGCGGTGGCACGCAGCCTGGCGTAGGCGGCGCGGAAGTCGTGCGGCTCGAAGCCAAGTCGATTCATGCCGCTATTCATTTTCAATTGCACGTCGATGGCGCCAACCAGTCCGCATTGCTCCAGCATGTCGATTTGCTGGTTGCAATGGACCGCGACCGCAATCCGATGTTGCGCCACGACAGGCAGATCGGAAGGATCGAAAAATCCTTCCAGCAGCAAGAGCGGTTTCCGCCAACCCATTTCGCGCAAGCGCACCGCCCCATCCGGTTCGACCAGAGCCAGGCCGTCAGCCTCGGCAAACGCGCGCATTCCGCGCGCCAGACCGTGCCCATAGGCATTTGCCTTGACCACCGCCCAAATTCGGGCGCCCGGTGCGCAGCGTTTGGCGACGGAAAGATTGTGCTGCAAGGCGGCGATATCGATGCTGGCAACGAGTGGTCTGGGCATGGGGTCAGGGTAAATGTAACGAATAAATTTTTGCCGAATTTTCAATTTTAACCGAGCAGGCCGGGCAGTGCCGGCCAGGGTCGCGGCGTACCGATATTTTCGTGGTATAAAGCAGGCCGGAGCCATTTTGTTACCTCACTAATGCGGATGAATCGCGGTTTTTATACCATTATGGCGGCGCAGTTTTTTTCGTCGCTTGCTGATAATGCGCTTCTGATCGCAGCTATTGCATTACTGGTCCAAATGGATTCGCCGGCGTGGATGACGCCGCTGCTGAAGCTGTTTTTCGTATTATCGTATGTCTTGCTGGCCGCGTTCGTTGGTGCATTCGCCGATGCCTTGCCGAAGGGCCGGGTGATGTTCATCACCAATCTGATCAAGGTATTCGGTTGCGGCCTGATGTTTCTTGAAGTCCATCCGCTGCTGGCCTACGCCGTGGTCGGCTTTGGCGCCGCCGCCTACTCTCCCGCCAAATACGGCATCCTGACCGAATTGCTGCCGCCAGAAAAACTGGTTGCCGCCAACGGCTGGATCGAAGGCCTGACGGTCGCCTCCATCATTCTCGGCACTGTCCTGGGCGGAGCCCTGGTCAACCCGCATGTGGCAGCGACCTTGTTGAATTTCGATTTCCCGTTGATCGACACCGGCGTCGATACGCCGACCGATGCCGCGCTGTCGGTCATTGCGGTGGCCTATCTGATTGCCGCTGCCTTCAATCTCGGCATTCCCGATACCGGCGCCCGTTACGCCCGCCAGCAACGCAACCCGGTGCGCATGGTGGCCGAGTTTGCGCGCTGCTACACCAGGCTGTGGAATGACAAGCTGGGACAGATCTCGCTGGCGGTAACCACCTTGTTCTGGGGTGCCGGCGCTACCCTGCAATTTATTGTTCTGAAGTGGGCGGAGAGCTCACTCGGAATGGAACTGGACCACGCAGCGATTCTGCAGGGCGTGGTGGCAGTCGGGGTTGCGCTGGGTGCCGTGGCCGCGGCCCGCTTTGTACCGCTGAAACGGTCGCTGACCGTCATGCCGCTGGGTATTGCGATGGGTATCGTGGTGACCGCAATGACGCTGGTGCACACCGCCTGGGTGGCATACGTACTGCTGATCGTAATCGGCATCCTGTCCGGTTATTTCGTGGTGCCGATGAATGCCTTGTTGCAGCATCGGGGCCATGTCCTGATGAGTGCGGGCCATTCGATTGCGGTTCAGAATTTCAATGAAAACATGTCGGTGTTGACCATGCTGGTGCTGTACGCGGTGATGATCAAGCTGAATCTGAATGTGAATATCGTGATCGTCCTATTCGGCTTGTTTGTCTCCGGCACCATGTTCTTCGTGATGCGCAGGCATGCCGCCAATCAACGCCAGCATGATTCACTGGCGCAAATCGGCGAACACAAGTAACCAGGCTGCCATCAGTCACTGTGTTCGAGCGTTGCGATGCGCTCGTGCGCACGCTGCTGCCAGTCGTTCGGCACCACGAATCCACGCGCCGTTTCCAGCGCCACGTCGCCTTGCGGACTCAGTTGCGCCACCAGCACAGGCGTACTATTGGTGCGGAAATACGTCGTCAGCGCCTGCTGCAAAGCGCTGCGGTCAAGGCAATCTGCAAGCGGCACCCTGGCTGGCGCCAGCCAGTCGAGGCGCGGCAACAAAACATATTGCTCGTCGGGTAGCCCATCCGTTTCTTCCAGGGTGCACCACGAGCCGCGACAATGGTCCATGGACAAGCCGGCGGACGGCATTTCCGGGACGACACCTGCGTGATAAAACAGCCAGCCCTTGATGAGCGCCTGCGCTCCTGCCAGCGCTTGGGGCAAATGGTTTTGTGCCGCCGGGTGCCGGCCCAGTGCCAGTTGCCGCTCCAGGATCTTGCGTACCTTGGTGTTCAGCATGTCGGCCAGGCTGGGCCCCATGAAATAGCCGGATGCGTGCTCGGCACTGGTTTGTAATAAATAAAACTTGGTGGCGAATTCCCAATGCACCAGGGCGGTGCCGTCGCGTAGCAGGAAATCGAACTCGCCGATCGTGGTGTGCCGGTCGTCCTGCACCTGCACGCTATGCGCCACCAGCATGCCGCGCTGATGGAAATAGAACGCCATCAGTTTTTCCGCATAGCGGCCAAGACGCGTGCGCGGATGCAATTCGAGGTACGCATGCAGCGCTTGTGGCGCCCTATCCAGCGCGGTCAGCCAGTCGCCGATCTGCGGCCCCGGCGCGAGATGCGCGATCTTCCCCTGCCATTGCGGCGCGCTCCAGTCCAGTAGATCCGGGGAACACAGGAGCCAGGCCAGCGCTCGCACGTGGCGATCGTGAAGATGATTCCAGCGATGATGAAAGTGCGCCTGGAAACTGCGCTCGGGATCAGGGTTGGCTCGGCTTGGCATAGGTGTCCAGCGCCAGGCACAGATCTGCCCACGCCTTCTTCTTGTCCGCCAGATTGCGCAGCAGGTAGGCTGGATGGTAAGTCACGATCAGCGGCAGGCCGGCATGCCGGTGTACCTTGCCGCGCAAGCTCGCTACCGGCGTTGCCGGATCCAGTTGCAACAGCGCCAACGCTGCAGTCTTGCCGAGCGCGACGATGATGGCCGGCCGGATCAGCGCAATTTGCCGTTGCAGATACGGCATGCAGCTGGCGATTTCAGCCGCTGTAGGCGGCCGGTCGCGACCGTTGCCATCCGTGGGGCGACATTTCACGACATTCGCGATGTAGGCGTTGTCACCGCGTCGCAGCCCCATCGCCGCCAGCATATTGTCGAGCAACTTGCCGGCCGGCCCGACAAAAGGTTCCCCGCACAGGTCCTCATTACGCCCCGGCCCTTCGCCAACAAACAGCCATTTCGCCTGCCGGTCGCCAATCCCGAGCACGCTGTGCGTGCGGCCTTCACATAAGCCGCAACGGCGGCAAACGGCCACCGCCTGCTGCAACTGCGCCCAGTCCATGCCGGCGATTGCGGCCGTCTCGTCGCTGGCCACTGGCAAGGCCTCTGGATCATCGGCCGCGGTTGCCTCCAACGCCTCCGCCACGACGGCGACGGCACGGTGACGCAGCTGCCACTGCGGCCCGATACCGATTTCCTGCAGCAGCGCCGAGCGCCTTGACGCCGTCATAGCGCCAGCCTCATGACGATCGCATCTTCGCGGCCGCCGTCGAGCGCCGGATAATATTTTTTGCGCAAACCGATCTGCACGAAACCATAGCGTCGATACATCGCAGCCGCGCGCGGGTTGGAAGGCCGCACTTCGAGCAGGATGGAGCTCATGCCCTGCTCGCGCGCCAGTGCCGTTGCGTGATCCAGCAACCAGCGACCAACCCCGCGCCCCTGCCGATCGCGCTGCACGCTGATATTGAGCAGATGTGCCTCGTCGACCGCCATCATCAACAGGAAATAACCGATCAGATTCTGCTGAGCATCCCGCACGACACGGCAGCGGTAGCCGCTGGCCAGCGCATCCAGGAAATTGCCGCGTGTCCAGGGGTGCGAGTACACGTCGTTTTCGATTTGCAGCACCCGCTCCAAGTCGACCGTGCGCATCGGGCCGCACTGCAGCGATTGCGTGAACGGCAGGTCCGACGGGTGCGCCAGCGCGCTCATGCCCGCCCCTGCGCCTGACGTTCCATGGTGGTCAGTGCCACCCGATTGCGTAAATACAGCGGCTGCGCCTGCTGCGGCTCCAGACCGTGTCCCTGCCTCAGCGCTCCTTGCGCCAGGCGCGCAACGTCACGCGCATGCGGCATGATCCCGGGCTGCGCCGACACCCATCTGCGCCCCGCAAATTCGTCGACAAACATGCTCAGCCCGTTGCCGCAAGCGGCCACCGGTCCCAGCGGTGCAACCTGTTGTGGCGCCGACAGGGCCGGCGCCAGGACGAGCTGCCAGCCATCCCGGTAGCGATACTGGGCCCAATACACCTCGCCCATGCGCGCATCCAGCAGCGTCAGCAGATCGTCGCCAGCGCCGGCGTTGCGGCCGGCCTCGGCCATTGCTTCCAGTGTCACCACCGGCAGCACCGGCAAGCCGGCGCCAAACGCCAAGCCTTGGGCCACGCCACAAGCGGTGCGCACGCCGGTAAACGAACCGGGGCCGGCGCCGAAGGCAATCGCATCGCATTCGGCCAACCGGAGGCCCGCGGCCGCCAGCAGGCGCTGCACCATCGGCAAAATGGATACCGAATGGGTTTCGACGCCGGACGATTCCAGCGCCATGCTGCGGCCGTCATGCAACAGTGCGGCGGACGCCAGCTCGGTGGAAGTTTCAATCGCCAGAATGGTAGACATGGGCGGTATTTTACCGCGCCCTGCGGCCGGCACGGGACGCCGGTGACAAGGTAAAATGCCTGCATGCCCCCTCTGATCCTGGATCCTCAAAATCGCTCCGAACTGACCGCCATGCTGGTCGGCGAACGTTGGCTCGTGGCCTGCCTGTGCGCCGCCTGGTGCGACAGTTGCGGTGCGTATCGGGCCACCTTCGATGCGCTGGCGCAACGCCACCCGGACAAGCATTTCGTCTGGATCGACATCGAAGACCAGGCCGATCTGGTGGGTGACTTCGACGTCGAAAATTTTCCGACGCTGCTGATCCAGCAGGCGGACCTGGTTGCCTTCTTTGGTTGCGTCCAGCCCGAGTTGCGTGTGGCCGACCGGCTGATCACGGCGCAAACCGAGAAAACGCCGGCCGAATTACGGCATGAGGCCAACAGCAGTGCCGAACGGCAGCGCTGGCAAGCCGAGTACAACCTGCGCCGGCGTCTTCAGGACGCATCCAGCAGCAGGTCCTGAGCAGCTGCCACTTTATCTTCACCCAAGGCATGGCGGCATGCCGCCCCGGCACGCCACAGCCGTTTGAGCGGCATCAAAACGCGCCGACAGTGCCGGTTACATGATGGGAAATCCTGCCAGACCATTCCCCCTTGCCGGCGCACATGAAAACAGGCCGATTCCTGCTCATCGCCGTATTGGCTTCCATTCTCGCCAGCGTGGGCGTCAACGGCGGTGACGGAAGCGGACAGAACTGGCCCGGTTTCGGCTGGAGCCTGGCACCCTCGACCCCGCCGGCGGTCAAGTTTCGCAAAGAAGGCTTGTGTTCGGTGCCCATATTGAGCCGCACGATTGCTTTCAAGGGCGGCACTACTACCGGTGAGGAAGTCACAGTCAGGCTCGACACTGCCCGTCACACCTACGAAATTCGCATCGATGCCAGCAAGACTCCGGGACGTCAGGGCATGCGGCGCCAAGGCAAGCTGCTGCTCGACCAGCGCGATTGCAGCTATCAACTGTCGGGAGAAGCGGCGACGCGGCTGGCGGTCAACAAGGATGGCGTGCTGTTTGGCGGCCTCGACACAGAAGCGGCAGACATGGCCGATGCAGAATCTCCCGCCCTGATCGTGGCGTTCAAGAATACGTCCACGGATATTGTCGATCTGAGCGGCAGCTGGTGGGTGTTTGAAAGCCGCAGCCGGGGTGCCAGACACGCGGGTGCTGCCTATGAAACACGAATTCTGCCGGATGGCCAATTCAGCCAGTGCGAACTGAACGATGGCGCTAGCCGCCGCTGCAGCTCGCGCATCGGTCGCATCCACTACAACGGCAAGGTATTCATCAGCCGCGAAGAGAATGGCAACATCGAAACCCTGGTGGTGGGACGAGTCGCCGGCAAGCTGGTACCGATCCAGTTGCAGCAGAACAGCAGTGGATCCAGCATGCGCATATTCGCCGCGCGCCAGCCGTCCGCGCTCGCCCCCGAGACACCGCTCGGGTCGCCGTAAGAACAAGATTTGACGAACTTGCACCGCGGCACCAGAATATTCACCATTGCGTGTATATTTCCTTAACGCTGGCTACCAGCCACGCATACCCGCTGCAACCTGACCAACGGCGGCGCGCGAGGCGAAACAGTGGCAGGCCGAGTTCGTTCACGTTGAAGGCGCTCTCGATGAAGCATTCGCGACGAAATTCCTTGTTTGCCGGCGTCAATCGCACCATGATCGCACTGGGACTGGCATGCCTCCTGCTGCACTTCAGCGCCGCGGCAGAATGGCTGGCGTTAGCGCCGACGACACTGGCCTCGGTCACGAACGGACTGTTTTTCCTGTGGCTGCTCACACTGGGCGCCTGGCTGTGGCTCCTGTTAGCGCCAGCGACCGAGCAGCGCCACCGGCAGCGGCGCCAGCCGCACACTGCCATCGCCTCGACCAATGCCAGCCACGCCACCCTATGGCGGGAACCGAATCCCGACAGCCGCTGGCTCGACACCTGTCACGATACGCAAAGCCGGGCGGACCGCCTCGAGCGGACGACCGTGGCCAACCAGGCACCCCCGGTGGCGCTGCGCCGGCCGTCTCACTGGACGCTGGCCTTGTTGCAGGAACTGGAATGGGAACGCTTCGAACAGCTGTGCGCGGGCTTTTTCCAGGCGCTTGGCTTCGAACCGCGCGAGCACGCACGCGGCCCCGATCGTGGCCTGGAACTGCACTTGCATCGGCACGGCAGTGAGGAGTGCCACGCGATCGTTTATTGCAAGAGCTGGCATGCGCGCCAGGTCGGCGTTAATCGGGTTCGGGTTCTGTACGATTTGATGGCGGAAAACCGGGTCGCGCGCGGCTGCTATCTGATCAACACTAACTATGCGCAGGAAGCGATTGACTTTGCCGCCGGCACCGGCCTGCACCTGCTGGATGTGCAAGGTGTCCTGGCGCAGATTCATTTACTGCCGGATCAACAGCAGCAATTCTTGCTGGACCGGATCACGGACGGCGACTACCGTACGCCGAGCTGCCACGCCTGCCGCCAGAAAATGAACCTGCACCGCAGCGCCGACCAGTCGATATGGCGCTGCTCCAACTACCCCGCCTGCAAGTACCGGCTGGTAGTACCGCACCGGGTGCCTGAATTTGCCTGAGGCCGGCACGCTCGTTATCCATATACTCCGTGTATCAATGCGAATTTACGGTGATGCAATAACAACTTATTTATCATACTCCCGTACAAAAAATACCTATAGCAGAGTGAACTGCGGTGACGACAGAATTCTAGCGCCGCCCCGCTTTGATTCATCCCGACACATACAGCAAGTCTGGAATCAATGCGGAATGACCAGCATTGAAACCCAATTGTTAGTCAATCTGGCCCCGCCCCCATGACTCAAAGCTTCTTTCAATCCTTCATCCTGCTGCTGTTGGTGACCGACCCGTTTGGCAATGTGCCGCTATTCGTTGCCGCCATGGCCAAGGTACCGGCGGCGCGACGTTGGCGGGTGGTGGTGCGCGAATGCACGATTGCCTTTCTGCTACTGCTCTTGTTCATGTTTTTCGGCCGCCACTTCCTGTCTGCGTTGCAATTGTCGGAAGTGGCGTTGCGCATCGGCGGCGGCGTGATTCTGTTTTTGATCGCGTTACGCATGGTGTTTCCGCAACCGGGCGGCGTCATGGGCGACACTGAATCGGCGCAGGAACCGTTCATCGTGCCGCTGGCAATCCCGGCGCTGGCCGGCCCATCGGCCCTGGCGACCGTGCTGCTGTTCTCCTCCGACAGCCAGAGCGAAATGCTGTTGCACGTGGCAGCCTTGGCGCTGGTAGCGCTGGTTTCACTGCTGGTACTGCTGGGAGCCGAGCGCATGCAGCGCGTGCTCGGCGTACGCGTCATGGCTGCGTTCGAGCGCCTGATGGGGTTGATCCTGACAGCGATGGCAGTCGAGATGCTGCTGACCGGAATCCGCGCCTTCATGCAGTCGCTTTAAGATTTTCCAGTGTTCGCCTGACGTACACGTCAACGCTTCAGCGAGGCTACGCGTACACTTTTTACAGTCCTTGGTGGCGCCAAGCATCCCGCCCCAGGGGGTGAGGTCGCTTCAAATGGCGCGCAGCGTCACGCCGCCGTGACATAAAAAACGGCACCCGGGCTTTCACCCGGGTGCCGTATCGCGCAGGCCGGTCCGCACTCGTTCTGCGGCCGACCCGTTGCAACTACCGCATCAAATTTCCTCGTACAACGGCAAGGTCAGGAATTCAGCGAAGTTTTCCGAAGTCGACATCTCCTCGAAAATTTGTGCGGCGCGCTCATAACTAGCGCCTCCACCGACCACTTCCTTCACCTTCGCCAGTTCTTCCGGCACCATCGCCCGCACCATGTCGGCGCTTACCTTGCGACCATCTTCCAACACGCCCTTGGGTGAACGGATCCACTGCCAGACTTGCGAGCGGCTGATTTCGGCAGTCGCCGCATCTTCCATCAGGTTGTGGATCGGCACGCAGCCATTGCCCGCCAGCCAGGCGCCGAGATAATGAATGCCGACGTTGATGTTGTAGCGTAGACCGGCCTCAGTCACTGGTGTCTCCGGCTGGAAGTTCAGCAGATCGGCGGCCGTGACATTCACATCCGGGCGCTGCTTGTCGATCTGGTTCGGACGGTCGCCCAGCACTTTCGTGAATTCGGCCATCGACAGTTCGACCAGGCCGGGATGAGCAACCCAGCCGCCGTCGTAGCCGTCGGTGGCGTCGCGTGCCTTGTCGGCGCGCACGCCGCCCATCGCGATGTCGTTCTTTTGCGGATCGTTCTTGATTGGGATCAGTGCCGACATGCCGCCGATCGCCGGCGCATTGCGCTTGTGACAGGTCTTCAAGAGCAGCAGTGCGTAGGCGCGCATGAAAGGCGCGGTCATCGTCACCTTGGCGCGATCGGCCAGGCAGAAATCCTTGTCCAGCTTGAATTTCTTGATGCAGCTGAAAATGTAGTCCCAGCGGCCGGCGTTCAGGCCGGCGCTGTGCTCGCGCAGTTCGTACAGGATTTCATCCATCTCGAAGGCGGCGAGGATGGTTTCGATCAGCACGGTGGCCTTGATCGAGCCTTGCGGAATCCCGAGTTCGTTCTGTGTCATGACGAAGATGTCGTTCCACAGCCGCGCTTCCAGGTGCGATTCCATCTTCGGCAGATAGAAGTACGGACCGGCGCCGCGCGCCAGCTGCTCCTTGGCGTTGTGGAACATGAACAGCGCGAAGTCGAAAATCCCGCCCGAGATACGCTTGCCGTCGACCGTCACGTGCTTCTCGTCGAGATGCCAGCCGCGCGGACGCACCACCAGCGTTGCGGTCTTGTCGTTCAGCTTGTAGCTCTTGCCGCCCTGCTCCAGCGAGATGGTCTTGCGCACGGCGTCGATCATGTTCAACTGGCCGGTCAGCTGGTTGTCCCAGTTCGGCGTGTTGGAATCCTCGAAGTCGGTCATGTAGCTGTCGGCGCCCGAGTTCAGCGCGTTGATCACCATCTTGCGCTCGACCGGGCCGGTGATTTCGACGCGGCGGCATTCCAGCGCTTTCGGAATCGGTGCGATCTTCCAGTCGCCGTCGCGGATGTGTCTGGTCTCGGCTAAAAAATCCGGGCGCTCGCCGGCATCCAGTCGCTTGGCGCGCGCCACGCGCGCGGCCAGCAATTCCTGACGCCGCGGTTCGAAGGCGCGTTCCAGTTTTGCCACCAGTTCCAGCGCCGGCAGCGTCAGGATTTTTTCGTAGCCCGGGCGCATCTCACCGGTAATCTGCATGCCTGTTGGTAATTGAAGGGTCATGTTCGTTCTCCTTGAAATGAAACGGTGGTTGATACGGTTTAATTGAATCAATACGTTTTGTAAAAATAGTAGAGCGTCAGTACCACGCCAACGCTGATAATGAAGCGACGCATCCACAACGCCGAAATGTTGCGTGCCGCAGAGGCACCGGCATAGCCGCCAAAAGTCGCGGTCGCCATCATCACCAGCGTATAAGGCCAGTCGACCGCGCCAGCGATGATGAAGGTGGTAATCGTCACGCTATAGATCACCGCCGACAGAAGGTTTTTGATGGCATTGATTTCCTGCACATTGTCGTGCCCGGCCATGGCGAGACTGGCGATCATCAGAATACCCATGCCAGCGCCAAAGAAGCCACCGTAGATGGATACTCCGAAATGTGCCGCCAGCGCCAGCGGACTGGCCCGCGGTGCGCCGGCGTCCTTGCCATGCAGCCATCGTGAGAGCTGGCCGGAAAACGCAAACAATACGGTGGCAAACAGCAGCAGCCATGGGATCAAGAGTGAAAATATGGCGTCCTTGGTAGACAGCAAGAGCAGGCCGCCGCCAATGCCGCCCAAAAAGGAGACGATGCCCATCGGCACCAGATAGCGCTTGTAGCGCGCCAATTCCCGTCGGTAGGCCCAGGCGCCCGACAGACTGGCAGGCCATAACGCTACTGAGTTGCTGGCGTTTGCCACCACCGGCGGCACCCCTACCATCAGCATCGCCGGGAAGGAAAAAAAGGTGCCGCCGCCCGCCATCGAATTCATCGCTCCGGCCAGGAAGCCGGCAATGGCAATCAAGCTGACTTGCCACAGACTCATATACCTGCAACCTGCGCTGCACGCACGAAAGGCAGCAGGCTGTTCATGTCGGCACCGCTGCCATCCGGGCGTCACGCCCAACTGCTCAAACGGAAGTCCGCTGCGATTGACCCAGAACGTCGTGTAGCCAAACCAGGCGGCGCCACAAATATCCCAGCCGTTACCGGAAACGAACAAGATATGGCGTGCCGACAAACCGAACACGTCGGGCGCCAGTTGGTACGCTTCCGGTGCGGTCTTGAATTTCTTGACCGCATCAACCGACAGAATGTGATTGAACCAGCCTTCCATGCCTGCTGCCCGTACCGCTTCGTCCAGCATTTGCGGATTACCGTTGGACAGGATAGCGGTTTTCAAACCAAGCCCTTTTATCTGCTTCAGGACGTTCAGGTTCTCCGGAAAGGCGGGTAGTTTCGCATACTGTCCCAGCAAGGCATTTTGCGCATCGACCGTCAACTCCAGCTTGAGCCGGCTGCACGAAAAAACCAGCGCTTCCTGCGTCACTTGCCAGAACGGCTTGTACATCGAACACATGGTACGCAGCTTGGTGTATTCAATCTGCTTGTCACGCCACAATGTGGACAAGGCGGCACCGTGTCCCGGGTACAATTTTTCCGCTAGTGCAGTGACCGAATGCACGTCGAACAAAGTGCCGTAGGCGTCAAATACAATCGCTTGAATGGTCATCGGAATCACCTTCGGCTCAACACGGCACGTTTGTCATTGGCATGGCAAGATCGCATTGATCACAGTATATTTGATCCAAAATCGCATAAACTGCATCAAATATCATTTGATCTTTGCGTTTTGGTCACAAGTGGAGTTATATGAGCCAGTTTAAGCAGCTCGCCACTTTCGTCGAAGTGGTCGCCAAGGGCAGCCTGTCGGCCGCCGCGCGTAATGAAGGCATCGCACCAGCCGTGATCGGACGTCGGCTCGATGCGCTGGAGGCGCGACTTGGGGTCAAATTATTACAGCGCACCACGCGCAAAATCGCACTGACCAGCGAGGGCGCGGCCTTCCTGGAAGATTGCCAGCGCATCCTGGCTGAACTGGAAAATGCCGAGGCTGCGGTATCCGAACGCAGCATCAATGCCAGTGGGCATCTGTCCATTTCGGCGCCGGCCGGCTTTGGCCGCCAGCACGTGGCGCCGCTGATTCCTTCATTTTTGGCCGAGCACCGCAACGTCACGCTGACCCTGAATCTGAATGATCGCGTGGTCGACTTGCTAGGCGAAGGGATCGATGTCGCAATCCGCATTGCACCACTGTCGGACTCGACCATGGTCGGCCTCAAGCTGGCCGACAACAAGCGGGTGCTGGTGGCTGCGCCCGATTACCTGGCTCGGCATGGCATGCCGTCGACCCTGGGCGACTTGGCGCGGCACAACTGCCTGGCCATGAGCAGCGACGGCAGCCAGCGCGGTTGGACCTTCCGCCAGAACGGCAAAAATGTGACACTGAAAGTGAGCGGCAACATGGAGTGCAATGACGGCGAAGTGCTGCATGACTGGGCACTGGCCGGCAAAGGGCTGGCGTGGCGCTCCATGTGGGAAGTCGGTGCCGCCATCGAATCCGGCCAATTGATGACCGTACTGGATGAATTTGCAGCGCCGGGCAATGATATTTATGCGGTGTTCGTCCAGCGTCGCCACCTGCCGTTGCGGATTCGCGCGTTTGTCGATTTCCTGCGGAAGGCCTACGCCAGAGCCGATTACTGGCGCGCAGCGTAACGGTATCGCAACGTGCCTTCCCATAAAAAAATCCCCGGTGAACCGGGGATTTTTTGCGCTACTCAGTCTATGTATTAGATAGGCTGGATGTTCGAAGCTTGCTTGCCTTTCGGGCCGGCAGTCACTTCGAAAGAAACGCGTTGATTTTCCTGGAGCGATTTGAAGCCGTTGCTCTGGATTGCCGAGAAGTGAGCAAACAGATCTTCGCCGCCTTCGTCAGGAGTGATGAAGCCAAAGCCCTTTGCATCATTGAACCATTTTACGATACCAGTTGCCATTACAATTCCTATTTCAGTTAAGTTGGGCAGACGCCCGTGAGATCGTTTGAACCAAGAAGGAATGACAGACTGATACTGCACTACTAACTCGAATTTCAACGATCCGGCAATTATATACCGACTGTATGCATAAAAGTCAAAATAATCAATAAAATCGGTGGCGACGCATTTGTCGATTCTTGCAGGCGGTCACATCGTTCTGTACGCCGCCTGGTTAAACCATCAATCCTCTATTTCCTCTGTTGCAAAACCCGTCTATAGTCTAGTCGGCCTGCTGGGTTGACATGTCATGGTGTCGCATCAGACTTGATGTGTAACAAACGGACATTGCTTCAGAAACACAATTGACCGCCGATAACAGCGTAAATGCACTATTCTCCCCGGACATGGGAGTCAATACTGATTTTGTAGCTCCCTGCTCCACTAAGCGACAAGGACCTCAATGGAACGACACCACGCATGCCCGCAAGCGACTTGAAAAACCGCCCTGCACGTGCCTTGCCGGCATTGCTGTTTTTTGTCGCCCTGATCGCGGCGGTGATTATTGGTCAGCTCTGGTGGGCCAGCGCGCAGGACCGGCGGCTTTCCCTTGAATCGGAACAGGCCAATGCGCTGGTCGCGGTGCGCGGCCTGGAAGAACATGCCAGCCAGATCCTGCACGGCACCGATCGCGCGATCGACGCCACCATCAAGGCGATGCGCAGCGACCACGACATTCTGGCAGATACCGAAAATTTGCGGCAAATCCTGACGCGCGAACAGCAAAATACCGTTTACCTGCAGTCGATCCGCTATATAGACGTGAGCGGAATCAGCCGCACCACTTCGTTTTCGCTACCCAGCGCACCGGTCGATGTCAGTGACCGTCAATACATTCGATTTCTGAATGCGCATCCGCAGCGCAAGGAAAGTGCGATTGGGCACCCGGTCCAAAGCCGCTACGACGGCCAGTGGATCGTCCCGGTGGCCCGCAATGTGTTTAACCTTGACGGCGTGCGGATCGGAATGATCGGCGCGTATATTCGCGTATCGTATTTCGAGGATTTTTATCAACGGGTGGCAAAGGACAACAGAGCCCTCGTTTCGCTGTATTCGAATAACGGCTTCGTCCTGATTCGCTCACCCTTCGACGAGCGCGTCATGGGTCTGGATATATCGGCCTTTCCCTCCGTGCAGGGCATCAGCAAAGGCGCTGTCGAAGGTTCATTCGAGGCACAGGCGCCGCTATTCGAGATGCGTCAGCATTTGTTCGCGTGGCGCAAGCTGGCCGATTTTCCAGTCACCGCAATTTATGCGCGCGACATGGCCGAGGTCCTGGCACCATGGAAGCGGCGCACCACGGACCGTATCCTGTTTGCCAGTCTGATACTCGGCTGCATGCTGGCGTTGGCGGCACTGCTGGCGATCCAGATTCGCCGCCTGCAAGAGTCGGCCAACCACCTGAGCGCCAGCGAAAACCGCTACGAGACCCTGTTGGAGGGTGCCAACGATGCAATCCTGCTGTGGAATCGGGACAACGTCTACGTCGATTGCAATCAGGCAGCGGTAGCCTTGTTCGGAGTGAGCGACAAACAGCAGATCATCGGCCGCAAGGTGGGCGACTTTTCTCCACCCGAACAGCCCTCCCTGCCGTCGTCGTCGCCGCAGAGCAGGCAAAGGCGCATCGATGCCGCGTTGCGCGGCGAGCCGCAGCATTTCGAGTGGGTGACGTGGCGCCACGGCAAACTATGTTCGAGCGACGTGACCTTGAGCCGCGCGGAAATCAACAACGAACCGTTGGTACTGGCGGTGTTTCACGACATCAGTCTCCGCAAGCACGCTCAAGCCTTGCAAAAGGGTCAAAACCGCATCCTGCACATGATCGCCGCCGGCGAGGACCTGAATGCCATCCTCACCGAAATTGTGCTGTTTGTGCAGCAGCACGCACCGCACGCGTGTTGCGCGATCCTGCTGCTGGAAGAGGCGCAAAGCCATTTTTCGTACGCTATCGGCCCATCGATCATGCAGCAGACAAACGCCATCAAGGGCATGCCGGTTGCCATCGGCAATGGCTGCTGCAGCGAGACGGTGCTGAGCCGCTGCCCGGTCATCATCGAGGATTTTCGAGGTAGTCCAGAAATGATCGGTCTGCAGCAGTGGACCGGCCCCCTCGACTTTGCCTCCTCTGGTTCGTGGCCGATCATGGGCAAGCGGGGCCAACTGCTCGGCGCCTTTACCATTCTCTACGGCCGGCGCCAGACGCCGGACGCTGACGATATGCAGTTGGTCGGCATCAGTACCGATCTGGCGGGAATCGCGATTGAAAGCCGCAAGGCGGAAGAGCGGATACTGCATCTGGCGCATTACGATGAATTAACCGGCTTGCCGAACCGCTTTCTGTTCATTCAGCATCTTGACAAAGCGCTGGCGCATGCAGAGCGGCAGCACAACACGATTGCGGTCTTGTTTCTCGATCTGGATCGCTTCAAGAACATCAATGACACCTTTGGCCATGAAGCCGGCGATCGCGTCTTGCGCGCCAGTGCCGCGCGCATGCAACAAGCACTGCGCGAACAGGATACGATCGCGCGCGTCGGCGGCGATGAGTTCCTGGCGCTGGTCGAAGACTACCGTGACCCGCACAAGTTGGGTGAAATAGCCCAACGCCTGCTGACCGAGGCGGCGGCGCCCTTCGAAATCAACGGGCATGAATACCAGCTCAGCGTCAGCATCGGCATCGCGACTTATCCAGACGATGGCCTGGATGCGCAAACGCTGCTGAAAAATGCCGACATAGCGATGTATCGCGCTAAAACCACCGGCAAGAACAACTATCAGTTCTATTCGGCGGAAATGAACATTCACAGTGTCGAACGTGCGGCGCTGGAAGCGCGTTTGCGCAAGGCCATCGAGCAGCGCGAGTTCGTCGTGTATTACCAACCGAAGGTAGATGTCGAAAGCGGCCGCATCGTTGGCGCCGAGGCGCTGGTGCGCTGGCAGCACCCCGAGCGCGGCTTGCTGTTCCCGGGCGAATTCATCACGCTGGCCGAGGAAGCCGGCCTGATTGGCGCGCTTGGGATGCTGGTGCTGGATATCGCCTGCCGCGACATTGCGGATTTCGAGCGCAACGGACAGACGTTCGGCCGGGTAGCCATCAACCTGTCGGCGGCCCAGTTCAGCCAGGCTGACTTGCTGCAGCAAGTCCGCAAAACGGTCGCAGCATGGCAAGTTTCGCCGTCCAGCCTGGAATTCGAAATCACCGAAAGCATGGTCATGTTCAACCGGGAACAGGCGATCCTACTGATGGATGGGATTCGCGACCTCGGCTGCACGCTGTCGATCGATGATTTCGGCACCGGCTACTCGTCGCTGGCCTATCTGCAGCGCTTTCCGGTCAACAGCGTCAAGATCGACAAGTCCTTCATCAACGACATCCCGCATGGGGCCAACGACTCCGCGATCGTGCAGACGATCATCGCCATGGCGCACAGCTTGGGCCTGGAGGTGACGGCGGAAGGGGTGGAAACCGCAATCCAGCTACAAACCTTGCAGCAGCTCGGATGCGACATGTTCCAGGGCTTTTACTTCAGCAAGGCCGTTCCGGTGGCCGAATTCGCGGCACTCATTGAAAACCAAAATTCGGAAACGCCTCGCCTGCATCGCCAGCAGCAGCTTCAGGGCAGCGCCATCCCGACATAATTTTCCGCCAGCACGGTAGACGCGGCGCGCGAGCCGACCACGTAATCCAGTTCCGAACGCTGCATCTGGTACTGGAAGCCCGACTCGTCATCCAGGCGATGCAGCATGGATGTCATCCACCACGAAAAATGTTCCTTGCGCCAGATGTGGCGCAGGCAGGTGGCCGAATAGGCCTGCAGCAAGTCGTCGCGCCCGGCTTGATAGTGCGCCGCCAGCGCCGCGGCCAGTACCTTGACGTCAGCCAATGCCGCATTCATGCCCTTGGCTCCGGTCGGCGGCACGATGTGGGCGGCGTCGCCAGCCAGGAACAGTTTGCCGTACTGCATCGGTTCGGCGACGAAGCTGCGCATCGGCGTCACGCCTTTTTGCAGGATCGGCCCTTCGTTCAGCTTCCAGCCATCGTCCGTTTCGAGGCGGGTATGGAGTTCGTTCCAGATGCGCTCATCCGACCACTGCGTCAGGTCCTCGGTCGGCTTGCACTGTAAATAGAGCCGCGTGATCTGCGGCGAGCGCATGGAAAACAAGGCAAAGCCGCGCTGGTGCTGGGCATAGATCAATTCATGGGCGGCCGGCGCCGCCTGGGCCAGGATTCCCAGCCAGGCGAATGGATAGGTACGCTCGAATTTTCGGATTACGCCGGCCGGAATTGCACTGCGGGATACGCCGTGGAAGCCGTCGCAGCCGGCGATGGTGTCGCATTCGATCTGCGCCGTCTCGCCATTGTGGCGGAAGCGGATTTTGGCGAGGCCTGACTGCTGCTCGCCGAAATTGTCCAGGCTGACATCGCTGACCTCGAACAATATCCGGCCATCGGCCGCAAGCCGCGCGGCGATGATGTCCTTGACCACCTCCTGCTGGCCATAGACTGTCACCGCCTTGCCGGTCAGGGCGCGGAAATCGATCCGATGGCGGCGACCGCCGAACAGCAGGTCGATCCCCTCATGCACCAGTCCCTGTGCCTGCAGGCGTGTCCCCAATCCGGACTGGTTCAGCAAGTCGACGCTGCCCTGTTCCAGCACCCCGGCCCGAACCCGTTGCTCGATATATTCGCGCGTGTGACGTTCGAGGACGACCGATTCAATGCCTTGCAGATGCAACAAATGCGACAACAGTAAGCCCGCCGGACCTGCGCCGATGATGCCAACCTGGGTACGCATGTGCTACTCCTCGCACTGAAAGGCGTGGCGGAAGAGCCAAATACGGGCCTTGTCGCAGCAGCTCCGCCTGGGTAAATGTTCGCTTATCGCACACATAGTTGCTTATCGAACAGTTGTTGCGATAATATGATTTGCAACTGAAGCTGTCAAGAATCGGCCATCGCTCTCTATAACCACGCTTGCAAATAGTTATACTTTCCAACAGACAGCACAGCTACAGTCGCGCCGGCTGGCAAATGTCATCAACAAACGGCGAACAGTCGTATCGATTTCACCAAGGGAGACAGGCATGAAATTCAGCAAAGTACTACAGTCGATCACCGCCAGCGCGGCCCTGGCCTTGATCAGTTTCGCCGCGCAAGCCGAAGACACCATCAAGGTAGGTCTGATCGCACCGTTCTCCGGCCCCTTCGCCGATTACGGCAAGCAGATGGATGCCGGCATCAAGGCCTACCTGAAGCTGCATGGCGACAAGGTGGGCGGCAAGAAAATCGAAATTATCCTGAAAGATACGACCGGTCCCGTGCCCGAAATTGCCAAGCGGCTGGCGCAGGAATTGATCGTGCGAGACAAGGTGGATTTCCTGGCTGGCTTCGGCCTGACGCCGGAAGCGCTGGCGGTGGCGTCGATTTCCGCCCAGGCCAAGAAGCCGATGATTATCATGAACGCCGCCACCTCGATCATCACCACCAAATCCGATTACATCGCGCGCGTCTCGATGACGCTGCCGCAGATCTCGGCGCCGATGGGCACCTGGGCCGTCAAGAACGGCATCAAGAAGGTGGTGACGCTGGTGGCTGATTACGGCCCCGGCATCGATGCGGAAACCGCCTTCAAAACAAACTTCGCCGGCGGCGGCGGCCAGGTCACCGAATCGATCCGGGTGCCGCTGAAAAATCCGGACTTCGCACCTTACATACAGCGTATCAAGGACGCCAAGCCGGACGCGGTGTTCGTGTTCGTACCGGCCGGCGAGCAGGGCATCGCCTTCATGAAAGGCTATCGGGAGCGTGGCCTGGCAGAAGCCGGTATCAAGGTCATCGCCACCGGCGACCTGACCGATGACCACGTGCTGAACGCGATGGGCGACCCGATCATGGGCGTCATCACCACCTTCCACTATTCGGCCGACCACAAGTCGCCGGCAAACGAGAAATTCCTGAAAGCCTTCGCCGAAGCCAACCCGAATGGCGGCCGTCCGAATTTCATGGCCGTCGCTGCCTACGACGGCATGGCGGCGATCTACGACGTCAGCAAGAAATTAAACGGGCAGATCGACGGCGACAAGGCGATGGCCATCCTGAAAGGCATGACAATCGACAGCCCGCGCGGCCCGATCACGATCGACCCGAAAACGCGCGACGTGGTGCAGACCGTGTATGTGCGCAAGGTGGAAAAAATCGGCAACGAGTTGTACAACGTCGAATTCGACAAATTCGCGGACATGAAAGACCCCGGCAAGTAAGCCACGCACCATCCTCTCTCGACGGTGGCAGAAAAAAGCTCCTGCGGCAGACATGCTGCAGGAGCTTTTTTCATAGCCAATCAGCGAAATTCGCAGCTGGACCGATCGGGCAGCAGATACTCCATATACATATGCCATATCTCTGGCTAAATATGGTAGCTTTTTTACCATACTCCCAATATCTATAAATCCGGACAAAAGCCATTGCTTATTGTTGATGGGTGTATGTCCACTGCGTCATTGCCTCAAAGGCCGGAACCAATGGCGCTTTCACTATGTGAGCAGAGCCGCATTGTGCCTGCGTGCCAGACGACACCACTCTTCACGAAATGCCGCGCCAGGGTATCGCCGATGCTGCGACAGTCGCGGGCATGTCACCTCGCTGGCTCCAGTCGCACCTCGATGTACAGATTGCGCCCGGCCCCCAGCCCGGCTGTCAGAGCACCGGCAAAGATCACGATGAATAGCAATGTCGAACTGCTCCAGTCATGGCTGGCGTCATGCAGCAGGCCGACCGCCAACGGACCCAGCGCCGCCACCGTGTAACCCACGCCTTGGGCCATCCCCGACAGCGCCGCCGTCGCTTGCGGATTCGGCGCGCGCAGCACGATCAGCGTCAGCGCGATACTGAAGGCGCCGCCCTGCCCCAACCCCAGCAGCGCGGCCCACCACCAGACGCTGCCCAGTGGCGCGTACAGGCAACCGAACAGGCCGGCGATGCTCATGCCCAGCATGACGACAATCGCAGTGCGCTGGTCGCGCCCGCGCGTGGCTAGCCAAGGGCCAGCGAGCGCGGTGAACAATTGCATGCCGATCGACAGCGACAGCACCAGCCCGGCGTCCAGCGGGGTCATGCCGCGGTCGATCAGGATCGTCGGCAGCCAGCCGAATACGCAATATGCCAGCGCTGATTGCAAGCCCATAAAGCAGGTCACCTGCCACGCCAGCTTGCTGGAATACAGGCCGCGCACCGCTTGCCCGTCGTGATGTTCGGGGCCCGCCGGCCGCTGCAACTGCGGCCACCAGGCCCATGCGGCCAGCACGGCCGGCAAGGCCCAGAATGCCAGCGCCGGGCGCCAGTCATTTTGCGCCAGGTGCTGGATCGGTACCGTCATGCCCGCCGCCAGCGCCGCACCCAGGCACAAGGCCATGGTGTACAGCCCGGTCATCAAGCCCAGGCGATGCGGAAAGTCGCGCTTGATAATCCCGGGAAGCAATACCATGACGACGCCGATGCTGCCGCCCACCAGCACGGTGCCGATAAATAATCCGGGCAGGCCGAAAAAAATCCGGGCGCCGATACCGAAAGCCAACAGCAGCAAGCCGTAGAGGACGATGCGCTCCGGTAACCAGCGGTACGTCAAGCGCGGCGCCAGCGGCGCAAATACGCCGAAACACAGGATTGGCAGCGTGGTCAGCACGCCGGCTCCAGTCGACGACATGCCGGTGGCGGCGCGAATCGCTTCCAGGATGGCGGCCACGCTGGACAATGCTGGACGCAGGTTGATACCAACCAGAAATAATGCGAGGGTCAGCAGTATACGGTTGCGACGACTGATGGCCTGGGCCGGGTTGGCAGAACCTTCTTGCTGCGGCATGGCAACAGAGGCGGTATTCGTTCCATGTGGCAGATTCATGCGGTATTTTTTTTGTTCAGGGCGGCCGCGCTTTGGCGTCCGCCAGGAGATGGGCGCAGCGCCATCAACTCCGACACCGGCACCCACAACACAAACCGTCGCTCAGAATACGGACGGCGTTTGTGGCAGCAGACAAGAAGCTTACCCGAACTAGCCAAATCCCGTGATGCGGCGCTCGACCGACTCCTTCAGGCGGTCGCCTCCAGCCCGGTCAGCGCGGCAGCTTCCTGCGGCAGCAAGTTCGCGCGATGTGGTGTCGAATCATCGAGACACCTCTTCCCTGAGCGCGCGCGACCGCAGGCGCAGGCGGACTTTATCCAGACCGCCCAGAATACCGCCGCGCCCGACCATCACGATCGCTACCAGCAACAGCCCGATCCAGAATTGCCAATAGATCGGATCAATGCCGGCGATGCGATCCTGCGCCAGCATGAAAACGATGGCGCCGACCAGCGCGCCATACAGACGGCCGGTGCCGCCCAGCACCAGGATAATCAGCAATTCCGCCGACCGATTGAAACTCAGCGCATCGATGCCGACGAATTGCGTGGTCTGTGCCAGCAGTGCGCCGGCGACACCGGCAACCCCGGCGCCGATGGTATAAATCACGATCAGGCGTCGCTGCACATCGGCGCCGATGGCTGGCATGCGCAGTACGCCCTCGCGAATGCCGACCAGCGACAGGCCGAAAGGTGAACTCACCAGGCGCCGAAGCAGGACGAACAACACGAACAGCACCAACAGGCTGTAAAAAAAAGCCGTCTTGCCATACAGGTCGAATTCAAAAACACCCAGCAACTTCCACATGGCGACGCCCGTCAGGCCATCCACGCCGCCGGTGATGAACGCCGCCTTGTTGGCGACTTCGAACAGCATCAGGCAGATGCCAAGTGTCACCATCAAGCGCGTCAGATCATGTCCGCGGACCACCAAAAAGCTGGTGCAAAAGCCAAATACACCGGCCACTATCGCCGCGGCCAGCAAGCCGGACACGGGTTCGCCCCAGCCATGCACCGCCAGCAGGCCGGCAGTATAGGCACCCAGCCCGAAGAACGCCGCATGACCGAGCGAAACGATGCCGGCGTAGCCAAGGATCAGATCGAGCGACAGCGCGAACAGGCCGACGATCATCATTTGCGTGGCGAGTACCAGATAATCCGGGAACAGGAAATACGCCAGCAGCGGCAATAGCCAGAACACCACTTCCAGCGGCTGCCAGCGGTCGTGCGGCAAGCGCGGCGCCGGCAGCATGGCGGCCACCGATGAAGGCAAGGGCTTCATGCTCGCCTCGCAATCAGTCCGGATGGATACAGCAGCAATAGCACCACCATCAATACGTAGATGACGAAGGCGCCGATTCCGGGCACGTAATATTTGCCGGCAACATCGAACACGCCCAGCAACACGGCGGCGAACAGCGGCCCCTTGATGGTTCCGGCACCGCCCACCGCGACCACGATCAGGAAGTACACCATGTACTTGATCGGAAAAGTCGGGTCCAGTCCCAGGACGTCGATGCCAAGGGCACCACCGAGGCCGGCGAGACCGGAGCCGAGGGCGAAGGTCAGGCTGAAGACGCGGCTGACATTGATGCCGAGGCCGGCGGCGGCGCGCTGGTTGTCGACCGAGGCGCGGATTTGGGCGCCAAAGCGGGTGCGTTCGATCAGATAGCCGAGCGCCAGTGTGACGATCATCACGACGCCGATCAGAAACAGGCGATAGGCGCCGACATCGAGCCCGAAAATTTCCACTTGCCCGCGTAGCCAGGCCGGCAGGCGCACCGGTTGCTGCGTCGGTCCCCATACGTAGGTGGCGGCGGCCACGACCATGAAGGTCAGGCCGATGGAAAACAGCACCTGATCCAGCGGATCGGCCTGGTACAGCCGGCGGTACAACGACCGTTCCAGCACCCAGCCGACCAGCGCGGCGACAATGAATGCTAGCGGCAGCGTCAGCAGAAATGGCGCCCCCATCCGATTCATCAATTCGACGCAGACATAACCACCCAGCATGGCGAAAGCGCCGTGTGCAAGGTTGACGAAATTCATCAACCCCAGCGTGACCGAAAGACCGACACTGATCAAAAACAGCAGGCTGCCATAGGCGATACCGTCAAACAACACGCCGATGAAGTTGCTCAGCATGGCGGCCGTTGCTGCAGCGAGCGCCGCGCAATCCGGGCGCTGCCGGCGAGGGAATATTGCATGATGCGCTTTCCTTCCTACGACAGAAATAGAGAAATCGCCAAGCTGGCAGACCACCGATACGCCGTTTTTGCATGCGTTGTCGCGCCCGGATGCGTTCTTACAAAAACGTGCGTCTTGTAGAAGTGCGCTCTGGCAGCGACGGGTAAAGCGCCGAGCCGCATTAAATATAGCGGGAGTATGATGTAAATACAACCAATTCATGCGCGCTAATTGCCATATACACGGTGAGTATATGAATGGCAGCGACTGCACGTCACAGCGACAGTCAAGCCCGGCATAGCCACGCAGCGCGCCAAGCCATCACGCTCAGCCATGTTCCGCATCCAGCGCGCGAAACACTTCCTGCGCCAGGTGAAACGCCGAATTGGCCGCCGGTACGCCGCAGTAGATCGCCGTTTGCAACAGCACTTCCTTGATCTCGTCGCGCGAGACACCGTTGTTGGCGGCGGCGCGCAAATGCAGCTTCAATTCTTCTTCGCGGTTCAGTGCCACCATCATCGCGATCGTCAGCAGGCTGCGCGTATGGCGCGGCAGGCCCGGCCGGGTCCAGATTTCGCCCCAGGCGTAGCGCGTGATCAAATCCTGGAATTCTTCGCTCAGTGGCGTGCGGTTTTCCTGTGCCCGATCCACATAGGCATCGCCCAACACCGCACGCCGCACTGCCATGCCATCGGCATGCCGTTCCTGTTCGTCCATCTCCGTCCTTTCGGTGCGCTTCAGGCGCTCAGGAAATCGATCACCGCTGTCGTGAACTGGTCGGCCTGCTCCCAGTTCGACAGGTGCGCGGCATCCAGTTCGAGAAACCGCGCGCCGGCAATCTGCTGCGCCACGAATTCGCCGTCGTGCGGCGGTGTTGCCTTGTCCAGTCTGCCGGCGATGACCAGCGTTGGTGCGCGGATGGCAACCAGGTCATCGCGCATGTCCATGTCACGCACCGCTGCACAATTGGCGATATAACCGGCGGGCGAGGTGTGCAGCAGCATGGCGCGCGCCTGGTCGATCCGTTGCGGCTCACGCGCCGCGAAGGCTGGGGTAAACCAGCGCTCGACCACGCCTTCGGCAATCGACGCCATGCCGGCCAGCTTGACCTTGTCGATGCGCACGTTCCATGCCTCCCGTGGCGGGATGCGGGCTGCGGTATTGCTGAGCACCAGGCGCTCGATGCGCGCCGCGTGATGCGCGCCCAGCCACATGCCGATCATGCCGCCCATCGACAGGCCGCAGAAGTGCGCGCGCTTGATCTGCAAGTGGTCCATCAGCCCGATCACGTCGCCGGCCAGTTGCGCGATGCTGTACGGCCCGGGCGTCACCTGCGACTGGCCGTGGCCGCGGGCGTCATGTCGCAACACGCGGAAATGCTCCAGCAGGCGCGGCATTTGTGGTGCCCACATGCCAAGCTCGGTGCCGAGCGAATTGGACAGCACCAGTACTGGCGCATCGGGTCGTCCTTCAATCTGATAATGCAGCTTGGCGTCGCCGGTTTCGATGATGGGCATGGGTTTCACTCCCGATTGCGATTGTTCTTGAGGTGCTCATGGCGGCGCAGCACGCGCTCGACAAATTCATCGGCCACGCCAAGGTAGGCGGCGGGGTCGAATAGCCGCTGCAATTCCGCCGCTGGCAATGCGGCGCCGACTTGCGGCATCCCCGCCAGCACTTCCTGCAACTGGCGGCCGCTGGCGACGGCGCTATGGCACGCTTGCTCTACCAGCTGATGCGCCTGCATGCGGCCGATTCTGGCGGCCAGTGCCAGAGTCACCGCTTCCGCCATGATCAAGCCATGCGTCATGTCGAGATTGGCGCGCATGCGCTCGGCATCGACCGTCAGGCCTTGCGCCACTTGTCGCATGTGCTGCAACGCGCCAGCGGTCAACTGCATGATCTGCGGCAGCGTATCCCACTCGGCTTGCCAGCCGCCCAACGCGCGCTCGTGTTCCTGCACCATCGCCGTCAACATGGTCGCAACCAGCCCGGGGACGCGTACCGCCGCCGCCAGGGTCGCCGCGCAAGCGATCGGATTGCGCTTGTGCGGCATGCTCGAGGAGCCGCCGCGACCGGGCGCCGAGGGTTCTGCCACTTCACTCACTTCGGTTTGCGTCTGCAGGGAAAGGTCGCGCGCAATCTTGCCCAGGCTGCCGGTCAGCAAGCCCAGTATGGTGGCTACTTCGGCCACGCGGTCGCGCTGCGTGTGCCAGGGCGTGTCCGCCAATTCCAGGTCCAGTTCCGTCGCCAGCGTGGCCGCCACCTCCAGGCCCCGCGTGCCGAGGCTGGCCAGCGTGCCGGCGGCGCCGCCGAACTGCAGTGCCAGCAGGCGCGGCCGCAATTGCGTCCAGCCGCTGCCGATGACGCAGCAGTGCGTCCAGCCAGCCAGCCGCCTTCAGGCCGAAGGTGGTCGGCAGTGCGTGCTGCATCCAGGTACGGCCGATCATCGGTGCCTGGCGATGCGTACTCGCCAGCCGTGCCAGCGCATCCGCCAGCAACGCCAGTTCGGCGTCAATATGGGTCAGAGCATCGCGTAACTGCAGCAGCAGGCCGGTATCGATCACGTCCTGGCTGGTGGCGCCCCAGTGCACGTACTTCGCCGCATCGGCGTCGGTTTTGGCGACTTGCGCGGTCAACTGCTGGATCAGCGGAATCGCCAGGTTGCCCGCCGTCGCGGCGGCCTGCGTCAGCGCCTCGAAGTCGATGTACGCCACCTCGCAACCCGCTTCAATGGCGGTCACTGCATGCGCCGGGATCACGCCATGCGCCGCTTCGGCACGCGCCAGCGCGGCTTCGAAATCGAGCATACGCTGAATCGCGGCACGGTCGGAAAAGACGTTCCGCATGGCGTCGGTGGAAAACATCCGCCCGGTGAGGCTGGACACGGTCATGGCTGGGCACTCTCTCTGCTGGCAAGCGCCATGCGCTGCTCAGATATCGAAAAACACGGTTTCATCGGCGCCGGTCGTTCCTGCCTGCAGCACGATGTCCCATTCCAGCACGCCGGCCTGCTGGGCGCTATGGCGCGCAATCAGGGTCGAGCGCCGCTCGGCCGGCACCGTGCCCAGCACCGGATCATCGGCATTCGCCGGCTCATCCGGAAAATAGACGCGTGTCACCAGGTGCTTCAGCAAGCCGCGCGCAAACACCGTGACGGCAATGTGCGGTGCCTGCAGGCTGCCGTTTGGCCCCGGTACGCGACCCGGCTTGATGGTGGTGAAACGAAAACAACCATCGCCATCGGTCGGCACCCGGCCAAAACCGCGAAAACCCGGCTCCAGCGGCAAATCACGGGTGTCGTCCGGATGCGCATATTTGCCCTGCGCGTTGGCTTGCCACAATTCGATCAGGCCATCCGTCACCGCCTTGCCGTCGCCGTCCAGCAGGCGCCCTTGCAGCACCACACGCTCGCCGGAAATGTGCTCGCCGGCGAGGTGCGGGGTATTCAGCCAGTCGGTGCCGATATGCAGATACGGGCCGATCGTTTGCGACGAAGTCATTTGCAGGCTCATCTCATTTCTCCATGGGAGTCGCATTACGACCGCGCAGGACGATGTCGAAGCGGTAGCCGAGCGCATATTCCGGTGTTGTCAGCTCCCAATCCAGGGTCGAAATCAGGCGCTTGCGCGCGCGCTCATCGGGAATGCCGGTATACATCGGATCGAATTCCAGCAGCGGGTCGCCGGGAAAGTACATTTGCGTGATCAGGCGCGTGGCGAAGGCGCGGCCGAACAATGAAAAATGAATGTGCGCTGGACGCCAGGCATTGTAATGATTGCGCCACGGATAAGAACCGGGCTTGATCGTCAGGAAGCGGTAGCGTCCCTGATCATCGGTCAGGGCGCGACCGCCGCCGCTGAAGTTGGGGTCGAGCGGCGCGTCATGATTGTCGTTTTTGTGCGGGTAGCGGCCGGCGGCATTCGCTTGCCAGATTTCGACCAGCGAATTGGCTACCGGCCGGCCGTTTTCATCCAGCACACGGCCGCTGACAATGATGCGTTCGCCCAGGGGATCGCCGCCATGCTGATGTGTGAGGTCACTGTCACTGGCCCGAATGTCGTCATGTCCAAACACCGGCCCGGTGATTTCCGATAGCGTCTGCGGCAGCAGGACCAGCGGTTTGCCGGGCGCGCGCTTGACGGTTGATGCATACGGCGGATACAGATAATCAGGCTGGCCGCCTGGCAATGGACGGCGATACTGCGCTAGCTCGGACATCATGGCCTCCCAGGTTGCGAGCGAGGGCGAGCATCCCCGCCCTGCCCGCTCATTGATCCTTGAAAATCATACGCGCTCGATCACCAGTGCGATGCCCTGGCCGACGCCGATGCACATCGTGCACAGCGCGTAACGGCCGCCGGTACGATGCAACTGGTACATCGCGGTAGTCACCAGCCGCGCCCCGCTCATGCCAAGCGGATGGCCGAGCGCGATCGCTCCACCGTTCGGATTGACGCGCGGATCGTCATCCGCCACGCCCAACATGCGCAGCACCGCCAGCCCCTGCGCGGCGAACGCTTCATTGAGTTCGATCACATCCATCTGATCCATGCTCAGGCCCAGCCGCTGCAGCAGTTTCTGCGAGGCCGGCGCCGGGCCGATGCCCATCACGCGCGGCGCCACACCGGCGGTCGCCATGCCGATGACGCGCGCCCGCGGCGTCAGGCCGTGACGGCGCGCAGCATCTTCGCTGGCCAGCAACAGCGCGCAGGCACCGTCATTGACGCCGGAAGCGTTGCCGGCGGTGATGGTGCCATCCGCCCGCACGATGCTTTTCAACCGCGCCAGCGCTTCGAGGCTGGTGGCGCGCGGATGTTCGTCCTGCGTGACGGTAATCGGATCGCCTTTTTTCTGCGGAATCACGACCGGCGTGATTTCCTGGGCCAGCGCGCCATTTTGTTGAGCGGCGGCGGCCTTGTTCTGGCTGGCCACCGCAAACAGGTCCTGATCGGCGCGGCTGACCTGATAATCATCGGCGACGTTCTCGGCGGTTTCCGGCATCGAATCGACGCCGTACCGCTCTTTCATCAAGCGGTTGACAAAGCGCCAGCCGATGGTGGTGTCGTAGATCGCGGCGTTGCGCGAAAAGGCACTGTCGGTCTTGCCCATCACGAACGGCGCCCGCGTCATCGATTCGACACCGCCGGCGATCATCAATTCAGCCTCCCCCGACTTGATCGCGCGCGCGGCGCTGCCGACCGCATCCATGCCGGAGCCGCACAGGCGGTTGATGGTGGCGCCGCCGATTTCCTGCGGCAGGCCGGCCAGCAAGGCCGACATGCGGGCGACGTTGCGGTTGTCTTCGCCAGCCTGGTTGGCGCAGCCGTAGATCACATCTTGCACGGCGGCCCAATCGACGCCGGGATTGCGCTCGATCAGCGCGCGCAGCGGAATTGCACCGAGATCGTCGGCCCGCACGTCCTTCAGTGCGCCGCCGTAGCGGCCAATCGGGGTACGGATGGCATCACAGATAAAAGCAGATTTCATTTAGGGATTACTCATGGTGATTGAAAATAGAGAGGATGAGAATCATTATCCGGCATCCGCCGGCGGCAGGCAGATCAGCGGCACGCCGGTCAGGCGCTGCAATTCATCAAACGAAATATCGGCCAGAATTTCGCGTACCGACAATCCAGCCGGCAGCACATCCAGCACCGCCAGATCGGTATAGATGCGGTTGACGCAACCGATGCCGGTCAGTGGGTAACTGCAGTTCGCGACGATCTTACTGTCACCCGTTTTAGTCAAATGTTCCATCATCACGAACACCTGTCGGGCGCCAACCGCGAGATCCATCGCACCGCCCACCGCCGGAATCGCATCCGGCGCGCCGGTATGCCAGTTGGCCAGATCGCCGCTCGCCGACACCTGGAACGCGCCCAGCACGCAGATGTCCAGATGGCCGCCGCGCATCATCGCGAACGAATCGGCATGGTGGAAATAGGCGCCGCCGGCCAACAGCGTCACCGGCTGCTTGCCGGCATTGATCAGGTCTTCGTCTTCCTGACCCGCCGCTGGCGCTGGCCCCATGCCCAGCAAGCCGTTTTCGCTATGCAGGAAAATCTCGCGATCTGTCGGCAGGTAATTCGATACCATGGTCGGCAGGCCGATGCCGAGATTGACATAGGCGCCCTCGGGGATGTCGTGCGCGACGCGCTGCGCGATTTGGGCGCGGGACAGGCGTTTCATTGTGTTTCCTCCTGCCGGCTCTTTTGTAGCACCACGCGCTGCACGAAAATTCCCGGCGTCACGATCGCTTCCGGATCGAGCGCGCCGAGTGCGACCACTTCGGCCACCTGCGCGATCGCGCATTTGGCGGCCATTGCCATGATCGGGCCGAAGTTGCGCGCCGTCTTGCGATACACCAGGTTGCCCCAGCGGTCGCCGCGCTGCGCCTTGATCAACGCGAAGTCGGCGTGGATCGGCTTTTCGAAACACATAGTGCTTGCCGTCGATCAGCCGGGTTTCCTTGCCTTCGGCCAGCAAGGTGCCATAGCCGGTCGGCGTGAAGAAGCCACCAATGCCGGCGCCGGCGGCACGAATGCGTTCGGCCAGGTTGCCTTGTGGCGTCAGTTCCAGCTCGATCTCGCCGGCATGAAACAGCGCATCGAACACATAAGAGTCGGTCTGGCGCGGAAACGAACAGATGATTTTCTTCACCCGCTTCGCCTTTAGCAGCGCGGCCAGACCGGTTTCGCCATTGCCGGCATTGTTATTGACGATAGTCAGGTCGCGCGCGCCCTGCTCGATCAAGGCATTGATCAGCGCCAGCGGCATGCCGGCATTGCCGAAGCCGCCGATCATCACGGTGGCGCCGTCGTGAATGTCGGCCACCGCTGCCTGCAGCGAGGTGCAAATTTTGTCGATCACCGGGACTTCCTTGCCTGTCTTCGTACGCCGGCGGTGATTGGCGGATGGGTGGAACACGCTGCAGTCATTGATACGCTTGCCGTCATCTTGTGGTGCAGTTATAAATGTGCGATAATCGCACTAATGTCTGCCTATAGAACGCGCCAAGTGTAGCCAGAGGTACTGTTCGGCGTCAAGGGCAGTGCGCACTGGAACCACCACGGCGACCATTTCCCCCGTGAAAATGACCAAGACGACCGATCAGAACGGCGCCAGCGCCGGCCATAAAAACCTCAGCATCGCCGAGGAAATCGACGCCCTGACCGACCCCAGCTTCATGACCTCGCTGGCGCGCGGCTTGGCGGTGGTACGAGCCTTCAGCGATCAGCGGCGCAACCTGACGATCGCCCAGATCAGCCACAAGACCGGTATCCCGCGGGCGGCAGTACGGCGCTGCCTGCATACGCTGCGGCAGCTAGGTTATGCCGATTCCGACGCCAACAATTTTTTCCTGACGCCCAAGATCCTGGCGCTCGGCTATTCGTACCTGTCATCGACGCCGCTGGCGGTATCGGCGCAGCCATGCCTGAACCAAATTAGTCACACTTTGCATGAATCGTCCTCGATCGCGGTACTCGATGGCGGTGAAGTGCTGTACGTTGCGCGCGCCGCCACCACCCGCATCATGTCGATCGCGCTGAATGCCGGCAGCCGGCTGCCGGCGTATTGCACCTCGCTCGGACGGGTGATGCTGGCGCACCTGCCGCCGGAAGAGCTGCAAGCCTATCTGGCGCAAGCCGAGCTGAAGGCATTTACCGAACGCACCGTCGTCTCGGCCAAGCGCTTGCGGGAAATCCTGGCGGGTGTGCGTCAGGCCGGATTTGCCATCGTCGAGGAGGAACTGGAAGTCGGCCTGCGCTCGATCGCGGTGCCGGTGCGCGGCGCCTCGGGACGCGTGGTGGCGGCGCTGAACGTCGGCGCGCAGGCGGCGCGCGTGTCGCGCCAGCAGATGGAGGAGGAATTTTTACCGATACTCCTGCGTGGCTCGCAGGAATTGGCGACGCTATTGCCGTAGCTTGCTCAGGGATCGGTGTGAGCGGCGTGACCGTCTAGCATGATTCTTATGAAGCCATATACTCCAACAGAAAGGCATCGTTTTCGCATAAAATATGGCAGCTTTAACCATATACCCCTGGAAACAATGGATTTCGAAAAGAATTTCCAAGATTGCCGCCGGTCCTGAATCAGGATCATTTTGGCTGCAAGTTCCAGGCAGGAATCAGGAACGCAGCATCAGTAACGACAGTACGCGCGAGCGGCTGATGCCTGTGATCGCAGCCACCACCGAGGTGAATGCCTGATAATCGGGCTGCGTGGCGGTACCGAGAAAATCCTGCGCCAGTTTGGCCACGGTGACGTCGCTGTCGATCGATTGTGCGGCAGAAGCGCGGGCTGCCGCTTCGTTCAGTGCGCGGCCGACTGCCTCGCGCGCCTGGCGCACATGGTTGATGGCCCGCACCACCTTCTGCAGCGTCTGACGGATCGATTCGGCATCGTCGATCTGCCAGGTTTCCGGTTGTACTGCTGCCGGCTCGGCGTCGGTGCGGACCCGGTTCAACTGGCCAGTCGGAAAACGCATGCCGTCACCCTTGATGGCCAGCGTGTCCCGCAGCGTGCTCCAGGAGGCTTGCGCAACGCTAAACACCAGCGCACCGCCATCCCCTTTACCAACGCGGATCTGCGCCGATGCCAACGCCTGGTCGAGGCGCTGGATGAGGGCATCCTCGGACAGGCCCGGCTCCATGATGGCGGAGCGCAAGGTCTGCCCGGCCCCGACTGAAAATGTCAGCGTCTCTTTTGCCCCCGCCTGCAAGGTCTGCATGGTAAGGCCGCGCACCGTGAAGCGCTGGACCGGGGCCGCGCCGCTGTCATAGACGAGTTGCGAATCGAGGCTGCCGCCGGTGGCGGATTGCCGCTGTTGCCACAGGTCGCCGAACTCGCGTAGTTTGCGTTGCAGCGCGCCCGCTCCCTGCAGGCGCCTGGCCAGCCTTGCGCTCAGCTCCAGTTTGATACTTTGCAGGTGAGCGGCGCTTTGGTCGAGGAAATCCAGCGCGCGCTGGGCATTCGACAAATCTGCGTTGAGCTGCTGGTCCCAGTGACGCAAGCCGCGCCGCAAGGGCGCCGCATGGTCTTCGCCAGCCGCCGCAGGCACCGGCTTGTCAGGACGCGTCCCCACGATTGCGCCGACCACGCCGCCGCTGCGCAGCCGGGCCGGGCTGGCTGCGTTGACGGTGTCGAGCGGACTTAACGACATCGGTCTTAGAGCAGATCAAACAGGGTCAATTGGCTGACTTTGGCGTAGGCCTTCTGGGTCGCCTGCATTGCCATCGTATATCCGGCGAGATCGGAGGCGGCGCTGTAATAGTCGAGCTTTCCAATATCCAGCAGCGCCGACTGATTCGACACGCTGACGTTGCTGTGGTTGGCGGCGAGCGTCGACAGGATGTTCTGCGCGCCACCGAGGCTCGCGATCTTGATGCCGACCGCGTCCATTGCGGTATCCACGCCATCCAGCGTCGAGGCGACCACCGCTCGTGTGACCGGGTCGTTGATGCTGACGCCGGGTACCGACAGCGCTTCTATGGTCTGATCGAGCAGATTGAGCAAGTCTTCGATGCCTTTGATGTCGACGTTGGCGCTCTGCGTGATGCTGTTGCCGACCACCACCTGCTGCTGGTTGGTGTTGCCGGCGAAGGTGTAGCGTGGCACGCCCGGCGTAGCCGGAATTCCGCTATCGGCCACAGGCTTGGTTCCGGTCATGGTGCCGGAAAACACATACCGTCCTTCCTGGTCCGTGCTGTTGGCGGTGAAGAGCAGGCTTTCCTTCAGCGATTGCAGCGAATCGACCATCGCGTTCAGGTCGCTCGAAGCATTGCCGCCGTCCAACGCCCACACCAGCAGGTCGCGCGCCTGCTGCATATCGTTGCTCATGCTGCTTAAATAGCCCTCATTTTTTTGCAGACGGATTTTCAGCGCGCCGATGTTGTCCTGGTATTGCGCGATCATCGCTTCTTCGCGCGTCAGGCGCGACAGTCGCACGTTGGCGATCGGATCATCCGACGGTAGTGGTACGCGTAATCCCGACGACATCTGTTGCGTCAATTTGGCGAGCCGCGACTCATTGATCTGCATGGTGCGGGTCAATGTCGATTGAAACTGGCTGCTAGCGATACGCATCGTTTTAACCCATCATGGCAAGAGTGCTGTCAAACAGCGCGTTGGCGACCGCGATCACCTTCATGTTGGCCTGATACATTTTCTGAAATTCCAGCAGGTTGATCGCCTCTTCATCCGAATTCACGCCGCTGGTGGATTTCCAGCTTTCCTCGGCTTGCAGCCGCACCGTTTCGGCAGTAGCCAAGAGCGACTGGTTCTGCTTGCTGTCCATGCCCAGCTTGCCGACCAGTTGAGTGTCGGCGTCGCCGATCAGCACGCTGCCAATCGATGCGATCGTGATCGGCTGGGTGCGGATGTCGATCAGAATTTGCAGGTTGGTACTGTCGCCGGGTGTGATGCCATCGTTGGAAAAAGCGAGTCTGTCAGCCGTGACCCCCGCGCTGATTTTCAGCATGCCGGTGGTGCTGGCGGCATTGAAATCAAACAGTGGAACGCCCGGGCTGCCGTCCAGCGCAAAACCGGCGCCGAGCTGGGTGTTGACCTTGTCGGACAGTTCACGGGCGATGTCGGTAACGGCTTGCTTCAGCGGCAGCAGCACATTGGTTTCATAGTCGCCAAGGCCGCCCAGTTGGCCGCCCAGCTTGGTGTTCTCGAGCGTGAAGGTTTCATTGCCGAAGGTCAGCTTCATCGTCTGCGAACCATCTGCATTACCTTGCACGGCGATGGTCGAGGCCGAAGAGCTGAGTACCAGTGGCTGGCCACTGCGCAAGGACACGTTGCGACTGCCATCGGCTTGGTCGATTACCTGGATGCCAACCAGGCTGGCGAGCTGATCGATCCCTTGGTCGCGCGCATCGATCAGCGACGAGGCATTGGCGCCGATGGCTTGGGCGGCGGCGATTTTCTGATTCAAATGCGCGATATCGCGGGTCAGGCCGTTGATTTGTGGCACGGTGGTGGCACGCTGTTGCTGTACCGACAGCCGTTGATTACTCATCACGTCATTGAGACTGTTGAAATGCTGCGCCATGCCTTCGGCGGCATTAATCACCTGCTGTCGCAACGGGGTGGAGGTCGGGTCGACGCTGGCGGCATTGAGGGCGCCAAAAAAGCTGTCAAGGCCGGCGCTAATGCTGGAGGAGTCGTCCCCCATTACCTGCTCCAACTGGGTCAGGTAGGGCTGTGCCAAGGTACGTTGACCAAGATCGGACGCGGCTCGCCACATCTGCTGCGTCTTGTAACTATCGGAAAAGCGCAGCAGCGACGATACTTCGACCCCGCTGCCAGGAGATCTGATGTTGCCGTTCGGGCCAAGCGCCGCCAGCAGCGCACCCTGGCGCGTATAACCGATGGTTTTGAGATTGGCAACGTTCTGGCTGGCGACATCCAGCGCCACTTGCGCGGCAAGCGATCCTGACAGTGCATTGTTGATGATGCTCATGAAGCAGCGTTCTTTCTGAAATGCCTAATGGGGGTTATTGGTAACAGGCGACCATGTGGCAGTCACGATTAAATCTTGCGATCAGGCAGGGGCTGCGCGGTTTGCTGGGCTGCGGCTGCCGGCGCCGGCAGCAACTGGCGCAGGATCGCATCGGCAATACCGAATGCGCGCTGTCCGGCCAGCTTGTCTGCAACCAGATTGTCCGCCAGATCAAGCATGTCGCTGTTGACGGGGTCCTTGAAAACGCTATCCTCCCCGGCGATTTCACGCGTGCTGCTGCGCATTTGATGCAGCATGCGAGCAATGAAAAATCCCTCGAACTTGACAGCTGCATCGATTGCCTTCTCCCGGTAGCGGGCATCGGCGGCGCTTACCGGGTCGCTAGCGACACCGGCGGCAGTAATGACGGTGTGCACGGAATTCAGGTCTGGTTGCATCGGTTTTCCTCAAATAACGATCAGCTCGCCTTCGATTGCACCCGCCTGGTCCAGCGCTTGCAGGATCGCCATGATGTCGTCGGGCGTGGCACCGGTGCTGTTGATGACGTCAATGATGCGCTGCAGGCTGGCTCCGGGCGGCCACTTGAACATGCGGCCGCTGCCCTGCTCGACCGCAACACCAGATTGGGGTGTTGCCACGGTTTGGCCACGTCCGAACGGTTGCGGCTGACTAACTCCGGTACTCTCGGAAATGATCACCTTGAGCGAGCCATGCGATACCGCAGCCGGACGTACCTTGACGCCCTCGGCGATTACCACGGTACCGGTGCGGGAATTGAAGATAACCTTTGGCACTCCCTCGCCGACGTCGATTGACAACGCCTCTAGCCGCGCCACGAAAGCGACGCGCTGGGTCGGATTTTCCGGCGCTACCACGTCGATACTGGTGGCGTCGCGGGTGCTGGCGACATCGCCGAAGCGGCGATTAATCACATCGACGATGTTGGTGGCCGTCTGGAAATGCGGATGGCGCAAGCTCAAGCGCACCGTCGGATGGGTGTCAAAATCGGTTTCAATTTCGCGTTCGATCTTGGCACCGTTGGGGATACGCCCCGAAGTCGGCGTATTGACCGTCACACTGGAGCCACTCTTGCCCTGCGCATTGAGCCCGCCGACCACCAAATTGCCCTGCGCCAGTGCATAGACCTCGCCGTCCGCGGCGCGCAACTCGGTCAGTAGCAGAGTACCGCCGCGCAGGTTCTTGGCGTCCCCCACCGACGATACGGTGACATCGATGGCCTGGCCCTTGCGGTAGCCTGGTGGGAAGTTCGCGCTGACCATCACGGTTGCCACGTTTTTGCTCTTGGCGCTGGCGCCGTCCGGAAGTTTGACGCCAAACTGCTTGAGCATATTCGATAGCGATTGCCCGGAAAATTTGGCCTGGGTGCTGTCGCCGCTACCATTGAGGCCAACCACCAGGCCATAGCCGATCAGCGGATTTTCGCGCACGCCCTCAATATTGACGAGATTGCGCAGAGTCTGCGCGGCATTGGCCGGCGGCAGCAGCGGCAATAGCGCCAGCAAGAGCACTGCGGTCAAGCGAAAGTTCATGGCATCATCCTCAAAAAGGCATCCAGGGACTGGCGAAGAAGCGCGTCAGCCAGCCAGGCGCATTGGCATCGGCCAGAGCGCCCTGGCCGGAGTAAGCAATCTGCGCATTGGCGATGCGCTGCGACGAGACGCGATTGTCAGTATCGATATCGGCGGCGCGAATATAGCCCCGCACGCGAACGAACTCTTCGCCTTGGTTCAGGTACAAGCTCTTTTCGCCGGTCACGCGCAGCAAGCCGTTCGGCAGGACTTCTTGCACGATCACGGTGATTGAACCTTGCAGCCGGTTTTGCTGGGTACTCGACGAACCACCCGTAAAGTCGCGCGTGGCGCCGATACCGACGTCCGTCTTGAACGTATTGCCGGCCACCGTCACCGGCTTGATGCCGACACTGCTTGCCTTGTCAAACTTGGTATTCGCGGTCTTGCTGGCTTGTGTGGTTTCCTGCAGTACCACGGTTACCACGTCACCAGCGCGGAACGCGCGACTGTCCGACACCAGCGACCATGAAGCCTCCGGCACGAAGACTCCACCGGATTGCCCCTTGCGCGCGACCGCTCGCAACACAGGCGGCGGCTCGGCGCTCGGGCCAGGCGTCGCTTGCGGCGGTTCGATAGCGGCGCAGCCGGACAATAACAGCGCCGCAAGCAGGCAGGTGCAGCGCATCAGCGCACCGCTTGCGACAGGTACTGCAACATGTTGTCGGCGGCTGAGAGAACCTTGGTGTTCATCTCGTACGTCCGTTGTGCCGCGATCATATCGACCATTTCTTCAACCACCTGGACGTTGGAGCCTTCCAGCGCGCCCTGCTTGAGCTTGCCGAGTCCAGCTTCGCCCGGATTTCCTTCGGTCGGTGCGCCGCTGGCGGCGGTTTCCCGATACAAGTTCTCGCCCAGCGCCAGCAAGCCGGTCGGATTGATGAAGCTGGAAAGCGTGAGCTGGCCCAGTTCGACTGGCGCCGTGGTATCGGCGACAATGGCGGAAACCAGGCCGTTTTCGCCGATGGTCAGCGCCGTGGCTGTGGGCGGAACCGTAATTTCCGGCACCAGCGGCAAACCTTGTGCATTCACCAGTCGGCCATTGGCATCAACCTGCAATTGCCCGGCGCGGGTGTAAGCGGTGTCTCCATTCGGCTGCAGCACTTGCAGGAAGCCGTTACCGACTATCGCTACGTCGAGTGGCTGGCTGGTGGTTTGCAGGCTGCCGGTCGTGAAAATTTTTTGCGTGCCGACCAGACGGGTACCGTTGCCAAGCTGGACGCCGGATGGTGTCATCGTGTTGTCGTCCCGTTGCGCACCGGGCTGCTGCTCGACCTGGTAGAACAGATCTTCGAACATCACGCGATCGCGTTTGAAGCCGACCGTATTGACGTTGGCGAGATTGTTGGCAATCGCTTGCAGCTTGGCATCCTGTGCCTGCACGCCGGTCTTGCTGATCCACATTGCTGGGTTCATGATTTTCTCCTGGAGGGTCTGGTATCGGAATGCGTCAGGCGCCGACCAGGCGATTGCCTGTTTCGGCCATCGAGTCGGCTGCCTTGTACAGCTTCATCTGGATTTCAAAGGTACGGTTCAGCGCCATGGTCGCAACCATCTCCTCCACCGCCGAGACGTTGCTGCCTTCGAGGTGGCCGCCGCGCACCACCACGCTGTCATCCGTCTGTAGATTGTCACCGGTGCGGGTAACGATCAGGCCGGCTTCGTTCTTGGTCAATTCGCTGGCTTCCGCCTTGACCAGTTTGATGCGGTCAATGACTTGCAGCTCCTGTTCGCCGGCTGGTTGGACCGAGATCGTGCCATCGACGCCGATGATGGCGCGCGTATATTCCGGCAACACAATCGGTCCGCCATCGCCTAGCACCGCACGGCCGTTCACCGTCAGCGTGCCTGATGCATCCGCCACTAGTGACCCGGCGCGGGTATACGCTTCGCCGTCCTGCCATTGCACTGCGATAAAGCCATCGCCGGCAATCGCCATGTCAAGCTCGCGGCCAGTTTCCTTGACCACGCCGGGTCGGGTGTTTAGTGCATTGGCCTGCAATTGCCCAACGTGGCGTGCATCGTAACCGTAGCCTGGAACCGCCTGGCTGGCGGTCAGTTCGAGGTTGGCGCGGAAGCCGCTGGTATCGAGGTTGGCCAGGTTATTGGCATGCACCTGCTGTGCATGCCATGCACGCTCGGCACCGCTCATCGCGGTATAGATCAAAGCATCCATACAGGCTCCGTTATAGCGCTTGCATCAGCGACTGCATCATCGCGTTTTCAGTCGAGATGACTTTCGAGTTGGCCTGATAATTCCTCTGCGATGTCATCAGATTGACCAGCTCGGACGTGATGTCGACGTTGGATTGCTCCAGCGCGCCAATGGTCAAGGTGCCCGTCATGCCACGGCCAGGCGTCGAATACAGGGCGTTGCCAGATGCGTTGGTCGAGACCCAACTGGTGTCGCTAACCGTCTCCAGCGCACCTTCGTTAGCGAAGGTTGCCAGTGCCAGTGTGCCGACGCTTTGCTTCTGGCTGTTGCTGTAAGTTGCCATCACCGAGCCGTCTTCACTGATCTGCACGCCTGTCAGCGCACCGGCTGCGTAGCCGTTAGCGGCGTTGGTGGTGGAAGTCGCTTCGCCGGCAAATTGCGTGGTGCCGGCATAGCTGATGTCGATCGACATCGCTGCCGCTCCCGGCGGTGCGCCAAGCGCAATCGTCGTCGGACCAGTCGGCGCGGTAAGCAGCCCATTGGTGTCGAAATTTAGGGGCGTAGTGATACCCACCAACTCGGCACCGTCAAAGGTGTAACGTGCTTCGACCTGATTGGACCCCGTCTTGATGAAATACTGCGTTACGCTATGTTTGCTACCGAGCGAGTCGAATACTTCCGTCACCACCGAGCTGTTGAAGCTGGTTGTATCGGTTGGATCAAAAACTGCGGTTGTAGGTACGGTCCAGTCGGCCGACAGGTTGCCGACATAATCCAGGCTGGTGCTGGCGCTGGCCGGGATCTGGCCGACCGGCACCCTCAGGTCTCCCATTGGGCCAAGCGTCGTGTTGCCTGGCATGGCAACATAACCCTGCGCTCGACGCCCGAAGCTGTCGGTGACGTAGCCATCCTTGTCGGTATTGAAGATGCCGACCCGGCTGTACAGGATGGTGCCCGCCGTATCCTTGCTGACAAAAAAACCACGGCCTTTGATCGAGGCATCCATCGAGCCGCCGGTATTCAGCACGCCACCGCCGAGCGCGATGCTTTGTGTAATGGAACCAATTTCGGTTCCGGTCGGCTGGGTGCCGGCATACATTGACGAGAAATTGGCGCGGCTGGATTTGAAGCCGAACGTGCCGGAATTAGCGATGTTGTTGCTAATGGTGGTGAGTTGGGAATTGATGGCCTGGATGCCGGACAGGGCGATATCGAAACTCATGACGGGTTTCCTTTCAGTTGGAGGCGGTAATGGATGCGGCGGCCACTTGGCCGTTGAAAGCGGTGACGGCGTATGGTGCTACCTCGCCCAGCCCGGCGACATCGAGCACCACATTGCCGGTACTGGAGAGCTTGACGCTATTCAGTTTGCCGGTGATCCCGATCAATGCTGTGCTGGCGCTGTCGGTATCGACCTGCATTGCATATTGACCTGGCGGCAGACCCAGCGCCACGGGATCGATTGTGAACGGCACGTCGCCGGCGCCTTGCGTACCGAGTTCGATGTTGTGCTTGACGCCGTCCATGCCGGTCAGAACCAGCGTCGTCCGCGCAGCGGAACTGGCTAGCGTGACGGTCCCGTTGATTGGTTCTGCAGCAAGCGTCACGCTGGTCGTGCTGACCGTCACCTGCGAACCGACCTGTGCCCCCAGCGCCAGCACTTGCAGGCTTTGCAGCACGCTGGCGTTGTTGCTGGTGAGGGTAGCGAGGCTTTGCAGTGATTCGGTCTGGCTCAGCTGTGCCAGCTGATTGACGAAGTCGCTTGGGTCGGTCGGCGCCAGCGGGTCTTGGTTGCGGATCTGCGCCACCAGCAGTTTGGTAAACATATCCGAGGTGGCGCTGGCATTGGTGGCCGGCTTGTCGCTGGCCCTGGGATTCTGCGGGCCGCCCGTCAAGAGATTGGCTTGCATTGATCACCCTTCACCGAGTTTGAGGAGAGACTGTTGCATCGACTTGATGCGCCCGAGTACCTCGACGTTGGTTTCAAAGGCGCGCGAAGCCGACATCATGTCGGTCATCTCGGCCACCTGGTTCACGTTGGAGTAGTACACCATCCCCTCCGCGTCGGCCATCGGATGGCCCGGTTCGTGCGCCCTGCGCAGTGGTTCGGTGCTTTGCACAACATCCAGCACCCGCACCCGGCCGCCGGCATCGTGCTCGGCAAACGCTTCGCGGGCGACGGTGGCGAACACCGGCTTGCGTGCGCGGTAGGCGCCTCCTTCGCTGCCGGCCGCGGAGTCGGCATTGGCGAGGTTGCTGGCCACTGTGTTCAAACGCACGGTCTGCGCAGTCATTGCGGAGCCGGCGATATTGGCGATATCTCTGAATGGCATATTTATTGTCCGGCAATCGCTTTTGCCAGCCCCCTGAGTTTCAGGTTGAGGAAAGTCAGACTGGTCTGGAAGTCCGACGCATTTTGTGAAAATGCTGCCTGTTCAACACCGATTTCCACTGTGTTGCCATCTCTGCTGGGATGAAAAGGAACCCGATACAGCGGATCCTCGTCAACGGGATCGAGCAACAGGTCTGCTGGATCTTCGGCGCCAGCCTGCCGCAGCGTGGTCCGGAAATCGATATCGCGTGCCTGGAAACCAGGCGTGTTTTCATTGGCAATGTTTGCCGCCAGCACCTTGGTGCGGTCGGCACGTAGTTTCAGCGCATCCGGATGGATGCCTAATGCGTCGTTGAAATTAATACTCATGACTTTCCTCCTGTTTGGGACCGGGTGCTAAAGTCCCGCCTATGCTGAAAATGATCCCCATAAAACTGACAACCGCGTCTTTCTTGCTGCTCGCAGCAACCTCTAGTGCCGTCGCCGGTGACGCCGCCACACAGGTGAAACGCAGCGCGCGACAATTACTGGAAGAACAGGCCATACGCTCCGGCTTGTCGGATTCGGCATTCAATGTCGTCGTGGTTTCTCCCAATCGGTCGCCGCTGGCATGCCGACAGCCGTTACGGATCAATGCGGTCGATACACGGCAGGCCAGGCGCATGCGCTTTGCGGCAACTTGTCCCGGCGATGACGGCTGGCGCCATGAATTCGTCGTGCGCGCCAGCATCACAGCCAGCGTGCTGGTGGCTGCGGTGGCGCTGCCGGCTGGCCATGAGCTCACTGCCACGGATGTGGTACTGGCGCAGCGCGACGTAACCAATGTAAGCGGCACGCTGACCAGCCCGGAGGCCGTGCTTGGCATGAGCAGTCGCCGCAGCGCCCGCGCTGGCGAAGTGGTTCGTGAAACCTGGTTGGTTCGGTCAACGCTGGTGCATCGCGGCGCGACTGTCGGCATCGTCGCCCGCAGCGGCGCAATCGAAGTCACGGCCGCCGGCGAGGCGCTCGATGCCGGTGCACGCGATGCGGTAATCCGCGTGCGTAACGTTAGCAACGGCCAGATCATCCGTGCCCGCGTGCTAGGGGACACCACGGTGGAGCCAGTCGAAATTTCTCGTACCATTCCTTAGTTCCCCGCCTGAAAGCGGCTGGCGACACGCGTCAGCTTGTCGGCATAGGCCGGATCGGTGGCGTAGCCGCCGCGCGCCAAGCCCTGTGCAAATGCACGTGCATCGTTGCCGGTATTGAGCGCAGCGGCGTAACGCGGGTTCTCCAGCAACAATCGCGCGTAGTCGCGAAACGCGCTAGCCTGGTCCGGATAACCGCGAAAACTCTCACTCTTCTTGACCGCGCCATCCGCCATATATTCGGTGGTTAGTGCCTGAGCGGCGTCACCGCGCCAATGCGCGCCAGCCTTGATGCCGAACAGGTTATTGGTATTGCTGCCGTCCTCTCTCAGCAACGGCCGCAGACCCCAGCCGGACTCCAGTGCCGCGTGTGCCGCCACCAGTTCAGGAGCAACCCCAAGACGCTGTCCGGTTTCACGCGCCCACGGCGCTATCGATGTCCAAAATGACTGCCGTGCTTCGTCGTCAGCTCCATTCACGGCAATAGCGCTGGTGCCCTGCAAACGGGCGCGCATGGCTTGCCCCTCCACGCTTAACGACGGCCATGCGTCAGTCTGCGAACCGTTCGCAATAAATTGGTCGATATCGGCGCGCACCTCGCCGACCAACCCGGCAAAGCCGTTCCCGAGCGCCATCGCCGGCGGCACCGGCGACATCGGCGTAGCTGGAGCAGTCGGACGCAACCCGAAATCAGGCCGGAACATAGGTCTCTTCCTCACCATGCAGCAACCGTTGCATGATGCTGTACTGGTCCATCATCAGGCGGCAGTTGCGCTCATTCAATTCCTTGCACTCGCGCACCAGTGCTTCCAGGGCGCCCCACCCGGCTTGCACCGTTTCGTGCTGCGCTCCCGTCAGCAGCGCAAACGCAGTAGCGACGCTGCTGCCTGTACCCGACAACGCGCTGACCAGATCGATCCTTTGCAAACGGCGTTGCTCGAGTACGCCGGTCATTTCGGTGATACGTTCGGCCAGTCCGCTCAAATGCACGGTCTGATGTGCCAGCGCTGCGTCGAACTGTTGCTGAAGCAGCTTGCGCAGCGTCTGGTAATCGCGCACGTCTTCACCGACTCCACGCATCAGCTTGGACAAGGCCGTGCTGCGGTTCATCGCTCACCACCATGAAAACGCTGAATCAGGCCCGCAAGACGGGCCGGATCGAATGCCACCTCACCTTTTTGCAACGCGTCGCGCAGTGCTGCAACCTTGGCATGATCGAAATCCGGCAGCGCGCGCAGGGTATCCAGCGCCGGCTGCAACGCTGCCGACTGCAACACTCCGCTATCCGCTTGCGCCGGCGCGGTTGTGCCTGGTGAGACTGGCTCAGTCGGCGTGATTTCCGCAACCTTGCTGAGCTGCCCGGTACCTGGCAACGCTCCCGCTGTGATTTTCATTCGTTGGCCTCTTTGTCTGATTTGCATGTCATATCGGCGCTCATTCGGCACGCTGCGGCGCGCGGAGCATATCGGCTCTGCAATTGCCTGATTCAGTTTGCACGGGTAGCGCCCCCTTTCGCTGGGGTGATTAGGTCGCGTAGTTTTTTCAGGGCGTCACGGTCCGGGAACGCCAGGTCGACATCTTCGACGAGGCGCACGCTGTCACCCGGCATACCAAACATTGCAGAGATCGATGCAGCCTGGCCGCTGGTCAGAACCAGCAATTCAATGCGGCGGTTCACACTGGCAGTGGGATCATTCACCTCCAGTGGAGCACGATCCGCCATGCCGACCACTTGCAGGATGCTGTCGGCAGGCATGTGCCCGACAAGCAGATTCGAACGCGCCGCCATCGCCCGGTTGCTCGACAGAGTCCAGTTGGAGAAGGCCGCGTAATCCTGGTTGGCATACTGCAGCGAGTCGGTATGCCCTACAATCAGAATCTGGTTTTCCATCTGTGCAAACAGCGGACCTATTTTGCGCAACAAATTTTTGAAGGGGTCGGTCGGTACCGCACTGCCTCGCACAAACATGCCTTGCCGGTCGGTGTCGTGCAACATCACCCGCAAACCGTAAGGTGTAATGATGGTTTGCAGGTTGCTGCTGAGCCCGGCGTCCGCGCTCAAACTCGCCAGCAAGCGCGACAACGCCTGCAAATCGCTGGCGGATTCGTAACGCGTCTTGGTGAACGACTCACCGTTCGGACTCATCGCCCTATTATTCATGCGCTGACGTCCCTCGCTGGGGTCGCCCGAGCGCAGTATCGGCAGCCGCTCTATCAGGCTTCCGCGTGGGCCGCCGAACGTTTCCGGCATGATGCCCTGTCCTTCGTTCATGCGGCTGGCCTCGGACGAACGCATGATTTCCTGGATCGCTTCCTGTTGCCGCGCCGCCATTACCCACAACACCAGGAACAGGCACATCAGCGCCAGGCAAAAATCGGCGAACGCGACTTTCCACGCACTGCCGTGCTCTTCAGCGTGATGCTTGCGGCCACCACGCTTGATGACCGCCTGGTCACGCTTTTCCTGTTTATGCTGGTTGAGCACGCCGATCCCCTGCCCTGCGTTGTGGCGTGGCCGGAGGGTCGCCGGCTTCGCCGGCCGCCTCCAGCGCGTCGATCCAGCCTTCCAATTGTGCAAAGCTTGGCTTGATGTTGAGTTGCACCAAGCGGCGACCGGCGTCGATTGACAGCAAGGCTGGCTTGCCGGATACATGCGTCACCAGCACCACCTTGACACATTCGAGCGTCGATATTTCCTGATTCACGAGTTGCTTCATCATGTTGCTGATCGGGTCGAGGACGCCGTAGCAAAAGAAAATGCCGATGAAGGTTCCAACCATCGCGGCCGCTACAGCCTCGGCAATTTCCGACGCGCTGGCCCCCTCGCTAACCGTGTTCATCGCCATCACAATACCCAGTACCGCCGCCAGGATGCCGAAACCGGGCATCGCTTCGGCGATCTTATTCATCGATTTGGATGGTTGCGTCAGTTCATCATGAATTGCTTCGAGCTCTTGTTCCAGCACACCTTCCAGTTCATGATTGTTGATTTTTCCCATCGCCATCAAGCGGAAATTATCAACAATGAAAGCGATCAGCTTCGGCTCTTCCAAAATCAGTGGATAGCGCTGGAACAGCTCGCTCTCGCGCGGAGCCTCCACGTGCGCATCAAGTGCTTTCAAGCCGCCGGCGGCGGTCTGCAGCAATTCATACATCAGCAGCAGCAACTGGCGCTGGAATTCGGAACCCTGCTTGCGCATCGTGATGATCTTGCGTAGTTGCACCAGCATTTCGTGAAGCACGTGACGAGGATTGCCGAGTACCATGGCGCCCAGCCCGGCACCGGCAATGATCAGTAATTCAATCGGCTGCCAGATCGCGTACAAGGTGCCGCCGCCCAGCGCAAAACCGCCGAATACGCACCCCAGCACGATGAATATTCCCAAAATTTGTTGCATGTTTCTTGTTTCCTTTGCGTGGTCGGTCAGGATTCCTGCAGGAAGCTTTTCATCTTCCGCAGCGCGCCCTTGTTTAATTGGCATACACGGGCATCGGTCAGATCGAGCACGGCAGCGATTTCCTTGTAGCTGAGTTCAAATTCGTAATACATCTGCACCACGCGCTGTTCGCGCTCGTCCAGCTGCAGCAGCGCCTGCTCCAGGCTGCGACGCAGGATCAATTGATCTTCCGGATTAAGGGAATGCTCCAGCATTCCCCCCATTTCCTGGATCAGGTCGTCAAAACTGCCGATCAACTCGGCGTTTTCGTCCAGCATGTGTTCGTGCCAAGCCTCGGCCGTGATGCCAAGCGCCTGGATAACTTCAGCTTCGGTCGGCTCGCGCCCGAGGCGGCGCCGCAATGCGCGCACGCCGTCACGCAGCCGGTGGCTTTGCTGACGCACCGTGCGCGGCCGCCAATCCTGGCGCCGCAACTCATCTAGAATCGCACCGCGGATGCGCAGCGCAGCGTAGCCGCCGAAAGCGGTATCCGGGACGCCATACCGCCGCAAGGCCTCCAGCAAACCCATCAGGCCGATCTGCTCCATGTCGTCGCGATCAATTGCACCCGCCACCTGCGAATTGAGCTGACGCACAATGCGCTTGACCAGCGGCAGGTAGGCCTGCAGATCGCGCCACTCCGCCTCCGCGCCACGTACCGCCGGAATGGCTACGCACTCGGCGTATTCGGCCTCATATTCGGCGTGCAGCGGCATCAGGTCACTCAATGATGAGCTTGCCGATCATGACTTCGGAAAATGGTTTTTCGCGCTGATCGCGCGCGTAACTGGCACTCAGCGCGCGATCGATCTCGGCGGCAAACTGGTCGACTGACATGAGTTCGGCCTTTTCCATCGGTAGCGCCGACAAGGCGCGCACCGCCACGCTGCGCAGCAACGGCAGATGTTCCTTGGTCATCTTCTCCCTGCCCTCGGTAGTCTTGAAGACCAAATCGGCCGCCAGGTAGTGCGCGCTGGTATCACCAGGGTTGCGATGCAACATCACCACTACTTTTTCCAGCGTCACGTACTTGCGCACAATCTTCGGGTCATCGCTTTTCCTCGGCTCTTCACCCTTCTTGCCGGTCACCGCCGAGGTTGCCGACTTGCCCTGTAGACTCCACCACGCAGCTGCACCGCCAGCCGCCGCAGTGATGCTGCCCACCAGAATAAATGCCATGATCAATTTTGTTTTTCTCATCTATTGCTCACTTACTCGCTATCGGTGGGAAGGACAAACGCGCTACTGCCCAGATCGGCCTCAGCCAGCGCCTGCCCCGGCCGCTGTTCGCGCTGCTCGCCTCCCTGTCGTTGCCGCCCATCGCCGTCGTTGTGGCGCGTTTGCGCCGCCACCACGACCGAGACATCGTTGTATTGACGTTGCGACAGATCCTGCCGCAAGCTGTCGCCAATTCCCTGCAGCTGGCGCAGCACCTCGTTGTTGCTGGCGCTCATGTGCACTTGCAAGACACCGGCTTCATGCCGGATTGAAATGTCGATGTGCCCCAGCATCGGTGGTGAGAGCCGGATCACCGCCTGTTCGCTGCCGCGTGCGACCTGTAATTGCAACTGTTCGCCGAGCGCGTGCCGCAACGGTTGCTGCCATTGCGACGCGGTGCCGTTCAGCCGCACGCTCGGCAACGCGTTATCGCCGGCATTGACGATGGGCGACGACCAGATGAGGGCGGGCGCGGTACTGACGGCGTGGCGCTCGTTGAGCTGCACTGGCGCATCGGCAATGATTGGCATCGATGCACGTGCCATGCTGGGCTGCGGTGCGATTTCGGCCGCTGCGGCAGCAGCTGACGACGGCAACCCGGCGTTCGCTTCATTGCCCAGTTGCGAACTGGGCAGTGCCACCGATGGTATTGCGCTTGGCGCTGGTGCAGACGGCGTCTTTGCCGCGCGCACCGCATCCAGCGCGGCCGTCGCCAAAGGGGCCGCGCCGCTAGCCCCAGTTGCAGCCAATTGCGACGCCGGCTGCGGCAGGCCCAGAAACGCCACCAGTAGCGGTGCGGTCATGCCTGGCAGTTCTGAATCGGCCGCGGCGGTTTCCCCTGATTCTTGTTCGGTCGCGGCGGCCGGCACCTGAGCCACCGTCTGCTGTGCTCCGTCAGCATCGGCCGCCAGCGGCGTCAGCTGTGCTGGCAATTGCAGCAGTAATTGCGCGAAACGCTCGAGCTTGATATCGCTTGGCGTCGCCATGCCCAACATTGGGTTCGAACCAGCGCTGACCTTGGAAGCTGGCATCGACGGTGCGGCAGCGGGCAATGAAATCGTCATCCGTTTTCTCCTGCGGAACCATCGCTCATCGCGTAAGCCATCCAGCCCTCCTTGCGTGCCTGCATGTCATCCAGGTGCTTACCGAGCCGGGCCGCCTCGGCCTGACAGTTTTCGTATGCCAGCCGATGCGCGCGCCGCACGGCAGACAGTGCGGCCTGTTCGCGCGCCGACCATCTGCCTTGCGTCTGCATGCCCGGCAAGAGCCGCGCCAGCTCGTTATCGATACTGGCCAGCGCCTGCCAATGACTGGACGTGCTGGCTGCCTGCAAGCGCTCGGCGAGTTGGATCAATTGGCGCTCCCTAGCCATTCTTCGCCTGCACCCCAAGCCAACCTTGCCGGATCGTGTCAAGCAAGCCGGTGACTTCATCGATCATCGCGGTGTCGAGGCTGACGCCGGCGCTGTACAAACGACCCGCGCAGTAGTCATACAATCGGCCCAGGTTGTTGACGACTTCGCTTTGACTGTCGAAGTCGAGCGAGCTCGATAGGCCGTTCAGGATTTCGATGCACTTGTCGAGGCTGAGTGCTTTCTGCTCGAAGCGGCGCGCGTCGATGTGCGCACGCGCGCGCGCGACTTCTTCCAGCAGGCCATCCATCAGGATCAGCACCAGCTGCACCGGTGATGCGCGCGCCGTTTGCGCATCCAGGTTAACTGCGTGGTAGCTGCTATAGGCTTCGTGGTTCAAGGTGGTTTTCCGTGATCGAAAGGTGGGTTGTCATCGCGCTTATTTCTTGTCGCTGGAAAATAGCGCATCGAACATGTTGGTGGTCTGCGTCATCTGCGCCTGCAGGCTCTGCAGCTGCGTAAACTGGATCAGGTAGCGGCCATAAGCGGTGTTGAACTGTTGGTCCAAGGCCTCCTGCTGTTGCGCCAGCGAGGCTTGCAGTTTGGATACCGCCGTCTTGCGTTGCGAAATCAGGCCGTTGGTGCTGCTGGTCCACAGGCTCAGGTATTTGTCGAGGCTACCTAGTACGCCGCTCTTGGCGCCGACGCTGCTGCTGCCGAAGACCGTCGCCAGCCCCTCCGGACTAGCCGCCAGCTTGGTTTTAAGGCGAGCGCTATTGAGCGACAACGAGCCGTCACGGTTCGCCGTGACGCCGAACGCGGTCAGTGACAAACCGCCGACGCTTTCACGAACGGTGTTGGTGAGCTGATTGCGTAACGCACGCACACCGGCATCGCTGGCGAAAATCGAGGCGGCCACACCGGCGGCGGCGTCACCGGAACTGGTCAGGCTGTTCAAGACGTCATTCAGCTTGTTATAGGCATCGACGAAGCTTTGGACGTTAGAGACGGTGCCGCTGTCATCGGTGGCCACCATCAGCGTGACCGGCGCTTCGCCAGTCGCCATCGCGCGTGTGAACGTCATGCTGACACCATCGATCGCAGTGAACGTGTTGGAGCTTTGCTTCAGTTCGATGCCGCTTTCGCCGCCGAGCCGAACAATCGCATCTTGCCCTGCGACCAGCGTTGTGCCGGCGCCCAGCGCGAGCTCGGGGGCGGCGCTGGCGTCCAGCGAAATTGCCCCGGCCTCGCCGCTCTTGCTCGCGGTCAGCACCAATTGTGATTCGCCGTTGACGGTCACGGTCGAGGCAGTCAGGCGGGAGTTGTTGCTTTCCGCCGCATTGATCGCTGCGGCAATTTCCTTTGCGCTCATGAGGCCGTCGCCATCGACATCGGCGGCAATCAGGTTGACCTCAATTTCGGCACCGCCCGCAATTTTGACCAAGAGCGTGCCGCCGGCTGTGGCCGTCGCGGGCACGCTGTACGCGATCTGGTGCGTGGTGGCCAGCTGCTGGACAAAAAACGAATACGTGCCCGGCACCGCCGATGCTGATGCGGTGGCGGTACCAACGTTGCTGCCGCTACCGCTGAAGGTCGCCGATTGCGACAACAGGCTGTTCTTGCCCGACAGGCCGGCCAGCGCCGAATTAAAGCTCGAAAGCGCCGATTGCAGCTTGCTCAGCGCGGTGGCGGTGTTTTGCGCAGTGGTGGTTTGCGTCTTGATCAGCGCCTGGCGCCCTGCGGTAGCGGCAGTTGCCAGGCTCTGAGCGGTGGAAACCGGATCGTAGATTGTGGCCGTCATGTCGGGTCCTTGGAAAGAAAAGGCGGGGTTGCCTTGTAACAAGGCGACCCGATTGACGCTAGACTGAAATCGATCATGGCTGCTCCCGGCACCACATCTGGGTGGCCAGTTCATCCTGCTGCTTGCGTTCCTGACGCTCGGCCTCCGCCTTGACTATTTTTTGCTTTTGTACCAACACCTGGCCCAGCACTTCCTGCTTGCACCAGGCGGCGTTCAAGGCGCGCTGCGTCACCGCCATATCGGCCTCATGCAGCGTTAGATCAGTACGGTGGGCATCGGCCATCTGCATTACCGCCTGCTTGTAATGGCCGCGGTTCAGCGACAAGGCGGGCGGCAGGCCGCAACTGCTGTCGCCGGCATACAGCGCCTCCATCCGCTTCAGATTGCCGAGATAGCGCTCGCGCACCGCTGTCTTCGCGGCAATATCGATCCGCAACCGTTCCACCTCACGCTCGCGCAGGCCGATCAGCGTGGTCAGGCTCTGGATTATCGGCGGCGGTCTCATGCGGCCAGTTCTTCCAGTTGCGTCACGCAGGGCGCCAGCGGTGCCGGTTCACTGGTCCCTTGGTGCAGGAACGCCTCCAGGCGCGGATACAATTCGACCGCATGGTCGGTCACCGGATCGGCCCCTACCACATAGGCTCCCAGCGGAATCAGGTCGCGCACGCGCGCATAGCGCGCCAGCATTTCCTTGCAGGCGCGCGCCGCGTGCAAATGTGGCTTGCTGACCACCTGCGCCATGCAGCGGCTGATCGAGGCGCCGATATCGATGGCCGGATAGTGGCCGCGCTCAGCCAGCTCGCGGGTCAGCACGATGTGGCCGTCGAGGATGGCGCGCGCGGTATCGACCACCGGATCCTGCTGGTCATCGCCCTCGGCCAGCACGGTGTAGATGGCGCTCATGCTGCCGGCTTCGTTTTCGCCGTTGCCGGCGCTTTCGACCAATTGCGGCAGCAGCGAAAATACCGAAGGCGGATAACCCTTGGTGGCCGGCGGCTCGCCCAGCGCTAGCGCGACTTCGCGGCGCGCCATCGCATAGCGCGTCAAAGAATCGACCAGCAGCAGCACGTCCTTGCCCTGGTCGCGGAAGTGGGCGGCGATCGAATGGCACAGCTCGGTCGCCATCAGCCGCATGAGCGGCGATTCGTCGGCCGGAGCGATCACCACCACCGCCTTGCGCAGGCCGTCCTGACCCAGCGACAGTTCAACAAATTCGCGCACTTCGCGTCCGCGTTCGCCGATCAGGCCGACCACCACCACATCGACCACGGTCTGGCGTGTGATCAGACCCAGCAGCACGCTTTTGCCGACGCCGCTGCCGGCCATCAGGCCGACCCGCTGGCCCTTTCCCAGCGTCAGGAAGCCGTTGATCGCCCGCACGCCGACATCGAGCGGCTCGCGCACGCGCTTTTTCTTGAGCGGATGCACCTTGGGCGGCTGCATTTCCAGCACGTGCTCGCCGCCGAGGCGCCCCAGTTCGTCGATCGGCTCGCCCAAGCCGTTGACCATTCGGCCCAGCCATGATGGCCCGATCGACAGGGTCACCTTGTCGGTCGACGGCAGTACGCGCGCCCCGGTGGTCAGGCCGACAGCCTTCTTGAACGGCATCAGGTACGAAGTCTTGTCGCGAAAGCCGACCACTTGGGCGTCGAGCCAGTCGCCGGACACGGTTTCGATCCGGCAGCGCTGCCCGGTATGCAAGGGGCAGCCGACGCTCTCCAGCAGCAAGCCAGAGGCGCCCACCAGACGACCGGTGGGCGTCGCCACCGGTACCTCGCCGAGCTCCAGCTTGCGCAAGGCAGCGGCGATCATGGCGCCTCTTCGGACGTAGCGACGGCAGCCGTTTCCTGCAGCTGCGCGTGAACCTGGTCGATGCAGGCGGCCAGACGCTGCTTGCAGCCCGCGTCGGCTTCGTGATCGCCAGCCTTGACGCGGCATTCGCCCGGCTCCAGCCGGGCGTCGCCAATCAGGCTCCAGCGCTCGGCCCGCTGCGGGTCGAGCTCGCGAATTCTCTGCAGTTCTTCCGGATTGAGAAATACCTCGATCGTGTCGCGCGTCGGTGGCATCGATGCCAGGGTTTCTTCCACCAGCGTCATCAGCTGCACCGGCTGCAAGGCCAGTTCGGCGCGAATCACCTGGCGCGCCACGCGCGCCACCAGCTCCACTACTTCCTTGCGTTGCGCCGCCTGGTAGGCGGCCTGTACCTGCTGCATGCTATCCATCATGGCATCGAGTGGCGCGGCCAGCGATTGGAAGCGCGCCATCACCTCGGCATAGGCGGCATCATGTCCTTGCCGCAAGCCGTCGCCATGGCCGCTGGCGAAACCCTCGTCCCGGCCATTGGCGAAACCGTTTTCGTAGCCTTCCCTGCGGCCCTGCTCGAACCCCTGCGCCAATGCCGCCTGCCACTGGCCGTCGCCGCCGCTGCGTCCATCGGCCGATGCAAGCTGCGCCAGCGGCGGGAAGCGATACGGCCGCCAGCCTTTCATTCCACCACCGCTTCGGCAAACAGCTGCACTTCGACTTCGCCGCTATCGGCGAGCGCCTTGATGCGCGCCATGATGTCCTGGCGCGTCTGTTCGATGCGGCTGAGCGGCACCGGGCCGGAACGCCGCATCATGTCTTCGAAACTTTGCGCTTGGCGACGTGGCATCGCCTGCAGGATCGCGTTGCGCACCATCGGCTCCGCGCCCTTGAGCGCCACTGCCCAATCCTCCAGCGGAATTTCTTCGAGGATGCGCAGTAGCGTGGCTTCGGTCTGCCGCGACAGAATCAGGAAGTCGTACATGCTGAACTCGATTTCGGACACCACCTGCGGATCGTGTGCGCGCAGCAATTCGACCAGTTGACGGCGGTCACCCGGCAGGCGATTGAGGATCTCGGCCGCCTGCCGCACGCCTTCGACACTGGTGTTCTGCATATCGAGGCTGCCCAGGCAGCGGCTCACCAGTTCCTCAAGCTCCAGCAGCAGATCGCGATCGATTTCATCCAGGCGCGCGACGTTCAGCAGCACCAGGTCGCGCCCTTCCAGCGGCAAGGCGTCGATTACGCTGCCGGCCAGCGCCGGCGGCAGAAATGCCAGGAATACCGCCTGCATCCGCACATGCTCGTTACTGATGTATTCGGCCAGCCATTTCGGCGAGGCCCACTGTAGACGCGCCATTTTCGGCCGGATGGCGTCGCCGTAGATGCTGTTGAGCACGCTGTTGGCGATATCACCGCCCAGCGCCAAGTCGAGCGAACGCTTCAGATACGAACGCGAGGCGCCGTGCACGCCGCTCTGCTCGCGATAGTCGTCGAAGAACTTTTGCATCGCGAGCTTGACCGCTTCGACCTTGATGCCGCTCATGCGCGACATCACTTGCGTCACTTCCAGCAGTTCTTCGCGCGACAGGCAGCGCAGCACGGCGGCGGCCGGCTCTTCCCCCATGCTCAGCAACACGATCGCCGCCTGTTCCAGCGGGCTCAATGCGGAAGCGCCGGACATCCCCAGCTCATTCAGACTAAGCGCGTCGGCCATTTTTTTGCACCCATTGTTTCACCACTTCGGCCACCCGTTCCGGCTCCTTGCCCGCCAGCACCTTCAAGTGATCCACCATCACGTCCACTGGCGAGCCCGGCGGTGGCAGATCATAGTTCTCCAGCAGCGGCACCACCGGCATGCCGCCGCCCGCGTTAATGGCGCCGAGTGCGACCGGCGCTGCAGTCTCATTGTTAAGTGCGGCGCGCGGAGGAGCCAGCATGCCGGCCGATTCGGCCACGGCCGGCGGCCGCGCAAGACGTCGCAACACAGCCTTGGTCAAAGGCCGCACTACCAGCAGAAGGACGAGCAGGAATCCTATGGCGGAAGCGATCCAGCTGCCCATGTCGATCTGGTTGTCGCGCTCCTGCCACCAAGGCACGGGCGCCGCGCGCGGCGGAAATGCCATTGCCGATACCACCAGGCTGTCGCCGCGCGCGGCATCCATGCCAAGGCCGCTGCGCAGGATGCCTTCTATATTGGCGATTTCAGCCGCACTCCAGCCGGTTTTCGGATTCGGCGCCGCGGCGCTGTTGAGAAGCACGGCCACGCTCAACTTTTTGAGACGCCCCTGGCTGCGCTTGATCTGAGTGATGCTGCGATCGTAGGTGTACTGGCGCGACGTGGCATTCTTGCGCGCGGTATTGGTGGTGTCTTCGGCCGACTTGTCGGCGCTTGCTGCTGGTACATCCACCGGCCGATTGCTGAGCGAGCCCGGCACACCCAAGGCCAGCCGGTTGCGGTCCTGTTCATCGCGTATCGCTTCGCCGGTGACTTTGGGCGTGTCGCCGTACTGCTCGCGCGTTTCCTCCACCCGGTCGTTGTCCACCGCCGCGGTGATGCTGACCTTGTAGTTGTTGTCGCCCAGCACCGGCGTCAGCAAGTCATGCACATTGCGGCGCGCCTCTTCCTGGAAACGGTTGCCGCTTTCATTGCCGCGATTGGCGTCAAAGCCGTCGGTCAGATCGACGCGCGCCGATAACAGGTTGCCGGCCTGGTCGAGCAAGCTCACGCGCTGCGGACTGAGACTGGCGACGCTGCCGGCGACCAGGTTGATGATCGCGGCGACCTGCTCGGCGGCCAGCGTGCGGCCTGGCTTCATCGTCAACACCACCGACGCCGAACTCTTCTCGCCATCGCTGACGACGAACGAGCTCGACTTGGCGATCGACAGGTGCACGCGTGCCGAGCCGATCGCATCCAGGCTCATGATGCTGCGCGCCAGTTCACCCTCCAGGCCGCGGCGGAAACGCACGTCCTGCACGAACTGGCTCACGCCCAGCGGATCGTTGCGATCCATCAACTCCAGGCCGGCCGGCAGGCGCGCGGTGACGCCCTTGGCGGCCAGCAGCATGCGCACCTTGCCCAGCATCGCTTCGGGCACCAGGATCTGGCCACTGTCCGGGTGCAGGCGGTATGGCAGCTTCTCGCCATCCAGCGTCGCCATCATGTCGGCGGTGGGCACGTTCTCGCGCACGCCGAACACCGGCTTATAGGACGATTGGTCGCGCCAGAAATACATCATCACCAGCGCCGTGATGCCGATGGCGAGCAGCAGCATTGGCCCCAGGTTTTTCAGCAGCGAAGGCGGTAACGCCGGCATGGCGCTCTGGCGCATGCGCGCGAGGCCAGATTTGAGTGTCGTGATCACGGAATCGATTTCGGTGCTTTAGAGAGGGAGCTTGATCAAGTCTTCCACTGCGCCCATGACCTTGTTACGCACTTGCAGCAACATTGAAAACGACAGACTTGCTTCCTGGCTGGCCAGCATGGCGCCGACCAGATCGTCGCTGCGGCCGCTGTCGACGTCGGCCATGCGCTCGGCCGCGAGCCGCTCCTTGTCGTCCACCGCGTGCAATGCCTGCTGCATGCTTTGCGCAAAAGACGCGCTCGGCGGCGTCTGGCCGGAAGCCGGCTGCACCGGCATCGCAGCGCTTGCCGCCAGACCGCGCGCATCGGCGTTCAACCTGGCCAGGTCGGCATGTATCAGGCCGGCCAATTCATATCCCATCTGGACTTCCTTTTCATCCCCGGCATCCTCAACCAGCGATTGCGCATCGCAATGAGGAACAATTTATGGTGAATTGCGTCATGTTGCAGCGCACTGAAACGGACGCCAACATTTCACAATTGACTAATTTTGTAAAAACTGAAAGCGATTTAATTAACAAATGTAAAATTCGTAAAAAGCGATCTTTAGATTTCTCAGCTGTGCAATTTCTTCAATTTGTAACAAATCTGTGCAAAATATTTCCACGCGGAAATTTTATCACAAAGAAATTGTTTCTTTGTAGTATTATTTGTGTGCAGCAATATTTTCAGCGCAGAAACAATTCACTTTTGAATTTTTTTCATGCAACGCCGCATTTCAGTGAACGCGTTTTTCGTCGACGCCCATTTTCCAAGAGATTTTTTCAGGCCCCCTTCCCGCACGTTCTCGTCATGACGACCAATTTGCCTACCGATCGCGTGTGTCCGCAGCGCGTGCTGGACCCCTGTCTACTGGGGCGTCCGGTCCATATGCTCGACACTTTTGCCGCCCGTTTCCGCGAGGACCTGGAACTGGCTCTGCATCGTGGTCACAACCGCCGCTACTGGTCCGCATTCGACGTTGCCGAAGTCGTTCTGGGCCGGCGTGAGCGCGCCGACGGCGGCGAACGCTGGATCGGCTATACCAACCAGGGCGGACGAATCGGATTCGCGCTCGAGCGCAGGGTCTTGCTGGCGATTCTCGAACAGCGCTATGGCCGCCGCGACGCCCAGGCGCAAGCAAATGTCCAGGTAAGGGTGACCGCCACCGAGGAGCGCCTCGCCGTCACGCTCGGCCAGCAGCTGGTGCAGGCGCTGAGCGGCACGGCTGCAGACCAATGCGCAGGCGGCGGGCACCTCTGTCGCGCCACAGGATTTCACCAGCGCGCCGATGCCGGCACCCGGCAAGGGCAGCTGGACCATTCGCATCGTCGCTCGCCGACAGGCAGGGCACGGCGCAAGGCGCGCTATGGCTCGCGCTCGACGACAACTGGTTTGCGACATTGCTCAAGGGACTGGCGCCGGTCGGCGCGAAGACGGCGCCGCCGCCGGCGCAACCGCTGGCGACGCGCCTGCAGTTGACCGCTACGCAGTTGCCTGACCAGCAAGCAGATTCCGCTCGAGGAGCTGCTCGAATTGCGGATCGGCGACGTGATCCCGGTCAGCATCGGCCGCGCCGACGTCCTGGTGGACGATGCCTCCCTGTTCACTGCCATCGTTGCCGAGCACAAGGGAAAACTGTGTTTGACCTCTTTTGAAGATACCGAGTGAACTCATGAACACGATTGAAAATAACACGGTCGAAACCTTGCTGGACGGCATCGACGACCAACTACTGGAACAGGGTGCAGCGCTGGTGCAGCAGCCGCGCCGCAACCTGCCCGAAATGATGCGCAAGATCCAGGTCACGCTGACGCTGGAAGTCGGATCGGCGCGCATGTCGCTGCAGGACTTGATGAATATCGGCGCCGACAGCGTGGTCGAACTCGACCGCATCGCCGGCGAACCGCTCGTGATCAAGGTCAACGGTACGCCGATCGGCCGTGCTGAAGTGATCGTATCCGGCGAGAACTACGGCCTCAAGGTGGTCGACCTCGATGGACTCAACCTCGATCTCGTGACTCCATGACCAGTGTGTGGCGCCATCGCCTGGCGCGGGTCGTGCTGGGCGCGTCGCTGTTGGCGCTGATGTCGCAAGCAAGCGGGGCCGGCACCATTGAATTGCTGGGATCTTCCGTCAACGGCGCGAAAACCGAATTCACGGTCAAGACCCAGATCCTGATCATCATGTCATTGCTCGGGCTGCTGCCCGTGATGATGATGATGATGACCAGCTTCACCCGATTCGTGATCGTGCTGTCGCTGCTGCGCCAGGCACTCGGCTTGCAGCAGGGCCTGCCGAACCGCATCGTCACCGGCATCGCGCTGATCCTGACGCTGCTGGTGATGCGGCCGATCGGCGAACAGATCTGGAACCAGGCCTTCCTGCCCTACGATCAGGACAAGATCAGCCTCGAGCAGGCGCTGAAGATCGCCGAAGCGCCGGTCGCGCGCTTCATGCTGGCCCAGACCAGCAAGGCCTCGCTGGCGCAGATTTCCCGCCTGGCCGGCGAGACCGGCATCGCCCAGCCGCAGGATCACGCATTCACGGTCAAGCTGGCGGCGTTCGTGCTGAGCGAGCTGAAGACCGCCTTCCAGATCGGCTGCATGCTGTTCATCCCGTTCCTGATCATTGACCTGGTGGTGTCATCGGTATTGATGGCGATGGGCATGATGATGCTGTCGCCGCTGGTGATTTCGCTGCCGCTGAAGCTGCTGCTGTTCGTACTGGTCGACGGCTGGACCCTGACCGTCAATACGCTCGTGACGAGCGTTCAGGCGTTCTAATGCTGACGCCCGAAATCGCCGTCGACCTGGTGGGCGAAAGCCTGCGCATCGTGATGCTGCTGGTGATATTGCTGATCGTGCCGGGCCTGGCCATGGGCCTGCTGGTGGCCTTGTTCCAGGCCGCCACCCAGATCAACGAACAGACGCTCAGCTTCCTGCCGCGGCTACTGGTGACGCTGCTGGCGATCACCTTGATGGGGCGCTGGATCATCGCCTATCTCATGGATTTTTGCGTGTCCATCTTCCAGCGCGCGGCCACTTTGGTCGGATAGGTCCTGCGCGTCTTCATGGAATCCGTCTTCAGCCAGCTGTTGCCGTTACTGAGCGCGCTCTGGTGGCCGTTCTGCCGCATCCTGGCCATGCTGAGTGCCGCTCCGATCCTCGGCGACGGCCCGCTGCCGATGCAGATCCGCATCATGCTGTCGCTGGTGCTGGCGGTGGTGATGCTGCCGCTCACGCTGGCGCGCGGCAGCACGGCGATCGATCCGTTCTCCCTGCATGGCGTGGTCACTACCATCGAGCAGGCCGTCATTGGCGGCGTGCTGGGCCTGGCGTTTCATTTCACGATGTCGGCGATCACGGTGCTGGGCTACCTGATTTCCTCGCAGATGAGCCTGTCGATGGCGACGATGAACGACCCGGTCAACGGCAGCTCTTCCGACGTGGTGTCGACGTTCATGACTGTACTGTGCATCATGGTCTTCTTTGCCATCGACGGCCACCTGATCCTGACCGGCGTGATCGGTGCCAGTCTGAAGGCGTGGCCGATCGGCAGCGGCTTCCAATGGCTGACGCTGCAGGCGCTGGCTTTCAACTTTGCCTGGGTGTTCGCGGCGGCGATGCTGCTGGCGGTGCCGATCGTGTTCTCGACGATGGTGGTGCAGCTCGGCTTCGGGCTCTTCAATCGTGTCGCGCCTGCGTTGAATCTGTTTTCGCTCGGCTTCGCAGTGGCCACCATGTTCGGCCTGTTCATGCTGGTGCAGATGATCCGCTTCGTGCCGGAGCACTACATCCGCATGACCTGGCGCGTGCTCGACATGCTGCAAGCTCAGATGGGAGGGGCCGGTGGCTGAGGCAAGCACAGGCGACAAAACCGAAAAGGCGTCGCCGCAAAAGCTGAAGAAATCGCGCGAGCAGGGTCAGGTGGCGCGTTCGCGCGACCTCTCGACCGCGATCGGCATCCTGGTCAGCCTGCGTCTGTTCGTTTTCATGGTGCCGGGTTACCTGGAAGAATTCCGGCGCCTGTTCGCCTACAGTTTTCTGCCGCTCCACAGTGAAGGCGCGATCGACAATGCACTGTCGACCGCCTTCATGAGCGCACTGCTGCTGCTGGTCAAACTGATCCTGCCGCTGTTCGCGGTGCCGCTGTGCATCGTGCTGGGATCGCTGGTTCCGGGCGGCTGGGTCATCAGCGGCAACAACCTGATGCCCAAGCTGGAGCGTCTCAGCCCGGCCAAGAACCTGGGGCGGCTGGTGTCGGCTAAACACGGCTTCGAGGTGCTGACCACCATCGCCAAGGCCACCACGCTCGCGCTGGTGCTGCTGCATGTCAGCCGCGGCGGCGCGGCCGACTATGTCCGGCTGCAAGGCTTGTCGCTGGACCGGGCGCTGCTCGGCGGCGCTGCGCTGATGCTCGACAGCCTGATGGCCTTGTGCGCGGTATTCATCCTGTTCGCTCTGATCGACATCCCGGCCCAGGCGTTCTTTTTCATGCGCAACCAGCGCATGAGCAAGCGCGACGTCAAGGACGAATACAAGAGCAACGAAGGCCGCCCCGAACTCAAGCAGCGTATTCGCCAGCTGCAGCAGCAGATTGCGCGCCGCGGCGTGCGCAAGACGGTGCCGACGGCGGATGTGGTGATCGTCAATCCGGAGCACTATGCGGTCGCGCTCAAGTACGACGAGGCGCGCGCCGAAGCACCGTTTGTGGTGGCCAAGGGAGTCGATGAAATGGCGCTCTACATCCGCCGCGTGGCGACCGAACACAACATCGAGGTCATGCCGCTGGCGCCGCTCGCGCGGGCGATCTACAACACCAGCCAGGTGCAGCAGCAGATTCCGGCGCCGCTCTACAAGGCGGTGTCACAGGTGCTCAACTACGTTCTGCAACTGCAAGCATTCCGCACCGGCCGACGCGCCGCGCAGCCGCCGTTTCCCAACGAAATCACGGTTCCATCCCATCTGAGCGAGGCTTCACCGTCATGAATTTCCTGAACCGCATGGTCGCCGAAGTGCGGCGCCACAAGTTCGTCACGCCGCTGTTCCTGCTGATGATCCTGGCAATGATCATCCTGCCGCTGCCGCCGGTGCTGCTGGACGTGCTGTTCACCTTCAACATCGTACTGGCACTGATCGTGATCCTGGTCAGCGTGTCGGCCAAGCGGCCGCTCGACTTCTCGGTGTTCCCGACCGTGATCCTGGCCACCACCATGCTGCGCCTGACGCTCAACGTCGCCTCGACCCGGGTGGTGTTGCTGCACGGCCACGAGGGCACGCACGCCGCCGGACAGGTAATCGAGGCCTTCGGCAATGTCGTCATCGGCGGCAATTTCGTGGTCGGCCTGGTCGTGTTCGTGATCCTGATGATCATCAATTTCATCGTCGTGACCAAGGGCGCCGAGCGCATCTCGGAGGTATCGGCCCGCTTCACGCTCGATGCGCTGCCGGGCAAGCAAATGGCGATCGATGCCGACCTCAACGCCGGCCTCATCAACCAGGAAAAGGCGCAGGCGCGGCGCCAGGAAGTCGCCGCCGAAGCCGATTTCTACGGCGCCATGGACGGCGCCTCGAAGTTCGTGCGCGGCGATGCGATTGCCAGCATCCTGATTCTCATCATCAACATGGTGGGCGGGGTGGCGATCGGCGCGCTGATGTATGACTTATCATTCGGCGACGCCTTCCGCCAGTACGCCCTGTTGACCATCGGCGACGGCCTGGTGGCGCAAATTCCGGCACTGTTGCTGTCAGCCGCCGCCGCCATCCTAGTGACCCGCATCAGCGACTCCGGCGATTTCGAGCAGCAGGTCGGCGACCAGGTGCTGACTTCGCCCTCGGTCATCTATAGCGCAGCCGGCATGATGGTGGCGCTGGCGCTAGTTCCAGGCATGCCTTGGCTGATGTTCATGACTTTCGCGGCGGTATTGGGTTTCGTCGCCTGGAAGCTAGGCCAACGCGCAGCGCGGCCAGCCGCGGCCGGCATGGCGGCGGTCGAGGCGGCGCTGCTGGAAGAACGCAACGCCGAACTTGACTGGCACAGCCTGCCGGTGGTCGAACCGCTGTCGATCACGGTCGGCTACAAGCTAGTCGGGCTGATCGACAACGCGCAAGGCGCGCCGCTGACGCGCCGCATCAAGGGCCTACGGCAAAGCCTGAGCGAGTCGCTGGGGATGCTACTGCCGCCGATCGGCGTACGCGACGACCTCGGCTTGAAACCGTCGCAATATACGGTGATGCTGAGCGGCGCCGTGGTAGCGCAGGCCGAAGTGTTCGCCGACCGCCTGATGGCGATCCCGTCGCCGACCGTGTACGGCCAGCTAGACGGCATACCGGGGATCGAACCGGCCTACGGCATGCCTGTGACCTGGATCGCGCCGGAAGACAAGGCGCACGCGCTAGGCATGGGATACCAGCCGGTGGAGCCAGCCGGCGCGATCGCCACCCACGTGTCGAAACTGGTCCGCGACCACCTGCCAGAACTGCTGCGCCATGAAGACATAGCGGCCGTGCTGGAGCGGCTGACTGCGCTGGCGCCAAAATTGGCGGCCGCGCTCGACAAGGCGCTCACGCATACGCAGTTGCTGCGCGTGTTCCGCGTGCTGCTGGCGGAGAATGTCTCGCTCAAAGATATTGTGCCGATCGCCACCACCCTGCTCGACAGCGCCGAAACCACCAAGGACCCGATCCTGCTGGCGGCCGAAGTCCGCTGCACGCTGCGGCGCCAGATCGTCTCCTCGCTGTTCGGCCAGAAACCGGAGATGAAGGCCTTCAACCTCGGCGGCGAACTGGAAAACATGCTCCTCAGCTCACTCAACCAGGCGCGCCAAGGCGGCAAGGTGGCACTCGACAACTATCCGATCGACCCCAACCTGCTGTCGCAGCTGCAGGTCAACATGTCGGCTGCGCGCGAACAAATGAAACAGCAGGCGACGCCGCCATTGCTGCTGGTGATGCCGCAGATCAGGCCGCTGCTGGCGCGCTATGCGCGGCTGTTCGCGCCGGGCCTGCACGTTTTATCGTATAACGAGATCCCGGAACAGCGCGAAGTCAGCATCATCGGCACCGTCGGCTGAGGCCGCGCGCGGCGCCGTCGAGAGCAGCAGCGCCAGTTCCGCCGCCGCCCGAAACAGCGCGGGCGACAGTGCCGACGCCAGCGAGGCGCCGGGCGCGAGCCCGATATCCAGCGCCTGTCCCGGGTCCGGCAAGACCCGCATCAGCCGGCAGCGCAGCACCCGCAATTCGGCCCGCCCCACCGCCACGACCATCTGCCGCAGGGCGCGGCGCAAGGCGTCCAGGGTAGCGTCCTGGTCCGCCGCCAGATCGAGCAGGACGCCGCCCGTTACCTGCCGCAACTGCAGACTGGCGGTGCCGATGCCGGGCAGCGTCAATTGCATCCGCAGCGCAAGACCGGCGGGATGCCGCCGGCGCGGCGCGGCTGTTTCTTCTTCGCCGGCCAGCAGGCCGAGCCACACTCGGCGCCCAGCCCACACGTAGACCGAAAACATCCAGGACGCCATATCCAGGCCTGGCAGCGCGCGCGGCGCCTCGCGCAGCGGCACGGTACCGGCCTCGGCCAGAGTGCCCGGAGCTTGCAGGGCGCGGCCCTGCTCGCGCACCGCCATCTGCGTTGCCAGGTGGCCGAGCACCATCGTCCGCCACGACAGCGCAAGAGTCGCGGCATCCTGAGCCGAGCTTGCCATCTGCCGCCACAAGGCGGCCTGGTCCAGCCGCATCGCCGCCGGCTCGGGAGCAGCGGGCGCCGGCGCGGCCGGTGCTCCCGGAGCCGCGCTGTTGAGCAATCCCAGTTCCAGCTTCGAGGATGCGGCCAGCACGCGCAGCAACACGACATCGCCCGGCCGCAGATTGGCGGCCAGTCCCGCCAGCCGCAACAGACGGCCGTCACCCAGGCGTCCCAGCACGCCATCCTCGCCGATGTTCTCGACGATCAGTTCGAGGATGTCGCCGACGGCCAGCTGCCGCAGGCCATGCCGTTCAGAGCGCGGCTCCATCAGCTGCGCGGCAATCACGGCTGCAGCCTTGTCTATCCACATGCTTGCTCCGCCATTCTTCGAGAATCAAAAGATCATGTCGCCGCGGCTGGCCGCAGAGGCCTTCGCGAGGTCCACATACTCCCAACATGAAGCATTAATTTCGCACATAAATTGGTTATTTTATTAACATACTCCCAAATCAACCATTTCCATGCGCGCTTTGAACCGACGCCGGGGCCAAAAAAAAGCCAACCGCGTTGCGGTTGGCTCGATCGGTCCGACGCTGCCACCGTCAAGCCGGCGACAGCGCTGCGGGCTGCGGAATTACTGCAGCAGCGACAGGACCATCGACGACATGCCGTTGCTTTGCTTGAGCATCGCGGTGCCGGCTTGCATCAGCATCTGCTGCGTGGTCATGGTGGAGGTTTCCGCCGCGTAGTCGACGTCCATGATGCGGCCGGTGGCGGCCTGGACATTGGTGCTCATGTTCGACAAGTTGGTGGCGACGTGTTCCAGCCGGTTCGACGCCGCACCCAGGGCGGAGCGGAGCGAGCCAACCGAATCAATCGCTGCCTGCAGCTTGTCGATGGTGGCTCGATGCCGAGCCGTCTGCGGTCAGTTCCGTACCGGGAACGGCGATTGCTGCGCCAAACGAGTTGTATCCGGTCGAAGCGGTGTGCAGCGCATCGTGCATCGCGGTCAGTTGGGCGGACAGGTCAATCCCCATGGTTTCGGAGGTCGATGCGCCGATCTGGAAGGTCATCGAGGTTGCGAATTTACCATCGCCAGCCGTAGCTGCTGCCTGTGCTGCGGTGGAGTAAGCTGCGGAACTGGCGGCGTTCGCCGTTGCCAGCATCATGCGCTTTCTGTGCTGCTTGCAGGGTCACATTTGCGGTCGCCAGAGCGGTAACGGTAGCCGCGTCGGTAGTGTCCAAAGCAGCCAAAGCGGTATCGTAGGCAGTTTGCGCGTTGGCCAAATCGTCTTTGGGTGCCGGTGGTCGGCCATCGTCTACACGAGCAGCGTCTTCGGCAGCCTTGGTAGCAGCAGCGGATATTTCGGTCGTGGTAGCAGCCTTGTTCATCAGCTTGGCGCCGCCGAACGTGGTATTGCCGACGATGTTGCTCAGCTCGGCCGTCAGCGAGTCGAACTCGGCTTGCATCGCGGTTTTGTCGCTGGTAGTGGCCGAGGCGTCCGCCGCCTGCGTTGCCAGATCTTTCATGCGGATCAGCATGTTGGTGACTTCGTTGAAGGCGCCTTCGGCGGTCTGCATCAGCGAGATGCTGTTTTGCGTGTTGCGCATGGCGACGGCCATGCCGCTGGTTTGCGCTTTCAGGCGGGTGGCGATCTGCAGGCCGGCGGCGTCGTCCATGGCCGAATTGATGCGGAAGCCGGTGCCCAGGCGGGTCATCGACGTCGACAAACGGCCTTGGGTGCGAACCGACCGAATTCTGTGCACTCAGCGCGGCGGCATTGGTGTGAAGGCTTAACATGAAATTACTCCCGATGGGTTTAGGTCAGTTGCGGAGCACCACAATTTGATGCCCTCACCTGTACAAGACGACCCACGCGCACGGAACATTAAATCGATTTTGTATTTTGTGACATGCGCTGAACACGCTCGGCCTGAACTCGGCGGCCGTCAGCCATTCACACGAGCATGTGTCTGCCAGAATTGCGCCTGCGGACATATACTCCATTCAAACAGGCGTAGCCGCGACTGCAAACAAGGGTTTCGGCTCAGACGTGCCGTGGAAAACGCACGCAGGCACGTAAGCCGTGGCCGGTATTGCTTAGCGTTGCCTGCGCACCATGCGCGACTGCAATTTGCCGCACGATCGCCAACCCGAGTCCGCTGCCCTTCGCCGGCGTATCCCCGGCCTGGTAGAAACGATCGAACACCCGCGTCAGTTCGGCTTCCGCAATGCCCGGCCCGCTGTCCTGCACGACGATCGAAAAGGCATCGGCGTCGGCCTCCACCGCCAGATCGATGCGGCCGCCTTCCGGTGTGTAATGCAGCGCATTGTCGACCAGATTGTTGAGCATGATGCGCAGCGCATCGGCATCGCCTTGCACGGTCGCCGGCGTTTCGCTGCCGATGCCGAGGTCAATGCGCCGGGTATCGGCACTCAAGGCGAAATCGGCAATCACGCTATGCGCCAGCAGCACCAGATCGACCGGCTGCCGCACCCGCTCGGACACGCCCGGCTCCTGCCGCGCCAGCGTCAACAGTTGTTGCACCAGATGAATCGCCCGTTCCAGGCCGCGCTTCAGGTCGGCAAAGGCAGCCTGCCGCTCGGTCGCGTCGGACGCTCGCTCAGCCAGCTGAATTTGCAGCTTGAGCGCGCCCAGCGGCGTCCTCAATTCATGCGCGGCGTCGGCAACGAAGGCGCGCTGCGCGTCCATCGAATGTTCCAGGCGCGCCAACAAGTCGTTCAGTGCCGAAGTCAAGGGACAGATTTCCTGCGGCAAACCGGCTTCCTCAATCGGCCGCAGCGAGCCGACATCGCGAACGCCGAGATCGCTGGCGACGCGCCGCAGCGGTGCCAAACCACGCCCGACGGTGACCCAGATGATCATGCCCAGGAACGGCAACAGCAACAGCAGCAACGCCACTGTTTTCATCGCCATCTGCGCCGCGACTTCGCGCCGCGCGCCCAGCGGCTGCGCGATCTGCACGACGGTATTGCCCAACTGGGTGCTGTAGATGCGCCAGCGGTTGCCCTCTACCGTCACATCGGAAAAGCCGAGCTCGGCGCGCTGCGGCAAGTCGGTGTGCTGATGCGAGCGGTAGATGCGCAAGCCGGTGTTGTCCCAGATCTGGATCACGATATCTTCTTCGCGCGCCAGTCGTTCGGCGCGCTCCGGCGCCAGCGGCGCGAACGCGCGATCCGGCAAGGATGCCGCCAACTGTTTCATCTGGTAATCGAACAGCTGGTCGGCTTCATTGCGCGCCTGAAAATACAGCAAGGCTGCAGCCATCAGTACGCCCGCCGACAGGCCGACGGATAGCCATAGCAGCAGGGTACGCCTGATCGATTTCATCGCGGAATCGGTATCATGTAACCGACACCGCGCACGTTCTTGATCAGTTCCGCTCCAAGCTTCTTGCGCAGCGCATGGATGTAGACCTCCACCGTATTGCTTTCGACTTCCTCGTTCCAGCCATACAGCTTTTCTTCCAGTTGCGCACGCGAAAACACGGCGCCGGGACGATCCAGAAAAGCGTGCAACAGGGCAAATTCGCGCGCCGACAGATTCACCGGCTGGTCGTGCAGCCTTACTTCATGCGTCGCCGGGTTCAGACTCAGGTTACCGAGCCGAATTTCGGGAGCCGCCCGCCCTGCCTGGCGCCGCAGCAAGGCACGGATGCGCGCAGCAAGCTCTTCCAGGTCGAAAGGCTTGACCAGGTAATCATCGGCACCGGCATCCAGTCCAGCCACCCGGTCGGCAACGGCATCACGCGCGGTCAGGATCAGTACCGGGATCCGGTTGCCGGTGCGGCGCATTGCTTTCAGCACCTCCAGGCCCGACATTTTCGGCAAACCCAAGTCCAGCAACAGCAGCTGGTACAGCTCGCTACCGAGCGCCAATTGTGCCGCCACCCCGTCTCGCACCCAGTCCACCGTGAAGCCGTCCAGGCGCAAGCCTTTACGCACGCTATCGCCGATCATGGTGTCATCTTCTGCCAGCAACAAACGCATGAACTCCCCCGCGGGACGTGAATCTTTCCGGTCGATAGAAAATAGTGTACTCCGCCGCACCCAAGGCAGGATGGCCACAAGCCGATGATAGGTGCGTGGAGTTAAGCCAGACTTAAAAAAATGCCCCGATTGTCGACGCAACCGGGGCGTCAAATGACGGAGACCGGCAGGGTCGGGTCCACCGTCATCGCGCGAAGCAGCAAACCAAGCGCTCAGACCACACGCAAGCGCGGTGTTGAGCCATTCTGAAGTGCCGTCTTGACGGCGCGCGACACTGTCCGTCTTTGCTGGCGGCCGCTCCTCTGCGACCATTCGGGCCAGTGCCACGGCGAGCGCGCGTTTCTGTTTGCGATAAAACGCGTCGCATTCTTTCTATGCCCTGCCGGCACGCAGCAGACGCCAAGGGCTTGCACTGCGGGAGAAAGCGCCTAATCGGTCACGAAAATCAGATCCGGATCATCCGCATGCTCCAACAGAATTTTTCGCACCCGTTCTTGCCACAGGCGGCCGAACTCGGCGACCTCGTCCGCGCTGGCCGAGCCGCTCAGCGTTTTCTGCAGGAGCGGCGAAGTGCGCGGATCAAACGGCACCTTGCCCATATCCATGCCCAGTTGAACCGCAGCGCCGGTATCCTGCCGCTCAAAGCGCACTTCGCCATCAAAATTTACGTCGTAGTGCAGTAGATCCTGGCGGCAATGCCGACCGCCGATTCCTTTGAAACCGCCGCGCCCCGCTGCCCCGGTGATCAGACCGGCCACGTTGGCAAGCACGCCAATAACCCCCTGCTCCACCGGCGCCGAAAACTGCACCCGGATGCCGCCGCGCTGCGGTATCTGCTGCGGATACAGCAATTGCAAAGCGCGCCGCGTCAGCAAATAGGCACCGGCAACGGTCGGGCAGGAATGCCCCGCCAGCCGGACCGCATCAACGTAGTGGTAAGTCATCAGACCGCCTTCGGCGGCGCCAAGCAGTTGTGCCAGTTCATCGCGAACGGTAATGGACGGCGCCTGATCAAAAAATTCCGGGTAAGTCATGATTCATCTGTTTAAAAATACGTTAATCGTGATCGCCACACGAGCCGTGAGCGGATGTACGCAGCCGGCCTTCATCGTAAGTGTGGCAGGCTGGACCCGGAATGATTTTTGTCATTGCGATCCAATCCACGCGCTCCTATGCTCGATACCGAATCAAGGCGAACAGGAGAAACACATGACCTTTGTGGTGACCGAGAGCTGCGTCAAATGCAAGTACACCGATTGCGTGGAAGTCTGTCCGGTCGATGCATTTCGGGAAGGTCCGAATTTCCTAGTGATCTCGGCCGAAGATTGCATCGATTGCGCACTATGCGTCGCCGAGTGTCCGGTGAACGCAATCTTTGCCGAGGAAGATGTCCCAGCCGATCAGCAGCGATTCATCGGCCTGAACACCGAACTAGCGGAAAAATGGGAACCGATCGTCAGGAAAAAACCGGCCTTGCCTGATGCCGATGAATGGGCCGAGGTGAAAGATAAACTGCACCTGCTGGAGCGATGAAGGGAGCGACGCGCCAACTCAGTCAGCATCCGACATGCGCTGCAACATGTCGACGCGCGTGATGTCGATGCCGTTGCGCGCACCGTTCAACCAGCCGGCTTTTTGCCAGCGACTCATGATGCGGATCACGGTTTCGACCCTGGCGCTCACCAGGCGGCCGATTTGCTCGCGCGTCAACGCCAGGTTGATATGGAGTCCGCCGGAGGCGGTACGGATGCCAAAGCGGCGTCCAAGAAAGAGAAACAGCGCCGCCAGGCGCTTCGGCACCGAGCCGGCACCGACAATTTCGATCGACGCATGCAAGGCGGCATTATGCTGCAGCAACGCGTGATTGACTGCCAGCGCCAGCGGCAAATGCTCGCTCATCACCTGCAACATGGCTGGCGCCCGGATTCGCACGATGTTGACATGGTCGCTCAGCGCAATGGCATCCGCCGGGTAGGGTTTATGCGCGATTGCTGCCGGCAAGCCGACCGTTTCGCCGGTGGCGAACAGGCCCAGGATCACGCCGTCCCCGGAGCGCCTGGTGCGCTCGATTTCAACGATGCCGTCGTCAATCAGGGTCAAGTGATCAGCCTTGTCACCGGCATACCAGAGATGCTCTCCGGCCTTGAAACGATGTCGGGTCATTTCGCGCGCCAGGCGCGCGAGTGGCAATTCCCCAACGTCGGCAAACAGCGCGAAATGAGACAGACTGCTGCCGTCCCGCATGGCTGGCGGCACCACCGGCGGCAACACGGTCGGAGTGGACCGGATGGGACTCGATTGCAGCATGCCATGCTCCCGCTGTTGGTGTGATTACAACAAACCGAGTTCCAGCTTGGTCTCGTCGGTGAGCATCTCGGTGCTCCACGCCGGTTCCCATACCAACTCGACCCGCACATCGGATACGCCCGGCACTTCGGACAGGCGTTCTTCGACCGTGCCTGGAAAGGTGCCCGCTACGGGGCAACCCGGCGCCGTCAGCGTCATCTCGATCGCAACTTCGCCTTCGTCACCGATATCTATGTTGTAGATCAATCCCAAGTCATAGATATTGACCGGGATTTCGGGATCGTAGATGGTGCGCATGGCAGCGATCAGGTTGTTCCGGATCTGCTCTTTCTGCAAGGATTGCGTCCCGCTGTCTGGTTGTTCTGAGACGTTCATCATTTACTCCGTGGATACATTCTGTGGTTGGTCCTTCAGGGCCGCATGCAGGGTATGCCATGCCAGCGTTGCGCATTTCACGCGCGCCGGAAATTCGCGCACGCCGGCCAGAACTTCCAGCTTGCCGATGTCAGCATGCGGCGCATCGTCCGCACTGGTGACCATCTGGTGAAACTCCTGGAACAGATGTTCGACTTCGTCCAGCTTCTTGCCCTTCAATGCCTCGGTCATCAGCGAGGCGGAAGCCGTCGAGATAGCGCAGCCGCTGCCCGAAAAGCTCAGATCCTCGATCACGCCGTTTTCAATCTTCAAGTACACCGTTACCTGGTCGCCGCATAGTGGGTTGTAACCCTCGGCCTTGTGGTTGGCGCAGTCGAGCACATGGCAGTTGCGCGGCTTGCGGTAGTGATCGAAGATCACTTCCTGATATAGGTCTCGCAGATCACTCATCTCTGGAATAGCTCCCGTACCTTGTGTAGACCAGCCATCAGTACATCGACTTCCTGGCGCGTGTTGTATAGCGCGAACGATGCCCGCGCGGTGCCGGCCAAGCCGAAACGGCGCATGACCGGCATCGCGCAGTGATGCCCGGCGCGGATCGCGATGCCGTCATGATCGAGGATCGTGCCGATATCGTGCGGATGAATCCCATCCATCGTGAACGACAGGATACTGGCCTTGTGCGGCGCCTGCCCGATGATGCGCAAACCCGGAATGGTACTGGCCAGTTGCGTCGCATAGGCGAGCAAATCGTGTTCGTGTGCCGCGATGCGTTCGATCCCGATCGCCGCGACATAGTCAAGCGCAGCACCAAGTCCGATCGCGCCGGCTATGTTGGGCGTGCCAGCCTCGAACTTGTAGGGAAGATCGTTGTATTCGGTTTTTTCAAACGTCACGGCTCGAATCATGTCGCCGCCGCCCTGGTAGGGTGGCATCGCCTCCAGCAAGGCTTTCTTTCCGTACAGTACGCCGATACCGGTCGGGGCAAAGATCTTGTGCCCGGAAAACACATAGAAATCGCAATCCAGTGTCCGTACGTCGACGCCAAGATGCGAAATCGCCTGGGCGCCATCCAGCAGCACCAGCGCGCCGGCAGCATGTGCCAGTTCAATTACCTGCGCTACCGGCGTGATCGTACCTAGCGCATTCGACAGATGCGTCATCGCCACCAAGCGGGTGCGCTGGCCAAGCAGATCGGCATAGGCGGCCAGGTCCAGCTCGCCGGCATCGGTCACCGGTGCCACCTTGAGTACGGCGCCAGTCTGCGCGCACACCATTTGCCACGGCACGATGTTGGAGTGATGCTCCATGGCGCTGACGATGATTTCGTCGCCCGCCTTCAACAACGAGCGGGCATAACTCTGTGCCACCAGGTTGATGGCTTCGGTGGCACCACGCACGAAAATAATTTCCTCGTCGTGCTGGGCGCCAATGAAGCTGCGCACCTTGGCCCGGGCCGCCTCATAGGCGTCGGTCGCACGCTGGCTCAGATCATGCACGCCGCGATGGACGTTGGCATTCAGCGTGCGGTAGTAATGGGCTTCCGCGTCAATCACCGAGCGCGGCTTTTGCGTGGTGGCGGCGTTGTCCAGGTAGACCAGCGGTTTGCCGCGCACGGTTTCCGACAGAATCGGAAAATCAAGGCGCCAGTTACTCACGCCGCTTGCGGTCGTTGGATGCAGCAGAGTTTCCGTATCCGGTTTCACGTCAGCTCCCTGATTCGGTCGCCTTGCGGCAAACGCGCAAACAGAATCTGCTCTAGCCGCTGCCGCAATGACTGCAGCCGAATGCGCTCGATCACGTCATGGGCAAAGGCATGTACCAGCAGGCTCTGCGCCATGGCATCTTCGATACCACGCGAGCGCAGGTAAAAGCGCTGCTCGTCGTCGATCTGGCCGATGGTCGCGCCGTGCGTGCATTGCACGTCGTCGGCATAAATTTCAAGTTGCGGCTTGGTATCGACTTCAGCTTCGCGCGATAGCAGCAGGTTGTGATTCGACTGATGCGCATTGGTCTTCTGCGCGCCAGGATGGACGATCACCTTGCCGTTGAATACGGCGCGCGACGCACCATCCATGACACCTCGATAGTATTCGTTGCTGGTGCCGTTCGGTGACGCGTGATCAACCCGGGTATGGTTATCCACGTGCTGGCGTCCACCCACCAGATACAGGCCATTCAGCGTAACCTCGCAGCCGGTCGCATCGAAGCTGGTTGTGATGTCATTGCGCGTCAAGAGCGCTCCCAGAGAAATCGAATGCGATGCCAGGCTGCTGTCCTGTTTTTGTTGCGCATGAATACCGGCGATATGGAAAGCCTGGACCGATTCCTGTTGCAACTTGTAGTGTTCGATCGAGGCATTGCCGGCGGTGAATATCTGCGTCACCGCGTTGGTCAGGTAGACCGCATTCTCCATGCCCGCATAGTGCTCGACCACGGTTGCGCGAGCGCCTGGCTCCGCCACCAGCAGATTGCGCGGATAAATTGCAACCCCGCTCTGTGTCGTCAGAAACAGCAAATGAATCGGCTCGGCGACGGCGGTATCGCGCGGCACATGCAACCAGGCGCCATCCGCCATGAAGGCCGTATTCAATTCGCCGAACGCGGTTTGTCCGGCGCGGTCGATCAGATAGGGCTGCAATGCCTCCGGCGCTTGTTTCAAAGCCTGCGCCAGACTACCCAGCACAACGCCGTCCGGCAACGGCTGCAAGCTCGACAATGCCGGCGCGTAACGGCCGTTGACGAAGACCAGCCAGTGGCCTGCTTCGCGGTCAGGTGCAAGATTCTGCAACAATGCAGCGGCTTCCGCCGCGTCGGCGTCCGCTGCCGTTAGCGCGACAAAAGCCTGGCGCTCGATCCGGCTGACATTGGTGTATTTCCAGTCTTCGTCGCGTACCGTCGGATAACCGCTTTGGGCAAAACGCTCAAGAGCGGCGTTGCGCCCCTGTACCAGCCACGGCAGCTGGGTGCCGGGCAAGGTCAGCGCAATACGGGCGTAGTCGGCCAGCGTGCGCTCCCTTGATTCCAGGTTCATCATGCCGTTGCCCTCGCTCCTGGGCTTGCCGCTTTATTGGCCTCAGCACCCGGCTCCAGCCAGCCATAGCCACGCTCTTCCAGTTCCAGTGCCAGTTCCTTGCCGCCGGATTTGATGATTTTCCCTTTCGACAGCACATGCACGAAATCAGGCACCACATAATCCAGCAGGCGCTGATAGTGGGTCACCATGATGATCGAGCGCTCGGGGCTGCGCAGGGCGTTGATGCCTTTTGCCACGATCTGCAGAGCATCGATATCCAGCCCGGAATCGGTTTCATCGAGGACGGCCAGTCTAGGCTCAAGCATCGCCATTTGCAGTATTTCATTGCGTTTTTTTTCGCCACCGGAAAATCCTTCATTGACCGAGCGATACAGCAATTCCTGCTTCATCTCCATCAACTTCATCTTTTCTTTCATCAACTTCATGAATTCGAAGGCGTCCAGTTCCTGCAAGCCGCGATGCTTGCGCACGTTGTTAAGCGCCGCCTTCAACAGGTAGACATTGCTGACTCCGGGAATTTCGACCGGATACTGGAATGCCAGGAAGACGCCTTCCCGCGCGCGGATTTCGGGGGCCAGCGCCAGCAGGTCCTTGCCTAGATATTCGACGCTGCCACCGGTCACTTCGTAATTGTCACGCCCCGCCAACACCTGTGCCAGCGTGCTTTTTCCGGAACCGTTCGGCCCCATGATGGCGTGCACTTCGCCGGCATTGACGGTCAGGTCGAGTCCTTGCAAAATCGGTTTTTGCTCGACCTGAACTTGCAAATTTTTTATGTCCAGCATGTTTTCCCTAGCTCTCTTATAACGATGATGGTTTAGCCGACACAGCCTTCGAGGCTCACGGAAAGCAACGCCTGCGCTTCCACCGCAAACTCCATCGGCAGTTCCTTGAAGACTTCCTTGCAAAATCCATTGACGATCATCGACACTGCGTCTTCCGCCGAAATGCCTCGCTGCATGCAGTAAAACAGCTGGTCTTCGCCAATACGAGAGGTGGAAGCCTCATGTTCAACGCGCGCACTAGGGTTCTTGACCTCGATGTATGGAAAAGTATGCGCGCCGCATTGATCCCCTAGCAGCAGCGAATCGCACTGTGTGTAATTGCGCGCACCCTCGGCCGATTTCATGATCTTCACCAGTCCGCGATAAGACTGCTGGCCGCGCTTGGCGGAAATACCCTTGGACACGATCGTGCTGCGGGTATTCTTGCCGATATGGATCATCTTGGAGCCGGTATCCGCTTGCTGATAATTGTTGGTCAGCGCCACCGAATGGAATTCGCCGATCGAATCGTCGCCGCGCAGCAGGCAGCTCGGATATTTCCAGGTGATCGCGGAGCCGGTTTCGACCTGGGTCCAGGAAATATGCGACTTCTTGCCGCGGCAGTCGCCGCGCTTGGTGACGAAATTGTAGATGCCGCCAACGCCGTCCTTGTCGCCCGGATACCAGTTCTGCACGGTCGAGTACTTGATGCGCGCATTGTCCAGCGCCACCAGTTCCACCACCGCCGCATGCAACTGGTTTTCGTCGCGCATCGGCGCGGTGCAGCCTTCCAGGTAGCTGACGTAAGCGCCCTCATCGGCGATGATCAGCGTACGCTCGAACTGGCCAGTGTCTTTCGCATTGATGCGGAAATAGGTGGACAACTCCATCGGGCAGCGCACGCCCGGCGGAATGTAGCAGAACGAACCATCGGTGAACACCGCCGAATTCAGCGCTGCATAGAAGTTGTCGGCTGGCGGCACCACTGACCCGAGATATTTCTGCACCAATTCCGGATGATCGCGCACCGCATCTGAAAAAGAGCCGAAAATAATGCCTAACTCACCCAGCTTGTCCTTGAACGTGGTGCCGACCGAAACACTATCGAATACCGCATCCACAGCAACGCCGGCCAGCATCTCCCGCTCTTTCAACGGCACCCCGAGTTTTTCGTATGTCCTCAGCAATTCGGGATCGACTTCGTCCAGGCTCTTCGGTCCATTCTTCATCGACTTCGGCGCAGAGTAGTAAATAATGTCCTGATAGTCGATGGCCGGATGCTTGACCGTGGACCATTTCGGCTCGCTCATCGTCAACCAGTGGCGGAATGCCTTCAGCCGCCATTCGAGCATGAAGGGCGGCTCATTTTTCTTGGCCGAGATCAGCCGGATCGTATCCTCGGTCAAGCCGCGCGGCACGGTATCAGTCTCGACGTGGGTCACGAAGCCGTGCTGGTATTCATTCTCGAGAAAATCGTCCAGCTGCGCGGCAGTTGTGGATGCTGCGTCGGTTATTGGTCCTGCTTCTGTCATGCCTGTTCTCCGTTCATATGATGTACCAGCGGCCGCTGTACGCGTGGTCCGCTGATATGTACCGTTCCCGCTACCGGTTGAACCATTTGATCCAGTGTCACTTCGCGCAATGCATGCAAGACGATCTGATTGACCCGCTGCCAATTGGCGCGTACCGGGCATCCATCCTCTTGTATGCACAGGCCGGGGGTGATACTGCACTCGGTCATCCCGATTGGCCCATCCATGGCTTCAATGATCTGGGCCATTGAAATCTGGTCGGCCGGACGCGCCAGCGCATAGCCGCCACGCGAACCGCGCAGTGACGTCACCAAGCCTTCGCGCGTCAATATTTTTAGTATCTTGCTTACTGTCGGCAACGGAACCCGGACTCCGGCCGCGATTTCGGCTGCGCTCTGAATGCGTTCCGGCTGCAACAGCATCGTCGTCAGGATCACGGTGCCGTAATCCGCCAATTTACTCATTCGCAACATGGCCGACACCTCTATTTTTAAACAGCACCAATATAGTACGATTTGAATCAAAAAGCAACTGCCGCACGCATCGTGCATCCGGCAATAAACGAATTCTGGAAGGGGTGAATCAGGCGAACAAAGACGACTCAGCGCGGGATGACCGCGATGCAATGGGCTTGTCGGTTACTACCGAAATAGCAAGTCGCTGTTAGCGCCAGCGGCGGTGACCACCACTGCGATAATTAAGGCCAAATCCGAAATACACCGGTGGCCCAGCGTACACAGGCGGCCCAACATATGCTGGCCCGTAGACGGGTTGCGTTGCATATCCGTACGGACCGCCGCCATAGGCCGCGTTGTATGGAACGACCGCGCAGCCACCTAGTGCACCCATCGCGCTGGCTGCAGCCAGCCACATCAGCAGTCGTTTCATGATTGGCACCCTCCTACGTTGGCGATTAGAGCAAGGCGGCAATATCCGCATCATCGTCCGGACGCTTTATACATCGTCAGTTTTCCACGCTTACCGGAACGTGGACGCTGCATCAATGTGCCGAACCGAATATCACTCTAGACCGAAAGTAATGAAAAGGCCCAATGGGTTACAAAGATTTACGCAACGTATCACCGCAACCGCGCCTCGATATGCCGGCTTCAATTGCCGCGCCAGCGCCAATCGCGGATTTCCGGCATATCCTCCCCGTGTGCCCGCACGTACACGTAGTGCGCCGCCAGCTTGTCACGCAACACGCCGGTGACCGCTGCCGCATCGGCGCTTAGTCCTGGCACCCGCGCGATCACATCGCCGGCCAAATGGAAGCGGTCCAGGTCGTTCAACACCACCATGTCGAAAGGCGTGGTGGTGGTGCCCTCCTCCTTGTAACCACGCACGTGAAGGTTATCGTGGTTGGTGCGGCGGTAGGTAAGGCGATGAATCAGCCACGGATAACCGTGGTAGGCGAAGATGATCGGCTTGTCGCGCGTAAAGAGCGCATCGAAGGCGGCGTCGGACAGGCCGTGCGGATGCTCGCTTTGCGGTTGCAGGGTCATCAGGTCGACCACGTTGACCACACGGATCTTCAGCGCCGGCAGCTGCTCTCGTAAAAACTGCACTGCCGCCAGCGTCTCCAGTGTCGGCACGTCGCCGCAGCAAGCCATCACCACGTCCGGCTCCCCGTTTTGGTCATTGCTGGCCCACTGCCAGATTCCGACACCAACTGCGCAATGCTGGATCGCCGCCTCCATATCCAGCCATTGCGGCGCCGGCTGCTTGCCGGCGACAATGACGTTGACGTAATGGCGACTGCGCAGGCAGTGGTCAGTCACCGACAGCAGGGTATTCGCATCCGGCGGCAGGTAAACCCGGATGATGTCGGCCTTCTTGTTCATCACCTGGTCAATGAAGCCGGGGTTTTGATGGCTGAAGCCATTATGATCCTGGCGCCAGACATGCGAGGACAACAGGTAGTTCAGCGATGCGATCGGCCGCCGCCATGGAATATGACGCGTTACCTGCAGCCACTTGGCATGCTGGTTGAACATCGAATCGACGATGTGGACGAAGGCTTCGTAACACGAAAAAAATCCATGGCGGCCGGTCAGCAGGTAGCCTTCCAGCCAGCCTTGGCATTGATGCTCGCTCAACATTTCCATGACGCGGCCATCGACGGCGACATGGTCGTCATTCACCAGAATTTCCGCCGTCGAACAGCGGCTGGTCACTTCAAACACGGCTCCCCAGCGATTAGACGAGGTTTCGTCGGGACTGAAGACACGAAAATTGCGTGCTACCGCATTCTCTCGCAACACGTCGCGGATGAACTGCCCTTGCACCGAGGTCGCCTCGGCATCGATCGCGCCCGGCTGCGCGACAGCCACTGCGTAGTCGCGAAAATCCGGCAGCGTCAAATCGTGCAGCAAGCGGCCGCCATTGGCATGCGGATTGGCACCCATGCGCCGCTCACCATGCGGCGCCAACTCCGCCAGCTCGCTGACCAGCCTGCCGTTGACATCGAACAACTCCTCCGGCCGGTAGCTTTTCATCCACGCTTCAAGAATTTTCAAATGTTCCGGCTTGGTGGCGAGCTCGGCCACAGGCACCTGATGTGAACGAAATGTTCCCTCAATCGCCTTGCCGTCAACTACCTTCGGGCCCGTCCAGCCCTTGGGTGATTTGAGGATGATCATTGGCCAGCGCGGCCGCTGCTGGAAGCCGTTGCTGCGGGCCGCATCCTGAATTTGCCGGATTTCGGCAATGACCGCATCCAGCGTCGCGGCCATTAGCTGATGCATCTGCTGCGGATCGTCACCCTCGACAAAATACGGGACGTAGCCGTAGCCAACGAATAGCGCTTCCAGCTCGTCGCGCGGAATGCGCGCCAGCACCGTTGGCCCGGCGATCTTGTAGCCATTCAGATGCAGGATCGGCAGCACCGCGCCGTCATGCACCGGATTCAGGAATTTGTTGGAATGCCAGCTGGTTGCCAAGCGGCCCGGTTTCGGCTTCGCCATCGCCAACCACGCAGGTCACCAGCAAATCAGGGTTATCGAAGGCGGCACCGTAGGCGTGCGACAGGCAATAGCCGAGCTCGCCGCCCTCATTGATCGAGCCCGGCGTTTCTGCCGAGGCATGACTTGGAATGCCACCTGGAAAGGAGAACTGCCGGAACAATTTCCGCATACCATCTTCGTCTTGCGAAATGTCCGGATAGAGTTCGCTGTAACTGCCCTCAAGCCAAGTGTTGGCGACCAGCGCCGGCCCGCCATGTCCAGGGCCGGTGACATCGATCATATCCAGGTCGTATTGCCGGATGATCCGGTTCAGATGAACATAGATAAAATTCAAGCCGGGCGTGGTGCCCCAGTGTCCGAGCAGGCGCGGCTTGATGTGTTCCAGGGTCAGCGGCTGTTTCAATAGCGGATTGTCGAGCAGATAGATCTGGCCGACCGACAGGTAATTCGCCGCGCGCCAATACGCATTTATCTTGCGCAAGAGTTCCGGTGCCAGCGGATTTTTCGCCAGTTCACTTCGCGCTATCTTCATGCCGACCCTCCTTGTTGTTGCCTGCCAGTAGCCAAGTGGTTGTCGCCACCATCCATTCCTCATCGGTGGCAATCACCCGCACCTCAACCCGGCTGGCCGGCGCCGAAATCAAGCCTTCCGAAGCTGCATTGCATTCGGCGTCGAGGACAATCCCAAGAAAGGCAAGTTCATCGCAGATGCGTGCTCGCACGAGCGGCTGGTTCTCGCCGATGCCGCCGGAAAATACCAGGGTATCGACACCGTTCAGCACGGCGGCATACGCCCCGATCCATTTGCGTGCCTGATAGCAAAACAAGGCTACCGCCTCGGCTGCACGCACATCCTCCATTTCGCGCTCCAGCAGATCGCGCATGTCGGCGCTGCTTTCGGATATACCCAACAGGCCCGACTCGTGATTGATCAGGTGGCTGAATTGTTCCAGCGACAGCCTTTCGGACTGCATCAGGTAACACATCAAGCCAGGGTCGAAATCGCCCGAGCGGGTTCCCATCAGCAAGCCGCCAGTCGGCGTAAAGCCCATGCTGGTGTCGATGCTTGCGCCGCCTTTCACCGCAGCCATGCTGACGCCGTTCCCCATATGCGCCAGGATGACGCGTCCCTGTGCCCGCTGCGGGTTGATCTGCGTCAGGCATTGCATCAGGTAAGCATAGGACAGTCCGTGAAAACCGTAGCGGCGAATCCCGAGAGCATCGAAGCGACGCGGAATCGCCAGCAACTGCGCCAAGCGCGGCAGCGTTCGATGAAACGCGGTGTCAAAACAGGCAATTTGCAGCAGTTGCGGATAACGCCGGCGAAATTCTTCGATCAGCTCGATCTCGCGCGGAAGATGGTCCCAATCGAGGGCGATGATGTCATGCAGATCGCGCAGCAGTTCCGGCGTGACCACCTGCGGCTCGATATGCTGCAAACCATGCACGACCCTATGGCCGACGGCGCGCACGGCGTTGAAATCAAGCCGCCGTTCCAGCCAATCAAGCAGAAACACTGCCGCCGATCCGGTCGTCGGCATATCGACTCGCTGCGGCCGTTGATCGTTTGCCGCTGCATCGTGAAACACCAGATGTTGTGTGGGTGAACCGATCCGTTCTATTTTTCCCTCGAGAATGCGTATCAGTTCTGTCTCGATGCGATACACCGCGAAACGGATGCTCGATGAACCGCCGTTGATCGCCAGCACATATTGGTCAGTTGCTGCTGCCATCGGCTGCTCCATCGATCAACCCATTCAAGATGCCAGCCAGCCGCCGGTAAATCCTGCCCGCCGCAAGCCGTTGATCACATGCGGACAGCTTCTCATCAGTTGCCACGGCAGTCCTGTTCGATAATTTTCGATCATCAGGATGATCGGCCCCTGATTCAGGCCGACATGCCAGTGTGAAACCCAGCCCGCCTGATTATGGGTTTTTTCCGGATAAGTGAGGTTGAAGGTTGCCTTGAAACCGTATGGATGATCGAGCTTCAATTTCAAGCCATAAGTGCAATAGTCGACCGCAGGCAATACGATCTCCGGCGCAAATGGCAAGGATGTCACCACCGCCCATGGCGCGACGGTGCCGTCGTCTGGCCCGTAGGGCACGCCGCGCCCGATATAGTCGAAGAAGTGGCGCTGGATACCATTCACCTTGACGTTGTTCGGACCGGGGCCATCACTGGCCGTAATTCCCCAGCAACTCTCCCCATAGCCGGTAAACTGCAATGGATTTTCAATCGCGTATTGGCGCTGGACATACGTCGCGCGCCGGCTGTTCTCGAAATAGTCGATGCCCTTCTCGCGCATGAAGGCGTCTTGAATACCGCGAAAGTCAATCCAGACATGCGATAGCTGATGGGTAAACAGCGGGCCGGAATACAGATAATCGTAGCCATAGCAATGCGCCCATGTGTAGGTGGCCGCCCACGCCGCGTAGCTGCTCTCGGGCAACGGATGGGTGGGCGAGCCAAGCGCCAGCACGTAGAGCAGCATCGCCTCGTCGTAACCTTCCCAACGATATTTGAGAAATCCGCTTTCGGGTTTCCAGCCATGCGTCACCGTGTCGCCGCCATCCTGCGCCCACTGCCAGTCGGCGCGCCGGTACAATGCCTCAGCCAGCGTGCGAATTTCCTGCTCACCCTCTGCCGCTCCTGAAAAATAGGTCGCCGCCAGCAATGCGCCTGCCAGTAGAAATGCGCTATCCACCGTCGACAGCTCGCACTGCCATGCGCGGCGGCCGCTCTGCATGTCGAGAAAATGATAATAAAAACCCTGATAACCAGTCGCGTTCGGCTCGGGTCCTTGCGGACTGTTCCAGAAAAATCGTAGCGTGGCCAGGGTTCTGGAAATGGCGGTCGGCCGCGGCATGAAGCCACGTTCGACCGCAACCGGATAGGCGGCCAGAGCCAGCCCGGTAGCAGCAATGCTGGCTGGCCAATCCTGAGCATTCTTGTCGATCACCAGGCCATTTTCCGGATTGGCCTCATGCCAGAAATAGCTGAACGATTCATGCTGGAGCCGATTCATTTCGGCCTCGACGCTTGGCCTGTGACTGCTCATCTGCGCTCCTCGGATTAATTGGCATCCTGATCCGCGTCTGCCGTCGGGGTATCCAGGGCCGAGCCGACGATCACCTGTGCCTCGGCCACGATATGCCGCAAATGTTCGCTGCCGAGAAAACTTTCCGCATAAATTTTGTAAATATTTTCCGTGCCGGATGGGCGTGCCGCAAACCAGCCGCTTTTCGCCACGACTTTCACGCCACCAATCGCTGCATGGTTATATGGCGCCTGCGTCAACACGGATTCGATAGGCTCGCCGGCCAATTCATGCGTGCGCACCTGCTGTGCGGAAAATTTGGCCAATCGCCGCTTTTGAACTGGCGTTGCGGCCGCTTCGAAACGCAGCGATACGGGAGTGCCGAACTCATGCGTGAGATCGACGTAGGCATCGCCGGGATCGTGCTGTAGCCGTGCGCTGATTTCGGCCGCCAGCAACGCCGGCACGATGCCGTCCTTGTCAGTGGTCCAGACCGTGCCGTCCTGCCGCAGAAACGAGGCGCCGGCGCTCTCCTCGCCGCCAAATCCGAGCGACCCATCGAACAAGCCATCGACAAACCACTTGAAGCCGACCGGCACCTCCGCCAGCTGGCGGCCCAGCCGGGTCGTCACGAAGTCGATCATGCGGCTGCTGACCACGGTTTTGCCGATACCGCGCATGTGCCGGCCAGTGCGGTCGATGCCGAAACAAATAATCGATCGCCACCGCCAGATAATGATTTGGCGGCAGCAAGCCGCTGCCTCGCGTAACAATCCCATGTCGGTCATGATCGGTATCGCAAGCAAAGGCGATGTCGAATCGATCCTTGATGCCAAGCAGCCGTTGCATCGCATAGACGGAGGACGGGTCCATCCGGATCTGGCCATCCCAATCCACCGTCATGAAGCCAAACGTGGGGTCGACCTGATCGCTGACGACCGTCAGGTTCAAACCATAACGCTCGGCAATTCGAGCCCAGTAATGCACGCCGGCACCCCCCAATGGGTCAACGCCCATGTGAATACCGGCGCCGCGAATCGCCTCCATGTCAATGACGCTGCCCAGATCATTGACATAGGCGCCAAGAAAATCATGCCGGTGGGTGGTATCCGCATGCAGCGCCTGTTTCAGCGGGATTCTGACAACACCATCCAGCCTGGCTTCCAGCAATGCGTTGGCCCGTGCTTCGATCCAGCCAGTGACGTCGGTATCGGCCGGGCCGCCGTTGGGCGTGTTGTACTTGAAACCACCGTTGTCTGGCGGATTATGCGAGGGCGTGATGACGATGCCGTCGGCCATACCTGCGCGCCGCCCCTTGTTGTAGACCAGAATGGCATGCGACACGGCTGGCGTCGGCGTGTATTCATCCCCTTCTGCCAACATCACTTCGACACCATTTGCTGCCAGCACTTCCAGCGCGCTGGCGTAGGCCGGCTGCGACAGGGCATGGGTATCGATCCCGATGAACAGTGGGCCATCGATGCCATGTTGCTTGCGGTACTGGCAAATAGCCTGAGTAATGGCCAATACATGCGCTTCATTGAAGCTGCACGCAAATGACGAGCCGCGATGCCCGGAAGTGCCGAACGCGACCCGCTGCGCGGGCTGTGATGGATCGGGCCTTTCCGCATAATAGTGCGTCACCAGTTTCGGCACGTTGACCAGTAACGAGCGCGGTGCAGGCTTGCCAGCCAGAGAACTGATTTTCTGCGCAGCCGCGGCGGCTGCATCGCCGGCGCTATCCATTTTTCCTCCGGTTTGCGCGATCGATTTGCGCATGCGCAGCCTGCACCACGTGCTGCGGCTCAAATCCGAAGTGCTGCGCAACGATTTTGGCCGGCGCCGACAAGCCGAACGTATGCATGCCCAGCACCGTGCCATCCAGGCCGGCATAGCGCTCCCAGCCGAAGCTGGATGCTTCTTCCACTGCTACCCGCGCCCCGATTGCCGGCGGTAGCACACTGTCGCGGTATTCCCCGCTCTGATGCTCGAACAATTCCCACGACGGCATGCTGACGACGCGCGCGTGAACCCCTTCGGTCTTCAATTGCTCATACGCTGCCACACACAAGGCTACTTCACTGCCAGTGGCCAGCAGCAATACCTCCGGCTGGTGCTGCGGCGCGTCGGCCAGCACATAGGCGCCGCGCGCCGTGCCATCGGCTGCCGCATACCGATTGCGATCGAAAGTAGGCACCGCTTGCCGCGTCAACACCAGGCTGATCGGCCGGTCGCGGCACGCCATGATGAAGCGCCATGCCTGCACTACTTCATTCGCATCTGCCGGTCGCAGCACAATCATTCCCGGCATCGCACGCAACGAAGCCAATTGCTCGATCGGTTGATGGGTGGGACCATCTTCGCCAAGGCTGATGGAATCGTGCGTCCAGATATACACGACCGGCGTTTCCATCATTGCCGACAGGCGCAACGCACCACGGCAATAGTCTGTAAAAATGAAAAAACTGGCGGCAAACGGCCGTAGTTGCGAAACGCTCATGCCGTTGGCGATCGCGCACATCGCATGCTCGCGCACACCGAAATGGAAGTTGCGGCCGCGATAGTCGTCTGCTTCGGCGGAATCCATTTGCGGTGGCTGAAAATTGCCGAAAACCGGGTCCTTCAGATCGGTTTTGGTCGAAGGCGCCAGATCCGCCGCGCCGCCCAGCAGCCACGGTACCCGCGCCGCAATGGCGTTGAGGACCACACTGGACGATTCGCGTGTCGCCATGCCTTTCGCATCGGCCGGAAAATCCCTGACGCCGGCATCCCAGCCAGACGGCAACTCGCGGCGCCGCATGCAATCGATCTGCTGCGCCAGGTCCGGATATTGTTTGCGATACTCGGTGAACATGTTTTCCCACGCCGCATGCGCGGTCGCGCCGCGCTGGCCGAAATGCGCCGCGAAATGCTCCGTTACGCCGGCCGGCACATCGAACTGCTTGTTGGGATCGCAACCATAGAATTCCTTCGCCAGCCGTACCTCTTCGACGCCGAGAGCTTCGCCGTGCGCTTCGCGCGTGTCGTGCTTATGGGGAGCGCCGTAACCGATGTGGCTGTCGATGACAATCAGGGTCGGCCGGTCCAGCGTGTGCCGAAAGCTTTCCAGAGCAGATTCGATCGCCCCCAGGTCGTTGGCGTCTGCTACCCGCAACACCTGCCAGCCATAGGCGATAAAGCGTGCCGCCACGTCCTCGGTAAATGTGATGCTGGTCGGCCCTTCGATCGAGATGCGGTTGTCATCGTAGATCCAGCACAGGTTGGCCAGTTGCAGATGTCCGGCCAGCGATGCCGCCTCGCTGCTAACGCCCTCCATCATGTCGCCGTCGCCGCACAGCGCATAGACGCGGTAATCGTAGAGGTCATAGCCGGGGCGGTTGTAGGTGGCCGCCAGCCAGCGTTCGGCGATTGCCATGCCGACGCTGTTCGCCGCGCCCTGCCCGAGCGGCCCGGTGGTGGCTTCGACGCCCGAGGTCCAACCGTATTCCGGGTGGCCAGTGCAGCGGCTGCCGGCCTGGCGAAACGTTTTCAGGTCGTCCAGTGTTACCGCCAGCCGATCCGCCTGTTGATAGCTTGCAGCGCTTGCCTTGACCCGGCACAGATGCAATAGGCTGTACAACAAGGCCGATGCGTGACCGACCGATAGCACGAAACGGTCGCGGTTCGGCCATTCTGGATCCTGCGCATCGTAGTCCAAGAAGCGCTGCCATAGGCAATACGCCGCTGGTGCGGCATCCATCGGTGTGCCGGGATGGCCGGAGTTCGCCTTCTGCACCGCATCGATCGACAAGGTGCGCAGGGTATTGATGCAGACCTGATCTAACTGTTCCTGCTCATTCATTGCTTGCCCCGGCTGCGGTAATGTCCTGTTGTTCGAAAATGGCGACCCATTCCGCATAGCGGGCGGCGATGCGTGCGCTCGCCTGTTCCCTTGTTGCGGTGCCGTTGCGGTAATCCTTGATCGCGTCCCAGAAGCTGGTGCGGCCCACGGCAAAGCCGATGAATCCCGGCACGGTAGCTGCGGTTGCCACCCAAGCGCTCACCTTGCGCTGGTCCGCGCCGCGACCGAGAACAATGCAGCTGACGTCTGAGCGGCCGTCGCGCCGGGCCGCCTCAACCACACGCAGGCAATCCTCGCGCCGCTCCAGCCCTTCTATTTTCCAGACGTCAGGCTCGACCCCGGCGTCCTGCAGACTGTGTATCGCCCCTAGCATCAATGATGGACGGGCCTGCAGGTCATAGGCATCGACGCTGCCGGCAAGCTGCCCCAATTGTTCCGTTGTCGCCGGCACCAGCAATTCGAACATGAAGCGCTGATCCACCTTGCGGCAGTAGTCCGAAAGCTGCTTCAGGCGTGCCGCCTGGCGAGCATTGAGTGCGGCATCGCCTTCGGGGTTGTAACGCACCAATACCTTGGCAAAAGTCGGCTTGAATACCTCGATATGGGCGGCGAAATCTGCGCCGTATTCAAAGTCGAACTCGTCCGATCCGCTCTTCTCCACGGCAAGCGCAGTGGTGTAGCCCTGCCTTGCCGCGTCCCGTAAAACGGCCGCGCCGAATTCCTCATCCACCAGGATGGCGGCGTTGGCCTGCGCCACGCCGCCGGCCAGCGCCTGTCGGAAACCTTCGTAAATTACCTGCTTGGTATCAGCCACCTGATCATGCTGGCTTGGCGTCAATGGCGGATGGAAGCCGAACATGCCGCTGACATACGAATGACGATGATCGAACGGCAGCAGATAGAGTGCACGTGTGTAGCCCGTAGTCATGATTGCTCCTGGCGCAGGCGGCGATAGCGTCGGATCAGCGCGTTGGTGGAACTGTCGTGCGCCAGGAGTGGCTCGTTCGTACTTTCCAGCTCCGGAATCGTGCGCTGCGCCAGGACCTTGCCCAGTTCGACGCCCCATTGATCAAAGGAATCGATGTTCCAGATTACCCCTTGCGTAAACACGCTGTGCTCATACAGCGCCACCAGCGCACCCAGCGTCTGCGGCGTCAGGCGCTGGGCGAGGATCGTATTGCTGGGGCGGTCGCCGGCCACCGTGCGATGCGGCACCAGCCGCTCCGGGGTACCTTCGGCCCGCACTTCCGCGGCGGTCTTGCCAAATGCCAGCGCCTCGCTCTGCGCAAACAGGTTCGCCATCAGCAGGTCGTGTTGTTTTCCTAGCGGATTCAGTGCCTGGCAAAAGCCAATGAAATCACAGGGCGTCATCCGGGTTCCCTGATGCAGCAGCTGATAGAACGAATGCTGGCCATTGGTGCCCGGCTCGCCCCAGATCACCGGCGCGGTCTGATAACTGACTGGCTGGCCGTCCTGCGTCACGTGCTTGCCATTGCTTTCCATCGTCAACTGCTGCAGATAGGCCGGGAAGCGCTTCAGGTATTGCGCGTAGGGCAGTACCGCCACCGTCGCCATACCGAAGAAATTGTTGTTCCATAGCGCCAGCAAACCCATCAGCGCCGGCAAATTGCGTTCGAATGGCGCGCTGCGGAAATGCTCGTCCATGGCGTGCATTCCAGCCAGCATCGCATGGAAATTTTCGGGCCCGACCGCGATCATGGTGGACAGCCCGATCGCCGAATCCATCGAATAGCGGCCGCCGACCCAATCCCAGAAACCGAACATGTGGGCGGGATCGATGCCGAACCGCGCCACCGCCTCGGCATTACTCGACACCGCGACGAAGTGCCGCGCCACCGCTTTCTGGTCGCGCAGTTTTTCCACACACCAGGCGCGCGCGGCATGGGCATTGGTCAATGTTTCCAGGGTGCCGAAAGTTTTGGAGCAAATGATGAACAGCGTTTCTTCCGCATCGCATCCGTCCAGCGCTTGCACCAGGTCAGTGCCGTCGACGTTCGACACAAATCGGAAGTTCAGTTCGCGCGCGCTGTAATGCCGCAGCGCTTCGTACGCCATCACCGGCCCCAGATCCGAGCCGCCGATGCCGATATTGATGATGTTACGAATGCGCTTGCCGCTATGGCCACGCCATTCGCCGTCCCGTACCTGGTTGCTGAAAAGCGTCATTTGCTGCAATACCGCGTGGACCTGCGGCACCACATTGACGCCATCGACCATAATGCGTTCGTCGGCACTTGCCCGCAGCGCCACATGCAATACCGCACGCTGCTCGGTGACGTTGATCTTGTCGCCACGGAACATCGCGATGATCCGTGCGCGCAAGTCGCATTCCTCAGCCAGCTGCAGCAACAGTTGCAGGGTCTGGTCGGTCACATGGTTTTTTGAATAGTCAAGATACAGGCCGGCGCCTTCGGCCACAAAACGTTCGCCACGCGCGGCATCATCGGCAAACAGCTGCCGTAGATGCACATTGCGGATCGTCTGGTAGTGCGCCGCCAGCGCTTGCCAGGCGGGGCGTTCGGTCAGCAGGGGTGCCGCACCAGGAGTAGTAGCTGTCACGGTTGCACCTTCATGCCAGCAGCGCCCTGCAACTGCTCGCTTTTCGAGGTGATGCCAGCCAGCAGGTCTTTCCATGACTTGTCGAACGCCTGTGCGCCCTCGCGTTGCAACTGTTCGGCCAGGCTCATCTCATTGATCCCGGAGCGCACGAACTTGTCCAGCATCCCTTCCCACTCGCCAGCGGCCGCCACATCCGCCGTCATCGGGTTCTTCACCTGGCCATGCTCGGCAAACGCCAGCAAGGTTTTTTCCGGCATGGTATTGATAGTGTCCGGCGCCGCCAGCGCTTCTATGTAGAGCGTATCCGGCGCCGCCGGGTCCTTGGTGCCGGTGCTGGCCCACAACAGGCGCTGCGGCTGCGCGCCTGCTGCGGCAAGCTGGCGCCAGCGCTGCGAGGCCAGCACATCGTGGTAGGCCAGATAGGCGCGCTGGGCAATCGCGATCCCGAGCCGGTTCTGCAGCTGCGGCGCCACCTTGTCTTTTACCGCCACGTCCCAGCGGCTGACAAAAATCGATGCCACCGAAGCCACCTTGGGACTTTGGCCCGCCGCCAAGCGCCGCTCGATGCCGCGCATATAGGCGGCGGACGCTGCCAGATACTGCTCGCGCGAAAACAGCAGCGTGACATTGATCGGCACACCCTGGTAGATCGATTCTTCGATGGCCACCAGCCCGGCGGCAGTGCCGGGAATCTTGATGAACAGGTTGGGCCGCGCGGCGCGCGCGTGCAAGTCGAGTGCTGCCTGGATAGTGGCATCGGCACGGTCGGCCAAGAGCGGTGACACCTCCAGCGAGACCCAGCCGTCGACGCCATTCGTCTTGTCGTGCACGGCGCGAAACAGATCGGCCGCCTGCGTCAGGTCTTCCAGTGCCAGCTCGAAGAACATCGCTTCGCCGGCCTTGCCTTCTTGCGTCTTGCGGCGAATCGCTTCATCGTAGAAGTCCGTGTCACCAATCGCTTTCTGGAAAATGGTCGGATTGGACGTCAGTCCGGTTACCGCCAGCTCGTCGATGTAACGGCGCAGGGTGCCGTCGGTGACGATTTTACGGGTGATGTTGTCGAGCCACAGACTCTGGCCGAGCTCGTGAAGTTCTTGCGCTGCATTCATGATTGGCTCCAGGCGCGCGCATCCGTCGCGCCGAAAAATACGGATAATTCGCACTGCGCCAAATCGCCGATGCGCTCAATCGCGACGTCGGCCGGCGGATAGAGTGCTGCATTACGGGCGTCCAGCGCGTAATGCCCCTGGCGTGGGAAGACCGTGCTCAAGCACGTGCCCATTTCCTTCTTCATCACCGCCAGAATGCGCAGCTTGTCGTCCACCATCACGTAATGACGTGCCGGGTAGCGCGCCTGTACCGCATCCAGCATTTTTTCCTTATGGATGTAAATCAGCACGCGCCCTTCGACCGCATCCCACAAGCCCGAACGCTGCACCTTGCGCGGCTGGAATACGGCATCGCCATCGGACAGAATGACGGTGCGGCCCCACTGCCGCACATGAGCCAGCGCCTGCAACGCACCGGGATACAGGCGATCGGCAAACGGATAATCCAGCAGGAATCCGGACATCAGCAGCAACGCCGGGTCGTTCAGGGAGTTGCTGCGATAGCGTTGCAGTGCGCCCAGGTAATCGGCATACCCCAGTTCCGCGCGCAGTTCCTCGAAGATGCTCCAGTAGCGGCGGGCATTGTCGCTGCCGAACTGACGGACCAGGTGTTGCTGCAGATCAGCGGCGACGCGGTCGTTGTCGAGCAGCGTGTTATCGACGTCGAACAGAAAGACGATGTTTTCCGGTGCGCTCATGCCGGCACCTCATGCGCTATCGGGTTATGCCAGCCGCCGTCGCGCTCGATCAACTGTCCAGCCTCCTCCGGACCCCAGCTATTCACCGGGTATTCGATCGGCGCCGCGCTGCTGTCCAATGCTGGATCAATGATGCGCCACGCCTGCTCGACGCAGTCATCCCGCGTAAACAAGGATGAGTCGCCGCGCAAGGCATCGCCGAACAGGCGTTCGTACGGTGTCATGTCGTCGCCGGCATCGCGTTGCGCGATCAGTTCGGTGGCCTGGCCGACCATGGCCACGCCGGGCAGCTTGATGCGCGCGCCGACGGAAATGCCGACATCCGGGCTGAAACGGAAACGAAAATAGTTCGACTGGTTTTTCTTCATCGGGTCGAACACCGGCTGCGGCAAGTGCTTGAGCTCGACCAGCACTTCCATCGCCGTCACCGGCAGCTGCTTGCCGGCGCGGATATAGAACGGCACGCCCGTCCAGCGCATGCTGTCGATATGCAGCCGCAGGGCGGCGAAGGTTTCGACCCGGGAGTCGGCCGCGACGCCCTGCTCTTTGCGATACCCGCTGAACTGGCCGCGCACCACCTCCTTCGGATCGAGCGGGCGGACGGCACGCAGCAGGCGCAGTTTTTCGTCGCGCAGGATATCGAGGCCACGGCCGACCGGTGCATCCATCGTCAGCAAGGTCATCACTTGCAGCATGTGGTTTTGCACGACGTCGCGCAGCGCGCCAACCTCTTCGTAGAATCGTCCGCGGCCTTCCACGCCGAAATCCTCGGCCATGGTGATTTGCACGCTGGCCACATGGTTGCGGTTCCAGATCGGTTCAAGAAAGGCATTGGAAAAGCGGAAATACAGCAGATTCAGCACCGTTTCCTTGCCCAGATAATGGTCGATGCGAAAAATCGCCGATTCGGGAAACGACTGATGCAGCGTGGCGTCCAGCTTGACGGCGGAAGCGAGATCGCGTCCGAACGGCTTTTCGACGATGATGCGCGCACCCTTGCCGCAGCCCGATTGGGCCAGTCCGCGCGCGACCGGGCCGAACATGCTGGGCGGGATCGCCAGGTAGTGTACCGGCCGTACCGCGTTGCCCAGCGCCCGCCGCAAGCGCTCATATGTGGCGTCATCGCCATAGTCGCCATCGACATAGCGCAATTGCGCGCATAGCTTGCCGCAGGCATGATCATCCAGCCTGCCATGTTCCTGCAGGCTGCTGCGCACCCGCTCGCGCAGACGTTCCAGACTCCAGCCGGAGCGGGCGATGCCGATGACCGGAATGTCCAGACGGCCGCGCTGGACCATGACCTGCAGCGTGGGAAAAATTTTCTTGTAGGCCAGATCGCCGGTGGCGCCGAAGAAGACGAAGGCGTCGGATTGGATATCCGTCATTTTCCCCGCTCCGCTTGTTCGATATGGCCGCCAAACTGATAGCGCATCGCGGACAGCACCTTGTCGGCAAAATCGGCGTCGCCGCGCGAACTGAAACGCTCGAATATGGCGGCGGAGAGGATCGGCGCCGGCACCGCGGTGTCAATCGCCGCCGCCAGCGTCCAGCGCCCTTCGCCTGAATCCGAGACGCGGCCGGCATAGTTCGTCAATTCCGGATTGGCATGCAAGGCAGCGGCGACCAAGTCCAGCAACCAGGAGCCGATGACACTGCCGCGGCGCCAGACTTCGGCGATGTCGGGCAGATTCAGCTCATACTGATAATGTTCGGGATGGCGCAATGGCGCCGTTTCAGCGTCGACGCTGCGCGCCCGCTTGCCGGCATTGGCATTGCTCAGAATATTGAAGCCCTCGGCATACGCGGCCATGATGCCGTACTCGATGCCGTTATGAACCATCTTGACGAAATGGCCGGCGCCGGCGTTGCCGCAATACAGATAGCCCTGTTCGGCCGATGCGCTCGGGCCGCTGCGTCCAGGCGTACGCGGTGCGTTGCCGGCGCCTGGCGCCAGCGCCGCCAGGACAGGATCAAGATGGCGCACGGTTTCGGCTTCGCCGCCGACCATCAGGCAATAACCCCGCTCCAGTCCCGCCACGCCGCCGCTGGTGCCGACATCCACGTAATGAATGCCTTGCGGGTGCAAGGCGGCGCTGCGCCGGATATCGTCGTGATACATCGAATTGCCGCCGTCGACCACGATATCGCCGGCCGCCAGCAGCGGCGTCAACGTCGTCAACACATCGTCCACCACCGCTGCCGGCACCATCAGCCAAAGCGCGCGCGGCGGCTCCAAGGCGGCCACCAACGCCGCAAGAGAATCGACGCCAATTGCGCCGCGCGCCGCCAGCACCGCGACCGCAGCCGGATGCGCATCGTAGACGATGCACTGGTGGCCGGCTTTCATCAAGCGCTGCGTCATGTTGGCACCCATCCGCCCCAGGCCGATCATGCCGATTTGCATCTTGACTCTCCTCTATGGTTGCGCATCTTCCTTTTCCGGTCCGCGCTGGATCCGCAATTCAACTTCGTGCGGCTGCCGATCGTCCGTCAGCGGGATGGCCGGGTCGCCTTGCGGCATGCCGTCCACCGTCAACTGTGTGATGCCCGCCGCCACGCCCGATGGCTCGCCGGTTTGCCACACGCGGATCGAGTACCAGGTTTCTCCATACCGATAACGCATGCAAAACCCGCTCCAATCCGACGCCAGACAAGGCTCCAGATACAGCCGGTCAGCCACGCGCCGCAAGCCCAGGATCGATTCCGTCATCAGGCGCAGCATCCAGCCGGCCGAACCCGAATACCAACTCCAGCCGCCACGCCCCGTATGCGGCGCCAGCGCATACACGTCGGAGGCGATCACGTACGGTTCGACCTTGTAACCTGCCATCGATTCCCTATCGAGCGTGTGATTTACCGGATTGATCATCGACAACAATTGCGTGGCACGGGTACCGTCGCCGAGCGCGGCAAACGCCATCACCGCCCAGATCGCGGCATGGGTATATTGCGCACCGTTTTCGCGCACACCGGGAACGTAGGCCTGGATGTAGCCAGGGTCGGGAGTCGAAGTGTCGAATGGCGGCGCCAGCAGCTTCAGCACGCCGCCGTCAGGCTGCACCAGTTGCTGCCGCACCGCCTCCATCGCCAGGTGTGCACGAGCCGGCTCTGCCGCGCCGGAGAGCACCGCCCAGCTTTGGGCGATCGAATCGATCCGGCATTCGGCATTGGCACTGGAGCCGAGTACCGAGCCGTCGTCGAAATAGGCGCGTCGATACCAGGCGCCATCCCACCCGTGCTGTTCGAGGTTGCGCTGCAGTTGCGCTGCTTCCACGTGACAACGACCGGCGAACTCGGGGTCCGCATGCGCTTGGGCAAGCCGGGCAAATTGCAGCAGCACGTCGTACAGAAAAAACCCAAGCCAGATGCTTTCGCCCTTGCCGCCGATCCCGACCTTGTTCATGCCATCGTTCCAGTCGCCCGACCCCATCAATGGCAAACCGTGTTCGCCGAAGCGCAGGCCGTGCTGGATCGCGCCGACGCAGTGCTGATATAGCGTGGCGCTTTCAGCCGACTGCGCCGGCAGTTCGTAATACGATTCCTCGCCATCTCTCAGTGGCCTGCCATCCAGAAAATGCACGGTTTCGTCCAGCACGGCCGCGTCGCCGGTGACCGTCACGTAGCGGCAGACGGCAAATGGCAACCACAGGAAATCATCCGAACAGCGCGTGCGCACGCCGCGCCCCGCCGGCGGGTGCCACCAGTGCTGGACATCGCCCTCGCGGAACTGGCGCGACGCACACAGCAGCAGATGGGCGCGAACCAGGCCCGGTTCGGCGTGCACCAGCGCCATCACGTCCTGCAGCTGGTCGCGAAAGCCAAAGGCGCCGGACGACTGGTAAAACGCGGTGCGAGCCCATAGACGGCAGGCCAGCGTTTGATATTGAAGCCAGCCGTTGGCCAGGAGATCGAAGGATGGATCGGGCGTTTCGACTTGCAAACCGCCCAGCGTGCGTTGCCAGTAGGCAGTCACGGCAGCCAGCGCCTGGCGTGCGGCTTCGCCGCCGCGATAGCGCCGGATCAGGGCGCGCACTTCATCTGCGCCGCCGGCCGCGCCGAGCCGGAAAATGATCTGGCGTTCCTGGCCCGCGGCCAGTTCACATGGAATGCGCAGTGCCGCGCAAGGGTCGAGCATGGCGCCGACACGGCCAGAAAGTTGCGGTCGCGACATGGCGGCCGGTTCTCGCAAGGAGCCATGGCGGCCGATGAATTCGGCGCGATCACAGGTAAAGCTGCGCGCCGGATCGGCATCCTGCATCCGTGTCGAAAAAGGCCACGCGCTCGCCAAAATCGGTACTGTAGGTATTGCGCGCCAGCAGCGCGCCGCTGCCAGGATCGGTCTCGGTCACTACCTGCATCCTCGTTTTCGACCGCAATTCTCCCAGCACCCATTCGATATAGGCGGTAACCGAAAGACGGCGCGGTCGGCCGGACCGGTTGTGCAGCGTCAAGATCGAAAATTTGATGGGAGCATCGATTGCGACATACATTCGCAGTTCGGTGTCTATGCCCCCTTGCCGATGCGAAAAAACGCTGTAGCCGAAACCGTGCCGGCAAACGTATGGCCCGACGCCGCGCCGGGGCCAGGACGTCGGCGACCAGTACTCGCCGCTATCCTCATCGCGCACGTAGAACGCTTCGCCGTCCAGGTCGCTGATGACATCGTTCGACCACGGCGTCAGGCGAAATTCCTGGGCGTTCTCGCTCCAGCTGCTGGCGCCGCCGCTTGCCGACACCAGACTGCCGAACGACGGATTGGCCAGGACGTTGACCCACGGCAGCGGTGTGAATTGTCCCGGCGCCAGCGTCACGACATATTCACGACCATCCTTGCTGAAACCGCCCACGCCGTTAAAAAACTGCAAATTCTCCGGCGACGGCGGTGGCTGGCGCTGGCTCCGGGAGCTGCGGCTGGCGCGTCGGCACCGCAGGCACGGCGCCGTTTCCTGTGCCGCAGCGACGTGCTACCTGCTCGGCCAGCGTACCGCTATCGTCATCCAGCACCACGCGCGCCACCGCTTGCAACAGCAACTGGTCCTGTGGCGCCAATGCCGCTGCCAGCCGCACGAAGACGCCGCCGGGCTGATCCAGCGGACCAGCAGCGGCCAGCGCCTGGACTTGACTGCGCACCTGATCCTGCAATTGCGGCCGGCCCGCGACGCCGGCCCGGTTGCAAATCACCAGATCGACCGTCAAGCCCTTGGCACGCCAATAGGCATGCGCCTGGAGCAGTTGCCGCACCGGTTCCGGCTGCGCCCCGGCACCGAGTTGCAGCAGCACGATTGGCCAGTCGCCGGAAATCGACATGCCCCACAAGCCGGATTGGTCGCGCCGGTTTTGTGCCACAACGGCTGGGTCGGCACGCAGCGCGGGGCCGGCGTAGACGATGGCGTCCGCCAGCCGGCCATACAGTGCTGCCGTCGCGGCATCCAGCTCCAGCTGCTGCAGCCACTGCCGACTGCGGACCCAGGCCAGCCCAAACACGGCAGCGATGACAGCCGGATCGCGGTATTTATCGATCAGCGCCAGGCACGCCGCGCGAGTCGGAGCGGCACCGGTAATGAACGCGATGCTAACCGACTGCTGCGCCTCCAGCGCGATGCGCGTACGGATGGCCACGATCGGATCCAGTACCGAGCCCTGACTGCCGGATAGCGGGGAATCGTCTTGCAGCGCAAGCGGGTCGAGCCAGGGAATGGCCGCGGCCGACGAATTGCATGCGGTCGGTCTCATACGACACCGACGCCGGCGCTCCGTCCAGCGCGACCAGCAAATGAAACATCCACGGTGCGGCCGCTGCACTGCCGCTGCGGCGCGTGCACAGGATGGCTTGTCGCCGCGGCAGGATTTCGCTCTCGACAAACAGCTTGGAAAAAGCGGGATGGGCATCGTCGGCGGCGGCTGCACCCAGCACCACTTCAGCATAGCTGGTCATATCGATCGTCTTGCGTGCCCCCGCCCGACTGGACAAGGTCAGCCGCCGCACTTCGACATCGTCGTCGGGCGCGACGACGACGGCCAGCCGACTGTCGATGTCTTCGGCATGGCAGTCGAACACGACGCCGGCGTCCCAGAAATAACTGCGGTAAGCACCGGCCTCATCCGGCGCCGGCTGGCGGGTACAGGACCAATAACGGCGGCTGGCGGCATCGCGCAAATAACAGAAGGAACCCCAGTTGTCGCGCGTGGCATCTTCGCGCCAACGCGTCAACGCCAAGTCGTTCCAGTGGCTATAACCGGTTCCCGCAGCGCCGAGCATGACGTGATACCGGCCGTTCGACAGCAATTGCAGCGCTGGCGGTGCGGCATCGCCAGCACCGGATGCGCGCAGCGGGGCATGACCATTCGCCACCGAGCCGAAGATTGCTCCGGCATCGGGGGCGAACTCGGTGCCAGATTTGTGCTCAGCCATCGTTGCCCGTGTCATTGAGGTCCACAGGGTAGAGGCAGAGAATTGCAAAGAGTTCTAAACAGATAACATCATTGACGGAGTATGATGTTTTTTCCGTTATTTTATATGCGGTATTTAACCATTCCTATAGGAGTATGCTGACTCTACCGACTTGCCCTACGGCTAGTTGAAGCATTCCCCGATAGTCCTCCGCTTACAAGCTTGACATCGCGCCAACACCGGAAGCGGAAAAGTTCTATGATCAACACTGCCATGCCAGAAATGGTTTCCTTCAGGAACCTATTGCACCCGGCTCCCAACGGAGAATGGAATGAGCGACTCGACAAGCCAAGCTGCCGGCCCGGATCTGGGCGCCGGTGTACCGTTTTCCAGTATCGCCGACAACAGCATGCTGCTGGGCCAGGTGCAAGGCGAAGCGGTACTGCTGGCCCGGCTCGGCAATGATCTATTCGCGATCGACGCCACCTGCAGTCATTACGGCGGGCCGTTGGCGGAAGGCTTGCTGGTCGGCGACACGGTGCGTTGCCCGTGGCATCACGCCTGCTTCAGCCTGCGTACCGGAGCGCCGTTGCGGGCGCCGGCGCTGAATCCGGTTTCCTGCTGGCGCGTCGAGCAAGCGCACGGCATGGTGTACGTGCGCGAAAAAATCGAGCCGGCCAGACCGCCAACGCTGGCGCCAAGCCCGGACTTGCCACACTCAATCGTGATTGTGGGCGGTGGCGCCGCCGGCAATGCGGCAGCCGAAACGCTGCGGCGCGAAGGCTATGCCGGCAGCATCACGATGCTCTCGGCCGACTCCTCGGTTCCCTATGATCGCCCCAACCTGTCCAAGGGTTACCTGGCGGGCAGCGCGCCGCAAGAATGGATACCCTTGCGCTCGCCCGAGTTCTACCGCGAGCAGGAGATCAACCTGCGCCTGAACGCCGAAGTGGCGCGAATCGATACCGTAGGTCGGCACGTGACGCTGGTGGATGACAGCCAATACTCGTTTGATGCGCTGCTGTTGGCAACCGGTGCCGAACCATTGCGCCTGCCAGTGCCGGGCGCAGATTTGCCGCACGTCCACGTGTTGCGCACGCTGGCCGACAGCAATGCGCTGCTCGCTACCGCACAGACGGCGCAGCGAGCCGTCATCATCGGCGCCAGCTTCATTGGTCTGGAAGTGGCGGCGTCATTACGGGCGCGCAATATCGAGGTGCACGTGGTCGGGCGCGAAAGCGGCCTGATGGAACGCGTACTGGGGCCGCAGGTCGGCGCTTTCCTGCAAGCGCTGCACGAAGCGCACGGCGTGCACTTTCACCTGAATACCAGCGCGGCGACAATCGACCCGAAGTGCGTGACTCTGGAAAATGGCGCAACACTGGCAGCCGATCTGGTGGTCATCGGCATCGGCGTGCAACCCGCGCTTGGCCTCGCGCAACAGGCCGGGCTGAAACTGGATCGCGGCAGTCGTGGTGGACCGGTACCTGCAAACCAGCGTTCCCAGGGTGTTTGCGGCCGGCGATATCGCCCGCTGGCCGGATCCACTCTCGGGCGCCGCGATCCGGGTCGAGCACTGGGCCGTCGCCGAGCGCCAGGGTCAAACTGCCGCGCGCAACATGCTGGGGCGGCGCGAACCGTTTGATGCGGTGCCATTTTTCTGGACCGAACAATATGATTTCGTGCTCGGCTACAGCGGCCATGCCGAAGGCTGGGATCAAATCGAGATCGACGGCTCGCTGGACGCGCGCGACTGCAGCATCAGCTACCGGCGTGGCGGTGTCCAGCTGGCACTGGCGGTAGTGCAGCGGGATCTGGAAGGCCTGCGCGCGGAGCGCGCCTTCGAACAGCGCATCGCCGTGGCACAAGCCTGACCTGCTTGGGCTCGCTTCGGCCTGAGCGGCCGGGCGCATGAGGTGAGCTTTTGAAATAAATCGAGAAGATTCGGGATGTTTCACATACTCCAGCATACGAGCATGGAATACGTAGGTATATAAAGCGAAGTTTATATATACTCCATATATCGACCGCAACTAAACAGCCCGTCGGCAAAGCATGGCGTGAATCGCCAGGGGTAATGGCAGCAAGATGGAGGTGGAACGCGACCACTTTCCTAGTTGTCATACTTGCATTGCCGGCCATGATGGAGCGCAGTCATGTTACGCAGCGTACGTAATCTACACGGTTCGACCCTGCACGCCGAAGATGGCGAAATTGGCCGCGTGCAGCAGGTTTTTTTCGACGACGAGGCGTGGGGGATTCGTTACCTGGTCGTCAAGACCGGGCCTTGGCTGCTGGGGCGCGAAGTCCTGATTTCACCACTGTCGGTGACACGCATCGACGACGATGCCGACAGCATCGACGTGCGGTTGTCGCAACAGCAAATCAGGAACAGTCCCGACATCGATACCCACAAACCGGTGTCGCGCCAGCACGAACTCGATTACTTCGGCTATTACGGCTACGCGCCATATTGGGGCGGCCCCTACATGACGGACAGCTCGGAATATCCAATCTTCACGCCGATCCCGCCGGCCCCGGAAGATCGGCGCCGTGCGGCGCAAGAGGTCGAAGTCCGACCGGAAGACCTGCACTTGCGCAGCAGCGACAACATTCGCGGGTACCAGATCCATGCCACCGATGGCAGCATTGGCCATGTCGCCGATTTCATGTTCGATGATGAGACATGGACCATCCGCTATCTGGTGGTGGATACCCGCAAATGGTGGCCTGGAGGCAAAACAATGTTGATTGCGACGCCATGGATCAGGGACATCGACTGGGCTGAATCGGAAGTGCATGTCACGCTGAGCCGGGATGCCATCCGCAACAGTCCAGAGTACGACGAAGCTATTGCAATCAGCCGCGACTACGAAATCGCTTTACATGAGTTTTACGGCAAGCCGGGTTACTGGCATCGATCCTGACGATTCCCGCTGTCCGCTCCGGCTTGTCAATCACCGCCGCATCCGATCCACTTGCATCAATCTCTGGAGATCCGATATGAATGCCATTTTTCAAAAACCACACCATATGCTCGCCATGCTGGCCATCGCCGCCAGCGCGTTCGCCGCCGGTGCCGGCCCTGCCGCTGCTACCGATGTCAAGGTCGCATTAACCGGCGGACACGAAGTGCCACCCGTCACCACCAACGCCGCCGGTAAGGGCACGTTGGCCATCAACGCCGACAAATCGGTGAGTGGCAGTATCGATACTTCCGGGGTCGAAGGCACCATGGCGCATATCCATGAGGCCGCGGCGGGGAAAAACGGCCCGATCATCGTGCCGCTGGAAAAGCATGGCGACCATGGCTGGGCGGTGCCGGCCGGCGCCAAACTGACCGACGCCCAGTACAAGGCGTTTCAGAAAGGCGATCTGTACGTGAACGTGCATAGCGCCGCTCATCCCGGCGGCGAAATTCGCGCCCAGTTGAAACCATAGCGATTGGCGCTGCGGCGCCGTCAGCGCACCGTCTGCTGGCTTAATTCCTGGTCCGGAATCATCGCGACCAGGGCTACCGCCGACAGCGCCACCAGTGCACTGAGCATGAACAGCATCTGGAATGCGCCTTGCACCACGACGTGCAACTGAGCGTGCAATTGATGGCTCATCCTGGGTGCCGCTTCGGCGGCAGCGCTCAGCATCGACTTGACGATATCAGCACCGGACAGCAAACCGGGCAGCGCCGACGCCTTGTCGTGCAGTATCGTCAGCAACAACGCCATCAGGATCGCGATACCGACCGCCGCGCCGAGCGAACGCGAAAACGCCGTGACCGCGGTGGCGATACCGACGTGCCGATATGGCACCGCGTTCTGGACCGCCACCATCGAAGTCGGCAATTGCAAGCCGATGCCAAATCCCGTCAATGCCATCAGCAGCACGCCGGCGATCGTGGTCTGCGGATCAATCAGGGCCACACCCAGCACCGCAAGCGGCACCATCAACGCTCCGCTCAACTGGATGCGCTTGAAGTGCCCACTGCGCGCCGTCAGACTGCCGCCGATGTAGGCGCCAAATGGAATCGCCAGCGACAATGGGATCAATTGCAAGGCCGCGCCCTCCACGCCAGCCTCGGTCATCATTTGCAGCCGCAGCGGAATCAGCACCGACAGTGAGACGATCTGAAAAAAGGCAATGAACAGGATGCTGCAGCAAATCGACACCGTTGGCATGCGCAACAAGTCGAGCGGAATGATCGGCTCCGCCGCGCGCCGCTCCTGCCACAGGAATGCCGCCAGCGCTGCCAGGGCAACGAAAAACAATTGCAGATTGAGTGCCTCGCTCCAGGCTACGCCCTGGCCGACGCGCGTGATGCCAATCAGCAGCACGCTCAATCCGAGCGACAGCAGCAGCGCGCCTGGATAATCGACCGGCCGCTTGACATGCGGAACCGGCAGCCGCGCCAGCGCGCGGCGTGAAATGACGAACGCGGCCAAGCCCAAAGGCAGGTTGATCCAGAACACCCAGCGCCACGACAGATAGGCGGTCAGGAAACCGCCGGCCAGCGGCCCCGAGACGCTAGCCACCGCAAAGGCACCGCTGATATAGCCTTGAAAACGGCCGCGGTCGCGCGGCGCCACGACATCGGCAATGGTGGCTTGCGCGACCGAGATCAGGCCGCCGCCACCCAGTCCCTGGACGATGCGTGCCGCCACCAGCATCGGCATCGACTGCGCCATCGCACTCGCCACCGATGCGGCCAGAAAAACCGCAATCGCCGATGACAGCATGGCGCGGCGCCCGTACAGATCGCCCAGCTTGCCGTAGATCGGCGTCGCCACCGCTACTGCCACCAGATAGCCGGATACCACCCACGCCAACAAGTCAAAACCCTGCAGTTCGGTCGACATCATCGGTAGCGCCACGGCAACGATGGTCTGGTCAAGCGCGCCGAGCAGAATCGCCAGCATCAAGCCGATGATGACCGAGCGTACTTCGGCGTGCGACAAGGTGAAATTCGAACCAGCCTGGGTCTGGATCATTGACGGATGTGTGGTCAAAATTAAAGGGCAATACAGAATACGCCCTTCTGCTGAAGGCCAGAGAGTGCCAACCAATCCCACACGATGAATTTGGCGGCCGACAACAATTCCACACCGCGAGACAGGGCGAACAGAAACGCTGCCTTCTGCCCGTTCAAGTCATGTACTGGCCACCATTGACGAGCAGCGTGATGCCGGCATTGTTGATCAGGATATCGATCGGGCCAAGATCGTTTTCAACCTGCATCACTCCTGCCCTGCAGGCATCAAAATCGGCCACATCCCATTTGTATGCTGGTATCGACGTCGCCTGCCTGAAACTGGCGGCCGCCGCATCATTACTGCAATACACGACTGCCACCCGGTAGCCGGCAACCTGCAAGAAGGTAGCAATCGCCCGCCCCAGACCGCGAGTGCCACCGGTGATCAGGGCGATCCGATCCATGGCGTTTCCTTGTTTCCCTTATGCGGTCGACATTGCCAGAGCCTGCAGACGGCAACGTGACAAATGTTTCATCAACATCAAAATACGCTGAAGGGCCGGCTTGGAGAATGGTGCTGTTTGAGAAAAATCAAGAAAAAATAAAAATCCTGGCTGACGGAGCAGTGCCGCCCGTACTTCCAGAGTAGCCTGCAAGTGTGGCTTGAATGCTCGACATCTGCGGCTGCTTCTCGATGTCGGAACGAGTTCGAAAATCCAGCGCCTGGTGCCGCCAAGGAGTTCAAGCTGGTGGTCACAGGCAGGCATTCGGTATTGCGATGTAGCGAAGCCAAGGGAGTCGTCCTGAGCCATCATTACAGACCTGCAGAGCCGTTGAAATGGCGTCCGCCACGTACCTCGAAAAGTATCTCCAACTTGGGCTCGGAATTGCGCTTACCATCGGACTGGTGACCCCGGTCGTGCCGGCGCAAAAGCAGGACAGCGCACACCTGAGTCTAACCTCCAGCGCATTCGGTGCCGGACAAGGCATACCGGCCGTCCATACGTGTGACGGCCGCAACCTGTCGCCACCCTTATCGTGGTCTGGCATCTCGCCCAAGGCAAAGAGCCTGGCGTTGATTATGGAAGACCCAGATGCTCCGGACCCGGCGGCGCCACAAAGAATCTGGGTGCATTGGGTGCTCTACAACATTCCGGCGAATACCTCAGGACTGACTGCTGGCATGCTGCCGGCTGCGCTACCGCCCGGAACGCTGCAAGGCGCCAACGATTCGAAACACGTCGGCTATGATGGCCCGTGCCCACCAGTTGGCCGTCACCGCTATTTTTTCCGCCTGTTCGCGCTGGACCTGGTATTGCCCGACCTTGGCAATCCGGGCAAGGCAAAACTGGAGCAGGCAATGCAAGACCATGTCATCGACCAGACCGAACTGATCGGTCTCTACCAGCATCCTTAGTTGCGGCGCATCAGACATTGAACAATCTGGTACCTCGCGCTACACAGCACAAATTCCATGCACCTACCGTACCTGTTTATCGATCGTGCCGAAGCAGCGCAAGTTCTGACCTTGCATCTGCACGCCTATCGCGGCCGCAAACCATTGATACTGGCAATTCCGCGTGGCGCGGTGCCGATGGGAAAAATGATCGCGCAGCAGCTGGAAGGAGAGCTGGACGTGGTGCTGGTGCACAAGCTGGGAGCACCGTTTGATCCTGAATACGCGATCGGTGCCATCGACGAAAGTGGTTGCGTCTATCTTTCTCCCGTGATCGAGGATTCCCCCGAGATGCATGCGTTTGTCGAACAGGAAAAAACTCGGCAACTGCAAATGCTTGAACGGCGGCGCAATCAATACACGCCCTTCCGGCGCCAGATCGACCCGCACGACCGCATCGTCATTGTGGTGGATGATGGCTTGGCCACTGGCGCCACCATGATTGCCGCATTGCATGGCATTCGTGCCAAAAACCCGTCGGAACTGATCTGCGCCGTCCCTGTGGCGCCACGCACCAGTCTCGCTAGTGTCAGCCCGTTTGCCGATAAGTTGGTCTGCCTGCATACGCCAGACAACTTTGACGCCGTCAGCCAGTTTTATCGGGATTTTCCGCAAATTGACGAGCAGGAAGTAATCGCCATTTTGGCCACCCCCGATTCAAGCCGAAATAACCCGCGATAGTTCATCGTCATGCCACCCATCGCTCCGGCGAATATCATCGATACCCGGTAGCCGTTCACCATCCTGCCTCCGCAGCTTAACCAGACACCGAGATATCGACTGGTGACCGCCAGGATGTGATGTGTACAGGTGGACCAATGGCCTTCGTTCTCGCGCGCCGGGCAATTAAAAGCTGCATCCACCCTTCCTGCTTTGCAGCGAGAACTTGCTCATTCCACGATGAGCACACCGGCTGACCGGCTATCGCTCTCCGAACGATCTGCCCCTTAAACAATCAGCCACTTGGAGATCGCCATGCGGATTGGAACGATGCTGTTTATTTCTGTTTATTTCCAGTAAAGCGGTGTCGTGTAATACGAATGTATCTGCGCCGCCCAATTGGGATCTGCCATCGCCGGCCAGTGATCCTTGTCAAACCCGGGTGCCTGATCGAGCATCTCCTTATCGACATCGAGAACAAAACACTTGTTGTCGACGTCAAGCTGCAGCGCGGCCCATGGCACCGCAAACAAGCGATCACCGACGCCGAGCACGCCGCCGAATGACAGCACCGCATATGCAATCCGGCCACGCGGTACATCCAGCATGATATGACGCACTTTGCCCAGGCTCTCGCCGGCCGTGTTGACCACTTTTTCGTCCTCCAGCGTATCGGCGGCCATTACCTGCGGGCCCGGCCCCTCGTTGCTCAGATCAGTGGCGCCGACAATACGAGTTCCAGAATTCACTTGTGGATCGGTAGGCATCATTTGCTTTCTCCAAATAGTAAAACATGATTTCCAGCGCTGCTCCGCCACGGTAACAACTGGTCGGCCTCGCCGCTGTCGTATGGCGGACGCAAATTACATGCCCATGCTGTCCAGGCAACATCGTTATTTCACTCGTGCCTACAATCCAGCGCGGCGCGCATTGGTCATGCCATATTTACAAATAACTTGTAAAAACCCTCGTTTTCGGGATGGTCTGTTTTTCCATTTGCAGACGGGACAAGTCGGTAGAAGCGCTTCTGGCATGCATGCTGCTTCCAAGAAGTATGGACGGCACGATGCAATTTCCGGCTATTGCTTTTTGCGACTCCAGGAGCCTGTCATGACAAAAATAGCGTTGATCAGCGAACATGCATCGCCACTGGCGCAGGTTGGTGGAGTTGATGCGGGCGGTCAGAACATTTACGTGGCGCAAATTGCAAAACATCTTGCACAGCGTGGCTTTCTGGTCGATGTCTTTACACGACGCGATGATGCCCGGCTACCGACCATCATTCCATTCAGCCATAACGTCCGGGTAGTGCATGTACCGGCCGGCCCACCATGCAATCTGCCGAAGGAACAGTTGCTGCCTTACATGAATGCGTTCGGAGATTCTTTGCTGGAGTTTTTTCAACAAGAAAAAATTGACTATGACGCCATGCATGCCAATTTTTTCATGTCCGGCGCCGCCGCGTTGCGTGTCAAGGCGACGCTTGGAATACCATTGGTTACGACCTTTCATGCACTGGGCCGGGTGCGCCGGCTTCACCAGGGTACTGATGATGCTTTTCCCGATGAACGTTTTGCCATCGAAGACGCACTGGTCAGAAAATCGGACTGTGTGATTGCCGAATGCCCTCAAGACCATGCAGACTTGGTGGAACTGTATGGCGCTGATCCGGCGTGCATTGAGATTGTTCCTTGCGGTTTCGACGCGCTGGAGTTCTCGCCGCTGGAACGCGGCGTCGCCCGCGATCGGCTTGGGTGGCCGCATGACGAGTTCGCGGTGCTGCAACTGGGACGGCTGGTGCCACGCAAAGGAATCGACAACGTCATTCGGGCAATGCGCTTGGTGCCGTCCATCAATGGTGCTACCGCACGCTTGTATGTCGTCGGCGGCAACAGCGAACTGCCCGATCCACAGAGCACGCCAGAAATAGCGCGTCTGCAACAAGTCGCGCATGCCGCCGGCGTGGCCGACCGCGTTACCTTCGTCGGCCGACGCGACCGCGAAGTGTTGCACTTGTTTTATAGCGCCGCCAATGTATTTGTCAGCACACCGTGGTACGAGCCATTCGGCATTACTCCGGTAGAAGCGATGGCCTGCGGCACACCAGTAATTGGTGCCGCCGTCGGTGGCATTCGAACCACAGTGCAAGACGGCAAGACCGGTTTTCTGGTACCACCCAACAACCCCGCCGCACTAGCGGAGCGGCTCATTTTCTTGCAGCGCTCGCCTTCCACTGCACGGACCATGGGTCTGGCTGGCCGCCGCCGCGCCAAACGCTGCTATACCTGGGCTGGCGTGGCTGCCAGGCTGGCGACGATCTACGAGCGTCTGGCGCCAGCCACGACCGCACGCGCGAGCCGCATCGAAGTTGAAACTCCGTTTCCTGTACAACCGACAGAGCGCCGGATTGCCGCCTGATCAGGATCACATACCTATCGCAGAGGCCCGTCGATGAAAGATAACAATTGCAAGCGCATTCTGGTCACCGGCGGAGCTGGCTTTCTGGGGTCGCACTTGTGCGACCGACTGGTCTCCGCCGGCCATGATGTCTTGTGCGTCGACAATTTTTATACCGGCAGCAAGGACAACATCGCCCACCTTCTCGATCAGCCGAATTTTGAACTGATGCGTCACGACGTGACTTTCCCGCTGTATGTCGAAGTCGACGAAATCTACAACCTGGCCTGCCCGGCATCGCCGGTGCACTATCAGAACGACCCGGTGCAGACGACCAAGACGAGCGTCCATGGCGCCATCAATATGCTGGGTCTGGCCAAACGGGTAAAAGCGCGCATCCTGCAAGCCTCCACCAGTGAAGTGTATGGCGATCCGCAGCAACATCCGCAAGTCGAGTCTTACTGGGGCCATGTCAATCCGATTGGCATCCGTTCCTGCTATGACGAGGGCAAACGCTGCGCCGAGACGCTGTTCATGGATTATCACCGGCAGCACGGGCTGAATATCCGGATTGCCCGCATCTTCAATACCTATGGGCCGCGCATGCACCCAGCCGACGGCCGCGTGGTATCGAATTTCATCACGCAGGCATTGGCCGGTAGCGACCTGACGGTTTACGGCGACGGCTCGCAAACGCGCGCGTTTTGCTACGTTGACGATTTGATCGATGCACTGGTGCTGCTCATGAACGGCCCCGACGATTTGCATCAACCGATCAATCTGGGCAATCGGCATGAAATCAGCGTCCTGGAAATTGCCCGGCACATCATCGACGCCACCCATTCCCGTTCCCGAATCGTGTTCAAGGACTTGCCGGCCGATGATCCACGGCAACGCTGCCCAGACACCTCGTATGCGCAGGCAATGCTGGGCTGGACTCCTTCCACGCCATTGGCACAAGGCTTGGCGCACACCGTACACTACTTCATCCAGCGCAAGGCCCGACTATCGCGGATTGCTCATCCAGCCACCGAGCTGGCACACAGCCCAACAACTGCAGCGGGGATCAGCGCTGCAGTCTGATCGCCATCGGATGTCGCCGACATGCCCAAAATCGAAAGTCTGGTGGTTATTTCCCCACATCTGGACGATGGCGTTTTCAGTTGCGGCAACTTGATTGCGGCGCATCCGCACACGATCGTCATTACCGTCTTCGCCGGGCTGCCGGACGACAACACACCAGCACCCGAATGGGATCAGCGCGCCGGCTTCGTTTCGGCCGCCGCCGCCATGGATGCACGCCGCCACGAAGATCGAGAGGCGTTAGAACGGCTCCATGCGTTTCCTGTCTGGCTTGATTTTTTCGATAGCCAGTATGAAATGCCCGCCAACCAGGAAGACATAGTCAGGAGTCTTGGCCAAGCATTAAATCGCTTCAGCGACAGCGTCGTCGCCGCGCCGCTCGGACTCTTCCACAGCGACCATGTGCTGGTGCAGCAGGCCGCACTGATACTGTGGCGGCAAGCTGCCAGCCGCACATCGTGGCTGTTTTATGAAGATGCTCTCTACCGACGTCTTGCCGGATTACTGCAACATCGATTGGCGTCGTGGCGCGACAATGGCCTGATTGCATGCCCGATCGAGATGCATCAGGCCGGATTGGCAGCCGCCAAAGAGCGCGCGGTGAGCGCATATGGTAGTCAACTTGCCTTGTTCGAGAATGCCAAACGAGCAGACCTGGCTGCTCCCGAGCGTTATTGGCAATTGCAATGCGACCCATCCCGCTAGACCATGAGTAGTCCGAAGCAAAATGGCGAGCAACGCATCAGCGTTGTCGTCCTGACCCACCAGCGCGCGGCGGAACTGAAGCGCACCTTGCATCAACTGTGCACGCTGCCTGAGATGCCCCCTATCGTCGTGGTCGACAATGCGTCACAAGACGCGACAGTTGGCATGATCGAACGCGATTTTCCATCGGTCTCCCTGGTGCGGGCGCCTCGCAATCTGGGTGCCGCGGGCCGCAACCTGGGCGCGGCCCGCGTGCGCACACCCTACGTCGCTTTCTGCGACGACGATACCTGGTGGGCCGCTGGCTCGCTGCATCTGGCGGCCGATCTGCTGGATCACTATCCGCGTGTTGCGGCCGTGTCGGCCCGGGTGCTGGTCGGCCGCGAGTTGCGGGAAGATCCGACCTCCGCCCGAATGTCAACCAGCCCGTTGCCGCCTAACGAATCTGTTCCGGGACCGCCTGTTCTGGGATTGCTGGCTGGCGCCAGCGCCTTTCGGACGGATGCCTTCCTGGCGATGGGCGGCTACCATCCCCGATTTTTCCTCGGTGGTGAAGAAGCCCTGCTGGCACTCGACCTTGCCAGCGCCGGTTGGTTACTCGCTTACGCACCGCAACTCACGGTGTTCCACTATCCCTCATCGCTACGCGACGCCGTTCGACGGCGCTCGCTACTGGCGCGCAATGCGACATGGGTGGCTTGGTTGCGCCTGCCGGCGACTCGTGCCATTGCCTGCACACTGCAGTCCGCCCCGCGCATATGGCGCGATGCTGGCGGCATCAATGGCTGGATGGAAACCTTGCGCGGGATGCGCTGGGCGCTGCGCCAGCGCCGCGTGCTTCCATCTGAAATCGAAAACATGCGACGGCAATTGCAGCACTGGGAATCGCGACCAAAGCCGGCTCGGCAGGCAACGGCCACGGCGCGCGCGCGTTGACGGACTCGGCGATTAGCGCCCACAAGCGAGCGTTCCGAGAAATTTGCACAAGCTCGCGCCGCTAGGCGGTCACCAGACGCAGAGTCCGATCCCAGTCATGCGCGAAGCGCCCGATGGAGAAACGCTCCAGCGCATCACGCCGGGCTTGCTCTCCCCATTCACGCGCCAGCCCGGGATCATCCAGCAAGCGCCGCATCGCATCCACCAACAACGGTATCCGCGTATCGGTATAGCCATTGCGGCCACTCGAAATCAGCAACGCCATTTCGGTCGTCGCGAGCGCCACGATCGGCAGCCCGGCCATCATTGCTTCGATCACAGCCAAACCCAGGCTGGTATAGCGGATCGGGTTGAAAAAAAAACGGTAACGCGCCATGAAGGCCGCCAGCTCGGGATTGGGGATTTCACCCAGGCCACCCATCTCTTGTGCTCCCATGCCGACCAAATCCAGTGGTACTTGCCGGCGTACTGTCTCGAAAATGTCTGCTCCCAGTCGGCGGCCGCGGCGCGCCAGGTGATTGACGGCGCAAATTCCTCTGGCCAGCGTTCCTTGCTGGGCAACCTTGTCCGGTTCTACAACGCCATGTTCAATCACGCAATGCGGCGTCACGCCGCTGTCCCACATCAGTGCGTTGAACGGCGTTACATGCACCAGCAAGATGGCCGGGTCCTGCACTGGATGAAGCGTATTGGTTGGATGCTGCTGCGGAGGATCGTGCTCGAGGAATATGGCCGGCAACGCGCGTTGCGCGGGCGACAGTACAAACTCGCGATCCTCCAGGTAATGTCGCTGATGCTGGTACAGGACGCAATCAAGCTCGGTACCGGAAACTTGCTCATACGGCAGCTCATGGATGTTGCTGCCCCATGGTAACGAACCACCGCAACCGGCATAGCCGGGTGGATTACCCGGCTTGGTCACGACGTAGAAGTCATGCGGCGCATGTGACAGGTAATACAGGTAATTGCCATGCACATGCCAGGTCAGGATACGCAAACGCTCACGCGGCATGAGTACTCTCCTGGGCCAGCAAGCGCAAGGTGGCATGCGCTACCTGGTCGGCGTCGATGGCTAGCGCGCATGGGTGCCCGATTGGGCAAACCCAGTGCATGCAGGGCCGGCACGGGGGATAGTCGGCCACCACGGCATGCAGTCGTCGATCCAACGGCGCCCAGCGCGCAACGTCACTGCCACACGCGACCACCACGCTTGGCGTACGCAGTGCCGCTGCGATATGCGAGACGCCGGTATCGTTACACAACAGCAGCCGACTATCGGCAATCAATGCAGCCAGCGCACCGAGTGAGGTGTGACCACATAGATCGATAAATGGAGCTGCGAACTGTTCCGAGAATGCTTTGGCCAGCAAGGTTTCCGCATCCGTGCCAGTCAGCACGATGGGCCATCCGTGTGCGGCAAGCCGGCGCGCAACGGCGGCAAAACGCGCGATCGGCCAGCGTCGTGACAGCATGCGCGCGCCCGGATGCAGGCAAATATAGCCGCCCGCGCGTAAATGATATTTTTCGCGCAATGCTCCCGCTGCCGCATGATCGGCAGCCTCCAGCGGGAATTCCAATTGATTGCCGTAGCTGGCATACCCTAGATGCGACAGCAGGAGCAGGCAGCGTTCGATCTCGGGCAATTGCTGCGGCCATGGCAAATGGTCTTCATCGGCGGCCTGATCGCTCGGCACAAAACCGGCCGTTCTGCCGGCACCCAATCCCATGTTCACCGCATTCGACACATCACCGCTGCCATGCAGTTGAATCGACAAGTCGAAGCGGCGTTGGCGAGCTGCGTCGTAAAAGGCCGCCAGACAATCTGGCTCCGCCTCTTGCTCAGGTAATCCCGGCGCACCGGGAAACGGCATGAAATCATCGATATAACGATTAAAGCGGCGCGCAAACTCGCTGGCCCATGGCAAGCCAATCAGCGTGATGTGCGCCTTGGGTTGGCCCGCACGCAGCGCCCGCAATGCCGGAACGGCACATAGCATATCTCCCAGCTGCAGCGCGCGAAATACGGCAATACGGGGAGTTTGCATCACCGTTCTCATAGAAATAGCACTCTGAAGTCGACCGCACCGCGCAAGCGCCAATAGAGCGAGACCGGCGGAATGGCGATGGAGGTTACGATCATTTCCATCACGTGCGACGGTGCGACGGATGCGCCGCGCAGCCGCCGCCAGCAAAAAATCGCCGTAATGCCTGCCCACACGGCTGCCGCCGATAGAGCCATTGCCCCCCAGCCGGCGAGTAGCGCCGCGACCGTTGCCAATAGCGCCAACACGGCAAGGTAGTAATGCCAGGGTGGCAGCGGCCGTATCCGAGTGCGGTACAGGAGCGGGTGTTTCTTGTACAGCAGGGCATCGAAATAAACCTTGGCCTGCTGGCCAATGCTGACTCCCCACGGCGCCGGCCGCACCGGATGGACGACGCGCGCCAGCGGTGCCGCGATCACCGGTCCGGCTTCTTTCATCAGCGCGAACATCAGGTCGGAGTCTTCGCGCCAGGCGCGCGTGAAGCGTTCATCAAAACCGCCCACGCGCTCCAGTGCCGTACGCCGCACGAACGTGTTGGCGGTGGCGAATTCGGCGCGTGCCAGGCCGCCGGTCTCGCGCTCCCAATCAGTGGGGTGCTCCGGCATCGGCACTTCGATACGGCCGCCCGCGGCCGATGCCTGCGGCACCCGCGCCAGTGCGGCGCAGCCCTCGGCCAGCCAGCGTGAATCGGGAATCGTATCGTCATCGGTGAACGCGACAATTTCACCGCGCGCCAGATGCCAGCCGGCGTTGCGTGCTCCGGCTGGCCCTTGGGCTATCGCAATACCGGCAGGTAACGAATCAGCGGTGCGCCAGCGGTGGTGCGCGCGATGCGCTCCACCACTGCACGCACGGCCGGGTCTTGGCCATCGTCGTCGGCGACGATGATTTCGTAGTCACGCCGCGCAAAAGCTTGCCCACACAAGGCTTGCAGGCAACGGAGCAGCAGGTCCGGGCGCCGGTAAGTCGGCACGACAACAGAGATCGTCACGCCAGATCGTTTCATTGTCGCTTTTCCAGTAAAAATGGGCCAATGACAAGAGCATCGAGCGGTGCTGTCCAGAAACATTCGATGGCGTCACGTGGGGTGCAAACTATCGGTTCGCCGCGCGTATTGAATGAGGTATTGATCAGAACCGGCACGCCGGTCAGCGCTGCGAACGCGTTCAGCAGATCGAAGTACAACGGATTCTCGCTCCGGTTCACGGTTTGCACGCGCGCGCTACCGTCGACATGCCGCACAGCTGGTATCTGCTGTTCGCGGCCCGGCACCACATCGTAGACAAACAGCATGAACGGTGCGCGCAATGTTTCGGCTGCGGCGTCCGGTTTGCGGCTGACAAACCAGTCCGATGCCTGATGCTCCAGTACGGCAGGCGCCACCGGCCGAAAATCTTCCCGATCCTTGATCTGATTCAGGCGCTGCTGCATGTCGGCCTTGAGTGGCGATGCCAGGATCGAGCGCGCTCCCAATGCGCGCGGACCGAACTCCATGCGGCCCTGGAACCAGCCGATGATCTTGTCGTCTGCCAGTAATCTGGCGCTCTCGCCGGCAACATCCTGCAGGCGCCGGAATGGCAGTTTGGCCTCGCGCAGGAATTTTTCGATTTCTTGCTCAGCAAACGCCGGTCCCAGATACGCATGCGTCATCTGCCAGTTTCGCGTATGGCCCCGCTGGCAAAAATCCACCCATAAGGCAGCACCGAGCGCGGTGCCGGCATCGCCGGCCGCTGGTTGCACCCAAATTTCGTCGAATTTTCCGTGGTCGCGCAGCCTGGCATTCATGACGCAATTGAGTGCCACGCCGCCCGCCATGCATAGCTTTCTCTCGCCGCTTTCAGAGGCTAGCCAATCGGCCATGGCCAACACTGTTTCTTCCAAGACTTGCTGCAACGAATGGGCGATATCGTAATGGCGCTGCTGCAGAGGGCCGCCGCGCGCACGCGCCGGGCCCAGCAATTCCGTCAGGTCAGGCTCGGCTACCGTATAGCCGCCTTGACCGTCATAGCGCACGATGCCTCGAAATTCCTCCAGGTAAATCGGCTGCCCATAGGAGGCGAGAGCCATCACCTTGTATTCATCGGATGAATGCAAAAAGCCCAAGTAGCCGGTCACGCGCTCGTACAGCAAACCGAGCGAATCTGGCAAGGCGATCTGCTTGATGCGCCGGTAGTCGTGGCCGTCGAAAACCCCGAAACTGCTGGTCGCGATTTCGCCGCGCCCATCCATCGTCAACACCGCACAGTGCTCGAAAGGCGATGCCAGGAAAGCACTCGCCTCATGCGCCAGATGATGTTCGATGAAATGCCAGCGATACGGTCCGTCCGCGGTTGCGCCGCGAAAGCGCGCCGCCAGATGGTGAGGAGCGCCGCCGGCGAGCTGGCGTGGCGCATTGACGATGGATGACAGAAACAATGGTTCCCAAGGTGCGCTGTCGCGGCTCGGCCGCGCGACGGCAGATGGCTGCAGCGGCAGAACAATCGATGCATCTTCGACCTGCTTGTCGAGCATTAGCCACGGATCGAATGAATACGCTACGTGCGCGACATCCGACAACATGATGTCGGCTTCCCGCAGGCAATAATCGATTGCGTGAAATGGCAATTCCCAGGTTGAAAATGGCACCGGGCGCTTGCCGTGCTTGATATGTGTGAACCGCTCTTCTTCGGCCGCTGCCAGTACTGTGCCATTTCGCACCAGGCAAGCGGCACTGTCATGGTAAGCGGCATTGATTCCCAGGGTGTACATGATTCTGACCTCGCAGATTAATTAGGCCAAGGCTTCCCGGTGCAGGCACACGCGGGAACCCCTGACTCCGACTTCTGCCATCAGGCTGAGCGCAGCGGCGACGACCGCGTCGGGCATCACTCGCGTCAGGCAATGCTGGTGCTGCTCAGGACAGACGCTCTTGTAGCAATATTTGCAAGGAACATCGGCGTTCAATACACGATGCGCGACTTGCCATGGGGTATGCTGGGGATTGGTTAACGCATACAAGTCGACCACCGGCGTTCCGAGTGCGGCGGCCAGATGCACCGGGCCGCTGTTGTTGGAGATCAAAAGCCCCGCGCTTCCAATCAGTGCGCCCAATTCTCCCAGCGACAAGACGCCAGCCAGAGGAAGGACGGGCGTACCGAGGTCGGCACACACCGCCTTCACCAGCGGCAATTCGTCAGCGCCGCCGGTCACCGCCACGCCATCGAAATAGCTCGCCAGTTGCGCCGCAACTGCGGCGAAGCGCTCGACAGGCCAGCGTCGTGAAGCGGCATTTGCCCCTGGGTGCACAACCAGCCAGCGCCCGGAACCTGTCCCCGCAGCTTGTACGCGGACGGCCCGCAAGCGAGCCTGGACCGCCACGCAGTCCCGTTCCTGCAGCTGGAAAACCAGGTGGGTATCAGACGTTACAGCACCCACGGTCTGCACCATATCGAGCTGGCGCTGCACTTCATGCCGTATGCGTTGTTGCGGCTCCGGATCGGGTACCCAATTGCTCAGCAAGGCATATGGATTTTCACGGCAGTGCGCCAACTGCAACGGAATACCGGCCAACCGGCACAGCATTGCCGCTGGCAAAGGACTTTGACTATAGACGGTAAAGATCACCGCGGCATCGAAACGGCCCTGCCGCAGCTTCTCGATCCATGCCAGATCCGATTGCCCAGGCGCACTGCACGCAGGTGATTTGACCCACGGCGCGTCATAGGCCCATACGGAATCGACCATCGGCAGATAAGGAGCCAGCTGGGCGCCGCCCGTGGAGGTGAGCAAGGTCAGCGTCGGCTGGGCGTGCGATGACTTCAAGGCGCGTAACGCTGGCGTTGTCATCAAGACGTCGCCCATGCTGTCCAGCCGAACACACAGCACGCGTTGGGCAGTGCGCCAGAACTTCATCGCGGCACCATTCCTGCGGCCCCGATACCTGTGGCCTGGTGTGGCTGCATCTCGCGGACGATGAGGCGCGCCGCCATGCCAAGGTCGCCGACAATATAGTCAGGAATGCGCTGTGGCGTGCGTCGCCATTCGGTTTCATTGCCGCAATCCACCAGGATAGTGCGGCAGCATACTCGTCGGCCGGCCTCGATATCGTCCAGAATGTCTCCCACCATCCATGAGTCACGCAGACAGAAGTCAAACTGCCGGGCAGCGCGCTCGAGCAAACCGGAACGCGGCTTGCGACATGTGCACGCATGCGCGTAACCTGGCAACTCCCCTGCCGGGTGATGCGGGCAATAGAAAAAACCCGCAAGCGAAGCGCCCTGCTGCTCGAACAATTGCGCCAGCCGGTCGCGGACCGCACCTAACGCCGTTTCGGGAAAATAGCCAAATGCCACACCGGGCTGATTCGAAATCACTATCAGCCGCCGGCCAGTGGTCGCGAGTTGCTGCAAGCCGGCAGCCGCACCCGGCGCCAAGCGCATGTGTTGAGGGTCGACGTTGTAGGGCAGGTTTTCCAATAGGGTGCCATCCTTGTCGAGCAGCACCGCACCGTTCTTTAGGCTCAGGGCCATGAAGATTCCTTCATCGGCAACACCATGACTTCGGGAATCACCGTGCCGGGCGGCTGGGTCAATACAAAGCGCACTGCATTGGCAACGTTTTCCGGATCCTGCAGCGTATCGAGGTCGATGTCGGGAAACCGATCGAGCAAAAATGGTGTACGCATGCCGCCGGCGATCACGGCGGATACCTTGATGCCATGCGGCCGCAATTCCGCATGCAATGCATGCGACAACCCAAGCAAGCCCCATTTGGTGGCGTGATAAGCCGATGCATTGGGCCATGCGCGCTTGGATGCAGTGGAAGCAATGTTCACGATGTGGCCGCCGCCGTGCGTTTTCATGAACGGCACCACAGCATGCGCGAGTAGATAAGGCCCGAACAAGTTGGTCATCAAGACCCGCCGCCAAGCGTCGGTGCCGATTTCATCGACTGGAGAAGTCACATCGATGCCGGCGTTGTTGATGATGGCATCCAGGCGACCCATGCCGTCCTCGGCTTCCCGCAAGGCTCGCTGCACGGATATCGGGTCGCCGACATCGAAGCACAGCGACATGATCTTCACCGGCCATATGCTGAGGGATGCGGCACAGGAAGCGGCCAACTGTCGATCAAGATCGGCCACCACGATGTCGGCGCCGGCAGCCGCCAGGTTGTTGCAAATGGCAGCGCCCAATCCGCGCCCACCACCGGTGACCAGCACTGTCTTGCCTTTCAAACTCGCCGCGATCTCGGTCACCATAAGAAAGCTCCTTGTAACGATGCCCTCGGAATAGAAACGGAGCAACTTGCTACTCTTGTCTTGACAAGTAACTCAAAAAAGGAAAAGCGAAATGCATGCCAGTCAGGAAACTGGAAGCATCTCCACGGCTTCTGGGCCGACTGTGGTGACGATGAACGCGAGATGGCAGGCGCAAGCGGAATTTTTATAATCAAGCGGTAAAAATTGCGCGCGATAGTCGTCCGCGACTATTGTTTGCCTACAGAAATAGTCGTTCCTGCACCGCTTGTGCGCGATGCAATGCAACGGCTTTCAGGCAAGACGCAACGCAACCGGCAAACGCTTCATCGAACCAAGGATTTGCCCCGCTTACGCCAACCACGATACCGTCCTGCACGACACTGCCCCATAGCGTGGTATCGCCAGCGCGCAAACGATATGGCTGGCATGTCTGCAGTAGATGGCTATTCATTCCGGTCATCCAGGACAGACGCGCTTTGGCACGAGCAAATTTGCGGTAGTCAGCGTCCCATGCGCGCGGCTCGGGTAGCGAAAATTCATACAGGATGGCGTCTTCAAATGAGGCGTCGGCTGGCGTCAGTGCAGGATCCATGATGACGATGTGCATGCAGCCGCTTTGGCCGACGGTATCGTCATGCAATGCTGCGGCGAGCATCGGCAGCAGCATTTCGACCGCCTGAATCGCGGCTTGGCGGTCGGCCAGTACACTGCCCCCCGGGAGCGCGCCTCCGTTACTGGGCGCGGACTCCATTGTCAGTAGTTTGCTCATCGAATCCTCCTCTCGAACGAACCAGGCCGTGAATTGCAGAAAGCAATTCCCCCGCCTTCACCGGCTTGGCGAGATGAAGCTGGAATCCTGCCATCACGGCACGAATCTGTTCGCTGGACTGCGCCGATCCCGACATGGCAATGGCCGGTATGCGGTGCTGTAAAGGCACTTCAAATCCGCCTTCCAATTCGCGAACGCGGCGCATGACGGCATAGCCGTCCTCATCGCCCAAAAGCACGTCACAGATGATCACATTCGGCCATTGCGCTGGCGGGGTGGCGCGCAGCACCGCCAGCAACTCTTCCCCCGACCCCATGCAACGGACTCCGGCGCCGGCTTCGGCCAGCACCGCCGTCATGGCGTCGCGCACGTCATCAGTGCCGCCGACCGTCATTACCGAAATGCCCTGTAACGGGTTGCGCCGCCGCTCAACCGCCGGTGCAGCGCCACTGACCTCGCGTGCACGCAAGTCAGTAATTGCCCGCAGCGGCAGCACGATATGAGAAGTGGTTTCCTGCTCTTCGCTCTGCACATGGAGTGCGCCGCCCTGGCCTTCCAGCAAGGACCGCAATTCCGGAATATCGGCCTGGGACACACCCATCCGCGCGCTACCGCCTGAGATCGTCAAATGTGCGTCGTTATCGACGCGGAACAGGCGCAGTTCAATGCGGCCTCCGTGGCCGCTATTTTCGATCGCCTGCCGGCACAAATCCCAAATCACTCTCTGTAACGCAGTCGGATCGCCGGTCACTCGTAACTCAAATTCCCCTACTTGCGTGTACACGTTGGTTTGGCGCGCGGTGATCGTCTCGCGCAGGCCATCCACCACGCCAGCCAGCAGCGCTTCGAGCCGGATCGGCTGGCGCGCCAGGCGTTCCTCGATCCGTTCCAGCTCAAGTTGCTGTTGCTGCAGCGTCCACATCTGCGTATAGATTCCTTTTCGTTCAAGCAATGCTTGGTGCGTTCCGCTCTCAACAATACGACCTTGCTCCATGACGAGTATCCGGTCGGCGTCGATGATCGTCGACAGACGGTGAGCAATCACCAGACTGGTCTTGCCTTGCGCCACACGCGTCAATTCAGTCTGAATCGCACGCTCCGAACGCGTATCAAGCGCCGATGTTGCTTCGTCGAATACCATGATCGGCGGCCGTTTGAGAAGCGCGCGCGCAATGGCGACACGCTGGCGCTCTCCTCCCGACAAGCGCGTACCCCGTTCGCCGACCTGGGTGTCGTAACTATCGGGCAAACGATCGATCAGCGGCTCAAGCTGCGCGCCGCGTGCGGCCTCTATTACCTCGGCCCGAGTGGCATCCTTGCGGCCATAGCCGATGTTGTAAGCAAGCGTCTCATTGAACAGGATGGTGTCTTGCGGCACGATCCCGATGGCTTCTCGCAGGCTGCGCTGTGTGACCAACCGTAAATCCTGGTCATCGATGGAAATACTCCCGGCATCAGGTTGGTACAAGCGAAACAGCAGGCGCACGAGTGTGGATTTTCCGGACCCGCTACCGCCCACCACCGCCACTTTTTGTCCTGGCTCGATGCGGAACGAAACATTCCACAGGATCTGACGACCAGGTTCGTAACTGAAACTGATATCCCTGAAGCGGATTTCGCCGCTACTCACCATCAGTGCCTGTGCACCCGGCACATCAAAATCTTCGCCTTCCTCGCCGCGCGCATCCAACAGCGCAAACAGGCGTTCGATGTTGGTCATTGCGTCGTTCGTTTCGCGAAACACAAACCCCAAGGTGTTCAGCGGCAAGCTCACCTGAATAATGTATGCATTGATCAGAATCAGATCACCAACTGTCATGCCGCCCTCTACCACGCTTTGGCCAGCCAACAGCATCACCCCGGCGATACCGGCGCCAATGCATGCACTCTGCCCAATATGCAAGGTTGTCAACGCGTATTGATTGGCTGCACCGGCGTCCACCCATTGATCCAACACATGGTTCAAGCGGGCGCTTTCAAAATTTTCGCGTGCAAAAAATTTGACCGTGTCGTAGTTCAAGAGACTGTCGACTACCCGACCGTTCGATCTTGCTTCCAGTGCGTTCACATGCCGTTGAAACCGCATGCGCCGCCGCGTGAAGATCACGGTGTACAACGCATAGGAAGTGACCGTGACCAGAATGATGGCAGTAAATCCAATACGATATTTGCTGATGATAATGACCAGTACGGCGCCGATTTCAAGCAGGGTGGGGAGGATGGTAAATACCACCGCACCGAGCAAAAAGGAAATTCCGTTGGTTCCTTTTTCGAGATCACGGATGACGGCACCCGTTGCGCGCCGTGAATGAAAACGGGCGCCCAAGTGATGCAGGTGGGAAAACGTCCGTTGCATGAAATCAGCTGCCGTACGGCGGGTAACAAACGAAAACACCACATCGCGCAGTTCATTGAAAACATTGCTGGCAAAGCGGACCACCGCATAAGCGAGTAGCAACAACAATGGCAACAACAGGATTTTCTCGGTACCGCTCAAGGTATCGACGATTTGCTTAAGGAAAAGCGGGACGCTGATGGAAGCTACTTTGGCCAATACCAGCAGCCCGAGCGCACCTACTACCCTGCCCCGGTAATTCCAGATTGCCAGCGATAGTTCCCGCACGATACGGCGGCGTAATGCTCGGTGCCCGGGGACTTCAGCAGTGCTGTTCACGGCCATGATTCATGTGATGCGACGCTTTGCGTACCCATTGCGGTCTCCGCAAGTACCTGATTGATGCTTGAAAATAATGCCGCCCCGCTACAACTTTCTTCTTCTTAGTTCCTGAGTTGAAATATCTGCAACATCATTGAAAATTTTCCCGACCGTCAAGGTCGTGTTCCGACTCATCGGGCGTCCATCGAACGCCTTCGGGCGGCACCGGCATGCCCGTATCTTCCGGAAAGAGAACGGATTTGAGGTGAAATCGCTGCTACCCTCACCAGCATCACGATCACCGCTACTGACGTCTGCGCTGCCAAAGTGCCCCATGTGCCGCGCCTATCGATGAGCAATGCAGCACACGTTGATATCAAAAACATAGACGCAAACTCTGTGCCAAACGCTACGCCGCCATTGAGGATTGCGTATTGCCCTGACAAGCGCTTCGTTTATATGAGTAAGGCGATGGATGCTGCCGATTTGTTGCGACGGCTGAAGTGGCTCAACAATTCAGTGCAGGGCCTCGAGAGAAAGGCTGGAGAATCGACGTGAAAGCCCCATCGTCAGGCGCTGCACACGCTTCGCCGGAGATGAAAATGGTATTCCGGCAGGCGTGGGAAACGGACATGTTAGCGAATCGCTGCGCCCGCGACGGCACGCTGCTGGTCCAGGCCAAGATAGTGTGACATGGTCAATCGCCATTGGAGGTCTTCGACGACCAACTGTGCTTGCGCGCCGACTGCCAGCGTTACCTTGTCGGCGATATGTCCGAACGGTAATCCGGTCACGATTGGAAGCGGACAATGGGCGCGCAAGTAGGCCAACATCGTGTCGAAGTCATAACCGTTGTCATAATCACTCAAGCGATAGTTGGAAAAGTCACCCAGCAGCAATGCCTGCTGCCGGTCCAGCACTCCTGCATGCAACAGCTGCAGCAGCATGCGCTCGACCCGGTAGGGATGTTCGTTGACATCTTCCACGAAAAGAATTCCGCCTTCGATTTGCGGCAGGTAACGAGTGCCTGCAAGATGCGTCAGCATCGTCAGATTGCCACCCCATAGCGTGCCCGCCACCTCGATCGACGGGTTGCCGCTGGCCGCAATCCGCAGCGTGTGCGTGTCACCCGTGATGCACTGCCAGAAATCCTCATGGGTAAACTGGCTTGGCTGCGCGCGAGTGAAGTCATCGCACAGCATCGGCCCGGCAAAACTGCTGGCGCCGGTTTGGGCCAGCAGCGCCATCTGGAAAGCGGTGAAATCGCTATGGCCGACGAACAATTTCCCACTGGCTGCCAGCTGTTCGAAATCGAGCGCGGCCAAAATTCGCGTCAAGCCATAGCCGCCGCGCAGCGCTAGCACCACCTGCACTTCCGGATCGGCGGCCGCTGCCATCAGTTGGGCCGCGCGTTGCTGATCGTTGCCACCAAAGCGTTGATACTGCTGCGCTGAATCGAAATAGCGCTTGACCCGGCAACCGCGACCTTGCAGCAGTGCGATACCGCGCTCGACCGCCGTCAGGTCGTAGGCGTATCCGGACGGCGCAACCAGCGCTACGACCGGTCCCTTCCTTTGGCATGGCAAAGTGTCTGTCATTGACCTTCCCCGCCTGAAACGCGGCGAGCCTGTTGCAGGCGCCGTCGTTCGGCAAAAAAATCTCTTAGCAAGGCGCCGCACGGATCGGCTAGTACACCGCCCACCAGCTCGGTCTGGTGATTGAACTGAGTTTGCTCGAACAAGTTAATCACGGAGCCGCCGGCACCGGTTTTCGGATCAGGTGCGCCAAACACCACCCGCGCCAAGCGGGCGTGCAGCATGGCACCAGCGCACATGGCGCACGGCTCCAGCGTCACGAACAACTCGCAGCCAGGCAAGCGGTAATTGCCCAGCAATGCGGCAGCAGCCCGCAATGCGATGATTTCCGCATGGGCGCTCGGATCATGGGTGCCGATAGGCTGGTTGAAGCCGGTGGCGATGACTGCGCCATCCTTGACTACCAGCGCTCCAACCGGTACTTCGCCGAGCACCCAGGCATTTTGCGCTTGCGCCAGCGCCTGCTGCATCAGAATGGCGTCGCGCATCGTGAATCAGGCCGGCGCGCTGATTTCAGCCCAGCAGTTCGGCGTTTCATGCAGCACCAGTCGCTGCAGCCGCAAGCCGGTGCCGAAATGATCCTGGAAGGCGAGTTGTAACAGATCGAATGCGGTGCGCGCCAGGTTTTCGACCGTCGGGATACGTGTGATCACAACCGTTTTGTGATCAGGCAAGGTCGCCAGAAAATCGCGAACCGCATAGTCTTTTTCGTATACCAGGAAGGCATGATCCCAGATATCGACCAGATGCAGCTTGGCGAGCGTCTTGATGTCGGAGAAGTCCATGATCATCCCGTTGTCGGAACGCCCTTCTTCGTCAATCACGGCGCCCACCAGCGTAATTTCAAGCGTATAGCGATGGCCGTGCAGGTTGCGGCACTGGCTTTTGTGATCAGGAATCCGGTGACCGGCGTCGAATTCAAGCTTGCGGGTAATCGTCAGCATGGGGGTTGGATTGATGGCAGGGTAGTCATGGAATGTGCAGCAGTTTATGGGTTTGCAAGCTCAATTTCCACTTGGGATTGCTCTTGCAAACCTCGATTGCCAGTTTCGTGTTGCGTTCAAGCTCGGGGCCATCCATCGGCTGCACAAAAAAATGCTCGAAGGCGAACCCTTCGTATTCCGCGAGATTTTGCCCGACTTGCGGAATCACCACCTTCAGTTCACTGCCCATCTGCACTCGCAACGGCGCACCCATTTTAGGGCTGACACAAATCCAGTCAACTCCAGCCGGCACCGGCAGAGTGCCATTGGTTTCGAGCGCGATGGTAAATCCGGCCGCATGCACGGCGTCGATCAGAGGTGCGTCGAGTTGCAGCGTCGGTTCGCCACCCGTAAACACAACATACTTGCTGGCCGGGTAACTCGCCGGCCACAGCTGGTCGATTACTCGCGCCAGCGACGGCGCGTCATACTTGCCGCCCCGCTCGCCGTCAGTACCGACAAAATCGGTATCGCAAAACTGGCAAGTCGCGTTGGCGCGATCGGCTTCGCGCCCGCTCCACAAGTTGCAACCCGAAAAACGGCAAAATACTGCCGGCCGACCAGCGTGCGCGCCTTCGCCCTGCAATGTATAAAAAATTTCCTTGATGCTATAGGCCAAATGCGTTCCCGGTTCGTTAATGGCATGATTTATTCTGATTGCCTTCAGTATTTTTAATATTATTTAATTACAATTAAATTATAATTTGGCGTTGATCAATACAAGGGGAATGATAGTGGAAACAAAAACCGCACGCTTGACCGTCCTGATCGATCCTGTCAAGAAAAGAGATTTCGAAGACCTGTGCGCCACTCAAGACCTGACGCCGTCCCAGGTCGTCCGCCAACTGATCCGCGACTATCTGGAACGACATTCCGCCAGCGTTGAAATCAGCAAGAAAAATACTTCCCAGAAATAAAGCGCCAGCGTTTTGAGAACTGGGCCGGTCGTCGCCCGCCTGCTCCCACCGATAGCATATGGGCTCCAAATATGGCAAAGACGATCTGGTAGCTGGATGCACGCTGATTCAAACGAGGAATTCTCTTCTTCTGTCGGCGCCTCATAAAGCACCATTTCATTATCATTTCATGATAATGAAATTTACATTTAATACTGATATAATGCAATTTACGCATGACTTTTCGCCGCTTTCTGACTAAGGCGACGAGACTTTCATGCTGGTGCGGATCAGTGGAGTCCAGCCATCGACGCTCATTCCCTGGATTCGTGCAAGACGTCGATACGATCATGTATCGCCACTAACGGCATCCTATGGAGGCAACAAATGGCGAAGAGAGTACAAAAAGTGGACGCGTTGGACCGTGCATTCATGGCGGCACCGCTGGACTGGAAAACGTCCAAACCCATGGCAAGCAATTCCACCAGCGCATTCCTGGCGCGGGCCAACACGCAAGACAAATCAGACACGACCCACGCGCAAACCCAAAAGGCCAAGGTAGAGACGAAATAGACCGCGGCGCGGACTTGCGGTATTCCGTCCTTGCTCCCGGCCCTCGCATGCGAGATTCATGCGAATTACGTTCCTGCTCTGCCCACCGCCTTCACATGCGCGCGGCAATAAACCTGCAATCATCTATTCGTAGCCTTGCCTCGCGCAAGCAACGACAACTGGGCTCCTCTATACGAATACAGCTTGAGGATGTGACAAGCGCGCATCTTGCGTCGAACCGGCATACCATGCCGTGGCATTACTCCCACTCGATGGTCGCCGGCGGCTTGCCCGAAATGTCGTACACCACGCGATTGATGCCGCGCACTTCGTTGATGATGCGGTTGGAAACCCTGCCCAGCAACTCGTAGGGCAAGTGTGCCCAATGCGCCGTCATGAAATCCTGGGTTTGCACCGCGCGTAGTGCCACCACATATTCATAAGTGCGGCCGTCACCCATCACGCCCACCGATTTGACCGGCAGGAATACGGCGAAGGCCTGGCTGGTCAGTTCGTACCAATTTTTGCCGGTCACCTGATCAACGGTATTGCGCAGTTCCTCAATGAAAATGGCATCTGCCTGACGCAGCAAGTCGGCAAATTCCCGCTTCACTTCAGCCAGAATCCGCACGCCGAGACCGGGCCCGGGAAACGGGTGCCGATACACCATCGCATGCGGCAAGCCGAGCGCCACGCCAAGTTTGCGTACTTCATCCTTGAAGAGTTCGCGCAGCGGTTCCAGCAGCTTCAGATTCAGGGTTTCCGGCAAGCCGCCGACGTTGTGATGGCTCTTGATGGTATGGCCTTTTTTTCCTTTGCCGGCACTTTCGATGACGTCGGGATAAATCGTGCCCTGTGCCAGCCATTTGGCGTTTTTCAGTTTGCCGGCCTCGAGCTGGAATACCTCAATGAATTCGCGACCAATGATCTTGCGCTTGGCTTCCGGATCAGTGACGCCGGCCAAGTGGTGCATGAACTGATCGCTGGCATCAACTCGGATTACCTTAACGCCCAGATTCTTGGCAAACATGTCCATCACCGCGTCGCCTTCACCCAAGCGCAACAAGCCGTGATCGACAAAGACGCAGGTCAGCTGATCGCCGATCGCGCGATGAATCAGCGCCGCCGCCACGCTTGAATCGACGCCGCCCGACAATCCGAGAATGACATCATCGCCGCCTACCTGGCGGCGAATCGACTCCACCGCTTCCGTCACATAATCGGGCATGTTCCAGTCCGACTTGCAACCGCAAATTTCATGCACGAAGCGAGTCAGAATCGCCTCGCCCTGCACGGTGTGCGTGACCTCGGGGTGAAACTGAACGCCGTAAAAATGACGCGCCTCGTCGGCCATACCGGCGATCGCACAATTGCCGGTGGAGGCCATCAGCTTGAAGCCGTCCGGCAGTTCATTGACCTTGTCACCATGGCTCATCCAGACCTTGAGCATGCCATGGCCTTCCGGCGTGACGAAGTCGTTGATGCCGTTCAGCAAGGCGGTATGACCGCGTGCACGCACTTCCGCATAGCCGAATTCGCGTACTTTGCCAATCTCGACCTTGCCGCCCAGTTGTTGCGCCATTGCCTGCATGCCGTAGCAGATGCCGAGCACCGGCACGCCGATCTCGAATACCGATTGCGGCACGCGCGGCGTATCGTCCTCGATCACGCTGTTTGGACCGCCGGACAAAATGATGCCGCGCAGCGAACCGTCGCGGCCGTAATCGCGAATGAATTCGTCACTGACGTCGTACGGATGGACTTCGGAAAAGACGCCGGTGTCGCGCACGCGACGGGCAATCAGTTGTGTCACCTGGGAGCCGAAATCAAGGATCAGAATTTTTGTATGCATCGAAGAGTTCAATGGAAAGGCGATGGAAAAATCAGGATAGGACTGGCTTGGCCGGCACCACACAATTGCGGCCGGCGCCCTTGGCTGCATACAACGCCAAGTCGACCTGGCGGATCAATTCCTCGGCTGTAGCCGATGGAAACAAGTTGGTCGACACGGTACCGGCGCTGACGGTCAGGCTGCTGCTCGCATCGCCACCCAACTCCGGTGGCAGCGTGACCGCACGTCGCATGCGCTCAGCCACCGACTCCGCCACGATATGCGAAGCACCGGGCAGTACCACCAGCAACTGATCGCCAATATAGCGGCCAAGCGCATCGCCGGGTCGGATGCAGGAGCGCAATCGACTGGCAATCTTGACCAGGATCGTGTCGCACGCTGATTGTCCGAGGCTGTCGTTCAGGTTCTTGAAATGATCGACGCCCACCAGAACCAGCGATAACGGCAGCCGATTATTGCTGCAACGCGCCTGCTCCACTGCCACCAGGCGCACGATCGCAACCCGGTTCCAGGTGCCGATCAACGGATCGAGCAAGGAGTCGCGGCGCAGGCTCTTGTTTTTCTTCAACAGATCCAGCTGAGCCGCGCCGACCGTCTGCAGGCGCAGTTCACGTTCCGCCTGGGCTGCCAGGTCGGCCAGCAATTGCCGCTCTTCCTGATCCAGCATGCGCGGGCTGTAGTCAATCAGACTGAGGGTACCGACCACCACCCGGCTTTCGTTGTAGATCGGGCAGCCGGCATAAAAGCGGATATACGGCGCACCCAGCACCGAGCGGTGCCTTGCCAGTTCTGCATCGGCGCGCGTGTCGGAGACGACGCGCAATGTTGACAGGGGCGGTAGCTGCTGGCAAAAAGCGGCCTCGATCGACGCCATCGAGCGCTCGCTGTCGCTGCTGGCCGCGCCGTCGTGCCAATGTACGAGGCAGGAAGCAACCGAAAACAGGCGTTTGCCGATGCGCTGGATGCGGGCGATCTGCGCGTCCGCAGGATCGGGAAAAAATCCCGGCTCTACGGCCGTTTCCCCACGCTCAGGCTGCCTTGTCTGCTCTGCCATACTCATGTCGATGCTGCCTGCGTAACGCGGCTGTGGTCCGGCCGCTGAGGTTTAATCGGCGCGGTAATTCGGCGCTTCCTTGGTGATCTGGACATCATGGACATGCGACTCGCGCATGCCGGCCGAGGTGATTTCCACAAATTCGGCCTTCTCGCGCAAGTCGTCGATCGAGGCGCAACCGCAATAGCCCATCGACGAGCGCACGCCGCCGACCAGCTGGTACAGGATGGCCACCACGCTGCCCTTGTACGGCACGCGGCCTTCGATACCTTCCGGCACGAACTTGTCGGTATTGTTGGCGGGGTCCTGGAAATAGCGGTCCGCCGAGCCATCCGCCATCGCTCCCAGACTGCCCATGCCGCGATAGTATTTGTAGCTGCGCCCCTGGTACAGGATCACCTCGCCCGGCGCTTCTTCGGTACCCGCCAGCATGCTGCCCATCATCACGCTGGAAGCGCCGGCCGCCAAGGCCTTTGAAATATCGCCGGAAAAGCGGATACCGCCGTCGGCAATGCAGGGCACACCGCTGCCTTTCAGCGCCTGGGCGACATTTGAAATCGCGGTGATTTGCGGCACGCCGACGCCGGCGACGATGCGCGTGGTGCAGATCGAGCCGGGGCCGATACCGACCTTGACCGCATCCGCGCCGGCCTCAACCAGAGCCCGCGCCGCAGCCGCGGTGGCAATATTGCCGCCGATGACTTCGATTTCCGGATAGCGCGCCTTGATCCACTTGATGCGGTCCAGCACACCCTGCGAATGCCCATGCGCGGTATCCACCACCAGCACATCGACACCGGCCTGCACCAGCAGCTCGACCCGCTCGTCATTCTCCGGACCGACACCGACTGCCGCCCCGACCCGCAGCATGCCATGCTCGTCCTTTGATGCCAGCGGGTGTTCGTGCGACTTCATGATGTCCTTGACGGTGATCAGCCCGCGCAGTTCGAACGCATCGTTGACCACGATCACCCGCTCCAGCCGGTGCTTGTTCATCAGGCGCTTGGCTTCTTCCAGCTCGGCGCCCTCCTTCACCACCACCAGCTTGTCGCGTGGGGTCATCTTGTCGCGTGCTTCGGCGTCCAGCTCTTCTTCAAACCGCAAGTCGCGGTTGGTGATGACGCCGACCACTTGCTTGCCCTCGACCACCGGAAAACCGCTGATGCCGTGCTGATCGGACAAGGCGATCACATCGCGGATCTTCATCGTGGGCGGAATCGTGATCGGGTCGCGTACCACGCCCGACTCGAAACGCTTGACTTTCGCCACCTCGCGCGCCTGCTCCCTGGGAGTCAGGTTTTTGTGCACGATACCGATGCCGCCTTCCTGCGCCATCGCAATTGCCAACCGTGCTTCGGTCACGGTGTCCATGGCTGCCGACAGCAGCGGGATATTCAATGCGATGTTGCGGGTCAGGCGTGTAGTAAGGGAGGTGTCTTTGGGCAGGATGTTGGAAAAAGCCGGGACAAGCAGCACGTCATCGAAAGTGAGTGCTTTGTGGAGTAGACGCATAATGTTTCCTACAGGCGCAAAAGCGAATTATACAGAAACCATAAAAACGCGGCGTCCGAAGTCCATTGTGTTGGCTAAAACGCGTGCTTTGATTGACACGCAGAACAAAGCGTGGCGAAATCGTTCCAGCTCATCAATAACCCAAGGGAAAGCAATGCATCCGATTCGACTGAAATCCGTTCTTGCCGGGATTTTGATGGCCGCTGGCTGGGCGCTGGCGGGCTTGGCATGCGCCCAGTACGTCTGGCTCGACGATGGTGGCCGCAAGCAGTATTCCGACATGCCACCGCCGGCGTCGGTACCGGCCAGTCGAATCCTGAAAACCCCGCGTGCGGCATCGCCCGCAGCGCCGGCACCGGCCGCCAGCCAGGCCGAGAGCGGGAGCGGCACCGACAAAGCCAAGGCGCCGCCGACACTGGCCGACAAAAACGCTGAATTCATCAAGCGCAGGACAGAACAGGCGGAACAAGAAAAAAAGGATGCCGAGCAGCGCCGTCTCGCCAGCGAAAAAGCCAAGAGCTGCGAACGCGCCCGCCAGTATCAGAAAACCCTGGCTGCAGGCATCCCCATCACGAGTACCAATCAGAACGGCGAGCGGGTTTTCCTGGACGATGCGCAACGGGCGCAGGAGCAACGCGACACCAGCAATGCGCTGAAAGCGTGTGAATAAGGCCAGCACCTGCGACGCGGCCGGCTAGCGTCGCGTGTTGCCGTCGCTCCTGGAACCGGCGCGGCGCCGGCGTGCCTCTTTTGGATCGGCGATCAGTGGCCGATAGATTTCGATCCGGTCATGCTCGCGCACGATACTGTCCAAGGTCTTCAATTTGCCGAAGATGCCAACTCGTGAGCTGTCCAGATCGAGCTCCGGCGCCTGTTGCAGGATGCCGCTGGCCATGATTGCCTGCCTGACGGTGCTGTCGGCGGCCACCTCCAGCTGTAACAACAGCAGTCGCCCGCGTCCCGCGTAACAGACCTGCACCGGGATGCTGCCGCCTTCAGCCATACACCGCCTCGGCCCGCCGGCAAAAGGAATCGACGAAGCTGTTGGCGATCATGCTGAACACCGGCCCAATGATCTGTTCCAGCAGGCGATTTGAAAATTCGTAATGCATGTCAAATTCAATTTTGCAGGCATCGGCCTTCAGCGCCTTGAAATTCCAGCTTGCATCCAGATGCCGGAACGGCCCTTCCAGCAACTGCATCTTCATCGCCGTCGGCGGCGTGTTGGTATTTTCAGTGGTAAACGCATGATGCATGCCGTGATACTGGATGGTGATGGTCGCCACCAGGCGATTTTCTTCGCGTTCGCGCACCGCGACGCCGCCACACCAGGGCAGGAACAATGGATAATCCTCGACCCGATCCACCAGGGCAAACATCTGTTCCACGCTATAACCGAGCAATACCGATTTATGCACCACCGCCATGAAGTAACCGTTTGATAGAATCACGAGGTTGAAATTTTACCCGACCCGCTGCCCCGGCCGACCCGATGACCATAGTTGATAACAGAAAGGCATTCCACGATTATTTCATCGAGGAGCGCTACGAAGCGGGTGTTGTGCTGCACGGCTGGGAAGTAAAGGCGATCCGCGCCGGCCGCGTGCAGTTGAAGGAAGCCTACGTGATCGTGCGCGATGATGAAGTGTTCCTGTTCGGCGCTCACATCAGCGCCCTGCTTTCCGCCTCCAGCCATGTACATCCGGAAGCGCTGCGCACCCGCAAGCTGCTGCTGCACGCGGCAGAAATCAAGCGCATCACGGCCAAGGTGGATCGCGCCGGCTATACCCTGGTGCCGCTGAACCTGCATTACGTGCGCGGCCGCGTCAAGTGCGAAATCGGCCTGGCCAAGGGCAAGAAGCAGCACGACAAACGCAACACCGAGAAAGAGCGCGATTCGCAGCGGGAAATTCAGAGCGTGATGAAGGCGCATCGGCGCTAGCCGCCGCACCACCTTGTAGCTGGCGTCCGGCTTCGGAGGCGCCCGGCACACCTCTTTACAAGACCATATACTCCCTCGATAAATGGCAGTTTTCGGGCGCGCATACGGTCGTTTACGCCGCATACTCCAGATAGAACTGGTTGCCGCAGCAGCGTTGTTGATGGCCTGTGCAGCATGCTCCGCCTGTCCTGCCGTCGCGACGACTGCCAATCGTCAACCGGCATCCGGCGACTTTTGCGACGGCTGGCCGCGAGAAACAGCGTGATCGATGGGCGGGCCGAACGGCGCTGGATTCCGGTGCGCTGGCGCCGCTACCGCAACACAACCCGGACCATGAAGCAGCTTGGCAGCGGCAGGCACGGTTCTACGTGCCCTGCCGCTGCCGGTACTCGGCCGACGCTTATTTTTGCGTCGACTTCACCACTTGCAAGGCGCTGGCGATCAGGCCGCTCATGTCGCCCATGTTGGCCGGCACGATCAGCGTGTTGCCGGTCTTGGCCAGGTTGCCGAACGCGTCCACGTACTGCTCGGCGACCTTCAGGTTGACCGCGTCCATGCCGCCCGGTTCGCGGATCGCCGCGCGCGATCTGGCGCAAGCGCGTCGGCGCGTCGCCTCGGCCAGCGCGACGATCGCCGCCGCCTGCGCCCTGCGCGCGGTTGATCGCGGCCTGCTTCTCGCCTTCCGACCTGGCGATCGACGCCTCGCGCTCGCCGTTGGCGATGTTGATCTGCTCCTGCTTGCGCCCTTCGGATGCCGCGATCAGCGCGCGCTTTTCGCGCTCGGCGGTGATCTGCGCCTGCATCGCGTGCAGGATTTCCTTCGGCGGCGTCAGGTCCTTGATCTCGTAGCGCAGCACCTTCACGCCCCAGTTGGCGGCCGATTCGTCGATCGCGTTGACGATCGCGGTGTTGATGTGGTCGCGCTCCTCGAAGGTCTTGTCGAGTTCCATCTTGCCGATCACCGAGCGCAGCGTGGTCTGCGCCAGCTGCGTGATCGCCGAGATGTAGTTGCGACGAGCCGTACGACGCGCGCATCGGATCGGTGACCTGGAAGTACAGGATGCCGTCCACCTGCAGCTGCGTGTTGTCGCGCGTGATGCAGACCTGCGGCGGCACGTCGAGCGGGATCTCCTTCAGCATGTGCTTGTAGGCGATGCGGTCGACGAACGGCACCACGATGTTCAGGCCCGGCGCCAGCGTCGCGTGGTATTTGCCGAGGCGCTCGACCACCCACGCATGCTGCTGCGGCACGACGTTGATGGTCTTGAAGACGAAGACGATCGCCAGAATGAAGATGATCAGCGACACATTGCCGAAACTGAAATCCATAGAGTTTGCTCCCGGTTAGTTGTTGTTATGAAGCTTGGCTGCGACACGATCAGGCGGCTGCCGCGCACTTCGCGGATGATGAACGATCCGGCGCGCGCCTCGGCTCGCCCGGCGCCAGTTCGACGTCCCACAGCGCGCCGCGATACATGGCGCGCGCGTGGCCTGCGCATCGCTGCCACGCCACTCGTGCACGCGCACGCGTCTGGCCGATGTCGAGATTGACGTTGGGGTCGCGCGCGGCGTCGGTCTTGCGCCGCCGGCCGAAGCGGCTGCGGCGCAGCGCGACGGTGGCGGCGACGCCGACCACGGCGGCAACGATCAGCTGCATCGGCTGGTCCAGCGCCGGCAAAGCGCGCCAGCGCCGCCGCCACCAGGCCGATGGCGATCATCAGCAGATAGAAGGTGCCGCTGAACAGTTCCAGGATCACGACGATGCCCGCCATGGCCAGCCACATCATCCAGTCAGTCATTCCAGCCCCTTTTGCGCAAACGATCGCCTCAAAAACAAAACCCTCGTCGACCCGGGGTGACGAGGGCTTAAGTCCAAACAGTGAAGCTATTTTTGTTTGTATTCGGCAAGTGCAGGCTAGTCTAGCCGAAAATCCGCCGGCGTCAACTGCTTTGTCCGATCCGCGCCACGGGAACTGGCATCCCGCGGCGCGCCGAGCTTATTGCGAGCCGTCGCCAGCTTCTGCCAGGTATCGATCACCGTGTCCGGATTCAGCGACATCGACTCGATGCCTTCCTCCATCAGCCATTCCGCGAAGTCCGGATGGTCCGACGGCCCCTGGCCGCAGATGCCGACGTACTTGCCCTGCGCACGGCAGGCCTCGATCGCCTGCGACAGCAAGGCGCTGCACCGCCGGATCGCGCTCGTCGAAATCGGCCGCCAGCAGCGCCATGCCGGAATCGCGGTCGAGGCCCAGCGTCAGCTGGGTCAGGTCGTTGGAGCCGATCGAGAAGCCGTCGAAATGTTCGAGGAACTGCTCGGCCAGGATGGCGTTGCGACGGCACTTCGCACATCATGATCAGGCGCAGGCCGTTTTCGCCGCGCTTCAGGCCGTTCTTGGCCAGCAGGTTGACCACCTTCTCCGCCTGGCCCAGCGTGCGCACGAACGGCACCATGATCTCGACGTTGGTCAGGCCCATGTCGTTGCGCACGCGCTTCATCGCCATGCATTCCATCTCGAACGCCTCGGCGAAGTCGTCGGCCAGGTAGCGCGCCGCGCCGCGGAAACCCAGCATCGGGTTTTCCTCGTCCGGCTCGTAGCGCGAACCGCCGATCAGCTTCTTGTACTCGTTCGACTTGAAGTCGGACAGGCGCACGATCACCGGCTTCGGCCAGAACGCGGCGGCGATGGTGGCGATGCCTTCGGCCAGCTTGTCGACGTAGAACGCCTTCGGCGAGGCATGGCCGCGCGCCACCGATTCCACCGCCTTCTTCAGGTCCGGGTCGATGTTCGGGTACTCGAGAATCGCCTTCGGATGAACGCCGATGTTGTTGTTGATGATGAACTCGAGCCGCGCCAGGCCGACGCCGTGCGTTCGGCATCGACTGGAAGTCGAAGGCCAGCTGCGGATTGCCGACGTTCATCATGATCTTCAGCGGCAGCTCCGGCAGTTCGCCGCGCTGCACTTCGCGTGACTTCGGTTTCCAGCAGGCCGTCGTAGATCTTGCCTTCGTCGCCTTCGGCGCAGGACACCGTGACCAGCGTGCCGTCCTTCAGCACGTCGGTGGCATCGCCGCAGCCGACCACCGCCGGCACGCCCAGCTCGCGCGCGATGATCGCCGCGTGGCAGGTGCGGCCGCCGCGGTTGGTGACGATCGCCGAGGCGCGCTTCATCACCGGCTCCCAGTTCGGGTCGGTCATGTCGGCGACCAGCACGTCGCCCGGCTGCACCCGCTCCATCTCGCGACGGATCGTGGATCACGCGCACCGGGCCGGCGCCGATCTTCTGGCCGATCGCGCGGCCCGAGGCCAGCACCGTGCCGCTGCCCTTCAGCTTGAAGCGCTGCTGGGCGTCGCTGTGCTTTTGCTGCGATTTCACGGTTTCGGGACGCGCCTGCAGGATGTACAGCTTGCCGTCGCGGCCGTCCTTGCCCCACTCGATATCCATCGGACGGCCATAGTGCTTCTCGATGATGACCGCGTATTTGGCCAGTTCGACGACGTCGGCGTCGGTCAGCGAATAGCGGTTGCGCAGCTCGATCGGCACGTCGACGGTCTTGACCGAACGCCCGGCCTTGGCCTCGCTGGTGAATTCCATCTTGATCAGCTTGGAGCCGATCTTGCGGCGGATGATCGGCGACTTGCCCTGCTCCAGCATCGGCTTGTGCACGTAGAACTCGTCCGGATTGACCGCGCCCTGCACCACGGTTTCGCCCAGGCCGTAGCTGGACGTGATGAACACCACGTCCTTGAAAGCCCGATTCGGTATCCAGCGTGAACATGACGCCGGCCGCGCCGACGTCGGAGCGCACCATGCGCTGCACGCCGGCCGACAAGGCCACTTCGGCGTGGGTGAAGCCCTTGTGGACGCGATAGGAAATGGCGCGGTCGTTGTACAGCGAGGCGAACACGTGCTTCATCGCGTCCAGCACGTTGTCGATGCCGACCACGTTCAGGAAGGTTTCCTGCTGGCCGGCGAACGACGCATCCGGCAAGTCTTCGGCAGTTGCCGACGAGCGGACCGCGAACGACATTTCACCTGAAGAATCGTCCACAAGCCTTTGATAAGACTCTCTTATTTCCTGTGCAAGACGCGGCTGGAACGGAGTATCGACGATCCATTGGCGGATTTCGGCGCCGGCTTGCGCCAATGCCCGCACGTCGTCGATATCGAGCGCCGACAGTCGATCGGCAATGCGCTGCGCCAGCGTCGGACCGCCGTCGACGCTGTTTTCCAGAAAATCGCGGAAGGCTTGCGCGGTGGTGGCAAAGCCGCCGGGCACGCGCACGCCGCTTTCAGCCAGCTGGCTGATCATTTCACCTAGCGATGCATTTTTGCCGCCGACCGACTCGACATCGGTCATCCGTAACTGGTCAAGCGATACGACGTAAGCGGCCTCCGGTTTGGGCTCGCGTTGCGGCCCTGTATATACTGCGCTGGACATGACTACCTCTGTTTTGATGATGGGAAATCTTCACGGTCGCTTCGCTCAGCCGGTGTTTTTGTTATTCTTGCTATGGTTGGAGTGACGGGTACATTGCGCGCCATTTTACAACCAGCCATGTCTTTTTGCCTTGCCGACCGTCGATTTTTGACTTTCCTTTCCTGATATTTTTTCGAATCCACATGTTGCCTCCCACTCTGCCGCCAGCGAATCGCACCGTTTTCTTCATCTCTGATGGGACCGGCATCACCGCCGAAACCTTCGGCCATTCCCTGCTGACCCAGTTTGAATTGCGCTTCAAACACGTGCGCTTGCCGTTCATCGACACGCTGGACAAGGTGCATGACGCAGTTCAGCGCATTAATGCAACATTCGAAACCGACGGCAAACTGCCCATTGTCTTCTCGACCATGGTCAAGGCGGAGCTCTCCGCCGCGGTACGGTTATCGAATGCAATGCACATGGATCTGATCCACACGTTCGTCGAACCGCTGGAGCATGAACTCGGCATCAAATCGACTCATACCATTGGCCGCAGCCACAACATTGCCAATTCGGAAGAGTATAAGAATCGGATCGAGGCCATCAATTTTTCCCTGGCGCACGACGATGGCCAGTCGAACCTGAATCTGGCCGCCGCCGACGTCATTCTGGTCGGGGTTTCGCGCTCGGGAAAAACCCCGACCAGTCTGTATCTGGCGATGCAATTCGGCGTGAAGGCCGCCAACTACCCGCTGATTCCGGATGATTTCGTGCGCAACAAACTGCCAGGCGACTTGGCGCCTTACAAACATAAGATATTTGGCTTGTCGATTGCGCCGGACCGGCTGTCCGAGGTACGCAACGAACGCCGTCCCGGCAGCAAATATGCGGCGCTGGAAAATTGCCGCTATGAAGTCAACGAAGCGGAACGGATGATGCGACGCGAAGGAATCCGCTGGATGTCATCCACCGCCAAGTCCATCGAGGAAATCGCCACCACGATCCTGCAGGAGTTGAAGTTCGAATGGCGAACCTATTGAGCGCCCCGTTGATCGGCTCGAGCATGGCTGCACGACCCTGATCAGGAACCACGCGACTTCTGAATTTCGCAGAAACTTGCTCTTGTAAAAACGTTCTTATGTAAACAAATACATGACGTCGTCGCGACCACCCTTGAGATATACAAATCAAGCTTGCGAGATCGATATTGGGCGCCAGGTGGTCGTATGAAATACATCAGGAGCACAACATGGAGATTTTTCTGATCGAGCTGATTTTGTGGGGAGGGTTGGCGTTTCTTTTCTGGATAATGAAAGACAAGCTGGATGGGGTCGAATCGAGAATCGTTGCCAATCCTGCGGATCAGCAACAGCTGCCGATTTCAACCGGGTTTGATCATGCGGAACAACTCACCGATCCAATTGGCACCTACCGTGATCTGCCGATTTACGGTCATGCCCGCATCGCTGGAAAAAATTACGAGTTTTCGCACGTCTGTCCGGAAGAAATCCACACCGCCATACGGCCCAATGAGCGCTACCTGAGTCCGGGGCTGGTCTACATCGCATGCTAGCGTGGGTTCACGCTTGCCCGGCATCAAGCGTGTAGCGCCCGGCCCAAGGCCCGGAGGGCCGCTTCTTGTACGGCCTCGCCCAAGGTCGGATGTGCGTGGATAGTGTTGGCCACATCTTCCAACCTCGCTCCCATTTCCAGCGAATGCGAAAACGCAGTACACAACTCCGATACGCCGCGACCGACTGCTTGCCAACCGACAATCAGATGATTATCGCGCCGCGCCACTACACGCACGAATCCTTCACTGGCCTCCAGCGTCATGGCACGACCATTGGCGGCAAAGGGAAATTCGGCATGGATACAAGCCAGCCCGGCTTGCTCGGCTTCCTGCGGTGTTTGCCCCACCACCACGACTTCAGGGTCGGTGAAACACACAGCCGGAATCGCCGCCGGCGTGAAATAGCGGCGCTGGCCGGCAATCACCTCGGCCACTAGCGCCCCCTGCGCCATGGCCCGATGCGCCAGCATCGGTTCGCCAGTCAGGTCACCGATGGCCCAGACCCCTTGCATCGAGGTGCGGCACTGCTGGTCGACCTTGATCGCACGGCCATCCATGTCCAGCAACAGCGATTCCAGCCCGAAACCCTCGGTACGGGGCCGGCGACCGACCGCCACCAGGACGCGATCGGCACGCAAGTCGAATTCTTCACCTTGCGCACTGCGCACCCGCACACCGTCTCCTTGGGCGCTCGGGCCCTGTACCGTGCAAGCGGTATGCACGTGCACCCCAAGCCGTCGCAACGACGTCGCCACTGGCTTGACCAGTTCTGCGTCATACGCAGGCAGGATGCGGTCGAACGCTTCGACCACCGTCACGTCAGAACCCAGCTTGCGATACGCTGTGCCCAATTCCAGGCCAATGTAGCCGCCGCCGACCACCACCAGTTTTTCCGGCAGCGACGGCGGCGACAAGGCCTCGGTGGCCGAAATCACTGTCGCGCCAAATGGCAAGCTGGGCAAGGCCACCGCCTGCGAACCGGTCGCCAATAACAGATGCTGGCAGCGGATGCGCAGCGCTTCATTTTCCTCGTTGCCGGCGAGCACCTCAACCGTCTTGCCGTCGATGATGCGGGCCCAGCCAGCAATCACCTGTACGCCGTTTTTCTTCAGCAATGCCGCAACGCCGGCAGTCAGCTTGCGCACGATGCCATCTTTCCAGTGCACCGTCTGTGCCAGATCGATGGCTGCCGACTGCACCTGAATACCAAGCGGCGAATCGCCCGCATAATGACCGACCCGCTCGAATGCCTCGGCGGCATGAATTAATGCCTTGGACGGTATGCAGCCGATATTCAGGCAAGTGCCACCGAGCTGGGCACCTTCGATCAGCGTGGTCGGAATGCCCAATTGCGCGGCGCGAATGGCGGCCACATAGCCGCCCGGCCCGCCGCCGATCACCAGCAAGGTGGTTGATTGAGTTTTCATTGGCTAATCCAGAAACAGCGTGGCCGGGCATTCGAGCAGGCCGCGCAGGGCTTGCACGAATTGCGCCGCATGCAGGCCATCCACCACCCGGTGGTCGAACGAGGAAGACAGGTTCATCATCTGCCTCGCCACTACGGCGCCGTCCCGGATCACGGGACGCAACACCATGCGGTTGACGCCGACGATGGCGACTTCCGGGTAATTGATGACCGGCGTCGATACCAGGCCGCCCAATGCACCGAGGCTGGTAATGGTAATGGTCGAACCGGAAAGTTCTTCACGCGCCGCGTGGCCAGTGCGCGCCGCTTCGGCCAGGCGCGCGATTTCCGCTGCACTGGACCATAAGTCGCGCGCTTCGGCATGGCGCACCACCGGCACCATCAAGCCGCCTTCGGTCTGGGTCGCGATGCCCATATGCACCGCGCCGTAACGGGTAACGATGCCGGCATCGTCGTCAAAGCGGGCGTTAATTTGCGGAAATTCGCGCAGCGCCAGCACCACCGCCCGTATCAGGAACGGCAACACGGTCAGCCGGCCGCGAGCCGCACCGTGGATTTCGTTGAGCCGCAAGCGCAGCGCCTCCAGCTCGCTCATGTCGATTTCCTCGACATAGGTGAAGTGCGGGATGCGACGCTTCGACTCCTGCATCTTCTGGGCAATCTTGCGCCGCAGGCCAATCACCGGCACCGCCACTTCATCGTGTTTTTCCGCATACCCTGCCGCTTCGGCGCGCGGCGCGCTTCGGCCGCCTTCGCGCGCGACATAGGCATCCAGGTCGGCGTGCGTGATACGACCCGCGTCCCCGCTGCCCGATACGTAACGCAATTCAATACCAAGATCCCATGCCCGCTGCCGTACCGCCGGCGAAGCAAGCGGCTTGGAACCGACCTGCAGCGGCGCCCATGCCGCGGCGGACACCGCGTTTTCTGCCGCGGGTTTGGATTGCGGCGACATCGCAGCCGGGCTTGGAACAGGCGCAGGATGTGCCGTCGCTGCTGCTGGCGCCGCTGTTGCCGTAGCGCCGACAGTAGCGGGAGATGCGGATGCCTCACTGGCATTGCCCGCTCCGTCGACCTCGATCCGGATCAACTCCGAACCGACCGCCATCACCTGCCCCAACGCACCACCAAGCGCCACCACCTTGCCCGTCACCGACGACGGAATTTCAACCGTCGCCTTGTCAGTCATTACCTCCGCCAGCGGCTGGTCCTCGGCCACGCTATCGCCCGGCTGCACATGCCATGACACCAGCTCTACCTCCGCGATACCCTCGCCGATGTCCGGCATGCGGATGACATGAATACCCATCTCAAGCCTCCATGGTCCGCTTGAAGGCCGCACCCACACGCTCCGGCCCGGCGAAATAAGCCCACTCCTGAGCGTGCGGATAGGGTGTATCCCAGCCGGTCACCCGCTCGATCGGCGCTTCCAGATGATAGAAACAATGCTCCTGCACCAACGCGATCAGCTCGGCGCCGAAGCCGCTGGTGCGCGTCGCTTCGTGCACTACCACGCAGCGCCCGGTTTTCTTGACCGACGCCACAATCGCCGCCAGGTCGAGCGGCCAGATACTGCGCAGGTCGATGATCTCGGCATCGATACCGGTTTCGCGCGCCGCTGCTTCCGACACAAACACCATGGTGCCGTACGTCAGCACGGTCAGTTGGGTGCCAGGACGAAACACGGCCGCCGACTCCAGCGGTACCGTGTAATAACCCTGGGGCACCTCGCCCAGAGGATGTTTGGACCAGGGGACCACCGGCTGCTCATGGTGGCCGTCAAACGGGCCGTTATAGAGGCGCTTGGGTTCGAGGAAAATCACCGGATCGTCACACTCGATCGCGGCGATCAGCAGCCCCTTGGCGTCATAGGGATTGGACGGCATCACGGTACGCAAGCCACACACGTGGGTAAAAATCGCCTCTGGACTTTGGCTATGCGTCTGCCCACCATAAATGCCGCCGCCGCACGGCATGCGAATCGTCAGTGGCGCGGTAAAGTCGCCGGCCGACCGATAACGCAGGCGCGCCGCCTCGGAAATGATCTGGTCGCAGGCCGGATAAAAATAGTCGGCAAACTGGATTTCCACCACCGGGCGCAAGCCATAGGCCCCCATGCCCACTGCCACGCCTACAATGCCCCCTTCCGAGATCGGCGCATCGAACACACGCGTTTTGCCGTGCTTGGCCTGCAAGCCCTCGGTGCAGCGGAACACCCCGCCGAAATAGCCGACGTCCTGGCCGTACACGACGACATTGCTGTCGCGCTCCAGCATCACGTCCATCGCCGAGCGCAATGCCTGGATCATGCTCATCGGCGCGCTCGGGCCTGCATTGGCGCCGGCGCTCGCGGCCGCCATCATCTTGGTTCCAGCTTCTGCATTCATCGTCACACCCCAAGCTGTTGACGCTGCCGGCGCAAATGCTCCGGCATATCCTTGTAGACATCCTCAAACATCGCCGCTGCACTCGGAATGCGGCCGTCAGCCAGCGTGCCGTAACGCTCCGCCTCCTTCTGCGCCGCGATGATTTCCGCTTCCAGTTCCTTCTGTGTCCGCGCATGCTCTTCCTCGGACCAGGCGTCTAGGGAAATCAGATGCTGCTTGAGGCGTGCGATCGGGTCACCGAGCGGAAAGCGCGACCAGTCATCTGCCGGCCGGTATTTGGACGGATCATCCGAAGTCGAGTGCGGGCCGCCACGATAAGTCACCCATTCGATCAGGGTCGGACCGAAATTGCCGCGCGCACGCTCGATCGCCCATTGGGAGGCGGCATAGGCAGCCAGGAAATCGTTACCGTCGACGCGCAGCGAAGCAATGCCGCAACCCACCCCGCGCCCGGCAAAAGTGGTGCTCTCGCCGCCGGCAATCGCTTGAAAAGTCGAAATCGCCCACTGATTGTTGACCACGTTCAGGATCACCGGCGCGTGATACACATGGGCAAAGGTGAGCGCATTGTGGAAATCGGGTTCGGCAGTGGCGCCATCGCCGATCCAGCCGGAGGCAATCCGGGTGTCGCCCTTGATGGCCGATGCCATGGCCCAGCCCACCGCCTGAATGAATTGCGTGGCCAGATTGCCGGAAATGGAAAAGAACCCGAGTTTGCGCATCGAATACATGATCGGCAACTGCCGCCCCTTCAAGGGATCGCGCTCATTCGAGAGCAGCTGGCAAATCAGGTCTACCAGCGGCGCATCGTGCGCCATCAGCAGGCTCTGCTGGCGATACGACGGAAAGCACATGTCGCCGTCGTCGAGCGCCAGTGCATGCGCGGTACCGATTGCCTCTTCGCCCAGGCTCTGGATATAGAACGACATTTTTTTCTGACGCTGCGCGATCACCATGCGGCCGTCGAAAGATTCGGGTCTTCAGCATGATGCGCAGTCCGCGCCGCATCAATTCGGCATCGATCTGCGGTTGCCATGGGCCGACCGCATGACCATCGTCATCCAGGACGCGCACCAGGCCGGTTGCCAGCGCCGCGGTTTCGGACGGAGCGACGTCAATTGATGGTCGCTCCAGGCTGCCGGCGGGGGATAAATGCAGATAAGAGAAATCTGTCTTTTGGCCGGGGCGCCCTGTCGGCTCCGGCACATGCAGATGCAGTGCTTGATTGTGGTCCATCGGGTCTCCTTCGCGCTCGATTGTGTCTTGCGCTGTACCGATCAATTTTCGATTCCAGGGTATTGGATTCGATTAGTTGCAAATATACACCGATGCGCCCGCTTCGTCTGCCGTCAATGCGATCGGATGCCGGGATATCAGGTGGTCACTTGCATGGGTACCGAGGAGCAACGATGCCGCCCGCATGCGGTACAAAAATCAGGCGCATAGCCGGCAAGGCTGTGCGGCAAATGCGAGGGGAACGTGGAGAGGACGCCGCGTGTGCGAGGTAGAAGAGGCCCACGTGCCTGTGCGGCGCGATTCAGTTCAGAGTTTGTCGCCGCTGTTCAAAAAAACATACTGCGGCCGCCGCCGCGACATTCAGTGACTCGATTTCGGCTGCTTGCGGTATCGCCAGCCGATCGCTGGCGAGCGCCAGCAGGTCGTCGCCCACGCCCTGCCCTTCGTGCCCAAACAACCAGGCTACCGGCCGCTTCAGATCGGCCTGGTATAGCGTGTGTCGGGCATGCGAACTGGTGGCCAGCAGCGGGATGCGCGCCGCACGCGCGAGCGCGGATAGATCCTGGTTTTCGAAAATTTGAAGCGCAAAATGCGCGCCCATGCCGGCCCGCAGTACTTTTGGCGACCAGGCGAATACGGTTCCGGGCGAACAGTAAACCTGGCGGATGCCAGCAGCTGCGGCGCTGCGCAGGATCGATCCGAGATTGCCCGGATCCTGCAGCTGGTCGAGCAGCACCGCCGATTGCGTCAGTGCCGCCGGCGCTTGCGCTGGCGGCACGTCGATCAGCAGCAGCGGCCCGGTTCCATGCTCCACCTGGCTCAAGCTGCGATACAGCGTATCCGCCAAAACAATGCATTTGTCCGCGGCTGCACAGCGCGCCATCAGCGCCGCCACTTCGGGATCGGCTTGCGCGCTTTCACTGGCCACGCACAGCAACGGCAAGCCGACATGCTGCAGATAGGCTTGCGCCAGGTGGATGCCCTCCAGCAGCGCGCGACCCGATTTGCGGCGCGCCTGTGAACTGCTTGCCAGTTGCTTGAGTTCCTTGTACAGCGGATTGTCGCGTGACGTAATCTGCTTCATGCCAGCCTCGCCAGCGTGCCTGGCAGGATCGCCGGCGACGACGCCTCCAGTACCTTCCGTACTGGCGCGTAAGAGCGGCGATGCGCCGGCGACGCGCCATGTAGACGCAAGCGCTCCAGATGCAGGGCGGTGCCATAGCCCTTGTGCTGATCGAAGCCGTATTGAGGGTATTGCTGGTGCAGCAGATACAGCGCGGCGTCACGCGCCGTCTTGGCCAGAATCGAGGCGGCCGAAATCGCCGGCACGGTGGCGTCGCCCTTGACGATCGCCTGCGCTCGAATTTTCAGCGGCGGACAACGATTGCCGTCGATCAGCGCCAGGTCCGGCACACGTCCCAGGCCCTCCACCGCGCGCTGCATCGCCAGCATGGTCGCTTGCAGGATGTTGAGCGTATCGATTTCCTGCTCGGAACAGGAGGCGATCGACCAGGCCAGCGCACCCGCCCGGATTTCCAGCGCCAGTTGATCGCGCCGTGCTTCACTCAGTTTCTTGGAATCGCGCAAGCCGGCGATCGGCCGGGCCGGGTCCAGCACGACCGCGGCGGCAAACACCGGGCCGGCCAGCGGCCCGCGGCCCGCTTCATCGACGCCGCAGATCATTTGATTGATGCCGCCCGATGACGGCAGCAGCAAGTCCGCCTGGCTCACGAGTCGTGGCCTCACCAGCGGGTCAGCTCGCGTAAAGAAACAATGGATGTTTCGATATCGCAACATACTCCCAATATAGTGAGCCAATTTCGGACATGAAACGGTCGATTTACGAACATACTCCTGATCCACAAGATTTTTCATGATATCAGGACAGCTATCTGGCAGCGCCGATCACGTCCAGCACCGCGCGCGCGCTTTCGCTCGCCGTATTGCGCAACAGTGCATGATGCATGTCGGTAAATCGCTGCAGCAAGCGGGCGCGGTTGCCGGCATCCTGTAGTTGGTAGGTCATGGCATCGGCCAGCGCCAATGGCGTCGCCTGCTGCTGCAGCAGCTCCGGCACGACGAATTCGCGTGCCAGGATATTCGGCAACCCGATCCACGGCAAATAGCCCATGTGGCGCAGCACATGCCACGACGCGCCCATCATCTTGTAGGCGATCACCATCGGTTTCTTGAACAGCGCGACTTCCAGCGAGGCGGTGCCGGAAGCCACCAGCACCGCGTCGGCCGCTGCCATCGCCGCATGCGACTGGCCATCGATCAGCTCGACCGGCACCTGCTGCAGTCCGGCTTGCGCCACCAGTTCACTGAAGTAGCGGCGCTGCGCCGGGCCCGCCATCGGTGCGACAAAGCGAATCGACGGCTCGCGCTGGGCCAGGATCGCGGCCGCAGCGACGAAGGCGACGCTGTTGTACTTGATCTCGGACATGCGGCTGCCGGGCAGCAAGGCGACCACCGGCCCCAAGCCGGGCAAACCGAGCGCCTTGCGCGCGGCCGCCACGTCCGGCACCAGCGGAATCACTTCGGCCAGCGGGTGACCGACATAGGTAACCGGGACCCCGACGTCCCGATACAAGGCTTCCTCGAACGGAAAAATCACCAGCATGTGCGATACCGCGCGCCGGATTTTTTCGATCCGGCCGCCGCGCCAGGCCCAGACCGAAGGACTGATGAAATGCACGGTCGGAATGCCGGCTTGCTTCAGCTGCATCTCCAGCCCGAGATTGAAGTCAGGCGCATCGACGCCGATGAAAACCGCCGGTTTTTCTGCCAGTAAGCGATCGCGCAGGGCATTCCGGAGCTGCTTGAGTTCGCGATAATGCGCCAGCACTTCGAACAGGCCACGCACCGCCAGTTTTTCCATCGGCCAATCGGATACGAAGCCGTAATTCGCCATGTGCTGACCGCCAATGCCATGCATGCGCGCCTCCGGCAGTTGCGGTCGCAGGCCGGACAACAGGCGGCCGGCCAGCAGATCGCCGGAGGTTTCGCCGGCGACCAGCGCGATGGAGATGTCAGCGGATGATGCCACGGGGCGAAGCCTCGACGAATTCGCGCAACTGGCGCAAATACTGGCTGGCGACGGCAGAATTCTGTTCCTCTGCCAGCAGCGCCTGCTTGGCTTCCGCCAGCGGTAGATTGGCGCGATACAGCAGCCGGTACCCGCGCTTGATGGCGGCGATCTGCTCGCTCGTAAAGCCGCGCCGCTGCAAGCCGACGCTGTTGATGCCGGCCGGCGCCGCCCGGTTGCCGGCAGCAGTGACGAACGGCGGCACGTCCTGGCTGACGGCAGCGGTAAACGCCGTCATCGCGTAGGCGCCGATATGGCAGAACTGGTGCACGGTACTGAAGCCGCCCAGCACCGCCCAATCGCCGATCACGACATGGCCGCCCAGCGTGGCGTTGTTCGACATCGTGATGTTATTCGACAACTGGCAGTCGTGCGCGATATGCACATACGCCATGATCCAGTTGTCATCGCCCAGGCGGGTGACGCCGCTGTCCTGCACCGTGCCGCGGTTGATGGTGACGAATTCGCGGATCGTGTTGCGGTCGCCGATCTCGAGCCGGGTCGGTTCGCCGCCATATTTCTTGTCTTGCGGCGCGGCGCCGATCGAGCAGAACTGGAAAAAGGTATTGTCGCGGCCCACTGTGGTATGGCCGTCGATCACCGCGTGCGGGCCGACCTTGGTGCCGGCGCCGAGCGTCACGTGCGGCCCGATCATGGCGTAGGGACCGATCTCGACTGCGGCATCCAATACCGCGCGCGGATCGACGATCGCGGTCGGGTGGATACGCGCCATCACTGCTCCGCAGGCTGGCCTGCGTCGGCTACGGTGCGCATCGTGCACATCAACTCGGCCTCGACCGCAAGCGAGCCCTGCACCGTACCCTGCGCCTTGTATTTCCAGATGCCGCGCGACGTGCGCAGGATTTCGACCTGCAACATCAACTGGTCGCCCGGCTCGACCGGGCGCTTGAAACGGACGCCGTCGATGCCGACGAAATAAACGACATTGTTGTCGCCGGGCTTCAGATTCATCGTCAGGAAAGACAACAGCGCGGCCGCCTGCGCCAGCGCTTCCACCATCAACACACCCGGCATCACCGGCTTGTGCGGAAAATGGCCATTGAAGAATTCTTCATTGGCGGTCACGTTCTTCAGGGCAGTAATGCTTTTGCCGGATTCCCAGTCCAGTACCCGATCAACCAGCAACAGCGGGTAGCGATGCGGGAGATATTCCTTGATTTGCGTAATGTCGAGACTATTCATTATTTTTTTCTATAAGCAATTTGAGAGTTTTCTCCAGCTCCCGGATTTTCTCACGCATCGTTGCCAGATTGCGCACCACCGCCGCCGATTTCTCCCACTCGGGGTTTTTCGCCAGCGGATAAAACCCGGTGTACAGACCTGGCTCGTGAATCGAACGCGACACCAGGCTGCCGGAGGAAATATGGACGTTATCGGCAATCGTCAGGTGTCCAAGCACCATTGCCGCACCGCCGAAGGTGCAATGCCGGCCAATCACCGCGCTGCCAGCCACGCCGACACAGCCAGCCATCGCGGTATGCGCCCCGATACGGCAGTTGTGCCCGATCTGGATCTGGTTGTCCAGCTTGACGCCGTCTTCGATGATGGTATCCGCCAGCGCGCCGCGATCGATCGTGGTGTTGGCGCCGATTTCGACATCGTCCCCGATCACGACCGCGCCAGTCTGTGGAATCTTGACCCAAACGCCGTTATCGCTGGCAAAACCGAAACCGTCGGCACCGATCACCGCGCCCGAATGCACGATCCCGCGCTGACCGATACGGCAGCCGGCATGCAGGCTGACGTGAGCAAACAGATGCGTGGCGGCGCCGATCCTGGCGCCATTGCCAACAAAACAGCCGGCATCGACTACCGCATGCTCGTCAATTTGCGCCTCCGCCTCGATCGTTACATACGGTCCGATGCATGCGCCGGCGGCAATCCGGGCGCTGGGATCGATGCTGGCGCTGGCATGGATGCCAGGCACCGGCACCCGCGCGTCGCGCGCGGCAAACCATTGCGCCACCCGTGCGAAATAGGCATAGGGATTGTCGGTCACGATGCGAGCGCCATGCCAGTCGCTCCCAAGCAGCGCGTCATCTGCGGCGCTCAGGATCAGGGCCGCGGCGCGGCTCTGCATCGCTTGTGCGCGCAGCCTGGGATTGGACAGGAAAGTGATGTGCGAGCTGCTGGCGCCCTCCAGAGGCGCCACACCGGATATGACAATATCCGGATCGCCGACCAGTTGTCCGCCCAAGCGTTCGACCAGTTCTCGCAGCCGAGTGCTCATGTGGTTTCTTCAGTCATGCAGCGCCGCGCCAGGCCTCGGCCCGAATACGGCCGCAACGGCTATCGGCAATCGGTCGGGCTTACTTGTTGAGTGCCTTCAGCACTTTGTCGGTAATATCGATGCGCGGGCTGATATAGACCGCTTCCTGGAACACGATATCGTATTTTTCCGCTTCCGCGATTTGCTTGATAACCTTGTTGGTGCGGTCCAGCACAATCGCCAGTTCTTCATTCTTGCGCTGATTCAGATCTTCGCGAAATTCACGCTGTTTGCGCTGAAATTCCTTGTCGACATCGGCCACTTCGCGCTGCCGTTTGGCGCGCTCCGAATCGGAGAGCACCGGACCATCCTTGTCCAGCTTCTCGGACAGGCCTTTCAGGCGCAGGCCCAGATCTTGCAATTCCTTGTCGCGCTTGGAAAATTCCTGTTCGATCTTGCTGTTGGCGGTCTTGGCCGGGTTAGCCTCACGGAAGATGCGCTCGGTGCTGACAAAACCGATTTTCATGTCCTGCGCGTGGGCATTGGCGATCAACACCACCGATGCGGCACAGACAACGACGGATTTCAGCAGTACGGATAATTTAGGTAAATACATCAAGGTCATTCTCCAGAAACAAGTAATAAACGACGCGCATCAATCAAAAGCCGGTTCCGAGCTGGAACTGGAATTGCTGCTTTCGGTCGCCTTCCTTCACCTTCAACGGCACGCCATAGCTAAGTTTCAAAGGACCAATTGGCGAGATCCAACTGATCCCGAACCCGGCCGAATAGCGCAGTTCGGCAGTGCTGATTTTTTCGCCTTCGGCGAACACGTTACCAGCATCAAAAAAAGTAAACCAGCGCAAGCTGCGATCGGCGCCGGGGAAAGGCAGCTGCAATTCGACGTTGCCGAATAGACGTTTGGAGCCGCCCAGCGCATCCTTGGTTACCGGATCACGGTTACTGCCCAACGAAGAGCTCTCATAACCGCGCACCGAACCGATGCCGCCGGCATAAAAATTCTTGAAAATTGGATACGGCTTGCCGCCGAGACCGTGACCGTAATCGAACTCGCCATTTAGAGCCAGGGTCATATTGCCAAACAGCGGCTGGAAATACTGGTGCTGATAGACGCCGCGATAATAGCGCAGTGAGCCGATCGTCGACAGTTCGAAGTTGGCACGCTGATAGCGGCCGGTGGTCGGCACCAATGCGCTATCGCGGCTGTCGCGCTGCCATGCTGCAGTTAACGGATAGCCAGTAGTGGTAGCGCTATCCCCACCATTGCCAAAATCCCTTACATACTGTTGATAGGCAGCCGGACTATTGGGCGCTCCGTTCAACATGTAGGTCTGCACCGTCGTACGCTCGACACCGAGGCCGAAGAAAATCGTATCTATTTCGGTAAATGGCACGCCAAACTTGACGTTGCCGCCCAGGGTCTGGACCTTGTAGTCACTGACGTAATACTCGGGCGGACGCACGGTGCGCAAAAATACTTCGAAACTGCGGCTGATGCCGTCGTCGGTGAAATAGGGATTGGTCTGCGACACCGAGATGGTACGGTAGCGCTTGCTGGTATTGACGTCTATGCCGACCGTATTACCGCTGCCAAACGCGTTTTCCTGCTGGATCGAACCGGTCACGCTGAGCTTGTCAGCACTGGAAAAACCGGCGCCCAACAGGATATTTCCGGTCGGCTTCTCTTCCACCGTCATGTTCACATCGACCTGATCGTTCGTCCCGGGCACTTCCGGCGTCTCGATCGTGACTTCCTTGAAATAGCCGAGGCGATCGACGCGGTCACGCGAAGTCTTGATTTTGGCGCCGTCGTACCACGAGTCCTCGAACTGGCGGAACTCGCGCCGGATCACTTCGTCACGAGTCTTGGTGTTGCCGGCCATGTTGATGCGTCGTACGTACACTCGCTTGCCGGGATCGACAAAAATGGTGAAGGCAACCTCGTTTTTCTCGCGGTTGATTTCAGGGTTGGCATTGACGTTGGCAAAGGCATAGCCAAAGTTGCCCATGCGCTCGGAAATTTTCTTGATGCTGTCGGTCAGCTTCTGGCCCGAATAGACGTCGCCGTTTTTCAACGTCACCAGCGATTTGAGTTCCTGCTCGCGTCCCAGCATCTCGCCTTCCAGCTTGACGTCGGATACGGTGTATTTCTGGCCCTCGTTGATATTGAGCGTGATGTAGATATCTTTTTTATCGGGCGTAATCGATACCTGGGTCGACTCGACCTGCATTTCGAGATAACCGCGGTTCAGATAGAAGGACCTCAACGCTTCGATATCGCCGCTCAGCTTTTGCTTGGAATACTGATCCGCCTTGGTGTACCAGGTAAACCAGCCGGGCGTGGTCAGCTTCAGTTCCGAGCGCAACTGCTTGTCGGTAAACGCCTTGTTGCCGACGATGTTGATTTGGCGGATGCGCGAGATATCACCCTCATTCACGGCGAAATTGATGGTGACCCGATTGCGCTCGACCGGGGTGACGGTGGTGGTGATCTGCACGCCGTACAGCCCGCGCGACAGATACTGGCGCTTCAGTTCCTGCTCGGCGCGATCCAGCAAGGCCTTGTCGTAGATCCGCGATTCGCCCAGGCCGATATCCTTCAGCGCCTTGGTCAGTTGATCCTTGTCGAATTCCTTGGTGCCGCTGAATTCGACGCTGGCGATGGCGGGGCGCTCCTCGACTTGCACCACCAGCACATTGCCTTCAGCCTCGATGCGCACATCCTTGAAGAACCCGGTGGCGTACAGTGACTTGATGGCGGCGGCAGCTTTTTCGTCATTGAAGGTATCACCAACCTGAACCGGCAAATAACTGAAAACGGTGCCCGCCTCGGTCCGCTGAATGCCTTCGACGCGGATGTCCTTGACGACGAACGGCTCGATTGCCAGCGCCGGTCCGGTACAGAGTATGAAAGCGGCTACGGCCAAAGCATGCCGAGAAAAGGCCGGCAAGGAAAAGCGGGCAGGATGTAATTTCATTAGCTCTTGGTTATTGTCAGTATGCCTGTCGATGGCACTCAACCAGGACAGGACGGGCAACGATCAGGATATCAGCCGGATAATGTCATTGAAGACAGCGACCGCCATTAGTGTCATTAACAGGCCGACACCTGCGCGTTGCGCTATTTCTCCAAATCGTTCGGAAACTGGCCTGCCGGTCAAGACTTCCAGCGAATAATACAGCAAAAGCCCCCCGTCCAGAACCGGGATCGGGAGCAAATTCATCACTCCCAAACTGATGCTGATGAAGGCGATGAAACTGATGTAGCTGACCATGCCGGTACGCGCGGTCTGGCCGGCGTAATCGGCGATCGTGATCGGACCGGTGATATTTTTCCATGACACCTGCCCGACCACCATTTTCCCGAGCATCTTCAAGGTCAGAACGCTGGTATCCCAGGTGCGTTGGCCGGCACGCCACAAAGCCGTCAACGGCGGGTCGCTGGCGACGATCATTTCCGGCGCCAGCGCCACTTCGACCTTGATGCGACCGACGGTGCGCCCATCGCTACCGGCCTGCGCCTCAGGCGTGACGTCCAGATCAAACGATTGCTGGCCGCGCAGCACATGCAGCCTCAGCAGCTTGCCGGGCGAAGCGCGCACCAGATCGATGAATGCCAGGCCATCGGCGAGCGGCACCCCATTCACGCTCTGGACCAGATCGCCCTGCCGCAGCCCGGCACGCAGCCCCGGGCCGTCCGGCAGGACGGCGCCGATGGTCGCTGGCGGTCGCGCCAATTCGATTCCAAGCCGGCTCAAGAAATCGCTTTCCAGATCCTGCGCAGTCAGTCCATGCAGCGACAGCGATGCCCGCGCCGGCTCGGTCCGTCCGGCGGAGCCGGCCTGCGACCGATCCACCTCCAGTTCAACCGGCTTTTTTTCCAGCACCAGTTGCACCAGTTTCCAGCGCAGGTCGGACCAGATACGCACCGGTTCGCCATTGACCGCGGTCACCAATTCACCACCGCGCAGGCCGGCCTGGTAGGCGGCCGTATTTTCAGGAACCGCACGCAATTTTGGCAGCGGCTCCGGAATGCCATGCATATACAGCCCCGCGAACAGGGCTATGGCCAGCAGAAAATTGGCCAGGGGGCCCGCCGCCACGATCGCAATGCGGCGCCATACTGACTGCCGGGTAAATTCACGCTGCAGGTCCTGCGCCGGCAAATCCTTCAGATCGCTCTCGCGGGCATCCAGCATCTTGACGTAACCGCCGAGCGGCAACATCGAAATCGCCCATTCGGTCTGATCACGCCCAAGACGACGCGAAAAAATGACCTTGCCCATGCCAACCGAGAACCGCAACACTTTGACACCGCACAGGCGCGCGACCAGGTAGTGTCCCAGCTCGTGAATCGTTACCAGAATTCCGAGCGCCACGATGAAAGCAAGAGTGGTCTGCAATAAATTCATGACGTGCACCTCACGCCGTGATGAACGAATGGGTCATGCTACGCGCCCTGCGATCCTGTTCCAGCAGCACATCAATAGCGCTTGCTGGTACCTGTGCCAGCGTATCCATGACGCGCGCAATCAGCTGGTCGATCTTGCGAAATCCGATACGTCGCTCCAAAAAGGCCTGGACCGCGACTTCGTTGGCCGCATTCATGATGGCCGGCGCGCTGCCGCCTGCCTTCAGCGCATCATACGCAAGCTTCAGGCAAGGGAAACGGGTCAAATCCGGCACGCGAAAATCCAGCTGTCCAATTACCGTCAAGTCGAGCGGTTGAACGCCGGATTCGATGCGCTCGGGCCAGGCCAGTGCGTGCGCGATTGGCGTGCGCATGTCGGGATTGCCCAGTTGCGCCAATACCGAGCCATCCACATACGATACCATCGAGTGGATCACGCTTTGCGGGTGGATCACCACCTCGATCCGCTCCGCCGGTGCGCCGAACAGCCAATGCGCCTCGATCACTTCGAGTCCCTTGTTCATCATGGTGGCTGAATCGACCGAAATCTTGCGTCCCATGACCCAGTTCGGATGCGCCACCGCCTCTTCCGGCGTAACGTCGTCCAGGGTATCGACCTGGCGCATCAGGAATGGGCCGCCCGAAGCAGTCAGCAGGATTTTGGCAACGCCGGCCGGCACGCCCGTGCGCCGATATCCCGGCGGCAAGCATTGATAGATCGCATTATGCTCACTGTCGATTGGCAGCAAGGCAGCGCCGCTGGCGGCGACTGCATCCATGAACAGCTGGCCTGACATGACCAGCGCCTCCTTGTTGGCCAGCAGGATTTTTTTACCCGCGCGGGCAGCCGCCATAGTGGGCGCCAGGCCGGCGGCGCCAACGATCGCGGCCATCACCGTATCGCATTGTGCCGCGCTGGCGACGGCGCACAAGGCAGCCTCACCGAATTCGATCTGTATTCCAAGATTTTTGCCCGCCAGCAGACGCGACAGGGTTTGCGCCGCCTGCGCTGAACCGGCTACCGCGACCTGGGGCCGAAACTGCAGACACTGCTGCGCCAACCGTTCCATGCTGGACTGCGCCGTCAGCGCATACACCCGATATCGATCAGGATGTCGGGCCAATACATCCAGCGTGGAAGCGCCAATCGAGCCGGTTGACCCCAAGATCGTAATCTGCTGCATCGTATTTCCGATTTGAGACGTTACAGCCACGAGCCGGACAACACGGCCAGGGGCAAAACCGGTATCAGAGAATCGATCCGATCCAGTACCCCGCCGTGTCCCGGCAAGAGCGCGCTGCTATCTTTCATGCCGGCGCGGCGCTTGAGTTGCGACTCGAACAGATCGCCGACAATGCTGGCGGCAACGATCAGAGTCAGGATCGCCGTCACGCCAGACCAACCCCAGCTTTGCTGCAGGCGAACGGCGAAAGTATCGGTTGCCGGCCAGGCGACAATGATAATAGCCGACACCACAAGCACCGCCAGCCAGCCGCCAATCGCCCCCTCCCACGATTTTCCGGGAGAAATCGATGGTGCCAGCTTGCGTCGGCCGAAGGCCCGGCCGGCAAAATACGCGCCGATATCGGCCACCCAGACAATCGCCATCACAGACAGCAAATAGAGTGGCGAATGGATGAACAAGGCAACAATGGCAATAAAACAGCCGAGTATGGTGATCCCGTACACTCCAGCCAACAAGCGATTGCCTACATTCGCCAGTGCCGGCAAGCCGATTTTCAGCATCGGCGCCAGGCGCACCACCCATATGGCGACACACAGGCTGAACAGCAGGGTCGCCTTGGCAAATACGCCCTGATAGACGATCACAGCGAATACCGCGGTCCAGATCGCGGCCACGAACACCGGCCGTGCAAGACCGAACAGGCGCGCGCTTTCCCAGGCGGCGGCGGCAAAGAAAACCGTGGCCACCAGGATCAGCGCGAGAAAGGAACGGGAATACAGGACGGGAAGCAGTATTCCCAGCAGAACCAGCGCCGTGACTACACGCGTTTTGAGCATTGGACCGCCTTCTTCTGTTCCGTCACCTGTTCGCTGGTGCGGCCAAAACGCCGTTCGCGTTGCTGATAGGAACTGATGGCCAGATTCAAGGCCGCGGCGTCGAAATCGGGCCACCAGGTTTCGACAAAATACAACTCGGTATAGGCCAATTGCCACAGCAGAAAATTGGAAATCCGTTCCTCGCCACCGGTGCGGATAAACAAGTCCGGTTCCGGCGCATACGCCATCGCCAGCCGTGACGCCAACTGTTCCTCGTCAAATTCAGAGTCGGCCGGACATTCCTCGATCATCTTGCGCACTGCCTGCATGATATCCCAGCGACCACCATAGTTTGCGCATACCGTGACTGTCAGGCGCGTATTGTTGGCGGTGCGGCGCTCGGCATTCACGATCAGTTGACGCAGTTTGGCGTCAAATCGACTGAGGTCGCCGACCACCTTGAGACGAATGCTGTTGGCGTGCATTTTAGAGACTTCGCGCTCCAGCGCCGTCATGAACAGGTGCAACAGCAGCGACACTTCCTCGGCCGGGCGGCGCCAGTTTTCCGAGCTGAAAGCAAACAAGGTCAGGTATTCGACGCCACGTTCGATGCAAGCCTCGACGATCCCGCGCACCGCCTCGACTCCTTTCGCGTGCCCGGCCACGCGCGGCAAAAAGCGCTTGGTTGCCCAGCGCCCGTTACCGTCCATGATGATGGCGATGTGGCGCGGCACCGCCACCACCTCGGGAATCGCCTGGGTCGAACTGGAATAGGTCATCGGGATGCGAAGAAAGTAAGGACGTTTGCGGTAACTGCGAAAGAGGTTGCAAGCACCATCAGACCGTCAATACTTCCTTTTCTTTTTCCGCAACCAGCTTGTCGATCTCCAGCACGAATTTGTCGGTCAGTTTCTGCACCTCGTCCTGGGCACGGCGCTCTTCGTCCTCCGAACAGGTTTTATCCTTGACCAGCTTCTTCAAGCTTTCATTGGCGTCGCGCCGGATGTTGCGCACGGCGATTTTTGCGTCTTCCGCTTCATTCTTGACCAGCTTGACCATCTCCTTGCGGCGCTCCTCGGTCAAGGCAGGAGTCGGAACGCGAATCATGTCGCCATGGGTAGCGGGATTCAGGCCGAGGTCGGATTCCCGAATCGCCTTTTCAACCACGGCAATCATTTTCTTTTCCCACGGCTGGACGCCGATGGTACGGGCGTCGATCAGGGTGACGTTGGCGACTTGCGTCAATTGTGTCGGGTTGCCGTAATAATCGACCTGGATATGGTCCAGAATGCCGGTGTGGGCACGACCAGTGCGCACCTTGGCCAGGTCGGCCTTGAGCGTCTCGATCGACTTTTGCATTCTTTGTTCGGCATTCTTCCTGACTTCAGCGATGCTCATGCTGCTCTCCTCTTATACAACGCGTAATACATGCAATTCATACGTGCACCAGGGTACCTTCATCTTCGCCCAGGATCACGCGCATCAAGGCGCCCGGCTTGACGATCGAAAATACCTTGATCGGCAGCTTCTGGTCGCGGCACAGTGCAAACGCCGTCGCGTCCATCACCTGCAAATGCTTGGCGATGGCCTCGTCGAAGCTGATCGTCGAATGCCGGGTCGCGGTGGGATCCTTTTTCGGATCGGCAGTATACACACCATCGACCTTGGTCGCTTTCAATACAATCTCGGCGCCGATTTCGGCACCACGCAACGCCGCCGCCGTATCGGTTGTAAAAAAGGGATTACCGGTACCGGCGGCGAAAATCACCACCTTGCCCTCTTCCAGATACTGCAACGCCTTCGGCCTGACATACGGCTCCACCACCTGTTCGATGCCGATCGCCGACATCACGCGCGCGGTCAGGCCGACCTGACGCATCGCATCCGCCAGCGCCAGAGAATTCATCACGGTCGCCAACATGCCCATGTAATCGGCAGTAGCACGGTCCATATTCTGCGCGCCCGGCGCGACACCGCGGAAAATATTGCCGCCGCCGATGACCAGCGCCAGCTCCACCCCCAACGCCGCCACCTCCGCCACATCCGCCACCATACGCTCGATAGTCGCCCGGTTGATGCCGTAGGGATCGTCGCCCATCAGGGCTTCGCCGGAAAGTTTCAGCAGGATGCGCTTGTAGGCAGGTTTTGTCATGAGCGAGAGTGTGGTCGATATCCGATTCAATCAAGAATGGATAGAGTTTATTTGATTTGCCGGTACTGCTGGCAATTTGACGGCAAATCAGGCTGAAGAATACTCCGTACTCCGGTGGCCGGCTTCGCCAACCATGCGCGGATCGAAAAAACGGGCCTTGCGGCCCGCTTGTTCCGGTTCAGGCTTGCTTGGCCGCAGCTACCTGGGCTGCCACTTCAGCAGCAAAGTCATCCTGCCTCTTCTCGATGCCTTCGCCCACCACGTACAGCGTAAAGCGGTTGACCACGGCACCAGCTGCTTTCAACATTTGTTCCACCGTTTGCTTGTCATTCTTGACAAACGGCTGGTTCAGCAATGAAACTTCCTTCAGGTATTTCTGCACGGCACCATCCACACGGCGCGCCACGATTTCCGGCGACTGCGCCGGCTTGCCCTCGGCTTGCGCCTTGGTAGCATCTTCAGCGGCTTTCAGGGCCGCGACTGAGCGCTCTTGCTCGATCAGCTCAGCCGGCACATCTGCCGATGACAGCGCCACCGGCTTCATCGCCGCAACGTGCATCGCCACATCTTTCCCGATCTGCTCATCCGCACCCGAAAAATCGACGATGACGCCGATCCGCGTGCCATGCAGATAGGCGCTTACCTTGGCATCGGTTTGAAACCGCTGAAAACGGCGAATCGACATGTTTTCGCCGATCCTGCCGACCAGCTCGGCGCGCTTCTCTTCGACTGTCGCGCCATCCAGCGGCAGCGCGGACAGCGCCGCCACATCGGCCGGATTGTGTTCGGCGATCAGTCGGGCGCAGGCATTGGCCAAGGCAATGAACTCGTCGTTCTTGGTGACAAAGTCAGTTTCGCAGTTAACCTCGATCAAGGCGGCCACATTGCCGTCGATATGGGCGGCGACCACGCCCTCCGCAGTAACGCGGGACGACGCCTTGGATGCCTTGCTGCCCAGCTTGACGCGCAGGATTTCTTCCGCCTTGACCGCATCGCCATTTGCTTCGGTCAGCGCCTTTTTGCATTCCATCATTGGCGCATCGGTTTTCGCGCGTAAAGCGCCTACCATTGCTGCTGTAATTGCTGCCATATTTTTTCTCCTGGATCAATCGGCGCCGGATTGGCCGCCTGTACTTAAAATACGTTCGGACTCGCGCTAAAAAAAAGGGGCGAACTGCTGTTGCCCCTTTTGCGCACCATTGGAACGAAATCGCTCAATGGATGGGAGGCAAGGCTCACGCGTGCTCGTTGACCTCGACGAATTCTTCGCCATCCTTGACTGCTTCAACCACATCGTGCATCGCGTTCGCACGGCCTTCCAGCACCGCATCGGCGACGCCGCGCGCGTACAGCGTGATGGCCTTGGACGAATCGTCGTTGCCCGGGATCACATAAGCGATACCGTCCGGGCTGTGATTGGTATCCACCACGCCGATGACCGGAATGCCCAGCTTGGCCGCTTCCGTGACCGTGCCCTTGTGATAACCGACGTCGACCACGAAAATCGCGTCCGGCAGTCCGCCCATATCCTTGATGCCGCCAATCGATTTTTGCAGCTTGACCAGTTCGCGCTGGAACATCAGGGCTTCTTTCTTGCTCAACCTTTCAACCGAGCCGTCGGCGATCGCTGCTTCCATCTCTTTCAGGCGCTTGATCGAAATCTTGATGGTCTTGAAGTTGGTCAGCATGCCGCCCAGCCAGCGCTGGTCGACGTAGGGCATGCCGGCGCGCTGCGCTTCGGCCGCCATGATTTCACGCGCCTGGCGCTTGGTGCCGACCATCAGGATGGTGCCGCGATTGGATGACAGCTGGCGGATGTATTTCATCGCCTCCTGGTACATGCCCAGGGTCTTTTCCAGGTTGACGATATGAATTTTGTTGCGATGGCCGAAGATGTACGGCGCCATCTTGGGATTCCAGAAACGGGTTTGGTGGCCGAAATGAACACCGGCCTCCAGCATTTCACGCATAGTAACGGACATAATGATTCTCCAGGGTTGGGTCTGGAATCCGGCAGTCACCCGCTGTGCGGGCACCCTTTTTGGACCGAATTCGCGATTTACACTTAACAACTTGCCAAAAAAATTTCGGCAAGCCAGCGATTGTACTGCAAAACGACGCGCCCATTCAAGCGTAAGAATGTTGCCGGGCGTCATGTCAAGCGACTTCGGGACCTGCTGCTGCCCACGCAACGATTGGCAGCAGGCCCATATAGCGCGGGCTGCACAGCGCAGTGGACAGCGCTCTACTATAATTACAGCCTTATCCTGATTCCGCACCGACCATTGACCGGCCGTTCCGCTTATGACTTCCATTTCCATTAAAACCGCCGAAGACATCGCAGGCATGCGGGTCGCCGGCAAACTCGGCGCCGAGGTACTGGACTATATCGCACCTTTCGTCAAGGCTGGCATCACCACCAACGAGCTGGATCGCTTGTGCCACGAATACATGGTCAAGGTGCAAGACACCGTTCCGGCACCGTTGAATTATTGCCCGCCCGGCTACACCCCTTATCCGAAATCAGTCTGCATTTCGCTCAACGACGTGGTGTGCCACGGCATTCCAGGCGACAAGGTATTGAAGAACGGCGACGCGCTGAACATCGACGTCACGGTGATCAAGAACGGCTACCATGGCGATACCAGCCGCATGTTCTACGTCGGCGAACCCTCTATCCTGGCCAAGCGTCTGGGTGATATCACTTATGAATGCATGTGGCTTGGCATTTCCAAGATCAAGCCGGGCGCACACCTGGGCGACATCGGCTACGTAATCCAGCAGCATGCGGAAAAAGCCGGCTACAGCGTGGTACGCGAATTTTGCGGCCACGGCATCGGCAAGGTGTTCCACGAAGAGCCGCAGGTGTTGCATTACGGCCGCCCAGGCACGCTGGAACGGCTGGAAGCCGGCATGATTTTCACGGTCGAACCAATGATCAACGCCGGCCGCCGCGAGATCCGCGAAATGGGTGATGGCTGGACCATCAAGACCAAGGATCGCAGCCTGTCGGCACAGTGGGAACATACGGTGCTGGTAACCGCAACCGGCTACGAAGTGCTGACCGTATCGCCCGGCATGCCGCCGCCGCCAGCGTTTATCCTGGCGCAGTCGGAAATGCCGCAGTCTGCGCCCCATCCCGCCACCATCTGAGCATGGCTGCCGTCGCGCTGACGTTAAAAGAGCGGATCAAAACTGGCCGGCGAACAGCGATCAACGCATTTGAAGCAGACGGCAAGCCGGAAAAACTGCTGGCGGCCCTATGCGACAACGTCGATGCAGCACTGATCGAGGTATGGCGGGAGTGCGCGCTGCCGGCCACCGCGGCTCTGGTAGCGGTTGGCGGCTATGGTCGCGGGGAGCTGTTTCCGCACTCCGACGTGGACATCCTGATCCTGCTGGAAGCGCCGGCCGAGGCGGCGCTGCAAGCGCGGCTGGAGCAACTGATCCAGCTATTGTGGGACATCGGCCTGCACCTTGGCCACAGCATCCGCACTATCGACGAATGTCTGGCAGAAGCCGCGGCCGACATCACGGTCCAGACCAGTTTGCTGGAAGCGCGCCTGGTATTCGGCAGCCGCAGCCTGTTTCATTTCCTGCGCGACCGCACCATTGCCGCCATCAATCCGCAAGCATTCTTTCGCGCCAAGACGCTGGAAATGCGCCAGCGCCATTTGAAATTCGAAGACACGCCATACAGCCTGGAGCCGAACTGCAAGGAAAGCCCGGGTGGCCTGCGTGACTTGCAGGTGATCATCTGGGTCGCCAAGGCCGCCGGCCTGGGCGATTCCTGGCGCAAGCTGGCGCAGCGCGGCCTGATTACCGCCACCGAGGCACGCCAGCTGACGCAGAAAGAGCGCGCCTTCAAGGATATCCGGATCCGCCTGCATATCGTCAGCGGCAGACGCGAAGACCGGCTGGTGTTCGACGTACAGACGCCGATTGCCGAATCGCTCGGCTTCCAGACCAGCAGCACCCGGCGCGCCAGCGAAACCCTGATGCAGCGTTACTACTGGGCAGCCAAGGCGGTTACGCAACTGAATACGATCCTGCTGCAAAACATCGAGGCGCAACTGTTTCCACAACCGGCCACAGTGCAGCCCATCAATGCCCGCTTCAACGAAGTCAACGGCCGCATCGACATCAGCGCCGATGACACCTTCGAGACCGCGCCGGGCGCGATGCTGGAAATTTTCCTGCTGCTGGAACAGCAGCCGCAACTGAAAGGCATGACGGCGCGCACCGTGCGCGCGCTATGGCATGCACGCTTCCACATCGACGCCGCCTTCCGGCGCGACCCGCGCAACCGCGCGCTGTTCATGCAGATCCTGCAGGCGCCGCAGGGCGTCACCCATGCCTTGCGACGCATGAACCAGACCAGCATTCTGGGCCGCTACCTGCCGCCCTTCCGGCGCATCATCGGCCAGATGCAGCACGACCTGTTCCATGCCTACACCGTCGACCAGCACATCCTGATGGTGGTACGCAACGTGCGCCGCTTCACGCTGTCCGAACATGCGCATGAGTACCCGTTCTGCAGCCAGCTGATCGCCGATTTCGCCCGGCCCTGGGTACTGTATATCGCCGCGCTGTTTCACGACATCGCCAAGGGGCGCGGCGGCGATCATTCGCTGCTGGGGATGGCGGAGGCGCGCAAATTCTGCCGCGAACATAGCCTGGAGAAGGAAGATACCGACCTGATCGTGTTCCTGGTCGAGCAGCACCTGAGCATGTCGCAAGTCGCCCAAAAACGCGACTTTTCCGATCCGCAAGTGCTGCGCGACTTCGCCGCTCTGGTCGGCAATGAACGGCGCCTGACTGCGCTCTACCTGCTGACGGTGGCCGACATCCGCGGCACCGGGCCGCGCATCTGGAATGCCTGGAAAGGCAAGCTGCTGGAAGACCTGTACCGCACCACCCTGCGCGTGCTGGGCGGCGAAACACCGTCGGCCGACCGCGAATTGCAGCAGCGCCAGCAGCAGGCGATCAAGACCCTGCGTCTGTACGGCTTGGCGGCGGACGCCCACGCCCGTTTATGGCAGCAGCTCGACATCGGCTACTTCCTGCGTCACGACGCCTCCGATATCGCCTGGCAAACCCGGGTCCTGTACAACAAGGTCGATAGTGAGTTGCCGGTGGTCAAGTGCCGGCTGGCGCCGATTGGCGAAGGGCTGCAAGTGACCGTCTATTGCCGCGACCAGGCCGATCTGTTCGCGCGCATCTGCGGCTACTTCGACCACAAGAACTTCAGCATCCTGGACGCCAAGATCCACACCAGCCAGCATGGCTACGCGCTCGATACCTTCCTGGTGGCGGCGCCGATGTTCGCGGGCAATTATCGTGACATCATCGATCTGGTCGAACATGAACTGGCGGCGGCGCTGGCTTCCCGTGCAACGCTGACGCCGCCGGCCGCAGCACGGCTGTCGCGCCAGTCGCGCAATTTCCCGATCATACCGACTGTCGATCTGCGCCCCGACGAACACAGCCAATACTACCTGCTGTCGATCTGCGCCAACGACCGCAACGGCTTGCTGTATGCAGTCGCCACCGTGCTGGCAAAATACCGGATCAACCTGCACAGCGCCAAGATCATGACGCTGGGCGAGCGCGCGGAAGACGTGTTCCTGGTGGATGGCGACGCGCTGAATCATGCGCGCAGCCAGATTCAGCTCGAAACCGACTTGCTGGAAGCGCTGCACGTCTGATTTTCTCAAGCCGATTTTCTTTTTCTCTTACTCTGCCTTTGCCATGACCGAACCGCTTCGCCTTTCCAAACGCATGTCCGAACTGGGCCTTTGTTCGCGCCGTGAAGCTGACGAATGGATTGCACGCGGCTGGGTGCGGGTCGACGGCAAGGTCGTGTCCGAACTCGGCAGCAAGGTCTTGCCGCAGCAGAAAATCAGCGTCGAACGCCAAGCCAGCGCCGAGCAGGCCCGACGCGTCACGATCCTGCTCAACAAACCGGTCGGCTATGTCAGCGGCCAGGCCGAGGACGGGCATCAGCCAGCGGTCGTGCTGGTGAATGGGGCCAGCCGCTGGCCGCAGGACCCGGCACCGCAGTCATTCCATCCGAGCCAGTTGCGCAGCCTGGTGCCGGCCGGCCGGCTCGACATCGATTCGGTTGGCCTGCTGATCCTGACCCAGGACGGCCGCATCGCCAAGCAATTGATCGGCGAGGATTCCACCATCGACAAGGAATACCTGGTGCGGGTCCAATACACACGCGCCGGCAAGCTGCCGGAAGCCGACTTGAAGCGCCTGAACCATGGCTTGGCGCTGGACGGCAAGCCCTTGAAGCCAGCCAAGGTGCGCTGGCAGAACGAAGACCAGTTGAGCTTTACCCTGCGGGAAGGAAAGAAGCGCCAGATCCGGCGCATGTGCGAAGCGGTCGGCCTGAAGGTGCTGGGCTTGAAGCGGGTGCGCATCGGCCGCGTCAAGCTGGGCGATTTGCCGCCTGGGCAATGGCGCTACCTGCGCAGCGACGAGCAATTTTAAGCACGGCGCACGACCGCCATGGGCTGGTTCCGGCCAAGGCGGAAGCAGTCCGGAACATCTGCATGGGAATCATGACGGGACTAGATACTCCCTATTCGATAGGCGAATTTCGGACGTATACCGGTCGAAATCGTCCTATACTCCATCATTCGTCAGGAGTGTCAACGGTATCCGGGAACAACGCGTCAATGAACCCGAACTGGGTCAAGTCCTTGATCCGCATCGGGTACAGGATGCCATCCAGATGATCCACCTCATGCTGCACCACGCGCGCGTGAAAGCCGTCGACCTCGCGCTGGATCAGATTGCCGTGCTGGTCGAACCCTTCGTACTGCAGGCGCGCGAAACGCGGCACCAGGCCGCGCATGCCGGGCACCGACAGGCAGCCTTCCCAGCCGTCTTCCATCTGTTTACCGAGCGGCGTTAACTGCGGATTGATCAGCACCGTTTCCGGCACTGGCGGCGCCTCCGGGTAGCGGTTGTTGCTGCCAAAGCCGAAAATCACCAGCCGCAGGTCGACACCGATCTGTGGCGCCGCCAACCCTGCGCCATTGACCGCATGCATGGTTTCGAACATCTCGGCCACCAGTTCATCCAGCTCCCGCGTGCCGAAGGCAGTCACCGGCGCGGCACGGCGCAGCAGGCGCGGATCGCCCATTTTCAGAATCGGGCGCACGCTCACCGCCGCTCCTGAACGAATTCATGCACATAGGCGGCGAAGTCCTTGCCGGTTTCCGGATGCTTCATCCCCATCGCCAGGGTTGCTTTCAGGTACCCGAGCTTGGAGCCGCAATCGTAGCGCTGGCCGGTATAGCGATAGGCGAGCACGGTTTGCGCCTGCATCAGCGCGGCGATACCGTCGGTCAACTGGATTTCACCACCGGTGCCCTCGCCCAGGTTTTCCAGGTAATCGAAAACCCGGTTGTTCAAGACATAGCGCCCGACCACGCCCAAGGTAGATGGCGCCTCGTCCGGCAGTGGCTTTTCGACCAGGCCGTCGACCCGCTCCAGGTTCGGCAAATAAGGAGTGACGCTGACGATGCCATACTGCCGGGTTTGCGCGCGCGGCACGTCCTGCACCGCCAGGATACTGGAACCTTCGCGTGCGTAAATGTCGGTCATCTGCTTCAACACCGGCGACTGGCCCGGTTCGACATCCATGAAATCGTCGGCCAGCAGCACCGCGAACGGCTCGTTGCCCACCACCGGCCGCGCGCATAGCACCGCGTGGCCCAAACCGAGCGGCGCCGACTGCCGGATGTAGATACAGCTGACGTTCTTGGGAATCACGTTTTGCACGAATTCCAGCAAGGCCATCTTGCCAGCCGATTCCAGCTCCGATTCCAGTTCGTAGGCGGTGTCGAAATGGTCTTCGATGGCGCGCTTGTTGCGGCCGGTGATGAAAATCATTTCATCGATGCCCGCTGCCACTGCCTCCTCGACCGCGTACTGGATCAGCGGCTTGTCGACAATCGGCAGCATTTCCTTCGGTTGCGCCTTGGTCGCGGGCAAAAAACGGCTGCCGAGGCCAGCTACCGGAAACACGGCCTTTCTAATTTTTTTCATGTTGATTTTCTAAAAGTGTCAGTAATCCCTGCTCGTCCAGAATCGTGATGCCCAGCTCTTCTGCCTTCGCCAGCTTGCTGCCGGCATCGGCACCTGCCACTACATAGCCGGTTTTTTTCGAGACGGAACCGGCCACCTTGCCTCCGGCGGCTTCGATCATTGCGCCGGCGGCATCGCGCGTCAAGGTCGGCAGCGTGCCAGTCAACACGAAAGTGATCCCGGTCAATGGTTTCGGCGCGACGCCCTGTCCGGCCTGCTCCGGCCAACTGACGCCGGCCGCGCGCAACTGCGCCACCAGTTCAAGATTCAGCGAATCGGAGAAAAACCGCCGGATCGAATTGGCCACCACCGGACCGATATCGTCGACTTCCAGCAAATGGGCTTCCGGCGCCTCCATCAATGCATTCAGACTGCCGAAATGGGCCGCCAGTTCCTTGGCGGTGGCTTCGCCCACATGGCGGATGCCGAGTGCGTAGATGAACCGCGCCAGCGTGGTGGTTTTCGATTTTTCCAGCGCCGCCAGGATGTTCTGCGCCGACTTGTCGGCCATGCGCTCGATCGCCGCCAGCGCGACCACTCCAAGTTTGTACAGATCGGCGGCGGTATGCACGATGTCCTGATCGACCAGGCGCTCGATCAGCTGGTCGCCCAGGCCCTCGATATCCATCGCCCGGCGCGAGGCGAAGTGCTGCAGCCCGCCCTTGCGCTGCGCCGCGCACCTGATCCAGCCGCCGGAACAACGCGCAATCGCCTCGCCTTCCGGACGCACGATCGCCGAGCCGCATACTGGACAGACGGCCGGCATGACGAAGCGGCGGGTATCCGGCGGACGCTGTTCCGGCACGAACGCCACCACCTCCGGGATCACGTCGCCGGCGCGGCGCACGATCACCGTGTCGCCGATCTGGATGTCCTTGCGGTTGATTTCGTCTTCGTTGTGCAGCGTGGCGTTGGTGACGATCACGCCGCCCACCGCCACCGGCACCAACCTTGCCAATGGCGTGATGGCGCCGGTGCGGCCGACCTGCACCTCGATGTTCTGCACCACCGTCAGGGCCTCCTCCGCCGGGAATTTATGCGCCAGCGCAAAGCGCGGCGCGCGCGAGACGAAGCCCAGTTGCTGCTGCTGCTCGAGCCGGTTGACCTTGTACACGACGCCGTCGATTTCATACGGCAGGCGGGCACGCTTGTCACCGACGCCGGCAAAAAATTCCAGCATGCCGGCGGCGCCGCGCACCAGCGCGCGCTCGACGCACACCGGGATGCCGAGCGCCATATACCAGTCGAGCAGCGCCGAATGCGAGGCAGGCATGGGCGCGCCTTCCAACAGGCCGATGCCATACGCAAAAAAGCGCAGCGCGCGCCGTGCGGTAATCCGCGAATCGAGTTGGCGCAGGCTGCCGGCGGCGGCGTTGCGCGGATTGGCGAATTCCTTCAGGCCGGCGTCGCGCTGGCGCGCATTGAGCGCGGCGAAATCGGCCTTGTACATCAACACTTCGCCGCGCACGTCGAGCACTGCCGGCGGCTGTTCCGTATGCAGCCGCAGCGGCACCGCACGCACGGTGCGGATGTTGGCGGTGACGTTCTCGCCGGTGGCGCCGTCGCCGCGCGTGGCGGCCTGCACCAGCACCCCGTGTTCGTAGCGCAGATTGATCGCCAGGCCGTCGAACTTCAGCTCCGCCGCGTATTCGATCTCATCGACGCCTGGCAGGCCGTCGCGCGCGCGGCGATCGAAAGCGATCACGTCGGCTTCGGAAAAAGCGTTGCCTAGCGACAGCATCGGGATCGAATGGCGCACCTGCGCAAACAGCGGCAGCGGCGCGGCGCCCACCCGCTGCGTCGGCGAATCGGTGCTGACCAGTTCCGGATGGGCCTGCTCCAGCGCCTGCAGTTCCGCCATCAGGCGGTCGTATTCGGCATCCGGCACGCTCGGATTATCGAGCGTGTAATAGGCGATGTTGTGGCGATTCAGCTCGCCGCGTAGCCAGGCGGCTCGCACCTCGGGTGGCGCTGTGACCGGCGGCTCGACAGTTGCTACAGCGGAGGAAGAGGAAGATCGAGAGTCCGGTGCCATCGTCAGCTGAACAGGCGCAGCGCGCGAGCGGAACCAGCTGGCACGCCGGCGCTTTTCATGTTCTGGTAGAACGCGTCGACCTGGCCGGCGATTTCGGTCAGGGATTGATCCGGTAGCGGCTGGCCGCTGTCATCGATGACGCTTCCGTCCAAACGCACCGCCATCGACTTGGCGCAGGCCACCATCGCGCCGTAACCGTCGCGCGCAGCCGTCACGCAGGGCACGTCCAGCAGCAGCGTCAGGCAGGAAGTGGTTTCCGCTGCCAACGTGACGTTGGTGGAGAGCGAAAACAGGATGCCGCCATCGCCATCCGGCATCACCAGCCGGCCTTCCGGGCGCAGGTCGAAGCCTTGCCGTTCGAGCGCCGCCAGCAAGGTATTCAAGGCCCACGGGGCGCCATTCGAGCGCACATTGACGCTTAATTGCGCGCTGTATTCCTCGACGAAGTGATGCAATGCTCGCGCCGCCGCCATCACATGACTCATGTCTGGCACATCCAGCTCGGCACCCAGGCCATCGGCAAATCGACGCAAGCGCATCAGCACGTCGGAATATTCGAGTTCATTCAAGGCGCCGCTGCGATTGGCCATCTGGACCCCTGCCTGCAACTCGGAATACACGCCACCGCTAGTCACCGGCTCCCAGCCGCGCGCTGTCTCCAGGCCGACAAAATGCACTGGCTTGTTGCCGACATGGCGCAGGTCCTGCAGCGCCGGCAGGATTTTTTCGCCGCGCACCGGATTCTCCAGCGCGATCGGAATCATGCAATCCAGCATTTCATCAACTGGCAGCTCGCGTACCGGCGGCTCTGCCTGGTCGCTTTCCAGCGGATCGACTGATATTGGGGAAGCGTGGTCGTCGGTTCGTGCGATATCCGCATCCAGCGTTGGCTCAATGTGCGCCGACAAGGCATTTGCGGCAGACGCCGGTTCATAATCGGAACCGGAGCCGGAGGTCATCAGCACATCGTCATGCGACGAAGAAAATGCGCGCTCGACGGTTTTTTTCTCCTTGTGCTCCTGCCACTTGTTGTAGGTAATGACGCCAACCACGATGGCGCCGCCGATCAGAAGCAGGCTTGCCTGGAGATCGGTCATGCTGAACGCACCTGTATGGCAAAGCTGGAGTTTGGGTAGGGGTGGCCACAACGGCTGGCGCGCTGGCTTGGCAGGAGCGGCCGGGAATCAAATCTGGTCATTTAGGGGAATCCAAGGAGTTGACGGTTCCGCATAGTGTATCGATGCAGGCTCTGCAAGCGACTAGGATGGCGTCCGCCATGCGCAAGACTAGCTGATTAGAGTAGTGTTCCGCCATAAAGTTGTCAAGACAACGCCAGCACGCTTTGACAGCGCGCATCATGGGTTTCGAATACCGCTTTCGGTACGGAAATTCACAAAATTGATTGCGCTCAATATGGCTGGTCACCAACGATTCATAGTGTACCCGAGCGCAGAGCAACAGGCCTCGATCGAGGCTGGCGCGGGGCGAATCATCCATTCCAACCATCCGGGCAGACACCCGAAAGCAATCATGGCCTACGGAGGAATTCATGCGAAATGTGGAAGAGTGTTCTTTGCAAGAGCTTGCCACCCTTGCCTTTCAGCCTGCCCTGCGGTCGCTCCGGCGCTGGTGGTGGCGGCGCGCCGAGGACCACTACCTGATCTGCGCGGACGTCGAAATCGCGCGCGCGCATGAAGCACAACTGAACGCCGCGTGGTACCAGAAACAGGCGGCGCTGGCGCGCTCGGAGCGCCACTAACCCGCATTGTCTACGCCGCCTGCTCATCGGCGGTCAGCGTTGCTGCCGACTCCATGTCGACGGCGACGATGCGCGACACGCCCTGCTCCTGCATCGTCACGCCGATCAGTTGCTGCGCCATTTCCATCGCGATCTTGTTGTGCGAGATGAACAGGAACTGGGTATTGGTCGACATGCGCTTGACCATGTTGCAGAAGCGCTCGGTGTTGGCGTCGTCCAGCGGCGCGTCCACTTCGTCGAGCAGACAGAACGGCGCCGGATTCAGCTGGAACATCGAGAACACCAGCGCGGTCGCGGTCAGCGCCTTCTCGCCGCCCGACAGCAGGTGGATCGTCGCATTCTTCTTGCCCGGCGGCTGCGCCATCACCTGCACGCCGGCGTCGAGGATTTCGTCGCCGGTCATGATCAGCTTGCGCCTGGCCGCCGCCGAACAGGATCGGGAACAGTTCGCCGAAGTGCACGATTCACCTCGTCGAACGTGTCTTGCAGCAGCGTCGCGCGTTTCCTGGTCGATCTTGTGGATCGCGTCTTCGCAGCGTATTGATCGCGTCGGTCAGGTCGGCGGTTTGCGCATCGAGGAAGTTCTTGCGCTCGGACGCCTGCGCCAGTTCGTCGAGCGCCGCCAGGTTGACCGCGCCCAGCGCCGCGATCGCGTTGGTCAGGCGCGTCACTTCGCCCTGCAGATACGACGGCTTCATGTCCGGCGTGCAGCTTGGCCTGCCAGCTCCGCTTCGTCGGCCTCGCTTCCAGCAGTTGCTCGACGAACTGCTCCCGATTCAGGCGCGCCGCCTGTTCCTTCAACTGCAATTCGATGATGCGGTCGCGCTGCGGCTGCAGGCTGCGCTCGGCCTGCAGGCGGCTTTCGTCGTGCTGGCGCAGCTTCTGCGGTCAGCTGGTCGAGTTCGTGGCGCGCATCGGCCAGCGCCCGCTTCCTGCTCGCTGCGCTTGTCGAGCACATCCTGCAGGCCGGTCTGCGCGGTCTGGTCGTCCAGGCTTTCCAGTTCCGTGGCCCGCTGCATGTTGGCGAACAGCTGTGCCGCCTGCTCCTGCGCGGTGGCGATGCTGCGCTTCAATTCGTCGATCTTGCTGCGTTGCGATTTCTCCGCGAACTCGGCTTCCTGCGCCGCGCGCTCCAGTTCGCGCAGGCGGCCGCGCGCATCGTTCAGCTGCTGTTCCTTGGCCAGATAATCAGTCTGGTCGTCTTCGTGGCGCGCCTGCAATTCGGCCAGTTCCATGTCGAGCTGCTCGAACTTCGCTTCCGATTCCGCCTTGCACCTGCTGCTGCTCGCTTTCGTGCTGCGCGATTTCTGCCAGGTCGCTCGCGATCTGCGTGCTGCGCTGGTTGAAGCGCTCCTGCACCTCGGACAGCTTCATCACGTCGATCTGCAAGCGCATGCACGCGCTGCGTCAGCGCGTTCGGCGCGCTGACGCAACTCCGGCAGCGCTGCGTCGCCTGCGTCATGCGCCGCTTCGGCGCGCACCGCGCGCGACGTCGCTTCGTCGGCCAGCATTGCTTGCGCGCGCAGCTGCTTGTCGAGGTTCTCGATTTCCTGCTGGCGCGCCAGCATGCCGTCCTGCTCGGAATCGGCGGCGTAGAAGCGCACGCTGGACTCGCGTCACCACATGCCCCGCCTTGTCGACGAAGCAGCCGCCGGCCGGCAGCTTGCGCGCGCTCGGCGAACGCCTGCGCTGACGTCGTCGGCGACGAAGACGTCGTGCAGCCAGTCCTGCAGCACGGCGCGCAGGCCCGGATCGTTGAGTTGCAGCAGGGTCAGGAACGGCCGCAAGCCCGGCCGGCGCGTCGGCATCGGCGAGCCGGCTGGCGCGATGCGGCGAAAACAGCGCCAGCTTGGCCGGCGGCGCGTCGCTGAAGAAGGCCTTGGCCCAGTCGAGGTTCGACACTTCCAGCGCCGACGTGCGCTCGCGCAGCACCGCTTCCAGCGCGGTTTCCCAGCCCGCTTCGATGTGCAGCTTCTGCCACAGGCGCGGCAGCCCGCCCAGCTCGTGCTTCTTCAGCCACGGCTGGACCTTGCCCTGGGTCTGCACGCTTTCCTGCAACTGCTTCAGCGCGGCCAGGCGCGCTTCCAGTTGCGCGTTGGCGGCGCTTTCGGCATTCAGCTGCGTTTGCGCCGTGCGCCGCTCCTCCTCCAGCCGCGGCTGCTGTTCCTGCGCATCTTCGAGCTGCATCCTGCGCTTCTTCCAGCGCCTGCGCTTTTCTTCCAGCTGCAGTGCGCAGGTTGGCGAGGTGCGCGCTGTCGGGCAGGTTCAGGCCGTTCTTTTCCTGCGCCAGCCGCTCGCGCCGCACTGCCAGGTTGGCCAGGATGTTGGCGGCATTGCGCTGATGCGCCGATTCCAGCTCGATCTGCTGCTGCATCTGCATGATGCGCGGCGCGCGATTCGGTGCTCTTCAGCTGCGCCTCGCGCCAGGCCGCTCCAGCGCCGGCAGCAGTTCGTGCTGCTGCTGCGCCGTCTGCTGCGACTGCTCGACCCGCGCCGCGTGCTCTTCCAGCTGCAACTCGGCTTCCGCCAGGTCGTCCTGGTGCTGGCTGCCCTGGCGCTGCCACTGGTCGCGCTGCGCGGTCAGCGAAGTGAGCTGCGCCTGCAGCCGGTTGCGCGATTCGATCACGAACTTGATCTGCGCTTCCAGGCTGCCGATTTCGGAATTGGTCTGGTACAGATGGCCCTGCGCCTGGTGCATGCGGTCGCCGGCGCCGTAGTGCGCCTGGCGCATGTGCTCCAGCTCGGCTTCGACGTGGCGCAGCTTGCGCGGTCTGCGCTTCCAGATCGATCTGCGCCTTTTCGATCTCGCGGAAATGCTTTTCCTGCTCGGCTCTTGCGCTTCGTTCTTGCGCAACAGCCACAGCAGCTTCTGCTTTTCTTCCTGGTCGGCCTGCAGCTCGTGGAACTTCTGCGCGACCGCGGCCTGCGCCTCGCAGCTTTTCCAGGTTGGCGTTCAGTTCGCGCAGGATGTCTTCGACCCGCGTCAGGTTTTCGCGCGTGTCGTGCAGCCGGTTTTCGGTTTCGCGGCGGCGTTCCTTGTACTTCGACACGCCGGCCGCTTCCTCGAGGAACACGCGCAGTTCTTCCGGGCGCGCCTCGATGATGCGCGAGATCATGCCCTGGCCGATGATCGCGTAGGCGCGCGGACCGAGGCCGGTGCCGAGGAAGATGTCCTGGATGTCGCGCCGGCGCACCGGCTGGTTGTTGATGTAGTAGGTCGAGGTGCCGTCGCGCGTCAGCGTGCGCTTGACCGCGATCTCGGCGTACTGGCTCCACTGGCCGGCGGCCTTGCCGTCGCCGTTGTCGAACACCAGTTCGACCGAGGCGCGGCCCGCCGGCTTGCGGTGGGTCGAGCCGTTGAAGATCACGTCCTGCATCGACTCGCCGCGCAGCTCGGACGCCTTGCGATTCGCCCAGCACCCAGCGCACGGCGTCGATGATGTTGGACTTGCCGCAGCCGTTCGGCCCGACCACGCCGACCAGCTGGCCCGGCACCTGGAAATTGGTGGGATCGACGAAAGACTTGAATCCCGACAGTTTGATGGAAGTTAGACGCACGTGGGTTGACTTTCATTGACTTGGCGTTGCGGCGAGAGACCGTGCCGGCCGCCTCGCGAAAGGTGCTCATCATAACATTCCGGGTGCCGCAAAACGGCGGTGGGCAACGCTGCCGGCTGGCTGGGCACCGCATTGTTATAGCGCTTCAAGGGACGCCACTTGGCATGCAGCGAGCAATATACTCCCGATACCAATGCATCATTCCCGCAATAAAATATTGCGACTATGGCCCATACTCCCTATCGAATACGATAATTTCAAGGTGGCGATACTGCGTCGTCGCAATACTCCACCCCCTCACCGCCCAATCCGCCGCGCAACCCAAAACGCCAGCGCCGGCGCCAGCGCAAACACCCCAAACAGCCACAACGCCGCCTGTTGCGCGCCAGCCATACCGCCCGGCTCCGTGATGCCAGCGCTATTGGCGACCACCCCGGCCAAGGCGGCGCCAATCGCCGTCGCATACAACTGCACGGTCGTGATGGCAGAAGCGGCCAGCGCTTCTTCGCCAGGCTGCGCCCCGCCGAACACCCGGATCGACATATGCGGCCAGCCAAGGCCGATGCCGAAACCGACTCCGGCCAGCGCCAGGCAATACAGGGCGAAACCGGCATCGGCCGCCAGCCAGGCGATCTGCGGCGTCATCACCAGCAAGACCAGCAGGCACGCCAGCACGATCGCCGGCCCGACCCGGATCAGGCGGTCGGCCGCGGCGCCGGTGCGGGCCGAGCCGAACAGCGCGGCCGTGGTCCAGCCCAGCGACATCGCGGCCACCATGTAGCCGGCCACCAGCGGCGTGCGGCCATGGATCACCTGCAGGAAATAGGGAATGAACACTTCGGTCGAGATGCCGATGATCAACAGCGCCATCGTCAGGTAGATCGCACCCAGCGGACTGGACAGGGAATAGGCGCCGGTCGGCATCAGCCGCACCGCCGCGTGGCGATCGAGCCGCACGATCAGCGTGCTGATCCCCAAGGCAGCGACGACGCCGGCAATATTCCAGCCCAATTGCGACGACAGGCTGCCGACCGAAATGACCAGCACCGAAGCCACCAGCAAGGTGATCTTGCCGAACGGAATGCGGTTGCGCGCCGCCGGCACCGTTGCTTTGCCCTCAAGCTGGCTGATCACGATCAACGCCAGCACCGCTGCCACCGGCAGCACGGCCAAAAACGCCCAGCGCCAATGGCCGCCCTGGGCAAAAATGCCGCCGATGGCCGGCCCGATCAGGGTCGCGCCGCCCCAGACCGACGTCACCAGCGCCATCACGCGCGACCACAGCCGTTCCTCGAAGATGATCCGGATCAGCGCATACGCCAGCGCAAACAGCAGGCCGCCACCCAAGCCCTGCACCGTGCGTCCGACCAGCATCCAGCCCATGCCGGGCGCTGCCGCGCAGCCGATCGCGCCGACGCAAAACAGCGCCAACGCCAGCAAATAGGCGTTACGCGGACCCACCACCTCCATCAGCCGGGTGGCCAGCACCGAGCCGATGATGGAGGCCGCCACGAACAGGGTGGTATTCCATGCGTAATATTCGAGGCCGCCGATGTCGCCCACCACCGACGGCAGCACGGTCGCCACGATGTACAGGTTGATGGCATGCAAGGCGATGCCGCCGGTCAGTGCCAGCGAGCGCAGCGCGTTGCGCAGGGAAAGTAGATCGGCCCAGGAGGCAGGGGAATCGTCAGCGGGATCAGGCTTCATCGGTCCAATAGTTAACAGCGGCAAGGGGACTGGATAGTAGGCAGCTTGGCCGCATCACACAAGGACAGCCAAGTACGACCCCGGCACAATCCGCATGCCACCCGCTCTGAACCGTGCAGGATGACGCGGCTCGACCCCGACATGATCTTCGGAAACATATACTCCATGTCAGAACGCTAATTTCCACATAAAAAACGGATGTCTTTCACCTATACCCCACCTATTATAGGTGCGCTTGGGGCGCCGAGCGGCGTGGTCCAGACGTTTCTGTCATTCTAGAACCAGCTGGAATCGCTATAATGTTGGCCCGGCTTTTCTTTTTCCGGCTCGCTTTCGCCAGTTGTTTTTCGATGTTTGATGGCTTTTCCAGCTCCGCCTGCCACCGTGAACCCACTTCTCGCACCAGCTGCAACCCTATCCGTTTGAAAAACTGCGCCAGCTGCTGGCCGGCACCACGCCGAATCCGGCGTATCGCGCCATCAGCCTCGGCATCGGCGAACCGAAACATCCGACCCCAAGCTTTATCCGCGAAGCGCTGACCGACAACCTGCACGGCCTGGCCAGCTACCCCAGCACGGCCGGCTCCGACGCGCTGCGCGGCGCGATCGCCGGCTGGCTGCAGCGGCGCTACGATTTGCCGCCGCTGGATGCGGCGACGCAAATCCTGCCGGTCAACGGCTCGCGCGAAGCCCTGTTCGCGCTGGCGCAGGCGGTGCTGGATCCGACGGAAAAAGATGCGCTGGTGATCTGCCCGAATCCGTTCTATCAAATCTACGAGGGCGCGGCCTACCTGGCCGGCGCCCAGCCGTATTTCGTCAATTCCGACCCGGCGCGCAATTTCGCGCCGGACTTCAGCAGCGTGCCGGAAGCGATCTGGCGCCGGGTACGCCTGCTGTATATCTGCTCGCCCGGCAATCCGACCGGCGCCGTGCTGTCGCTCGAGGATTGGCAAGCAGTTATTCGCGCTGTCGGAGCGCTACGGCTTCGTGATCGCGGCCGACGAGTGCTATTCGGAAATTTATTTCCAGGAAGAAGCGCCGCTGGGCGCATTGCAGGCGGCGCATCGATTGGGCCTTGGCTACCAGCGCCTGATCGCGTTTTCCAGTCTGTCCAAGCGCTCCAACGTGCCCGGCATGCGCTCCGGCTTCGTCGCCGGCGATGCCGCGATCCTGAAAAAATTCCTGCTGTACCGCACCTACCACGGCAGCGCGATGAGCCCGGCAATCCAGGCGGCCTCGGTCGCAGCCTGGAGCGACGAGGCGCATGTTCAGGAAAACCGCGAGAAATACCGGGCGAAATTCGCCCAGGTGACGCCGCTCTTGCAGCAGGTGCTGGACGTCCAGTTGCCGGACGCCGGTTTCTACCTGTGGGCCAGGGTCGACAAGCTGGCCGCCATCAGCGATACCGAATACGCCCGCCGTTTGCATGCCGAATATAATGTGACGGTGTTGCCGGGAAGCTATCTGGCGCGCGAGGCGCACGGCATCAATCCTGGTCAGAACCGCATCCGCATGGCGCTGGTGGCCGAAGTGGATGAATGCCTGGAAGCGGCGCGGCGCATCGTCGAATTTTCCAGAAAACTGTAAGGCCATTAGGCCATTTCCTCCCGCCGCACTCACGCACTCGAAGCAATCCCAAGATGACTCAACCACTGCAAAGCATCATCGACCAGGCATGGGAAAACCGTGCCGACTTTTCCCCCAATTCGGCGCCGGCCGAAGTGCGCGATGCGGTCGCCGCCGTCATTGCCCGCCTGGACGATGGCTCGCTGCGCGTGGCGCAGAAGGACAGCGGCGCCTGGGTCGTCAACCAGTGGGTCAAGAAGGCGGTGCTGCTGTCGTTCCGCCTGGAAGATAACTTCGTCATGCCGGCCGGCGCGAATGGGATCAATGCGGTGCAGTTCTACGACAAGGTGCCGACCAAGTTCGCCAACTATAGCGCCGAGGATTTTGCCCGCGGCGGTTTCCGCGTGGTGCCGCCGGCGGTGGCCCGGCGCGGCAGCTTCATCGGCAGGAACGCGGTATTGATGCCGTCTTTCGTCAACATCGGCGCCTACGTCGATGAAGGCACGATGGTCGATGCCTGGGCCACCGTCGGTTCCTGTGCCCAGATCGGCAAGAACGTGCATCTGTCGGGCGGGGTCGGCATCGGCGGCGTGCTGGAGCCGATGCAGGCCAATCCGACCATCATCGAAGACAATTGCTTCATCGGCGCCCGTTCGGAAATCGTCGAAGGCGTGATCGTCGAGGAAAACTCGGTGATTTCGATGGGCGTCTACATCGGCCAATCGACCAAAATTTACGATCGTGCCACCGGCGAAGTCAGCTATGGCCGCGTTCCGGCCGGCTCGGTGGTAGTCTCCGGCAACTTGCCTTCGGCCGACGGCAAGTACAGCCTGTATTGTGCGGTGATCGTCAAGCGCGTCGACGCCAAGACCCGCGCCAAGACCGGCATCAACGAATTGCTGCGCGAGGCTTGAGCCAGACCGCTTGCTGCACCAGCGAGCGATCAATAATAAGTTGTCAACCAGGAGAGCACCATGGCGATGGATCGTTTGTTTTTGCTGATGAAGGAAAAAGGCGCGTCGGACATGTTCCTGGCGGTCAATTCGTCGATACACCTGAAAATCAATGGCGCGCTGATTCCGGTCAATCAGCAGAAACTGGACCACGCTAATGTCATGGCGCTGCTGGCCGAGGTGGTGTCGGCCGCACAACTGCAGGAACTGGAGCAAAACAACGAACTCAATATGGGCATTCCGGTGGCCGGAGTGGGCAGCTTCCGGCTTTCGGCCTTTCGCCAGCGCGGCAGCGTGTCGGCGGTACTGCGCTACATTCCGGTCAATATCCCGGCGCTGGAAGACTTGGCACTGCCGCCGGTGCTGGCCGAATTGATCACACAAAAACGCGGCCTGGTCCTGATCGTCGGCGCCACCGGATCGGGCAAGTCGACCACCATCGCCTCCATGCTGAACCACCGCAACCAGCAGCAGGCCGGTCATATCCTGACGCTGGAAGACCCGATCGAATTCCTGTTTCGCAACCAGCGCTCGATCGTCAACCAGCGCGAAATCGGCAACGACGCCACCAGTCTTGGCATCGCGCTGAAGAATGCCTTGCGGCAGGCGCCGGACTGCATCCTGATCGGCGAAATCCGCGATCAGGCCACCATGTCGGCGGCGTTGGCGTATGCGCAGTCGGGCCATCTGGTGGTTTCGACATTGCACGCCAACAACACTTACCGCGCGCTGAACCGCATCATCAATTTCTATCCGCTGGAAAACCGGCCGGCGCTGTTGCAGGACCTGGCTTCGACCATCAGCGCCATCATTTCCCAGCGGCTGGTGCCATCGACCGACGGCGGCCGCGCGGCAGCGGTGGAAATCATGCTCAATACGCAGCACGTGGCCGAACTGATCGAGCAAGGCGACATCAGCGCGATCAAGGAAGCGATCGAGAAAAGCATGGCGCCCGGTTCGCAAACCTTCGAGCAGGCGCTGCTGCAACTGATCCGCGATGGCCGCGTGACGCAGGAAGAAGCGCTGGCCAACGCCGATTCCGCCACCAACCTGTATTGGCTGATCAACAATGAACAACCCGGCAAGAAAGCCGCGCCGGCACCCGAGCCGGAACAAAGCGAAGGCGCCACCTTCACCGAATTCACGCTGGACACATAACGCATGACGAACACTTGCACCCTGTATGGAATTCCGAATTGCGACCAGGTGAAGAAGGCCCGCGACTGGCTGGCCGGACATGAGCTTCCGTATGCGTTTCATGATTTCAAGAAACACGGCGTCAGCGCCGACCTGGTCAGCAGCTGGCTGGCCGATGTCGGGCTCGATACCCTGCTCAACCGCAAGGGCACGACCTGGCGCGGCCTGCCGCCGGAGCGCAAGGCGGCCGTAACCGACGCCGCCAGTGCCATCCCGTTGCTGATCGAATTTCCCTCGCTCATCAAGCGGCCGGTGCTGAGCGTCGGCGGCCGCACGCATGTCGGTTTTGCCGACGCTCGTTATCAACAGATTTTCCAGAGCTGATCCATGAGCAAGACGCTGGCATTCACCGAGGAATTGATTGCACTGTCATCCGTCACCCCCAACGACCAGGGCTGCCAGGCGCGCCTGATCGAACGGCTGGCGCTGCTCGGTTTTGCCTGCGAAAGCGTGCCGTCGGGCGCGGTCACCAATCTGTGGGCGCGGCGCGGCAGCGACCGGCCCTTGCTGGTATTCGCCGGCCACACCGACGTCGTGCCGACCGGGCCGCTGGAACAATGGCAATCCCCTCCGTTCGTGCCGACCCAGCGCGACGGCAAGCTGTACGGGCGTGGCGCGGCCGACATGAAAACCTCGATCGCGGCCATGGTGGTGGCGGTGGAGGAATTCGTCGCCGCCCACCCGCAGCACCAGGGCTCGATCGGTTTCCTGATCACCAGCGACGAGGAAGGCCCGGCCACCGACGGCACCGTGGTGGTCTGCGAGCGGCTGAAAGCGCGCGGCGAACAGCTCGACTACTGCATCGTCGGCGAGCCGACCTCGGTCGAACGGCTGGGCGACATGATCAAGAACGGCCGCCGCGGCACCATGTCGGGCCGGCTGACGGTCAAGGGCGTGCAAGGCCACATCGCCTATCCGCAGCTGGCGAAAAACCCGATCCACCTGGCGGCGCCGGCGCTGGCGGAACTGGTCGCGGAAAAATGGGACGACGGCAACGAATACTATCTGCCGACCTCCTGGCAAATCTCGAACATCCACGGCGGCACCGGCGCCTCCAACGTGATCCCGGGCGAAGTCGTGATCGACTTCAACTTCCGTTTTTCCACCGCCAGCACGCCCGAAGGCTTGCAGCAGCGCGTGCATGCCATGCTCGACCGCCACGGCCTCGACTATGGGCTGCAATGGACCGTGGGCGGCCTGCCGTTCCTGACGCCGCGCGGCGAACTCGAGCGCCGCGCTGGCCGCGGCGATCCAGGCCGAAACCGGCATCGAGACCGAACTCTCGACCTCCGGCGGCACCTCGGACGGCCGCTTCATCGCGCAGATCTGCCCGCAGGTGATCGAATTCGGCCCGTGCAACGCCAGCATCCACAAGATCGACGAACATATCGCGATTGGCGACATCGATCCGCTGAAGAACATTTACCGGCGCACGCTGGAAAACCTGCTTTTATGACCTGCAGCTGGGCGCGGCAGCTACACGCGCCCGCCTTCCCGCTGTCGTTCCCGCGGCTTCCGGCGGAAATGCATTTCAGCGCCGCCAGCGTCATTCGACGCACACTTCACGCAATCCACACTTTCGAACCATGACCCCAAACGATTTCTCCACCCTGCGCGACCTGTTGCGCTACGCCGTCAGCCGCTTCAACGCCGCCAAGCTGTTTTTCGGCCACGGCAGCAGCAACGCCTTCGACGAAGCCGCCTACCTGCTGCTGCATACGCTGCAGCTGCCGCTGGACCAGCTCGATCCGTTTCTCGATGCGCGCCTGCTGCCCGACGAAGTGGCGGCGCTGCTGCGCGTGATCGAACGGCGCGCGGTGGAGCGCGTGCCGGCCGCCTACATCACCAACGAAGCCTGGCTCGGCAGCTACCGCTTTTATGTCGACGAGCGCGTGATCGTGCCGCGCTCGTTCATCGCCGAACTGATTCCCGAACAATTCGCGCCGTGGCTGGCCGACGCCGGCTCGGTGACGCATATCCTCGACCTGTGCACCGGTTCCGGCTGCCTGCCGATCCTGCTGGCCGACGCCTTCCCGAATGCGCAGATCGACGCCGTCGACATTTCGCCGGATGCGCTGGCGGTGGCGCGCCGCAATGTCGACGATTACCAGCTTGCAGGAGCGCATCACGCTGCATCGAATCGGACTTGTACACGCAACTGCCGCCCCGCAAATACGAGCTGATCATCAGCAATCCGCCCTATGTGAATGCACAGTCGATGGCGCAATTGCCGCAGGAATACCGGCAGGAGCCGCAGATCGCGCTGGCCGGCGGCAGCGACGGCATGGACCTGGTGCGCCGGATCGTGGCCGGCGCCGCCGAGCGCCTCACCGACGATGGCCTGCTGATCGTCGAGATCGGCAACGAGCGCGAGCATGCGGAAGCGGCCTTCGGCGCCCTGGGGCTGACCTGGCTGTCCACCTCGGCCGGCGACGACATGGTGTTTTTGCTGAGCGCGGAGCAATTGCAACAAGCGCAGCTGTAATTTCCCGTTACTGGCAGCGATAATATACTGCCAGCTGTATTTTTAAAGTCGCAGACAACATCGCCGGGAATCGGCGTTTTTTGCCCATACTCCCTTAGAATCGAATAATGATCCGTTTCCAACAAGTTTCCCTGATGCGCGGCATCAAACCGCTGCTCGAGAACGTCGACGTCACGCTCAACCCCGGCGACAAGATCGGCCTGATCGGCGCCAACGGCGCCGGCAAATCCAGCCTGTTCGCGCTGCTGCGCGGCGAACTGCACGCCGACACCGGCAGCATCGATTTCCCCAGCAAATGGCGCATGGCCTATGTCGCCCAGGAAACCCCGGCGCTCGACCGCCCCGCGCTCGAATACGCGATCGACGGCGACGTCACCCTGCGCCGGCTGGAAGCCGCACTGGCCGAAGCCGAAGCGCAGCCGGAGAGCACCGCCAACGGCAACCTGATCGGCGAGCTGCACGGCGCGCTGGCCGACGCCGACGCCTACACCGTGCGCTCGCGCGCCGAGCAGTTGCTGACCGGCCTCGGCTTCACGCTGGCGCAGATGCAGCAGCCGGTCGCCAGCTTTTCCGGCGGCTGGCGCATGCGGCTGAACCTGGCGCAGGCGCTGATGTGCCCGTCCGACCTGCTGCTGCTGGACGAGCCGACCAACCACCTGGACCTGGACGCCATCATCTGGCTGGAAGACTGGCTCAAGCGCTACGCCGGCACGCTGATCATCATTTCCCACGACCGCGATTTCCTCGACGGCGTGGTCAACGTCATCGTGCACATCGACGAGCGCAAGCTGAAGCGCTACACCGGCAACTATTCCTCGTTCGAACGCCAGCGCGCGGCGCAGCTGGTGCTGGCGCAAGGCATGCTCGAGAAGCAGACGCGCCAGCGCGCCCACCTGCAATCCTTCATCGACCGCTTCAAGGCCAAGGCCACCAAGGCCAAGCAGGCGCAAAGCCGCATGAAGGCGCTGGCCAAGATGGAAGAGCTGGCGCCCTTGCGCGCCGCCGCCGAATTCTCGTTCGAATTCCGCGAACCGCTGTCGGCGCCCAATCCGCTGCTGGTGATGGAAGATGTCAATGCCGGCTATCGCAGCGAAGATCCGGACGACTACAGCGTCGCGAAAAGACCATCGTCGCCGGCATCAATTTCTCGCTGCAGACCGGCCAGCGCATCGGCCTCCTGGGCGTCAACGGCGCCGGCAAATCGACGCTTGATCAAGACCATCGCCGGCGAACTGGCGCCGCTGGCCGGCGACGCCCGCTTCGGCAAGGGCCTGGTGATCGGCTATTTCGCCCAGCACCAGGTGGAGATGCTGCGCCACGACGAGTCGCCGCTGTGGCACCTGAACCGCATCGCGCCCAACGTGCGCGAGCAGGAATTGCGCAACTTCCTCGGCAGCTTCAACTTCCCCGGCGACCATGGTCGACCAGCCCGATCGCGCCGTTTTCCGGCGGCGAAAAGGCGCGCCTGGCGCTGGCGCTGATCGTCTGGCAGCGCCCCAACCTGCTGCTGCTGGACGAGCCGACCAACCACCTCGACCTGGAAACGCGCGAAGCGCTGACCGAGGCGCTGGCGCAGTTCGAAGGCACGCTGGTGCTGGTGTCGCACGATCGCCACCTGCTGCGCGCCACCACCGACCAGTTCATCATCGTCGCCGACGGCAAGCTGCAGCCGTTCGACGGCGATCTCGACGATTACCGCGACTGGCTGTTCAAGACCAAGCTGGCCGACAAGACCAATGCCGCCGCCGCGCCCTTGCCTGAAGCCGCGAAAAAAACCGCGGCGCCGGAGGCCGCAGCGCCAGCCGCTGCCGGCGACCGCCGCGAACAGAAGCGCGCCGAAGCCGAGGACCGCCAGCGCCTGGCGGCGCTGAAAAAGCCGATCGAGGCGCGCATCAAGCGGCTGGAAGAACAGATCGCCAAGTGCAACGCGAAAAAAGCCGCCACCGACGCCCGCCTGGCGGCGCCGGAAATCTACGACAACGCCAACAAGGAAGAATTGAAAACGCTGCTGAGCGATCAGGCCTATCAGTCCAGGGAACTGGCCCAGCTCGAAGCCGAATGGCTGGAGCAGCAGGAAGCGCTGGAGCAGGTGCTGGCATAATCGACCCGTTTGCCGTTCCCGCGCCGGCAAGCGGAAACCGAGTGCTGCCGAGCGCAAAGCGCAAGGCATTACCGCATCCGCATCAACCTCGAAAGAAGCTGCCATGACCGAGCCGATCGACCAACCGCTGCGCGGCATCCGCGTACTCGACCTCACCCGCCTGCTGCCCGGCCCGGTCGCCACCATGCATCTGGCCGACATGGGCGCTGCAGTGGTGAAGATCGAAGACCCCGGCATCGGCGACTACGCACGCACCATGGGCCACGTGCGGCATGAAGTGTCGCAGTTTTTCATCGCCGTCAATCGCGGCAAGCAATTCCTCCGGCTCGACCTGAAACGAGCCGCCCAGCGGAACGAATTCCTCCGCATGGTCGAGAGCGCCGACGTCGTCGTCGAGAGCTTCCGCCCCGGCGTGATGGACAAGCTCGGCCTCGGCTGGAGCACGCTGAAAGAGCGCAACCCGAAGCTGGTGATGTGCGCGATTTCCGGTTACGGCCAGGACGGCCCGCTGGCGCAGGCGGCCGGCCACGACATCAACTACATTGGTTACGCCGGCATGCTGGAACAGAATGTCGGCCCGGACGGTACGCCGGCCCTTTCCAACCTGCAAGTCGGCGATCTGCTGGGTGGTTCTCAAAGCGCGGTGCAGGGCATTCTCGCGGCGTCTGCTGGCGGTAAAAATGGGCGGCCCCGGGCGCTTCGTCGATGTCTCGATGACCGATGCGGTATTCGCGCACAACATCATGCCGCTGATCGCGTTCAACAATTTCGGCAAGGCGCCCACACCGGGGCGCGACCTGCTGACTGGCGGGGTGCCATGCTACAACGTCTACCGTACCAGCGACGACCGCTTCATGGCGGTCGGGGCGCTGGAGCCGAAATTCTGGAGCATCTTGTGCGACGTGCTGGAGCGGCCGGAGTGGAAGCGTCGGCACTGGGCTTATGGCCAGGCCGTCGGTGGAGCGGATGCGATGGCGTTGAAGGCCGAACTGGAGGTCATTTTTGCGCAGGGCACGCTGGCCGCATGGACTGAAAAATTCGCCGGTCAGGATTGTTGCGTGACGCCGGTGCTGCGGGTTGAAGAGGCAGTTGCCAATCCGCTCTTCCAAACGCGCGGCATGATCCGCAAGGCATCTCATCCGAGCGAAGGAAATTACCAGGCTACCGGCAGCGTGCCCAAGTTCCGCGCCTGATTCGTGCGCCGCTAGCGTTTTTGCCGGTAGATATCCTGCCCGGCCTCATCAATCTGGCGTCGCAACGCCCGGCGCTCATCCGGCGTCATCCGGCTCTGCCGGCCGCCATTCGGAGCGGCCGAATTGCCCTGGTATTCGCGGCGCGCAGCGGCATCCCCGCCGCGGCGACCGTCTTCGTTGCGCGCCCCCCGGTTCTGCCCTGCACCTTGCTCCTGCCCGTGCGGGCGGAACTGCACCGCGTGCAGTGCAAACTGGCCGGCGTTATCATCACCCGGCCAGGCAAAGGCGCTTGCGATGCCAAGCATCAGCACCAGCCAGAGCGCGCTTTTTTTGTATAAGCTATTCATCCATTTTTCCATCCGTGAAACCGCCAGTCACTGGCGGTTGAGGTCAAGGCTTAGCCGCATCGGATCCGTATCAAATCCATTCCTGACCAAGTCTAGGCCACCGGTGATAGCGGTATAAGGCGCTTTACCGTAAAGTCTGTAACACTTTGTAATTCATGCGTTTTGCGCGCTGTTCGTGTCAATTTTTGACGTTACCATAAGGCCATGAACATCACCAATACCAGCCACACTGCAAACAGCAGCCACCAAGCCCGGATTCTGGTGGTCGACGACGACATCCGTTTGCGCGACCTGCTGCGGCGCTATCTGGCCGAACAAGGGTTCAATGTCGTCACCGCCGAGAATGGACTGGCGATGAACAAACTCTGGCTGCGTGAACGCTACGATCTGCTGGTGCTCGATCTGATGCTGCCCGGTGAAGACGGCCTGTCGATCTGCCGTCGCCTGCGCGGCGCCGGCGACCAGACACCGATCATCATGCTGACTGCCAAGGGCGAGGATGTGGACCGCATCGTCGGCCTCGAGATGGGTGCCGACGACTATCTTCCCAAGCCTTTCAATCCGCGTGAGCTGGTGGCGCGCATCAGCGCGGTGCTGCGCCGCAAGCGCCCGGACGAAGCGCCCGGGGCGCCGTCGGAAACGCCGGAGTCGTTCGAATTCGGCGACTTCGTGCTGGACCTCGGCACCCGTTCGTTGAAAAAAAATGGTACTGCGGTGCCGCTGACCACCGGCGAGTTCTCGGTGCTGAAAGTCTTTGCCCGGCATGCGCGCCAACCGCTGTCGCGTGAAAAACTGATGGAGCTGGCGCGTGGCCGCGAGTATGAAGTATTCGATCGCAGCCTCGACGTGCAGATTTCACGCCTGCGCAAACTGATCGAACCCGATCCCGGCAATCCGCTCTACATCCAGACCGTCTGGGGCCTGGGCTATGTCTTCATTCCCGAGGGGCAGCCGCGCTAATGCGGGCTGAAACCGTCATTTTCCCGCGTCTTGCCGCTGTGTTTTCCGCCTCCGGCCAGCCCGCCTGGCTGAAAAGCGGCTTGTTCTGGCGCACCTTTTTCCTGCTGGCGGTGCTGATCATGCTCAGCATGGCGGCTTGGGTCGGTAGCTTTCGCATGGTGGAGCGGGCGCCGCGCGCGCAGCAAATCGCCGCGCAAGTGGTGTCCATCGTTACCATCACGCGCGCGGCGCTGACCCATTCCGCACCCGATTTGCGGCGCGAACTGCTGTTCGAACTGGCCAGCAACGAAGGCATCCGTATCTATCCGCTGGAAGAAACCGATCTGGTGCAGGCGCCGTCGGCAAGCGGCCTGATGGCCGACGTGCGCACGGCGATCAAGAGCAGCCTCGGCACGGACACCCGGTTTGCCAGCAGCGTCAACGGCGTGGCCGGATTCTGGGTCAGCTTTCAGATCGAGGATGACGCATATTGGCTGATGCTGGACCGCGAACGGATTAGCCGCAACTCCAGCCTGCAATGGCTGGGCTGGGCCGCAGTCGTGCTGATGCTTTCCCTGTTGGGCGCGGTATTCATTTCGCGCCTGATCAATCAGCCGCTGGCACGCCTGACGGCGGCTGCGCGCGCGATTGCCAAAGGACAGCCGCCTGAGGTGCTGCCGGAAAAAGGCCCGACCGAAATCGAGGAGGCCAACCGCAGCTTCAATCAGATGGTGGATGACTTGAAGCGCGTCGAAACCGACCGCGCGGTGGTGCTGGCCGGTATTTCTCACGATTTGCGCACGCCGCTCTCGCGCATGCTGCTGGAACTGGAAATGGCGTCCGGACTGGACGAAGATGCGCGCGCCGGCATGCAATCCGACCTCGGCCAGATGGATGCGATTATCGGTCAGTTTCTCGACTACGCCAGACCGGCCGACACCGGCCGTTTTAGTCGCACCGATATCAGCGCGCTGCTGACCGAGATTGGACACACCGGTGCGCGCCTGCCGGATGTGCGCATATCCACTTCGATTCAACCCGATCTGCAGGTGCTGGGTAACCCGACCGAGCTAAAACGCGTATTCGATAATCTGCTGGAAAACGCCCGCCGCTACGGCAAGAACGACGACTCCGACGTGGCGACGATTGACTTCCGCTGCCAGGCGGACGGCGCTCAGATCCTGATTGAAATCACGGATCAGGGGCCGGGCTTGCCGGAGGCAGAGATGTCGCGCCTGATCAAGCCGTTTGCCCGCATGGATGCGGCGCGTAGCCAAGTCAGTGGCGCCGGACTGGGGCTGGCGATTGTCGATCGGGTCATCAAGCGCCACAGTGGCGTCCTGCGCCTGCGGAATCGTGCGGGGGGCGGCCTGATCGTGCAGATCACGCTGCCCAGGCCGGCGGCGTGATCTGCAGCGACAGACCGCAAATTTTCTAACTCAAGTCCTGCAGCAGCGACGCCAGCGTTTCCTGCGGCAGTTCCTCGATATGTGCCGGATAGTTCGGATGGTCGCAACCGACCATCATCTGCGCGCCGCTTTTCAGTGCATCCTTCATCCGTGTGCTCAGTTCGAATCGGACAAAATGGACGGCCGAAGTTTTTTCGTCGTTTTCCCGGTCCAGATCTTCATCGGCGATCGCATAGACCCGTGCCTGCCCTTCCACCTGCACGAACATGCGGTCCTCGATGCCGATCAGCTTCGCCAGCGCCGCCTTGCGCTCGATTTCATTGGAATACTCGATCAGCATCGTCGCCTTGAAGTTGCTGCCGTCCGGCACCAGCGGATTGTAGGCATCGAGTTCGGACTGGATGCCCTCCTCCTCGAAAATTTTTTCGATGCGCAGCATTTCCTGTACCTGGTAGCGCAGCGTCAGTTCATCTTCGAACAACAGCGAAACGTGATTGCCCAATTGCACCTTGCGGTGCTTCTTGTGTTCGATCACCGCTGCCCGGAACGCTCGGCCGCGCCTTGGCATAGGCTTCCAGCGTCATCAGATCGTTGCGATGGATCGCCATGGCTTGCTCCTAATCCTCGTGATTCCCCGCGATGGGGCCGGTCTTGAACAGGTTTTCCTTCAATTCATGATCCATCTTCGGATCGCGCCGGCGTATCCATTCCAGCACCATCGCGGCATGCTCTTTTTCCTCATCCCGGTTGTGTTCCAGGATGCGCTTGAGTTCCGGATCGGTGCAGGCGTCGACGCGCTGGTTGTACCAATCCACCGCCTCCAGCTCTTCCATCAGCGACTGCACGGCGCGATGCATGTCCATGGTTGCCGTCCGACAGTTTTTCGATTGGTTCGTGGTATCCCTCGTTTGCCATGCTGGTTTCCTTTCGTTCAAAGATCGTAAGCCTTGCGTAAAAGTGTCAGCGGATGCGCCATTTCGGCTTTTTTCAAGCCAGCTTCGGCCATGCCCTGTTCGATATGATGACCGGCCAACTGGCAATCCGATGCAATGTAGTCCGGTTCATTGTTCGCCATCGCCTTGAATACCGGCTTGCCGATTTTCATCGCCGTGGCATGAAATTCCTTCTTGACGCCAAACGTGCCGGCATGGCCGGAACAGCGCTCCACCACATTCAAGGTGGTATCCGGCACCAGTTGCAGGGTTTCCGCGGTTTTCCGGCCGACGTTCTGCACCCGCGAATGACAGGGTATATGGTAGGACACATTCCCCAGCGCTTGCTTGAAATCGGTCTTCAGCAAGCCGTCGCGGTTCCTGGAGATGAAATATTCGAAGGGATCCCACATCGCTTCCTTGACCAGCTGCGCCTCGGCATCGTCGGGAAACATCAGCGGCAACTCCTGCTTGTACATCAGGGTGCAGGACGGAATCGCCGCCAGGATCGCGTAGCCTTCGCGCGCCAGCCGGGCCAGCTGCGGCATGTTGACGTTCTTCTTTTGCTCGACGCCGGCCAGGTCGCCCTGCTCCAGCTTCGGCATGCCGCAGCACACCTCGCCCTCGATCAGCACATAGGGAATTTCGTTGTGGTCGAGAATCGCCAGCAGGTCGTGCCCGATGCCCGGCTCGTTGTAGTTCACGTAGCAGGTCGAATACACGGCCACCTTGCCGGGCGTCAGCGCGCCATCCCGCACCGGATGCGCGTTGGAATCGGCGGCGCCGCTGCGGAATTTTTTGGCCGCGAATTCCGGCAGCCACGCGTCCTTGTCGACGCCGGCCACCTTTTCCAGCAGGCCGCGCGCCAGCTTGGTCTTGTTGACCGTATTGACCGTCTGCGTGACGATCGGGATGCCGGCGAAGCTTCCGAGCGCATCGGTGTTGGACAGGAAGCGGTCGCGCAGGCCGACTTCGCCCTTCTTGTACTTGACCGCCTTGGCACGCAGCATCAGGTGCGGGAAATCGACGTTCCACGGATGCGGCGGCGTGTACGGGCACTTGGTCATGTAGCAGACGTCGCACAGGTAGCACTGGTCGATCGCCTTCCAGTAATCCTTCTTGTCGACGCCGTCTACTTCCATCGTCGGCGAATTGTCGACCAGGTCGAACAGGGTCGGGAAAGTCCCGCACAAGGACACGCAACGGCGGCAGCCGTGGCAGATGTCGAACACGCGCTCCAGTTCCTTGTAGAGCGAGTCCTCGTTATGGAAATCGTCTGTTTTCCAGGCGATCGGATGCCGGGTCGGCGCCTCCAGGTTTCCTTCGCGATTGGACATGGCTTCTCGTCTCTGGATGGAAGATCATTCCTTCGCTCCGCAAGGGAGGAAGGCAGACAGGATCTATGCAACCGGTTCCGGGCAAAGGCGCGAAACCGGTGTGCGGGGCACTTCCGTTACGGAAAAACGCCGTGGGGAGTCCTAGTCGACCAGCGCGTCGAGCGCCTTCTGATAGCGATTGGCGTGCGAGCGCTCGGCCTTGGCCAGCGTTTCGAACCAGTCGGCGATTTCGTCGAAACCCTCTTCGCGCGCATCCTTGGCCATGCCCGGGTACATGTCGGTGTACTCATGGGTTTCGCCGGCGACGGCCGCCTGCAGGTTCAGGCGCGAAGAGCCGATCGGCAGGCCGGTGGCCGGGTCGCCGACCGTTTCCAGGTATTCCAGGTGGCCATGCGCGTGGCCGGTTTCGCCTTCCGCGGTGGAGCGGAACAGTGCCGCCACGTCGTTCTGGCCTTCGATGTCAGCCTTGTTTGCGAAGTACAGATAGCGGCGGTTGGCCTGGGATTCGCCGGCGAACGCGGCCTTCAGATTGTCTTCAGTCTTGGAACCTTTGAGGGAAGTCATGTCGGTCTCCTTGTATGAGGTGGGTATTGCGACAATTGCCTGCCTGTGAAATGCCAGTAACGCGGCTGCGAGTTGTCCCGCCGCGCCACGATTTCAAACTGATTATTGACTTAATCATATGGAACTTCCAATTGACAATTTATATGCGACTGATTACCAAACACAATCAGAGGCAACATCGGAAAAGACTATTCCTATCAACTGTCCGGAAAACCGACAGCCAGTGGGCGATGGGTTGACAAAACGTCGGAACGTTACTGTAATGCAATACAGAATGCGCCAGCCGTGAGCGCCACTCCACATAGGATCTTGCGCCATGCACCGTTTCAGTCTTTACCCGCCGAACGATACGCAGCAGGAATTGCGGATTCGGCGGTTTTTCATGAGCGTAGTGCTGTATGGACTATGCTGCGTACCGATGGGCCTGTCGGTCCATCACGACATCGTGCCGCTGCGCGTCATGCTGATCTTCCTTGGCGCCGCCGCGCTCGGAAACTTGGCGCTGTATCTGACAATGCGCCTCAACTACAACAAGCGCTTTGCCGACCCCAGCCTGACCATGCCGCAACTGGTATTTGCCATCGGCATGGTTTTTTACGTCCAGATCTACGCTGGACCGGCGCGCGGCAGTTTCCTGCTGGCGCTGATGGTCGCCTTCGTCTTTGGCTGCTTCAAGTTGAGCACGCGGCAAATGCTCGGGCTGAGCCTGCTGGCGATACTGACCTATGCCGCCACGCTGCCGATCATTAGTCATGTGGAAGGCGATCAATTTCGGCCAACGATCGAGATGACGCTTTGGGTAACATTCTCGATCTTCATTCCAGCATTGGCGGTAGTCACCGGTCATGTCAGCGAAATGCGGCAGAAACTCGCCTCCACCAACAGCCTGCTGGCGGACGCGGTACGCAAGGTGACCGATCTGGCGACACGCGACGAATTGACCGGCGCCTACAACCGCCGCCATCTGCTGGAAATGCTGACCCACGAAAAATATCGTGCCGATCGCGGTGGCGGTGCTTTTTGCATCTGCCTGATCGACCTTGATCATTTCAAGCAGGTCAACGACACCTACGGCCATTCCGCCGGCGACGCAGTCCTGAAGGGGCTGACGGCCACCGTCCACAGCGCGATGCGCAACACGGATCTGTTCGCACGCTACGGCGGTGAGGAATTCATCCTGGTCCTGCCGCAAACCTCGCTGGAACTGGCCCGGCTCTGTATGGAGCGCATCATGAAAGCCATGCAGTTGGTATCGTTCGACGGGCTGCCGCCGGATTTCCGCGTCACCATGTCGGTCGGCATTGCCCAGTACTATTTACCGGAAGAGACGACAACCACCATCGAGCGAGTGGACGCCGCCTTGTACAACGCCAAGCGGCGCGGACGCAACCGGATCGAGCTGGCCAAATTCCCACCCTATCCGGCTGCCGCCGCGCGATATACCAACGCCACGGCCTCCGCCGCCATGCCTTCTTCCCGTCCCAGATAACCCAGCTTCTCATTGGTTTTGGCCTTGATATTCACGTATCCGGCATCGATTCCGAGATCGGCGGCCAGGTTCTCGATCATCTGTGGGATGTGGGGTGCCAGTTTCGGCGTCTGGGCGATCACGGTGGCGTCGACGTTGCCGATGGCATAGCCGGCGCTCGCCAGCCGGCGCACGATTTCGCGCAGCAATTCACGCGAATCGGCACCGGCAAAACGCGCATCGGTATCCGGGAAATGACGGCCGATGTCGCCCAGCCCGGCAGCACCGATCAGGGCATCGGTCACTGCGTGCAGCAGGACGTCCGCATCAGAGTGACCCAGCAAGCCCGCGCGATGCGGGATCGTGACGCCGCCAATCACGAGCTGGCGACCCGGCACCAGTGCATGGCAGTCGTAACCCTGGCCGATCCTGAACCCCGGATGCCAGCGTCATTTTTTCTCTCCCAAAAATAGTTCGGCCAACGCCACATCGTGCGGCAGCGTCACTTTGAAATTACGTGGACTGCCCGCCACCAGTTTCGGTTGCAGGCCGAGCGCTTCGACCGCGCCAGCCTCATCGGTCACGTCGGCCACCTGCTCCAGCGCCCGGCACAGCAGCTCGTAGCGAAACATTTGCGGCGTTTGCGCAGCCCATAAATTCGCCCGCTCCACGGTCGCCTCCACTCGCTCGCGTGCATCGCCGCGCTTCAAGGTATCGACTACCGGCAGCGCCAGCAGACCCGCCAATCGCGTCGTCTTGCAATGCCTGCAGCAACTGGTCGATCAACGTCCGTTGTCAGACCGGGCCGTGCCGCATCATGCACCAGTACCCAATCCTGGTCGGCGACCTGAGCCCGCATCGCCCGCAAGCCATTCAATACCGACTGCCGGCGGGTATCGCCGCCCTGGCGCACCAGGCTGATGCGCGAAGCCAGCTGTGGGGCATCGGCCAGGACGGGGCTCGATCCAGACGTCATCGGCGCTGACCACCACCCAGGTATGCGCAATCGCCGCCGACGCCGCGAAGGTATCGAGTACATGCCGCAGCATCGGCTTGCCGGCCAGCGGCAGGTATTGTTTCGGGCAATCCGCACCCATGCGGGCGCCGACGCCGGCGGCCGGTATCAGGGCGAAGCAGCGCGGCGGATTGGCGGCAGGTGGGAGCGATGAAGCGGCAGATTCCATAGCAAGCAAGGCACGATCCTGCCGCACTCGGGAAACGGCGGCCACGGGCTTATCCTATAATGTGGGCTCAAATTCTAACCGTCAAACCCGATCCCCCGCACGCTTTTCGATCGCCATGACATTCCCAATGTCATCCCCTGATGTCCTTTGATCTGACAAAATCCCTCCCCAAAGCCGGTCATCGTCTTGCCCTGCCTGCCGTGCATGGCGCGGCCGATGCTTGCGTGCTGGCGCAAGCCGCGGCTCAACTGAAGGCGCAAAACCGCATGCTGGCGATCGTGGTCGCCAACGCCAGCGACGCCCAGCGCTTGCGCGCCGAAATCGCCTGGTTCCGCGCCGCCGGCGCGCCGGAACTGCGCTGCGATGTCTTGCCGGATTGGGAAACCCTGCCCTACGACGCCTTTTCGCCGCATCAGGACTTGGTATCGCAACGGCTGGCGACGCTGTATGAAATCCAGAACGGCCAGTGCGACGTCCTGATCGTGCCTGCCACCACCGCCCTGCTGCGGATGGCGCCACCGCCGTTCCTCGCCGCCTATACCTTTTTTTTCAAAAAGGGGGAGACACTGGACGAAGCACGGCTGAAGTCGCAGCTCACCCTGGCCGGCTATACCCACGTCTCGCAAGTCATGTCGCCCGGCGAATATTCGGTGCGTGGCGGACTGATCGACCTGTTTCCGATGGGCTCGGCGCTGCCCTACCGGCTCGACCTGTTCGGCGACACCATCGACACCATCCGCACCTTCGATGCCGACACCCAGCGCTCGCTGTATCCGGTAAGCGAAGTGCGACTCTTGCCTGGGCGCGAATTTCCGATGGACGAGGCGGCGCGCACCGCGTTCCGCAATCGCTGGCGCGAAGTGTTCGAGGGCGATCCGTCGCGCTCGGCGATCTACAAGGACATCGGTCACGGCATCGCCTCGGCCGGCATCGAATACTACCTGCCGCTATTTTTCGAACAGACCGCAACGCTGTTCGATTACCTGCCGACTGACACCATGTTCGCGTTGCTGGGCGACATCGACGATGCCATCCGGCGTTTTTGGCTCGATACCCAGTCGCGCTACAACTTCCTGAAATCGGACCGCGAACGGCCACTGCTGGCGCCGGAAACGCTGTTTTTACGGGACGAGGATTTTTTCACACTGGCCAAGCCGTACGGGCGCTGGGTGATGCAAGCGGGCGCGGCGGCATCCGATCTGTCGGCGCCCATCCCTGACGTCGCGGTCAATCGCCGTGCCGACGATCCGCTGGTGAATTTACGCTCGTATCTGCTACAGACCGACAAGCGCGTGCTGATCTGCGCCGAATCCCATGGCCGCCGCGAGACCCTGCAGCAGGTTTTCAACGAGCATGATCTGCACGTCGAGCTGTGCGAGGGCTACGCCGATTTTGCTGCCGCCGGCGCCCGGGTGATGCTGGGCGTAGCGCCGCTGTATGCCGGTTTCGAGTCGGCCGCAGCGCTGGGCAACCTGGCCTTCGTCACCGAAACCGAGTTGTATGCCGGCTCCGGCCGTCGCGCCGGGCGCAAACGGCAGGAAGGCGCAAGCCAGATCGAATCGATGGTGCGCGACCTGTCGGAGCTGAAGATCGGCGATCCGGTGGTGCACATCAACCACGGCATCGGCCGCTACATGGGCCTGACCAGCATGGACCTGGGCCAAGGCGAAACCGAATTCCTGCACCTCGAATACGCGAAGGACACCAAGCTGTATGTGCCGGTGGCGCAGTTGCATGTGATCTCGCGCTACTCGGGCGCTTCGCCGGACGACGCGCCGCTGCATGCGCTGGGCTCCGGCCAGTGGGAAAAAGCCAAGCAGCGCGCCGCCCAGCAGGTGCGCGACACCGCCGCCGAACTGCTCAACCTGTATGCGCGACGGGCACTGCGCCAGGGCCACCAGTTCGAATATTCGGCGCAGGACTACGCGGCGTTTGCCGACAGCTTCGGCTTCGAGGAAACCCCGGACCAGGCAGCGGCGATTACCGCCGTAATCGAAGACATGACCTCGGGCAAGCCGATGGACCGCCTGATCTGCGGCGACGTCGGCTTCGGCAAGACTGAAGTCGCGCTGCGCGCCGCCTTCGTCGCCGTGCTGGGCGGCAAGCAAGTGGCGATCCTGGCGCCGACCACGCTGCTGGCCGAGCAGCATGCGCAGCTGTTTGCCGACCGCTTCGCCGACTGGCCGGTGAAAATCGCCGAGCTGTCGCGCTTTCGTACCGGCAAGGAAGTCACGCAGGCGATCAAGGGCATGGCCGACGGCACGCTCGACATCGTGATCGGCACCCACAAGCTGCTGTCGAAAGATGTCAAATTCAGCCGCCTGGGGCTGGTCATCATCGACGAAGAACACCGCTTCGGCGTGCGCCAGAAGGAAGCGCTGAAAGCCTTGCGCGCCGAGGTCGATGTGCTGACGCTGACGGCGACGCCGATCCCGCGCACGCTCGGCATGGCGCTGGAAGGCTTGCGCGACTTTTCGATCATCGCCACCGCGCCGCAAAAGCGGCTGGCGATCAAGACCTTCGTCCGTAGCGAAGGCGAGGCGGTGATCCGCGAAGCCTGTTTGCGCGAACTGAAGCGCGGCGGCCAGGTGTATTTCCTGCACAACGAGGTGGAAACCATCCAGAATCGCCGCGCGATGCTGGAAGAACTGCTGCCGGAGGCGCGCATCGGCGTCGCCCACGGCCAGATGCACGAGCGCGAGCTGGAAAAGGTGATGCGCGACTTCGTCGCCCAGCGCTTCAACATCCTGCTGTGCACCACCATCATCGAAACCGGTATCGACGTTCCCACCGCCAACACCATCGTCATGCACCGCGCCGACAAGTTCGGCCTGGCGCAATTGCACCAGCTGCGCGGCCGCGTCGGCCGTTCGCACCATCAAGCCTACGCCTACCTGCTGGTGCACGACGTGCAGGGTTTGAGCAAACTGGCGCAGCGGCGGCTGGATGCGATCCAGCAGATGGAAGAACTGGGCAGCGGCTTCTACCTGGCGATGCACGACCTGGAAATCCGCGGCGCCGGCGAAGTGCTGGGCGAAAACCAGTCGGGCGAAATGACCGAAATCGGCTTCCAGCTGTATTCCGACATGCTGAACGAAGCGGTGAAGGCGCTGAAGAACGGCAAGGAACCCGACCTGGCGGCGCCGCTTTCGACCACCACCGAAATCAATCTGCACGTGCCGGCGCTGTTACCGGCGGATTTCTGCGGCGATGTGCACGAACGCTTGTCGCTCTATAAGCGCATGGCCAACTGCAGCAGCGCCGAAGCCATCGACGACTTGCAGGAAGAATTGATCGACCGTTTCGGCAAGCTGCCGGACCCGGTCAAGGCCCTGATCGAAACCCACCGCCTGCGACTGACGGCGCGCCCGATCGGCATCATCAAGATCGACGCGCACGCCGAAGCAGCGCAGTTGCAGTTCGAACCGAATCCGCCAATCGACGCCATGCGCATCATCGAGCTGATCCAGAAAAACCGGCATATCAAGCTGAACGGGCAAGACAAGTTACGCGTTATCGTCAACATGCCGGACCTGGCGGCGCGGGTGACGCAGGTGAAGGCGACAATCAAGATGCTGACCGGTTGATGCAGACTGTCGGGATGATCCGCATACTCCTCTATATGCAGCGTCAATTCCACGCTACGAATGTTGATTATTTTTAATATACTCGGCCAGATCAGGCTTTGCCGCCTACGAAGGCGGGAACGACATGGCATGGCTTCCAACAGCTAATACGACAGAGTCCCAAATCAACATATCGCGTCGTAAATTTGCTAATCGTTTAACCGCAGATATGTGATCTCTGTCATCTCAACACGCGCCCGCAATCCGGCTGCCTTGCCGAATGCCTTGCAACGGTTGCGGCCATGGCTGCACCGGAAAATGTGACGAAGAGCATCATTACTTCCAGCAGCTTGGCGGGGCTATCGTGGCATCGCTGGCGGTATGCGACTGACTAACGCAGAAAAAATTTGTCGTACTTGACCAACGCGACGGCACAGCCCATCGCCGTCAAGCAATGCTTTGGCGATCCCGCTGCCGCGAATTCTCGCAACATTTCTTTATGGACACCAGGTGCGCAATATCCGGATCCGTGATCCCGATCTCATCTGGATTGCATCTCTGAATTCCCTGTCCATCAGACATACATCTTCCTTGCGCCAAGCGGTTTTTGCGGCGACCCGACACCCTTCCTGGGTTTGCACAAACAAGCCATAACCCTATTTTTTTCCGACATTGAATGTTGGTAAATTCCACCTACACTGAATAAGCCATCGCGTTGCATGGTGTCGTCCGGCGCGCCTGCAAAATTCTTGTGAGGAGTATGACCGGGACGTTTTTCATTGTGGAGGCTATATGGAACTTCACATGGAGTCGCATCATTGGGACAGGCGGTTGCCGGACTGGCCAATGGCTGCAGCGTCCGGATTTGTCGCGGGCGCCGTCGTGATGATCCTCGAGATGCTCTGGAGCACGCTTGTCACGGGCGTAGGCCCGTGGACTACACCGCATATGGTGGCTGCGCTGGTGCTGGGGCCGGTCGTATTGCCAACTACCGGCTTCAGTCTGTCGGTGGTCGCCGCAGCGCTGGTCACGCATTACGTGCTCGGCATTGTATTCGGCATGATTCTGGCGGCAATCATCGCGCCGTTTCATCTTGATTCAAGCACCGGCATGGCTCTGTTGAGCGGTGCAATATTTGGGCTGTTCCTGTACCTGTTCAATTTTTACGGCATGGAACGCGTCTTTCCATGGTTCGCCGATATGCGTGGCTGGGCGGCATTGGTCGCGCATCTGATCTTTGGCATGGTGGCGGCGGCCACCTACTGGAAGCTGGAACGGCGCGAATTGAACGAATTGAGCTAAACGAATCGAACTGATCACCCCCCTATCTCGGCAGGCGTGCCGGGTAGGCGATGCGGTGACTTCTCTGCAGTGCTGGCGCTGGCGGCGTAGCTGCAAGCTGCGGACGATTCCGCGCGAGGAGGATCGATATGGCCTTGGCCGTCGCACTCGTGGTGATCGTCGCCGCTGCACTGCTGTTCCATTTCCTCAGTCCGTGGTGGGCCTTGCCGCTTGCCTCGAACTGGCGGCAGATGGACGACACACTGACCATCACCTTTATCGCCACCGGCATTTTCTTCGTCGCCATCAATTTTTTTCTCGGCTACGTACTGCTGCGTTTCCGGCACCGCGACGGCAGCCGCGCGGCCTATCAACCGGACAACCGGAAACTGGAGCGCTGGCTGATCGGCGGTACGACGCTCGGCATCATGGCATTGTTGGCGCCGGGCTTGTTCGTCTATGCCGAATACATCAAGGCGCCTGCCGATGCGCTGCAGCTGGAGGTGCTTGGCCAGCAGTGGCAGTGGCGCTTCCGCCTTCCAGGCGCCGACGGCAAGCTGGGACGGACCGATGTCAACCTGATCAGCGCCGGCAATCCGTTCGGGCTCGATCCATCCGACCCGGTCGGCCGCGAGAATATTCTCGTCGATAACAACGAGCTGCATTTGCCACTGAACAAGCCGGTGAAGCTGCTGCTGCGTTCGCAAGACGTATTGCATGATTTTTACGTGCCACCGTTCCGCGCTCGCATGAACATGGTGCCCGGCATGGTGACTTCGTTCTGGTTCACGCCCACCAAGGCCGGGCGCTATGAAATCTTGTGCGCGCAACTGTGCGGGGTGGGCCACTACACCATGCGCGGCTATGTCGTGGTGGAAGACGAAAACGCCTTCGCGGCCTGGCTGAAACGGCAGCCGACGTTTGCGCTGACCATGGCCAGCGCCGCCAAGGCGCCGGCGCCGGGTGCAGGCGCCGGCACGCTGGCGGTTCAGGGCCAAGCGCTTTCCGAATCTAAAGGCTGCGTCGCTTGTCATACGGTAGACGGCAGTCCGCGTGTCGGGCCGACCTGGAAAGGGCTGTACGGCAAAACCGAAACCATGGCCGACGGCAGCAGTGCCCATGTCGACGAAGATTATCTGCGTAACTTCATCCGCAACCCGCAGGCACGGGTGGTGAAAGGCTTCGCCCCAATCATGCCGAAGATTGAGATGACCGACGGCGAACTGGCAGCGCTGGTGGCGTATATCCGCTCTCTCGGTGCCGGCTCAGGCGGCCGCGCGGCCGCAAGCAGCGCAATCGGCAGCGCCGGGATCACAATGAGGAACCGCGATGGCCACTGCTGACGACAGCATGCACGATGACAGCCTGCATCAGGCGCCCCGCAGCTTCCTGACCAAATACGTCTGGAGCCAGGATCACAAGGTGATTGCCGTGCAGTATGCGTGCGTGGCGATCGCGGTGGGACTGGTCGGATTGACGCTGTCCAACCTGATGCGGCTGCAGCTCGGCTTCCCCGGCAGCTTCCCCTCCATCGATGCCACGCATTACTACCAGTACATGACCATGCACGGCATGATCATGGTGATCTACCTGCTGACCGCGCTATTTCTCGGCGGCTTCGGCAACTACCTGATTCCGCTGATGGTGGGCGCGCGCGACATGGTGTTCCCCTATCTCAACATGCTGAGCTTCTGGGTCTACCTGTTGTCGGTGATCGTGCTGCTGACCAGCTTCTTCGTGCCGGGCGGTCCCACCGGCGCCGGCTGGACCCTGTACCCGCCGCAGGCGATCCTGCCCGGCACCCCCGGCTACGAATGGGGCATCATCCTGATGCTGGTGTCGCTACTGATCTTTATCGCCGCGACTACCATGGGCGGCCTCAATTACGTCACGACGATCCTGCAGGCGCGTACCGAAGGCATGACGCTAATGCGCATGCCGCTGACCGTGTGGGGCATTTTCGTCGCCACCGTGCTGGCGCTGCTGGCGTTCCCGGCGCTGTTTGTTTCCGGCGTGATGATGCTGCTCGACCGCACGCTAGGCACCAGTTTCTTCATGCCGGCGCTGGTGTCGATGGGCAAGGTCACCGAATACAAGGGCGGCAGCCCGCTGCTGTTCCAGCATCTGTTCTGGTTTTTCGGCCATCCCGAGGTCTACATCGTGGCGTTGCCGGCGTTCGGCATCGTCTCCGACCTGATCAGCGTGCATGCGCGCAAGAGCATCTTCGGCTATCGCACCATGGTCTGGGCGCTGCTGGCAATCGGCGTGCTGAGCGTCGTGGTATGGGCGCACCACATGTTCGTTTCCGGCATGAATCCGTACTTCGGCTTTTTCTTCGCCACGACGACGCTGATCATCGCGGTACCGACTGCGATCAAGGTCTACAACTGGCTGCTGACCTTGTGGCGCGGCGACATCCACCTGACGGTGCCGATGCTGTTTGCGCTAGGTTTCATCAGCACCTTCCTGATCGGCGGCTTGACCGGGCTGTTCCTGGGCAATGTCAGCGTCGACATTCCGCTCTCCAACACCTATTTCGTGGTGGCCCATTTCCATATGGTGATGGGTGTGGCGCCGCTGCTGGTGATCTTCGGCGGCATCTATCACTGGTTCCCCAAAGTCAGCGGCCGCCTGCTGAATGACACGCTGGGCCGGCTGCATTTCTGGATCACCTTCCTCGGCACCTATGCGATCTTCTTCCCGATGCACTATCTCGGCATCCTCGGCATGCCGCGCCGCTATTATGCGTTCGAGGGTTACAAGTTCATCCCGCAGTCGGCACAGACGCTTTCCGCCTTCATCACCGTAGTGGCGCTCTTGGTGGCGACCGCCCAGCTGGTATTTCTCGTCAATATCATCTGGAGCGTGTTCCGCGGCCGCCGCGCCGACGGCAATCCCTGGCGCGCCGCCTCGCTCGAATGGCAGACGCCGGCCACGCCGCCGGCCCACGGCAACTGGGGGCCACAGCTGCCGGTGGTCTATCGCGGCGCCTATGCCTACAGCGTGCCGGGCGCGGCGCAGGACTTCATCCCGCAAAATGCGCCGCCCGAAGTCGATATCCTTGAAACGCCGGCGCGCGGCGAGGTGCCGGCATGAGCGCCTTCGTCTCCTCCAACGGCATACGCGCCGGTCACGGCGGTGGCGGCGTGGGCTCCGTGCGCTGGGGCGCGGGCCGCTTCACCGCCGCCAGCGTCGCGCTGTGGCTGTTCATCGGCGTCGCCACCAGCCTGTTTTCGCTGTTCCTCATGGCGTATGCGATGCGCATGACGGCCAGCGACTGGTCGCCGATCGCTCCGCCCTGGCAACTGTGGCTCAGCACCGCACTGCTGATCGCCGGCAGCATCCTGCTGCAAGCGAGCCAGCGCGGCGGCGCACGCCCTGCAGGCGCAACGCGCGCGTCGCCTGCTGCTTGCCGGCGGCGTCTGCGCGCTGGCCTTCCTGGCGGTACAGCTGTCGGCCTGGCAGGCGCTGCAGGCCAGCCACGTCATGCCGGTCGGCAATCCGGCCGGCAGTTTCTTCTACCTGCTGACGGCGATGCACGGTCTGCATGTGATGGGCGGACTGGTCGGCTGGGCGGTGACGGCGAGGGGCGCGCGGCAAGACGCCGACCCGGCCCGCACCGCACTGCGCATCGCGCTCTGCGCCCGTTACTGGCATTTCCTGCTGGCGGTCTGGCTGGTGCTGTTCGCGGCGCTGGGCTGGCTGACGCCGGCGGTGGTCAATTTCATCTGCGGCACGAATTAATAAAAAGGCGAGGTGAGCCCATGAGCGTTCCTGCGGCCACACACGAAACACCCGCGCCAGCGGTCGGCATCTGGCGCCAGCTGGTGGCCGACTGGTCGTCCGACCAGCGCGCCTTCAAGGTGTCCTGGGGCAAGGCCATGATGTGGATCTTCCTGCTGTCCGACACCTTCATCTTCAGCTGCTTCCTGACAGGCTACATGACGGTGCGCATCTCGACCACCGCACCATGGCCCGATATGGGCAAAATGTTCGGGGACGAGATCGGCGGCGTCAATGTCCCGCTGCTCCTGATCGCGATCATGACCTTCGTACTCATCACCAGCAGCGGTACGATGGCGATGGCGGTCAACTTCGCCTATCGGCGCAATCGCGTGCGCACTGCCGCGCTGATGTTCGCGACCGCGCTCCTGGGCGCCACCTTCGTCAGCCTGCAAGCCTTCGAATGGACCACGCTGATCGTCGAGAAGGGCGTGCGGCCCTGGGGCAATCCGGCGGGCGCGGCGCAGTTCGGCTCGACTTTCTTCATGATCACCGGCTTCCACGGCCTGCATGTCACTTGCGGCGTGATCTACCTGGTCACCGTGGCCACGCGGGTGCTGCGCGGCCGCTATGAAAAGAGCGGCAACTACCAGATCGTCGAAATCGCCGGACTGTACTGGCACTTCGTCGACCTGGTCTGGATATTCATCTTTGCGCTGTTTTATCTCTGGTGAGGATAGCCATGGCGACTCCCGGCGGACAAGAACATCCGATCAGCCTCTACCTCAAGATATGGGGCCTGCTGTTCGTGCTCAGCACCTTGTCGTACCTGGTCGATTACTTCAACTTCCACGGCTACCTGCGCTGGACCCTGCTGATTCTCTTCATGCTGCTCAAGGCCGGTCTGATCGTTTCCATCTTCATGCACATGGCATGGGAACGCCTGTCGCTGGTGTATGCGATCCTGGTGCCGCCCTTGTGCCTGCTGGTGCTAGTCGGGCTGATGGCGACCGAGGCCGATTACACGTTCGCGACGCGATTATTGTTTTTCCACTGAAGCGCGGCACGCGCGTGATCTTCCCTCATGGCATAGCGCGATTGGCTACTTATCTCCGCCAGTTTCGTCATTCCCGCAAGCGGGAATCCAGGAGCTTGGTGGCTAATCAGGTGGCATAAAGTGCTTTCCCGCTGCATTTCACGGGTTCGACCTTAAAATAGATGCCATTCCCAAGCGGTAATCCCTGCTCCGTATAACCGGAGGAGCATTTTTGCGCAACGGACGGCAAAAAGCGCTGACCCCGATTACACTACTGCGCCAGCAATCCACCGCCACTTAACATCCGAGTAGTGCCCTTCCCTGACATGAACCTGATCCTGCAAGGCCCCAACGCCACCTCCCAGACCATCGAACGCATCGCCGCGCTGGCCCATGCGCAGTCCCTTACTCCAATCAACCAGCACGCCTGGCGTTGCGAAGGCGCGAGCTTCACGCCGGAACGGAAAAACCAGATCGACGCCGCCTGCCTGGCGGCGCAGCTCGATTACGCCTTTACCCCACCCGGCCGCTCCCTCAGCGATTTCAAGCTGCTGGTGATGGACATGGATTCGACGCTGATCACGATCGAATGCATCGACGAAATCGCCGACATGCAGGGCCTGAAACCGCAGGTGGCCGCGATCACCGAGGCGGCGATGCGCGGCGAACTCGAATTCCGCGAAAGCCTGACGCGCCGCGTCGCGCTCTTGAAGGGACTGGACGCGGCGGCGCTGCAGCGCGTCTACGACGAGCGCCTGAAGCTCTCGCCGGGCGCCGAACGCATGCTGGCCGCAGTGCAGGCCGCCGGACTGAAAACCCTGCTGGTTTCCGGCGGCTTCACCTTCTTCACCGAGCGCATCCAGACCCGGCTCAGTCTTGATGTCACCCACGCCAATAGGCTGGAAACCAGCGACGGCAAGCTGACCGGCCGCGTGCTCGGCGACATCGTCGATGCCGATGAAAAACGCCGCACCGTCGAGCGTGTCTGTACCGAGTTCGGCTTCGAGGCGCAGCAGTCGATCATCATGGGCGACGGCGCCAACGACCTGAAGATGATGGCGATTGCCGGCCTGTCGGTGGCCTACCGCGCCAAGCCGGTGGTCAGAGCGCAGGCGGACGTGGCGCTGAATTTTGTCGGACTGGATGGGATCTTGCCTTTGTTTGATGCCACCTGATCTGCCGGCAGCCGTCGCAGCCTTCATACAACCCCATATACTCCATCATCACATAGGCTGTGCCGCCCGTTAGACGGTCGAATTTTACATATACTCCAGGAAAAATTTCTGACCTTCCCGCGTAGCCAACTTCGCCCCCTCCTCTCGCTCCGTCGTCCCGGCCGTTTCCAAACCACGGCGCTTACAAATCCTTACTCACTCATTTCTTTCGCCGCATTACCCTCTGTTGACGATATGGCACGTCGATTTTTTGCAGTCGTTGCGTTTGCGGGGTGAACGGATGCAGCATGGAATGCATCGCAAGGGCTTCCACCCATTGTCAAAACGCAATGAGCACGCGCCATTCGGCGGCAAGAATTGACAGGAATCCAGCAGGAGCGCAGTCAACCAGCCGATCCACATACCAGTGATCAACCCACAGGAATCCACAGTGGAGCACGACATTCGCACGGAAAGCGCAAACCAACCGGACCGCCGCTCGTGGCCTTGGCGACGGTGGTGGTTTTGGCTGCTGTTGTGCGCATTTTGTGCCGTCGGCTTTTATGCGCTGGTGATTCGTGCTGGCAGCGCCCAGGATGCGGCGTCGCGGCAAGACAGGAATGCGCCGCGCAGCATGCCTGTGCTGGGCGCACCCGCCAGGACCGATGACATCCGGATCTACCTGGAGGGCTTGGGCACCGTCACCGCCGAAAACACGGTAACGGTGAAACCGCGCGTCGATGGGCAGTTAATGAAGGTCTTGTTCACCGAAGGACAGATCGTGAAACAGGGCGAGCTGCTGGCCGAGATCGACCCGCGCCCGTACCAGGTGATGCTGACGCAAGCCGAAGGACAGATGCTGAAAGATCAGGCGCTGCTGAAAAATGCCCAGATCGACGTCGAGCGCTACCACACCTTGTTCCAGCAGGATTCCATCGCCCAGCAGCAACTCGCGACCCAGCAGGCGCTGGTGCGGCAATACGAGGGGGCGGTCAAGGCCGACCAGGGCCAGGTCGACAACGCCAAATTGCAGCTGACCTACTCGCGCGTGACCGCGCCGATCGGCGGCCGCCTCGGCTTGCGCCAAGTCGATCCGGGCAATGTGGTGCACGCCACCGATACCACCGGGTTGGTGGTGATCACCCAGTTGCAGCCGATCACGGTGGTCTTCACCTTGCCGGAAGACAGTGTTCCACGTGTCATGAAAAAGCTGCAGGCCAAGGAGACCTTGGCGGTCGATGCCTACGACCGCGCGCAAAAGAACAAGCTGGCAAGCGGCACGCTGTTGACCATCGACAACCAGATCGATCCCACCACCGGCACCGTCAAGCTGAAGGCGCGGTTTTCCAATGAAAACTACGCACTGTTTCCGAACCAGTTTGTCAATATCCGCATGCTGATCGACGTGCTGCACGACGCCACCGTGATTCCGGCTGCCGGTGTGCAGCGCGGCAACCAGGGCGCCTTCGTCTATGTCGTCAAGGATGGCGGCGTCAGCCTGCGCCCGGTCAAGCTGGGGCCGACCGAAGGCGGCAATATCGCCATCGCCTCCGGCCTGCAGCCCGGAGAAGTGGTGGTGGTGGATGGCGCCGACAAGCTGCGCGAAGGCGCCAAGGTGGCGCTGACCATGCAAGGCGCTAAAACCAGCAATACGCCAACACCAAGTGCCGCCCAGCCGACACCGGTGCCGGCGCAGCGCAAGTCACATCGGAGTGGCGGATGAAAACCGCTGCGACCACGGGACGCGCTTTGTTTTTGACCGTTGCCGTTGCCGTTGCCGTTGCCGTTGCCGTTGCCTTGCTTTGATGTTGACGTGAAATCCGCTTGGGACGCTGCCGTTTGGGCGGCCCGGAAAATGGATCAGAAACGAAACATGTCTGAGCGCAGCGAGTTGGTTTCGTTTCCCATTTTCCGGATTGCCCAAACGGGAACCCGCAGGGCAGCGTACGTGCGGTCGCCTTTCTTTGCTTACTTTCTTTGGCGAGACAAAGAAAGTAAGTAGCCGCCGGGCTACCCCCGGCAAGTCACGACGAAGTAGCAAACGTTTTATTAGTGAAAAACGTCACTAGGTTCCCGCCTTCGCGGGAACGACAGGCTGGGAGTCGATCGCCATCGCCGCCGCAATAGCGCCGAACGCTCGCCTGAATAAAGAAACCGCAACACCATGAACATCTCGCGCCCCTTCATCCTCCGCCCAGTAGCCACCACGCTGCTGATGGCCGCGATTTTCCTGGTCGGCATCATCGCCTACCGCGTGTTGCCGCTGTCGGCCTTGCCGGAAGTCGACTACCCGACGATCCAGGTGGTCACGCTGTATCCGGGCGCCAGTCCGGACGTGATGACATCGTCGGTCACCGCGCCGCTGGAGCGCCAGTTCGGCCAGATGCCGGGCCTGAACCAGATGTCGTCCACCAGCTCCGGCGGCGCCTCGGTGATCACCCTGCAGTTCAGCCTGGCCTTGAGCCTCGACATCGCCGAGCAGGAAGTGCAGGCGGCGATCAATGCCGGCGGCAATCTGCTGCCGGTCGACCTGCCGGCGCCGCCGATCTACAGCAAGGTCAACCCGGCCGACGCGCCGATCCTGACGCTGGCGCTGACCTCGAAGACGCTGCCGCTGACGCAGGTGCAAGGCACTGGCCGACACCCGGCTGGCGCAGAAAATTTCGCAGTTGTCCGGCGTCGGCCTGGTCAGCCTCTCCGGCGGCCAGCGGCCGGCGGTGCGGATCCAGGTCAACCCGAGCGCGCTGGCGGCCTACGGCCTGAATATCGAAGACGTGCGCACCGCCATCGGCAACGCCAACGTCAACCAGGCCAAGGGCAGCTTCGACGGCGCGGCGCAAGCCTATACCATCGATGCCAACGACCAGTTGCGCTCGGCCGACGAATACCGGTCGCTGATCGTTGCCTACCGCAATGCGGCGCCGGTGCGGCTGTCCGACGTCGCCGACGTCGTCGACGCCGCCGAGAACGTGCGGCAGGCGGCCTGGGTCAACCGGCAACCGGCGATCATCGTCAACATCCAGCGCCAGCCCGGCGCCAACGTGATCCAGGTGGTGGACCGCGTCAAGCAATTGCTGCCGCAGTTGCAGGCGTCGCTGCCGCCGGCGGTCGAAGTCAGCCTGCTGACCGACCGCACCACCACCATCCGCGCCTCGGTCAAGGACGTGCAGTTCGAGTTGCTGCTGTCGGTAGCGCTGGTGGTGATGGTGATCTTCCTGTTCCTGCGCAACCTGGCCGCCACCGTCATTCCCAGCGTCGCGGTGCCGCTGTCGCTGATCGGCACCTTCGGCGTGATGTATCTGCTGGGCTTCAGCCTGAACAACCTGACCCTGATGGCGCTGACGATCGCCACCGGCTTCGTGGTCGACGATGCGATCGTGATGATCGAAAACATCGCGCGCTATATCGAGCAAGGCGAGCCGCCGCTGCAGGCGGCGCTGAAGGGCTCGAAGCAGATCGGCTTCACCATCCTGTCGCTGACCATTTCCCTGATCGCGGTGCTGATCCCGCTCTTGTTCATGGGCGACGTGGTGGGCCGGCTGTTCCGCGAGTTCGCGATCACGCTGGCGGTCACCATCATCATTTCGGCGGTGGTGTCGCTGACCCTGACGCCGATGATGTGCGCCAAGCTGCTGCATCACGTGCCGGAAGCGCAGCAGGGGCGCTTCTACCACGCCAGCGGCCGTTTTTTCGAGCGCACCATCGCCGGCTACGGCCGATGGCTGAACTGGGTGCTGGAACGCCAGACCGCGACCCTGCTGGTGGCGATCGCCACCCTGCTCCTGACCGCACTGCTGTACGTCCTCGTGCCGAAAGGCTTCTTTCCGCTGCAGGATACCGGCGCGATCCAGGGCATTTCGGAAGCGCCGCAGTCGATTTCATTCGCGGCGATGGCGCAGCGGCAACAGGCGCTGGCCGCCGAAATCCTGCAGGATCCGGCGGTGGCCAGCCTGTCGTCCTTCATCGGCGTCGACGGCATCAATACCACGCAGAACAGCGGGCGCATCCAGATCAACCTGAAGCCGTTTGCCGAACGCAGCGACAGCGCCGCGCAAGTGATGGCGCGCCTGCAGAAAAACCTGGCCCAGGTCGAAGGCATTGCACTGTTCATGCAACCGGCCCAGGACCTGACCATCGAAGACCGCGTCAGCCGCACCCAGTATCAGTTCACGCTGACCGATGCCGACATTGCCCAGCTCGGCATCTGGACGCCGAAACTGGTCGACGCCCTAAGCCGGCTGCCGGAATTGCGCGACGTCGCCAGCGACTTGCAGGACAACGGCCTGCAGGCGATGCTGACCATCGACCGCGGCACGGCCTCGCGCCTCGGCATCACGCCGGCAGCGATCGACAATGTGCTGTACAGCGCCTACGGCCAGCGCATCGTATCGACCATTTTCACCCAGGCCAACCAGTACCGCGTGGTACTGGAAGTGCAGCCCGATTATCAGCAAGGGCCGCCGGCGCTGAAAGACCTTCACGTCGCCGCCACCGGCGGCGTCCAGGTTCCCTTGTCCACCTTCACCTCGCTCACCGAACGGGCGGCGCCGCTGGTGATCTCCCACCTGGGGCAGTTTCCGGCCACCACCATCTCGTTCAACCTGGCGCCCGGCGTGTCGCTGGGCGCGGCGGTCAAGGCGATCCAGGCGACGCAGCAGCAGATCGGCCTGCCGGCCAGCACTCAATTGTCTTTCCAGGGGGCGGCACTGGCGTTTCAGTCTTCGCTGTCGAACGAGCTGCTGCTGATCCTGGCGGCCATCGTCACCGTCTACATCGTGCTCGGCGTGCTGTACGAAAGCTATATCCATCCGATCACCATCCTGTCGACGCTGCCCTCGGCCGGCGTCGGCGCGCTGCTGGCATTGATGCTGTCGGGCACCGACCTCGGCATCATTTCGGTGATCGGCATCATCCTGCTGATCGGGATCGTCAAGAAGAACGCGATCATGATGATCGACTTCGCGCTGGATGCCGAACGCAACGAGGGCATGTCGGCGCGCGATGCGATCTACCAGGCCAGCCTGCTGCGCTTTCGGCCGATCATGATGACCACCATGGCGGCATTGCTGGCGGCGCTGCCGCTGATGCTGGGCACCGGCGTCGGCTCCGAACTGCGCCATCCGCTCGGCATCTCGATCGTCGGCGGCCTGATCGTGAGCCAGGTGCTGACCTTGTTTACCACGCCGGTGATTTACCTGGCCTTCGACCGCCTGGCCCGGCGTTTCTCCAGGCCGGCGGCGCCCACCGAACCGCTGCCGGCAGAGCCGTCATGAACTTCTCGGCGATCTTCATCCGGCGGCCGATCGCCACCACCTTGCTGACGCTGGGCGTGGCTCTGGCCGGCGCGGTGGCCTTCACCCTGCTGCCGGTGTCGCCGCTGCCGCAAGTCGATATTCCCACCATTTCGGTGTCGGCCTCGCTCCCCGGCGCGAGTCCGGAGACCATGGCCACCTCGGTCGCCACCCCGCTCGAGCGCTCGCTCGGGCGCATCGCCGGCATCACTGAAATGACTTCGTCATCCGCGCTCGGTTCGGTGCGCATTACGCTGCAGTTCGACATGAGCCGCGACATCGACGGCGCCGCGCGCGATGTGCAGGCCGCGATCAACGCAGCGCGCATCGACCTGCCGCCGACCCTGCGCAGCAACCCCAGCTACCGCAAGGTCAATCCGGCCGATGCGCCGATCATGATCCTGGCGCTGACCTCGGACACCATGAGCCAGGGCGAGATGTACGACGCCGCCTCCACCGTGCTGCAGCAGAAGCTGTCGCAGGTGGAGGGCGTCGGCGAAGTCACGGTCGGCGGCAGTTCGCTGCCGGCGGTACGGGTCGAGTTGAACCCGACCGCATTGAACAAGTACGGGATCGGGCTGGAGGATGTGCGCACCGTGCTGGCGGCCGCCAATGCCAACCGGCCCAAGGGTTTCGTGGAAGACGCGACGCACCACTGGCAGATCGGCGCCGACGACCAGGCCAAAAAGGCGGCCCAGTATCTGCCGCTGATCGTCGCCTGGCGCAACGGCGCGCCGGTCAAATTGACCGATGTCGGCGCCGTCACCGACTCGGTGGAGGACTTGCGCAACGCCGGCCTGGCCAACGGCAAGCCGTCGGTGCTGGTGCTGCTGACGCGGCAGCCGAACGCCAACATCATCGAGACCGTCGACCGCGTGCGCGCGCTGCTGCCGCAGCTGCAGGCGTCGATGCCGGCCGCCATCGACATGGTGGTGGCGACCGACCAGACCACCACCATCCGTGCCTCGCTGCATGACGTCGAGCGCACGCTGGCGATCTCGGTGGCGCTGGTGATCCTGGTGGTGTTCCTGTTTCTGCGCAACTGGCGCGCGGCGCTGATCCCCAGCGTGGCGGTGCCGGTATCGCTGATCGGCACCTTCGGCGTCATGTATCTGCTCGGCTACAGCCTCGACAATCTGTCGCTGATGGCCTTGACGATCGCCACCGGCTTCGTGGTCGACGATGCGATCGTGGTGCTGGAAAACGCCAGCCGCCACCTGGAGCAAGGCATGCGGCCGCTGCAGGCGGCGCTGCTGGGTGCGCGCGAAGTCGGTTTCACCGTGCTGTCGATGAGCGTGTCGCTGGTGGCAGTGTTCATCCCGATCCTGCTGATGGGCGGCCTGGTCGGCCGCTTGTTGCGCGAATTCGCGGTGACGCTGTCGGTGGCGATCCTGGTATCGCTGGTGGTGTCGCTGACCACCACGCCGATGATGTGCGCGCGCCTGCTGAAGCATGAGCCGGCACCCAGGCATGGTCGCTTTTACCTGGCCGGCGAGCGCGCCTTCGGCTGGACGCTGGGCCACTACGAAAGAAGCCTCGGTTGGGCGTTGCGCCATTCGCGCTTCATGCTGCTGGTGCTGCTGGCCACCATCGGCCTCAACGTCTACCTGTACGTGATCGTGCCGAAAGGCTTCTTCCCGCAGCAGGATACCGGCCGCATCATCGGTTCGATCCAGGCCGATCAGGCCACCTCGTTCCAGGCGATGCGGCCCAAGCTGGCGGCGTTTGTCGACATCATCGGCAAGGATCCGGCGGTGGCCAACGTCATCGGTTTCACCGGCGGCAGCCAGCGCAATACCGGACGCATGTTCATCGCGTTGAAGCCGCTGGAGCAGCGCAAGGCCAGCGCCGACCAGGTCATCAACCGCCTGCGCGGCAAGCTGGCGCAGGTGCCGGGCGCGACTTTGTTCCTGCAGGCTGCACAGGACATCCGCGCCGGCGGCCGCGGCAGCAATGCCCAATATCAATATACGCTGCAAGGCGACAACCTCGCCGAGCTGATGGACTGGAGCCCGCGTCTGCTGCAGGTCTTGCGCGGCGTGCCGCAGCTGGCGGACGTCAACACCGACCAGCAGGACAAGGGCCTGCAGGTGACGCTGACGATCGACCGCGACACCGCGTCGCGGCTCGGCGTCACGCAGCAGATGATCGATGCCACGCTGTACGACGCCTTCGGCCAGCGCCAGGTTTCGGTCATTTATTCCGCCCGCAACCAATACCACGTGGTGATGGAAGTGGCGCCGCAATACTGGCAGCAGCCGCAGACGCTGAACGACATTTTCATCCGCAATCCATCCGGCGCAATGGTGCCGCTGGCGGCCTTCTCGCATTTCGAGCCGACCACCACCACGCTTGGCGTCAATCACCAGGGCCAGTTCGCGGCCACCACCCTGTCCTTCAACCTGGCGCCGAACGTGGCATTGAGCGACGCCACCAAGGCCATCGACGACGCCGTCAGCCGCAGCGGCGTGCCAAGCAGCATCCACGGCAGTTTCCAGGGCACCGCCCAGGTATTCCAGTCGTCGCTGGCCAGCCAGCCCTGGCTGATCCTGGCGGCACTGGTGACGATCTACATCGTGCTCGGCATGCTGTATGAGAGCTTCGTGCATCCGATCACGATCCTGTCGACGCTGCCGTCGGCCGGCGTCGGCGCCATCCTGGCCCTGCTGCTGTTCAAGAGCGAACTCAGCATCATCGCCCTGATCGGCATCCTGCTCCTGATCGGCATCGTCAAGAAGAACGCGATCATGATGATCGACTTCGCGCTGGCGGCCGAGCGCGAGCAGGGCAAGAATTCCTTCGACGCGATCTACCAGGCCTGCCTGCTGCGCTTTCGGCCGATCATGATGACCACCATGGCGGCCATGTTCGGCGCCCTGCCGCTGGCCCTGGGCACGGGCACCGGTTCCGAACTGCGCCGCCCGCTCGGGATCGCCATCGTCGGCGGCCTGATCGTGAGCCAGATGCTGACGCTGTACACGACGCCGGTGGTGTATCTGTATATGGACCGCTTTCGCCTGTGGAGCAGAGCGGCCTGGAAAAAACGGCACCCGGGCCGCGGCATACAAACCGTCAAACAATGAAATTGAGCAAATCCGTGAAAACACCCCATTACTTGTCGTTCCCGCGCAGGCGGGAACCTAGCGTCGTTAAAGCCACTGGGTTCCCGCCTGCGCGGGAACGACGAATCGCTTTAAATCGACTGTCTCCATGGATACCGCTCGCGGCCTGCCTGCTGCTCGGCGCCTGCGCCGCCGGCCCCGATTACGTCCGCCCGGACGTCGCCACGCCGGCCGCGTTCAAGGAAACGCAAGGCTGGAAAGCCGCGCAACCAAGCGACCACGAATTGCGCGGCAAATGGTGGGAAATGTTCGGTGACCCGCTGCTGAATTCGCTGGAGGAGCAAGTCGATATTTCGAACCAGACATTAGCCCAGGCTGCAGCGCAGTTCAGGCAGGCGCAGGCGCTGGTGCAATCGGCGCGCGCCGGTCTGTTCCCGACTGTCTCGGCCAGCGTCGACACCAGTCGTTCGTCCGCCGGCGTCAACGCCAGGACAGCGACGGCTACGGGCGCGGGCGCGGCCACGGCCACGGCCGCCAACGCTCGTGCGGGCGGTCCGCTCAATAATTATTCCCTGGCGCTCGACGCCAGCTGGGAAGCCGACCTGTGGGGCCGGGTGCGGCGCACGGTCGAGGCGAACCGGGCCAGCGCCCAGGCCAGCGCCGCCGATCTGCAGGCGGCGCGCCTCAGCGCGCAGGCGCAACTGGCACAAGACTACCTGCAACTGCGGGTGCTGGATGCGCAGCAAAAACTGCTGGACGACACCCTCGCCGCCTATCAAAGGTCCCTGCAGCTGACGCAGAACCAGTACGCGGTCGGGATCGTCGCCAAGGCCGATGTGATCCAGGCGCAGACGCAACTGAAAACCACGCAGGCGCAGGCGCTGGACGTCGGCGTGCAGCGTGCGCAACTGGAGCATGCGATCGCGCTGCTGGTCGGCCAGCCGGCCTCGACTTTTTCGATTCCGCGTGCGCCGCTGGTCGCCGTGATGCCGGCAATCCCGCTCGGCGTACCGTCGGCGCTGCTGGAACGGCGACCCGACGTCGCCGGCGCCGAACGCCGCATGGCGGCCGCCAACGCGCAGATCGGCGTCGCCAAAGCGGCGTATTTCCCGGATCTGACGCTCTCGGCTTCGCTTGGCTTCCAGAGCAGCAGTTTCGCCAACTGGCTGACGCTGCCAAACCGCATCTGGGCGCTCGGCCCGGCGCTGGCGCAAACCTTGTTCGATGGCGGTCTGCGGCGCGCCCAAACCGATGCCGCGATCGCCGCCTATGACGCCGATGTAGCGCTCTACCGGCAAACAGTGTTGGGCGGCTTCGGCGAAGTGGAAGACAATCTGGCAGCGCTACGCATCCTGGAGCAAGAAGCGCAAGTCCAGGATGAAGCGCTGCAGCTGGCGCGGCAATCGGTGCTGCTGACCATCAACCAGTACCGGGCCGGCACCGTCAGCTACCTGAATGTGGTGACGGTGCAAGCCACCGCCCTGGCCAGCGAAAATGCCGCGCTGGGTATCCTGAACCGGCGCCTGGCCGCCAGCGTACTGCTGATCAAGGCACTGGGCGGTGGCTGGACGGCAACGCCAGCGGCGGCAATGGCCGCGACGCAGCCGGTCCGGCCTTGAATTCACTGCGGCGGGCGCCATTTCTCCGATATCCTATCCATCGTATCCATCTTCAAGGAAAGTCATGACACAGGAGCTCGTATTCGACCCCTACCTCGAATCCCGAAAAAATTTAGCCTGGTGGCTGTATATCTTTCACGCCGCCAGCCTGGTGTTTTCGATGGGCCTGTTTTCGTTCATCCCGCTGATCATCAGCTACGTCAAACGTCCGGAAACGGCCGGCACCTTCGTCTACAGCCACCACAGCTGGCAGATTCGCTCGTTCTGGTGGTTCCTGGTGTGGAGCGCGATCGGCTGGATCTGCATTTTCACCATTATCGGCGTCGTGATCGGCATTCCGATCCTGGCCGCCGCCTGGGTGTGGAAGGCCTACCGGCTGATCCGCGGGCTGGTTGACCTGAACAACAACAAACCAATGCCAGAGTGAAATCATGCACAAGTCCCGCACCGAACAATCCATTGCAAGGCGTGACGCTGGAAGCACTGCTGACCGAACTGGTTGGACTCCATGGTTGGGACGGCCTGGCGCGCATGGTCGATATCCGCTGCTTCAAAAGCGACCCCAGCATCAAGTCGAGCCTGACCTTCCTGCGCAAGACGCCGTGGGCCAGAAGCCGGGTGGAACAAATCTATATCGACCGCAAACACCGCAACCAGGAGGCGCCACGCAAGCCGGAAAGAATCGACGCTTAAGCCACGCCGACGATCTGCGTGACCGTCCTCGCCAGCAGCCATAAACCGTGCCGCTCCGCTTTTCGATTGCGCTTCGCCCCCAATGCCAGAAACCATCAGCCCAGTCGTCGTCTCCCAGCCATCCGAGCGTGCACTGAAGATCATGCTGTGGCTGGCAGCCACGGGGTTTTTCATGCAGACGCTGGATTCCACCATCGTCAACACTGCGCTGCCGGCGATGGCGCGCAGCTTGGGCGAGGCGCCGTGGCGCATGCAGGGCGTCGTGATCGCGTATTCGCTGACGATGGCGATCATGATCCCGGTCTCCGGCTGGCTGGCCGACAAGCTCGGCACCAAGCGCGTGTTCTTCAGCGCGATCCTGGTGTTCACGGTCGGCTCGGTCCTGTGCGCCAGCGCCCAGACGCTGACGCAGCTGGTGGCTTATCGTGTGGTGCAGGGCGTCGGCGGCGCCATGCTGCTGCCGGTCGGGCGGCTCGCCGTGCTGCGTTTCTTCACCGGCGAACGCTATTTGTCGGCGCTGTCGTTCGTGGCGATTCCCGGCATGGTCGGCCCGCTGATCGGGCCGACGCTGGGCGGCTGGCTGGTGCATGTCGCCTCCTGGCACTGGATCTTCCTGATCAACGTGCCGGTCGGCATCGCCGGCTGCATCGCCACCAGCAGGTACATGCCCGACGCCCGCAATCCGGCCACGGCCCCCTTCGATCTGCCGGGCTATCTGCTGCTCGCGGTCGGCATGGTGGCGCTGACCGTTTCGCTCGACGGCATCGCCGACCTCGGCCTGCAACGCGCGGTGGTGCTGGTGCTGCTGATCCTGAGCCTGGGCTGCTTCGCGGCCTACGGACTGCACGCCACCCGCATCGCGCAGCCGCTGTTCTCGCTCGACCTGTTCAAGATCCACACCTTCAGCGTCGGCTTGCTGGGCAACTTGTTTGCACGGATCGGCAGCGGCGCGATGCCCTACCTGATTCCGCTGCTGCTGCAGTTGAGCCTCGGTTATTCGGCGCTCGAAGCCGGCCTGATGATGCTGCCGGTCGCGGCGACCGGGATGCTGTCGAAGAGAATCGTGACCCGGCTCATCATGCGCCACGGCTACCGGCGCGTATTGATCACCAATACCGTACTGGTCGGCCTGATGATGGCGAGCTTCTCGCTGACCAGCGCCCATCACCCGCTATGGTTGCGGCTGCTGCAGCTGGCCATCTTCGGTGGCGTCAATTCGATCCAGTTCACCGCCATGAACACGCTCACCCTGAAGGACCTCGGCAGCGGCGGCGCCAGCAGCGGCAACAGCCTGTTCTCGCTGGTGCAGATGCTGTCGATGAGCCTGGGCGTCACGGTCGCGGGCGCCATCCTGGCAGCATTCACCACACTGCTGCCGCGCGTCACCGAAACCAATACGTTGCCGGCCTTCCATGCGACTTTTCTCTGCGTCGGCATCATCACCGCGGCGACCGCATGGATCTTCGCCCAATTGTCGTCGGAGATTCCCGTGCTTGCGAAGGAAGAGATGGACCCAGCGGAATCGCAGTGACCCATCAGGAGCTAGCCGCACCCGTTGTCGCTCACATACTCCTGATATCAGCCTCTTATTCCTGGCGCCAATAATCAGAATTTACGGCATACTCCATCATTTTAACAGCACTATGGCGGTCGCATGGCAGCCCTGCTCAGCTCCCAAGGATGCCGGCGGCGGACGACCTTCAACTGCCGAGGGCAGAGAACGCCTGTTCGATATCCGCTATCAAGTCGTCCGGGTCTTCCAGCCCGATGTAGAAACGCACCAGTTGGCCCGGCTCGTGCCAATTCTGGCGCATGCCCGCCATCCGGTACGGCACGCACAGGCTGTGCGCCCCGCCCCAGCTGAAGCCGATCTTGAACAACTTTAGGGCTGTCGACGAAACGATCGGTCTGCTGCTCGGCGTAGGTCGGATTGAAGATCACGGAAAACAGGCCACCGGCACCGGTGAAGTCGCGCTTCCAGATATCATGGCCGGGACAATCGGCAAATGCCGGGTGCAGTATCTTGGCGATTTCGGGCCGGCTCTTCAGCCATGCCGCCACTTTCAATGCAGCGGCGTCGTGTGCTTCAAAGCGCAAGGACATGGTCGACAAGCTGCGCAGCACCAGATAGGCATCGTCCATGCCGATCCCAAAACCAAGCCGCATATGCGCGCGCTCGATGCGGTGATGCAATTCGGTATCGCGCGTGATGATCGCGCCCATCAGCACGTCGGAGCCGCCCGACTGGTATTTGGTCAGTGCCTGCATGACGATATCGACGCCATGCTGGAAGGCGCGAAAGGCGATCCCGGCCGACCAGGTATTGTCGAGCGCGACCAGCGTGCCATGCTCATGCGCGACGCGGCAGATGGCCGGGATATCCGGCACTTCCATGGTTACCGAACCGGGCGCCTCGGTCCAGATCAGGCGCGTATTCGGCTGGATCAGCTCGGCAATGCCGGCGCCGATCAGTGGATCGTAATACCGTGCGCTGATTCCAAAATCCTTGGAGAGCCAGTTACCCAGTTCGCGGTTCGGGTTGTACACATTGTCGGGCAGCAGCACGTCGTCGCCGCTTTTCAGCAACGCCAAGTCCACCATCGCGATCGCCGCCAGCCCGCTTGGCGCCAGAATGCAATGCGTGCCATCCTCCAGTGCGGCCAGCCGCGCTTCCAGCGTGAAGGAGGTGGGTGTGCCATGCAGGCCATAGGTATAGCCGGATTTGTCCTGCCAGTTGCGCGAACGTAGCGCCGCGACATTGGCAAACAGCACGGTGGAGGCATGGTGAATCGCCGGCTGCAAGGCGCCAAAGCCGGCCGGCGGCGTGTAATCGCTGTGGATCAATGCGGTTTGCGGGGATTGTTTCGAACTCACGTCTACCTCCGGTAACAGGATTCGTGGTGATCGTGGCGACCGCGCCGCAATCCTTATACGGACGCCGGGCTCAGGGCCTGGCCGCAGGTAGCAGCGGTCGCGCGGCCGGCTTTTTCGGCACGGCTGTGGTCTTGAGCAGCAGCAGCTTCAGCTTGAACGGCTTCTCGACCGTACCGTCGAACGACGACCAGACGCCCTTGAAGGTATCGCCGTCGAAATTGCCCTCCCACTGGCCGGACACGTTCTGGCCATTTTCGGACTCTTCCAGGAAGATCGCGCCGTTGCGGTCGAATTCGCCGGCCAGCAAGACTTTCTGCGAGCGGCCAAACACGAAGTATTCGCCTTCCAGTCCTTCGCGCATGTCTTCCTTCTGGCGCAGGCTGGCCTGGATGGCGAGCTCGCCCAGTTCGCCCCGAAACACCGGAGCACTGGCAAATAGCTTCTCCATCGCCGATGGTGCCTCGCTCGCCGGCGCGGCAGCCTGCTGGCCGCTTGCCGTCGCGGCCGCCCCGCTCAGGAGCAGGCCCAGGCACAGCGCACGCATCATGCCGCGGCCCACAGATCGTGCGCGTCGGCAGCGGTCACCTCGACCTCGACAAAATCGCCGACCGCCAGCTTGCGGTGCGGCTCGTACGGCGCCTTCACGTACACCACGCCATCGATTTCCGGTGCATCGGCGGCAGAGCGCCCGATCGCATTGCCGCCGCGCTCCAGTTCATCGATCAAGACGCGGATGGTCTTGCCGACTTTGGCCTGCAGGCGCTTCTTCGAAATTTCTTCCTGCAGTTGCATCACGCGGCCGCGCCGTTCTTCGCGCAACTCTTCCGGCACCGGGTCGGGCAGCAGATTGGCGGTGGCGCCCTCGACCGGCGAATAGGCGAAGCAGCCGAGGCGGTCGATTTCCGCTTCCTTCAGAAAATCCAGCAGGTATTCGAACTCGGCCTCGGTTTCGCCTGGAAAACCGGCGATGAAGGTGGAGCGGATCGTGATGTCCGGACACAGCGCGCGCCAGGCACGGATGCGTTCGATATTCTTTTCGCCGCTGGCGGGTCGCTTCATCCGCTTCAGTACATCCGGATGCGCGTGCTGCAACGGCACATCCAGATATGGCAGCACCTTGCCTTCGGCCATCAGCGGAATGATCTGATCGACGTGCGGATACGGATACACGTAGTGCAGGCGCACCCAGGCGCCGTAGTGCGCAGCCAGTTCACCCAGCGCCGTCACCAGTTGCGTCATGTGGGTCTTGACCGGCTTGCCGTTCCAGAAACCGGTGCGGAATTTGATGTCGACGCCGTAGGCGCTGGTGTCCTGCGAAATCACCAGCAGTTCCTTGACGCCGGCCTTGAACAGGTTTTCCGCTTCCAGCATGACGTCGGCGATCGGGCGCGATACCAGGTCGCCGCGCATCGACGGGATGATGCAAAAGCTGCAACGGTGGTTGCAGCCTTCGGAAATCTTCAGATAGGCAAAATGCTTCGGCGTCAGCTTGATGCCCTGCGGCGGCAACAGGTCGAGAAACGGGTCATGCAGCTTCGGTAAATGGACATGCACCGCATCCATTACCTCAGTCAGCGCATGCGGCCCGGTCACCGCCAGTACTTTTGGATGGACTTGATGAATGATGTCGTTGCCGGCGGCATCTTTCTTGGCACCGAGGCAGCCGGTGACGATCACCTTGCCGTTCTCGTGCAACGCCTCGCCGATCGCGTCCAGCGACTCCTGCACCGCGGCGTCGATGAAGCCGCAGGTATTGACAATCACCAGGTCGGCACCGTCATAGGAACTGGCGGTTTCGTAGCCTTCCGCGCGCAGCTGGGTCAGGATCTGCTCGGAATCGACCAGCGCCTTGGGGCAGCCGAGCGAAACGAAGCCTACTTTGGGTGCGGTTTGGGAAGCGTCAGGCATAAAAAATGGGCACAAAAGCGAAGCCGCTATTGTACCCGTTGTACCCGTCCCCTTGCCGTCGATGGCCGCCGCGATGGGTGGCGGCGGCTGGCGGCGCGACCCGGTGCCTGGCTATTTTCCCTTGTCCATCGGTGGAAATGGGAAGGCGCCGAACATGTGCTTGGTCTGGTTTTGCATCTGCTCCTGCATCTGGATAAACAGATTTTTACTCTGGTCGATGTAATTCGTCATCATGCCTTGCATCATCGGCCCCTGCACGTTCATGAACTGGGTCCACATTTCCGGACTGAACGGCTTGCCTTCGTACAAGCCTTTCGAATTTTCCGCCAGCTTGTTCTGGATATCGATGAAGGCCTGGATATTTTTCTCCAGGTAGGAACCCATCATGCCCTGCATCGCATGGCCGTAGTAGCGGATGATCTGCGACAGCGCGGCGCTGGAAAACATCGGCGTGCCGCTGGCTTCCTCTTCCAGGATGATTTGCAAAAGGATGCTGCGCGTCAGGTCTTCATTGCTTTTGGCGTCGACTACGGTGAACTCTTCGTTATCGAGCACCAGCTGTTTAACGTCTGCGAGCGTGATGTAGGAACTGGTCTGAGTATCGTACAAACGACGGTTCGGGTACTTCTTGATCATGCGTTCAGAAATTTTCTTTGCACTGTTCATCAGAGGATCCAGTTATTGCGCCGCAGCACAATGTCAGTCGATCGGCAAAAAAGCGTACGTACGTTCGCCTTTCCGGTTGCCGTCATATTGCGTAAAAACGAACGATTATGCAAGTTTCCGTTACGCTGCAGAATTTATTGCAATGCATCGACCGGCTGGCGCGCGAGACAATGCGCGCCAGCTTGCCGCGCTAGCCCATGTGCAGGCCGCCGTTCAGGGAAAAATCGGAGCCGGTTGCGTAGCCACCCTCTTCCGAGGCAATCCACGCCACGATCGACGCAATTTCGCTCGGTTCACCCAGGCGTTTGAGCGGAATTCCGGAGACGATTTTTTCCAGCACATCCGGCCGGATCGAGCGCACCATATCGGTACCGACATAACCTGGCGAGACGGTATTCACGGTCACGCCCTTGGTTGCCACTTCCTGCGCCAACGCCATCGTGAAGCCGTGAATCCCCGCTTTCGCGGTCGAATAGTTGGTCTGCCCGAACTGGCCTTTTTGCCCGTTGACCGAAGAGATATTGATGATGCGACCCCAACCGCGATCGGCCATGCCGTCGATCACCTGCTTGGTGACGTTGAACAGGGAATTCAGGTTGGTATCGATCACCGCGTCCCAGTCATCCTTGCTCATCTTGCGGAACTGGCCGTCGCGAGTAATGCCGGCATTATTCACAAGCACGTCAATTTCGCCAATTTCCGCCTTCACCTTGTCAAATGCCGCCTTGGTCGAATCCCAGTCCGACACGTTGCCTTCGGACGCATGGATATCCAGACCCTGCGCGCGCATGTCGGCCAGCCACTTGTCCTTGCGCTGGGAATTCGGGCCACAGCCGGCCACCACCGTATACCCTTCTGCGCACAAGCGGCGGCAAATCGGAGTCCCGATGCCACCCATTCCACCCGTTACATATGCGATGCGTCGTGTCATTGTCGTCTCCTTTTTAATGGTAGTGCGATCATTTCAATCAGAACGTACCCGTACATAGCGCCCCGGCGCCGGCTCGACCGGTTTGTACGTTGTATTGCCATATTTGCGCGGCGCCGCCACCTGCACGCCGCCGTACTCGGCCAGGAACGCCGACCATTCCGGCCACCAGCTGCCGGCATGCTCCTGCGCCGTGCGCAACCATGTGGCGGCATCGGCGGCAGGCTTGTCATTGCGCCAGTAACTGCGCTTCTTCTTGGCAGGCGGATTGATCACGCCGGCGATATGGCCGGAAGCGCCGAGGATGAAACGGTTGCGATTTGGTTTTTTCGGGTTGAGCAAGGAGGTGGATGCATACGCGGCTTGCCACGGCACGATATGATCCTCGCGCGAACCGTAAATAAAGGTGGGCGCACTGATCTTGCCGAGATCGACCGGCTCGCCACACAGCGTCAGCCGGCGCGGTGTCCGCAAGCTGTTTTCCAGGTACAAATTGCGCAGGTAATAGCAAAACATCGGACCCGGCACATTGGTGCTGTCAGCGTTCCAGTACAACAAATCGAAGGCACGCGGCGTTTCGCCCTTCAGGTAACTCGATTCAACGTAATTCCAAACCAGGTCATTCGGCCGCAGACTGGAAAAAGCCGCGGTGAAATCGCGCCCCGGCATCAGCCCGCCACGGCCGATGCTCTGTTCGCGCATCGCTACCTGCATCTCATCAATGTATACCTCGAGAACGCCGGTGTCAGAATAATCCAGCAGCGAGGTGAGCAGGCTCAGGCTGGCAACCGGTTTCTCGCCACGCGCGTACAGTACCGCCAGCGCGCTGGCCAGCAGCGTTCCGCCGACACAGAAGCCGAGCGTATTGATCTGGGGCTGGCCGGAAATTTCCTGTACAACATGGATCGCCTTGATGACCGCATCTTCGACGTAATCATCCCAGGTCAGATAGCCCAATGAGTCATCCGGATTGCGCCAGGAAATCAAAAAGATGGTATGCCCCTGCTCCACCGCGTAGCGCACCAGTGAATTGTCCGGTTGCAGATCCATGATGTAGAACTTGTTGATACATGGCGGCACCATCAGCAATGGTCGTTCATACACGGTGCGAGTTTGCGGCTTGTACTGGATCAGCTGGAAAATCTCGTTTTCAAAAACCACCGCACCTTCGGTATTGGCGACGCTTTTCCCGACCTCGAACGCAGCCTCGTCGGTTTGAGAGATCCGGCCCTTTTGCAGGTCGGCAAGCAGGTGGGCCACACCCGCGCTCAGGCTCTCGCCGCCGGTTTCAAGGATTTTTTGCTGGGCTTCCGGATTGGTCGCCAGGAAGTTCGCCGGCGAGACCGCATCCACCATCTGCTGTACGGCGAAGCGGATTTTCCGTTTCACTTTCGGCGGCGCCTGGACGGCCTCGGTCAAGCTCGCCAGAAATTGCGAATTGAGGAGATACGCCGCCGCGTTAAAGGCAAATAGCGGGTTTGAAGTCCAGGCCGAAGCGGAAAAGCGCTTGTCCGCCATCGGCGGTGCTTTGGCGCTTAGCACATCGCGCCACAATGCGGAAAATTGCTGGACGTAATCCTGCTGCAGCTGCGATACCACCGCCGGATCAAGCGTGATGCCCAGCTCCTCCAGTTTGGCGGTCAGAGAACGGCTATCCGGCTGAGCCGCGGGCTGCAGCCACGACTGCCACGCAACGGGGTCCGAAACCTGTGCCAGCCAACCGGCATAGGGGTTTTCTGGGTGCGGAGCAGTCATGCGCGAATCCTTGTTCTCACGTATGGTTACGGTTTATCGCAGGAGCCTGTCGTTATGCATATCGTAGCAATCGCGTGGATATATGTGGTACTGATGATGGCCATTACCGAGCACTCCGTGGTTGCAGCCATTATGACGTTTTTGCTATACGGTGTGTTGCCTTTGACAATTATTTTGTACATCGGAGGCAGCCGTGGAAGGCGGCGGCGCGCCCGCGCGCAACAAGAAAAATCCCTTGGCTCCGATGCCGATGCGGCGAAAAATAGTCAGCCAACCCCGACGCCGGACGTCTGACCGGCGCCGCCGCCATGCGTTGTTTCAAGCCAGCCAGATGAAGGAACCCATGCGCCCGGTGACGCCATCGCGGCGATACGAATAGAAGCTCTCGCGCTCGGCGACCGTACAGCGGCCGCCGCCGGAAATCGACTCGACACCAGCATTGTGCAGGCGCATGCGTGCCAGCTGGTAAATATCGGCACGATATTTGCCGCACGTCATGGTCGGTGCAAACGCGTTGCCCGCAGCCGCGTCCTGCTCGACGAAGGCTTGCCGCACCTCGGCGCCGACCTCAAACGCCTGCGGGCCGATCGCCGGTCCCAGCCAGGCAAGAATATCCGCCGCACCGGCCGTCCGCATCGCTTCCAGCGTGCGCTCCAGCACGCCAGCCTGCAGTCCGCGCCAGCCCGCATGCGCGGCACCAACTACGCGGCCGGCGCGGTCGCACAGCAATACCGGCAAACAATCGGCAGTCAGGACCGCGCACACGACGCCGGGTTGGGTGGCGATGCTGGCGTCCGCTGACGGCGGCACGCTGCCGACCGTGGCAGCATCCACCACGCGCGTACCATGCACCTGCGACAACCAGGCCGGCTCGGCCGGTAAAACCTGTCGCAACAAGCGGCGATTGCGCTCCACGCAAGCCGGATCGTCGCCGACGTGCGTGCCCAGGTTCAGGCCGCCACCGCCGTTGCCGTCATCGTAGGGGGCGGCACTGACGCCGCCGCCACGCAGCGTAATCAGACTGCCGACCTTGGCTGGCGCCTGGTCCCACGTGGCGCGAATGAATTCCATGCCCTACTCCGCTGCCGATTCAAGCAGCTGCTGCCAATCGATGCCGGCGCGCGTCAGCAAGGTCGCAAAGTCCGGCGCCAGCGGTACGCGCCAGGCGCATTGCGCATGCGTGACCGGATGCATCAGTCCCAGCCGCCACGCCTGCAATGCCTGCCGCGGAAATACCGATGCCAGATGCGTCTTCCCATACAAGGCATCGCCCACCAGCGGCCAGCCCAGAGAGTGCATGTGGACACGAATTTGATGGGTGCGCCCGGTTTCCAGCTGGCAGCGCACCAGGCTGACCGCGCGCCCATCCAGTTGGCCGGTGGCCAGTCGCTGATAGTGAGTACGGGCCGGTTTCGCACGTTCGGTTTCGAGCACGGCCATCTTGATGCGATCGCGCGGATGACGGCCGATCGCGCCCTCGACAGTGCCGCCGGCGTGCGGCGTGCCCCACACCAGCGCCAGGTATTCGCGCTGCACGCTGCGCGCCTGCAGTTGCCGCACCAGGTCGGTATGGGCCTCCAGCGTTTTCGCCACCACCATCAAGCCGCTGGTGTCTTTATCCAGCCGATGCACGATGCCAGCGCGCGGCACGCCGGACAGCGCCGGGCAATGATGCAGCAAGCCGTTCAGCAAGGTGCCTGACCAATTGCCGGCAGCGGGGTGCACCACCAGCCCGGCCGGCTTGTCGAGCACCAGGATCGCGTCATCCTCGGCGATGATGGCCAGCGGCATCGGTTCCGGCTGAAACGCGATCTCTTCCGGCGCCGCCTGCGGCAGCACCAGCACCGCTTCATCACCGAATACCGTGCTCTTCATGTGCGCCACCGTACCGTCGAGCGTGACACGCCCATTCTCGATCCAGTGCTGGATGCGGCCGCGCGAAAACTGCGGAATATGCTGCGACAATACCTTGTCGAGCCGCACACCGCCGTCGGCCGCGCTCAGATGCAGCTGGATCGGGGCCATTTCCGCCACCGCGTCATCGCTCCAATCGTCCGCGGAATCAACGGTTTCCGGGTCGTTTTCGCCGATTTCGCCGCGGCGCGCGTTTTTAGCCGACGCCGGCTGTTTAACTGGCATCACGGCAAATCGCTTCAGCTATAATCAGTCCCTTATTTATACGCATTCCGGCCAAACACCATGCAAAAAAATTTATCGAAGCTGCTCGTTGTGCTGTTTGTATTCTCGTTATCGGGATGCGGCGTGTTCTCCGAAGCACCCGACGAAACCGCCAACTGGTCCGCTTCCAAATTATACGCGGAGGCGCACGACGAACTGTCGGCCGGCGGCTACGACAAGGCCATCAAGTACTTTGAAAAACTCGAATCGCGCTACCCGTTCGGCACCTATGCGCAACAGGCGCAGATGGAAATTGCCTATGCGCATTACCGGCAAGGCGACCAGCCGCAGGCCCTGGCAGCGGTCGAGCGCTTCATCAAGCTGCACCCGAATCATCCGAATGTCGACTACATGTATTACCTGCGCGGGCTGATCAACTTCAATGACAAGGTCAGCCTGTTCGATTTCCTGGTCAGCGAAGATGCGACCGAGCGCGACCCGAAGGCGGCGCGTGAAGCCTTCGATTCGTTCAAGCTGCTGGTCGAGCGTTTTCCCGATAGCGTGTACGCCAAGGACTCGGCCGCGCGCCTGAAGTACCTGGTCAACGCCATGGCGCAGCACGAAGTGCACGTAGCCGATTATTATTACCGGCGCGGCGCCTACCTGGCGGCTGCCAACCGTGCCCAAACTGCGGTCTCCGAATACCGCGAGGCGCCGGCCATCGAGGAAGCGCTGTACATCATGGTGCGCTCCTACGACGCACTCGGCCTGCCGGAATTGCGTGACGACGCCCAGCGGGTGCTGAAGCTGAACTTCCCGAACAGCGAGGTCGCCCTCGGTGGCCGCGCCAAGAAAGCGCCGTGGTGGAAAATCTGGTAAGCCCCTGCTCTCGCATCGAAAAAAGCCTCGCATCGGAGGCTTTTTTTATTTCCACTTGTCGGCGCTTATGCGCTGAGGCGGCGCCGAAAAACCCACGTCGTCGCATCCGAACTGTCCGCCGCAAATGCATAGCCTTCCTCGGCAAACTCCTGCAGCCGTTGCGGCTGCGCAATGTGGTGGAGCGCGGCGTAACGCGCCATCAGGCCGCGCGCTCGTTTGGCGTAGAAGGAAATGATCTTGTACTTGCCGTTCTTCCAGTCTTCGAACACCGGCGTGATGACCGGATACCCCAGTTGCGCACGCCGTACCACCTTGAAGTATTCTTCCGACGCCAGATTGACCAGTACCTGTGCGCGTCGCTCGGCCAGCAATTGATTCAGAGTTGCGGTAACGGTTTCGCCCCAGTAGGCGTACAAGTCGCGACCGGCGGGATTGGCCAGGCGCGTGCCCATTTCCAGCCGATACGGCTGCATCAGATCGAGCGGGCGCAGCAGGCCGTACAATCCCGATAAAATTCGGATATGCGACTGCGCGTAATCGAGCTGGGCCGGGCTCAAGGTCGCTGCCTGCAAGCCGGCATAGACGTCGCCGTTGAAGGCCAGCAGCGCCTGCTTGGAATTTCTGCGAATGAATTTGGGCGACCAGGCAGCGTAGCGCTCCGCGTTCAACTGCGCCAGCGGATCGGAAATGCGCATCAGGCTGGCGATCTGCGCCGGCGAATAGGCCTTCAGGATGTCGACCAGTTGCGCCGAGCGCGCAATGAAATCAGGCTGGGTATGCAGTTCGGTGGTGGGCGGCGTTTCGTAATCGAGGGATTTGGCAGGCGACAGGACTATCAGCATGTTCTACATTTCAATCAGCAAGTTGGCGCCATGATACCGAATCGCGTCGTCATCGACACCAATGTCTGCCTCGACCTGTTCGTCTTTCGCGATCCGCGCTGGGCCGCGCTGCTGACGGCGCTGCGCGACGGCAGCCTGCAGGCGGTGACGCGCGCCGATTGCCGGCGCGAATGGCAGATCGTGCTGGGCTACGCGCATCTGGCGCTGGACGACACGCTGCGCCCGCAAGCCGAACACGAATTCGATGCGCTGATTACCTGCCTCGCCTTCGAGGCGCAGCCAGCGGAAATGGAAATCCGCCTGCCCCTGTGCAAGGATGCGGACGACCAGAAATTTCTCGAGCTGGCGCGCGACGCCGAGGCCGAAACACTGATTACCAAGGACAAGGCCTTACTCAAACTGGCAAGAAAGACCGCGCGCGCCGGACTGTTTTCCATCATGAAGCCGGAGGCCTGGCTGTTGCAGCGGGCCGCGGTTGCCGGTGCGGCACTAGAATGAAATTTCCCACTCGATTTTTATCAGCATGGATACCTCATCTGCCGTTCCCGCCCAGGCCATACGCCGGGAACGCCACCGGATTCCCGTCTAAGATCGCAGGAACGACAGGCAACATGCACAACCTGAATATTTTTCGCCCATGAACCAGTCTCTCGCTCCCACCATTGATTTCAGCCGTCTGCCATCGCGCCTGCCGACAGTCGGCACCACCATCTTCACGCTGATGTCGGCGCTGGCGGCGGAAAAAAACGCGGTCAACCTGGGCCAGGGCTTTCCCGACTTCGATTGCGATCCGCAGCTGATCCAGGCGGTGGCCGGCGCGATGCAGCAAGGCCACAACCAGTACCCGCCGATGACCGGCGTGCCGGCGCTGCGGCAGGCGATCGCCGACAAGATCGCCCGCCTGTATCGGCGCGCCTACGATCCGGTCAGCGAAATCACGGTCACTGCCGGCGCCACCCAGGCGATCCTGACCGCGATCCTGTGCTGTGTACATGCCGGCGACGAAGTCATCATCATCGAGCCGGCCTACGACAGCTACCTGCCGGCGATCGAGCTGGCCGGCGGCCGGGCGGTGCCGGTCGCCATGGAACTGGGGCCGGACGGCTACGCGGTGCCGTGGGCGCAAGTGGCGGCGGCGGTCAGCGCGCGCACGCGACTGATCATCATCAACTCGCCGCACAATCCGACCGGCTCGGTGCTGGCTGCGGCCGACCTCGGCGCGCTGGCCGATATCGTACGTGGTAGCGACATCCTGATCCTGGCCGACGAAGTCTACGAACACATGGTGTACGACGGCGCGACACACGAATCGGTAGCGCGCATGCCGGAACTGGCGGCGCGCGCCTTCGTCGTTTCCAGCTTCGGCAAGACCTACCACGTGACGGGCTGGAAGGTCGGCTATGTCGCCGCGCCGGCGGCGCTGATGCGCGAATTTCGCAAGGTGCACCAGTTCAACGTCTTTACCGTGAATACGCCGATGCAGCACGGCCTTGCTGCCTACATGGCCGATCCGGCGCCGTATCTGCAACTGGCGGCGTTTTACCAGAAAAAGCGCGACCTGTTTCGCGCCGGCTTGCAGAAGACGCGCTTGCGCTTGTTGCCGGCGGACGGCACCTATTTCCAGTGCGTTGATTATTCGGCGGTGTCCACGCTGCCGGAAAACGAATTCGCGCAGTGGCTGACGGCGGAGATCGGCGTGGCTGCGATCCCGGTGGCGGCGTTTTACAGCCGACCGAAGGAATCGGGCATCGTGCGCTTTTGTTTTGCGAAGCGGGATGAAACGCTACAGGCGGCGTTGACACGCCTGGAAAAAATATAAAAAACGGGAGTATATGGTCTAAACTGCCATTTCACGTCCGATATCTGGTGGCCATGCATGGAGTATATGATCGGCTCTTCGATTCGCACCCCGGCGACGCCGGGGCTGTGCATGTTCAGGCTACGCACTCCACCTGCTTGTCGTTCCTGCTGAAAGCGGCGGGAACGACCGCATTCAAAATGCCGCCGCCCCGACATCGAGCCTCGCCATCAAGCGCGGTTCATCTGGCGTAATTCTTCATCATCAGTTCGGTATTGACCTTGCGATCGGCATTGACCTTTTGCACCGTCGGCCGCTCGCTCATCGCTTTCAGGTAGTCGCGCACCGGCAGTCCGGCCAGCATGTCTTCGCCGTAAATCGCCTTGGTCGCCAGTGACACCAGCGGCAGATGGACGATCGCCGCGCAGTCAGCCAGCGTGAACTGGTCGCCGGCGATGAAGGGCGCAAAGCGCACCAGTTTGGCGAAACCGGCAATGTGGCGCTTCAGCAGTTTTTGCACACGGGCCTTGGTTTCCTCGGATACCGTGCCGCCAAAAAAAGCCTGCGGATACAGCTCGCGCGCCACCAGTTCCAGATGCAGTTCCAGGAACGTCAGCAGTTCGCGCACCTTGGCGGCGGCGAACGGGTCGGCGGGCAAGAGCGGCTTTTGCGGGTACACGGCTTCGATGTATTCCGCGATCACCTCGGATTCGCATAGCGCACCCTGCTCGACTTCGAGGTACGGCACTTTTCCAAGCGGCGACTTTTCCAGCAAGGCTGCGCTGCGATCAGCCCACACCAGCACCTCTTCAAACGGCAGCTCTTTTTCCAGCAAGCCCAGCTTTACCTTGTTGTAGTAATTGCTGGCGGCAAAACCGCATAACTTCAACATCACCATCTCCTTTGCATAATCGAACTGTGGGTGAGCGTGCATGATATATCGTGCAGCCGGCCGCCTTGATTTCAGCGTTCCGCCGGTGTCAGTTGCCGCAGCTGCTGTTCGACGAAGGCCTGCAATTGCGGCGTCAGCCCGCTGCCGGCGGATGCCCGGCTAAAGGCATCGCGCGCTTCGGCCGAACGCCCCGCCTCGCGCAGGGAAATCGCCTGCCCCATCCACCACAGGCCATTGTCCGGCGCCTTGCGCAAGGCTTGCTGATAATGCTCGATCGCTTCCGGGTGACGGCCGTCGCGCTGCAGCAGCGCCGCCAGGAAGGCCTGATAGTCGGCGCGTTCGGCCGCATAGGGAAGGCTGCGACGCATGGTCTCCAGCGCCGGCGCCAGCTCGCCCTTTTCCACCTGGACCCGGGCCAGGATCATCGCCATGCCGGCTTGCGCCGGGTCCAGCTGCAAGCCGGCCTGCAGCGTATCGATCGCCGCCTGCGGACTGCTTGGCGTCCAGCAGCAGTCCGGCCAGCGTCTGGCGTGCCTGCGCGTGGCGCGGATCGGCTTGCAGGGCCTGCTCCAGCGCAGCTTGCGCCGCTGCCGCGTTACCCTGCTGCAGCAACAAGACTGCCTTGCGGAAGGCATTTTCTGCCTGTTGCGGCGGCGTCAGCGTGCGAACTTCCTTGGCCAGCGGCGAGATGATGACCTGCGGCTCCGCGCTATTCGCTGACGCGGCAACCACGCCCGGCTGACCTTCGGCAATCGCCGGCGGTGCGCTACGCGGTGCCGGCGACCCGGTGCTGGCAGGATCCGGCGCGCTCGCCGGCGGCGTCTTGCCGGCGGCGGAAGGCAAAAGCGGCGACGTCGCGCGGCTTGCCGTTGTTCCCGGCTCCGGCATCGCTGCGTTGCGACGGCTGCAGCAGGAGCCGCGGTCGCTACCACGGCAGGAGCGGCCGGCGGCGGCGCGGCGGCGGCCGCCGCCTGAGTAACGACAGGTGCGACGGCAGCACCACTGTCGATCTGCGGAATCGACGCCGCAACCGGCGCTGCTGTCGGCGCTGGTTGCGCGGGCGCGGGCGCGGCCAGCGACGATGCCAGCACCGCCGCGGGCGCGTGTCCCAGTTGCGGCGCGCGCAGCCATGACCACAGGCCAAGGCCGAGCAGGGCCGTCAGGAGTGCCAACGCCAGCCACCAGGCGACATGCACGCGCGGCACACCGGTTACAGCGCGCACTTGCGACGCCTCGACCGCGAGCGACGTGCCATCGGCGCGGCGCTGCTCGAGGTCTTGCAACATTTGATTGATCAGGCTCATTTCAACATTACCCAGCCGACGGCTGCCGCCGCCGTCATCAAAATTACGCCGCCGATACTCCAGCGCCACCAATGATCGACGCTGACCGCGGGCGTATCGCGCGCGGCACCGGCAACGTGGCGCGCCAGTATCCGCTGCCGCCCCTGGCCATACGCCAGCATCAGCGATTTATGCGCCAGGATATTCACCAGGCGCGGAATGCCGCCGCTGGCCTGGCGCAATTTCCGCATCGCGCCGTGCGTAAACAAGCGGCCACCGGCATATCCGGCCACGCTCAGCCGATGCGACACGTAAAACTCGAGGTCATCCGCGCTCAATGGGCCGAGGTGGTAATGGAAGGTGATGCGCTGGGCCAGCTGCCGGATTTCACGCTGCTGCAGCTTGTGGTTCAGCTCGGGCTGGCCGAACAGGACGATCTGCAGCAACTTGCGCTTTTCGGTTTCCAGGTTAGTCAACAGGCGCAGCGCCTCCAGGCTTTCCAGCGGCATCGCCTGCGCCTCGTCCAGGCACAGCAGCACGCGCTTGCCGTCTCGAGCCAGATCCACCAGGCGCTGCGTGATCGCCTTCAGAACCTGATGCTGGTCGATGTCCTTGTCGAGCACGATTTCCAGCTCATCGGCCAGCGCCAGCATCAGGCTGCGCGGCTCCAGGTAAGGATTGGGAATGTAGGCGGTGACAAAGTCGTCGCCCAGCATCGCCATGAACTTGCGGCACAGCAGGGTCTTGCCAGTGCCGACTTCACCGGTAATCTTGATGAAGCCTTCGCCGCTCCTGGCGGCGACCAACAGCGTATTGAGCGCCTGCTGCGAACTGCCGGACGCGAAGAAAAAACTGGTATCGGGAGTAATGCCGAACGGCAGTTCGCGCAAACCAAAATGCTTTTTGTACATGGACGGTTACGGCGACTCCGGCAACATGCGCGGCGCCATGTCGCGAATCCGGTTTTGCGATTCGAGGATGTCGCTGGCCCAGCTGGCGCCATCTTTGACAATCGTGGTTTTCAGCAGGATCACCAGTTCACGTTTTTCGCTAGCCTGACTGGTGTTGCGCGCAAACAGACCCACCAGCGGAATATTGCCCACGCCCGGCAGCTGCGAGCGGTCCGAACTGCTGGCCTGGCGCATCAGGCCGCCGATGGCGACGATCTGGCCATCCTGGCCGCGCACCACGCTATCGGTTTCCGATATCGCGGAAGACGCCAGCGGCAAATTCAGCCTACCATTGGTGCCGCCGAGGTCGATGGTTTTTTCCACCGTCGTCACCTTGCTGACCGAAGGATGGATGTGCAGCGTGATATTGCCGTCATCGTCGATCTGCGGCGTCACATCCAGCGCCACGCCGGAAAAGAACGGCTGCAGCGTGACACTCGGCGTGGTGGTGGTCGCGGTGCCGGTCGTGGTCGTGGTGCTGACGTTGGTCACGAAAAATTCATCGGTGCCGACCTTCAGAACGGCCTTTTGATTATTCAGCGTTGCAATGCGCGGGCTCGACAGCACATGGACATTCCCCTGGCTTTCCAGGAAGGACAGCAGCGCTGCGAAATTGCTGGTCTGAAACGCCAACCCGAAAAGCCCACCCATGCCATTGCCGGCGGCGTTCACCAGGTCACTTCCCGGTACGCTGCTCAAGCCGCCACTGGCAATCAAACCGCTCGGTTGCAGCACAGTACCCGGCGACAGAAATCCACCCGACACGCGGCTGTTGCCACCGGTACGGAAGGCCGACCAGTTGATGCCAGCCTGATAACCGTCGCTCAAGGTTACTTCCAGAATCTTCGCTTCCAGAATCACCTGGCGATCCACCGACAACTGGGTCGCTTTCAGATAGGCGGCGACATTTTTCAATTCGTCCGGCAAGGCACGTACCACGACCACGCCGGATTGCGGGCTGACGACGATGCTGCGCCCATCCTTGCCATGGCCGACGATGGCCTCGAGCGAGGCTTTCAGTTCGCCCCAGAAATCCGATTTCGACGTTGTGCTGATCTTGCTGCTGTTCAAGCCCTGCGATTGCGATGCAGGACCACCAGCTACGCTCGGCACGCCGGGAAGCGAGCTGGTGCTCGGTGAGGCGTCGCTGACGGAACCGGAGGTCACGCGGATATCCGAGGTGCCGTTGCGACTCCCGGTCAGATAATTGACCTGGAACACGCGGGTCTGGATCGTCAGCGGCTTGATGTAGATGCGCCGGCCTTCCACCTTGTAGTCGTAACCGTATAGTTCGCGCATGGCATCCAGCGCCTCGAACAATGTGACGTCCTTCAAGTTGGCGGAAATGGTGCCGCTCACGTCCGGATGCACCAGCATGTTGTAGCGGGTGCCGGCCACCAGCGCATTAAAAAACTGTTGCGCCGGCGCGTTGTTGAAGGCCAGGTTGAAGCGCTCTTCCACCTGGGGGCGCGCCGCCGGCATCTCGATTTTCAAGGGTGGCAGCAGCGACGCCGCCACCGCGTCCGGGGCTGCCGGCGTGGCGCGCGATGCGGCTGCCTTTTGCATTTCGGCGTTCAGCAAATCATGGGTAGCGCGCTGGGAAGCGGGAGAGGCGCATCCGGCCAGCAGCAGGACAGCGATAAGGGAACCGATTTTTTTCATGTTGTTTTCCACTGTTTACTTCTGAGCTTGCGAATGAGGAGAAGCCTTGGCGCCTGCGCGGCCGGCGAGCGGCTGCTTTTCCAGGTCGGGAAAGAGCTTCAATGTCTGCACCTCGCTGCCATTGCGCAGCACCACTTCACTTTCGTTGATCTTCACCAGCCGCGCGCCCTGGTAGCTGTCTCCGAGCGCAACGGTCTGGCCGCTGATGATGGCCATCTTGCGCGAGGGGGATAGCATCACCGATTGCAGCACCGGTAGCGCAACATCGACCGCCGCGCCATCGGCCGCCGCCAAGGCCGGTGGCGGCCGCATCGGGTCCGGCAAACCGGCGCCGATCGCGGCCGCCGACACCAGCGCCAGGCAGCCAGCGGCCAGTCTCGTCAAGCGCCACGCTGAGCTCACAGGTTGATCCATTTTTTATCCAGGCTCAAAGTAAACAAAGTCAGTGTCAGGCGCGCTTGCGGCCAGGCATCTGCCTGCAATTTCGCCTTGCCCCAATACAGCTGCCACGGCATCGCCTCCAGCTGCTCCATGTAACGCACCATGTCGGGGTAGGTGCCGGCGATCGTGATTTCGACTCCGTGGCGATAGATGCTGCCGATGCCGCTGGCGCCCTCAGACGCAGCGGCGGCACCATTGACGGGCGCCGGGCTGCCGGTCTTGGAATCCGCCGGTGCATGCTCGGCCAGATCCGCGACCGGCAAAGTCGTCAGCGAGACCAGTTGCAGGCGGCCGTCGCGCCGCAGGATGGCTTCCAGCAGCGCCGGCATTTTTTCCGGTGCCACCAGCGCCTTGCGGGTGTCCTCCAGCGCGCCGCGCAACTGCCCGGACTGCTGCTGCAGGCGCTCCAGCTGCTGGCGCAGCGCCGCATCCGGGTCGTTGCTCTGTGCGCGCACCTTTTGCTGGATATCGGCCTGGATCACCGCAATTTGCGCCTGCTCGGCGGTGATTTTCTGCGACAGCTGCTTTTGCCTGGCGAACTGCGGATCCAGCAACAGCGCATTCACCAGCACCACCAGCACCACCGCCGCCATGAGAAAAATCAGCGCCCGTTCGCGCAGGCTCATCGCATCGATGCGGGTGGAAAATTTTTGCCAGGACTGTTTCATTTGAGATTGGCTCCGGCGATGTTTTTTGCCTCCTGCGCGACTCCGGCCGACTGCAGCCGGAATTCGACATAAGCAGCAATTTTCGGCACCGTGTCGGCCGCGTCGGCGCCGCCCTCGGGCTGCGGCTGCCGCATTTCCAGGGTCGAGAACGATTTCCCCTGCATTACCGGCTCCCGCGCCAGTCGATTGATATACGCCGGCACCAGGTCCGGCTGCAGCGTGCGGCCGTGCAGCGCGATCTCGTTACCGGCTCCCTGGATCATCAGGCCGGTCAGCCACAGGCCGTCGCTGATCTGGCGCGCAAAAGCCTGCAGGTATGCCGAATAGCCTCTGGTGTTGCCGATCTCGCCGGTCTGCAACAAGTCGAATAGCTGCTGCAGCGCCTTGACATCTGCGCTGGTCTTTTGCAGCTCCGTCGCCAGCGCGGAATTCGGCTCGCGCGCGCCGAACTCGGCATTGATGCGCACCTGCTGCACCTGCGCCAGGCCAAGCTGGGCGCTGGTCTTGTCGGCTTCGGCCTGCAAGCCCGATGAGCGGTAATTCACATACAGCGCCACCAGCAGTGTGCCGAACAGAATCAGCGTCAGCGCCTGCACCATGGTCAACGCCGAAAAATATTTTTTCTGGCGCAGCAATATTGGATTGAACAGATTGATCTGCTGGCTCACAGCGCTTTCTCCTCGTGCCGCAAGGCCGCACCCAGGGTCAGGAAATAGCGCTGCTGCTGCGCTGGCTGGCGCAATTCAGCGACCGCCGACAGATCAAACACGCTATCCAGGTCAAGACTCTCCACCGGCAGATACAGATTCGCCGCGAGATACTCGCGCAAACCGGAGCCGCCCTCGGCCAGCGGCGCCAGCACCAGCTTGGCCAGTGTGATGAAGTGATACTGGCGATCCAGATGATCCAGCGAGCGCTGCAGCTCCAGCGTGATGCGCTCGCGGCATGCTTCCTGCTGTCCGGCCTCGCCCTCCAGCAACTGCTCGGGATGGACGTCGATACGGCGCGACAGATACAGCTCGCCGCGATACGTCACGGTCAGCAAGCCGCCTTCATCGCCGAACGACAACAGCGCCACGCCGCGCCCTTCCGGCTCCAGCAGCGCCGAGATATTCCGCTGCGCCATCTCCGGCACGTCGATCACGCTCAACGGAATCTTGGCGGCGCCAAACAAGGCCTGACGCTGGGCGATCAGCTGATTGCGCGCGGCCACCACATACATCGAATGGTTGCGCGCCGGCGCCGCCTGGTCCGGCGGCACGTCCAGCACGTCGATGGTGGCATCGTCGACATGGAAATCCAGCATGTCCTTCAGGCGCCAGCGGATTGCGGTCTTCAGTTCGTCCGGCGGCACGTTCGGCGCATCCACCAGCAGCAACTGGTATTCGTCCGCGCCCAACAGCGTGGTGCAATCATGGTGATCGGCGTGCAGCTCTTTCGCCAGGCGCTCCAGCACGCTTTCCACCGAGGCTTTCGCCAGCGGATGGAACGCGGCCTGCTGCACCTTGGGGAGCGCCGCGCCGTCTCGCCTGACGCAAGCTCCCTGCACCCCGTCGCGCTGCAGGCTTAAGCTGATCCAGCCCGCACTTTTTCTTTTTTTTCCGAATAAACCCATACCGCCACTTATCTCAAAAAATGCTGCCTGAAGTTAGGTGATTCCACCAATGCTGTCAACGTCTTTCCAGTCCATCTGTTGCATTCCGCCGCACCTGCGCTAGTACATTTCGCGCAGGTAAATCATCTCGCTCGCGTTCTTGTAAACACCGAAACGGATGCGCGCCCGCGGGTCGCGCGCATAGTCGCTGCCGCACCATCGGCTTTGCAGATACGCCAGGCCGGCGCCGGTCGGCTGGGTCGGGTTCGCGCCGACTACCTTGGACGGGCAGGATTGATCGTCCCCGGCGCTGGTACCGGCCAGCTTGATCGCCAGGTCGGCGCTGCCGACCGCGCCCGGCTTGCTCAATTTCAGGCTGCCCTTGCCGGCGACGAGCGTGCCGACGCCGGCCAACTGGGTTTGGCCCAGATTGGTCGCGTTCAGGCCGCCAACATAGTTGCCGATCACGACGTTGGCCTTGGCCAGCGGCGAACAACTGTCGTCGCTGTTGGTGACGAAAGCGACGCCGTTCCAGAACTGCGCCTCCAGCGGAATCGGCAGATCGAGCTTTTCGCTGCCGAAGGCATTCGATAACTTCAGGCGGCCGAAGCGGATCTTGGTTTCTCCGATCTGCGCGTGATCGTTGGCGGCGGCCGGCGGGTCGATATCCAGATCGTAGACCGACGCCAGCAGCGCCACGCCGTCGCCGTCCTACCGGCGCAATGCCGAATTTCGGCGCGAACGGGCCATCCGGACCGGTAGTGGCGCGCTGGAACTGGAAACCCAGGGTGACATCGGCCACGCCGGCGGCCCAGGCCCCGCTGCTGCTACCCAGCGTTAGACGAGCGGTTCGGGAAACGCCATCCAGCGCGCCCAGCTTGAAGCTGGTCGGGTCGGTCAAATTCAACTTGGCGAGCAGCGCCGGCGTAGTTCTCGGTAGTGACGCCGCCGGCGTTTTTCGCCGTCAGCGTGAACTTGGCCTGCAGCGGCTCATCCATGTAGGTAAACGACGACGCCGGACTACAGGCCAGATCGGTGCGATTGGACAGCACGGCGCCCGACAGCTGGAAATAGCTCGGCACGAAGCGGCCGAAACGTCGCAGTGGTTCAGCAAGCCGAAGTTGCAGCCATACTTGCCGTCGCTGTTCTTGACGTTCGAATAGCTGTCCGCCACGCAGTCGCCCTTGGCGCTGACGCTGTCGATGCCGGTCCAGGTGGCGGCGCGAAAAGCGTCGCACTGGGCCGGCGTAACCGGCGACGGCCCCGAAGTCGGACATTCGGAAGCGGCGACGACGCCGTCATAGACGCCGCGCAACTTGCTGGCGTCCACTTCCGGACCGTAGCCCGGCAAGGTGAAGGCGCCGACCTCGCTATAGGTAAATGCGTTGCCGGTCGCGGTCGAATTCGGCGTCGCCGAAGTGGCGGCGGCAAACGTGCCCAGGAGGTTGCCGCCCTTGGTCGCCGGACTGACCGGCTTGATCGCCTTGCTGTCGATCTTCGGCACGCCGGTATAGCCGTTGGGGGAGAGGCCGACGCCGGGAATCGTTGCGATCAGCTGGAACGGATCACTCCCGGCCTTGAAGATCGGCGGGCCGCCGGTGCCGGTATTGGTCGCGTTCGACGACACCAGCGAAGCAATGCCGGTCGGCCGCACCGCGAAGGCGTCGGTGGCGCAATAGCTCTTGTTGTCTGCATCGGTAATGATTGCCGCCAGTTGCCGCCACGCGCTATTGACGGTGAAATCGGCGGAACGCTTTTGCCCCTTGTCGGTGGCGGCGAAACTCAGCGTCTGGCTGCCGCCCGGCACCGCCGCCTTGTTCTTGCAGGCGTTGCTGCAATAGTTGGCCTGGGTATCGTCCAGCACGCAGGCGTTGTCGCTGTTGTCCACCAGCTTGACGGCGACGTTTTTGCTGCCGGAGGTGACGTACAGGCTTTGCACCTGGTTGTCCTTCAGCGCCGCCACGTTCAACTTGAACGGCACGCCCATCAGCTTGGTATAGATGTGGCCCGTCAGGTAATTCTGCACCGCCACCGTGGACGGCGAGGCGGAGGCGTTGCCGTAGCCTTCGTCGATGGCATTGAAGTCGTTGGCGGTGCCGCCGCCGGGCGGATAGACCGTTTGCGCGCAAATGCGCACGGCGCCGATCTCGTGAATGTTGGTCGAGCCGCCGGTCGAGCCGGTGAAGGAAATCTGCCAGTTGTCCGGCACCGGTGCCTGTGTGGGATTGGCGGTGGGGGCATACACGTTAGGGATGTTGACCTGATTGACGTAGCCACTGCCGTTGCCGGTGTCGCGATTCACCTGGACCGCGGCGTTCTTGGACGCGTTCGTGTAGTTGCGGGCGTCGACCACCACCTGATAAGTATGGCCGGGCGCCGCCGTGGTTGAGGAGCGGCTGTCGATGGTTGGCGACGATACGGGAGTCTTGCCGCCAATCCAGTTGTAGCCGCTCGCGCCGGAGCCGGAACCGCGCAACCCGATCGATTGCGCGACCGCTCCGGGTCCGCCGATCCGACCTTCGGTCGGATTGGAATAGTTGCCGAATTCGTCGAGCCCGACGCCAAGCCAGCCGCCGGCGAAGCCTGGACAGCCAGCCGGCTTGCCGCAGTCGGTCCCGGTTTTTTGCGCATAGCCGAGCGAGCCGCCGAAGGCACCCGGCACCGCCGGCACCGCATAGTCGGACAAGGTCACCGCGACGCCGTCGGCGCCGCTGCCGTTGTAGGCATACAGCTGGAACTCGACCGAAATGTAGTTGCCGGCGGCCGGGAAAATGCCCGGCACGGTGACCGCCTTGGCATTGTTTCCGGTATTGTTGGTCAGGCGCAGGCGGCCGGAATTGACGATGCTCGGCACGATACCGGTGTCGTCGCTGGTCGACGGAATCCAGTTGGCACCGAAAATGGTGGAAGGATTGAGCGCAGCTGCGCCCGAAGGTATCGCACACGCAGGTGAGGTCGTTCGGCACGTCGGTACCAGTGGGTTGCGAGCAGAACGGTTTCGGGATCGTATAGCGCATGCACCGGTCGAAGCCGCCGCCCCAGCGGGTTGCCGCTTGGCATCCGTGATCGTGCCGCGATCGATCAGGTTCAGGCCCAGGCTGCCCCAGCCGCTGCTGCCGACCTTGGCGGTCACGGTCCAGGTAGTGCCGCTGCCGCTGATGCCGGTGATCGTCTGAGCCGGTCAGCGGATCGGTTTCCACCAGCGAGAAATCCGCAGTAGTAACATTTTAGGCCGGCACGTTGAAGGTCGACCATCCAGCTGACGATGCTGCCATTGGAGGTCGGGTCGGCACTTGCACGGCTGATTGAAGTTACCGCCAGCGGAATCGATGTACATCGATTACGATCTGGACATGATCGACGGAAATCGATCGCGTTGCCGCTGCCGGCTTGATAGCCGCGAATGCGGCGCCGAATTGCTGGCATTGACCTCGGCTGCCGTCCAGGTCGTTCCCCACAGAGAAGTACTGCCGCCATGCGCCTCGAGCACATCCGAGGTGGTGTAGGTCGTGCTGGTGGCGCCATCAGAAGCCAATCAGTGCCCACCCTTGAGCAGGCGCATCGTGAAGTCTCTGCTAACGCCGTTGTTGGTATTGCTACCTTGCGCTCCACGTTGACCGTGATGCCATTGACTACGCCACCGGTCGGGATCGAAAAGCCGTAACCAGTGCACCAAAGTAGCGCGTCGTCGAATCACTGAGCCTGGCGGTCGCATAGCTGTTGTTGCTGCTCACGCGCCCGGGGTTACTCCAGCCACTGACCCAATTCCCGTCGACTGGCGCAGCTGGAAGGGCCACGTGCCTCCGTGCGCCTGTACGTTCAAAACCCACAGCTATTGCACAAGCAGCAGCAGACACGCCAGCAGCGGCCGATACCGGCACACTGGTCGGGCGCGACGACACACTCGCTCGCTAAGACCTAATACTGCAGTTGAGCTGCTTCTTTCATCCCGCCTGCATTCCATGACGCGTCCAGACTCTGTGATGACCGCATACATCCCAGGCGTATCGCAAAAAATTACGCCATTCCAGGCATAAAATCGACTTCTTTCAAAATACTCCCTGAACTCTCTGTCTACTCGGCTCACCGTCGCCTGCAACTGCCGCTCGACATAAGCCAGGCTGCCCACCGTGCCGGAACTGGCGGTAGAGGTGATCCGATACACCGTGACCGCCGTCACGCCTTCGGTGTAGGTTGCCGGTCTGCGCGCACTCCACCGTTACGGCAAAACCCGCGCACATTGCTCAGTAGCTCTGGCTGCCGACGCAGGAAGTGCGGCGCGCAACACCCGGTACGTTCCCCACTCGATTCCGGCGCGCGCCGCCTGGTAGGCTTGCGCGCCGCGCACGTCCATGCGCCGAAGTGGTGTGCTGCACCGTCGAAAAGGTCACCATGAAGGCGCCCAGCGTGGCCAGCACCACCAGCAGGAAGATCGCCGAGACGATCGAAAAGCCGCGCTGCGCTGCCGTGGCGAGCGCGCGGACGCTGGGGCAGTGCGGAATTTGATCAGGGCACATTGTTGACATGCACCTCGTGGTAAAGGCCGACCGTCTCGCCGCTCTGGCTCAGGGTCAGGCGGATCGACAGCAGGCCGAAGCGCTGGTTGATGGCGTCGTAAGTGAAGCGCGCAGGCGCTGACGTTTTTTGCCAGCAGCGATGGAGTGCCGCCGGGCGGATTGGGCTGGGTGGCACTGATTCGCGTATCCCGCGTAGCGGCGCAGCTCGCCGCCCACGCAGAGATAGGTGACCGGTCCCTCCACCACCTGGAAGCGGTGGCCGGGCGAATCGAACGGGAATGAAGTAGTGGGCGTGAACTTCACCTTGCCTGACGCGCTGCCAGTGGGACCGTTGTAGGTGCGCAGATTGTCGCCGGCATAGGCATCGGCGCCGGGAATGCCGAGGTTGTAGATGGCGATCTGGTCGCCGCTCTGGAATGTGATCGGTGCACCCAGAATATCGAAACTGGAATCGGTACCGCTGAAATCGAGCGGATCGTCGCTTGCGATGCCCTTTTCCGCCCGGTAGCGGCCGCCGGTGCGCGTCAGCAGGAATTCGACCCCGGTGCCGGCCCCGATCACCCGCACGCTATTCGGCAAGGCCAGCCGCAGATCACGGGCGATGCGGCGCGCGGCGGTATCGGCGGTATCGGTCATTTCCGCGCGCCGCGCCGAATCGACATAGCCCTCGATCGGCTGCGCGGATGAAGACCGCCACCACCGCCGCGATGATGCCGGTGATGACGATCACGATCACCGCCTCGGCCAGCGTGAAACCGCGCTGGCTCGGGCTGCGGCGGCGGCATATGGCTAGGGCAGCGCATTCGGTGCATACCGCATGCGGTAGCCGGTCAGGGTGATGGCGGTATTGGCCGGGCCGGTGACGGTGACGTCGATTTTCAGCGTGTTCGGTGTCGCCGCGATGCCGGTAAACGCCACTTGGGAAATCGCCACGGCCGGCCGAGTAGCCGGCCAGTTCGGTAATGGTGTTGCCGTTGATGTCGCGGATCGGATTGCCCATCGTAAAATTGTTGATAGTCGGAAACGTTCTGCGCCTTGCGGGTCACGCGTCGGCCGTCCCCACGCGAGGCGCGCCGGTATCGACATGCCGGTTGCGGCGCAGCCGTTCGGACCAACCGTCGCGCTGCTGGCAGTCAACGCCTGCGCGTCATTGGGAACGCAAAAGGTAAACGCCTGCAACTCGATTTCCTCCAGCAGCGATTCGGCGATCGCCAGCGCCTGCTTGCGGATCAGCGGATCGGCGCTGGACTTGGTGGTGACGTTCATCACCGACAGGATGCCGACCACGCCGATGCTGACGATGACGATGAAGATCACCAGCTCGATCAGCGAAATGCCGGCTTGCGTGCCGTCGCCGCGCCGCAGCCGTGCATGCACTGTCAGGTTCCTGATGCACATAGCCGGTTTCCTGTTCGACCTTGATCTGGCTGCCGATAGCCGGAAATCTGGATGATGCGTGGCGGCACTGGCCTGCCCCAGCGCGTTGAAGCTGAAGCCGGCGCGGCACGGCAGCGAACTTGATGTTGCCCTTGGCCTGGATCTGGTACGGCGCGCTGCCGCTCGGACCGGTCAGGTCGGTGTTGCAGGCAGCGCCATTGCCGGCGGTGGCGGCGATCTGCAAGCTGACCGAATTCGACGTGAAGCTGGCGCAGACGTTGCGCCGCTGCGCGATCGCCGCTTTTTGCGCATAGCGCAGCATCGCCTGCGTGGCATCGGCAAAGCCGCGCGCATCGAAGGTCTGCCGGTCAAAGAAACGCGGCAGCGCGGCCACCGCCAGCACGCCGATGATGATCATCACGACAATCAGCTCGACCAGGGTAAAGCCGGAGTTTTTCATCGCGGTTCCGGTTGCTCTCTGGTTGAGGCGCCATGCCGGGCGCCGGGCAAGAAAAAAGCGGGAGGACGTTTGCGTGCGCCCGTCCCGCTGATTCGATCAACTTTTGTCCATACCTGTGATGTGCGCTGATTCGCGTGCTTGGTACCGCTTTTATTACCGTGTGTGGCGCGTGAAGCTATACGCATAACCTAGCAAACTGCCGCCATGCCGGCTCCGTACGCTGCAGATTACTTAGTGCAATTCGCCGTGAAACGATGCCGCCTTGGTCGCTTGCCGTATGCGTTGCGACACACGTTGCAGTCAGTGCCATCTGCATTTGCCGCCGAGCAGTCAGCAGCCGCTGATGCTTCAGTCACGGTATAGCCAGTTGCGGGCACTACCGTCGGAGCCACCGTGTATCAATCGCAGTCAGTTGCCGTGCAAGCATTGGCGGTGTTTATCACAGCGTCACTTTGCTGCATTCGCACATCCGGCATAGTTAATCGCCGCTGCGGAACTCATGCCACCGGCCACACCTTGAACGGCAGCCGTACGCTAGCCTCGTCGCTACAAGTCGACAAATTTCGGAATCGCCACCGCCGCCAAAATCCCCAGAATCACAATCACGACCACCAGTTCAATCAAGGTAAAACCAGCTTGTACTTTTTTCATTTGCTCACTCCGTAAATATTGAATAAAAATGTTACTTTCACAATTGCAATTGGCAAGCCGTGGCATGGTCGATGTAAGTCGGTGGCAAGTGTCGGCTGTCGCCGTGCGGTATAAGTGACGAGCAGTCCAGATAGCGCTCGCGTCCGCTTGATGGTCGATCATCGCAGCGGCAGTCTGGCGCCACGCCATAATCCGGTCGATCCGTCACTGCGCGGCAGCCGGCCAGTCGGCAATAATCGTGCATTGCGGTCGGATACCGTTGGGCCATCGGTGATTGCCTGCCATCCATCGATTGACCGAGCGGTGTGCGCTGTGGAGCCGCATTGGCTGCCACGTCTAATGCAATTGGCATGTGCCAGCGCCGCGCCGGCTTTGATCGACGCCAACGCGCCATTCATTTTGGCGATGCGCGCATCGGCTTGCAATGCGCAAAGCGCGGCAGCGCAATCGCGGCCAGGATGCCGAGAATGGTGATGACCACGACCAGTTCGATCAGGGTAAAACCGCCGTTGCTGTTCTTGATTTTCATGTTTGCTCCATGGGAAAAGGTGGAGCGATTGTAGCAACGAGGAAAAAAAATTAGTTGTCAGACTGGAACTTTAAAGCGCCTTTACAACACATTTTTTCGTGAAATTTTATAAATCTTGTTAAATCGGTTGATTCCAGCGATAGGGAATGGACAGCACCAGTGACACGCCCTCCACCGGCGCCGATGGCGTACGCGTCAGGCCGACGCCTGGCCGTACGCGCCATCACTTGCAGGCGCACTTCACTCGGCGCCGCCGTCGGACTGGAAAAATCGTCGATGCTGTGGCAAATACACCAGTTGCTGCCGCGCTGCATCGAAATACCAGTGGCCCGGCACGGGCTGGCCATCGTCTGCCTGCGGCAGCGCGCCGGCGTAATTGGCTGGGGGCGCGGCCAGCCAGGTGATCGGGTTTTCCTGCAGCAAGTCGCCCATCCGGGCCATCTGGCCGCCGATCATCAGTTCCGCCACGCGTACCCGCAGGCCGCTGCGCATGTTGGCGATGGTGGCTTCCATCACGGTTTTTTCGGCGTATTCCTGGTAGCGCGTCAGGCGCTCCAGCAGCAGCGCCGGCGACGATGCCGATCACGATCACCGCGATCAGCAGCTCCAGCCGCGAAGCGCCGCGCGCGCGCTTCATGGCACGCGGCGCCGGCGCGAAGGCGAGAATTCGCACGGCGCGCTCATTTCGGCAGCGCCACCTTGCCCAGATCCCAGATCGGCAGGAACACGCCGAGCGCCAGGATCAATACCAGGATGCCGAGTCCGAGGATCAGGATCGGTTCGATTTGCGAGGACAGCGTCTTCAGTTCGTAATCGACTTCGCGCTCGTACATTTCGGCGACCTCGTCCATCAGCGTGTCGATCTCGCCGGTTTCTTCGCCGACCGCGATCATCTGCAACACGACCGGCGTGAAGACGCCGGTGGTGGTGGCCACGCGCAGGATGCTTTCGCCGCGCTCGACGCCGTCGCGCATCTGCTCGATGCGGGCCGAGATGTAGGCGTTATCGACCGTTTGCGCCACCACGTTCATGCCCTGCACGATCGGCACGCCGCTCTTGCTGGACAGCGCGAAGCTGCGGGCGAAGCGCGCCAGCGTGCCCTTTTGCATGATCTTGCCGACGATCGGCAGGCGCAGCTTGAATCGGTCCCATTGATAGCGGCCGCGCACGGTGCCGACGTACATCCTGAAGCCGAGCACGGCGCCGACCAGCAGCGCCAGCAGCAGCGGCCAGTACTGCACCGAAAAATTCGAGGTGCCGAGCAGGATGCGCGTCATCAGCGGCAGTTCGGCGTTGAAGCCGGCGTAGACCTTGGCGAAGGCCGGGATCACGAACAGGTTGATCACCGCCATCGCCAGCGTCATCGCCACCACCACGAAGATCGGGTAGCGCAGCGCGGTTTTCACGCGCTGCTTCATTTCGCGCTCGAATTCAAGATGATCGAACAGGCGCAGGAAGATTTGATCGAGCCGGCCGGTGGTTTCGCCGACCCGCACCATGCTGGTGTAGAAGCCGGAGAACACTTCGCGGATGGCGATGCATGGCGGCCGACAGTTCGCGCCCCGAATCGAGCGATTCGCGCAAGTCTTTCAGGATGCGGGCGAAGCCCTTGTTGGTGGCCGACTCCTGCAAGCCGGCCAGGCCGCGCATGATCGGCACCCCGGCCTTGAGCAGCGTATGCAGCTGGCGGCTGAACAGTTGCAGATCGATCGCGCGCACCTTTTCCTCGGTCAGCCGCTGCCACCAGTTTTGGTCGCCGCTCGTGATCGGCTTTTTGGTCAGCAGGATTTCGACCGGCGTGGCGCCGGTGTTGAATAGCTGGTCGGCGACGGCGCCGCTGTCGGCACCTTCGAGCACGCCTTGCAGCAGTTCGCCGCGAGCGTTGCGGGCTTTGTAGGAAAAGAAAGGCACGTCGGCTTCCGGAAACAATTATCAGGCTCTGATTGCAATATGGCTGTTGTAGCGCTCTGAGACATCGAATACCGGAATTAGTGGGGTCAGAGTTTTTTCGCGGCGCCTCATCGCGAACAAACTCTGACCCTGATTTCACTCCACTTCGCTTGGCATCGGCCCAAGTTTCAACGGCTAAAGCGACAGAGCCAAAAATTGGCTATATGGCAATATACTCCCAATACAGGCGGCTGATCTCGGGCGTACAGAGGTCATTTTTTTCATATACCCTGCCTGTCTTTGCGACCGCGTCAATCCTCGAACTGATTACTGATCCGCATCGCTTCGCTCACCGTGGTCTTGCCGGCCACCACCAGTGCCACCGCGTGCCGGCGCAGGGTTTCGCCGGCCATCTGCGCCTGCGCGACCTTCAGGAAATGCGCCGGATCGGGATGATTGGCGGCGTCGGCCACCGCTTCGGTCATTTCCAGCATTTCATAGACGCCGGTACGGCCGCGATAGCCCGTGCCGTTGCAATGCGAACAGCCGCGTCCGTGCAGATAGCGGTGACTGCCGACCTGGTCGCCCAGTTCCGATTTCAGCCATTCCTGTTCGCCAGCGCTCAAGGACACCTCCTCGGTGCAGCTCTCGCAGATCACGCGCACCAGCCGCTGCGCCAGCACTGCCTGCAGCGAGGTCGCCACCATGTAGCGCGGCACGCCCATGTCGAGCAGCCGGATCGGCGTGCTGACGGCGTCGTTGGTATGCAGGGTCGATAGCACCAGGTGACCGGTGAGTGCGGCGCGCATGCCGATCTGCGCGGTTTCCTGGTCGCGCATCTCGCCCACCAGCACCACGTCGGGATCCTGCCGCAAGGCCGAGCGCAACACGCGCGCAAAGCTCAGTTCGATCTTGTCGTTGACCTGTACCTGGTTGACGCCGGGCAGCCGGTATTCGACCGGGTCCTCGACCGTGATCAGTTTCTTTTCCAGCGTATTCAATTCCGACAGCGCACCGTACAAGGTGGTGGTCTTGCCGCTGCCGGTGGGGCCGGTGACCAGCACCAGGCCATTCGGGCGCTGGACGATGGCGCGAAATTTCTTGACCATCGCCGGCGGCATGCCGATCGAATCGAGGCGCAGCGTGCCGCCGCTCTGGTTCAAGAGCCGCATCACCACCGATTCGCCGTACTGGGTCGGCATGGTGGAAATCCGCACGTCGATCTGCTGCTGCTTGACGCGGATGGCGAAGCGGCCATCCTGCGGCATCCGCTTTTCGGAAATATCCAGCTCCGACATCAGTTTGAGGCGCAGCGCCAGCGCCGGCGCGATGCGGATGTCGGCCTCGGTCTGCAGGTGCAGGACGCCATCGATGCGGAAACGGATCTGCAGCCGCTTTTCCTGCGGTTCGATGTGGATGTCCGAGGCACGCACCTGGGTGGCATCGTCGAACACCGATTGCAGCAGTTTGACTACCGGCGCTTCTTCCAGCCCCGGGGTGCCGCCCAGCGCGCCGAAGTCGACGATGGAATCGCCCAGGTCCTGCTCCAGCTCGCGCGCGAAATCGGTAATTTCGTCGGTGCGGCGGTAGACGCGGTCGATGGTTTGCAGCAGTTCGCTTTCGTTGACCACCGCCAGCGTGATAGCGCGCTTCACCAGGCGCGAAATTTCGTCGTAGGCGAACAGGTCGGTCGGATCGACCATGCCGATCAGCAAGGCGTTGCCGCGTTCCTCCAGCGCGAGCGCGCGAAAACGCCGCGCCTGGGTCTCCGGCAGCAGCCGCACCCGTTCCGGATCGGCATTGAAAAACTTCAGATTGATGTAGGGAATGCTCAGCTGGTTCGCCAGCGCGCCGGAAATCTGCTCTTCGGTGACCAGGCCATTTTCGACGAACACCCGTCCCAGCTTCCGCCCGCTGCGTTTCTGCTCGGCCAATGCGAACTGCAACTGCTCTTCGGAGAGCAATTTTTGCTGGACCAGAATTTCACCCAGGCGCACCTTTTCCGGCCTTGCCATAAACGCTCCCCACGATGGATGAATATGAAAAAAATAACGGGGTATTCTATGCCACAAAAACCTTGCCGTTGGTAATTTAATGTTAATTCTGTGCGTGGTGCGCGGGCTCGCCGGATTTCGGCATGCGCTTCTCCTGTGTGCCGTTCCATTCCGCTACGCATGGCCAGCCACCGCAGCTGGACTATGCTCGCCAGCGTAATCAAGGCACCCCTACTGCAGCACGCTCCGCCACGCGCCTGTACCCGCAGCGGCAGTTTGGGCAATAATGACAACCGTTTACAGCGCCCCGGACAACCCGGAGGCGGCTCTTGTCCAATTTCATTCATTCCAAAATCCATGCCTGATTCTTGCTCTCCCCAAATCATTGGCATTGTCGGCTGCGGCGCGATGGGCCGTGGCATTGTCCAGATCGCGGCGCTGGCCGGCTGCACCGTCAAGATGCTGGACGCGCAACCGGGCGCCGCCCACAGCGCCAAGCAAACGCTGGCCGACACGCTGGAAAAGCTGCAGCACAAAGGCAAGTTGACGGCCGATCAGGTGGCTGCCGCGCTGGCCCGCATGCAGCCGGTCGAATCGCTGGCGGCGCTGGCCGATTGTGAACTGGTGATCGAGGCGGTCGTCGAAAATCTGGAGATCAAGCGCGCGCTGTTTGCCGAACTGGAAGCGGTACTGCGGCCGGATGCCGTGCTGGCATCGAACACATCGTCGCTATCCATCACGGCGATTGCCGCCGGCTGTACCCATCCGGAACGCGTGGCCGGCTACCACTTCTTCAATCCGGTGCCATTGATGCGCGTGGTGGAAGTGATCGAAGGCGTGCTGACCGCGCCGCATGTGGCAGCCAGCCTGGTCGATCTGGCGCGCCGCATGGGCCATACCCCGGTGCGCGCCAAGGATACGCCCGGTTTCATCGTCAACCACGCCGGGCGCGGCTTCGGCACCGAGGCGCTGCGCATCGTCGGCGAAGGAGTGACCGATTTCGCCAGCGTCGATCGCGTACTGCGCGAAGCGGCGGGCTTCCGGCTGGGGCCGTTCGAGCTGTTCGACCTGACCGGGCTCGATGTCTCGCATCCGGTGATGGAATCGATCTATCACCAGTATTACGAAGAGCCGCGCTTTCGGCCGTCGGTGATCACCGCCCAGCGCCTGACCGCGGGCCTGCTGGGGCGCAAGACCAGCCAGGGCTTTTACGGCTACAGCGAGGGCCGCCAGCTGGCGCCGGCCGAACCGGCACCGCCACTGGCGCGCCCGGCCGCAGTCTGGGTCAGTCCGGCGCGGCCCGTCGCCTGCACGCAGGTGCAGGAGTTGGTGCTGAGCCTGCGTGGCACGCTCGACACGGACAGCTTGCCACGTGCCGATTCCCTGATCGTGGTCACACCGCTGGGCGAGGACGCCTCGTTCATCGCCGCCCGCGACGGCCTGGACGCCAGCCGCGTGGTGGCGCTGGATACGCTGCTGCCGCTATCCAGGCGGCGCACGCTGATGACCACGCCGGCTACCAGCCCCGCCATGCGCGACGCGGCGCATGGCCTGTTCGCAGCGGACAATGTGCCGGTCTCGGTGATCCGCGATTCGGCCGGCCTGATCGCACCGCGCGTGATCGCCACCATCGTCAACATCGGCTGCGACATCGCGCAGCAACGGATCGCAACGCCGGCCGACATCGACCTCGCGGTGACGCTCGGCCTCGGCTACCCACAAGGGCCGCTGGCGATGGGCGACGCCTATGGGCCGGAGCGCATCCTGGCCATCCTGGAAACGATGCTGGCCTTGTCCGGCGACCCGCGCTACCGGCCATCGCCGTGGCTGCGGCGGCGCGCAGCGCTCGGGCTGTCGCTGCTGACGGAGGAAGTGTGAATCCGAGCTTGGCTTTGCCATTCCCGCGCAGGCGGGAACCAGTACTGTTTTTGAAGCTGCACCACCCTCACAGCGTCCACCATCTGCAACGAACGACGCTGCCGGGAATGCATGCATTCCCGCTTAACACCGCGGGAACGACAGGTAAATTTTCTTCCACTCTCCTTCACCACAATCATCCATGACTGCTGAACTTAGCGCGTCGCGTCGCGACGCCACCCTGATCCTGACCCTGTCCAATCCGGGTGCCAAAAATGCGCTGCATCCGGACATGTATGCAGCCGGGATCGAAGCCCTGGCCACGGCCGAGCGCGACGATTCGATCCGGGCGGTGGTACTGACCGGCGCCGACAATTTTTTTTGCGCCGGCGGCAACCTGACCCGACTGCTGGAAAACCGCGCACAGGACCCATCGGTACAAGCGGCGGCGATCGATAACTTGCACGGCTGGATCGACGCCCTGCGCGCCTGCCCCAAGCCGGTGATCGCCGCCGTCGAGGGTGCCGCGGCGGGCGCCGGCTTTTCGCTGGCGCTGGCATGCGACCTGATCGTCGCCGGTGCCACGGCCAAATTCGTGATGGCCTATGTCAAGGTCGGACTGACGCCGGACGGCGGCGGCTCCTGGTTTGTAACGCGCGCGCTGCCACGGCAACTCGCCACTGAAATCCTGATCGAAGGCAAACCGATACTGGCGCCGCGCCTGCAGGCGCTGGGGCTGGTGAATCGGGTGGCGGCCGATGGCAATGCGCTGGAAACCGCGCTGGCCTGGGCCGAGGAACTGGCGCAACTATCGCCACAGGCGATGGAGCGCATCAAGGGCCTGGTTGCCGACGCCGACAGCCATTCCCTGGCACAGCATCTTGAAGCAGAAAAACACAGCTTCGTGGAAAGCCTGCATCACGGCGATGGCCACGAAGGCATTAGCGCATTCCTCGAAAAAAGAAAGCCGAACTACAAATGACCCAGCACGCAAGACGCCGCATCTACCTGATGCGCCACGGCAATGTGACCTATTTTGACGCCAGCGGCCGGCCCTTTCCACCCGACACGGTGCCGCTGAACGAACGCGGCCGCCAGCAGGCCACCGCCGCCGGCCAGGTATTCGCCCAGCAGGCGGTGCGCTTCGACCGCGTGATCGTCTCCGGCCTGCCGCGCACGGTGCAAACCGCGCAACACGTGCTGGCTGAAACCGGGCAGCAGATCGAACTGGAAATATGGCCGGAACTGGAGGAGCTGAAAGGCGGCAAGCTGTCGGAAATCCGGGATGACGAATTGAAAAACGCGTTCATCAGTGCCTTTGAAGGACTGGTGACTGAAGACAAGCAGTTTCTCGGCGGCGAAACCATCGGCCAGTTGCTGGACCGGGTGCAGCCGAGCATCGAGCGTCTGCGTGCCGATCCGGACTGGGACACGATCCTGCTGGTGCTGCACGGCGGCGTCAACCGCGCGATCCTGTCGTATGCGCTGACCGGCCAGCGCCTGTTCATGGGCGGGCTGGCGCAAACCGCCGGCTGCATCAATGTACTGGACGTCGGCACGCATCCGGCCGACTGGGTGGTGCGCATCGTCAATTATTCGGCGCTCTCGACGCTGCAAGACAAGTCGCGCGATACCACCATGGAAGCGCTGTGGGAACAGTATAAAAAAGCGCGTGGACTGTAAGCCGAAAGAAACCGCCAAGCGACCCCGCAAATGCGGTTAAATTTCCATCTCGAATAGTACGGACGTTCTATTTTATCGGGTAGAATGAACTTCACCTATCCGCAAACTTTGCTACACCTTCTGCAGGAGAGACGATGTTTGAAGAATTCATGGGCACGATGCCGGTATCGGAGCGGCAAAAATTCGATACCGGCGCCTTGCGCGACTATCTGCGGCAGCATGTCGGCCCGATCAAGGGCGAGCTGGCGGTAGAGCAATTCAAGGGCGGGCAATCGAATCCGACCTTCAAGATCAGCGCCGACGGCCAGAGTTTCGTGCTGCGCACCAAGCCGGGCCCGGCCGCCAAGCTGCTGCCTTCCGCGCATGCGATCGAGCGCGAATTCCGCGTCATGGATGCACTCAACAAGGCCGGCTTCCCGGCCGCGAAACAGTATGCGCTGTGCACCGACGAGGACGTGCTCGGGCGCGCCTTCTACATCATGGAATTTGTCGATGGCCGGGTGCTGTGGGACCAGTCGCTGCCCGGCATGACCAAGGCCGAGCGTGCCGCCATCTACGACGAAATGAACCGCGTGATCGCACAGTTGCACACGATCGACTACGCCGCCATCGGGCTCGGCGACTTCGGCAAACCGGGTAATTATTTCGGGCGCCAGATCGAGCGCTGGACCAAGCAATACCGCGCTTCGGAAACCGAGAAAATCGAGTCGATGGACCGGCTGATCGCCTGGCTACCGGACAACATCCCGCCCGGCGACGACACCTCGATCGTGCATGGCGACTACCGGCTCGACAACATGATCTTCCATCGCAGCGAGCCGCGCATCCTGGCCCTGCTGGATTGGGAACTGTCGACGCTGGGCCATCCGCTGGCCGATTTTTCCTATCACTGCATGAGCTGGCACATCCCGCCCGGCCAGTTCCGCGGCATCGGCGGGCTCGACTTCAAGGCGCTTGGGATTCCGTCCGAAGCAGACTATATCGCCCGCTATTGCGAACGCACCGGCAAGACCATCCGCCAGGAAGACTTCGGCTTTTACCTGGCCTACAACATGTTCCGCCTGGCCGCTATTTTGCAAGGCATCATGAAGCGCTACGTGGATGGCACGGCCTCCAGCGAGCAAGCGCTGAAAGCCGGCAGGCAGGCACGGCCGCTGGCCGACATGGGATGGGCCTACGCCTGCGGCAAGATCGACTGAAACACTCTTCACCCCCTTACCTCCAGGAGACGGCATGGAATTTGAATACTCGGACCGCTGCAAGCAATTGCAGGAGAAGCTTCTCAGGTTCATGGATGAACACATCTATCCGAACGAAAAGGCATTCACGCAGGAAATCGAGCGCAACGGCCGCGAACACGGCAATCGCTGGATTCCGACCAAGCTGATCGAGGAACTGAAGCCGAAGGCGCGCGAACAGGGCTTGTGGAACTTGTTCCTGCCGAAATCGGTACGCGCGCCGGAAGGCTTGTCGAATCTGGATTACGCGCCGCTGTGCGAAATCATGGGCCGCGTGTCGTGGGCGCCGGAAGTGTTCAACTGTTCGGCGCCGGATACCGGCAACATGGAAACCATCGAGCGCTACGGCAGCGAAGAACACAAGCGGCAATGGCTGGAACCGCTGCTGCGCGGCGAAATCCGCTCGGCCTTCGCCATGACCGAGCCGGCGGTCGCCTCGTCGCGACGCGACCAACATCGAAACCCGCATCGAGCGCGACGGCGACGAGTACGTGATCAACGGCCACAAGTGGTGGATCTCGGGCGCCGGCGATCCGCGCTGCGCCGTCTACATCCTGATGGGCAAGACCGATCCCGACGGCCCGCGCCACGCGCAGCAGTCGATGATCCTGGTGCCGGCCGATACGCCGGGCATCACCGTCAAGCGGCCGCTGCCGGTGTTCGGCTACGACGACGCGCCGCACGGCCATTGCGAAATCCTGTTCGAGAACGTGCGGGTGCCGGTCTCCAACATCCTGCTCGGCGAAGGCCGCGGTTTCGAGATCGCCCAGGGCCGCCTCGGGCCGGGCCGCATCCACCACTGCATGCGCGCCGTCGGCGTCGCCGAGCGCGCGCTGGAACTGATGTGCAAGCGCCTCAACCAGCGCACCGCGTTCGGCCGCCGGATTTCCGAACAAGGCGTGTGGCGCGAGCGCATCGCCGAGTCGCGCATCCAGATCGACAGCGCGCGCCTGCTGACGCTGAAAGCCGCCTACATGATGGATACGGTCGGCAACAAGCACGCCAAAGCCGAGATCGCGATGATCAAGGTGCTGGCGCCGAACGTCACCCAGCAGGTGCTGGACTGGGCGATCCAGGCGCACGGCGGCGGCGGCGTCTCGGACGATTTCCCGCTGGCGGGGCAATGGGCCGGCAACCGCACGCTGCGGCTGGCGGACGGCCCGGATGAAGTGCACCGCAATGCCATCGCCAAGCTGGAGCTGGCCAAGCACATGCCGGTTCCCGGCCAGGAAGTCGAATTGCCGATCACCCGGTCCTAGCCGGCGGCGCCCGGGGCAAACAGCGGGGAAGCCTGAATTTCTGCATAATGCAGAGAAAGGTTTTCCCGCCCCGCCGGCGCACGGACGTTCGGGGCGCTTCACGACTCTCTCGAAAGGCCCTCATGATCGACGTCTATTCCACCGCCACCCCGAACGGCCACAAGGTTCATATCATGCTGGAGGAATGCGGGCTGCCGTATCGCGTGCACCACGTCGATATCGGCGCCGGCGACCAGTTCAAGCCGGAATTCCTGGCGATCTCGCCCAACAACAAGATTCCCGCCATCGTCGACGCCGACGGACCCGACGGCAAGCCGATCTCGCTGTTCGAATCCGGCGCGATTTTGATCTACCTGGCCAGCAAGGCCGGCAAGTTCCTCGGCACCAGCGATCGTGAAAAATTCACGGTGCTGCAATGGCTGATGTTCCAGATGGGCGGCATTGGTCCGATGCTGGGGCAGGCCCACCATTTCCGCATCTATGCGCCGGAAAAAATCGAATACGCGATCAACCGCTACACCAATGAAGCCAGGCGGCTGTATGGCGTGCTGGACAAGCAACTGGCGCAGCATGCGTACCTGGCCGGCGATGCCTATACGATCGCCGACATCGCCACCTTCCCCTGGACGCGCTCATGGAAGAACCAGGGTGTCGAACTGGAGCAGTTTCCAGCGGTGCAGCGCTGGTTCGATGAAATCAGTGCCCGCCCGGCAGTGCAGCGCGGGGTCAAGGTGCTGGCCGATTTGCGCAAGCCGCTGACCGACGACAAGGCGCGCGACATCCTGTTTGGCAGTATCCAGTACAGCAAGCACTGAAGCCGGGCCAGGACAAACCCGGAGCATCTCGGCCGCTCCACATACTCCCGATATGGTGGACCGATTCCAGAGGTAAAATCTAAGTCTTTGCAACATACCCCAGACTTTATGGGTTCGTCGCAGTGAGCTGTTGAAATCTGGGCCAATGCCAAGCAAGGCGGAGTGAAACCAGGGTCAGAGTTTTTTACGCCGGTCTTATCGCGTAAATTACTCTGACCCTGCTTTCACGGATCAAGCGCAGCGGCGCCAAAATCCGCATGGTTTGGAGTCTCATCCCTGTAGGCCGTTACTGGGGTCAGAATAATTTTCCCGATGAAGCACTGCGAAAAAAACTCTGATCCCACTTACTCCGCCCTGCCGGACGCGATTTCAACAGCTCACTGCGACAGAGCCTGATAATCCGCGCGCAAGGCCGACCAGGACTGTCAATCGTTCGCCTGTCGTTTCCGCGCAGGCGCAAACCGCCGGACTACGAATAGCGCCGCGAAATCGACTCCGCCACGCACACTGGCTTGTCGCTGCCCTCGCGTTCCACCGTGATTTCCCAAGTCATCTGCGCGCCGCCGGCGATGTCGTCCACCGCCAACAGCTTGATGCGGCCACGCACGCGGCTGGGAATGGTGACCGGCGCCGGGAAGCGCACCCGGTTCAAGCCATAGTTGACGCCCATCCTGACATCGCGCATCACAATCGAACTGGTCATCAACATCGGCAGCAGCGATAACGTCAGGAAGCCATGCGCGATGGTCGCGCCGAACGGCGACTCGCGCTTGCTGCGTTCGACATCGACATGAATCCACTGATGGTCGCCCGTAGCGTCGGCGAATAAATTGACACGTTCCTGGGTAATCTCGATCCAGTCCGAGACCGCCACTTCCTGCCCCGTCAATGCCTTCAGTTCTGCCAGCGATCCGATTTCGCGCATGTTTTTCCCTTGTCTTGTTGATGGTTTCAGGTCCTGGCCGGGCGCCGGCCAAACATGCCCAGACCCTTGATGGTCAGCACCAGTTCGCCATGCTGGTTGGTGGCGCGCCACTCCGACACCACCACGCCGCGATCCGGCTTGCTGGACGAGGGAGTGGATTCCAGCGTCACCAGGTTGAGCGTCAGCGTATCGCCGGCGCGCACCGGCTTCAGCCAGCGCAACTGATCGACGCCGGGCGAGCCCATGCTGGACGAATTGTTCAGGAAGCCATCGACCATCAAGCGCATCATCATGCTGCAGGTATGCCAGCCGCTGGCGATGATGCCGCCAAAGATCGATTGCGCCGCCGCCTCCGGATCGACATGAAACGGCTGCGGATCGAACTGGGTGGCGAAGGCGATGATCTCCTCCTCGGTGACCGTGCGCGAGCCGATTTCGACTGAATCGCCGACCTTGAAATCTTCAAAATACCATTTTGGCTGTGCCATCGAAAATCCTTTCCAAAAGATTCAGGCGGTCAGGCGGCATCCTTGAAGCCTGGTTGTGCCGCGAAGCGCGCCAGATGATGGTCGGTGTCGCCCAGGGTCAAGTCGATCATGGTCAGGCGCTTGAAGTAGTGCGCCGCCGGCAGTTCGTCGGTCACACCCATGCCGCCGTGCAGTTGGACTGCCTGCTGGCCGATGAATTTCGCCGCCTGGCCGATCTTTGCCTTGGCGGCCGACACGGTACGGCGCCGCTCCTGCACGTCGCCTGAGTCCACCTTGACTGCGGCCAGCGTCGCCATCGAACGCGCTTGCTCCAGTTGCATGAACATCTCGGCCATGCGGTGCTGCAAGGCCTGGAACTTGCCGATCGGCACGCCGAACTGCTGGCGGGTTTTCAGGTAATCCAGCGTTGCCGCGTTCAGCGCTTCCATCAGGCCGATCGCTTCCGCGCACAGCAGGGTGACGCCATAGTCGGCCGCCGCATCCAGCAGTTCCCAGCCGGCGCCCGCTTGCCCGAGTAGCGCCGAAGCCGGCACTTGCACGTTCTCCAGCACGATGTCGGCGGCGCGCTGGCCGTCGATGGTGCGGTAGTCGCGGCGCGTCATCCCGGCAGCATCGGCCGGCACCACGAACAGGGAAATGCCATCGGTGTCGCGCTGAGCGCCGCCGCTGCGCGCCGAGACGATCAAGGCGTTGGCCTGGCCGCCGTGGATCACCACGGTTTTGATGCCGTTCAACAGATAGCCGTCAGCGTTGGCCTGTGCCGTGGTGGCGATGTCGAACAGATCGTGGCGCGCTTGTTTTTCGCCCAAGGCCGATGCCAGCTTCATTTCGCCACTCGCGACTTTTTCCAGCAGCGCTTCCTGGCCGCCGGCGCGCTTCAAAAATTCGGCGCCGAGCATGGTGGCCCAATACGGCTCGACCACCAGGCCTCGTCCCAGTTCCTGCATCACGACCAGCATGTCGATCGCCGAGCCGTTGAAGCCGCCCTGCGCTTCCGGCACCGGCAGCGCGGTCATGCCCAGCTCGCTCAACGCGCTCCAGGCCTGATCCGAGACCCCGGAGGGGGAATGAATGATCTGCTTGCGCTGTTCGAAGCTGTAGTCTTTCGCGGCCCAGCGTTGCAGCGCGTCGGCGAATTGCTGCTGTTCTTGCGTGAAATTGAAATCCATTCTTATCTCCTCACAGACCCAGGATCATCTGGGTGATGATGTTCTTTTGAATTTCGTTGGAGCCGCCGTAAATCGAGGTCTTGCGGTAATTGAAGTAGTAGGCCGCCAGCGGCGCCGCGTCGTCGTCCTGCGTGACACTGTGCGTCGTGCGCGCCTTCCAGGAAATCCTTGTCGAACGGCAGGCCGTAGGGACCGACTGCCTCCAGCATCAGTTCGGTCAGCATCTGCTGTACTTCGGTGCCCTTGACCTTCAAGAGCGACGCTTCCGGGCCGGGGCCGCGCTTGCTGCCCTCCTGCGACACCACGCGCAGCACGGTCACTTCGAGCGCCATCAGTTCGATCTCGAGGCTGGCGACCTTGGCCGCGAACACCGGGTCGTCCAGCAGCGGCTTGCCGTTCTTGAAGTGTTCGTTGGCGACGCGCTTCAAGAATTGCAGCTCGCGTTTCGAGCGTCCCACCGCGGCGATGCCGGTGCGCTCATGCCCGAGCAGGTATTTGGCGTAGGTCCAGCCCTTGTTTTCTTCGCCGATGCGGTTGGCCACCGGCACCTTGACGTTGTCGAGGAACACTTCGTTCACTTCATGCTCTTCGTCCAGCATGATGATCGGCCGCACCGTGATGCCGGGCGTATGCATGTCGATCAGCAAAAACGAAATGCCTTCCTGCTTGCGCGCGCCGCTATCGGTGCGCACCAGGCAAAACATCATGTCGGCGTGCTGGCCGAGCGTGGTCCAGGTTTTCTGGCCATTGACCAGGTAATAGTCGCCGTCGGCATCCTTGACCAGTTCGGCGCGGGTTTTCAGCGACGCCAGGTCGGAACCGGAGCCGGGCTCCGAATAGCCCTGGCACCACCAGTCGTCGCAGGAGAGGATGCGCGGCAGGTAATGCTTCTTTTGCGCCTCGTTGCCGAAGGCCATGATCACCGGCGCCACCATGGCGACGCCAAACGGCAGGATCGGCGGCGTGCCGGCGCGCGCGCACTCTTCTTCCCAGATATGCCGCTGCACCGCCGACCAGCCGGTGCCGCCGTATTCGACCGGCCACGCCGGCGCCACCCAGCCCTGCTTGGCCAGCGTCTTGTGCCAGCGCACGATATCGTCTTTCGACAGGCGCTTGTGGTTCAGCACCTTGTGCTGCAAATCGGCCGGCAGGTTTTCCTGCAGGTAGGCGCGCACCTGATCGCGGAAGGCCAGATCGTCCGCGGCGTAGTTCAAATCCATGCTGTCTCCTTGTTGAATCACTAAATAGCACGACCGTTCAAAAAGATTATACCGTGGATTTTCGGCGCATTGACAGCATTGCGACGCCTCACAAAAAACATTTTCCGCGAGAGGTGGATGATGCTGGAGCAAAGCGAATTGAAGGTGCTTCCAGTCCGGGAAAACCGGCTGTTACTGCAACGTTTGCTTGGGGACAGCAGGCAATGGCAGCCGGAGCACATCGATGCCCTCTTCCGCCAGTTCCCGGCATTCGTCGTTCGTGGCCAGGCCGCGAATGCCACGTTGCGGCACTTCGTTGTAATGGATGCGGCGCGCTTCTTCGGCGAAGCGGGCGCCGACGTCTTCGGTATGCTCGGCCATGTGTTGCGCCAGCGCCAGCAGCCGTGCCTGGACAGCGGCACTACCGTCGTTTGCCGCAGGCGCGTGGCGGGGAAGATTCAGGCGTGGCGCCGAAGGCATCTTTTGAATTACCGTGCTGTCGCACAGCGGGCATTGAATCTGCCGCTTTTCCGACTGCGCGGCAAAATCCTCGCTTGAGGAAAACCAGCCCTCAAACTGATGATTCTGCGCGCATTGGAGATCGTAGACTTTCATGCCCTGTCACATTCAGCAGTCGGGTGTGGTGCCCGAGACCGGAATCGAACCGGTACGCCCTCTTTCGAGTAAGCGGCGGATTTTAAGTCCGCTGTGTCTACCAATTTCACCACTCGGGCATAGCGCGATTCTAGCAAATCGCTTTTTTGTCGAAGGCCGCAGAGCAAGCCCGCATCCCATCGCAAAAACGGAGCGCATCTTAACATAGAGGCCTGCGCCGCGAAGCCGAATCGGACAGACTCCGCAGGATTCAGGCCAGCTCCAGGCGCCGGCGCACTTGGAACGCGCAGCTGCAGGTACGGCAGAAAATGATCAAGGCGCGGAACAAGCTGAAGTCGGCGCAAGAAACACGATGCCTTCAGCGCGGCCGTGGCCGCCAACGAAGTCCCTGCACTGACCAGCGCCGCCAGTGCGAGGTACTCGGCGAACCGAGACTGATCAAGGTGCTGATGACGCGCCAGACCAGTTGGCACCCATCGCTGCAAGTAAAATGACAGGCATCCGGCCGGCGTCGGCATATGCGGAAAATCAGGTCAAAAAAAAGCCCGCGAACCTTGCGGCTTGCGGGCTAAATCCAATTCTTTAGGAGGAAATTGGAGGAGACAGGTGCTACTTTATTGCGTTGCGTCATTCTTGTCTGCTTTCTGATTGGAATGTCTGATATAGATCAGAGCAATAACTGGGGAATATGGCATGGAGGTGGATACACATTTCATATACTCCATCGATAATGCATTCAATTCGGTTACAAATAGGGCAGAATTTTATATATACCCAACATATCCCACGTATCACTATCGCTCAAGCCCGCTCCACATAGCCACGCATGAAGGTCTTCCTGCGGCTGTCGGGGAAAACGATGGTCACCTTGTCGCCGGTTACTTCGACCACCTGGCCGACTCCGAATTGCGGCACCCGCACCGCGGTTCCCGATGCCAGTGGCGGCGATCGCGGTGGCGCCGGCCGCCGACGCAATTCCGGGTCTGCCGTTGGCGCCGGTCCCGGATCAGGCGCATGGAGACAATTATCGCAATGGCCGCAATGCTGCCATTCGACCTCTTCACCAAAATATTCCAGAAGCACCTTCCAGCGGCAAAATCCGGTCTGCGCATAGAACACCATTCGTTCCAGCGCCTGGCGCTGGCGTTGGCCCTGCTGCCGGCAATCGTCGGCCAGCGCGCGCAGCCGGGCCGGCGCGGCGTCGGGTTGCTGCAGGCGCCAAGCGGCGGGTCGTAGCAGGCGCGCCAGCACGCCGCCCTCTTCCAGCACGTTCAACACCGTCTTCAGGTGGCCGATCGGAAAGCGGTCGAGTTCGGCGCGCACGGCGTCGAAGCCGACCGCCGGCTGCGCCCGCGCCAGCTTTTGCAGCGCGCGGTAGACCAGCGCGATCTCGTTGGCGTCGGGATCGTGGCGCATCAGGAAGAATTGCTGGATCCGCTTGTCCTGCAACTGGTAGAGCAGGATGCATTGCGCGGCGTCGCCGTCACGGCCGGCGCGGCCGGATTCCTGGTAATACGCTTCCAGGCTGCCGGGCATCTGGAAATGAATCACGAAGCGCAGGTCGGCCTTGTCGATGCCCATGCCGAAGGCATTGGTGGCGATCATCACGCGGCATTCGCCCTGCATGAAGCGCTGCTGGCTGTCGCTGCGCGCTTTGGCCGCCAGACGGCCGTGATAGAGGCCGACGTCTTCGCCGGCGTCGGTCAGCGTCTGGTGCAATTCCTCGGCCGCCTTCACGCTCGCGGTGTAGACGATGCCGCTGCCCCGGTTCTGCCGTAGCAGCTCCAGCAGTTGCTGCCGCTTTTCCTCATCGCTGGCCACGTGCAGCACGCGGTAATCCAGGTTCGGCCGGTAGATGCCGGTATTGATGATCCGCATCGTCGCCAGGCCGAGCTGGCGCGCGATGTCGTCGATCACGTCGGGCGTGGCGGTGGCCGTCAGCGCCAGCACCGGCGGATGGCCGAGCGCGGCGATGGCCTCTCTCAGCTTCAGGTAATCGGGGCGGAAGTCGTGACCCCATTGCGAAATGCAGTGCGCCTCGTCAATCACGAACAGATCGATTGGCGTGCAGCGCAGGTCGGCGAGGAAGTCCGGATTCGCCATCCGCTCCGGCGTGGTGAACACGATTTCGCTGCGCGCACGGCGGATGTCATGCAGCGCTTCGGCTTCTTCCCGCTTGCTCAGCGTGCTGTTGACCTGGGCGACGTCGACACCGATGTCTTCCAGTTTGTCGGCTTGGTCTTCCATCAGTGAAATCAGCGGCGACACCACCACCGTGGTGCCCGGCATGTTCAGACCCGGCAACTGGTAGCACAGCGACTTGCCGCTGCCGGTCGGCATCACCGCCAGCGTGTCGCGGCCTTCCAGCACACTCTGGATCACGTCGGCCTGCCCTGGCCGGAGCTGCGACAGGCCGAAGGTACCGTGCAGTGTTTTTTCGAGCTTGCCCTGCGGCCGGCTCGGTCGAGCGGAAGTGGTCATGGCGAAAGCCGCATGCAGAGCCGGGTCGGCATCAGTTGATGGACAGCGCTTGGCACGCGGCGTTCCGGGGCTGCTTTGATGGCGACGTTAGTCCGGCGCGATCGCCGCTCTTCGACTCGCCGATCTGCTGACGGATGCGGCGCATGCTTTACCGTGCCTGCGCCGGCCCCCGTGGATGGACATGGAGACCGTAGTCTCGGGCTTGCATCCTTTGTTGACGAGCCGTGCTCAAGCTGCGGGCGCCGGCGCATTGAAAATTTATCCGCCGATGAAGTCGCTGCAGTTTGCCGAACTGGCCGAATCAGGCAGTCCGGCGCTGCCGTGTCAGCGCTGCCCGAACGAAATGTCGCCGAACAGGTGCTTGTGCTCGCGCGGCTGGCTGCGCCAGTATTGCGGCGGCACCTGCACCGTGCCGCCCAGTTTCGCCGCCGCGTGCCATGGCCAGCGCGGGTCGTACAGCATGCCGCGCGCCAGCGCCACCATGTCCGCCTGGCCGTTGTCGATGATCGCTTCCGCCTGCTCGGCCTCGGAAATCATGCCGACCGCGATGGTCGGCAGCCCGGTTTCACGGCGAATCCGCTCGGCGAACGGCACCTGGTAGCCGGGCTCCAAGCGGAATTTTCTGCAGCGGCGACACGCCGCCGCTGGAAACGTGGATGAAGGCGCAGCCGCGACGCTGCAATTCCTGCGCAAAGGCGACGCTTTGCTCGATATCCCAGCCGCCGTCGACCCAGTCGGTTGCCGAAACGCGCACGCCAACTGGAATCGCGCCGGCCATGGCGGCCGCCACCGCATCGAATATTTCCAGCGGCAGGCGCATCCGGTTTGCCAGCGTGCCGCCATAGGCGTCGCTGCGCGCATTCGCCAGCGGCGACAGGAATTCGTGCAGCAGATAGCCGTGCGCCGCGTGCAGCTCGATCGCGTCGAAACCCAATGCACGGGCCCGTTGCGCGGCGCGCACGAACGCCGCCTTGACCCGCTGCAAGCCAGCTTCATCCAGCGCCAGTGGCGCCGGTTCGCCGGCCGTGTACGGCAAGGCGGACGGTGCCACCGTTTGCCAGCCGCCTTCCGCCAGCGGGATGCTTTGCCCACCGTGCCATGGCGCCCGCGTGGACGCCTTGCGCCCGGCGTGCGCCAGCTGGATCGCCAGCGGTATCGACGAATACCGGCGAATCGCGCGCACTACGCGCGCCAGCGCCGCTTCAGTCCGGTCCGACCAGAGCCCGAGATCGTCCGGAGTAATGCGCCCTTCCGCTTCCACCGCGGTCGCTTCGACGAACAGAATGCCGGCGCCGGACAGCGCCAGGTGGCCGAGATGGATCATGTGCCAATCCGTCGCCTCGCCGTTGTCGGCCGAATACTGGCACATCGGCGCCACGGCGATCCGGTTGGGCACCGTCAGATTGCCGAGCGCAAAAGGGGAAAATAGCTTGCTCATACGGGGAATACCTGTAGAAGTTGAAAAAAATCCGGGGATCAGAATGTCTGCGGGCCGTTTTGAAAAATTTCGTGCTTGCCGCATCCAATGTATATGAAAGCAGAAAATCCGGTAGCGCGCCGTCCCGGCATGCCTGCCGCCGGCAAGAGGTCGTTCATATACACCCTATACAGACGCCGCATGTCTGACGTATACGTTGATAATTCACCATATACTCCGATAATCGAGGCTCTGTCACAGTTAACTGTTGAATATTTTGCTGCTGTCGTCCCCGCGCAGGCGGGACTGCATGCATTCGGCCAGTGTCGTTCATCCGCACGCCACTGGATTCCCGCCTGCGCGGGAATGACGAAGAGTCGGTTCCCCTCCGTGATTAAACAGCTTTTCCCGGTGTCCAAACATTTTCACCTGATAAGTGGGCATAGGCATAATCACGATAATCCGACGCATTTCTCAGCCGAAAAATTAGCCGCAGTTACGGCTGATAGACGTCACCCAGCACGACTCCTTCGCGCCGCGGGTCGGCACCGCCCGCCAGTCTGGTGCCGTCATTCGCCCCCTCCCTGACGATTGCGCTCAAGCCGCTCGATTGCGCCGCGACATTGACCGGATGCCCCAGACTCCGCAAGCCGCGCACCAGCGGATCGGCATCGCCCGCCTGGCCGCCAGCAGTGGCGCCGAGATCCACGTTCGGATGCTCGCCGCCGACCATCGTCGTCATGTTGTTGCTGCCGAAATCGATCATCGACACCGCCTGCTGCGGGTCCATGTTCCAGTCGAGCACGCCGACCAGCGTCTTGATCACGTACTGGATGATGGCCGCGCCGCCCGGCGAACCGGTGGTCATCACGAAGCCGCCGCGCGAGCCGTCGGCATTCTTGCGGAACACCAGCGTCGGCGCCATCGAGCTGCGCGGGCGCTTGCCGGCCTGCAGCCGGTTCGCCACCGGCTCGCCATTGACGGACGGCTCGGCGCTGAAATCGGTCAGCTGGTTATTCAAGAGAAAGCCCTGGGTCATGTGATAGGAACCGAGCGCCGCTTCGATCGTGGTCGTCATCGACGCCACATTGCCAAAGCGGTCCACCAGCGACACCTGCGTCGTGCCGTGTTCCATCGTCTGCGGCGCCGCTAGCGGCAATGGCGCCAGCGCGCCGGCCGGCGCCGGCAGCGCCATCGCCTTGTCGGCACGGATCAGCGCCGCCCGCTGCCGCAGATAGGTCTTGTCGAGCATGCTGCTCCAACTGCCGCCCGGCAGCGGCACGAAATCGGTATCGGCCACATATTTGTTGCGGTCTGCATACGCCAGGTTTTCCGCTTCCGCCACCAGGTGCACGCCCATCACGTCCGGTTTGCCGCCGTTCCTGTCCATCCGGGCCGGTGCGTGGCGTGCCAGGTCGAAATTCTCCAAAATGCCCAGGCTTTGCGCGACCGCGATGCCGCCGGAAGAAGGCGGCGGCATGCCGCAGATCACGTAACTGCGGTAATCCGAGCACACCGCCGGCCGCTTCTTGGCGCGGTAATCCGCCATGTCGCGCAGGGTCGTGACGCCCGGGGTGGTGCCGTCGTCGTAACTGCTTTGTATCTTGGCGACGATCGCGCGCGCAATCGGGCCGTCGCGATAAAACGCGTCGGCGCCCTGCTCTGCCAGCACGCCGAAGGTGCGCGCCAGCGCCGGGTTTTTGATCAGCGTATTGGCCTTGCGCGGATTGCCGTCGGCGTCCAGGAAGTAAGCGGTCATCTCCGGGTCGCGCCGGATGCGCGCGAGCGCGGCGGCATCGGCGATCGACGCCGCCAGGCGCGGCGGAATCGCGAAACCGGCATCCGCCATCCGGATCGCCGGCGCGAACAAATCCTTCCACGGCAATCGGCCCTGTTCCGTATGCAGCAATTCCAGCGCCCGCAATACGCCCGGCGTGCCGATCGAGCGGCCGCTGCGCATCGCGTCCGGCGCGGGAGGCGTGCGGTCGGTGGCGGATTTCCAGCGCAGGTAATTCTCATCAGCCGCCGCCGGCGCGGTTTCGCGGCCATCGTAGGCGATCACCCGGCCAGTCTTGGCGTCGTAATACATGATGAAGGCGCCGCCGCCGATGCCCGACGATTGCGGCTCGACCAGGTTCAAGGCCATCTGCGCCGCCACCGCGGCGTCGGCGGCGGTGCCGCCCTGCTTCAGGATGTCGCAGGCGACTTTGGTCGAGAGCGGATTATTGGTGATCGCCATATAGGTTTTGGCATACACCACATTTTTCGGCGCATAACCGGTTGCGATTTCGGGCGCCCCGGCAGCGCCCGGCAATACTGCGGCATCGCCGGCAGCGGTCTCATTCAGCGCACAGCCGCCGGACGGCACGCTGGCGGCTGGCGCCGGCACGCGCTGCAGGCTGCTGCAGCCAGCCAGGCCGAACGCAAGCGCCGCTATCAAGACATGCGGGGCGAAAGAACCCTGCCAGCTGGTGGAATTTTCGTCGCCTGCCGCCGGTACCCGGCTGTACTGAATGTGATCAATCATTGAATACCTCCAGCAATGCGTCGCAAACCATGCGCCGTGAAATGGCGCCGCCGGCCGCGCGACTAGGCGGCGTAATCGATCGGCGTACTGTAGCGTGCGTCCCGATGCCATTCCCAATAGATGTCACGCAATTGTTGCGTCACCGGCCCCGGCGCACCGCTGCCAATCGTTTGATCATCGACTCGCGTCACCGGCAGCACACCGCCGCCCGAGGTCGACAGGAACACTTCCTGCGCACGGCGCAGTTCCTGAACCGGCAGCGCGCGCACCTGCACCGGCAGGCCGAGGGTCTGCGCGATTTCCAGCACGGTGCGGCGCGTCACGCCTTCCAGCACGCCCTCGCCGGGCGTCACCAGCACACCGTCGCACAGGCAAAACAGATTGAAACCCGGTCCCTCGGCAATATTGCCGTGGCCATCGGTCAACAGCACGCTATCGGCCCCGGCATCCAGCGCGCCCAGCAGGCCCATCGTCAGATCGTTCCAGTGATAATTCTTGACCGTCGGGTCCACCGAGCGCGCCGGAATGCGCTGGATGTCGCTCACCATCACATGCAATCCGCGCGCTCGCTGCTCTTCGTTGGCCAGCCAGACAAAAGGCACGGCGAATGCGTAAAACTGGTTGACCGCCTGGCGCGGATCGCGCGAACCCCAGGCCGGCTGGCCACGCGTGCAAATCATCTCGACATAGGAATCGCGCAAGCCGGACAAGCGCACGCATTGCGCCAGCATCTCAGCGATCTGCGCCGGCGCAAACCCCGGATCCAGCCGCAGGCGCGCACAGCTGCGCATGAAGCGCTCCAGGTGCGCATCGAGTCGAAAAAAGGCGCCGTTCCATGCGGTCACTACGTCGTAAGTCGCATCCGAGCGCAGAAAGCCCCAATCGGTGATCGAGATGGCGGCATCGGCAATCGGCACGTACTGGCCGCGCACGAAAGCGGCGCCGCGGGAAAAATCTTGAGATGCAGTCATTAACATTTGTCTCCTTCGGATGAGAGTTGCTATCTTGGAAGGAGCAGTATGAAGCACTTTGCGAACGCACAACAATGGTCGACCCAAGCGCTGGCAACGATGGATGCCTGATTGCGCCGGCTAACCGCCAAGATGGACCGTCCTGCTAAGTGGCGGCCATCGCGAAACTGACAGCCAGTTCGACCGGGGCACCCAGCGGCAGCTGCGTGACGGAGAAAGCGGTACGCGCATGCGCGCCAAGCTCAGGCCCGAGGACGGCGACCAGCAAATCGGACGCGCCGTCCAGCACCTCCGGCTGACTGAAATTTCCGGCGGCGGACGCCACATATCCCTCGATTCGCAGTAATCCGGCAAAGCCTTCGAACCCGCCAAGGTGGCTGTGAATCTGCGCCAGCACATTGACGGCGGCAATCCGTGCCGCCAGGCGGCCTTCGTCTTCCGTCAGCTCGGCCCCGACACAACCGGCATAGACCAACTTGCCATCAACCAGCGGAAACTGTCCCGAAATGAAGCCGATCCCATTGCGGACAACGATGCGTCGATACGCTCCCACCGGCGCCGGCGGGGCTGGAAGGGAAATGCCAAGCTGCGTGAGCCTGGCGTTGATAGTTGAGGTAATCGAGTCCGGACATCGGATTTCCTTGACAAGAATGGAATCCAAAGTGTGCTACCTGCTTGCGGCAAGAGCAATAAAAAAACCGAAGCCTCAGGATAATTGTCGGGATAAACCGCTGATAAATCGCGCGCAAAGAAAAAGGGCCTACCTTGCGGTAGACCCTTTCTATTACTGGTGCGGCTGGCAGGAATCGAACCCACGACCCCTTGGTTCGTAGCCAAGTACTCTATCCAGCTGAGCTACAGCCGCGAAGAGCGAGAGTATAGCACGAGTTAATTTCCTTTTAAAAGCACTAATTTCAAACCATTTCTATTTCTACTGATCCGCTATCCGGCTAGTCGTTACAACGCGACATCGGCGAATTGAATTGCGACTTTTTCCACTCGGGCGCCGACAACGGCTTTTTTTGCAAATTACTTATGCTAAAGTCGGTCAAATCGAAACTTTCCACGTGGCAGCTTGTCGCTTGCCTCTTCGATATCAAAGGATTTCGGGTTGAGTGGGCAATTCAAAAGCCATATTTCTTGTTTCCCGCGGAAATTAGAAACCATTCATCAAGTCGGTCTGGCTCAAGACTTTTGTGGCTTCAACTTTGCTGCGTCGCTCACTCCATCAACCGCAAAAAATTTGCTGGGCCAATCACCCGGCCGGCGCCCACGACCGCGCCCGGACACCGGGCACTTCGCGCCAGTAGCAACTAACCTCCGGGAACGAAAGCGAACATGAACACCCAGCGACCACAAAGGAGATTACCGACTTTGACCAGTTCTGTGGCTATGCAGCTCCTGCTTGTGCGGTGCGCGCCAGAAACTGACGACAAGAAGGTGCTGCCTGTGTGCCGTATCGACCTGTCCAGCGTGCATTAGAGGCCGCCATGCGTCTGCGCAGCCTGGAAACCCGCATCGCCGGCCTGTTTCTGCTCCTGATTTTGATAGTTCAGTTGGCAGGGCTCTGGATGATTCGTGCCGGGATCGAGAAAAATGTGCGGACCGCGGCCAGCGCGCAACTGGCAATTGGTGAACGAACATTTAAGAACCTACTGCAGCAGAACGCAAAAAACCTGGAACAAGCAGCACGTCTGCTGGCTGCCGATCATGACTTCCAGCAGGCGGCCAGCAACGAGGATTATGAAGCCATCAATGCCGCACTATTCAATTACAGCAGTCGCAGTGGCGCATCGCTAACCGCATTGGTGGGAGCGGATCGCCGGCTCCGGGCCAGCAAGGGTGACCAGCCGTTGCCGAAGCTGGATCACGCGATCCTGCAACTGGTGGATGACGCCGAGCAGGCCGGCAAGGCTACGGGTATTGTGCTGCTGGCCAATCGCGTATTCCGGGTGGTGGTGGTCCCAGTGATGGCACCCATCACGATCGGCTGGGTGGCGATGGGGCAGCCGATTGACCAGGCACTCATTGCTGATATGCGTGAACTGATGCCGCTGGAGGTCTCCATCCTGACGCGCCCCAATGGCGGCCAGTGGCAAGCTGGCATGTCGACCCTGAGCCAGCCCGATCTTGACAAGCTCGGCGTGCAGTTGCAGGCGGCGTCTGGCGCGGCACTCTCACCCGCAGAATTGCAACTGCACGGCGACGAGTTCGCCACGCGTATCTTCCGCCTCGCGCAAGATCCAGGCCAGACCGCGATCGTAGTCCTGCACGACTCGATCGACCAGGCCATGGCGCCCTATCGCGGCCTGCTGCTGGCGCTGTTGGCCCTGACCGCAGTTGGCATCGTGCTGGCGGTAATCGGCAGTGCCCTGATCGCCCGGCGCATTACTGGGCCGCTGCGACAACTGGCGGAAGGCGCCAAGCGCCTGGGCGGAGGCGATTATTACCAGGGACTGATTGAAATCAAGCGGGAAGACGAAATCGGCGAATTATCGCGCGCCTTCGACAACATGCGCGAAGGTATCGCCAATCGCGAGCTGGAAATCCGCCGCCTGGCGTATTGGGACAACCTGACCAACCTGCCGAACCGCACCCAATTTGTGGCCCTGCTCGACAGCGCGCTGACGCAGGCGCGTAAATATCACCTTTCCTGCCATGTACTGATGATGGACCTGGATCGCTTCAAGCATGTCAACGACGTGCTCGGCCATTCGTTTGGCGATGCGCTCCTGCAACAGGTAGCGCATCGTCTGTCTTCTCTGAAAATCAAGAGCGCTGATCATATTGCCCGCCTGGGCGGCGACGAGTTCGCGGTCCTGCTGGCCGACAGCAGCCTCGGCGAAGCTCAGGACATCGCCAGCAGCATCCTGAAATCACTGGAAACGCCCATCTCACTGGACGACCAGACGATCGATCTGGGCGCCAGCATCGGCATCGCCGGCTTCCCGGCGCACGGCAACGATGCCGAGTCGCTGCTAAGCCGCGTCGAAGTAGCCATGTACGCCGCCAAAACCGGCGGCAACGAAGCAGTGGTGTACGACGCGGCAATCGACAAGAGCAGCCAGGAAAGCCTGTCACTGCTGGGCGAATTGCGCCATGCCATCGACAACGGCGAATTCCGGCTGCACGTTCAGCCCAAGATCCTGCTGCCGGGCAGAAAAATCATCGGCGTCGAAGCGCTGGTGCGCTGGATGCATCCCAAAAGAGGCTTGCTGCAACCAGACCAGTTCATCCCATTCGCCGAAAAAACCGGTTTCATCCGCAACCTGACGCGCTGGGTTCTGGAGCAGGCGGCAGCCCTATGCAGTCGCTGGGAAGCGGCCGGCGTGCACCTGAAAATTTCGGTCAATCTATCCACGCGCGACCTGCTGGATCAGGATCTGCCGACCAAGTTCATGGAAATCCTGGTACGGCACCAGGTGGCATCCTCATGCTTTTGCCTCGAAATTACCGAAAGCGCCATTATGGATGACCCGGTACGCGCCCAGCAGACACTGGAACGCCTGTACGCGATGGGGATCGAGCTGTCGATCGACGATTTTGGCACCGGCTATTCCTCCCTGTCCTACCTGAAACGGCTGCCGGTGCATGAACTCAAGATCGACAAGTCCTTTGTCATGAGCATGAAGCATGAAACCGACGATGCCACTATCGTCCGCTCCACCATTGACCTAGGCCATAACATGGGGCTGCGCGTGGTGGCCGAAGGCATCGAAAGCGACACGGCGCTGCAGCTGCTGGCACGCATGGGCTGCGACCAGGGCCAGGGCTATTTCATCAGCCGCCCGATGCCGGCTGACCAGTTCCTGGGCTGGCTCAAGCGTTCGGTGCCGCCACAGGCAACCGTGTACGAAAAGCTGATCTAGCCGCAGCGCGTCGACGATGAAAACCCCGTCTTCTCCGCTCCCCCTGCACTGCCCTGCCGAGTCGCTCGCGGGCGGCACCGATGGCGCCAATGCCTCCATCGGGCAGATGCAGGGCGGAATGGCTGGCGACGGTAATGCATGGGTCTTTCAGTGAAATCTATGCAATCGATTGCGACAGCCTGCGCCTGCTGTACCTGAATCCGGCGGCGCACGCCAACCTGCAATATCCGCAGCACCGGCTGGCCGGCATGAGCTTACTGGATGTGGCCGGCAATCTGAACGAGGCCAGTTGCCGCCAGATCTTGCAACCTCTGTACCGCGACGGAACAGCGCACATCACGCTGGACACCGTGCTGACGCGTCACGACGGCAGCCGCTATCCGATCGAACTGCGGCTGCTGCGATCGTCGCTCGGACCGGCGCCGGTATTCATTGCGATTGGCAACGATCTCAGTTCCCGCTATGAATCTGCCCATGCTCTGCACCTGAGCGAAGCACGTTTTCGCGCCATCGTCTCGAACACGCCCGGCCTGGTGTACCAGCTCTTGCGGCAAATGGACGGCAGCATTGCCTTCCCCTATTTGAGCGACGGCTGCCATGCGCTGCTGGGGGTCGCCGCCGAGCGACTGTGTACCGATGCGGCACTGTTCCTGCATTTGATCTTGCCCGAAGACCGCCCTTCCTGGCTAGCCTCGATGGCCGCCTCCGCCACCGACATGAAGGCCTGGAACTGGGAAGGCCGCATCTGGATCGAGGCATGGAAGGACATCAAGTGGATCAACCTGCGCGGCACGCCGCGCGCGCTGGAAGGCGGCCTGGTGCAGTGGGAAGGCATCATGACCAACATCACCGAAAGCAAGCTGGAGCAAGCTGAAATTACGCGCTCGCGCGCACAGCTGGCCGAGCTGTCGGCGCATGTGGAAAAGGTCAAGGAACAGGAGCGCACCCGCATCGCCCGCGAAATACATGATGACCTGGGCGGCAACCTGACCGCGATCAAGATGGCGCTGGCGATGTTGACGCGGCGCCTGCCGGCCGGCGACGACACGCTGGCTGGCAAGGCCGCCTATCTCGATGCGCTGGTCGATCGCACCATCGAATCGGTGCATCGCATCTCCGGCGACCTGCGCCCGGGCGTACTCGACTTCGGTATCGTCGCCGCGATCGATTGGCAAGCGCAGGAATTTGAAAAGCAGGCTGGCATTCCCTGTATTTTTTCCGCGGAGATGAGCGAGCTGGATTTGCCCCCCGACCAGGCGGCGGCGCTGTTTCGCATCTTTCAGGAAGCACTGACCAATATCGGCAAGCATGCACACGCCAGCCAGGTGCGCGTTCGGCTCGGTAAAAACCGGCACGGCGTGCATCTTGAAATCAGCGATAACGGCCGCGGCATCGTCGCCGCTGACCGCCTGAAGCCAAACTCCTTCGGCATTCGCGGCATGATCGAGCGCGCCAGCGCACTCGGCGGCAGCCTCAGCATCAGCGCCGCTCCCGACGGCGGCAGCGTGGTGGCGATCCGTATTCCGCTGCCCGGCCAAAGCGGCAAAAGAAGCGCACGACAACCAGCAATAACAAGACAAATCGTCATGACAAGCAAACACTCCACCAGCAAATTAAAGGTCCTGATTGCCGACGACCACGCCATCGTGCGCGAAGGCCTGAAACAGATCCTGGCCGACACCACCGACATCACCGTTGCCGGCGACGCCGCCAGCGGCTTCGAAGCAATCAAGCTGGTGCGGCGCGGCCAGTGTGACGTCATGCTGCTCGACATTTCGATGCCGGACCGCAGCGGCATCGAGATCCTGAAACAGCTGAGGAAGGAATTTCCCAAGCTGGCGGTGCTGATGCTGTCGATGCACCGCGAAGATCAGTACGCGATCAGGGCCCTGAAAGCGGGCGCCGCCGGCTACCTCAACAAGCAAAGCGCACCGGCCGAACTGGTGACCGCGATCCGGCAGGTTGCCGCCGGCCGCAAATATGTCAGCCCAACCCTGGCCCAGGAGCTCGCCAACCAGCTGGACGAAGATCACGAACGGCCGCCGCACACGATGCTGTCCGACCGCGAATACCAGACCATGACCATGATTGCCTCCGGCAAGACCGTCAGCGACATCGCCGCCGAACTGACGCTCTCGGTCAAGACCATCAGCATGTACCGCTCGCGCCTGCTGCAAAAAATGAAACTGCGCCACAACGCCGAACTGACGCATTACGCGATCAAGAATCAGCTGGTGGATTAAAGCCATCCGCTTGGCGTTCTCGGCTTAAAGCCACAAAACCGCGGCTTGCGATGTCTCGCCGCTCAAGAACGCCTGTCGTTCCCGCGGAGGCGGGAACCCAGCGTCGTGCCCTTGGTGGCGTCAGTACGGCTCGGGTCATATCAAAAAAGCGGCACTGGGTTCTCGCCTAATGCCACCGGAGCAACAGGCACGGCAGATGCGGAATGTAAGCAATCAACTGCGCTGAAACTTCAAACTGCGCGCCCTTTCCACCGCTACTCCCCGTATCGAGATGCCTGCTGACCTCATAACATGGTCACAACAATAAAAATCTCAGGCGAGGGGCATTCATGCAGGCGACACAGACCAGACCAAGCCATCCGTCCGCGCCGAATCCGGTCGATGTCGGCTTCGAAGTCTTGCGCCGGCTCGCGGTGCGCCGCATCGCTCCCACGCCGGACGCCTATCGCGCGCTATATGACGAAATCGCCGGCGCCGCATCCGATCAGACGGAAGCCATGCTGGCGCGCTTGGGCAAGAACCGCGCGCGCACCCCGCAAGACGCCAACAGCCACATCCGCGCCCTCGAATCGCGGCTGGAACAACTGAACGAACTGGTCTGCGAAGACCAATTGACCGGCAGCCTCAATCGGCGCGGCCTGGATGACATGTTTTCGCGCGAACTGGGTCGCGCCAACCGGCGCGGCACGCCCTTGTGCGTGGCGATGCTCGACCTCGACGACTTCAAGCAGTTGAACGACACCTACGGCCACTGCACCGGCGACGACGTGCTGGTGCATGTGGTCCAGGTCATCAAGCAAACCTTGCGCAGCATGGACAGCGTGGCCCGCTTCGGCGGCGAGGAATTCCTGATCCTGCTGCCCGACACCACGCTGGAGGCCGCCAGCCTGGCGTTGGCGCGCCTGCAGCGACAGCTGGCGGAACAGGTATTCATGCACCAGAGGCCGGACTCTGCCGATCACCTTCAGCGCCGGCGCTCGCCCTGCGTGCCGCCAGCGAAGGGCGGCCGGCATTGGTGGCGCGTGCCGACGCCGCGCTTTACCAAGCCAAGCAGACCGGAAAAAACCGCGTCTTGTGCGCGGCCTGATCGCCGTGCTGCCGGCTTGTCTCAGAAACGACAGATAAGACCGGGAACGTCAGAATTTGCCAGATTTACGCTGCAAAACTGCAGCGTCATGCCGGACTGGCATCGTTACGCCGAAATAGCGCACAGTCCGCTTCACGTCATGCCGGCCAGTAGTGCGCCAAAAGCGCCACTGGATTTCCGCTAAAAACCGCGGGAATGACTGGCAAGGATCATGCGGCACTCTGGGGAAGAGTAAGCCGCACTCGCTCCCATCTGCCCCGCCAAGCGGCGCTCCCAATCGGCACGAAATCCAAAACCTGAAGGGCGGTTCGCGTATTTTTATCTTCGCGCGCAGTCGTTGATTTCTTAAAGATTTCCGAAATGCAAGCCGACAAAACAAGCACCTGGCCTGAGTTCGGGCACGGCTGGAAGAAAAGAAAGTTTCCGAAAACTTCAGAAACGCTCAACTTTTTCCAGCTTCGTCCGATACCACTAACAACGGCGGCTTGCGCTGACCCAAAAGCGCAAACCCAAAATTGAAAGTGCTCAAGCCGGAAATCATCGGCTCTTACAGGAGAATCAAAATGGCTTCAGTCATCAATACCAACATCGCGTCGTTGAATGCCCAGCGCAACCTGACGACGTCGCAATCTTCGCTCGCCACTTCCCTGCAGCGCCTGTCTTCCGGCCTGCGCATCAACAGCGCCAAGGACGACGCCGCCGGCCTGGCCATTTCCGATCGGATGACATCCCAGATCCGCGGCATGAACCAGGCAGCGCGCAACGCCAACGACGGCATCTCGCTGGCGCAAACCGCCGAAGGCGATCTGCAGCAAATCGGCGACAACCTGCAGCGTATGCGTGAACTGGCGGTGCAGTCGGCCAACGCCTCGAATAGCGCCGAGCGACCGTGCCGCACTGCAAAACGAAGTGGTGCAGCTGCGCCAGGAAATCGACCGCGTTGCCTGCCAACTCGTCGTTCAACGGCGTCAAACTGCTGGACGGCAGCTTCACCTCGCAAGACCTTCCAGGTCGGCGCCAACAACACCAGCAACGACCGGATCACGATCGACAGCATCGACAGCTGCCCGCACCACGTCGCTGGGCATCAGCTACTCTGCCTCGGTAACCGGCGGCGCTACTACCGCAGCACTGGCCGCCGGCGATCCTCACCATCAATGGCGCCGCCGTCAATGCTTCCGTTGCCGGAAATCAGAACGGCCAAACCGCCGCCAGCGCTTATGCGATCGCACAGGCCATCAACGCCTCATCGACCGGCGTGACGGCTACGGCTATGCGCGGCCACGGTAACGGGCATGGCCGCCACTGCCTGCACCGCAATCGCTGCCAACGCCTTCACGATCAATGGCGTCAACGTTGGCGCGATAGCGGCCGGCGGCAGACGCTACCGGTCAAGGTGCGAACGTTGCCGCGGCAATCAACCTGGTTTCTGCGGCATCAGGTGTGACTGCCACTGCCGACGCAGCCGGCCGGTGACCTTAACCGCCGCCGATGGCCGCGAAATCACGATCGCCGGCACGAGCTGCCACCACCGGTTTGACCGCCGCCACCACCCAAGGCAGGTATCGCTGTCGATCACGGGTTCGTCCAGCCACACAACTCGAACATCACGATCGCAGGTACCGGCGGGCGAATGCCGGCTTGACCGCAGCAACGACCGCCGGTACGCAAGGCGGCCAAGCGATCTCGGTCATCGACATCAGCTCGGTCAGCGGTGCCGAACCGCGCTGGCATCCATCGATTCGGCCTTGTCCTCGATCAACACCTCGCGTGCTTCGCTCGGTGCGATCCAGAACCGCTTTACGTCGGTGGTCACCAGCCTGCAAACCAGCGCAGAAAACCTGTCCGCATCGCGCAGCCGGATTCAAGACACCGACTTCGCTGCGGAAACCGCCAACCTGACCCGCGGCCAGATCCTGCAACAAGCCGGTACCGCGATGCTGGCGCAAGCCAACTCGCTGCCGAACGGCGTGCTGGCCCTGCTGCGCGGCTAATCGCAGCTGCGAGGCACTTCGCATGACCCGGCTTGGCCGGGGTAATTCAGGAATGTTCCCCGCCCGGATTGTTTCGGGCGGGGCATTCCCATTTAAGGAGCGATCATGGAGATTCGATCGATAGGCACTCTTCCGGCGCGCCGCAGCCGCACGCCACGGAAAAAGCTGCTGCCAGCGTAGCTGCCAAGCCGGCAGCTGCGGCCGCCACGCGCCAGAGGTCGGCCGCAGCGGCGCCTGGCAGCGCGCAACTGGCGCAGGCGGTCGGCCACTTGAATCAAACCATGAAAACCCGCGATTCGGGACTGGAATTTTCCATCGACGAGGAGTCGCACCGCACTGTGGTCAAGGTGGTCGATCAGCAAACCAAGGAGCTGATCCGCCAGATGCCGTCGGTGGAAGCGCTGGAAATCGCCAAGGCGCTGGATCGGGTGCAAGGCTTGCTGATCAATCAAAAAGCCTGACGCGCTCGCCTCCGGCGAACTAGCCCCGGAAAACCCCTCTCAAGTCGGATTTGATTCGGCCGATAACAGGGTACATTGTCATTTTTCAGCAGGAGGCCAAGTGGCGCATTTCCTCCCCCGGCATCGGATCCAACCTCGACATCAATTCGCATCGTCAGTCAATTGATGGAGGTGGAAAGCAGGCCGCTGACGGCGCTGGCCCAAAAAGAGTCAAGCTATCAGGCCAAGCTGTCGGCCTTCGGCGCCTTGACCGGCGCGCTGGTCGTCATTCCAGACCACCTTGGCCGGCCTGAGCGACTCTGTCCAAATTCCAGCAACTGACGCAGCACCAGCAGCGACGCCGACGATTGCCTCGGCCACCACCGAGCAAAGGCGCCGCAGCCGGCAAATACAGCCTCGATCTGACCCAGCTGGCGCAGCAGCAGTCGCTGGCCAGCACCGGCATGGCTTCGACCACCGCCTCGATCGGCAGCGGCGCCAGCGACCACCACTACGTTCCAGTTCGGCACCATCAGCGGCGGCACGCTGGCCAATGGCATGTATACCGGTGCCAGCTTCGCGGAAAACGCGGATCAGGCCTCCGGCAGCATCACCATCGACAGCAGCAACAATTCCCTGCAAGGTATCCGCGACGCGATCAACAAGGCCGGCCTGGGCGTGACCGCGACCATTGTCGCGGATGGCAGCGCCAAGCCGAACCGGCTGGTGCTAACGTCGGACAAGACCGGCGTGGCGTCGAGCATGAAAATCACCGTGGACGGCGATTCCGCGCTGAAGGACCTGCTGAGCTACGACCCTTCGGACGGACGGCAGCGCGCAAAAGCTGACGCAAACCAGCGCCGCGCAAAATGCGCAGATGACGCTCAACGGCATCGCCATCACCAGCGCCACCAATACCATCACCGGCGCGATCGAAGGCGTGACGCTGACTGCCGGCAAGATCGGTGCCACCACGATTTCGATCACGCAGCGACACCAGCGCGGTCGAGAAAAACGTCAACGCCTTCGTCAAGGCGTACAACGACCTGAACGCGACGCTGAAGTGCGCTGACCGCCTACAACCCCGACCACCAAGAGCGGCGGCCCGCTGATCGGCGACTCGACCGTGCGCACCATCCAGAACGCTGTGCAGAAAATGTTTGCAGCGCCGCCGGCAGGGCTTGGATGGCCCGCTTGACCAATCTGTCGCAAATCGGCGTTTCGTTCCAGAAGGACGGCACGCTGGCGCTCGATTCGGCCAAGTTGCAAAAAGCGATCAGCCAGCAATTTCGACGACATCGGCAAGCTGTTTGCCGTCGCCGGCACCGCGTCCGACAGCCTGATCAGCTACGCCGGCTCGACCCTGGCAACCAAGGCTGGCAGCAACGCGATGAACATCACGGCGCTTGGCGACCAAGGGCCAACTGGTCGGAACGGCGGCCGCCAACACCACCATTACGGCCGGCGCCAACGACGAACTGACGCTGACGCTGAACGGCATCACGTCGAGCTTCAAGCTGACGGCCGGCTCCTACAATGCCGCCTCGCTGGCCGCGCACCTGCAGGCCACCATCAACGGCATCACGGCGTTCTCGGCGGCAGGCGTGTCGGCCAAGGTCACCCAGAACGAACGGCGTGCTGACCATCACTTCGGACACGCTACGGTTCGGCTTCCAAGGTAACGCTCAGCGGCACCGGCGCCTTGCGATCTTGCTGGGCGCGGAGCCGGTCGCCACCGCCGGCATCGATGTCGCCGGCACCATCAACGGCATTGCCGCCACCGGCTCGGGCCAGTTCCTGACCGGTGCCGACGGCAGCAGCGCGGAAGGCTTGAAAATCCAGGTGACCGGCGATAGCCTGGGCGCGCGCGGCACGCTCGATTTTTCGCAAGGCTATGCCTCGCAGCTGAGCAAGTTGATCGACGGCTTCCTGGGCAGCGAGCGGCCTGATTTCCGGCCGCACCGATGGCATCAACCGCAGCATCAAGGATCGTCGGCAGACAGCCGCGACGCGCTCAATACTCGGCTGACCAACATCGAGGCGCAATACCGCAAGCAATTCACCGCGCTCGACGTGATGCTATCGGCAACATGAATACGACCAGCAATTACCTGACCCAGCAGTTGGCCGCGCCTGGCCAACCTCAACAAACAATAAGCGGAGAAAGCACATGTTCGGATCGGCCAGAAACGGCGCCAATGCCTACGCCAAAGTCGGAATCGAAACCGGGGTGGCTGCCGCCAGTCCGCACAAACTGATCGTCATGCTGTTCGACGGCGCGCTGCTGTCGATTGCTACTGCCACGCAAAAAATGAAAGACGGCGACATTGCCGGCAAGGGCCAGGCGATTTCCAAGGCCATCACGATCATCGACAGCGGCTTGCGCGCCAGCCTGAACAAGGAAGCTGGCGGCGAAATCGCCGATCAGTCTGGATTCTCTCTACGAATACATGGGACGCCGCCTGCTGGCCGCCAATCTCGAAAACCAGCCGGCGATCCTGGATGAAGTGCATGGCCTGCTGGTTGACCTGAAAGGCGCATGGGAAGCGATTGGCGAGCCCGTCAATCCGGTTCCATCAATACCGGCGGCAGCGCCCAAAATGCCGGCCTACGACGCGCTGGCGCCGCGCATGTCCAACCTGGTGAGGGCCTGAGTACATGAATAGCCAGGAAGTCATTTCCCTGTACGAGACCGTCGCCGGTATTACGACACAGATGCTGGCCGCGGCCCGCAACGGCGACTGGGATCAGTTGGTGGCGCTGGAAAACCATTGCAGCCATCATGTGCAGCGGTTGCAAAACGGCGAGCCGCCGGAGCCGCTGACCGGCACCGTGCGCCAGCGCAAGGTCCAGATCATCCAGAAAATCCTGGCCGATGACCGCGAGATTCGCAACATCACCGAGCCGTGGATGCAGCAATTGTCCGCGCTGATGAAAAATGCCGGCACCGAACGCAAGCTAAGCCAGGCGTACGGGGCGCAACAAGTGAGCTGAGCATGCTGCCACGGGCCGACCTGTCCAGTATCCGGCCCGTGCTGGCAATCGACGCGCCGACCGCAGTCGTCACGATTGCCGATGCCAAACACGAAGCCGTCAGCCGCCTGGCGCAGATCGCGCTGGGCCAGCAAGTCCGGCCAAGGTGTTGTCGGCGCTGGATGATGGCACGTTCCTGGTGCGGGTGGCCGGCACCACCGCGCGCATGAATCTGCCGGCGGATGCCAAGGTGGGCCAGTCGCTACTGCTGACACTGACCAGTACCGCGCCGCGCCCGACTTTCCTGCTGGGAAGCGAAGCCAATGTCGCCGCCACCGCGACCGTCAGCGCCGCCGGCCGTCTGATCGATCATCTGCTGCAAGGCGCGCGCCGGGACGGCACCGCAGCTGCCTTGCAGGCCAGCGCGCCCTTACTGACATCACCGCAAGCCCCGCCCGCCCAGATCGCCGGAGCCTTGCGCGAGGCGGTAGTCTACAGCGGCCTGTTTTACGAATCCCACGTCGCCCAATGGGCTGCCGGCAATCGCAGCCTGGCAGAGCTCATGCGCGAGCCACAGGCGCAGGATGCGCGTCAGCTGGCGGCGCAATCACCCAATGCCACCCGCGCCGATGCGCCGCATTCTCCCGGCACCCAACTGATTCCGCTGCAACTGGATACGCTGGAAAACCAGCGCCTGCTGTGGCGCGGTGAATTGTGGCCTGGGCAGTTACTGGAATGGGAGGTCAGCCGCGATGCGCCGCAGGACGGGCATGATGCGGCGCCGGACGCGGAACCGTCCTGGCAAAGTGTAGTGCGCTTTGAACTGCCGCTGCTGGGCAAGGTGAGCGGCGCGATCCGGCTGGTGGGCCAGCGCCTGCAACTGCAATTGCGCACCGAAACCGACGCCGCCGCCCTCGCCTTGCGCGCGCATGGCACGCAGTTGTCGGATGCCTTGAGCGCGGCCGGCTCAACCCTCGAATCCCTGACGGTGAAACACGATGCAGCCGGACCGTGACGCACCGCCAATCGCGCGGTCGAGCGCGGTGGCGCTAGCGTATCAAAGCAGCGACGGCGCACCGAAAGTGGTGGCCAAGGGACGCGGGCTGCTGGCTGAGCAGATCATCGCCCGCGCTCGCGAGCATGACGTGTTCGTGCATGAATCGAAGGAACTGGTGGCGCTGTTGATGGAAGTGGAGCTGGACGATCAGATCCCGCCCGCACTGTACCGTGCGGTGGCAGAACTGCTGGCATGGCTGTATCAGATCGAGGCGGCGCAAAAGCGCGAAGGCAAGGTATGATTGCTAACTTTTGCCATTCAGAACTAGCGGAGTGCACTGACGTAGCCGATTGCTGCCAGGCCGCTATTGGCGTCAGCTAGCGAGCTGGAAACAGCGTTTTTTGCGGCTTTTTGCGAAAAACCCTGATCCTGGTTTCGCTGCCGTTGGCGCCGTCCAGTGCACGGTACACATATGTGAAACTATATCCACGAAATTTGGCGCCACCACATTCATTGCCGCCCCGCCTTCACTGATTACCTCGATGCCAGACTACGACGACTTTCAACCACTCGACTTAAGCGACTACGAAATCTATTCGCGGCGCGAAATCATCAACCTCCTGCGCAGCCTGGGCGAGTGCAATCAACTGATCCAGCTGCGCATCGAAGGAAGTGCCGACACCATCGTGACCTCGGTGCTGGCGGTCGAAGACTCCGCGGGCGAAGTGGTAATCGACTGTGCCTCCAATCCGACCGTCAATCAGCGCATCCTCGCCAGCGAGCAGATTTTCTTCGAAACCGTGCTCAACAATATCCGCATCCTGTTCCAGACCGATGCGGCGACATATTGCGAATATCATGACGGGCCGGCGCTGCGCGTGCCGATTCCACCGGTGCTGGTACGGCTGCAGCGGCGCGAGTTCTACCGCATGCCGACACCGACCGCCAACCCGCTGCTGTGCGAAATCGGCGTCGGGCAAGACAAGGGGGAACGCATTGTCACGCTGCCGCTGCAAAACATCAGCGGTGGAGGCATTGCCCTGATGGATGAACAAAAGCTGCTGAACCCGACCGTCGGCCTCATCTACCCGAATTGCCGCATTCAATTACCGGCCGGGTCCCCGGTGCGGACCGCGCTGGAGATCCGCAACATGCGCGACCTGACGCTGGCCAACGGCAAGAATACTCGCCGCCTCGGCTGCCGCTTCGTCGACATGCCCAGCACCATGCTAAGCGCGGTGCAGCGCTACATCACCAGCCTGGAGCGAGAGCAGAACGCACGCGATACCGGGCTGTTGTGACACCGGCCGGCGGTTGCCCAATAGGCATGCCCCGCATGGCAGACAAGCAGAGGCATTCTTCGTACGGCGCTTCCCGCATCACATACTGGTCTGTTTAACCATCAATTTCGAGCGTCATACGGTGTTAAAGACAACATACTCTCTACTTTTATATAAATCGGTGTCAAAGCCGAATGATTTTTGGGGTTTTTTAGGGATGCTGCGGAATCGGTGAAAGCAAGGTCGTAGCAATTTGCTCCATGTAGCCGGCTGCGAAAAATACTGACCCTGGTTTCACTCTGCAACCACTTGCGCGCCGCCGTGGCCAGGCTATATCTGCATGTTCATGATGTCGTGATACGCCGACACCAGCTTGTTGCGTGCCTGCACCGTCGCCTGGAAGGTGATGCTGGCCTTTTGCATCGAGATCATCATGTCGGACAGGCTGACCTTGTCGTCGCCCATCGCAAAATCCTTGGCCATCTGTTCCGATTTCTGCTGCACGCTGTTCACGGAATCGAGCGACGCTTTCAAGGCATCGGCAAAGCCGGGCCTGGCCACCGGCTCGGCTGCCTGCGGCTGCATTGAGTTGGCCACGCCCTGGGTGCGGGCCGCGGCCGTTTTTAGTTGCGCCACCATGGCTTCGATGCGGCTGGTGTCGATCATTCCCACGCTCATTGCACTGCTCCCCTGCTGGCTGGCGCCATGCGCCGCGATGTCAGCACGTTAACACGCCTGCACCGCAACGTCGGCCCGAAAAGCGCGGGAAACATTGCTCTATTCCAACGATTGAAATACGCTGGCGGAACGACAATCGGCATAAGGCTAAAAGCGCAACCAGCGAGGCATCAGGTGAATCCAGGCATTTCCAATCAATCCGGCGGGAGCGCATCATGGCGGTAGCGGCAGACGGCACCCTTGCCCCCGGCTTCATGGGGCTGACGCAAACGCCGGGCGCGCGCAATGCGCTGCTGGCGGTAGCGGCGGCGGCCATCGTGGCGGTCATGGCGGGGGTCTGGATGTGGAGCCAGGCGCCGGATTACCGCATCCTGTTTTCGAATTTCTCGGACCGGGACGGTGGCGCGATTGTCGCTTCGCTGCAGCAGATGAACGTTCCCTACAAGTTTGCCGACGGTGGCGGCGCCATTCTGGTGCCGGCCAACCAGGTGTACGACGCGCGCCTGAAGCTGGCTGCGCAAGGCTTGCCGAAAGGCGGCGGGGTCGGCTTCGAGCTGATGGAAAACCAGAAGCTCGGCGTGTCGCAATTCCTGGAACAGGTTAATTTCCAACGCGCGCTCGAAGGCGAGCTGGCGCGCTCGATCCAGGCGGTGGGAGCGGTACAGTCGGCGCGCATCCATCTGGCGCTGCCGAAGGCGTCGGTGTTCGTGCGCGAGCAGCAAAAACCGACCGCCTCGGTGCTGCTGAACCTGCATCCGGGCCGCACGCTGGATCAACAACAGGTCAGCGCCATCGTGCATCTGGTCGCTTCCAGCGTGCCGAACCTGCCGCCGAAGAATGTGACCCTGGTCGATCAGAACGGCAACCTGCTTTCCGACACCGACAAGAAGGCTGGCACCAACGGCCTCGACCCGACCCAGCTGAAATACGTGCAGGAACTGCAGCAAAGCATCGCGCAGCGGGTGGAATCGATCATCACACCGATCGTCGGCCCCAACAACGTGCGCGCCGAAGCCACGGCCGACGTCGATTTTTCGCATAGCGAACAGGCAGCGGAAATCTACAAGCCGAACCAGGCACCGGACTCGTCGGCCGTGCGTAGCCTGCAAAGCAGCGAATCGGCAAATGGCGGCAACGCCGGCACGGGTGGCATTCCTGGCGCACTGTCGAACCAGCCGCCGGCCCCAGCCACCGCGCCGATCACGGTGGCGCCCGGCGCCGCAGCGCAACCTGCGGCCGGGACCGCCCCGCCGCAAAATACGCACAAGGAATCGACCGTCAATTACGAGGTGGATAAAACCATTCGCTACGTGCAGCAGCCGATGGGTGGCGTCAAGCGGCTGTCGGTGGCGGTGGTCGTGAATTACAAGCGCGAGGCCAACGCCGAGGGCAAGATGGTGAGCCGGCCCCTCTCCGAGGCTGAAAAAACCCAGATCACCGACCTGGTCAAGGAGGCGATGGGTTACAACAAGGATCGCGGCGATACGCTGAATGTGGTGAATAGCCCGTTTGCCGGCGTCGAGAAGGAAGCCGTCGCCGAGGTGCCGCTGTGGAAGCAGCCGGAGTCGCTGGAGATGGCGAAGCAAGCCGGCAAATACCTGCTGGCCGGCTTGGTGCTGCTGTACCTGTTCTTCGGTTTCCTGCGCCCCACCCTGCGCAAGCTGAGCATGCCGGCAGCAGCCGCGCTGCCGGCGCCGGCGACCGACGACGCGGTGGTGCAACTTTCCGGCGCGGCACCGGACGAGGCGCCGGTGCGCTTGCCGCGCACCTATCAGAATAATCTGGACCTGGCCAAGCAACTGGCGCGCGAAGATCCGAAAGTGGTGGCCAATGTGGTCAAGTCCTGGGTGAACGGCAATGAGTGAACTGGGCATACAAAAAGGCGCGATCCTGATGCTGGCGCTGGGCGAGGATGAAGCCGCCGAAGTCATGAAATATCTCGGCCCGCGCGAAGTGCAAAAGCTGGGCGCGGCCATGTCGGGCATGAAGGGCGTCGCCAACGAAGACCTGGATGCGGTCTTGAACGATTTTCGCAATGAAACCGAAATGCAGTCCTCGCTCGGCCTCGATTCCGACGAGTACATCCGCACCGTGCTGACCAAGGCGCTTGGCGACGACAAGGCCTCCTCGCTGCTGAATCGCATTCTCGGCGGGCGCGACGCTTCCGGCATCGAAAGCCTGAAGTGGATGGATGCGCAATCGGTGGCGGACCTGATCCGCAACGAGCATCCGCAAATCATCGCCACCATCCTGGTGCACCTGGAGCGCTACCACGCCTGCGAGGTGCTGGACCAGTTCACCGAACGGCTGCGCAACGACGTCGTGCTGCGCATCGCCACGCTGGACGGAGTGCAGCCGGCGGCGCTGCGCGAGCTGAACGAAGTGCTGACCAAGCTGTTGTCAGGCAACGAAAATCTGAAGAAAAAGCCGATGGGCGGAATTCGCGCCGCGGCCGAAATCCTCAACTTCCTGTCCGGCGAAAACGAAGCGTCGGTGATGGAAAACCTGAAGAACTACGACAGCGACATGGCGCAGCGGATCATGGACGAGATGTTCGTGTTCGACAACATCATGGACATCGACGATCGCGGCATCCAGACCATCCTGCGCGAAGTGCAGTCGGAATCGCTGATCATCGCGCTGAAAGGCGCACCGCAGGAATTGCGCGAAAAGATCTTCAAGAACATGTCGCAGCGCGCCGCCGAAATGATGCGCGAGGACCTGGAATCGAAAGGCCCGGTGCGGCTGTCCGAGGTCGAGGCGCAGCAGAAGGAAATCCTGCAGATCGTGCGCCGCCTGGCCGACGAAGGCCAGATCATGCTGGGCGCCAAGGGAGACGACGCCTATGTCTAGCGGCGTGATTCCAAAGGAACAGATGTCGGCTTTCCAGCGCTGGGAAATGGCTTCGTTCCATGAACGGCCGGCCGGCGCCGGTGGTGCCCGAGGCGAGCCGTCCAAGCATCGAGCAAATCGCCGAAATCCGCGAAGCGGCGCGGGCGAAAGGCCACGATGAAGGCCGGGTCGAAGGGCATGCCATCGGCCTGGCGCAAGGCCGGGCCGAAGCAGCAGCTGAAACGCAGCGCCTGCGGCAGATTGCCGACACCTTCAGCCAGGAAGTGGCGCGGGCAGATGAAGTGATTGCCCAGCAGATGCTGGAACTGGCGCTGGATCTGACCAAGGCGATGCTGAAAACCGCACTGGCGGTGCGCCCGCAACTGGTGCTGCCGGTCGTCGCCGAAGCGATTCGTTACCTGCCGGCGCTGCAGCAGCCGGCGATCCTGTTTCTGCATCCGGACGATGCAGCGTTGGTCAAAACCCACATGCACGACGAACTGCAAAAAGCCGGCTGGCGCGTGGCCGACGATGCGCAACTGGAGCGCGGCGGCTGCCGCCTGGAAACTGCCAGCAACCAGATCGATGCGTCGATCGCCACCCGCTGGCAGCGCATCGCCGCCGGCCTTGGCAAGGAAGCGGAGTGGCTGGATACATGACCGAATCCTCGCTCCCCGGCGCGCCGCCGGCAGCGCCGCTTTCGCGCCATGGCCAGCGTTGGCAGGCCTACCTGCGCGACTGCCGCGCACTGGCCGCACTGACCGAGCCGATGCAGGTTTCGGGGCGCGTGACGCGGGTGGCCGGGCTGGTGATGGAAGCGGTCGGCCTGAAGCTGGCGGTCGGCAGCGCCTGTACCGTGCCGTTGCCGAACGGCGCGCGGCTGGAGGCGGAAGTGGTCGGCTTCGACGGCGAGCGGCTGTTCCTGATGCCGCAAAGCGATGTCGAAGGCATCGTGCCCGGCACTCGCGTATTTCCGGTGGAAGCGGTGCAAAGTCTGCCACGCGCCGGCGCGGTCAGCCATCCGCGCCGGCGCCCGAGCGACCGTGGTCGCCATTTGCCGGTCGGTGATGAATTGCTGGGCCGGGTGCTGGATGGCGCCGGCCGCCCGCTGGACAGCCTCGGCCCGCTGCACGCGCTCCATTCGGCGCCGCTCAACGTACGCGCCGCCAATCCGCTGACGCGGGCGCCGATTGTCGACATCCTGGACGTCGGCGTGCGCGCGATCAACAGCATGCTGACGGTCGGCCGCGGCCAGCGCATGGGCTTGTTCGCCGGTTCCGGCGTCGGTAAGAGCGTGCTGCTCGGCATGATGGCGCGCTACACCGGCGCCGACGTGATCGTGGTCGGCCTGATCGGCGAACGCGGGCGTGAGGTCAAGGAATTCATCGAACAGATTTTGGGCAGCGAAGGCCTGGCACGCTCGGTGGTGGTGGCCGCGCCGGCCGACACGCCGCCGCTGATGCGCTTGCAGGGTGCGGCTTACGCCACCGCGATTGCCGAGCATTTCCGCGACCAGGGCAAGCACGTGCTGCTGATCATGGATTCGCTGACGCGCTACGCGATGGCGCAGCGCGAGATCGCGCTGGCGATCGGCGAACCGCCCGCCACCAAGGGCTATCCGCCCTCAGTGTTCGCCAAGCTGCCAGCCTTGGTCGAGCGTGCCGGCAACGGCCGCCCGGGCGGCGGCTCGATCACCGCCTTCTACACGGTGCTGACCGAAGGCGACGACCAGCAAGACCCGATCGCCGACGCCGCGCGCGCGATCCTGGACGGCCACATCGTGCTGAACCGGGTGCTGGCCGAAGGCGGCCACTATCCGGCGATCGACATCGAGCAATCGATTTCAGCCGCGCGATGCATACCATCACCTCGCCCGAGCATCAGGCGAAAACGCGCAAGCTGAAACAACTGTATTCGCGCTACCAGCGCAACCGCGACCTGATCGCGGTCGGCGCCTACAGCGCCGGCAGCGACCCGGTGCTGGACGAAGCGATTGCGCTCAATACCCGGATCGAGGCATTTCTGCAACAGGGAATCCCGGAACGGGCCGGCGTTGCCGAGAGCTTGGCGCAACTTACCGCTCTGTTCGGATGATGGCTGCAGCCGATAAAAAATATAATCGGCACAGTCCTGCAAACACTTGTCGTCCCCACCTGCGCCGGGACGACGGAACGATTGTTGATTTCTGAGTTTTTATGGCGACTTCCTCCGCAATTCACACGCTGATCGAACTGGCGACCCAGGAAACCGATGAAGCCGCCAAGCGGCTGGGACGCGCAGTGCGTGCCAGTGAGGAAAGCCAGCAAAAGCTGACCTTGCTGCAGCAGTACCGCGAGGATTACGCGGCCCGCTTCCAGGCCAACCTGGCGGCCGGCCTGTCCGCCAGCGGCTATCGGAATTTCCAGGTATTCATCGACAAGCTCGATAGCGCAATCGTCAGCCAGCAGCACGTGGTGGACGAAGCCGAGCGCCGCGTGGCACACGAGCGCGGCGCCTGGCAAGCCAGCGAGCGCAAGCGCATGTCGTACGACACGCTAGCGACGCGGGCGCAAAAGGAAATGCAAAAGCAGGAAAACAGACGCGACCAGAAACAAAGCGACGAACATGCCGCGCGCCTGATGTCTTACAAACGCTAGCGCCGCAAGGCAGCCACAACTTGTTTGCGCCCTGATTGACAACGACCGGTAAATGCCATGAACACAGCCCCGCTCCAGAATTCGGCAGGACTTCTGCAAAACGCCTTGCCGGCGGCGAGGCAAGGCGGAGCCAACCCGGCGCCAACGCCCTTCAACCAGGTGTTGTCGAATGAGGTCGCGCAGCGGCGCGACGCCGGCAACGTCGATGGCCCGACGGCAAGCGCCAAACCGGCCGATGCAAACCAGGCGCCGGCCACGACGGAACAGGCCAACGGCGTCCGGAGCGGAACGGAAACCGGCCAAGCCAATGAAAAAGCCAGCAATGACGACAGCGCGCCGGTGGTGACTGCCTCGGCGGAACTGCTGGCCCTGGTCGCCGGCCTGCAGCGCGCGGACAGCGGCGCCAGCACGGCCGTCGCCGCTGACGCCCAAGAAGGGGAAGCGGAAGGCAAAGCCGGCACGCGGAACCCAGCAGTAGCGCTCGACGCGGACCTGGCGCGCGGAACGGCGGCGTCGAAAGCCGATACCAGCCTGGCACCGGATGACGGCAAGGTCGAACTGGCAGCCAACGGCAAGGTCGCCGATACGTCCAGGGATGCCGCGCTGAAGCCGGACCCGGGCTTTGCCGCCGCCATCAGGCAGGCCAGCGAGGCCAAGGCGGCACCCGACCCCAATCTGCTGAAAAATCCGGAAGCCGCCGCCACGCCCACCGTGGCCCAACTCGCGCCGGGTGTTGTGCAAGCCAATCAGGACTTGGCGGTTGCGGCCGCCAACAAGCTGACACCGCCAGTTGGCACGCCTGCCTGGGACGCGGCGCTGGGACAGAAAATCGTATGGTTAGCCGCCGGTGGCCAGCAGAGCGCATCGCTGACCTTGAATCCGCCTGACCTCGGCCCGCTGCAAGTGGTCCTGCATGTCACCAATTCTCACGCCGACGCCACCTTCATTTCCGCCCATCTGGACGTGCGGCAGGCACTGGAAGCCGCCATGCCGCGTCTGCGCGAAATGATGAACGACGCTGGCATCCAGCTCGACCAGGCCAACGTCAGCACCGGCACGCCGGATCAGCAGCAAGCCCATGGCGGCCCAACGCCGCGCCGTGCGGCGCCCGGCATCGAAGCCGCCGGCGGACACGCCGATACGCCAGTGCAGTCCGGCCATGCGCATGTGACGAGCGGCGGCCGCGGCCTGGTCGATACCTTCGCCTAAGCCTGCCGCCGGCAGTTGCCTATCTAGCTGTCGCTCCCGCATGCCTCAACCGGGAACGACACCCAGTTGACGGCCCCGCCACTCCTCGATTCCTTATAAAAAATATGGAGTATGTAGCTTAAACTGCCTTTTCATAACCGTAATTTACGCTCTCTATAGAGAGTATCTGAAATACTGCACATCGGCGGCAAGCCATCTGCTACCGGGCCATGCCCGCCACTGCCTCGCCCGCCCTTCATCTTCCGCCACTTGCTGCCGATAAGCGGTTATCGACGCCCGGCTGGCCACTCAGGCGGCCTTGCCGCGCCGGCATTGCGGATAATCCGAATTGACATAACGCAACATTGCCTGTCAGCATCGGGTAACATAAAAGCCCCGAGTTGGAACGGCTTCCGCCCTCTCTTCGTCGCATGCGGACTGCGACTATTTATCGATAATGCGTCTAACCCGTCCGCCACGCGCGGACACGAGGAAACAGGATGGCAACAGCAAGCCCGAGAACCATTCCGCGAGCAGTACCCAGGCCCGCTCCGGCGGCAGCACCACCACCCGAGCCCAAAGAGGAACCGCCACGCAAGTCGCGCAAGAAAGCTTTATTGGTTGCTGCTGTTGCTGGTCCTGGCATTCGGCGGCGCGGCGGCTGGCGCCTGGCTGTATTTCAAGCCGGCGACGACCCCGGCCAAGGCGGTACGCGAGCTGCCCAAGCCGCCGGTGTTTGCCGTGATTGAGCCGTTCACGGTCAATCTCAGCGCCAGCGACAACGGCGAGCAGTATTTGCAGGTGGCCCTGACCTTGCAGGTGACGAATCAGGCCCAGGTGGACCGCATCAAGCTGTATATGCCGCAGGTACGCAGCCGGATTTTGTTGTTGTTGTCGAGCAAGAAAGCGAGCGAGATTGCCACCGTGGAGGGTAAGAAAGCGCTGTCCGATGACATCATCGCCCAGATCAATCTGCCTTTTACGCCGGGTAGCGAACCGCAAACCGTATCCGATGTTTTCTTTACCTCTTTCGTGATCCAGTAAGCTCATGGCCGATAATTTTCTGTCGCAGGAAGAAGTCGATGCATTGCTGAAAGGCGTGTCCGGCGAGCAGGACGAGGTGCGTCCGGCAGAAGATCAATCCGGTATCCGCCCGTATAACCTGGCAACCCAGGAGCGTATCGTGCGCGGCCGCATGCCGACGCTGGAAATCATCAACGAGCGCTTCGCGCGCCTGCTGCGCATCGGCCTCTACAATTTTCTGCATCGCAGCTCGGAAGTCTCGGTGGGGCCGGTACGGGTGTCGAAATACAGCGAATTCATCCGCAACCTGGTGGTGCCGACCAACCTCAACCTGGTGCACATGAAGCCGCTGCGCGGCACCGCGCTGATGGTGTTCGACCCGAACCTGGTGTTCCTGATGGTCGACAACCTGTTCGGCGGCGACGGCCGCTTCCACACCCGGGTCGAGGGCCGCGACTTCACCCAGACCGAGCAGCGCATCATTTCGCGCCTGCTGGACATCGTGTTCGAGACCTACGCCAAGTCATGGGAGCCGGTGTATCCAGTCGAGTTCGAATACGTCCGTTCCGAAATGAATACCCAGTTCGCCAACATCGCCACTCCGAACGAGGTAGTGGTAGCGACCACCTTCACCATCGAGCTGGGCCCGGTTTCCGGCGAAATGCATTTCTGCACGCCCTACTCGATGATCGAACCGGTACGCGACCTGCTGACTTCGAGCCTGCAGGGCGAAACGCTGGAAGTGGACAAGCGCTGGATTCGCCTGATGACGCAGCAGATCCAGACCGCCGAAGTGGAAGTCATCGCCGACCTGGGCGTCGCCAAGGTAACCCTGGGCGACATTTTGAACATGAAGGCCGGCGACATCATCCCGCTGGTGATTCCGGAGACGGTCAGCGCCAAGGTGGATGGCGTGCCGGTGATGGAGTGCAGCTACGGCAAGCTGAACGGCCAGTACGCGCTGCGCGTAGAAAAACTGCTGACGCAAGCCAATTCCGAATCTCAAGGAGACGAACATGTCTGATACTGCCGATACCCAGGCCATCTCGGAAGACGACTGGGGCGCCGCCATCGCCGAACAGGCGCAGGCCGAGGCCGCGGCGCAAGCCAAGAGCGCCAGCGCCGACGTATTCCAGGATTTTGCCAGCCCTTCGGCGCGGACCGACACCCATAACGATATCGATTTCATTCTCGATATCCCGGTGCAACTGACGGTCGAGCTGGGGCGTACCAAGATCGCCATCAAGAACCTGCTGCAGCTGGCGCAAGGCTCGGTGGTCGAGCTGGACGGCCTGGCTGGCGAACCGATGGACGTGCTGGTCAATGGCTGCCTGATCGCTCAAGGCGAAGTGGTCGTGGTGAATGACAAGTTCGGCATCCGCCTGACCGACGTCATCACACCCTCGGAACGCATCCGCAAGCTCAACAAATGATTCGTATCAAATGGATTGCAGTGCCGCTGGCGCTGGCGGTGGCCAGCGCGCGAGCGGCCGCCGCGCGACCCGCGCACCTTCCGCTGGCAGCCTGTTGCAGGTCTTGCTGGGCCTGGTCGTGGTGCTGCTGCTGATGGCCGCGGTCGCCTGGCTGATGAAACGCTTCGGCATGGCCCGCACGGCGGCCAATTCGGCGGTGAAGATCGTCGGCGGCGTCTCGGTCGGCAACCGCGAACGGGTGCTGGTGCTGGAAGTGGCGGATCAGTGGATCGTAGTCGGCGTCGCCGCCGGCCGTGTCAGTGCGCTGGCCAACATGCCGCGCCAGGAACACATCGCCGAAACGGCGACCGGCGCAGCCGCCTGCCGCCAGTTTTTCCGAATGGCTGAAGCAGACCATCGACAAGCGCCATGGCAATCGGTAAGCACGCCCAACTCCGCCGCCACGCCATCCCGCCGCAGTGCATTGACACGGTACTGGCTGCCGCTGGCCCTGTTGTGCCTGCCGCTGCTGGCGGGCGCGCAACAAGCCGGGGTAGCAGCCGGCCTGCCGGCCCTCAGCAGCACGCCGACCGCAGGCGGCGGCCAGTCGTATACCCTCAGCCTGCAAACCCTGCTGCTGCTGACTGCACTATCGTTCCTGCCGGCCGTGCTGTTGATGATGACCAGCTTCACCCGCATCATCATCGTGCTGTCGATCCTGCGCCAGGCGATTGGCACCCAGGGCGCGCCACCCAACCAGGTGCTGGTGGGACTGGCGCTATTCCTGACGCTGTTCGTGATGGGACCGGTATTCGACACCGTCTATAGCGAGGCGTATCAGCCGCTGTCGGAAAACAAGATCACGCTGAGCGAGGCGCTCGACAAGGGAGTGGCGCCGCTCAAGGCATTCATGATGAAGCAGACCCGGCAATCCGATCTGGCGCTGTACGTGAAACTGTCCAACAGTGCGCAGCCGCAAGGCCCGGAAGAGGTGTCGCTGCGGGTGCTGGTGCCGGCCTTCATCACCAGCGAGCTGAAAACCGCGTTTCAGATCAGTTTCGCCATCTTCATTCCATTCCTGATCATCGACATGGTGGTCGCCAGCGTCTTGATGTCGATGGGGATGATGATGGTGTCGCCGGCGATCGTCTCGCTGCCGTTCAAGCTGATGCTGTTCGTGCTGGTGGACGGCTGGCAGTTGTTGATCGGCTCGCTGGCACAGAGCTTCTACTGAGGAAATTGAAATGACCCCGGAAAGCGTAATGACCATGGGCCGGCAGGCGGTGGAGGTGATGCTGATGGTGGCCGCGCCGCTGTTGCTGGTGGCGCTGGCGATCGGCCTGGTGGTCAGCATTTTCCAGGCCGCGACCCAGATCAATGAAATGACGCTCTCGTTCATTCCCAAGCTGGTCGGCATCTTCATCGCCCTGGTGGTGGCCGGGCCGTGGATCCTGTCGGTCATGACCGAATACATGCGGCACATGCTGACCAGCATCCCGAGCCTGATTGGCTAGGCCGGCAAGCGCACAGCGCCCGCACCGCCCGTTGCCCCGCAGCCGATGATTACCGTCACCAGCGCTGAAATGCAGGCGTGGATCGCCGGCCTGTTGTGGCCGCTCTCGCGCATTCTGGGCCTGATCGTGGTGGCGCCGCTGTTTTCCAACCGCAGTATCCCGATGCGCGTGCGCGTTGCGCTGGGCATCATGATCGCGCTGATCGTGGCGCCCACCGTAACCAATCTGCCGGCCATCGACCCGATGTCGATCGCCGGCATTTTGCTGCTGGCGCAGCAGATGGTAATCGGCCTGGCAATGGGCTTCGCCATGCGCCTGGTATTTGCCGCGGTCGAGATGGCCGGCGAAATGACCGGCCTCACCATGGGCCTGGGCTTTGCCACCTTCTTCGATCCGCAATCGCAGGGACGCTCGTCGGCCATCAGCCAGTTCCTGGCCTTGCTGGTACTGATGATCTACCTGGCCGCCAACGTCCACCTGCTGCTGCTGTCAGTGCTGGTGGAGAGCTTTTCGGCGTTGCCGATATCGGCCGCGCCGCTCGAGGGCGAGGCGATCCGGCAACTGGTGCTGGCCGGCGGCCGCATCTTCAATCTCGGCGTGCAACTGGCGCTGCCGATGGTGGCGGCGCTCCTGATGACCAACATGGCACTCGGCATCCTGACCCGCGCCGCGCCGCAACTGAACCTGTTCGGGATCGGCTTTCCGATCACGCTGACGGTTGGTTTCGTCCTGATCGGGCTGTCGCTGCCTTATCTGGCGACGCCGATGGAGCGCTTGCTGCAGGAGGGAATTGAGATGATCCGGCATTTGGGCAGCATGCCGGCGCCGGGCGGCGGCTGAGATGCAGCGACTCTCGTCGATAGCGCATGCGCCGGAGCGATGGGCAGGCACCGCGAAAAATCAACCGGCAGCCAGCGCAATAAATTGCAGAACAATGGGAGTATGCTGCTGTTTCGACCTCCTTGCAACCGAAAATCTATGTCAGTGCAAGGAGTATATGGCTGGAAACCGCACTCAGGATTCGCCGGCCTGGACTACATGTATTGGAACAGCGACAGGCCGGATACGCTGACGTAGGCTTTTTGCGCCGCTTGCAGCGTGATCTGCTGTTGCATCAGCCGCGAATAGGCTTCCAGCGGATCCAAGCCGACCAGATCCGCCAGGTTTTCCTGGTACTGAATGTCGCGCGCACTGCCGGTGTCATCCAGCGCATCGATTTCATTCAAACGAGCGCCGACCGAGGCGCGCACGCTGAGAACATTATCCAGGGTTTTGTCGAGGTTGCCGTTGGCGGTAGCCAGACCGGCGGTCAACGCGCTCTTGGTGGCGTCGTCGACCACCGGTGTTTCCAGCAGCGTGATCAGGTCCTGCAGCGTCTGGAAAATATCCTCGCCGGGTTTGCCGCCGCCTTGAAATATCTTCTGGCCGGAATCGCTGATCTCCATCTTGCGTGCGGCCTCGACCTGCAAGTGCCGCTGCCCGGCGTCGCCCTGATACTGGGCGCCGAGCGTCGCTTTTGGCGAACGCCGGGGTGGATGTCTGGTACCCCGAAAACAGATAGTTGCCGGAGCCGTCGGTACTGTTCGCCAGCCCCAGCATTTCGTCGAAACGGCCGCGCAATTCGGTCGCGATCGAGGCACGGTCGCGGTCGTTCAAACTGCCGTTGCCAGCGCCGACGATCGCACTCTTGATATTCTGCAGCAGCGGCGTCACTCCTTGCAGAGCCCCCTCGACCATCATCAGCGACGTCTTGGCATTCTGGCGGTTGACGCCGTACTGCTGGTTGACCGCCTGGGCCTGCGAGACGTCGAGCGCGCGCGCCGCGGCAACGGCATCGTCAGCCGGCGTCAGCACGCGGCGGTTGGTGCTGATCTGCTGCATGGTCTTGTTCAGCGCCGATTGCAGATCGCTCATCCGGCTGGTACCGGCTTCAAACATCAGATTGGTGGAAATGCGCATGAGAAATCGCCTTTAATTACCTGACGGCCTAATGACCGAGGGACAACAAGGTGTCGAACATGGTGCTGGCGGTCTGCATCACCTTGGCCGCCGCCTGATACGCCTGCTGGTAACGCATGATATTGGCTGCTTCTTCGTCCAGGTTGACGCCGGATTCGGATTGCTGTGCCTGCCGTGCCGCCGCCAGCTGGTTGGCTTCCGCGGTGCGGTTCACGTCCAGCTCATGCGTCTTGTTGCCGATCATGCTGACCAGTTGCGAATAGGCACCCTGGTAGCTGGCGGTACCGCCGGCCAGCGCATTTTTAGTCTGCAGCTCACCGAGTTTCAGCGCGTTGCTGTTGTCGCCGCCACTTTTGTTCTTGCCCAGATTAAATGTATCGCCGTCAGCCGGCAGGCCGTTCATCGTGAAGGTGACGCCATGAATTTCGATGGTCGCGCCGTCGGTATACGGCACCGGACCATCCGACGGGTAAGTGCTGGTCACGGGCGGCGGACCGGGTATGGTCACGCTAACCGTGACTGCCGGGTCCGGCGGCGTGATGCTCAAGCTCGGAACCGGCGTCGCCGAATAAGCAAACTGCAATTCGGTACCTGCATAGGCAGCCGGCAGCGGCGCTTGCAGTTGAATCGACGCCGTTCCTGTATTATTGCTTCCCGCCGATGCCACCACCGATGCCGCAGGCGTGCCGGCTGCCGCGATTTTAGCGGTGTCGCTGACCAGCACCTTGAAGTCCTGGGCGCCACTGGCGGTGGGCTTGATCAGGAAGCTGTCACCCTTGTTGGCGGTGCCGGAAGGCAGATTGAAAGTCACGCCGTCGGCGGTTCTCGGCAAACTGCCCAAGTCGGCACCGTCCGACAATCGGGTCAGTTTGTAATCGGTACCGTCGTATAGCACCCGGTAGTTGCTGGTAGTGAGCGCCCCGGAATCAATGATCTCGGCGCTGATAGCCGCGTCACCGCCATTTTTTGCATTGGGGATGCCGGTCAGATTTGTTTGAACGGCGAAGAAGTCCTCTCCCGGCTGTCCTTTCTGATCAATCCCCAGCTTGTGCTGCTTGTTGAAATCCATCGCCAAGCCGATCGCTACCCGCCCCAGCGCATTTTGCGCCACATCGAGCGTTTGCGAACGATACTCGAACAGACCACCGAGCCTACCGCCGACCAGTGTGCTCTCCGGCAGCGACGCGGTGCTGCCATTGCTGTTGACATATCCCACCTGCAGTCGCCCGGCATCGTCCGGCGCGCTCATCGTAGTCAGGGAAAATGCCTGCGTCCCCAGCACCAATGGCTGGCCATTGCCGATCGACACGCCATAGCTGTTGCCATCCTGCTTGACTACGGTCGCCTTCACTTCCTTGTTGAGATCGGCGATCACCTGGTCGCGCTGATCCATCAGATCGTTGGGCAGGCTGCCGGTGGCGCTGGCTTTCTGGATCGCATCATTCAATTGCGCGATCTGGCGCGCGTAAGCGTTGATGCTGGTGACGCTGGCAGTAATCTGGCTGTTGACATCCTGGCGGCTGGCGTTCAGTTGGCTGTCGAGGCTTTGAAAGCGCGCGGCCAGCGTCTGCGCGCCGGACAAGACTGCCTGGCGCGAAGCGAACGCATTCGGATTCGCGGTCAGGTCCTGGATGCCCTTGAAGAATCCCTGCAAGCCGGGCGACAGGCCAGCGGCGGTGTCGGCCAGCAGATTGTCGATGCGGCTGATCTGCGCATAGTAGGTATCGAGTGCGCTTTTCGCGGTTTGCGAGGCCACCACCTGGTTATTCAGGAATTCGTTATAGACGCGCGAGATGGTGACCACCTCGACTCCCTGCCCCATGAAGCCGAACCCGAGGTTCTGGGCATTGGCGGTACCCTGAAGGACTACCTGGCGGTTGTAGCCGGGCGTGGCGGCGTTGGCAATATTGTGCCCGGCCGTGCTGAGCCCGGCCTGGGCGGCATTCAGTGCGCTTTTGCCGATACTGAGGATATTCGAACCCATGCTCTCTTCTTCTCCGATGCTGCGGCGCCACCCGCGCCGAATCCTTGGCGTTACTGCAACTCCTGCCGGCTTGCATCGGTGCGCAAGACCCATCGCCAGCCATGCCGCGCGCGGATTACCGATACCGTGTCATCGGCATCTGCACCGAAAAACTTTAACTGCCGCTGTCCCGGGCCGAGCCGGCAAAGGTCTGCGCAATGACGCGGGTCAGCTTGGTCGCGTAATGCGGGTCAGTCGCATAGCCGGCGTTTTGCAAACCCTGGGCAAAGCCCTGCGCATCCTGCGCATTGGCCAGCACGTTTTCATAGCGCGGGTTGTTGCGCAACAGGCGTGCGTAATCGCGGAACGAATCGGCATACGAATCATAGGCGCGGAATTTCTCGACTTTCTTGTGTGGTACGCCATTCACATATTCGGTGGTAGTGGTTTCCACAACCCGGCCAGTCCAGTTGCCGCTGGCCTTGATGCCGAACAGGTTATGACTGGCGGTGCCGTCGGCGCCCGTTATCTGGCGTTTGCCCCAGCCACTTTCCAGCGCCGCCTGGCCCAGCATGAATTTGGCCGGAATGCCGGTGCTACGGCTGGCTTCCTCGGCCTCCGGCGCGAGGCGCGACAAGAACGCCTGCACATGCGGCGGCTGCGACGGATTGCCGGCCGGCACCAGCATCGGGTTCGGCCGCGGCGGCAGCGCGGCGACGCCACCCCGAGCCGCGCTGGCCGCCAATGGTGCCGCCGGCACATCGGCCGCCGGCTTGCCGACTGTGTTTGATAGTTGCCGGATCAGCACGTCAGCCAAGCCAACGCCGCGCGAGGCCATGCTCTGGCTCAGCTGCTGGTCCAGCATCGAGGTAAACATCCGGCTTTGCTGGTTATCGAATATGCCTTCCTGCGGCGTCGCGTCGCGCATGCTCTTCATGATCATGTTCATGAACAGCGCCTCGAACTGGCGCGCCGTGGCTTTCAGCGCTTCCGGCGAATTCTGCCGCGCCGCCTGGCGCAGATCGCCAACACCCTTGGTGTCGATCGCGAGCTGGCCGGACAGGTTGTTGGCAGCGTTCAGCATGTGGCTTTTATCGCTCTCGAAAAAATTCTTGTCATTCCCAGTTTCGCGGGAATGACAAGTGGTTAAATAATTTCCAGTTCGGCGCGCAATGAGCCGGCCGCCTTCATCGCCTGCAGGATCGCCAGCAAATCTTGCGGGGTGGCGCCGATCGCGTTGAGCGCCTTGACCACATCGGCCAGCGAGGCGCCGCCCGGCAGCAGCAGCACCTTGCCCGGCTCCTTGTTGATCTCGATTTGCGAAGTCTGGCTCACCACTGTCTGGCCGCCGGACAGTGGCGCCGGCTGGCTGATGACCGGCTCGGTATTGATCACCACCGACAGATTGCCGTGCGAGACTGCGCAGGTTTCCAGCGTCACGGTCTGGTTCATCACCACCGAGCCGGTACGCGCATTCAGAATCACCTTCGCCATCATTTGCGCGGGAGTCACATCCAGGCTCTCCAGCGCACCCAGGAATGCCACCCGCTCATTGCTGCCGGCCGGCGCCTGAACCTGGATCACGCGGCCATTCTGCGCCGCCGCGATATTCGCGCCGAAACGGTTGTTGACCGCCTGCACCACCCGGCTGGCGGTGGAAAAATCGCTGTGGTTGAGTTCGAGATTGATCACGTTGTCCTGGCCGACTGCGCTCGGCACCGCGCGCTCGACCGTGGCGCCGGATGAAATGCGGCCGACGCTCAAGTGATTGATCTGCTTGGTGCTGCCGCCGGCTGAGGCGCCGGCGCCGCCGACCAGCACGTTGCCTTGCGCCATGCCATAGATCTGGCCATCGGCGCCCTTCAACGGCGTCATCACCAGCGTGCCGCCGCGCAGGCTCTTGGCATTGCCCATCGACGACACCGTGACATCCAGCATCTGGCCCGGCTGGGCGAACGGCGGCAGCGAAGTGGTCACCATCACCGCCGCCACGTTCTTCAGTTGCATGCGGTTGGCCGGCGGCAGATTGACGCCCATCTGCTGCAACATGCTGACCACGCTTTGCACGGTGAATGGGGTTTGCGTGGTCTGGTCGCCGCTGCCATCCAGACCGACCACCAGGCCGTAGCCGATCAACTGGTTTTGCCGCACGCCCTGGATGCTGGCCAGATCCTTCAGGCGCTCGGCATGCAGCGCCGGCGTCGCGCCGAGTCCGGCTGCGCACAGCGCCACCAGCAGCAGTTTGCGGGTCAGAGTGATGATGTGCTCAAGTGCCATGTTGAATCCTGTTTTTTGCTCTACAACGGCATGACGCTGAGGAAAAAGCGCGCCAGCGCGCCCATCACTTCGGTCTTGTCGATGTTGGTGTTGGTGCGGTATTCGACTCGCGCATCGGCAACCTGGGTCGACGGCACGATGTTGCCGGCCACCACGTTGTCGGGGCTGACGACGCCGGAAAAGCGGATGTATTCGGTGCTCTTGTCGAGTGCGATCTGTTTCTCGCCACTCACCACCAGGTTGCCGTTTGGCAGGACATCCACCACCGTGACCGTGATGGTGCCGGTAAAGTTGTTATTGGAATTGACGCCGCCCTTGTCTTCAAACTTGAGTGCACCGCTGCTGCCGAACGAGGAATCGCGCGTCGTGCTGGCCGGTACGCCGAACAGCTTGGACAAGCCGAAGCTGACGCTGCCAGTCTTGCTGCCGTTGCTGTTGGCAGTCTTGCCGGCAGCGGTTTTTTCGACGATCGCGATCGTGATCACGTCGCCCACCAGGCGCGCGCGGCGATCTTCGAACAACGGCCGGTAGGCCGCGGTCTGAAAGATCGCGCCGTTGGCCGGGGCCATCGCCGCCACCGGCTGCGGGCGCGCGCTGGTCGGCTGCATCACGATCGAATCCGGCACGCTGGCGCAACCGGCAACGGCCAGCATGGTGCACAGGATAGCGGGCAACAGGCATTTCATATCAGCTCCACTCGGCAAGTAGCAGCGCAGTGCCGCTTGCGCTTGCTTGAACATTACAGTTGACTCAGGCGTTGCAGCATCTGATCCGAGGTCGTGATCGCCTTGCTGTTGATTTCGTAAGCGCGCTGGGTCTGGATCATGTTGACCAGTTCTTCCACCACGTTCACGTTCGAGGTTTCAATGTAGTGCTGCGTCAGCGTGCCGCTGCCGTTTTCGCCCGGGGTCTCGATGTTCGGCGCACCGGAAGCCGCGGTTTCGATGTACAGGTTCTCGCCCCGGCTTTCCAGCCCGGCCGGGTTGATGAAGGTAGCGAGCTGCAGCGCACCGACCTGCACCGGCTGAGTGGAGCCCGCCTGGGTTACGGAAACAGTGCCATCACGGCCAATGGCCAGGCTGAGCGCGCCATCCGGAATCTGCATCGCCGGCTGTACCACGAAACCGCTGGAAGTGACCAGTTGGCCTTGGCTATCGGTCTGGAACGAGCCGTCACGGGTATACGCCGTACTGCCATCCGGCAACAGCACCTGGAAAAAGCCCGCACCCTGGATCGCCACGTCCTTGTCGTTGCCGGTCTGCTGCAGGTTGCCCTGGGTGTGAATGCGTTCGGTCGCGACCGGCCGCACACCGGTGCCGAGCTGCAGGCCGGACGGCAATTGCGTCTGTTGCGACGACTGCGCGCCGGGCTGGCGCAGCGTCTGATACAGCAAGTCCTCGAATACCGCGCGCGAGCGCTTGAAGCCGGCGGTGCTGACGTTGGCCAGGTTGTTCGAGATGACGTCCATCTGGGTTTGCTGCGCATCCAGACCGGTCTTGGAAATCCATAGCGATCGAATCATTTATTCCTCCTCACCTGCAGTGCCGGCACCCCGGACGGGACGCCTGCTTGATGACTATTGTGGCCGCAGCTCGTCTAGCTCAAAGCCAGGAGCTGAGCGGCTTTATTGGCGTTCGTCTCGGCGTTCTGGATCAACTTCATGTGCAGCTCGAACTGGCGCGCCAGGCTGATCATGTTGACCATCGCATCGACCACGTTGACGTTGCTGCCCTCCAGCGTGCCGCCGATGACGCTGACCTCCGCATCGGCCTCCGCCTCGCCGCCGCCCTTCAGACGAAACAGCCCATCGTCGCCGCGCACCAGCGTATCCGGCGGCGGATTGACCAGCTTGATACGGCCCAGCTCGTTAACCGCATTCTTGTCGCTGGTGGTTGGTATCGCCGACACCGTGCCGTCACGCGCGATCGCCACGTTGACGTCCGGCGGCACGCTGATCGGGCCGCCATCGCCCAGCACCGGCAGGCCGCCGTGGGTTTGCAGCACGCCGTTCTCGGAGAGCCTCAGGCTGCCATGACGGGTATAGGCTTCGGTGCCGTCTTCCAGTTGCACCGCCAGCCAGCCAGCGCCTTGCAGCGCCACGTCCAGTTCGCGCCCGGTATGCTGTAACGGGCCCGGCGCAAAATCGCTGCCAACCGTCGAATCGACCACGAAAGCGCGTGTCGGCAAGCCAGGGCCTTGTACCGGCACCGCACGAAACGCATCGACCTGGGCCCGAAAGCCGGTGGTGTTGGCGTTCGCCAGATTGTGCGATACCGTTGCCTGCTGCTCCAGGATGTGCTTGGCGCCGGTCATCGCGGTATAGATCAGGCGGTCCATGTGGGTTCCTTTGGCAAACGGTCAGCGACGCTCAGCGCAGGTTGACCAGCGTTTGCATCATCTGGTCCTGGGTCTTGATGGTTTGCGCATTGGCCTGATAAGCACGCTGGGCGGTAATCATGTTGACCAGTTCCGCGGTCAGGTCGACGTTGGAGTCTTCCGTCGCATGTGATTGCAGGACGCCGAGGTTGCCGGTGTTCGGAGCGCCGGTCAGGGCCGGGCCAGAGGCCGCCGAATCGATCCACAGGTTATTGCCGAGTGGCTGCAGGCCGTTCGGATTGGCAAAGGTGGTCAGCGTCACCTGTCCCAGCAGCCGGCTCTGGCCATTGGTATATTTGCCAAGCAGACTGCCGTCCGGACTGATATTGAATCCGGACAGACGGCCCGAAGCATAGCCATTTTGTGTCGCGGCGTTGACGCCGGACGGTGAACCGTATTGCGTGCTCGGATAAAAATCAATATTGACCGCCACCGGAGTCGCCGCACCGCCACCGACCGCCATACTGACGGTCCGCTGGGTCTTGAAGGGTGGCGTCGCCGTGTCGGTGTCGATCGCGCCATTCGTTCCAAATGTCAGGCTGGCCGAGCTGGTCGGGCCCGGCAGGAAGTCGACTGCATTCCCATTTTCGTCGGCGGCAAACACACTCCATTCATTGTCATCGGTCTTGACGTAATAAGTGCGTAGAGAATGCGCGTTGCCGAGACTGTCGTATACCGGTAGTGAAGTCGACCAGGTATAGGTGGTCGGATCATCCCGGTTGAAACTGAGCGGGTCGAGTACCGGCGAACGCGAATCCAGCGCCAGGTTCATGGTCGCGCCGGTCGTCGCCTTCGGGGCAATGTCGGTGGTATCGACTTTTAGTTCGGTGCCGGGGTTGCCATCCGGTATGGGCAGCCCGGTAGTCGCGTTCAGCACTGTGCCGTAGCCGGTAAGACGTGCGTAGCCCTGGCTCGGATTAACGATGTAACCCTGATTGTCCAACTCGAATTGGCCATTGCGGCCATATGTGTGCACGCCATTACTGACCATGCAGAAAAAGCCGCTTCCCTTGATCGCAATATCGAGCGGATTGCCGCTGGAGCTGACATTTCCTTGCGTGAATTGCTGCGACACATTGGCGACGTTGACGCCGATCCCGACTACCGAGGCGCCGGAGCCATTCATCGAATTGGCGTACATGTCGGCAAACTGCGTCTGCCCCTGCTTGAAGCCGACCGTGCCCGAGTTGGCGACGTTGTTGCCGATCACATCCAGATTCTTGGCTGCGGCATTCAGACCACTCAAACCTTGTTGAAAACTCATTTTTGGCTCCTGTTTCAGTTCTTGTGTGTTGCCGGGATTAGATAATTTGCCGAATGTCCGACAGGCCGACGCTGCGCCCATTGGAAAGATTGAGCGTAGCTCCTTGCGCACCGGTCGAGACACTGCCGACCACGGCAAACGCCAAGGCGCCAGCCGTCACCGGCACGCCGCCGCGCACCGCCGTCACCTCAAAGGTATAGGCGCCGTCTGGAGCCTGACCGCCGTCCATGGTCTGCCCATCCCACATCAATGGCTGGGCGCCAGCTGGCTGGGCGCCAAGGCTGATGTTCTGCACGACCTGGCCGTCGGCATTGCGAATCGTCACCTGCACGTCATCGGCCGCCTCGCCCAACTCGACACCGAACAGGGCCTTGCTTTCCTGCAGCTCCATGCCCGCTCCCGGCACCAGCAGGCCGCGCCCGATCAAGGTGGCTGCTTGCAGCGACTGATTGGCCTGCTGGCTGCTCATCATCGCTGCCAGCGTGGAATTCAGCTTTTCGATACCGGTCACAGTCGACAGCTGCGCCATCTGACTGGTCACTTGAGCGTTGTCCAGCGGATTGAGCGGATCCTGATTCTTCATTTGCGCCACCAGCAGCTTCAGGAAGCGGTCTTCAGTCGCCGCGATGCCGCCGGCATTGGCGGTGCTCGAAGCCGGATTCATGGCTGCCAGCAGGTCTGGAGACACCGTGGTGTTTTGTACCGTATTCATGGAAATCCTTCGTGGGAACGGGAACCGTCGTTGTTGATGCCTGCTTTACTGGCCGATGGTCAGGGTTTTCAGCAGCATGGTCTTGGCTGCATTCATGGTTTCCACATTGGTCTGATACGACCGCGAGGCGGAAATCATGTTGACCATTTCTTCCACCGTGTTCACGTTCGGCATCGCAACGTTGCCACTGGCGTCGGCCAGCGGATGCTTCGGGTCGTACACCATGCGCGCCCGGCGACGCATCTTCCACCACCTGCTGCACCTTGACGCCAGCCGCTGCCGCACCTTGCAGTGGCACCGCTTCGAACACGACCTGCTTGGCCTTGTAGACCTGGCCGGTGGAGCTGGTGGTGCTGTCGGCGTTCGCCAGGTTGCTGGCCACCGCGTTCAGCCGTTGCGCCTGCGCGCTCATGGCGGAACCGGCAACGTTGAAAATATTGAAGAGTGACATCGATTGACTCCCGTAAGCCTGGCGCCGAATCAGCCCTGAATGGCCGCCAGCAGATTCCGGATCTGCATGCTGACCACCGTCAGGCTGGCCTCATAACGCAGCGCATTGTCGGCAAACTGGTTGCGCTCGACGTCCATGTCGACCGTGTTGCCATCGACGTTGCCCTGCGCGGTAGTGCGATACAGCAGCGGCGCGGCGCCCACATTGGCCATTGGCGCCCGAGCCATTCAAATGCGTGCCGGCAGTTTTGAGCAAACCGCCGCTCGCCTGTTTGCTATGATTCAACGCCCCCTGCAGCGCCTGGTTGAAATCGATGTCGCGCGCCTTGTAGTTCGGCGTGTCGGCGTTGGCGATATTCGACGCCAGCATTTGCTGTCGTTGCGCGCGCAGACCGAGCGCCACTTCATTGAAGCGTAATGCGTCGTCCAGTTTTCCGATCATGAAGCGCTCCCGAAATGACCGGCTCAAGAATGTGCATCTTGCGCCGATAAGGGTTTTGTATAGCTCGTATCATACGAAAGCCAAAGCCGTTCGATCGCCCGAGCAAGCGCCCAAACCCACTCCTGTTTCACGCTTTGAGTCCTGTTTGAATCCGTAATATTGACCGTGCCAAAAGCTCGCCGGTCACCATGAAAAATCGTCTGCCCATCCTGTTTCTGCTGTTCTTGCTGTTGCCGCCAGCGGCCATCGTGCAGGCGGCCAACGTCCGCCAGGATCTGGCGACGCTGCAGAAAACCGCACAGCATTTCCTGCGTACACAGGCGGCCGGCCTGCCCGGCACCATCGAGGTCGAGGTGGATGCCTTCGATTCGCGCCTGAGCCTGGCCGCCTGCCCGGCGCCAAAGGCTTTCCTGCCAAACGGCAGCCGCGCCTGGGGCAAGACCACGGTCGGCGTGCGCTGCACCGTGCCGGCGCCGTGGACGGTGTACGTGGCCGCGCGAGTACGCATCCTCGCCGACTACGTCGCGGCGGCCGTGCCGCTGGCGCAAGGACAGTTGATCGGCGCCGAAGATATCGCGACGCTGACTGGCGATCTGACGGCACTGCCGGCCGGCATCGTGACTGACCCGTCCCAGGCCATCGGCCGCAGCGTCACGCGCTCCCTGCCGCCGGGCGCACCATTGCGCGAAGATTCGCTACGCAACCAGCAAGCGATCCGCACCGGCCAGGCGGTGCAGCTGATCACCAACGGACCGGGATTTCGCATCTCCGGCGAAGGCCGGGCAGTCAGCAATGCAAATGAGGGGCAGATCGCCCAGGCCCGCACCGCGGCTGGCCAACTGGTCAGTGGCATCGCCCGCGCTGGCGGCGTGCTGGAAGTCCGTTTTTAATCGAACAGGGGCTACTGCGGCTGCGCGGTCAAAGGTTAAAGTTTGTGGCGATATCGTCGATAATCAGGTGTGCCCTGAAGCGATTTGCCCTAACCAGACAAGGATGATGTCGTGAAAATCGATAATTCGATCAAAAAAACCACCGGCTTGCCAGTCGGCCCAACCGAGACGCGCAGCGGCGGCAGTGCCGGCAAGACCAGTGCGGCCGGCGCCGCCCCGGCTTCCGATAATGTGCACATCTCCGGCCAGTTGAAGGCGCTGGCGAGCCAGGTCGCCAGCAGCGGCGTATTCGACAGCGGCAAGGTGGAAGAAATCAAGGCCGCGATCGCCGGCGGCCAGTTCCAGGTCGACCCCGAAAAAGTCGCCACCGGCTTGCTGGAATCGGTGCGCGATCTGATCCATTCACGCAAAGGCTGACGATGACCACAACGCTCCCTGACCCAGCCAGCAATCTCGCCGAGGAACGACAGGCCGTGCAAAGCCTGCTGGCATTGCTGCAACGGGAGCAAGCACAGTTGACGACGGCCGCAATCGACGGCTTGCCCGAACTGACCGCTGAAAAAAACGATCTGCTTAACCGCATCACGGCACTCGCCCGGACTCGCTACGCAGCGCTGGCGGCCGTGGCCCATAGTGCCGACGAAGACGGCATGCGCAGCTGGCTCACACAGGGCCAGCACCACGCCGCGCACAGCCTTTGGAACGATCTGCGAACGCAAGGCGAAGCGGCCAGGGAATTGAATCGCACCAACGGCCTGTTGATTGGCAAGCGCCTGGCGCGCAACCAGGCCGCGCTGAATGTATTGCAAGGAAGTGCTGCCGGCGGTAGTTTCTACGGTCCGGACGGTCAATCCACCAGCCGCAGTTCGAACCATCGCCTGATTGTCGGCTGATCATATAGGCTGATCGCCGCCGGCACTCTGCCAGCCCTGCCCTTCTTCCGCATCTCGCCCTATCTCCGCCTATCTGCTCGCGAACTGCCTGCAATTGGCGAAATAGTTTGCGATTCGTCATCGCCAACGTGCTTGACGGCCGGCTTTGCCAAAAATACCGGCCAAATTGGCCGTTTAGACATTGCCCGCAGCCGCAGGCGCCCGGTAGACTTGGCACTCATCCCTGTCGTCTTCCCTAGCGCGCCATGCCTGCGGACCTTGTCAGCGTCGGCATCGCAGTTTGCGCTGCACGCTGATGCTGTCCAAAAAATTCTTCCTGTCGATCCTTGCCATCATCGCCACCGCCGCGCAGGCCGGCGGCTCGGCCCCCTTGTTTTCGGCTCAGCCTCAGGCGCTGCCGGATCTGGCGCTGCCCAGCGACCTGCCAACCAGCCGCTTTGCGATCGACCAGCAAAGCGCCACCCTCGGCGGCGATACCCGCGATCAGACCTGGACCACGCACGTGAACTATGCAACTGACCCTGCACTCAGTGTTGTTTACGGCCTGCGACTCGACCCTACCTTGGCTGGCGGCACCAACCTGGTTTATGGCACGCGCCACAAGGAGCTGCTGCTGAACGCGATTTACGCGCCACAAAAGGATCTGCGCTTCAAGTTCAGCGGCGGCCAGCTGCGCCGCACCGACGACTTCGAATTTGCTTCCGGCGCGTACGCCGATAGCGTGACGCAGCATACTTACCTGGTGGGCGTGCACAAATACTGGGACAGCGCATTGTTTTCCGATTTCAGCCTGAACGCATGGCATGCCTATGCGGACGACACCGAGCCCGGACAGCAAGCCCTGGTGCGGGAAACCGAACTGGCCAAGGAGTTGTATATCGATCCGCGCGCGCTGGCGACCGGCGCCCGGCGCGGCTACCTGCTCAATCTCGCGCTCACGCCGCTGCCGGAATCACGACTGGAACTCGGCACCGGCGTCGATCAAACCAGCTACCACTTCGCCGACGGCAGCGCCTCGCGTGACGACAGTGCCTCGCACCGCCTGCACTACACCCAGTACCTCGACAACTGCTCGCGCCTGCAAGGCAACTACCAGAGCAAGGCTGCATGGCGCAGCTTTGGCGTCAGCCTTGCCAGCGGCGCCTGGAGCATCGGCGCCGCGCGCAGCTTTGACCGCGACAGCGGCGATGGCGGCTATGCGATCAATGCCGGCTACACCATTCCGATGGGAAAAACCAGCGGCCGCCCTTCTAGTTGCGGGTCCGACCTGAACCAGGCACGCACGTTTGGCTCGATGGTAAACAGCAGTGTCACGCGCAGCAGCAACCTGCCTGTGGCGCCGCTGGTGCAGGTCGACCCGACTGCGCGGCCGGTGCTCAGCGCGGTATCGGCCCGGGACCAAGTGCAGTAGGCTGGTCTCGACCGCGGCCATCATTTTTCGTCACGCTGCGGCAGGGTGGCGCCATCCTCGGCAGCCTTGAGTGCCTCGCTTTCATTGCGCCGGATGCGCTGAAATTCCTTTTGCAGGCGCGCGATCTCCTCATCCCCCATATTTTCCAGGTCGACCAGGCCGGTACGTGCATTTTCAATCGCATATAACAGTTCGTCGAGCTTCAGCTGCATCGCCTGGGAATCCCGGTTTTGTGAATTCTGGATGATGAACACCATCAGAAAGGTAACCACCGACGTCCCGGTATTGATCACCAGTTGCCAGGTGTCCGAATAGCCGAACAAGGGACCCGTGACAGCCCAGACGGCGATCACCAGGAAGGCGATCAGAAATGCCCAGGACGAGCCCACCGTGAGAGCGCAGTATTGCGCGAATCGATGAAAAATTCCGCTCATGATCTGCTTCCGCTGTAGCGATGGCCCTGCACCTCGATGCCGACCGTGCCATCTTCAGTCCGGCGGTGCTCGGCGGCTAGACTACACCGAATTGCCTGGTTCTGCGGAATCGTGAAACAGATTTTCCCAAGGCAACTTCATGCACGGCGAATGCTGCTTATCTGGATCCGGACGGATAGACCGGCAGTTCGGTCACGGTTTCCGGCAACTCGGACAGAATCACCACTTCGACGCGCCGGTTGCGTTGCCGTTGCTCCGGCGTATCGTTGGCATCGACCGGGCGGGTATCGCCATAGCCAAGCGCAGTCAGGCGCTGCTTGGCGACGCCATTTTCGATGAACAGCCGCACCACGCTGGACGCGCGCACCGCCGACAGTTCCCAGTTGGATGGAAACAGCGCGGTGGCAATCGGCGTGGTATCGGTATGGCCTTCGACCTGGATGACGTGCTCATCATCCTTCAACACCGCAGCCACCGCGGTCAAGGCCTGGTTCGATTCGGCCGTCAGCCTGGCTTCGCCGGCAGCGAACAGGACGCTGGCATTGATTTCGATGTTGACGCCGCGGCTGCTTTGCGTGACGCGCACCTTGCCTTGCCGCACCAGCGGCGCCAGCGCGTCGAGCAAACTGCGCGCCATCGCCGTCATGCGTTCTTTTTCGCGCCGCAGCGTGTCGTTGCTGCGTGGTTTTGGATGGCGCAGCTGCATTGGCTGCAACGGTAATTGCGGCGCCACCTGATCCAGGTTGTGCGGAACGATCTGAGGCGTAATGCGGGCCTGGCCGAAGGCGCTCCCCAGCGCGTTGGACAACACGCGATATTTCCCTTCATTGACCGAGGACACCGCATACATGACGACGAAAAACGCAAACAGCAGCGTCATGAAATCGGCGTACGAGACCAGCCAGCGCTCGTGGTTATCCGCTTCATCCTCGTGTTTTTTTCGTCGTGCCATGATTCCAGTGTGTTCGCTCGGGACAGGGCTTCAGGCAGCAGGCTTCGCACGTACCCGTGTTGTTCGCTTCATATACTCCCTATACATTGCACCGTTTACGGGCAAATAATATCAATTTATACAACATACCCCCATAATCATCATTCCAGAATGGGGCAAATCGGACGCGGCAGGCAAACGAAACAGCGGCTCCCGGCTTTCGCGGCGAACACAGTGCGAGACATTCGACAGGTGATTGCGACACAAGCACCGCTAGCCATGCCGCTGACTTATTCGAAATACGCGCGCATCCGTTCTTCAATTACGTGCGGATTGTCGCCGTGGGCAATTCCGCAAAACGCGTCGAGCAGCATGTCCAGGCGCTGCGATTGCTGCGCCACCACCGCCTTGAGCTTGTTGGCAATCGGCAAAAACACCAGGTTGGCCAGACCGACGCCGTAAATGGTGGCGACAAAGGCGACCGCAATACCGGAGCCCAACTTGGACGGGTCGGACAGGTTTTCCATCACGTGGATCAATCCCAGCACGGCGCCGATAATGCCGATGGTCGGCGCATAGCCGCCCGCTGCTTCCCAGATTTTGAGTGCCTGGCGCCGTCCGCTTTCGTAAGTCGCGATTTCGACCTCGAGGATTTCACGCAGCCGGACTGGATCGATGCCATCGATCAACAGGCGCAAGCCCTTGGCCACGAACGGATCTTCCGCCTGTTCCAAAAAACGCTCCAGGCTGAGCAAACCTTCGCGCCGGGCGGTGAAGCTCCAGCTGCAGGCTTCGCGAATCAGCACCTCGTATTCCAGCGGCGGCGGCATAAACGCCCACACCACCATGCGTGAGCCGCGCACAAAATGAACCAGCCCGCTTTGCAGCAGTACCGCGCCCAAGGTGCCGAGTACGACGATGACGAACGCCGCCGGCTGTACCAAAGAGGCCAGATGGCCGCCTTCCAGCAGCTGGCCGCCAAGAATGCCGACGACCGCCAGCGCCAGTCCGGCTACGCTACCCCAGTCCACGCCTGCTCTCTCAAGGTAGCCCGCATACGGGCGATCGCCTGGCCGTGCAACTGGCAGACGCGCGATTCCGATACCCCCATCACGGCGCCGATTTCCTTCAGGTTCATTTCCTGTTCGTAGTACAAGCCCATCAGGATTTTTTCGCGCTCGGGCAAGGCGGTGATGGCGTCGATCACAGCATCGCGAAAGCCGCCGTTGAGCAGCGCCTGGAGCGGATCGTCATTGGTATCGGGACAGTAGCGGTCCAGGAAATGCTCGTGCCCGCCCTCGGACGAATCGTGAAAATCCTCGTAATACACCAGTTGGTGGCCACCGCCGTCCGCCAGCATGTCCTGGTAGGCTTCCAGCGACAGTTTCAGCTGCTTGGCGATTTCGGTTTCCTTTGGCGGCCGCCCCAACCGCTGCTGCAGCGTCGCCATCGCGGCTTCGATCTTGCGCATGTTCTGGCGCATGCTGCGCGGCAGCCAGTCGCTGCTGCGCAGCTCGTCCAGCATGGCACCGCGAATCCGCTGCACCGCATAGGTTTCGAACTGTGCGCCGTGCGTCTCTTCGTAACGATTGGCGGCGTCCAGCAGGCCGATCATGCCGGCCTGCACCAGGTCATCCACTTCGACGCTGGGCGGCAGCCGAGCTTTCATTTGAAAGGCCAGTTTCTTGACCAGCGGCGCGTGCTGGGTGAGCAGATTATCCCTGTCCGACTTTCCGTTGGCGTTATACATATTCAAATCCCGCGATTGACCCCACTGGCCAGCATGCCAGAGTTTCCTAACGGTAACTCACCCGGCGCCAGTCGTCCAGCCAGGCGGCGAAACGCAAGCGACGCGCCGGCCAACGGAAAGGCGTCCACCACCGCCCGCCCAAGGCGGGCAGCACGACCGATGTGATCGTCGGCGGGGACCGAGCCGACCGCATGCAGCGGCAAGGCTAGATAGCGATTGGCCGCCTGCGCCATGTTGCGAAACACCAGTTGCGCCTGGGCTTCGCTGGCGCCGGATACCAGCACCCCAAACGGCCGTCGGCCAAAAGCCGTGTTCAGGCGCTTGATCAGCGCATAGCCGGCGGTGATCGAGGCGGCATCGCTCGCCACCTGCACCACGATTTCGCCGCTCGCCAGTGCCGTCAGCGGCAGGCCGCCATCGCTATCCAGCGCGGCATCCACCAGCACGATGTCGCTTTGCTGTGTCAGCCGGCCGCATAATTGGTCCAGGTCGCGCGCATGCGTTGTCAGTTGCGCCGGCCGGTTGCCGGCGGACACCAGCGCCGCCAGCCGGAAACCTTGTGGCAGCATGCGCACCGCCTGCTCCAGCTTGCGTTCGCGGCGCGCCACCTGCATCAGCGTCGCGCGCGGCAAGTCGCCCAGGCGGCCAGCGACGCCATCCGCCTTCAGGCTGGCGTCCAGCAGCAGGACATCGCTGCCGGCATGTGCCAGCGACGCCGCCAGATTGACCAGCGTCGTACTCTTCTCCGCTTCCGGCAGCACCGACAGCAGCGTGACGATGCGCGGTTTCGGCCCGGCCAGCATGCGCCGCAACCCCTCCGCCTGGTCGTGATGAAAGCCAGTGTGGTGTTGCATGCTAGAAGGCTCCCATAAAGACGATGGATTTTTGCTGGAAGGCAAGGCGCAAACCACAGCGATACCGAGGCATCACGCCGATTGGCAATGCAGCCATGGCCGAACAGCCGGGTCCTGATGTGCCCGGGAGCGTGCAACACCACACTAAGCAAGGCTCACCTCGCGCAAGGTCTTGTCGTTCATTGCATGCGCGGTATTCGCCACCACCAGCGGCAACTCGGCGTCCTGGAAGGTGAACGGCGCGGTTTCGCGTTTCAGCTTGAAGGCGCGATCCACCAGGTACTGGCGATTGGCCACGTGCAGGTCTTCCGGCACCCGTTGGCCATTGGCGACGTAATACAGGCAGAGCTTGTGGCGAATCAACGCATCCAGCGTGCTGCCGATAGTCGCGGCTTCATCCAGCTTGGTCATGATGCAGCCGGCCAGTCCGTCGCCCTGGTAGGCCCGGATCACTTCGTTCAGGGTTTCGCCGGTCGAGGTGGCGTTCAGACATAGCAGGCGCTTGACCTCGGTACCTGCACCGGACAGCATCGCCACCTGCTGCGCCACCATCTGGTCGCGCTGGCTGACGCCGACCGTGTCGATCAGCACCATGTGCTTGCCTTTCAATTCCTCCAGCGCGATCTTCAGGTCGGCTTCGTCCTTCACCGAATGCACCATGACGCCGAGGATCTTGCCGTAGATGCGCAACTGCTCGTAGCCGCCGATACGATAGCCATCGGTGGTGATCAGTGCCAGCTTGCCGGCGCCGTGCCGCATCACGCAGCGCGCCGCCAGCTTGGCGGTAGTGGTGGTCTTGCCGACCCCGGTCGGGCCGACCAGCGCATACACGCCGCCTTTTTCCAGGATTTCGTCTTCGTTATCCATGGTTCCCAGATTGCGCGCCAGGATGGTCTTGATCCAATTCATGCCGGCTTCGCGGCTGTCGCCATCCTGCAGCTTTTCCGTCAGGTAGCGCGCCAGGCTGGCGGAAAAACCGGCCGCCAGCATCTCGCGCATGATCACCGCTTTCATCGGTTCGCGCTTCTGCAGAGCGCCCCAGGCCAGCCCGGCCAGCTGCGCTTCCAGCATGCCGCGCATGGAACGGATCTCGTTCATCACTTCGTTCAGTTCGTTGCTGCTCACCGCGGCAGCGACGGGCGCCGGCTCGGGTGCGCGGCTCAGCATCGCGGCCAGATTCGCTGCCTGCGTGCGGTCGTTGCTGTCGCTGCTGCTGTGCGATGGCGCGCAGCTTGCGGTCGCCGCCTCGGACAGGGCTTCACGCTCGATCGCCGGCGCGGTCAGGGAAGCAATGTCTTCATGCCCCAGTGCCAGGATTTCGACGCCGCCCTCCACCGTGCGGTTGGACAGGATCACCGCGTCCGGCCCGATCGCATCGCGCACCTGGCGCAATGCTTCACGGGATGAATGGGCTAGGAATTTTTGAACGTTCATGCATGGCCTCCAATCAGGCTGGTCACTCTAATGGTCTTCGAATCGGGTAGTTCGGCGTGCGACAGTACCTTCAGCTGCGGCAGTGCGCGCCGCAGGAAGCGCGCCAGCAGGGCGCGCAGCGGCGCCGGCACCAGCAGCACCGGCGGCAAGCCCTGCTGCTCCTGCTGGCGCGTGGCTTGTTCTGCTTGCTGCGCCAGGGTATCGGCCAGGCCGGGCTCGATGCCGGCGCCATCCGGGCCGCTGGCTTGCAGCGCCTGCATCAGCAAGCGCTCCAGGCGGTTGTCCAGCGTCATCACCGACAGTTCGCCGGCGGACGGGAAGATCTGCTGCACGATCGCCGGCCCCAGCGCCACCCGCACCATCGCCGTCAGTTCGTTCGGGTCCTGCGTGCGCAGCGCCTGATCCGCCAGGGTTTCGACGATGGTGCGCATGTCGCGGATGTGAATGCCTTCGGCCAGCAGGTTTTGCAGCACTTTCTGCAGGGTCGCCAGCGGAATCAGCTTCGGCACCAGGTCTTCCACCAGCTTCGGCGCATCCTTGCCGACGTGGTCCAGCAACTGCTGCACTTCCTGCCGTCCCAGCAATTCCGCCGCGTGGGTCGTGATCAGGTGGTTCAAATGGGTGGCGACCACGGTGCCGGCATCGACCACGGTATAGCCCATGGTTTGCGCCTGCTCGCGCATGGCGCTATCGACCCAGGTGGCCGGCAGCCCAAACGCAGGATCGCTGGTGGTCGGACCGGGCAAGGCGCCGCTCACCATGCCGGGATTGATTGCCAGGAACTGGCCGGCCAGCGCTTCGCCGCTGCCGACTTCGACGCCTTTCAGGGTAATGCGGTAGGCCGACGGCTTGAGTTCCAGATTGTCGCGGATGTGCACTGGCGGCGACAGGAAACCGACTTCCTGCGCAAATTTCTTGCGGATACCCTTGATCCGCCGCAGCAGTTCGCCGCCCTGCCCCTTGTCGACCAGCGGAATCAGGCGATAGCCGACTTCGAGACCGAGGGTATCGACCGGCAGGATATCTTGCCAGGTCGCTTCCTCGACTTCCGGCGCCGTCACCGCGGCCGCCGGCTCCGGCGTCGCCTCGGCCGCCTTGGCCAGCCGTTGCGACACCAGGTAGGCGCCACCCGCCAGCACGCCCGCCAGCAACAGGAAGGCAACGTGCGGCATGCCGGGGATCAGGCCCATGCCACCAATGATGGCAGCGGTGATGTACAGCACCTGCGGCTTGGCCAGCAACTGGCCGACCAGCTGGCCGCCGATATCCTGCTCGCTGGCCACGCGCGAGACCACTACGCCGGCGGCGGTGGAAATGATGAGCGATGGAATCTGCGCCACCAGGCCATCGCCAATGGCCAGCAGCGTGTAGTTTTTCAGCGCCAGATCGAACGCCAGGTCATGCTGCACCATGCCGACCACCAGACCGCCGATGATGTTGATGACGGTGATGATGATGCCGGCGATGGCGTCGCCGCGCACGTATTTGCTGGCGCCGTCCATGGCGCCGTAGAACTCGGCTTCCTGCCCGACTTCCTGCCGGCGGCGGCGCGCCTCCTGCTCGCCGATCAGGCCGGCATTGAGATCGGCGTCGATCGCCATCTGCTTGCCCGGCATCGCATCGAGAGCGAAACGCGCGCCGACTTCGGCAATGCGGCCGGCGCCCTTGGTGACCACCATGAAGTTGATGATGGTCAGAATCACGAATACCACCATGCCGACTGCATAGTTGCCGCCGATCAGGAAATGGCCGAACGCCTCGATCACCTTGCCGGCGGCGTCCGGACCGGTATGGCCTTCGGTCAGCACCACTCGGGTGGAGGCGACGTTCAACGACAGTCGCAGCATGGTGGAAACCAGCAGCACGGTCGGGAACACCATGAAGTCGAGCGGCTTGACCGTATACAGTGCGGTCAGCAGCACGATGATCGACAACGCGATATTGAAGCTGAAGAAAACGTCCAGCGCAAATGCCGGCAGCGGCAATACCATCATCGCCAGCATCATGACGATGATGATCGGCGCCGCCATCGCGCGCGAACCTTCGCCGGTCATCCAGGCAGGCAGTTTCAGCGCGTTCATGGCGTGGCTCCAGCCGCCGCGGCCGCGTTATGCGGATCCAGTTCCGGCGGCACATCCAGCGCCTGCGGCAGTTCCGGCCGCAAGCCGCCCTGCTTCTTGTAGCTGCGCAACTGGAACACGTAGGCCAGCACTTCAGCCACCGCGGTGTACAGCGCTTCCGGAATTTCGTCGCCCAGTTCGGTATGCCGGTGCAGCGCCCGCGCCAGCGCCGGCGCTTCCAGCATCGGCACATTGTTGGCGGCGGCGAGTTCGCGGATCTTGGCAGCGACTTCGTCGGCGCCCTTGGCCACCACTTTTGGCGCGCGCATCGCGCCATCGGCATATTTCAGCGCCACCGCATAGTGCGTCGGGTTGGTCACCACGACGTCGGCGGTTGGCACTTCCGACATCATCCGGCGCCGTGCCATCTCGCGCTGCATCGAACGGATCTTGGCCTTGATCTGCGGATCGCCATCGGATTCCTTGGATTCCTGCCGTACTTCCTGGCGCGTCATCATCAGCTTCTTGGCGTAGCGCCACATCTGGAATGGCGCATCGATCAACGCGATCAGCACCAGCGCACCGACAATCGACATGAAGCCGATCAGCAACAGGCGCGCCAGATGCTGCATGCCATCCTTGGCCGATTCCACGCTGAGGCCGAGCATGGCCTCGATTTGATGGCTGATCACCAGCCAGGACACGGTGCCGACCAGAATGGTCTTGGCGATCGCCTTGCCCAGCTCGACCGCGGCATTGACCGATACCATGTTGCCCAGGCCTTTCAGCGGATTGAGCTTGCCGAACTTCGGCTGCAGCGCCTTGGCCGAAAACAGCCAGCCGCCGATCAGCAGTGGCGAAGCCAGCGCCACGATCACCAGCAGGGCTGCGATCGGCGCGAAGGACAGCATCACGGCCGTGACGTTGGCGCCCACCTGGCTGAGCAGCACATTCGGATCGAAGGCCTGGGCACGATCGAAGCCCAGCCCCGACTCCATGCTCTGGTTCAGGCGCCGCACCACGCCAGCGCCAAAAACCCATAAGCCACCGCCGGCTGCCAGCAAGATGGTGCACGTGGCCAGTTCGCGCGAACGCGGAACGTCGCCCTCTTCGCGCGCCTGCTCGATGCGCCGGGGCGATGCGGGTTCCGTCTTTTCGAGATCGCTGTCTTCAGCCACCGCCGACTCCTGTCATGGCGCTACGGCGTTCCACACGACGCCATAAGCCCATCAGGCTTGATTATTGGCGAAGCGATGAATACGCCATCAGTGGAACAGGGGTGGAAATGGGTGTCTTTTCGGGATTGGGCAAGACCAAAAGCACGGCAGGACGAGTCGCCATCCACGCCTGGTCAGTAGCCGGATGGCCACCACGCGCTGGGGTTCGCACAGTCAGAGGCTGCAACCCGACCCAACTAGCATCGTGCAAGCCCCGCCAACCATGCATGGCTGGGACAAGGATGGTCCGGGCGGTCAAGAGATAAAGCCGAAGGTGCAGCGCGAGCGTCGTCCTCGCTCCACCAGCCGAATGACTGGCCAATGGAACACATACTCCACTGCATAACGCCAAATATCAGACTTGCAACGGACGTTTTATGCACATACTCCATGACTTGACCTGATTGGCCATCAATCTCTGACAGGAGCAAAAACTTTAACCTGTCGTCCCCGCGCAAGCTGCGGCAGGAAATTCAGGCAGCCTGCTGCCAGCCTGCGGAACGGTGTGCGGCTGCCAGCGCAGACGCGCCCTGCAAGGGGCCATGGTGCCGGCCCCTCACCTGCCTTGTCGCTGATGCGGGAATGATGGCACGGGCACCATCAGAGAGTGGTAGCTAATGAGGTGAATTTATAAGAACGTGCAGTTCTTGCTGGAGGCCAGGGCTCACCTGTGCCAGCGCAGACAGGACGGGCATTTGATGCGCAGGCGAATGCTACGCCCAGGTCGCCGCTTACAGCTGCAGGTTGTGCGACCAGGCCAGCGCCGCCAAATGCAGCTGATTCACTTCATCCACATCGATTTGCAGCGAAGTGGCCAGCGACCCGACCAGGGCGCTGTTCAGTTCACATGCCTCGGCTAGAGCCAGATACGGGCCGTACGCGCCTTCACGCGACAGCAGGGCCTGCGCCAGCCCTTCGGAAAACTGCATCTCTTGCAGCACCTGTGCCATCGGGATGCCGAGCAGTCGGTCCAGTAGAGAAAACAGGCCGGCCACGAACAGGTTTTCGGATTCGCCGCGTGGCAGCGCCGGCGTGCCCAGCAACTCGGCCAGGCGCCCACGAATCACCGCGGTTTGCATCAGCACCGGCGAGTAGCCGGTGGTGCTGGCGGTGGCCAGCAGCAGCGACAGCCAGCGGAACAACGGCGCATACCCGAGCAGCGTCACCGCATGCCGCAGCGACTGGATTTCCGTGCCATGTCCGAAGCCGGCCGAATTGATGTAGCGCAGCAGCTTGAAGGACAGCGCCGCATCGCGCTTCAACACCGCTTCGAGTTCGCGCACGTCGGCATTTTGTCGCACCAGGCGCATCAGTTGCAGCACCACCGCCTGCGCCGGGTTCATGCCTTTCGGTTGCGGTCCCGGGCGCGGAGTCAGGTGCAGCTTGCCGACAAAGGCATCCAGTCCGAGTGCGGCGCACGCATCATATTGCGACCAGGTACTGATTCCTCGTGCCACCAGGCGCACTGCCGATTGCTTGAGCGCGCCGTAAATTTTGGCCTGGCTCGCCAGATCGTCTGGGTCGAAATGCACTTCGATGTGCGTCAACAGCGCCAGCATGCCCTTGTCGAGCGCCTTGAAGTCAGGACTGCGCAACGAAATGCCATAGCCTTGCGCGCGCAATTTCTGGACTGCGGCCAGTGTCGCCGGCTCGCCCAGGTCTGCTGCGGACAGCGCCAGGACGATGTTTTTCGGCGGCAGCGCCAACAGCGCATCGGCTGCCAGCAGGGCCGGCGACGCTTGCAGGAACAGGAGCGTGCTACCCAGCAGCCAGCCACCGTCGCTGTCATGCAGTTGCTGCCCGAGGAGTTCGGCCAGCGCAACCGCATTGGTGCCGCCCTGCGGGCTAGCGTCGCTACTGGACTGCTGCCAGCCCAGTTCGTAGCCCAGCACCTGCTGTTTCGGATCCAGAAGCGGTTCACGAACGATAAAATCTGCGGTATGCATGCAATCTGCCTTGGTAAGCTAGAGTCAGTCGAAAAATCGGGGGCGTGCCGAGCCGTGTGATGACGGCGCCGTCGCTTCAGAGCTATGCGCCGGCCTTTTCAAGTTTCTCAAAAATCTTCGCCAGCTTTTCATCCAGCGTGGCAGCGGTGAACGGCTTGACCACGTAGCCGCTGGCGCCGGCTTGGGCGGCCGCAATGATGTTTTCTTTCTTGGCCTCGGCCGTCACCATCAATACCGGCAGCTTGGCCAAGGCAGGATCGGCACGGATGGTTTGCAACATGGTCAGTCCATCCATCACCGGCATGTTCCAGTCGGAGATAACAAAATCGAAATTGTCGGCACGCAGCTTGGACAGCGCCATCGACCCGTCCTCGGCTTCGTCAACGTTGGTATAACCCAACTCCTTGAGCAAATTCCGGACAATGCGACGCATTGTTGAAAAATCGTCAACCACTAAAAATTTGGTATTGGGACCAGCCATGAATGACTCCATTGATGCGTAAGACCCGTCATCGATCAGGTCGATAGCTACGACACCGCGATGCTACGACACCGAACGAACGGTGGATAAAATTGCGTTGCCTATATTAATCGAAATCAATCTAAACCCGTAACGCCCGGCTGCTATGCGTTGCAAGATAATTCAACACCATCGCCGGAAGCTCGCCCAGAGCGGCGGTCTCATGCACGGCGCCGACGGCGATCGCCTCACGCGGCATGCCGAATACCACGCAGCTCGCTTCATCCTGAGCAAAATTGCGCGCGCCCGCCTGCTTCATTTTCAGCATGCCCTGCGCGCCGTCCTTGCCCATCCCGGTCAGGATGACGCCGACTGCGTTCTTGCCGGCGCAACTGGCAACCGAATCGAACAGCACATCCACCGAAGGCCGATGCCGGTTTACCGGCTCGCCGGGATCGAGCCTGGTCATATAGTTGGCGCCGCTGCGCACCAGCAGCAAATGGGCATTGCCGGGAGCAATATAGGCATGGCCCGGCAGGATGCGCTCCTCGCCCGCCGCTTCGCTGACTGCGATCTTGCACAGGCTATCGAGCCGGCGCGCAAACGAGCGGGTAAATCCTTCCGGCATATGCTGGGTAATTAAAATACCTGGGCTATCCGACGGCATTTGCACCAGAAAATTCTTGATCGCTTCGGTGCCGCCGGTGGAGGCGCCAATCACGATCAATTTTTCGCTACTGGTCATCGGATTGCGGATCAATGGCAGCTCGCCCGCTACCTGGCTGGCGCCGGTATTGGCCAGCGTGCGCGCCCGGATATGTGCCTTGGAGGCGATGCGGATCTTGTCGGTGATCAGTTCGGCATAGTCGCGCATGCCGCTTTGAATCGACAGCTTGGGCTTGGTGACGAAATCGACCGCACCCAGTTCCAGCGCACGCAAGGTGATTTCCGATCCGCGCTCGGTCAGCGACGACACCATCAGCACCGGCATCGGGCGCAGACGCATCAGTTTCTCGAGAAAATCGAGGCCATCCATCTTCGGCATCTCGACGTCCAGCGTCAGCACATCCGGGTTGGTCTGCTTGATCAAATCGCGCGCCACCAGCGGATCAGGAGCAACGCCCACTACTTCCATATCGGGCTGGCTGCCGATGATTTCCTTCATGACGCTGCGAATCAACGCCGAATCGTCAACAATGAGCACCTTGATTTTCATGAGGCCAAGCTTCCGTAGCATTCCAGACGATACCGTGGCGATCAGAACAATTCGATTGCACCGCTCATCCGATTATTCTCGAGCCGGTTCGCGTAATCCTGTTCGCGATTAACCAGCGTGTTGTTGTTCAATTGTTTCAGCTTTTTTACCAGCACCTTACCGGAGCGGGGGAAGAAATATACCTTGCGTGGATGAATGTCATTCAAGTCTTCGGCCGCCATATGAATGTTTTCCGCCTGCAGATATGCGCGCACGAATTGCGCATTGCGCTCGCCGACATTCATGGAAGTAAATCCGGCCAGCACATTGCCGCCGCCGAATACCTTGGCCTCCAGGTTCTCGCGCCGGGCGCCGGACTTCAACAGCTCGTTGATCAGAATTTCCATCGCATAGGTGCCGTACCGCATCGATGCCGACACCGGGCTGTCCAGATCGCCACTGGAAGGCAGCATGAAGTGATTCATGCCGCCGATTCCAGTGATCCGATCGCGAATACAGGCGGCGACGCAAGAGCCGAGCACCGTCACAATCAGCATGTCCTTGCAGGTGAAATAATATTCGCCCGGCAGTATCTTGGCCGCATCCCGATCGAAAATGCGGTCGTAATACACATTATTGGCAAACTGCTCTTCAATCCCCTGGCTCATGGCTGCAAGTCCAATTCGGGCTTGCGAGCGCTGGCCTTGGCACCATGGCGCGGCACGACTTCATAGACGGTCTTGGCACGCAGCTTGAACGCGCTAGACACGTACGAGAAATTTTCCGAATGCCCGGCAAACAGCAAGCCCTGCGGTTTCATCAATGGGGCAAAACGGGACAATATTTTTGTCTGAGTGGCCTTGTCGAAATAAATCATGACATTCCGACAGAAGATGGTATCGAACGTTGTCGTAATTGGCCAGCTGCCCGCCAGTAGATTGAGCGGCTGGAAGGTAATCAGTTTGCTGAGTTCGGGCCGTACCCGCGCCAGCCCACTCTGTGCCCCGGTACCTCTCAGGAAAAAACGCTTTTTGCGCTCCGCCGAAAGTTTGTCCAGCCGTTCGATCGGATAAACTCCGCGCGCAGCAACCGCCAGCACATTGGTATCGATGTCGGTCGCCAGGATATGTGCCGGAGGCGTCAAGGTCGCGTACGTTTCGCACAAGGTCATGGCGATCGAATACGGCTCTTCTCCAGTGGAGCTGGCACAGCACCAGATAGTGGCGGGTTCGCGCAATTGGCGAACATGATCGGCGAAAATTGGGAAATGGTGCGCTTCCCGAAAAAATGAGGTGAGATTGGTCGTCAGTGCATTGACGAACGCTTCCTTCTCACTCCCCTCGCCACCACCTTCCAGTTGGTCGAGATAGTCGGAGAACGTGTTGATTCCCGTTGCCCGCAGCCGGCGCGCCAGCCGGCTGTAGACCATCTCCTGTTTACTGGCCGCGAGTGCAATGCCGGCATGTTGATGGATCAGATTTCTCGCTCTTTCAAAATCCCGAGCGGTGAATTCGAATTCCTTGATGGTATCCAGTTTATTCGGCGGCGCTCGTTTCAATCTGCTGTTCTTCCCTGTCAATTACGCAACTGCGTCGCGCCTTGCCCACTCACTCCTTCTGCTGCACAGCGAGTCGTCACCTTCATCGTTGCATTCCACCACCGCGTCCCAGCGGGTCGGCATTAACTATTCCTTTGCGCCAGGCGCCGCGCCGGGACTTTAACGACGGTTCTCGGCGTCTGCGCAAGGTCGGCCGTCTCCTGGTCCAGCGTGCTGGAGCGATAGCCGACGCGGAAACCTCCCCAATGTCTGCCCGCCACATGAATAGGCACCGATAAATCATGCATTACTTCACCCGTATCGCGTTTGTAAGTCTGCAGTAAAAACGAGTCGGTATTGGCGCCACAACGGGCGCCGGTACGATCATTGAAAATTCGCTTGGTCCGATTGTTGACCAGATCAACCTCGTAATTACCGGTCAGCGGCTGCGAAAATTTCCTGTTATGGGTCGGGAAATATCCATTATTGTCGACCGCACCGGCGTATGCCAATTGCGGCATCGCCTCCAGCAGTGCCTCTTGCAGCGGTGGCAGTGTACGATCGGTAAAGCTGTCAAACTTGGTCGAGTGCTTTTGTGGATTGGTTCTTGGAATCGGCGTATAGGTACGATCGAACAGCGCGTCCTCGCTGATCTGGCCGTTCTGGATCGCGTCGGCAAATATTTTCCCAACCTCCTCGGCCGCCGCTTCGGCAGCAGCGCGGATCGTATCATGCGCAGTGCGGATGTTGAACGCGGCTATGGCGCCATATACTGCCTCGGCGCGTTCAGAAAGGGCCAACGCAGACGCAGCGGCACGCGGCAGCTCGGCATCGGTCAGCAACATGCCGTCACGGATTTGCAGGATTCCGTCGGCAATTTGGCGGGTGGTCTCGACATGCTCGCGCGACGCCCGAGCAATCTGCTCGACTTCGTCTTCCGACACCGACGCCGCACGTTCGATATTCTCAAGAAAGCCATGCACACGTCCGGCGTTTTGCGCCGCTTCGGTCACCTTGCCGGTCAGGGATGCCATTCCTTCCGCCGCACGCTCAGCCTCTTCATTGATTTCGCGCACCATCTGACCGATATCGTCGGTTGCACTTTTGGTGCGCTGTGCCAGTTGCCGAACTTCGCCGGCCACCACGGCAAAACCGCGCCCGTGCTCGCCGGCACGCGCAGCTTCGATAGCAGCGTTCAGTGCCAGCAAGTTGGTACGTGCTGCGATCTCGGTAATCACCTCGGTAATGCCGTGAATGCGTCGCGCCTTGGCTTGCAGTTGCGTCATTACCTGCGAGGCGTTTTGCGCATCCTGGCGCGCATTGTTGATCTGGTTCAGGCTCTGATCTACCTGGGCCCGGCCGGCCACGCTCTCACCGCGCACCTCATGCGCCACCTTGGCCGCGCGCTCGGCATTCACTGCAATCTGCGCCGTCGTACTGGCATTCTGCTCGGCGCTGCCGACGATGTCGTCAAGCGTACGGACATCGTGCTCGATCTTATGCTTGATGGAATCAACGAAGAATGATGTCTCCGCCGCACCGATCATGATATGGTCGATTTCCTGGGCAACCTTGTAGCCAAAACGCGTACCGCCTGCAGCATTTCGATTGCAAACCAGCGCAGATGTCAGCACGCCGGCAATTGACGCAATTACCGCTACCGTCAGCGGTCGGATGGCTGGTCCCATTAGCCAGTCGAACAAGAGAGCGACAAGAACACTGACGAAGACGCCTGCCGCCAACAGCTTTAGCAGAGGGAATTTACGCATAGTATTCATCGCATTCCAACCAGTAGTTTTTGACACCAAAAATCAGGCGGCCGATCCCTCTGTCACGTTATCGACCGTCGGCTAGATGAACTTGAATTTTGTCGAACACCATTTTCTTCAGCTTCAGAACTCTTCCCAATCGTCATTTCCGGCCAGCACGGCTGGCGTTGGCCGGCTCGCCACCGGTGGCGCCACCTGGCGGCCAGGCGCGCTCAGCGCGGTCGGCGCGACCGCACTTCGGGTAGCGGCCGGCTTGGCCGCAGGCGCGGCGACCGCTGCCGTCCAGGCCGCCGTGCCCTGCCCATCGCCTTCCAGCTTGAAGACGCTGACCGCCTGTGCCAGCTGTACCGCCTGCTCCTGCATGCTGGCCGCCGCCGCCGCCGCCTGTTCCACCAAGGCGGCATTCTGCTGGGTCATTTCATCCATCTGCCCGATCGCGCGATTCACTTCTTCAATCCCGCTGCTTTGTTCCTGGCTGGCAGCCGTGATTTCATTCATGATGTCCGCCACATGCTTGACCGAGGTCACGATCTCGCTCATCGTCTTGCCCGCTTCGTCCACCAGCTTGCTGCCGACATCCACCTTGTCCACCGAATCGCCAATCAGTCCCTTGATTTCCTTGGCCGCCCCGGCCGAGCGTTGCGCCAGGTTCCTGACTTCGGCTGCCACCACCGCAAAGCCGCGCCCCTGCTCCCCGGCACGGGCCGCTTCCACCGCCGCGTTTAATGCCAGGATGTTGGTCTGAAACGCGATGCCGTCGATCACCCCAATGATGTCGACAATCTTTTTCGAGCTTTCCTTGATCGACCCCATGGTGTCCACCACTTGCCCGACCACTTGCCCACCCTTGACCGCAAAGTCCGACGCCGACACCACCAGCTGGTTCGCTTGCCGCGCATTTTCCGCGTTCTGCCGCACCGTCGACGTCAGCTCTTCCATCGACGACGCCGTCTCTTCCAGCGAACTCGCTTGCGTTTCCGTGCGCGACGACAAGTCCGCATTGCCACTGGCAATCTCTTCAGAGGCGCTGGTGATGGCGTCGGTCCCGACCCTCACCTTGCCCACAATTTTGAGCAAGCTTTCATTCATGCCCTTCAACGCCCGCAGCAAATCGCCAATTTCATCCTTGCCGACCGCCTTCACACGCGACGTCAATTCACCCGCTGCCACTTTTCTGGCTACCTCTACCGCGTCCTGCAAGGGGGTAGTAATGCTGCGTGTCAGCAGCAATGCCAGCGCACCACCCAACGTCAAGGCAACGGCGCCCATCAAGATGAACAAATAGGTCAGGTTCCTTTGAGCGCTGACACTGCCTGCCAGCGTTTCCTGCTCAAGCGCCTGCTGCGCTTCGACCAGCTTGTCGATTTCAATTATCGCCTGCTGATTCAGAGGGTCGATCCGGCTGGTGATGATTTTGCTGGCTTCTTCTCCATTGAAGGCCAATACCTGCTGAATTGCTGCTTTAAAAGGAGCCTCAAGCTCCTTGTCCAGTCTTGCTATCTCTTCCAGAATTTTCTTTTCACCCTGATTCAGTCCGGCGGCCTCCAGGCGAGTGCGCGCATCAACATAGCGCTTGTTCTCTTCCTTGGCTTTTGCCTCCTCCTTTTGCATCGCCGCGATATCCGACTGCAGGCCAATGTTGCGCATGGCGATCCCGCCCTGCAGCAATGCGCTCTTCATGGTTCCTGCCAATACGCTTTTGGTATTGGCCGCCTGTAGCCCATCAATCAGCTTGGCCCCATTTCTCGTGCTTGATACATTGCCGATAATCAGTACCGAAACCAAGATCATCAAGATCAAACCGAAGCCAGTCCCCAAGCGTGCACCAATCCGTAAATTGCGCAAATCCATTATGTTTCCTCCTGATTCGGTTTTTATTATCCCAAGGCCGGCAATAGATCCAACGATGGCCGTAGTGGTAGTTATTCGCAATGGCTCGTACTGTTAAATTCAACCAGCTTATGAGTCTTTAAAATCAACTCTTGCCGGCATATTGCAATCCCCTTCTGTCTATTCTTACGGTTGACATTCCCAAATGAGCATTCCGTAACGAGGCAACTATACAAGCCCTAATTCATCCTATCCAACATCAGGTAGTAACTATCTGCGTCGCGTTTCCCCAGCCGACTGATCGGCTAGAACTCTTCCCAATCGTCATTCCCGGCCAGCACGGCTGGCGTTGGCCGGCTGGCCACCGGCGGCGCCACCTGGCGGCCAGGCGCGCTCAGCGCGGTCGGCGCGACCGCACTTCGGGTAGCGGCCGGCTTGGCCGCAGGCGCGGCGACCGCTGCCGTCCAGGCCGCCGTGCCCTGCCCATCGCCTTCCAGCTTGAAGACGCTGACCGCCTGCGCCAGCTGTACCGCCTGCTCCTGCATGCTGGCCGCCGCCGCCGCCGCCTGTTCCACCAAGGCGGCATTCTGCTGGGTCATTTCATCCATCTGCCCGATCGCGCGATTCACTTCTTCAATCCCGCTGCTTTGTTCCTGGCTGGCGGCCGTGATTTCATTCATGATGTCCGCCACATGCTTGACCGAGGTCACGATCTCGCTCATCGTCTTGCCCGCTTCGTCCACCAGCTTGCTGCCGACATCCACCTTGTCCACCGAATCGCCAATCAGTCCCTTGATTTCCTTGGCCGCCCCGGCCGAGCGTTGCGCCAGGTTCCTGACTTCGGCTGCCACCACCGCAAAGCCGCGCCCCTGCTCCCCGGCGCGGGCCGCTTCCACCGCCGCGTTTAATGCCAGGATGTTGGTCTGAAACGCGATGCCGTCGATCACCCCAATGATGTCGACAATCTTTTTCGAGCTTTCCTTGATCGACCCCATGGTGTCCACCACTTGCCCGACCACTTGCCCACCCTTGACCGCAAAGTCCGACGCCGACACCACCAGCTGGTTCGCTTGCCGCGCATTTTCCGCGTTCTGCCGCACCGTCGACGTCAGCTCTTCCATCGACGACGCCGTCTCTTCCAGCGAACTCGCTTGCGTTTCCGTGCGCGACGACAAGTCCGCATTGCCACTGGCAATTTCCGCCGACGCTACTCCGATCGTTTCGGTACTGCGCCGAACCTGCCCCACCGTTTGAATCAGACTGTCGTTCATGCGCTTCAGCGCTTGCAAAAGTTGTCCTGTTTCATCGCCGGATCTGACCTCGATTTTCTGCGTAAGGTCGCCAGCAGCAACGCTACGGGCAATTAGTACAGCCTTGTTTAGCGGCATGGAAATGGCACGTGTTAACCAGATACCAATCCCTATCGCAAACAGAACCCCAAGCGCGATTGCGGTCATACTCGAATTGCGGACCCATATGTATAGCTCCTGCGAATTTGTAAAATCCGCTTTTGCGACATCCAACTGCATCTTGATCAGTTCCGCAATCCCCTGCTCTACATCCACGTAATTCTGGCGGATCGGCCCTTGCATGATCTCCATCGCCAACTGGGTGTTTGGCGCGCGCAAGGCCTCAATCGCCGGCTGCAAACCCTCAGTCACAAGCTTTTGATAGCTGCCGTAGACTTTATCGGCAATTTTTCTTTCCTCGTTCGCCAAATTACCAGCCCGATATGCGGCCCAGGTGTGATTGGTTTCGGACATTCTCAGATCCACCTGATCCATCCGTTTGCTGATGACCGCTGGATCGTCGTTGAGCGATTGGGCAATAGCCAACTGATTCTTGTTGACCGTTACAATGATCTGATTTAATTGCCCGGTCGGCACCAACCGATGCGCGTAAAGGGTTTCCAGTGATCCATTGGTATAACTCAGACTTGAGATGCCAATAACGCCACCGCAAATCAGCATGACGGATAGAACGCCAAGCACGAAAATCAGTCGCGTCCGAATACTTAGATTTTTCAACACCTTTTAATCCTCCTGGGCCTACAACCGGATCACCAACATCAAAGCAGGTTTTAATGAGCTAGCTGGTATCAAGCGGCAATCTTGTCGATCAATCCCATCTCGGCACTGGACATCAGCTTGTTGATATCAACCAAAATCAGCATGCGTTCATCCAACGTACCCAGTCCGATCAAATAATCAGTGTTGAACGCGGTACCCATTTCAGGGGCTGGCTTGACCTCGTCTGCTGACAGCGTGATGACGTCGGAAACGCTATCGACCACCATACCGACAATACGCCCATTGATATTCAAAATGATCACCACCGTGAATTGATCATAAGTCGGTTCCCCAAGATTGAATTTGATCCGCATGTCGACGATGGGCACAATAATGCCGCGCAAGTTGACAACACCTTTGATAAAGTCCGGCGCGTTGGCGATGCGCGTGACCGCTTCGTAGCCGCGAATTTCCTGCACCTTCAGAATATCGATACCGTATTCTTCCTTGCCCAGCGTGAAAGCGAGAAATTCATCGCCAGTTCGATCTGACTTTCCCTGAGACTCCGCGATATTTTGCTGACTGTTATGCAACATGGCTATTCCCTTTCAAAAAGCATGGATTCATCTTTAAGTTGTCGAGTGGAGCGTAAAAGTGAAGCAACGTCAATAATCAATGACACCCCACCATCGCCAAGAATCGTGGCGCCAGAAATGCCGGCCACCTTGCGATAATTTGACTCAAGATTCTTGACAACGACTTGTTGTTGTCCGACCAGGTCGTCTACGAATAGCGCTGCCTTTCTGCCTTCGGATTCCAGGATGACCACGATGCCCTGGGACGGATCGGTAAAAAGAGCATCGATGCCAAACACCTGGTATAGCGGAATAAGTGGCAGATAATCGCCGCGTACCTTGACTACCCGTCCCTGCCCACTGATTTCCTTGACGTCAATAGGTGCTGGCTGTAGTGACTCGACTACATAGCCGAGTGGGAGAATATAAATCTCGTCTCCGACCTTGATCGACATACCATCCAGAATGGCCAGCGTGAGCGGCAGCGAGATGGAAATCGTTGTGCCAAACCCTTTGCTGGAGCGGATATCGATGACGCCGCCCATGGCGGTGATATTTCGCTTGACGACGTCCATGCCAACTCCGCGCCCGGAAACATCGGTAACCTGAACGGCAGTCGAAAACCCCGGAGCAAGGATCAATTGCCAAACCTCGGCATCCGGAGCATCCTCAGCGAGCGCCATGCCGCTCTGATGTGCCTTACGGAGAATTTTTTCACGATCCAGGCCGCCTCCATCATCGGTCACCTCAATCACGATATTGCCGCCCTGATGCGCCGCCGAAAGCGATAATCGACCAACTTCATTTTTGCCCGCCTTGACGCGCTCCATTGGCAATTCAATGCCATGGTCGATACTGTTTCGAACCAGATGCGTCAGCGGGTCGACGATACGTTCGATCAGTCCCTTGTCCAACTCCGTCGCTGCCCCATGAGTAACGAATTCGACTTTTTTCTCCAGCTTTGTGGCCAGGTCACGCACCATGCGCGGGAAGCGTGAAAATACATAGTCCATCGGCATCATGCGAATCGACATGACCGCTTGTTGCAGATCACGAGTGTTGCGGGTCAACTGGCTTACGCTGTCAAGCAGGCGTTCGTGCGTCATTGGGTCCAATGAATCGGTCCGCTGCTCAATCATGGCCTGCGTGATGACCAATTCGCCGACCAGATTGATCAATTGATCGACTTTTTCAATTCCGACACGAATCGAAGATGATTCATGGCTCGCTGGAGTTTTTTCTGGGCTGCCTTTGGCTACGCTTCCTTTTTCTTCGCCTGAGCTGGCGTTTTTCTTGTCTCGAGCATCCAGTTCGCCAAGCGATACCGCTTCAATTTCGGTGATAGGAAGGACATCCTCCTTAGGTTCCTCCGCCGCCACTTCCGCACTACCACCATCGAAAAGCTGAAACGGCTCAAAAAATCCGTATCCCTGTTTTTCTTCCTGCTGTTGGACAGAGACGGCAACTGCTTCCGGGGTCAACGGCTCGGCCGGCTCAAGCGCGATTTTCAGGTCCGAAGGTTCCATGATAAAAGAGCAGATCGCCACGATATTGTCGATGTTTTCACCCGTGGTCAGCGTCAACACCGACCGGCCATCAGCCGACACCGACTTTGCAATTGATCCCAACAGACCCAACTCGGTCGTCAGTGCCTCGACGTCGCGCTCGGCAATTAGTGGCAATTCAATCCGAAAACAGCGCTCCGGCTGCGGCAGCGAGTTAGCCGATGGTCCGGGCAATTTTTCGCTTTCCATAAACTGCGCGACGTGGGGCGTGGCTTCGGCATCCTGCGACAAGGATTGCAACATCATGCGCGCATCGGTCACGGCGGCACGATCCACGGCAGAGTGGTGGCGATGTCCGTCCACCTGCATTTTGAGCACATCCTTGGCATGTAAAAACGCGTCGACATGCTCGGTAGTGAGCGCCACCTCGCCGTTGCGTATCTTGTCCAGAAGGGACTCCAGGACATGTGTGACTTCGGTTAAATCGCCAAGTCCGAAAGTGGCCGCACCGCCCTTGATAGAATGCGCCGTGCGAAATATGGCATGCAGGGATTCGCTGTCCGGAGTCGTTACATCAATAGCCAGCAACAGCTTTTCCATTTCGGCAAGCAGCTCTTCGGCTTCATCGAAAAACACCTGGAAGAACTGGCTCATCTCAATCGTCATCATCAAACTCCGTCGTTGATACCCTCGGCGCCGTTGGCGTTACACCTGGACGTTAGCCAATTACTTTCTTGACCACCTCCGTCAGGCGCTGCGGGTCAAACGGTTTGACCAGCCAGCCGTTCGCTCCTGCCGCTCGCCCCTTGGCTTTCATATCGTCGCTTGATTCGGTCGTCAGCATCAGAATCGGCACACCTTGATAATTCGAGAGCTTGCGCAATGCACGGATCAACGCCAGGCCGTCCATACGCGGCATGTTCTGGTCCGTCAGCACCAGATCAAAGGTACGCTGCTTGGCTTTTTCCAAACCATCCTGACCATCGACCGCCTCAGTCACCTGGTATCCCGCAGCCTTAAGACTAAAGACCACCATTTGCCGCAGTGAGCCGGAATCATCCACTGCCAGTATTGTTTTTGTCATTTTCTCTCCTGCGCTTTTCGCTTCGCTACGGGATATACGCTGGCGCCATCCCAAAAATTCCGAATAAACGGTTAAAACAGCTCAATATCGCCGCTTTCCATGTGAGTCTGGCAAACCGCTTTCCATAGATCGCTTTCCAGTTTTCCGCTCTGCTGCTCAAGCAAACGATTTACGTCGCTGAGTCGTGCGACGATATCTTCAATACCGGTTTCCTCCCGCATCCCGGAGCTGCCGGCCCCTAAGGTTTCCAGGACCTTGTCCAACCCCGCAATGCGCTGCAAAGCCCTACCGATTAGCTGGTTGGTCATATCCTCGAACTGCAAGCTGGTGACCGCTGCATTCACATGCGCGTCCATTTCGGCTGATACGGCATCGAGGCGAGCGGCGTACTCGCCGTCATCTGCCTTTTCTGTCAATAACATAGTGATAATTTTTTGTTGCAAACAAATCGACGCATGCATTGCCATGAAACCGGCATTCAACTTTCTGATTGCTTCAGCCAGCAAGAAATTGGTTTGAAGCAGATCGGCCTCAATTTGGCCTAAGTGCTGGTGGCCATGTTCGGCGACACTGGAGAGCAGGCGCTTCAACTGCAAGCTCAACAATTTTTTTGTTGTCATAGAATCACCCTGTTGTCGTCACTTCGCATCTCCCGAATCGGAGGGTCAGTTTCCGACTGCCTCAGTTACACCTTGCTGTGCTTCCGCCTCGTTCGCCACCGCTACTATCCCACCGTCCTGGGACGCCACTTCTTCCGCCTTTTTATTCATCACGATGATGCTGATACGTCTGTTTACTGGATTAAGTGGGTTTTCCCGGTCGAACAAGACCGCTGAAGACAGTCCGACCACGCGCAAAATTTTCGCTTCATCCATGCCGCCCAGGATCAAGGCGCGACGTGACGCGTTGGCGCGATCGGCCGACAATTCCCAGTTGCTGTATCCCTTTTCACCACTAGAATATACCGTGGCGTCGGTATGCCCGGACAAGCTGATCCGGTTCGGTACGTCATTCAATACCCGTCCGATTTCATGCAGAATAATTTTGGTATAGGGTTGTAGTTCAGCCTTGGCCAGCGCAAACATCGGCCGATTTTTTTCATCGACTATCTGGATACGTAAGCCCTCGGTGGTGATATCGATTAACAGCTGATTTTTGTATTGTTTGAGCAGCGGATTGCTTTCGATTAAAGTCTCGATTCTTTGTTTCAGCACCTTCAGGCGATCCGCTTCCATGCGCTCAAGTGCGGCCTCGGCCGCCTTCAAGTTGTAGGTTTTTTTGATCAGCGTATTTTCGCCCTTCTTGAGTTGGCCGTCACGCTGACTGAGATCGCGCCCCCCTCCCGGAATCACGCTCAAGCTGTCACCGCTGCCGGAACCGCCAGCCATTGCCACCTTGAGCGGTGTCTTGAAATACTCTGCGATTCCTTGCAAATCGCCTTTCGTAGTCGAACCCAACAACCACATCAGCAAGAAAAACGCCATCATCGCCGTGACGAAATCGGCATAAGCGATTTTCCAAGCGCCGCCATGAACCTGACGACCCGTCTTTTTGACCCGCTTGATGATAATCGGACGCAGTCCTTCGTCGGCCATGTGAGTTTTCGCTACCTGCTTTTTGACGTTTTTATATGGGCCTCCAACTCAAGAAAGGAGGGGCGCTCGGTCGTGAACAGGACTTTTCGCCCGAATTCAATCGCCAGCGCCGGCGCATAACCGTTCAGGCTTGCCAATAATGTTATCTTGACGCATTGAAGAACCTTGGTCGATTCGTGCAATTTTTGCTCCAACAAGGTAGAAAGCGGTCCGACAAAGCCATACGCAAGCAAGATGCCGAGAAAAGTGCCAACCAAGGCATGGGCAATCAATATCCCCAATTCAGCCGGTGGCAAACCAACCGACTCCATGGTATGGACCACCCCCATGACTGCCGCCACGATTCCGAAAGCAGGCAGTGCATCCGCCATTTTTGCAAGGCAATGTACCGGTACCTCACCTTCGTGATGATGCGTTTCTATCTCGTTATCCATCAAATTTTCGATTTGAAATGCATCCATGTTGCCGGAGACCATCAGGCGCAAATAATCGGTCATGAATTCAACAACATGATGATTGGCGAGCACTCCGGGATATTTGCTGAAAATTGCACTTTCCGCAGGCGCCTCGACGTCACCTTCGATTGACATCAGCCCCTCTTTGCGCACCTTGCTCAATATCTCGAAGAGCAGAGCCATCAGTTCCATGTACAAGGCTTTGGTGTATTTTGTTCCCTTCAACAATGTGGGCATCGCCCGCAAGGTAGCCTTGATCGCTTTACTGTTGTTGCCAACCAAAAAAGAGCCAATTGCCGCCCCGCCGATCATCAGCAACTCGACCGGCTGCAGTAACGCCGCAAAGTGCCCCCCAGCAAGGCCAAAGCCGCCAAAGACGGCTGCCACAACCACCAGATATCCAAATATGACTAACAAACCTGCAACTCCAGTTGAACGGCAAGATGCGCTTGCCAACCTGCCTTTTATGGCTTGACTTGGAACGGTTACGGCATTTGCTTGGCAAACGGCTACCGCGCCTGAAGACTGACAGCCCCTCAGTTACGTCCTGAACCATTGAAACTTGAGATGCTGTATGGCAATGTACCATACACGTTGCACGAATTACATGTGCCAAATGTGCAGAATTGGGCCGCCCGCTTCCGGCATCAACTGAATATGTGAATCAACTTCCGGAATCGCGAATTCGTAGCTCAGCAACAGCGTTCCGGGGCGCATTTCGGCCCGCGCCTTTTTCCATAATGCCGGCATAGCTGCAGGGGATAAATAGGCAAACACCCGGTCATATTCGGCAAAATTCTGATGATTGTAATTGCCGAATATAAAGCGCCGATTGTGTGATCCCCCATAACTTCGGATCCAACTGATCAACCACGGCAACGGCGCCGCCTCGATGCCGATAAAGCGCGCATATGGATGATGCGCGGCCAAATGAATAACCATGCCGCCCATCCCACTACCGGCATCCAGCATCCTTAACGACTGGTCTGGCGGAAACAAACGACCGACTGCAACCCATACCGCTTGCCGCGATGGATAAAACGGAACCTGACTGCGGAACGTTGTCCAGTAAAGTATGACAAGAAAGAGAAAACCTGCGAGAAAGAAGGTTGATGGCAGCCGCAGCGACTGCACCATCCAAAATATCATGGGAAAGAAAAATTGAATCCACAACCACCATGGCGCAAGGCGATTCTTGCGCGACGCAACCGTTGCAATCGCGCCCTGGAGTATTAAAAAAAAGAGGATGTGGATATGGAGCCCAATCGTCCATGTCAGAAGAAAGACGATCAGCGTGACTACGGCAGCACCGCTCTGAATGATCAATGCCCGCCAAGCCGGCAACTGACACCACGATTGGCTTGGACGTACCCTCTTATTCCCGTCTGTCATGCAAAGGTACCGGCATCAGCCAAGGCCTCGCAGACTAGGCAAGCGCAGATAGCGACGAAGATGCCGCCTCGCGAATTTTTTTTGTTTTCCCGGCTCTGGAAGGCATCCGGCACAGTCCGCAAAAATAATGATCATGCAAATCTAGGTGGTGCACAACAAAATGACCACCACATTCGCTACATGGCGTGGTTGTCAGCAATTTGCTATCAAAAAACCGTAACAGCGTCCAAGCTCTGGTGAGAGACAGCACCGGCTCCTCGTTATCACGATGTCCAACCTGCTCCAGATACAGTTTGTATGCCTTGACCACCGCTGCAATTCCTGAAATGTCGGCGTGCGTCGTCAAATAGGTATAAATGTTAATAAAAAGAGAAGAGTGGACATTGGGCTGCCAGGTAACGAACCAATCCGTCGAAAACGGCAGCATGCCCTTTGGCGGCGAAACCCCTCTCAATTCCTTATACAGCCTTAGCAGGCGTTCGCGTGAAAGCGAGGTCTCTGCCTCCAGCAGCTGCAACCTGGCGCCGAGATTGATCAGTTCGATGGCGAGCTGGATTTCCTGCGCTTCGGTTACGACACTTTTTTTGATCATTTGCTCGTGCCTCGTTTACAGAATGACGGATACTGGTCGCCTTATTGACAACTAAGCAATTTCCTCAACCGCTTGACCAGCCATCAGGATCGCTGCATGCGAATGTGCCAACATTCTGTCTTTACTATGATTGGTCAACAGACCGAGGATGGCTCCATCATCAAAGCGAAAACGGGCCACCATCATATTGGTGCCAGCCAGTTTTAATATCTGCCCATTGCTCAAACCTTCAATCAGGTCCGCAATTTCTTGACTGATACCGAGACGAAAGATGGCTGCGGCTTTGTCGGAGCGGATCATTTGCTGCGCCAGCATCAAGTATCCGAGATTCGCGTCCCTGATTTCGGCCATCATGTCGTTGGTATTCATATCTCTCTCCCGTCCAGTAAATGCTGTGGCCATGTATTTAGCCAGTAGTTGCATTCTGGAACCAGACGTCAAAGGCAGAAATCGGCCTTTTTCGGTATTTTGTGTCGGGAATAGGAATTCGCACCTGTAGGAATTTCTCCTACACGCGCAAAAAAACAGGAATGCTGCACTTTTAAAAAAGTGCAGAATCGAGAGAAAAAGCAGGCGTTCGGCGCATGAAATAAAAAATTTTGTTTTTCGTGCCGAAGCTGCGCTTGGATAAAAATTAAATTAAAAAGTTCGCGTCCTTATTCACTCCAGCGCGTTTCGTTACAAATTTTCTCCAAAAATGTAACAAAATAGACAAACAACCACTTGTTCACGAGCTATTAACGACCACATTTCTTGAAACTTTAGGGTCGAAAGAGAATTTTTTTAAATTTCCAAAAATCTCTACTGCCTGTAACGGCCCACAACTTGGAAACTTTAGGAGGTTTTGAAAATATTTTTGGAATCGCCAATCGCGAAGCGCAATCGTGCTGGCCCGCAGAGCGTGACCGTGCGTAATAGCCGGTCAGGAGACCGATCGAGAGTTGCGGCCCGGGATTCCGGAAATGGGGTGCTTGGTCGGCTCATTGCCGTCGATTGCCAAGACGTGGTGCGCAGCAAAGCAGCGAACCTTGCGTGGATAGATGGGCTTGCGGTTGAATTGTGCTAGCGGATGTGTTGAGTTGCCATTTTATTTATTGCTCTTTAAAGGATTGGTCATCAATATCCGTACGCTCCCTCGCTTCTTCGACCATGCGCCGTTGCTCAATTCGTTTGCGCAGGATCGCAGCGTGCTGTTCCGCAGTCATTGGCGGCACCGTCATCAAGTCCTTGAGCAATGCCATATTTCTGTCTTTGTTTTCCATTTCCCTACTCACTCCTCGCGGGATCGGAAGCCATATACCGAAAATCGGTATCGCTTCGATCTGTCCTGCCACGTACTTTATCATTTTCATTCGGGGCGAAATCGGTATTGCGAACTGATCGCGTTATTTGCTCCACAGATCCAAGCCACCGTTTTTCGAATCAGGCGCGTCCGGGAACCCTTAAGAAGAAGCCGCAAAATGAAATGAAATCCAGGTGACGACGGCAGTCTATGCAGCCATCAAGCATTCCCATGCGAGGCGGTTCCGGTCAAAGTTTTTGCGCATAAAAAAACCCCTGACTTGTCAGGGGTTCGATATTACTGGCGGAGACGGTGGGAGTCGAACCCACGATACAGGTTTAAGCCCGTATGCTTCCTTAGCAGGGAAGTGCCTTCGACCACTCGGCCACGTCTCCAGGTCTGTCGCAGCGATGCCGCCGCAACAAGGCTTCGAATGATAGCTTTTCAGGCGAGCTTGGTCAATCAAACTCTAGTCCTGGATGGCGGAAATCAGGCGCTTTCAAGACCGAACGCTTTGTGCAAGGCGCGCACGGCCAACTCCATGTACTTCTCGTCAATCAGAACCGAAATCTTGATTTCCGAAGTGGAAATCATTTGTATGTTAATCCCCTCTTCGGACAGGGTACGAAACATCTGCGAGGCAATCCCGACATGGCTACGCATGCCAACACCAACCACCGACACCTTCGACACTTTGGTGTCGCCAGCGACGCTGGCAGCGCCAATATGGGCCTTGACGCCATTGTTCAGGATATCCAAAGCCCGCGCATAGTCGCCCCGTGGGACGGTAAAGGTAAAATCGGTTTTTCCCTCGACCGACTGATTCTGGATGATCATGTCCACTTCGATGTTGGCGATCGCGACCGGACCCAGAATCTGGTAGGCGATGCCGGGACGATCCGGCACATCGCGGACAGTAATTTTAGCTTCGTCGCGGCTAAACGCGATGCCGGTAATCGTGGCTTGTTCCACCTTGGTATCTCCTTCAAACGAAATCAGAGTGCCGGAGCGAGCTTCTTCTTCCAGCGGTATTAATGGATCGGTTAGCGACGACAGCACGCGGGTCGGCATATGGTAGTTGCCGGCGAATTCGACCGAGCGAATTTGCAGCACCTTGGAGCCGAGCGAGGCCATTTCCAGCATTTCTTCAAAGGTGACCACCGGCAGGCGGCGCGCCTCCGGCACCACGCGTGGGTCGGTGGTGTAGACACCATCGACATCGGTATAGATCAGGCATTCGCTGGCCTTCATTGCCGCCGCCACCGCCACTGCGGACGTGTCCGAGCCGCCCCGTCCCAGGGTGGTGATATTGCCGCCTTCGTCGACTCCCTGAAAGCCGGTAATGATGACGATTCTGCCCTCGTCCAGATCGCGTCGCACCTTACTGTCGTCAATCGAGTGAATGCGCGCCTTGGTATGTTCGGAGTTGGTTTGGATCGGCACCTGCCAGCCGGCATACGACACGGCTTTCTTGCCGATTGCGTGCAAAGCCATCGATAACAAGGCAACCGACACTTGTTCGCCGGTAGCGGCGAGCATGTCCAGTTCGCGCAGGTCCGGTTGCGGCATGATTTCCCTGGCCAGTCCGAGCAGGCGATTGGTTTCGCCCGACATGGCGGACGGAACGACAATGATCTGGTGACCGGCGCTGTGCCACTTGGCGACACGCTGGGCGACATTCCGGATGCGTTCGGTCGAAGCCATCGACGTGCCGCCATACTTATGAACAAATAAGGCCATTTTGAAAAAAGGAAGGGAAGAAAAAGCGGAAAAAATAACCGTTCACTTTACATTGTGCAGCGCAAAATAACAAGGTCTGCCAAGCTCGGGCAGGACGCATATCAGAAAGTAAAGGCCACCAATGGCGACGATGCAGCCTGTAGACTTCGGCCAACCCGTCGGCTCGAATCTCAGCACGACGCCGGCGCTGCGCCCCCGGCGAGCACCAGAGCGCAGCTTGTTCTGACGCCCCATTACTCTGGATGTTGGCGGGGTATATTGAAAAAATATATATTCCATCGGCGGTAAGAACCATGGCCTTTTGGAGTATATAGCGCGACCGGGAGCCGTGCATCCAACTAGACGTGATCGGGGGGTCGTCCCGGCTCATGCTCCGTTACCGACGATGCAGCGCCCTGCCACCTCAGGACGATACCTGGGCTGCTCAAAGCAATGCGCGCGTCCATCCCGACACCGCCGACAAAGATCAATCGTCCGTCGAGATACAGCAACGGCAGCCGCGCCCGCTGCCAGGAAGGGATCGCCCGCTCTTGAAACAGCTGTTTGAGATTTCTGGAAGGCCGGTTCGGAGCTGGCTTGAGGCGCTCGGAACCGCTGCGCGGACGAATCGCCAGCGTCCCGGCGCGCAACTGCTCGGGTGCCAACCCGGGCCCCGCCGCCCACTCAAAAACCAGCCGACCGTCCCAATCCGGCACGTCGATCGTCGCTTGCCCCTGCCATCGGAGGCTGACCGGGCCCAGCGGCAACGCGCTCAGTACAGGATGTAGCTCCAGACGATTTTTTACGCGGCGCAGCTGCACCGCTCCGAAGTCGAAGCACGGATGCGTATCAGAAGCCGCTTCAAACATTTGCCAGCAAATTTCCTCCAGCCGGGTCGCACTGGGCGGGCTTACGCCCTGCCGGTACAGCCAGTAGCGCAACAGATTGCCGAGGCGATCCGAAGATAGCCGTTGGAGCGCAGCCAGTCTGCAGCGCCTCGCCTGCCTGGTCTGCCGCACAGACAATCAGGTCAGCTTGCGCGACTTCATCCAGCAGGCGCTGCGCAGTCTGCACATGTCGTGGCAACGCGCGTCAGGCATGGCGAAAAAGCCGGAAATTCGCTGGCCACCGCGGGGAACAGCTTGTGCCGCACGGCGTTGCGCCGATAGCGCACGTCGGCATTCGATTCGTCCTCGACCGCAGCCAACTGCAATTGGCGCGCCGCCTGCTGCAGTGTCCCGCGCGGCACACCGAGCAGCGGCCGCGCCAGGGCGACGCCGCCACCGAGCAAGCTGCTGTCCTGCTGCAGTTGCGGCATGCCGGACAGGCCTGGCAGACCGGAGCCGCGCATCATCTGCAGGAATACCGTTTCTGCCTGGTCGTCCTGATGATGCCCGGTCAGCAAAAGCGTGGCACCGAGCTGACGGCACAGGATGCCAAGCTGTCGATAACGAGCAAGGCGTGCCGCCTGTTCCACGCCACGCGGATCGGATTGGTTAACCTCGACTTGAGCAGCGTGAAACGGAATGGACTGGCGCATGGCTTCATGGCGGCAATGCTCGAGCCAACGATCGGCGTTGGCACTCAGCCCATGATGGATATGCAGCGCGTGCAGCGGCCAGTCGCGCGCTTGCGCCCATTCCGCGGCCAGCCGCAGCAGCACCGAGGAATCGAGGCCGCCGCTATAGGCTACCGCCAGCACCGGCGCCGCAGCGGGCGTGGAAACACAAACGCGCGCCAGAATTTCTTCCAGCGCGCGTTCGAATACCAGCGGCAGGCTGTCGCGCTTATTCCTGCGCGGCGATTTCCTTGAATTTCCCATAAGTCATCAGTTTTTCGTGGCGCGCCGCCAGCAGATCCTTGGTCTTGACGCCCTGGAACTGGCGCAGGGCATCCGCCAGTGCCCGTTTCAACAAGGCCGCCATCTGCTTCGGGTCGCGATGCGCGCCGCCCAGCGGCTCATGCACGATCTTGTCGATCAGGTTGATCGCCTTCAGCCGATGCGCGGTCAGGCCAAGCGCCTCGGCGGCGTCCGATGCGCGCTCGGAAGTCTTCCACAAAATCGAGGCGCAGCCTTCCGGCGAGATCACCGAGTAAGTCGCGTATTGCAGCATCAACACCGTATCGCCGACCGCGATCGCCAGCGCGCCGCCCGAGCCGCCTTCGCCGATGATGGTGGCGATCAGCGGCACTTTCAGTTCCGCCATCACGTACAGGTTGTGGCCGATCGCTTCCGATTGCCCGCGCTCCTCGGCGTCGATGCCGGGAAAGGCGCCAGGCGTATCGACAAAGGTGAATATCGGCAGGTCGAATTTCTCGGCCAGCTTCATCAGGCGCATGGCCTTGCGATAGCCTTCCGGCTTCGGCATGCCGAAGTTGCGCAGTGCGCGCTCCTTGGTATCGCGGCCCTTCTGGTGACCGATCACCATGCAGGACTGGCCATTGAAGCGAGCCAGGCCGCCGACGATCGACAGGTCATCGGCATAGCTGCGGTCGCCGTGCAGCTCGTGGAAATCGGTGAAAATCTCGTTCACGTAATCCATCGTATACGGCCGTTGCGGATGGCGTGCAATCTGTGACACCTGCCAGGGCGTCAGCTTGGCGTAGATATCCTTGGTCAATTGCTGGCTTTTTTTCGACAGCCGCTCAATTTCTTCCGAAATATCGACCGCGGAATCGTCCTGCACGAAACGCAATTCCTCGATCTTGGCATCCAGCTCGGCAATCGGCTGCTCGAAGGATAAAAAAGTGGTTTTAGTCATCGGACTTCTTTCGTTTCAATAGTCGCTCGGGATCGGATCGAGGCTGCGCCATAGATACCAGGTAGCGACCGTGCGCCAGGGTTCCCAATTGGCCGCGACTTCACGCGCATCGCTGCGTGACACCGGGTCGCTGGAAAAATAATTGAGGCTGATGCCCCGGATCAGTCCCAGGTCATCCAGCGGCAGGATGTTGGGCCGGAGCAGATTAAATATCAAAAACATCTCCGCTGTCCAGCGGCCGATGCCACGAATCTGTACCAGTTCGGCGATGACGTCCTCGTCGTCCATCTCGGCCCATTTGTCGACATGCAGACGGCGCGCCTTGAAATGCTCGGCCAGATCCAGAATATATTCCGCCTTGCGTCTGGACAGTCCGCACGCCGCGAGATTTTCGCTGCCTGCTTTCAGTACCTGAAGCGGCGTGCATTTCGGACAGGTCAGCAAGAATTTCTGCCAGACGCTTTCTGCCGCCTTGACCGAAATCTGCTGGCCGATGATCGAGCGTGCCAGCGTGGTGAAGGGTTCGCCGCGTCCGACCAGATGCAGATCGCCGAACTGCGGGATCAGCTTTTTCATGATGCGATCGCGTTTGATCAGCTCGAGCTTGGCCTCTTCCCAATAGTGCGGAACACCGAGCGCGCCGTTTACCAGCGGTGTATTGGCCATGCGCGTCATGCCCGGCGCCATTCGGTAATGCCGCCCGGCTTGTCTTCCAGCACGATTCCCGTTGCCAGCAGGTCGGCGCGGATGCGGTCGGCCGCGGCGAAATCCCTCTGCCGCTTGGCTGCCGTACGTGCCGCGATGGCTAGCAGAATTTGTTCTTCGTCGGCCGCGACGTCGCTCGTGGCGCCATCGTCCGTGGTCGACGAGCCCGGCTTGCGGCCTTTCAGAAAATCATCGGCACTGCGCTGCAGCAGCCCAAGCAGCGCCCCCAGTTGCTGCAACTGGCGCGCCAGCACCGGCGAGCGGCTGCGATTGACCTCATTCGCCAGCTCGAACAATACTGCCAGCGCCAGCGCGGTATTGAAGTCATCGTTCATCGCCTCGGCAAAGCGCTGTGCGTACTCTTCCGCCAGATCGAGCGGCGCCTCGTCCGGCGCTACATCCTTCAAGGCGGTATACAGCCGGGTCAGTGCATGGCGGGCATCATCCAAGTGGGCGTCGGAATAATTCAGCGGGCTGCGGTAATGCGCACGCAGAATGAAGAAGCGCACCACTTCGGCGTCGTACTGTCGCAGCACATCGCGGATGGTGAAAAAATTGCCGAGCGATTTCGACATTTTTTCATTATCGACACGCACGAAACCATTATGCATCCAGAGATTCACGAAGGTCTGGCCGGAGGCGCCCTCGGATTGCGCGATTTCATTTTCGTGATGCGGAAACTGCAAATCCTGGCCGCCGCCATGAATATCGAAGTGCGTGCCGAGCAGCTCGCACGCCATCGCCGAGCATTCGATATGCCAGCCGGGCCGGCCCGAGCCCCAGCGCGAATTCCATTTGACTTCATCCGGCTCGGCCGCCTTGGAGGCTTTCCACAACACGAAATCGAGCGGATCGCGCTTGCCGGTATTGACCTCCACCCGCTCGCCGGCGCGCAAATCGTCCAGCGACTTGCCCGACAATTTGCCGTACGAAGGAAAGTCGCGCACCGAATAATTGACATCGCCATCGCTGGCCTGATACGCCAAGCCCTTTTGCTCCAGCGTTTCGATCAGGCTCAGCATCTGCGGCACATAGGCGGTTGCGCGTGGTTCGTGATCCGGCTTTTGCACGCCGAGCGCGGCGGCATCTTCGTCCATTGCGGTAATGAAACGTTGCGTCAGTTGTGCAATCGTTTCGCCACGCTCGACCGCGCGGGCGATGATCTTGTCGTCGATGTCGGTGATGTTGCGCACATAATTGACTTCAAAACCGGACGCGCGCAGCCAGCGTTGCACCATGTCAAACACCACCATGACCCGGGCATGGCCCAGATGGCAATAGTCGTACACGGTCATACCGCACACATACATGCGCACCTTGCCCGGTTCAAGCGGCACGAATACCTGTTTCTCACGCGTCAGCGTGTCGTAAATTTTCAAGGTGCTCATGGATGAATAGTCTGTTTCGGCCGGGAAGTTGCTGCATCGCGAGACAGGCGCGTCGCGCATCTGCAGGGTCAGCGCCAACGCCTTGCAACAAGGCCGCCAAAACTCTCTTGCGAGGTGGTTTTTGATAAAATGACTTTTTGGCGGAGTATAGCATTGATGAAAATCAGCGACACTTCGGCCCAGTATCAGAAACCGGGGGCGGACGACGCTTTCCGGTGCTATCGGGAACGTCGTCAGGCACCAACATCCGTCGGGCGCATATCCTGCACACCGCAATTTTCAAGGAATCATCGATGCAAGATTCACGTCGCAAATTCACTGCCCTGCTGGCCGCCCTGTCGCTGGCGAGTACCATCAGCCTGGCCCATGCCGCCGAGGCGCCACAAGTGGCACTGAAAACCAGCATGGGCGAGATCGTGCTGGAACTGTATCCGGACAAAGCACCGAAGAGCGTGGACAATTTTTTACGCTACGTCAAGGATGGCCACTACAACGGCACCATCTTCCATCGCGTCATCAATGGCTTCATGATTCAGGGCGGTGGCTTTGACGCCAGCATGCAGCAAAAGCCGACGCGCGAACCGATCCCGAACGAAGCCAAGAACGGCTTGAAAAACGCCACCTACACGGTGGCCATGGCGCGTACGTCGGCGCCGCATTCGGCCAGTGCGCAATTCTTCATCAACGTCGCCAATAACGCCGCGCTGGATTATCCGGGTCAGGATGGATGGGGCTATGCGGTGTTCGGCAAGGTCGTCAAGGGCACGGAAGTGGTCGATCAGATTCGCCAGGTCAAGACCAGCAGCAGCGGCATGTACCGCGACGTACCGGCTACTCCGGTCGTGATCGAGTCGGCTACCCTTGTCAAGTAGGGTCCTTTATCCTCCCCATTCTCATTCACCAGGAAATCCCATGGCTGTTCTACTTACTACCAACCACGGCAACATCAAGATCGAACTGGACGCCGACAAGGCCCCGAAAACCGTCGCCAACTTCCTTGACTACGTCAACTCCGGCCACTACAACGGCACCATCTTCCATCGCGTGATCGATGGCTTCATGATCCAGGGTGGCGGTTTCGAACCAGGCATGAAGCAGAAGCCGACCACTGCCCCGGTGGAAAACGAAGCTGCCAACGGCCTCAAGAACGAGCCCTACAGCCTGGCCATGGCGCGCACTTCGGATCCACATTCGGCGTCAGCGCAATTCTTCATCAACATCAAGAACAATAGTTTTCTCGATCACCCGGGGCAGGACGGCTGGGGCTACTGCGTGTTCGGCAAAGTGGTCGAAGGCACCGAGGTGGTCGACCGGATCAAGGCGGTCAAGACCACGCGCACCGGCATGCATGCCGACGTCCCGGTCGACGATGTGATCATCGAAAAAGCGGAAGTGGTCTGAATCGCCACGCCTGCCATCACCTATTACGGCCCGCAGGATGTCGAACCTGAGCCTGCGGTCAGCCGCGACAAACGACTCGGCGCAACCGGAAATGGTTGCGCTTTTTGTTTCCGATCTGCACTTGCAGCCCTCGCTGCCACGCACTACCCAAGCCTTTTTCGATTTTCTCAAGCAGCACGCACGGCAAGCGCGGCGGCTATACCTGCTGGGCGACCTGTTTGAATCCTGGGTCGGCGACGATGACATCGCGACGCCGTTCAACCGGGCGATCGTCGACGCCATTCGTGACGTGGCGAATGCCGGGGTCGCCGTATTCTGGATGGCCGGCAACCGTGATTTCCTGGTCGGCCCCGAATTCGCAGCGGCGGCTGGCCTGACGCTGCTGCCCGATCCGTACGTTGCCGAATTTTCCGACTTGGTGGACGCGCCTGGCCCATGCCGGATCATTCTCACCCATGGCGACGCCCAGTGCACGGACGATATCGGCTACATGAAATTCCGCGCCGAGGTGCGACAGCTGGACTGGCAGCAGGCGTTTCTGGCGCTGCCGCTGGCGCAGCGCAAAACCATCGTTGCCGGCATGCGCGGCAGCAGCCGCGCAGCACAACGCCTGAAGGCGGCCGACATCATGGATGTGAATGCGGGCGCGATTACGCAGTTGTTCGCCGCCAGCGGCACCCGCGTGATGATTCACGGCCACACGCATCGTCCGGCCCTGCACGAATATGCCAGTGATACCGGCGTGCGGCGGCGTTACGTCTTGCCGGATTGGGACGGCGACACGACGCCAGCGCGTGGCGGCTGGATCGGGCTGGATGCGCACGGCGCATTGCACCGTTTCGAAATTACGGGTGATGTGCTGGACTGATCAGGAAAAACTTTGGCAGCGGCCGCTGCAGCATTGCCTTGGAATCGGATATTGCCGGAGTATGCATCAAAAACGACGGATATATACCCGAAAATAGGCCATGCTAGCAGGAGTATATGAAGCGGAACAACTGCCAGCGCAAGCGCCGCCGGGCCGCATCAGTCGAACTGTTTTTTGAACTGCTCGAACTGCTGCGCCAGCTCTTGCAGCTCGCGCCGCAAGCTTGCCACTTCCTGCTCCAGCTGCGTCACACGATCATCCCGCCCGGCCAATGGCGAACGCGTGGACGATGCCGCCGCCGCTTGCTGCAGCGCCAGTGTGCCCGCTCCCGCCAGCAGATGCGCATAACGGCCTTCCTTCGCGCCCGGCGTGCGCTCCAGCCGGGCGACCAGGGGCGGGTATTTGTCAATCAGGAATTGCAGGCCCGCTTCCACCTCGGCGACGCTGGCAAATTCATGCAGACGGCCGCTGCGGGTGCGTACTTCACCCGCGGTCTGCACACCGCGCAGCATCAGCGTTACCAGGATCGCCAGCTTGTCCTGCGGCAGCGTCCATTTGATGCGCAAGCGGTGTTCGTACTTGGTGACCCGGGCGCCGGCCTGCTGCACTTCATTCACCAGTCTTTGCTCGATCAGGCGCAACAGCGCCTGCTGTACCGCCGGCTCGTCCACCGACATCACCGGATCGCGGCTGGAGAGCTGGTTGCAGCCATTGGTCAGCGGTATTGAGCGATAACGGATAATTGTCCGGCGTCAGCGCTTCCTTTTCGGCCAGCACGGCCAGCACCCGTATTTCGAGCGGATCGAGCACGAATTCCTCCGCTGGCGCGGATACGGCCTGGTCATTGGTCATGTGCGGCTCACTCGACCAGGCGGCTCAATTCGGCCGGATTGAATTTATCGATTTCCGGCAAGGTTTCGCAAGTGATGCCAGCCGCCTTGAGCGCGGCGACGATCTTCATCAACTGTTCTTCCTGAATGGCGGCATTGTCGATCAAGCCGTGCAACGCCTTTGAGAGCGGATCGTCGCCATTTGGCGTCACGCCGTAGGCGGCAAACATGCGTGCGGCGGCTTCTTCGCGCACATTCATGTTCTCCTTCTGGATGATGCGCGCCGGGTTGCCGACCGCCGTGGCACCGGGCGGCACTTCCTTGACCACCACCGCATTCGAGCCGATCTTGGCTGCCTCGCCGACGGTAAATGCACCTAGCACCTTGGCACCGGCGCCGATGATGACGTTGTTGGCCAGAGTCGGATGGCGCTTGGCGCCCTTGTGCAAGGACGTCCCACCGAGCGTCACGCCCTGATAGATGGTGCAATCGTCACCGATCTCGGCGGTTTCGCCGATCACCACGCCGAAACCGTGATCAATGAACACGCGCCGGCCGATCGTCGCGCCGGGGTGAATTTCGACCCCGGTCAGGCCGCGCGCCACATGCGAAATGAAGCGCCCCAGCCATTTCCAGTCGCGCAGCCAGCACCAGCGGGCCCAGCGATGCATGACGATCGCATGCAAACCGGGGTAGCAGGTCGCGACCTCCCATACCGTGCGGGCGGCCGGGTCGTGCGCCATGATGTTGTCGATGTCTTCGCGGATTCGGGTCAGCATAGGAATTCGGTGCCTCCTTCGGGAGGCGCAATGGGTGTGATGATGCGCCGTTGTAGGTGACGCGCTACGTAGCCGCGCGCGGGCAGACGCAACGGATGATTACCGCGGCATTATAAAAGCTGCCGGCAGCAGCCCGCTTGCCATGCATGCATGAACGATCAGGTGCGCGCCAGGCGCTGACGCCGCGCTTCGTACAGGCAGACGCCCGATGCCACCGATACGTTCAGGCTTGCCACCGAGCCGAACATCGGCACGCTTACCAGCATGTCGCACGTCTCGCGCGTCAGACGGCGCATGCCTTCGCCTTCAGAACCCATCACCAGCGCCGCCGGGCCCGAAAAATCGGCCTCGTACAAGCTTTTTTCGGCGCTGTCGTCGGTGCCGATCAGCCAGATATCGCGCTCCTTCAGCTCACGCAAGGTGCGCGCCAGGTTGGTCACCGTGATATACGGCACGGTCTCGGCGGCGCCGCTGGCAACCTTCGCTGCCGTCGCATTCAGGCCGACCGCGCGATCCTTGGGGGCAATGACCGCGTGCGCGCCGGCACCGTCGGCCACGCGCAGGCAGGCGCCCAGATTGTGCGGATCGGTGATGCCGTCCAGCACCAGCAACAGCGGCGGCCCATCGATCGCATCCAGCAATTCATCCAGATTGCGCGCCAGCGACAATTCCCCGGCTTTCGCCACCACGCCCTGGTGGCGGCGCGTGCCGACGATGTTGTCCAGACGCTGATCGTCCGCTTGAATGATACGGACGTTGGCAGCCTGGGCGGCGCGCAGCAATTCCTGCATGCGGCGATCATGGCGCCCGGCATCAACGTATATTTCCTCGACCGACGACGCCTCGTGGCGCAAACGCGCGGTCACGGCATGGAAGCCGAAAATCATTTTGCTTTTCATTGCTTAGTGCTTCTTTTTGGCGGGGTTGGGATGCGGCTTCAGCAGCGCTGCCCGGCTGGAACCGGTGGCGCCGGAGCGGGCCGGCGTTTTCGCCTTTTTGGCCGCGGGCGCGATCTTGGGGAGCTTGCTTTCTTTTGCGGGCGGCGCCGATTTTGGCTGAGTACGATGCGCCGGTTCGACTTCGGTACGACGCGGGGTTGCGCTTTTCGGAACCGTCTTGACCGCCGGTTCATGCATCAGACGCAAATCGATCCGACGTGCGTCCAGATCGACCCGGCTCACCTGCACCTTGACGCGATCAGTCAGCTGATAGCGCATGCCGGTGCGTTCGCCGCGCAATTCGTGGCGCGCCTCGTCGTATTGAAAATAATCCGCCCCCAGTTCGGTCACATGCACTAGGCCTTCGATGAACAGCGTATCGAGCTGGACGAAAATGCCGAAACTGGTTACGCCGGAAATGGTGCCGGTAAATTCCTCGCCGAGCCGGTCGCGTATGAAATAGCACTTCAGCCAGGCTTCGACATCGCGCGAGGCCTCGTCGGCGCGCCGTTCGTTGGCCGAACAATGGATGCCGAGTGACTCCCATACCGAGAGATCGCCCTCGCGCTGTTTCTTGCCTTCCGCCTTGTCCTTCACCTGCTGCTTGCGCGCCGCCGGTGACAACGTCGTATTCAGGCTAGCGACATCGAGCCCCTTCGGATCATAGCGCTTGCCTTGCAAAATCGCCTTGATGGCGCGGTGCGTCAACAAGTCAGGATAGCGCCGGATCGGGCTGGTGAAATGCGCGTAGGCTTCGTACGAAAGGCCGAAATGGCCGATATTTTCCGGGCTGTACACCGCTTGCTGCATCGACCGCAGCAGCATGGTTTGCAGCAGCAGCGCATCCGGGCGTCCCATGATTTTTGGCAGCAGCACGGCATAGTCGGAGGCGGCAGGCGTGTCGCCGCCCGCCAGATGCAGCCCGACCTGCTTCAGGAAGGTGCGCAACTGCTCGAGCTTTTCCTTGGTCGGCACCGCATGCACGCGATACAGCGCCGGATGGTGGTGGCGCTGCAGCAGGTCGGCGGCGCAGACGTTGGCCGCCAGCATGCATTCCTCGATCACCTTGTGTGCGTCGTTACGGGTACGCGGCAAGATCTGTTCGATCTTGCCGGCGGCATTGCAGACGATATAGGTTTCGGTCGTTTCGAAATCAATCGCGCCGCGCTGCCGCCGTGCCAGCAGCAGCGCCTGATATGCCTCGTGCAGATGCAGCAAATGCGGCACCAGCGCCGGCCGCCGTGCCGCTTCCGGGCCGGCAGGTATTGCCGATGATGGCGGCAACTTCCGTATAGGTCAGGCGCGCCGCCGAATGGATTACCGCTGGATAGAACTGGTAAGCCTTGATCTCGCCCTTGCTGGAGATCACCGCATCGCACACCAGTGTCAGGCGATCGACGTCGGGGTTCAGCGAGCACAGGCCGTTCGACAGTTTTTCCGGCAGCATCGGAATCACCCGGCGCGGGAAATAGACCGAGGTGCTGCGCTCCAGCGCATCGGCATCCAGCGCATCCTTCGGCTTGACATAGTGACTGACGTCGGCGATCGCGACGATCAGGCGATAGCCACTGTTGCGGCCGCTCTTGATCGGCTCGCAGTACACCGCGTCATCGAAATCGCGGGCATCTTCGCCGTCGATTGTCACCAGCGGGATATCGCGCAAATCGACCCGCTCGCCCAACTCACTCGGCTGCACGTGATCCGGCAGCTTGCTCGCCTGCTTCAGTGCCGCAGCGGAAAATTCATGCGGAACGCCATATTTGCGTACTGCAATTTCGATTTCCATACCGGGATCATCAATATCACCGAGTACCTCGACGATCTTGCCGACCGGCTGTGCATAGCGCGACGGCTGCTCGGTCAGCTCGACGCTCACCACCTGCCCGGTCTTGGCTTTCCCGGGCGAACCCGCCAGCAGGATATCCTGGCCGATCCGCTTGTCTTCCGGCGCCACTACCCACACCCCGTTTTCATTCAGCAAGCGGCCGATGACGTGAGTATTGGCGCGCTGCACCACCTCGACGATCGTGCCCTCCGGCCGGCCGCGGCGATCGGTACCGACGACCCGTGCCTGCACGCGGTCGCCGTGCAGCACCTTCTGCATTTCTTTTTCCGGCAAGAAAATATCGCCGCTACCGTCGTCCGGGATCAGAAAGCCGTAACCATCGCGATGGCTACTGACCTTGCCTTCGATGAAATTCGGCAAATGGCTCAGTTCGAAATAACCGGCGCGATTCGAGGTGATCTGGCCGTCGCGCTCCATCGCATTCAGGCGGCGCGTCAGACCGTCCAGTTCTTCGCGCTGGACGCCGAGCGTGTCTGCCAATGAGTTCAGGTTGTATGGTGCAGTCGCACCGCGCAAAATACCGAGAATGTCCTCGCGGCTGGGAATAGTGTAGGGATATTGGCTCAAAAGCGTATTTCTTCAGTTTGGATATTCAGTTGTGATAAATCGGAAGTCAGTGTAACGGAGCAGCGGGTTTTTTGCCTAACGCACAAAAAGCGCGAAAAAACAGCGGCACTCAGTTTGACTTTCAAGGCTTTTCCGCTATAATCGCTTCCTTTGTTGGCCCACGTGGCGGAATTGGTAGACGCGCATGGTTCAGGTCCATGTGCCGCAAGGTGTGGGGGTTCGAGTCCCTCCGTGGGCACCACGGTAATCCGGAAAAACCCGTTGATTCGTCAACGGGTTTTTCCGTTTACAGGCTTGCCCGATATGCAGCAAATTCTCTTGCGCGATTCGGCGCCGGCTGTCCCTGGCGGTGCAGGTGCGGTGCCCGGCACAAGGCGACGGGCGGGCCACGCACCGCGCAAGATGAGATATTACGCCTCCCCTTTCTTCATCCAGGCTGCCAGCTGATGCGGCCGCAAGCCGTCATATTCTTCGAACGGTTGGTGAATCCAGGGGTTGGTCGGCAGATAATCAAGATAGAAGTCTGGTTTGATCGACGAACAGCCCTTGCACCAGATGACGGCGGACTTGATCTCGGTAATGGCCGGAAAATTTGCCGCCAGATGATGCTGCACCTTTTCCAGCGTCACCCCGGAATCCACCAGGTCATCCACTAGCAGCACCTTGCCGGACAATACGCCTTTGGTCATCGTAATGTATTTGGCGATATCCAGATCTCCACGCACCGTACCGGCCTCCTGCCGATAGGAACTGGTCGAAAGAATCGCCAGCGGCACATCGAAGATCCGGGAAAAGATATCGCCCGGCCGCAAGCCGCCTCGTGCCAGGCATAACACCTGATCAAATTTCCAGCCTGACTCGTGTACCTGCAACGCCAGGCGCTCAATGGCGCGGTGGTATTCATGCCAGGATACCCACAGATCTTTATCGGTCGATTCGCCCATATTTTCGCTCATGATTTCCTGCTATTTGAATGGATGGCGCAAGACAATGGTCTCTTCGCGATCCGGGCCGGTCGATACCATGTCGATCGGCACCCCGGTCAGCTGTTCGATCCGCTTGATGTAGGCCAAGGCATTGGGCGGCAACGCCGCCAGCGATTGCATGCCAACCGTCGATTGCTGCCAGCCCGGCATTTCTTCATACACCGGAACGCACCGCGCGGCGTCGTCGGCACCGATTGGAAAAATATCGATCTTGCGCCCGTCCAGCATATAACCGGTGCACAGCTGCAGCGTTTCCAATCCGTCCAGGACATCGAGTTTGGTCAGGCAAATGCCGGTGACACCGTTGATTTGCACCGAACGCCGCAACAGCGCCGCGTCAAACCAGCCGCAACGCCGTGCCCGGCCCGTGACCGTGCCGAATTCGTGACCTACCGCCGACAAATGCTGGCCGACGCCGTCCGCGGTCGATAGCTCGGACGGAAAGGGGCCGGAACCGACACGCGTGGTATACGCTTTGGTAATGCCGAGCACGTAATGCAGCATGTTCGGCCCGACACCGGCGCCGGCTGCGGCGTTGCCGGCGACACAGTTACTGGACGTGACAAACGGATACGTGCCATGGTCGACATCCAGCATGCTGCCCTGTGCACCCTCAAACAGCAGATGGCCGCCGGCGGCATGCGTCGCATACAGCGCGCTAGGGATATCCGCCAGCATGGGCGTGATGCGCGGCGCGGTGGCCAGTGCATCGTCCAGCGTCTTTTGATAGTCAACCGGCTGCACCTTCAGGAAATGGCTCAGCACGAAATTATGGTAGTCGAGATTCTCGCGTAGTTTCTCGGCAAAACGCTGTTCGTTCAGCAGATCCGCCACGCGAATCGCACGCCGTGCCACCTTGTCCTCGTACGCCGGGCCGATGCCCTTGCCGGTGGTGCCGATTTTTGCATCGCCGCGCGCTACTTCGCGCGCCACGTCGACTGCGACGTGATAGGGCAGGATGATCGGGCAGGCTTCCGACACTTTCAGGCGCGAAGTCACTTCGACCCCGATCGCTTCCAGCTTGTCGATTTCACGCAACAGGTCCGGCACCGACAGCACCACGCCATTGCCGATATAGCAGGCTACGCCGGCGCGCATGATGCCCGACGGAATCAGCTGCAATGCCGTTTTCTGGCCGTTGATTACCAGTGTATGGCCAGCGTTATGGCCACCCTGAAAACGTACCACCGCCTGTGCATGGTCGGTGAGCCAATCAACAATTTTTCCCTTGCCCTCGTCGCCCCATTGGGTGCCAATGACAACGACATTTTTTGCAACGCTTTTCTGTACCATTACTTATTCCAAATCCTTGAGAATCCAATTTCCATTTTCAGCCACTACCACCCGATCGCAATCGAATTCATCGGGGCTGGTCTGTTGACCGGGCAAGCTTTGAATCACCACCTCGCCATTCGCGCGCCATGCCGCAATTTTCCGGCGCAACACCGGATCCGTGCTCCAGGGCGCGCAAATGGCAAATTTACGCGTCGCGACTGGCAACAAGCGTGCCAGTTCACGCAAATCCATCGAAAAACCGGTCGCCGGACGTGCCCTCCCGAAAGCTTCGCCAACATGATCGTAACGCCCGCCGCGCGCCACTGCATTCGGCAAGCCAGGTACGTAGACCGCAAACATGACGCCGCTGTGATAGTGATAGCCACGCAAGTCGGCCAGATCGATGGTCACATCGGTGCTCGCCGCCAGCTCCACCAGCGACTGCAGTTCGTTCAGCGCCTTCTGGATGCCTGCTATTTGCGGCAGTACCCGCCGCGCCTCGGCCAGCACCGCCGCATCCCCATACAGTCCCGGTAAGGCTAATAACGCCGCACGCGTCACCGGCTCAAAACTCCTGGTAATTTCATGCAGGCCAGGCAGGTCCTTGGTGCCCAACAGTGCGAAGAGATCCGCCTCGCACTCCTTGGCCCTTGGATCATTGGCCACCAGCGCGCGCAATACGCCGACATGGCACAAGTCGAGGCGCAGGTGCGAGATTCCTGCCAGCGCCAAGCAAGACAGCGCCAGCTCCTGGATTTCCGCATCCGCCTCCAGCCCCGCGTGACCATAAATTTCGGCACCGATCTGGAACGGTTCGCGCGTCGCATGCAGCCCGCTAGGCAAGGTGCGCAACACCGAGCCGGCATAGCACAGACGGGTGATGGAGGAGCGATTCAGCAAATGGGCGTCGATTCGCGCCACTTGGGTCGTCATGTCGGCACGTACGCCCATGGTTCGGCCGGACATTTGATCAACCAGTTTGAATGTGCGCAGATTCGTATCTTGCCCGGCGCCGGTCAGCAGGGATTCCAGATATTCCAGCATCGGCGGCATGACCATCTCGTAGCCGTAGACACGAAAACGGTCCAGCATGAGGCGTCGCAACTCTTCGATCTTGCGCGCTTCAGACGGCAAGACGTCGGCGATACTTTCAGGGAGAACCCAATGTGGCATAGGATAAAAATTAAAAGAGTCTGCCAAATCGGGCGTGGCGAGATGAAGCAAAACGTCAAGCCGGATGGCCATATCCGCCTATCCGGACATTCCGTATTGGCGTAGAAATCCGGGTGCAATATGCAATTAAAGAAAAACGCAGGAACGCAGATGCCGCCAATTACCGGCGGCATCTGCGTTCAGCTCCAACAACAAGTCACTTTTTCCGTATCATTTACTTCTTTGGCGCTGCGGCGCTGCCGCCCGGAGCCTTGAAATACCTGAAGAATTCGGAGTTCGGATCAACTACCAGCAAATCGCTGCGCGTTTTGAAACTAGCCCGATAGGCTTCCAGGCTTTGGTAAAACTTGTAAAACTCGGGGTTTTGACCAAACGCCTCGGCGTAGGTGCGTGACGCTTTCGCATCGCCGTCACCGCGTATCTTTTCTGCATCCCGGTAGGCATCGGCCAGAATCACCACCCGCTGGCGATCGGCATCGGCCCGAATCTGTTCCGACTCGGCAGCACCGGTCGAACGCAATTCGTTGGCAACCCGGGCACGCTCGGATTTCATTCGATCATAAACCGAGGCATTGATCTGGTCGACATAATCGACACGCTTCAAACGCACATCGATGATCGCGACGCCGATTTGTTTCGCTTCGTCCTGTACTTTCTTGCGGATCGCATCCATCACCTTGCCACGTTCGCCCGAAATCACTTCACGCACCGTACGCTTGGTAATTTCCTCGTTGAGCGCCGCCTTGACGATTTGCGCCATGCGGTTTTGCGCACGCCGTTCGTCGTTGCCGAAACTGACGAAATACAGCCTCGGATCGGTGATATGCCATTTGACGAAGGTATCCACCAGGATATTCTTCTTTTCCGCGGTAATGAAACGGTCGGTATCCGCTGCATCGATCGTCAAAATTCGCTTGTCCAGGAACAGCACATTCTGGAACGGCGGCGGCAGCTTGAAATGCAATCCCGGCTCATTGATGACTTGCTTCACCTCACCCAGCGCAAAGACGATGGCGTATTGGCGCTGATCGACCACGAACACAGTAGACAGCAAAATGAACAAGGCGATCAGCGCCAGGATAAGGGAGGTCACGAGGCGATTCATTATCGGCCCTCCCGTTGACGCGAATCCCGGGCACGAACATCGCGCTGGCTGTCGATCGTCGACGGCACATCGGCGTCACGCTTGCCATCCTGAGCCATCGGTACTGACGGTGTCAGGCTGGAGGCTTTGCTGCCCGCCACGTCGGTAGCCGCAGCCTGCGCGATCAGCTTGTCGAGTGGCAGGTAAAGCAGGTTATTGCCGCCCTTGGCATCGATCATGACTTTGGTGGCATTCGCAAATATTTGCTGCATGGTTTCAAGGTACATGCGGTCACGGGTAACGGCCGGCGCCTTTTGATATTCGGTCAAGACCTGCTTGAAGCGCGAAGCATCGCCGTCGGCCGTTGCCACCACTCGAGCCCGATACGCTTCCGATTCCTGCATCAGCCGCGACGCTGCACCGCGGGCTTTCGGGATAACGTCATTCGCGTACGCCTGCCCCTCATTTTTCTGCCGTTCACGGTCCTGTCCGGCCTTGACCGCATCGTCAAACGCCGCCTGCACCTGCTCGGGTGGCTGTACCCCTTGCATCGTCACGTTGGTGATCTGGACGCCGGTCTTGTAGAGGTCGAGGATGCGCTGCATTAATTGACTTGTATCGAGCGCCACCTTCTCGCGCCCTTCGTACAACACAAAATCCATCTTGCTTTTGCCGACGATTTCCCGAATCGAGGTTTCGGCAACCTCACGTACCGTCGGTTCGGGGTCGCGGTTATTGAAAAGCCAGTCCGGCGCGCTTTTCAGCGTATATTGCACGGCAAACTGGATATCAATGATGTTTTCGTCCTCAGTCAGCATCAAGGCTTCTTGCAGCTGCTTGTTCTTGGTATTTGAACGATAGCCGACCTCCACCGTGCGCACCTGGGAAAGATTGACGGTTTCCTGGCTTTGGATCGGATACGGCCAGCGCCAGTTGAAGCCTGGCAGCGACATATGACTGTATTTGCCGAACGTCAGAACCACACCGGTCTGTCCTTCCTGCACAATGAAAAAACCGCTGGCAAGCCACAAAAACAGCGCAATGACCGCGATCACGCCCGCACCGATTCCAGTGCCTTTCATGTCCGGGGTAAATCCGCCGCCACCGGAATCGCCACCACCCTTGCGGTTACCGAACAGGCGATTCAGACGCTGATTGAAGTCGCGCCATAATTGATCGAGATCGGGCGGGCCGTCGTTCGGCTTTCTGCCATCCTGCTGCTGATTTTGCTGATTGCCACCCTGGGAATCGCGCCCCCAGCGTGGATCGTTCAACGAAAATCTCAAGCCGCGTTTTTTTAAAAAGGAAACAAGCATTCTATGAGGATCCGGCTTCTTAAAATTATGGGTTGGAATGCCCGCTAACATCGTTCAAATTTCAGCAGCTATCGTCGCAACCTGTACTTTATCGATATGCGCTGCAGCGGTCATCTGTACGAATTCCGTAATGGCCTGACGCAGCAAATCCAAACCGGCCCCTGTTTGAGCGCTGATAAAAATACGCCGGATTTTATCATACTCATCACGCTCGGCCGCCGGCGCCAGGTCAGTCGCATCAATCTTGTTCCATACAAGGATTTGCGGCACCTGATCGGCGCCGATTTCCTTCAAGACCGCGTTGACCTGCGCCACTTGCTCCAGCCTGGCCGGGCTGGCGGCATCCACCACGTGCAGCAGCAGATCGGCGTGCGCGGTTTCGGCCAGCGTGGCGCCAAACGCTGCCACCAACTGGTGCGGCAGTTCCCGTATAAATCCGACGGTATCCGACACCACCACATTACCGGCTTCACCCAGGTAGATGCGCCGCGAGGTGGTATCCAGCGTCGCAAATAACTGGTCGGCGGCATACACTCCGCTTTTGGTGAGCGCATTAAACAGGGTCGATTTCCCGGCGTTGGTGTACCCAACCAGCGAGAGGGAAAAGGTGGCGTTGCGCTCGCGCGCCCGGCGCTGGGTTGCATGTTGGCGGCGCAATTTATCCAGCCGGGAACGCAGCGCCTTGACTCGAATTCCCAGCAACCGCCGATCTGTTTCCAGCTGCGTTTCACCAGGACCACGCAAACCGATGCCACCCTTTTGCCGCTCCAGGTGCGTCCAGCCGCGAATCAGGCGGGTCGCCAGATGCTGCAGTTGCGCCAGCTCAACCTGAATTTTGCCCTCATGGCTTTTCGCCCGTTGGGCGAAAATGTCCAGAATCAGGCTGGTGCGATCCACTACCCGGATCTGTATGACGCCTTCCAAGTTGCGCTGCTGTGCCGGCGTCAGCGCATGATTGAAAATCACGATATCGAGTTGATGCTCGACCACCAGTTGCGCAATTTCCTGAGCCTTGCCGGAACCGACAAACAATGCGGTATCCGGGGTCGTCCGCTTGCCGGACACGGTGACAATGGGCGTCGCGCCAGCGGATTTGGCCAGTAAGGCCAACTCGTCCAGGGTGGCCCTGAAATCGGTGTTGCCGAAATCAATGCCGACCAAGGCTGCGCGCATGCTGCCGACGGCTGTCAAGACGAGGTTCTGGCCGCCATCACTCGGACTCGGCTTCAACGTTCAGATTGACGGCGCGCGCCGGCACAACGGTTGAAATGGCATGTTTGTAAACCATCTGCGTCACCGTATTTCGCAACAGGACGACATATTGGTCGAAGGATTCGATATGGCCCTGAAGTTTGATTCCGTTCACGAGATAGATTGAAACCGGAACGTGTTCTTTTCGTAAGGCGTTTAGGAAGGGGTCTTGTAACAATTGCCCTTTGTTGCTCATGGCAGCTCCATTGTGTTGTTGTATTCAGGAATTGGAGGCGACCCATGAAATTTCAAGTCCCTCGCAAGGAGTGTATCTCACGACTTTAATCCATTTCGGGATTGGCCGCGAACAGCGGGCTATTTCGGCGGCCGCGCGTAGGGGTTTTTCCCGGTTCGTAACTCGATACGCATCGGCGTGCCGACCAGAGAAAAAACATCCCGGAAATGTTTTTCCAGATAGCGTTTGTAATTCTCGTCTATTGCTTCCAGTGCATTGCCATGGATCACCACAATCGGCGGGTTTTTGCCGCCCTGATGCGCGTAACGCAGCTTGGGCCGAATCGATCCCTTGCGCCGTGGCTCCTGCCGCTCTACTGCCTCGATCAACGCCCTGGTCAGCTTGGGAGTCGTCAGGTCAGCCATGGCGGCGGCATAGGCAGCATCCACGGATTTCATCAGCGGGCCGACACCGGTTCCTTTCAGCGCGGAAATAAAATGGAATTTGGCGAAACCCAAGAAATCGAGCTTGCGTTCCAGGTCGATCTTGATCTCGTCACGCTCGACACTGGTCAATCCATCCCACTTGTTCACCGCCACCACCAGCGCCCTGCCGGTTTCCAGAATAAAGCCGGCGATATGCGCATCCTGTTCGGAAATATCTTGCTGGGCATCAAGCAACAAGATCACGACATTGGCTTCCGAGATGGATTGCAGCGTCTTCACCACGGAAAATTTTTCGATAGCCTCGAAAACCTTGCCGCGACGGCGGATACCGGCGGTGTCGATCAGCGTATATTGCCGGCCGCCGCGCTCGAACGAAATTTCGATGGAATCCCGCGTGGTTCCCGGCATATCAAAGGCGATCACCCGCTCTTCGCCAAGCAGCGTATTGACCAGCGTCGATTTACCCACGTTTGGACGACCAACGATGGCGATTTTGACGCCCTGTTCCGCTGCCGAAACAGGCTCGTCAACAACGGTCTTGCGCACCCGTCAGCGCCAGATCCAGCGCTTCGTCCACCAAATCCATGACGCCATCGCCATGCGCAGCGGAAATTACATAGGGGTCGCCCAGTCCCAATTCGTAAAAATCAGCCGCCACCGTCGTATATTTCATTCCCTCCGATTTGTTGACGACCAACATGACCGGACGTCCGGCCTTGCGCAAAAAATCGGTGATGGTCTTGTCATGCGGCGTCAAGCCCTGGCGGCCATCGACGATAAAAACCACAACGTCTGCTTCCGCCACAGCCTGTCTGGTCTGCTTGGCCATCTCATGCAGAATGCCCTCTTTCGCGACCGGCTCGAAACCGCCGGTGTCGATCACCAGGAACGGTCGCTCGCCAATCCGTCCATGACCGTAGTGGCGATCACGGGTCAAACCAGGCAGGTCTGCCACCAGGGCGTCACGCGAACGGGTCAGGCGATTGAACAGCGTCGATTTACCAACGTTGGGACGACCTACAAGGGCAATAACCGGTTTCATCAAATTATTCTATTCAGTGGTCAAGGCAACCACGGTTCCGGCCTGGGTCTGGAAAACCAGCTTACCGCCAGCGTCGACCGGCCCGGTCAGAATCGGGCTGCCATCAGTACCGACGCGGCCAATCAGCGCGCCGTCCTCACGTGACAGGAAGTGGATATAACCCTGATAGTCGCCAACTGCAACGGCACGCCCGAACGCAGCCGGCGTCGACAGCCGGCGGAAAGCCAGCTTGTCATTGCGCCAGGCGCTAGCTCCGCTCTGACGTGAGAATGCCGTAACGGCACCGCGTTCATCCGCTGCAAAGACCAAGCGCTGATCGACCGCAACCCCAACATAACTGGAAAATTGCTTGATCCAGCGCGCTGTTCCGGTGCTGGCATCAAAACAGCCGATGCTCCCCTGGTACGCCACCGCGCACACCTCGTGCTCCGCTAGCACCGGACTGCCCGAAGTATCAGCGATACGCTCCAACTCAGTGGTACCGCGCGGATCGCCGACTGCAACCTCCCAACGCGGGCCGCCATTACCAAGCGCCAATGCCGATAATCTGCCGCCAGGCAAGGCCACGAACGCAGTCTCGCCGCTGATCACCATCCCGGGCGCGGTGCGCAGTGTCAGCGGCGGCATTGCGCGCTGCACGGCCCAACGACGGGCACCGCTATTGGCATCATAAGCAACGATGTGGTTATCCAGGCTGCGCACGATCACCAGTCCCTGGCCGACTGCGGGCGCCGATAGAATTTCACTGCTGGCCTGCGCCTTCCAGCGTAGCTTGCCATCGCCGTCGAAAACCAGCAGCACGCCCTTTTCCGCCGCGACGGCGACGGTATTGCCATCCGTGCCAACGCCCGCCGTCAGCCGACTGCCGGCATTGATACGCCACAGGGTGCCACCGCTGGCAGCATCGATCCGTATCAGGGAGCCGTCGGCCGCGGCGGCGAACACGCTATGGTTAGCTGCCGCCGGCGAAAACAAATAAGGACCGGCGCTCCCGATCGAAACGGACCATGCGGTGCCGAGCGCCAGCGACGGCTTGAAATCCACTAGAGCGGCTGGTGGATTCAGCGGCGGCGCCTTGCGCGCAAACGGATTCAGCGATGACAACGTCGAACATCCGCTCAATAAGACTAGCGCTCCCGCTACCACGAGCTTGGCTGCAATATGCATTTTTTCCCCTTATGCCTTTTATTCTGTCTGATCTGACGGTTAACCAGCGCTCTGCGCCGGCGCTCCACCGATCGCATCCAGCTTCAACTGCACCAATTGCCGCCCTGGGTTCTTGGCATCCATTTTTTCCAGTGCCAGCTGATAAGCGGCACGCGCCTCTTCCAGCTTGTTTTGCGCAGCAAGGATATCGCCCTTGCGGTCGGCAACCTCGCCGTCAAACGCTGGTGGGAACGTCCCAGACAGAACTTTCATTGCTTCGTCATAGGCTTTTTCATCCAGGTAGATTGCGGCCAGCCGGATTCTCGCCAGCGCCCTGTATTCTTCGTCGCGCGCCTTGTCAGCCGCCCATTGCAATTGGGCACTGGCGGTTTTCAGGTCGTTCGCATCAAACGCCACCTTGGCCGCCGTCAGCGCCGCCATCTGCGCATACGCCGTACTGCCGTATTTATCTTCCATGTCGCTGGCAGCGCGCTGGACCCTGGCGTTGTCCTTGGCCCCGACTGCCTTTTGCAGTTCTTCATAGAGTTGCGCGGCCTGCCCTGACTGGTTTGCCTGGTACCAGTTCCACCCGGACCATGCAGCGTAACTTCCGAGCACGATAATCAGCAGCCACGTCAGCAGATTGCCGTACTGGTTCCACCACGCCTTGAGGGTTGCGAGTTGTTCCTGTTCTTCGAGATCGTATGCCATGGCGGATAAATTTAGGGATGATAGTGAATGTGATCGTGGCCGTGCGTGTCACCGACTATTTGATCGACCAGATAGTCAGCCACCGCATCGAACGCGACTGCGACTTGCTGGCCGTCGCCATCGCTGTCACGCAAGGCCTTGATGGCGGCGGTGCCGGCGGCGATTTCATCGTCACCGACAATGATGGCGTAGGCCGCGCCACTGGCGTTCGCCCGTTTCATCTGCGACTTGAGGCTGCCGCTGGCGTTAGCCGCCGCGCAATGTAGCACAACATCCAGGCCGGCATCACGCAATCGCTCGCCCAGCACGAACGCCTGCAATTGCCCCGCCTCGCCCTGGTGCACCAGATAGACATCGCACTGATTGGGTGCCAGCGGTTCGCCGCTAGCGCGCATCAACTCTAGCAAGCGCTCCACGCCCATGGCAAAGCCGCAGGCCGGCGTCGGCTTGCCGCCGAACATCTCGACCAGCGGGTCATAGCGACCGCCGCCGCAGACTGTGCCCTGCGCTCCCAGTTGATCGGTGACCCATTCGAATACCGTTCGGTTGTAGTAATCCATGCCGCGCACCAGGCGCGGATTGATCGTGAACGGGATATTGTTGTGTCGCAGGATTTTCTGCACCCCTTCGAAATGCGCCTTCGATTCGGCATCCAGATAATCCAGCAAGCGCGGCGCCGCATTGATCATGTCCTGCATCGCCGGATTCTTGCTATCGAGGATGCGCAGCGGATTGGCATGCAAGCGCCGCTTGGCATCGGCATCCAGCAGATCGCCGTGCTGCTCGAAATACGCGATCAAGTCCGCCCGGTGCCGATTGCGGTCGGCAGCGTCACCGATCGAATTCAATTCGAGCCGGATATCCTGCAGTCCGAGGTCATCCCACAAGCGCTGGCATAGCATGATCAGTTCCGCGTCGATGTCCGGGCCGCCGAAGCCGAGCGCTTCCGCGCCGACCTGGTGGAATTGCCGGTAGCGGCCGCGCTGCGGCCGTTCGTGGCGAAACATCGGGCCCGCATACCAGAGCCGTTTCGGGCCGTCATAGGTCAGATTGTGCTCAAGCACGGCACGCACGACGGAGGCGGTGCTTTCCGGGCGCAAGGTAAGCTGATCGCCGTTCATCGAATCGGTAAACGAATACATTTCCTTTTCGACGATATCGGTCACCGCACCCAGACCGCGCGCGAACAAGGCGGTGGATTCCAGGATCGGGGTACGAATCTGCTGGAAGCCATAGCTCTTCAAGATCGTCTGCACGGTATTCTCGAACAGCTCCCACAGGGGCGCGTCTGCCGGCAGGATGTCGTTCATCCCTTTCACGCCGACGATTTTTTCTGCTTTTTTACTTTCCGACATCATTTTCAGAGAGTTGATGAGGCGCATTTCGATTCTTGCGCCGAAAGAGGAAGGGCTCAGGCGGCCAGGCTTTTGCCGTAATGGGATTTAACGTAGGCCAGAACGATATCCTGGAATTCCTCAGCGATATGTTCGCCGCGCAACGTTAGTTTCTTTTCGCCGTCGACAAATACTGGCGCTGCCGGTGATTCGCCGGTACCTGGCAAACTAATGCCAATATTGGCATGCTTTGATTCGCCCGGGCCGTTGACGATACAGCCCATGACCGCCACATTCATGTTTTCCACACCTGGATATTGCTCCTTCCAGACCGGCATCTGTTCGCGTAAATAAGTCTGGATTTTGTCCGCCAACTCCTGAAAGACAGTGGAGGTAGTGCGCCCGCAACCAGGACAGGCGATCACCATCGGCGTAAATTTCCGCAGTCCCAGGGTTTGCAGGATTTCCTGGGCCGACCACCACTTCCTTGGTACGGTCACCGCCCGGCTCCGGCGTCAGCGAGATCCGGATCGTGTCACCGATGCCTTCCTGCAGCAAGACCGACAACGCCGCGGTGGAAGCAACAATGCCCTTGCTGCCCATGCCGGCCTCGGTCAGCCCGAGGTGTAGCGGATAGTCGCAACGTCGCGCCAACTCGCGATACACCGCAATCAGGTCCTGCACGCCAGACACCTTGCACGACAAGATGATGCGATCACCCGGCAAGCCCAGTTCTTCGGCGCGCCGCGCATTCTCGATGGCCGACGTGATCAGCGCCTCATACATCACTGCCTGCGCATCCCATGGTTGCGCGCGCCGCGCATTTTCATCCATCGTGCGCGCCAGCAAGGCCTGGTCAAGACTGCCCCAATTGACGCCAATGCGCACTGGTTTGTCATACTTGCACGCAACCGCGATCATTTGCGCGAACTGGCTGTCACGCTTGGCGCCATGGCCGACATTTCCCGGATTGATCCGGTATTTCGACAAGGCCTGTGCGCACTCCGGAAAATCCCGCAGCAGCGTATGGCCGTTGTAATGGAAATCGCCGACCAGAGGCACATCGATTCCCATGCGGTCGAGATGATCCCGAATGGCGGGCACGGCTGCCGCCGACTCGGCATTATTGACGGTAATGCGCACCAGTTCGGAGCCGGCGCGAGCCAGCTCCTTGACCTGGATCGCGGTCGCTACGACATCCGCAGTATCGGTATTGGTCATCGACTGGATCACCACCGGTGCTGCGCCGCCCACCCACACCTCCTGCCTGCGATAGCGAACGCTGACGCGGCGGCTTTGACGGCGTGCAGCGGGTCCTGAGGAAATCGGCAGAGTGACGGATGACATGCTTGGCTTTACTGCAAATTAATACGGGCCACATTGCTCGACGCTGCTGATTTCAATTCCAGCGGAGCGTTGCGCAGAGTGGCATCGACACCAGCCGCATTACCGACCACCAGCAATACCGGCTCGACTATTTCGAACGTTTCAGTGGTACCTGCCCTTGCCAGGCGCGACACCACGGCACTGCCGTCGGCGCGCTTGATCTCGATCCAGGAGTCCTGGCGTAGCACCAGACTTAACAAATCATTTTTGCTCGGGGGCGAAGGTGCGGCAACCATCGGTGATTCGACCATGAGCGCGGATACGGGCGTCGGCGTCGCATGCGTCCCAGCTGTCCCGGCGTCCACGGCCTGTATAACGCCTGTCGCTGCCAGCGGACTGATCGCGCTCGGCAGCGCGACATCGCTACCGGCCGCCGCGTCGGCCGACGTCTGCAACGGCATCCTGGGCCGGCGGCTGCCAACCGACGGCAGCCAGCAACGCGGGCGGCGCGGCCCGCCAATCGGCTTGTTGCATTCCCCAAATCAGCACGGCCAATCCCAATCCCAGCGCCAGAAGCATCGCGCCTTTCCGGTTGGGCGCCGCGCGCGAGTGCATTGACGGCAGCCGCGTTGCGGAAAACGGCGCTGCCAAATGCCCTTGCCTGCGTATGGATTCGATCGGCGACTGCAGGTCGGCCGCTACTGCAGCCAGTAGCGGTGCCGAATCGACTTTCAGCAAGCGGGCATAGGTTCCAATAAAGCCGCGCGCAACCGTCATGCTGGGCAGCTCTTCCAGCCGGTCGGCTTCGATCGCCTCGATCTGGCGCGGCGCCAGTTTCAGTTGCGCCGCAACCTGCTCAACCGACCATCCCTGGGACTGACGCGCGGCTGCCAGTTGCCGGCCGGGCAAAAGAGGCACGTCCAGCGGTGCGTCGCTCGCCTGCGTCAAATCCTCGAGCGTAGACGCATTGTTTGCCTGTTCACTCATCAAATGCTCCACGCAGGTAGCTTGCGTACTCCGTAGACTCCGGGAAGCGCCGCCGCAACTGCGTTACCAGACTGGCCTCGGCACTTTTTTGGCCTTGCCTGCGCTCCAGCTTGATCCCGACCCAGAGAATTTCTGCGCTTAATTGCCCGGTTTTCAGCGCGCGATCGATATAAAACCGCGCCCGTTCATCGTCCTGCTGCTTGTAATACACCTTGGCGAGATTGGCGTTGACCGCCGAATTGCCCGGTTCGTGCTGGAACGCCTGCAAAAAATAGCGCTCGGCGGCAGCGGCATCGTTCAGTTTCAGGCTGCAAACGCCGGCATTGTTCAGCGCCTTGGCCGGCGACTGGTACGATCTGTTGGCGAATGCCGCTTCAAAGTACGGCAGCGCCGCCCGCTCGCGCCCGTTCTGGCACAGGAACCAGCCATAGTTATTGGACAAGTCGGGATTGCGTGGCTGCAGCTTGAGCGCATGCAGCAAATTGTCTTCGGCCAGGCGCGTCTCGCCCATGTCCATGTAGATCAGTCCGCGCAGGTTGTAGGCGTCGGCAAAGGACGGGTCGGCGTTGAGCGCCTGCTTGATTTCATCCAGCGCCACTTCCAGCTGGTGCTGGCCGTAATAACCGACCGCCAGTTGCATGCGGATATGGGCTCGCTTCTGCGCCTCGGTCTGATCGGAACTGGTGCGCAATTCAGCCTGCGAACCCGCACCTCCCATCCCGCCCTGACCCGCGGCACAGCCACCGAGTATGCCGATGAGCGCGAGTACGGCCGCCAGCGGCAAGTGAAGCAGACGGTGCCTCACGAGGATATCTCCACCACGCGGCCAAAGTCCTTGCCATATTTTTTCTGATATTCAACCATTTTCTGCATGCGCTCCTGCACCTTGGTGCGATCCTGCACCTCTCCCGCCAGTTGGCCGCAGGCAGCGTCGATATCATCGCCGCGCGTCTTGCGGATGGTAGTCACGATGCCCGCATCCATCAGGATTTGGGCGAAGGCCTTGATGCGCTGGTTGCCGGAACGGAGCAGCCCGGACTCGGGAAAGGGATTGAACGGAATCAGGTTGAACTTGCATGGCACATGCTGGGCACCGCCTTGCACCAAGGCCAGCAGCTCACGCGCATGAGCGTCGCTGTCGTTGACGCCATCCAGCATGCAGTATTCAAACGTGATGAAGTCACGCGGCGCATGCGGCAGGTAACGGCGGCAGGCATCCAACAGTTCCGCCAATGGATATTTTTTATTGAGCGGCACCAGGCTGTCGCGCAGTGCATCGTTCGATGCATGCAGCGACACCGCCAGCGCCACCGGACATTCCTGCGCCAGCTTGTCGATCATCGGTACCACGCCGCTGGTCGACAAGGTCACGCGGCGGCGCGACAGGCCATAGGCATTGTCGTCCAGCATCAGCTTCAATGCAGCCACGACCGGATGGAAGTTGAGCAGCGGCTCGCCCATTCCCATCAACACCACGTTGGTAATCTGACGCTCGCCCTTGGGGCCGGCCTCGATGCCCTTGCTGCGGCGCAGGGTAAATTCCGCCAGCCACAGCTGGCCAATGATTTCACCGACCGTCAGGTTGCGGCTGAAACCCTGCTTGCCGGTCGAGCAGAAGCGGCAATTGACCGCGCAGCCGGCCTGGGTCGAAATGCACAAGGTACCGCGGCTTTCTTCCGGAATGAAAACCGCCTCGACCGCGTTGCCCTTGCCGACGTCCAGCAGCCACTTGCGGGTGCCGTCGGCCGATATATGGTCGCTGATGATGCCGGGCGCGACGATGTGGGCATGCTCTGCCAGCTTGTCGCGAAACGACTTCGCCAGGTCCGTCATTGCCTCGAACTCGCTGGCTCCGAACTGGTGTATCCAGCGCTGCAACTGCGTGGCGCGCATTTTGGCGCGACGCGGCTCTTCACCCAACTCGATGCAGAATGCAAGAAGTTGGGGGAAATCCAGGTCCAGCAGATTGGTAGCAGCAACGGCCATGATTGACTCGATGTTCCGCCTCGCCGCGCTTAAACACTCGCGCCACGAACTTGGCGGAACTGTGATTAACGCGAATAAACGTTCAGCGCCGGGAAGAAATAAGCGATTTCGACTTGTGCCGTCTCGGCTGCATCCGAACCGTGCACCGCGTTGGCGTCGATGGAATCGGCAAAATCGGCGCGGATCGTGCCTTTTTCGGCTTTCTTCGGATCGGTGGCGCCCATCAGGTCACGGTGCCGGGCAATCGCGTTTTCGCCCTCCAGGGCTTGCACGATGACCGGTCCGGAAATCATGAACTCGACCAGATCCTTGAAGAACGGCCGCTCACGGTGCACGGCGTAGAAACCTTCCGCTTCGGCGCGCGACAGATGCATCATGCGGGCTGCAATGATTTTCAGGCCGGCATTTTCAAAACGGGTGTAAATCTGTCCGATTACGTTTTTTGCGACTGCGTCGGGCTTGATAATCGACAGGGTACGTTCAATTGCCATCTATGAAAACTCCAATGAAATGAAAGGGTTAAGGCGATGATCTGAAAATTTGTTTAGCCGGGAATTTTATCATGAAACACTGTCACCTACTGCCCCGTATCGCGGCACAGGCTTCCCATCCGAACGGCGCGCGCTGACGGGAGTCGTATATACTCCAATGATGTACTGACTCACATACCGCATTTTGCGGACACACTGGAGGCAAAATGAACCAAAACATTCAATCGGCATATGGCAGCGCCAGCACTTCGCTGGTGGTACGCAACCGGGTGTTGCGCAACACTTACTGGCTGCTGGCGATCTCGATGATCCCGACCATCCTCGGCGCCTGGCTCGGCGTGCAGTTCAAGCTGTCGCTGTTTGCCGGCAGCCCGATGATCGGCTTCATCGCTTTCCTGGCCATCGCATTCGGCTTCATCTTTGCGATTGAAAAAACCAAGACTTCCGGCCTCGGCGTGGTCGTCTTGCTCGGCTTTACCTTCTTCATGGGTGTCATGCTGTCGCGCCTGATCGGCCAGATTCTCGGCTTTTCCAATGGCGCCTCGCTGGTCATGACCGCATTTGGCGGCACTGCAGCGATTTTCGGCGTGATGGCAACCGTCGCTACCGTCTCCAAGCGTGATTTTTCGGGCATGGGGAAATGGCTGTTTGCCGGCGTGCTGGTGATCATCGTGGCCGCGGCCGCGAATATTTTCCTGCAAATACCCGCCCTGTACATCACCATCTCGGTGGTCGCGATTGCGATTTTCTCGGCCTACATCCTGTACGACGTGCAACGCGTACTGAATGGCGGCGAGACCAACTATATTTCCGCCACCCTGGCGATTTACCTGGACGTCTATAATATTTTCGTCAACCTGCTGGCCCTGCTCGGCATCTTCGGCGGCAGCCGCGATTAAGTGCCCCACCATAAAAAAACCGGCCTTCGGGCCGGTTTTTTTATGGGCACCACCTCTCATTCCAGCTGCGCCTCGACCTTGGCGGCGGCTGATTTTTTGCGCAGCAAATGCATCGGCCCAAACAATGCCTGCATGACCGGATTGGTAATAAACGTCAGGTTGTACGGATGCTCCGAAACTGCCTTCGGAAAGCGCGCACTAACCGGCAAGATATCCACTTGGGCAGCGATTTTTCCCCACAGCACCAGAGTCGGCAACGCCGCTCCTCTGGCATCGGCCTGCTCAGCCAGCGCTGTCAACACCGTCTGCATGAAAGGCAGCCACGCTTTCGCCTCTTTCACCGGCGGCACCTCGGGCCGAAATACCAGCGTGGCGTTCAGCAATAAAAAACCGTTGTCGAGCAGCCTGTCTTGCAACTCTGCCCGGCTTCGAATCCATTCGGAGCCGCTCGCCTGAGCTTGCTGCGCTACCGTTGCCAGCGCGCCTGCCGACAGGCGTTGCGGGTGCGCATGATCGCCCGCTACCAGCAGCATTTTCATGAAATTGCGCAGCGAGGTGGCGCGATTAACCGCTTTCGACAAGCCCTGCTCCGACCACAACGAGTCTACCGCCCCGTCCATGAAGCACACGCCAGTCGCGCTGGCCGCGCGCGGATACGGGCCTTCGCCCACCAGCACGTAGCGCACCTGCTGCAACGGCTGGGAAAACGCGGCAAATAGTCGGCCGCCGGTCGGCAGATAAGCACTGGTGTCGAGTCCGGGCAAATAGGCCGGATCGAGCCGCGCCATCGCCTCCAGCCCTTGCCGCAAAATCGCGTGCCAGGAAGGATGAGCGGCGGCGAGAGCGGCCGAAAGGGAGGCAGGAATCGAGGGAGATGGCATCAAAAAAATTATTCAAGACAATGATAAGAAACCGGCGCCTGTCCACACTGGCAAGCTGCTGGCGCGAATCGACGCCGATCCACCCAAGATTGCTGAGAACGGCGCATGGCGCCCACATACTCCATCAAGCATGCCTTAATTCTCGGGCGCAAAATGGACGTTTAAACAACATACTCCATCTAAATTCAATTAATTAACAGCCAAGGCTGCATGTTTGGAGCCGGACGGTATGTTCAAAACCCTTCACCACCCTGCCCGTCGTCCGCAAGTGCCGCAATGGCGCACAGGTGGCTCACGCACAGCGTCGTGATTTAACCGCAGAAAACGCCGCAAAACAATCGAACATGGTCCGAGCGCCTACGCCTTGCCCGCCAGTACGGTGACGCTCTCCGCGCCCGAGGCGCCAAACAACTGCTCCTTCAACGCCCCAAGCTGGTCGCGCACCTGCGCGGCTTTCTCGAATTCCAGATTCTTGGCGTGTTCCAGCATCAGTTTTTCCAGCCGCTTGATTTCCTGGCTGACCTGCTTCTCGCTCATCGCTTCATAGCGCGCATGCTCTTCTGCCGCCTGCAATTCCTCGCGCGCTTCCTGCGGGCTGTAGACGCCGTCGATCAGTTCGCGGATCGTTTTCTTGATACCCATCGGCGTGATGCCGTTGGCCTGATTGAACGCGATCTGCTTGGTGCGGCGGCGCTCGGTCTCGTCGATCGCGCGCCGCATCGAATCGGTGATCTTGTCGCCGTACAGGATCGCCGTGCCGTTCAGGTTGCGCGCCGCGCGGCCGATGGTCTGGATCAGGCTGCGCTCGGAACGCAGGAAGCCTTCCTTGTCGGCGTCCAGGATCGCCACCAGCGACACTTCCGGCATATCCAGCCCTTCGCGCAGCAGGTTGATGCCGACCAGCACGTCGAAGGTGCCCAGCCGCAGATCGCGGATGATCTCGACCCGCTCGACGGTATCGATATCGCTGTGCAGGTAGCGCACCTTGATGCCGTTGTCGCCCAGGAATTCGGTCAACTGCTCGGCCATGCGCTTGGTCAGCGTGGTGACCAGCACGCGTTCGTCCTTCTTCACGCGCTCGCTGATTTCCGACATCAGATCGTCCACCTGGGAGCTGGCCGGACGCACGCTGATCAGCGGATCGACCAGGCCGGTCGGGCGCACCACCTGCTCCACCACCTGGTCGGCATGCGTGGTTTCGTAGTCGGCCGGCGTGGCCGAGACGAACACGGTCTGCCGCATCTTGCCTTCGAACTCGTCGAAGCGCAGCGGCCGGTTGTCCAGCGCCGACGGCAGGCGGAAACCGTAATCGACCAGGTTGGTCTTGCGCGCGCGGTCGCCGTTGTACATGCCGTTCAACTGGCCGATCAGCACGTGCGATTCATCCAGGAACATCAGCGCATCCGGCGGCAGGTAATCGACCAGCGTCGGCGGCGGCTCGCCGGGCTTGGCGCCGGACAGGTGGCGCGAATAGTTTTCGATGCCCTTGGTGAAACCGATTTCCTGCATCATTTCCAGGTCGAAGCGGGTGCGCTGTTCCAGCCGCTGCTCTTCGATCAGCTTGTTTTCCTGGCGAAAGAATTCGAGCCGCTCGCGCAATTCGTCCTTGATCGTTTCGATCGCGCGCAGCACGGTGGCGCGCGGCGTCACGTAATGCGAACCCGGATACACGGTGAAGCGCGGAATCTTCTGCCGCACGCGGCCGGTCAGCGGATCGAACAGCTGCAGGCTGTCGATCTCGTCGTCGAACATGTCGACGCGCACCGCCAGCTCCGCATGCTCGGCCGGGAAAGATGTCGATCGTGTCGCCGCGCACGCGGAAGGTGCCGCGGGCAAAATCGACCTCGTTGCGGGTGTACTGCATCTGGATCAGGCGCGCGATCACGTCGCGCTGGCTCAGCTTGTCCTTGCGCGCGCAGGGTCAGGATCATCTGGTGGTATTCGCTCGGATTACCGATACCGTAGATCGCCGACACCGTCGCCACGATCACCACGTCGCGCCGCTCCATCAGCGACTTGGTGCAGGACAGCCGCATCTGCTCGATATGCTCGTTGATCGACGAATCCTTCTCGATGAACAGGTCGCGCTGCGGCACGTAGGCTTCCGGCTGGTAGTAATCGTAATAGCTGACGAAATACTCGACCGCATTGTGCGGAAAGAATTCGCGGAACTCGCTGTACAGCTGCGCCGCCAGCGTCTTGTTCGGCGCGAACACGATCGCCGGCCGGCCCATGCGCGCGATCACGTTGGCCATCGTGTACGTCTTGCCGGAACCGGTCACGCCGAGCAGGGTCTGGTACGACAAGCCGTCCTCGATGCCCTCGACCAGCTTGGCGATCGCCGGCGGCTGGTCGCCGGCGGGCGCAAACGGCTGGTACAGCTGGAAGGGTGAATCGGGGAAAGTGACGATTCGGGATTCGTCGAGCGTGCCGGAGACTTCGGATAATTCAGCCATTGCATTCGACCTTTGGTAGAATTGTTGCCTGCAATTCAGCGTCGGGCTTGAGGTTCCGCACGGCATTGAACCTTCTCTGCAACCCAAAATTGCAACCAACTTTTTATGTTATCACGATGAACGCACCCACTTCCGCCACCCTTTTCAGCGCCATTCAACTGGCCCCGCGCGACCCGATTCTCGGCATCACCGAAGCCTTTAACGCCGACAAAATCCGCAAAAAATCAACCTCGGCGTCGGCGTTTACTATGACGACAACGGCAAGGTGCCGCTGCTGGAATGCGTGCAGAAGGCGGAAGCGCAGCTGGCGGAAAAGCTGGCGCCGCGCACCTACCTGCCGATCGACGGCCTGGCCGCGTACGACAAGGCGGTGCAGGAACTGGTATTTGGAGCCGACAGCCCGGTAGTTCAAGAAAAACGCGCGATCACCGTGCAGGCGCTCGGCGGCACCGGCGCACTGAAAATGGGCGCCGACTTCCTGCAGCGCTTCGCGCCGGACGCGCAAGTCTGGATCAGCGACCCGAGCTGGGAAAACCACCGCGCGCTGTTCGAAGCGGCCGGCTTCACCGTCAACAACTACCCCTACTACGATCGCGGCCACCCACGGCGTCGACTTCGACGGCATGCTGGAGACGCTGAAAACCATGCCGGCCGGCTCGATCGTCGTGCTGCACGCCTGCTGCCACAACCCGACCGGCGCCGACCTCAGCGACGCGCAATGGGAAGAGGTGATCGAAGTGGTGACTCAGCGCGGCCTGATCCCCTTCCTCGACATGGCCTACCAGGGCTTCGGCGACGGCATCGAAGCCGACGGCGAGGTGGTGCGGCGATTCGCCGCCGCAGGCGGCCCGCTGTTCGTATCGAACTCGTTCTCGAAGTCGTTCTCGCTGTACGGCGAACGCGTCGGCGCCCTGTCCATCGTCGCCGCCAGCGCCGAAGAAGCCGGCCGCGTGCTGTCGCAACTGAAGCGCGTGGTGCGCACCAACTACTCCAACCCGCCGATCCACGGCGGCCAGGTGGTCGCCACCGTCCTGGTCGACGCCGGAACTGCGCCAGCTGTGGGAAGACGAACTGGCCGGCATGCGCGTGCGCATCCGGGAAATGCGCGACTTGCTGGTCGAGAAGCTGAAAGAAAAGGCGCCCGCGCGCGACTTCGACTTCGTGACCCGCCAGCGCGGCATGTTCTCGTACTCCGGCCTGACCAAGGAGCAAGTCGACGCGCCTGCGCGATGAGTTTTCGATCTACGCAGTCGACACCGGCCGCATCTGCGTGGCTGCGCTGAACTCGCGCAATATTGACCGGGTCGTGGAGTCGATTGCCAAAGTGCTTTGATACCAAACCAGGAAGCCGGATTCGTTAAAAATGATTAGCGATTCCGGCAGCAAATTTCCGATCTTAAAGTTTGACATTAAACAGACTCGCAGCCTATAATCCTGCTTCTTTTCCCTGATAGCTCAGTCGGTAGAGCGACGGACTGTTAATCCGCAGGTCCCTGGTTCGAGTCCAGGTCGGGGAGCCAAGATAATCAAGCACCAAGCCCAGTCCACAAGGTTGGGCTTTTTGCTTTCTGGAAGCCATGTAGGCACTGTGTAGGTTTTTCCAAACTTCACGCGAGTCGATTTTCGAACCAGTCGAAAATACACGTATAGCGCAGAATGGATTTTTAGTGCAATCATCCAAACGGGCAATACCTTTGATATTCACCAGCTGCACAGGCGGCTAGTTACGGAGAAGGGTCAGAGGGGATAAGGCGTAAAAAAAGATCGAACCGTGTCTGGCACCGGCTCTCTAATTGTCATCTTGAGGAGGCAATATGAGATGGCTCCTGTTGTCCCTGCTTATCGCCTTGGCCGCCGGATGCGCATCGTCGCCTGGTGTCAACTACGCTGGCGGCTCGATTTCGCCGAACGGAGTCCCGATTGATCCCACTTACCCCGGGCCCGGTGCGCGCTTCGGGTTTGGAGTCGGCAGTTGGGGTAGCGGTGTCGGGATTGGCGTGGGGTTTTAGGTTGCGGCCAAACGAGGGCGTAAAAAAGCCAGCACGGGGCAGGCTTGTAGCGGCAGATGGATTTTTATCGGTTCAATTGCCGTTAAAGTACTTTCGCAAAACGAAAAGCAGGCCAATCACGCCGCCAGTCGCCATAAATACTTTATTTGATTTAAGTGCTTCGGCGAGCAAGCCGCTGGCGGCGCTAGGCATTTAGCGGAGCTTTCGCAGGCGTTGGGCTATGGCGCGCTACTGATCGCATTGGTCTGGTTAGGGCGCAATGCGTGGCGCGTCTGGCGCGCGATATGCGGACGGGATGACAACTCCTGTCATCAGTGCAGCATGCCGACCAGCTATCACGCACACGGCCGCTATGGGCCATATTACAAATAGCTATTCCGCAATTGGTTCGATCAGTTCCGATCCATTCGGCCCTGGTCGATTTACCGTCGTGCTCACCCGATACCACTCGAAATAATCTTCACCGAGCTCCGACGTTCGCGCGATCTCGGTCGCCTGCTCATAGTGGATGTCCGGATCGAGCCACAGGCGTGCGTCAGCCGCGGTCAGTGCCACCGGCCGGCGGTCGTGGATATCGATCATGCCGCCGGCAGCGCCATTGGTAACAATCACAAACCCGACGCCCTCCTCGTCCGGTTCATCGGGAACGTGGTTTGTCAGTCCGGCGAAAAATAGGACATCGCCATTTTTGGGCTTGATATACCACGGCACACGCTGGCCTTTTGCTCCCGTCCATTCATACCAGCCGTCCGCCGGCACAATGATGCGCCCGGCTTTCATCAACGATCGATAGTAGGGGGTCAGCAGCTTTTCGAGTTGCGCGTTGATCGCTGGCGCTAAGCCCTTCTTTTTGGCCCACCCGGACAAGTAATGCCAGGTGATCGGCTCGGCAATGAGGCTTTCATCATGCACCCGAAACGTCCAATGCGGCACGCCCGGCGAGCCGTTGTAATGCCCGATGGGTTCGTCCGGGAACGGGTTGCGCGGCACGCCGAGGTTTTCGCCGTATTCGCGCAGGGATCGAGGTTGGGAGATTCGTCCACACATATGCTCAGTGTAACGCCGGCTGGCGCCCTCGCCCTGCATGACTCTTCTCTAACGTCGGAGCGGTCGTCTACGCCAACACCGGAGTGATCGCAGCAATCCTGTCATTTGTTATCAATTTCAACACGGCCAGTGAACATGGGATGTTGTGATTTAAAAAATTTTTGGCGATGTTTCGCGGGAAGTGACGTGACCAGTGACGGCGAGCCAACGATCAATAAAGCCCGTATTTAATCCAATGTGGTTCGCCGATCCCTGGCTGGAATCCAGGTCGCTGACTCAGGATCGCCAAGTGCTCATGCCATAGCAGGCACTGCCCTTTTGCGTTTATGCAGGGAAATCGTTCAGGCATCGGCAAGAGATCGGCGCAGACGCCAATACAGCCATTGTCCAAGCCGCCGGAAAAGTGAAGCGGGGTAGCGGACGCCGGCAGTAAGCGGTGCCGCGTACGTTGTATGCGTGCCGGTATTAGCGCTCCCAGCGCACCCGCAACAGGTATTCGCCCTTATTGTAATGAAAGTTGAGCTCGCCTTTGTATGCTCGGTGCAGCGCTTCGCCGAGTCCGCGCGCCAGGTGGATGTCGGTGGTCGTGATCATGAGCTTGCCGTCGCCCTGCTCGTCGACCGCCATGATGCGTTGCAGCGGATGCTCACTCTTTTCGCGGGCTTCCACATTGCGGGCAAGACTCAGCAATTCGTCGCGGTGTTCGTGTGCAAACAGGCCCTCGATCGCCAAGTAGCCGGCTGGCAGCCGGTCGGCAATCCGGTGACACGCCGCACATCGGGTGCGTGCGGCATTCGCCGGCGGCGCCAGCCATTGCCAGCGGCCGTCACGGTAAACGGCACCACAATCACCGCAGAGCGTAGGTTCGGACAGTTTCTCGCGCTCCTGGTAGGGATCGTGGACCGAGTTATCGGGTAAATCCAGATGCCGTCCCTGCAAAGTGGCGGACGGTGGGGAACGAGTGGCTTTCATTGATGCTCTCCTGAAACAACAGGCAGAGGAAAAGCGGGCAGGCCCGCCCATGGAGAGGCACCGAGAACTGATCGCAGAACGTCGGCACCGTCCCGGTGCCGTCACTTGCGTACGCGCGCTTCCTGCACCGCTTGCGCAAAAACCGCATCGGTCATCAGCGACAATTCCGAAGTCAGCAAATTGACGACGTCGTCAGCGGTCACAATCCCATACAAGGCGCCGGCCACTGTCACAACCGGCATCCGGCGTATCTTGTGATCGCGCATCAGGCGCAATGTTTCAACAAAGCCAGCCTCTTCGGATACCGTCACAACCGGGTGGCTCATGAAATCGCCGGCGGTAAACGCCTGCGGATCCAATTGCAGCGCAACCGTTTCGATCACAATGTCGCGGTCGGTAATGATTCCAATGGGGACGTTTTCGCCCTCCCTGGTTTCGGTGATGACGACGTCTCCGACATGGTGTTGGCGCATCAATGCGGCCACTGCCGATAGTGAAGCATCGGCTTCGCAGGAGACGACGCCTACCTTGCAACATTCCTTGATTGCCATGGCAATCCTCCTGGCGCTCGGATTCAGGCCGTGGCCTGAAACCCGTTCCGCCCACTTTCATATTGGCTTGCCAGTCTCGTTGGCCCTGATCTGAAACAGCGTCCGGTGACTCACTGGGCAGTGGTGGACGCAGTCATGGTTTTCAGGTGCCACTTTTTTGGTGATAAGCAGTGCCGTCAGCTTCACTCCAGCACTCTTGTTTATGAATAATCGATGAGTATATGCAAATATCGACCGTTTAACCGCCGTATTTCAGCTATATATGATGGAGTATATGAATAACGACCGTCGCTCAACACTGCGATACGGAGCATACTAGCTACCACGGATTGCTCATGTCTGGCAGCAATGCGCAGCGCCATTTTCAGCGCCGGGCATAACATCTCCGATCTGCCGCTGACGATGCAGTTCCAGCATTTCAAAAACGACGCCGGCTGCCGGTTGCCTGTTGCCAGACGGCGGCCGTCCACCGGCATGTCGAATTCGATGATCGGGCGAAGCGGCGTATTCTTGTTGGCGAGGGTGGACCGGCCCGATTTGACCTAGCGCGATATCGCTCTTGAGCGTTTAAACCGACTCTGGGCTCAGATCACGCGTTCGGGCGTCTAGCAGCGCAAGAGGACTGCAATCACCATTGGGCAGGCGCAACCGACCCGAATCGGGAAATTGCGAATTGCTGCCGACCGGGCATTGAGCGGCCTGGATGGTCAGCGCTGGCCATGCGACTTCGGTGCGACCGTCTGCAAGTACGCATACACGGCGTGGGCATCGATGTCGCTGAGTTCACGCAACGCGCCGAACGGCATGGCCTGAATGGCGCTGCCGTCGGGACGCTTGCCGGTGCGCAGCATGGCAACGAATTGCGCTGCATCCTTGTAGTGCGGCATGGCGCTGCCCTCACCCGGCGTCAGATTGGCGGCGGCCGGCCAGTCAGGTGAACCGCCAGGAATTTTCCCGCCCGATAACCCGGGCCCATGACAGCCAATGCACATGTTGGCCACGTAGGCGCCGTGTGCCACCGTGATCGCCGCCGGCAACGGGGTGGGCGGCGGACGCGAATGGTCGATGATTTGCGCGGCATCCGGAATCAGGCCAAAGCCGTACAAGACCTCCATTGGCAACGGCAAATCGAACACCGCGCCGCCGCCGCTAACCGGGGGCAGGCTGCGCACATACGCCACCAGCGCCCCAAGGTCGGCGTCGGTCAGTTGGTTGTATTCTTCGCTCGGCATGATGAAGAGCGGGCGGCCGTCCGGCTTGACACCGTGGCGGATGGTGCGCACCCAATCCTGCGGCGTGTAGGCGCTGACCACATTGCCGGCACCCGGACTGATATTGGGGGCGGCCATGCGGGTTCCCTTGCCGTCATTCACGAAATCCCGACCGCCGCCATTGGCGCCATGGCATTCGGCACAGCTACGTGAAAGGTATAGATAGCGCCCGCGTTCGATGCTGGCGAGGTCGGTGGGCAGCATCACCGGTTGCACGGTGACGGCAACCTGGCGCTCGCGCTTTTGCTCGGCCAGATGCTTGCCGAGCACGACGGCGCCGGCCAGCAGCAAGACAATCAAGCCAAGCAGTCCTGCAATCCATTTGGTCCAGCGTTTCATGAAGCCTTTCTCCTATCGACTCGATATAAGAAACGACGAACATGACAGAATTGCTCCTCTTGCCCTTTTGCGCCTTGAGCACCCATGCGCACCGCCATGCAGACACCACCTTGCTGATTCTACGATTTGCCTTGTGACTTCTGTTGATTTTTTGCAATTATCGAGCGCATGCGAACACGCACTTGCGCTGCAGGACTGTTCGGCCAAACGGCGCTGGCATGGGCGCAATGCCTTGCTATACTTAAAATCACTTCCTTACTCGCAAGCCGCCATGATGAACCTCAATCTGCTCAAATCCCTTCTGGCCAGCCTATTGCTCGCCATTGCGGCATCCAGTGCAGCAGCGGATGTCACCGGCACGCCGCACACAGTTGATGTTCAGCAGGCTGCAGCGCTACAAAGCAGTGGCGCGCTGTTGATCGACGTGCGCGAAAGCGACGAATATGCACAAGGACATGCGCCTGGTAGCGTTTTGATTCCACTCGGCCAATTGCAGCAGCGACTGCCGGAACTCGAGGGCTACAAAAATAAGCCGGTGGTATTGATCTGCCACTCCGGCAGCCGTTCGGCAAAGGCGGTCAAGCAGCTTCAGCAAGCCGGCTTTAGCACGGCCTCCAATATCGAAGGCGGCATGGTTGCCTGGAAAAAGGCGGGCTTGCCGGTTGTTTCCGGCCCCGCTGCCCGCTGAACGCGGGCAGACTAAATTCATCCGGCCGAGGCGGCGCACTTGCCCGACGCAGGCAGGCAATCTCAATGACTCCTCGCCGAGCCGCTACCTATTGATTGCGCAAAGGGTCCAGCAGACGCCGCAGGGCGTTATGGTCGAGTTCGTACATCAAGGCCAGCAGGCCGCCCAGTTCACCTTTAGGAAATCCGGTACGCGCCAGCCAGCCGAGGTAATGTGCGGGCAAATCCGCAATCAACCGCCCCTTGTATTTACCGTAAGGCATTTCACGCGTGACCAGCAGCTTCAGGTATTCAGGATTCATGGTGAATTTTGCTTATGCCGTAATGCGCTGCTGCCCGCTTTTTCTGTCGTTCCCGCGGGAGGTGATGCAGGGGTTTCGGACAGCATGCTGTCCGCCTGCAGAACGGTCTACGCTTACCAGCGCAGATGCGTTCTGCAAGGGGGCGGGAATGCATGCATTCCCACAGCGGCGTGAAAGGCAAACAATACAGCCCGCGTGCGGAGCTGCGTTTGCGCAGGCGAGCAGACCTTTTCATCAGGCTGATGGCCTACTTCGCCGCGGGCCGGAACTGCAGCGACTTGTATTCCAGGAATTCCTCCAGCCCGTATGGCCCCATTTCGCGCCCGCGCCCGGACTGCTTGTAGCCGCCAAACGGTGCAAACAAGTTGAACGCGCCGCCGTTGATATCGACCTGGCCGGTGCGCAGTCGCCGCGCCACTTGCTGCGCGCGCTCGTCGGTCGCCGCCCAGACGCCGCCGGCCAGCCCGTATGGCGTGTCATTGGCGATCCGGACCGCTTCGTCTTCGTCGCGGTAAGTGATGATAGACAGCACCGGCCCGAAAATTTCTTCCTGCGCTATCGTGCTGTCCGGTTTGACGCGGCCGAAAACGGTTGGCTGCACGTAGTAGCCGGTGGGCAGATCGGCCGGCGCCTCCGGGCCGCCATGCAGCAGTTCGGCGCCCTCCTCGATGCCTTTGCGGATATAGCCGCGCACCCGCTCGCGCTGCGCCGCCGATACCAGCGGGCCAAGCCGGGCGTTGCCGCCGAACGGATCGCCCACCGTGAATTTTTGCGCGACTTCCACCGCGATTCTTGCCGCCTCGTCATAACGCGATTCCGGCACCAGCATGCGGGTATGGGCGGAACAGGTCTGGCCGCTGTTCAGGAAGCAGGCGTTCACCGTACCCTTGACCGCAGCAGGCAGATCGGCATCCTCCAGAATGACGGACGCCGACTTGCCGCCCAACTCCAGCGCGACCCGTTTGACGGTGGCGGCAGCCACTTCGGAAATACGCTTGCCGGCGCGGGTCGAGCCGGTAAAGGAAATCATGTCGACCTCCGGATGCGCCACCAGCGCCTCGCCGATCACCGCTCCGGCGCCGCTCACCAGGTTGAATACGCCGGGCGGCAGGCCGGCGGCATCGATCACCTCGGCCAGCACGAAGGCATTCAGCGGCGCCACTTCGGACGGCTTCAGCACCACCGTGCAGCCAGCGGCCAGAGCTGCCGCGACCTTGGCCGCAATCTGGTGCAACGGATAATTCCACGGCGTGATGCAGACCACGACGCCGACCGGCTCGCGCACCACGCGTGAATTGCCGGTAGTCTCTTCCCATGCAAAATCTTGCACCATCTTCGCGTAGTAGCCGAAGTTGGCGACCGGCGAACCGACCTGGATTTGCGCCGCCAGCTTGAGCGGCATGCCGACTTCGCCGGCAATAATTTGCGCCAGTTCTTCGCCCCGCGCCTTCAGTCCAGCCTGGATCTTGCCCAGGAACTCGCCACGCTGCTGCCGGCGTGGTCGAGCTCCAGCTGTCGAAGGCGGCGCGCGCGGCGGCCACCGCCGCCTGCGCATCCTGCTCATCGCCGTCGGGAATGGTCGCCATCACCTCTTCGGTCGAGGCATTGATGACCGCTATCGTGTTCTTGCCGGACGGCCGGACCCATTTGCCATTGATATACAGGGTGTCGCGGTTCTGCATGGTGTTGCCCTCCATTCCAGTTTTGTTTCACTCAAAAACGATGACGCCGCGCGCGTTGCGACCCGCCTCGAGGTCGGCGAACGCCTGCGGCGCCTCGTCGATCGTGTAGGTGCGCGTGATCAGTTCGTCGAGCTTCACGCGGCCGCTCGCGGTACAGGCCGAGGATGCGCGGCACGTCGTCGCGCGGCCGCGCCGAGCCGAAGTAACTGCCGGTGATGCGTCTTTTCCTCGAAGGTGAGGCTCGCGGTGCGGATGCGACGTCATGTCCTTCGGCTCGCGCGACGCCGACCACCACCGCGGTGCCGGCCTTGCGCAGCACGCCGTAAGCCTGCGCCGCCAATGCTCGCCGAAGCCGACGCATTCGAACGCATAGTCGACGCCGCCCGCCGGTCAGCTTCTTCATCGTCTTGACGACGTTCTCTTCGCTCCGGCTGTTGACGATGTGCGTGGCGCCCATCGGCGTCGCCAGTCCGAGCTTGAAATCGTCGACGTCGACGGCGACGATCATCGCGGCGCCCGGCACCTGCGCGCCCTGGATCGCCGACAGGCCGACGCCGCCGCAGCCGAACACCGACCGCCTCGCTCCCGGCTCGACCTCGGCGGTGTTGGTCGCCGCGCAGAACGCCGGTCATCACGCCGCAGCCGACCAGCGCCGCCGCCTGTCGAGCGGCAACCTCGGCAGATGATCTTGACCACATCGTCGACAGCGTCGCGTATTCGGCCATCACGCCGCAGCCGGAGAAGACGTTGAGCGGCTTGCCGGCCACGATCGGGCGTGCGCAGCTGGCCAGACGGCAGCGTGTACAGCGTCTTGCCCGCCGACGTCGCAGAGCGCGGGCCGGCCGATCGTGCAGTAGTGGCAGGTGCCGCACATGGTGACGAACGACGACGAGCACCGGATCGCCGAGCCGGTAATCGGTGACGCCCATCCCCGGCCCCGCCTCGACGACGACGCCCGCGCCTTCGTGACCGAGGATCAGCGGCGGCGGAAACGGGATCGTGCCGTTGGTCGCCGACAGGTCGCTGTGGCAGACGCCGCACGCGGCGAGGCGGATCATCACTTCGCCGCGGCGCGGCGCCTCGACGAAGATTTCTTCCACCACCACCGGCCGCATTCAGTTGGCGGCAGATCACCGCCTTGGCGCGTTGCTCCATGATCTTTCCCCTCCTGAAAGCCGTTCAAGGCCAATTTCATATTGGGCCGGATTCGAAAACTATTGCCTCGTCACCACTGATAGTCGACAATGCCGACACATACTCCTTACACACGCCATGTTTTTCGGATATAAAATGGCGACTTATACGCCATACTCCAGACATCGTAAACGTCGGCAACACTTCCGTGACTGGAGCAGAACGCGAATCACTCACCCGTAGCATACGACGTGCGCCGCACCCATTGTCGAGTCTTTATAAATACGTCCCTGTGCTCGATTGTGCAATGCGCCGCACACAACGATACTGGCATGAATACCGGCTTTGTGGTCTTGCGATGTGACGACTTTGAAAGCACCGCGCCGCGCGAACGGACACCACATGCGAGCCCCGTACACAAACGGTGCCGAGGGCCTGCAACACGCCGGCCCTACTCTTGCAGGCCGACGACAAGATGACGGGTCGGCGTCGATTCGGAACCGACCGTGCCGCAGTGAGTCGGTAATGCAGATTCCGCGACACCCTGACGCCGGGAACTGTCTGCATGCGTTGCCCGCCCATACCGTTACCGCCGTGCAGCGCATTTCGTCCGTAGGAGACCGCCATGCGCGTGCATCATCTGAATTGCATTTCGTCCTGTCCGCTCGGCGGAAAAGTGATGGATGGCCGTACGCCATCGCTTATGCGGCGCGGGGAATTGAGTTGCCATTGCCTGCTGGTCGAGACCGAACAAGGGCTGGTCGCGGTGGATACCGGTTTCGGCCTGCGCGACGTCGCCAACCCGAAAAGCCGCTTGAGCACTTTCTTCCTCGCGCTGCTCAGTCCGGATTTTCGGGAAGAAATGACAGCGGTGCGCCAGATCGAACGACTCGGGTTTCGGGCGGCCGACGTGCGACACATCGTGCTCACCCACCTCGATTTCGACCATGCTGGCGGGCTCGACGATTATCCGCAGCCGCCATCCATATGCTGCAGCAGGAGCGCGATTACGCGATGGCACAAAAGACCTGGATGGACCGTCAGCGCTTTCGTCCGCAGCAATGGTCCAGCCGCGCGCGCTGGCAAGTGTACGGTGCCGGCGGTGGCGAACCTTGGTACGGCTTCGATTGCGTGCGCGACATCGCCGGCCTGCCGCCGGAAATCCTGCTGGTCCCCTTGCCCGGCCATCTCCTCGGTCACGCCGGCATCGCGATCCGGACACCGGAACGCTGGCTGCTGCAAGCCGGCGACGCCTATTTCTATCACCGTGAAATGGATATGGCGGACCCCTGGTGCACGCCCGGCCTGCGCCTGTACCAGACCATGCTGGAAAAAGACCGCAAGGCGCGCCTTGACAACCAGCAGCGCCTGCGCCAGCTGCGCCATGCGCACGGTGGCGAAGTCGACGTATTCTGCGCCCACGATCCGCTCGAATTCGAGCATCTGACCGGGCACTCCGTGCGAGTGCCGGCCAGCATTGAAGCCCTCCCGATCACCGGTTGCAGCCCCAGCATTAGCGGGAGAACGGCGTTCGCAGTCGTGACGGTGGTTTAGCCCTCCGATTCGTCCGGCAACGCACCCGAAACGCAAAAAGTCGCAACTCGGTTGATACGCAGCTGAAGCTCGCGATCGATGCCATCGTGTTGCGCCATCACGCCGACGGTGACGTCCCTGCTTGGCGCCTGATAAGCATCCGATCGCGACAAAGCATCCCAAGAAATCCATCAGCCAGGGATCTTGGCGCCATGCGCGGACGGAGCCGCCAGAAGCTCATGCCGCGACTCCCTGCGCGACTCAGGTTTCATCCGGCACTCCTTTTTTCAATCGACCAACAGTTTCCAGGCGGCGTGCATCGGATCGAACGTGCCGCGCGTATTGCCCGATGCAACGCGGTATTGAGCCGATTCCGATCAAGGTCCGTCAACGATAGCGCGCTGACCTCCTGCTCCAATCCCTTGACCGCCTGCGGCAAAAACCGCATGGCCCATTTCTTCAGCGCCTCAATTACACGTTTGGGCTGCCGGTCGTTGGTCCACTGCAGCGCGTCCACCTTGGTCATGCGCTTGACGTAGGCTGCCAGCGCGGCTTCGGACGGATCCTTGACAGCGCCCAGCTCATGCAGGAACAGCCATAGCGCGCGAATTTTCCGGCTCTGCGGATCTTGGGCGAGCAGCCGATGGGCTTCCCTGGGCCCCGTTCCCCTGGGAAT
>CAVPQU010000010.1:0-20464 GCA_963707665.1 uncultured beta proteobacterium | reverse complement strand
GGGGATCAGCCAGGCCGATGTCTTCGTTCGCCATGCGGATCAGCCGCCGCGCCAGATAACGCGGATCGGCGCCGCCGTCCAGCATGCGCACCAGCCAGTACAGCGCGGCATCCGGATTGGAGCCGCGCACCGATTTATGCAGCGCCGAAATCTGATCGTAGAAAGCATCGCCGCCCTTGTCGAAGCGGCGCAAGGCGTCGCCCAGCGATTGCGCCAACAGCGCCGCATCGACGGTGGTCTGCTGCTTCGCCTCGGCGGCGCGGGCGACGATTTCGAGATTGTTCAGTAGCTTGCGGCCATCACCGTCGGCGCTGGCGATCAGAGCTGACTTTAGCGTCATCGGTGAAATCGAGGCCGTCCAGTTCGGTGGCGCAGGCGCGCTCCAGCATCGTTGTCAGATCATCGTCTGACAAGGATTTCAATACGTACACCGAAGCGCGCGACAGCAGCGCACCATTCACTTCGAACGACGGGTTTTCAGTGGTGGCGCCGATGAAGGTGAACAAGCCGCTTTCGACATGCGGCAGGAACGCATCCTGCTGGCTCTTGTTGAAGCGATGCACTTCATCGACAAACAGAATCGTGCGGCGGGCGGAATTGGCGCGAATCACCTGCGCCCGCTCAACCGCTTCACGAATGTCCTTGACGCCGGACAGCACCGCCGACAAGGCGATGAATTCGGCATGGAAGCCATCCGCCATCAGCCGCGCCAACGTGGTCTTGCCGACGCCTGGCGGTCCCCACAGGATCATCGAATGCGCCTGCCCCGATTCGAAGGCGACGCGCAAGGGCTTGCCGGGGCCGAGCAGATGCTGCTGGCCGATCACGTCGTTCAGTGTTTTGGGCCGCAGGCTCTCGGCTAAAGGGATATGGGGAATATTCACGTCTATAGATCGTCCAGCGGGCTGGCAACGCCACGTTTGCCCTTGTTCAGCACGTGAGTGTAAATCATGATGGTTGCCACGTCCGCGTGCCCGAGCAATTCCTGCACGGTGCGGATATCGTAGCCGGCCTGCAGCAGACCGGTGGCGAAACTGTGCCGCAGCGTTCGCGGTGTCACCGGCTTGGCCAGGCTGGCCGACTGCACCGCCTTCTTCATTGCGCGCTGCAGCACCTTCTCGTCAATATGGTGGCGGCGCTCTACCCCGCTGCGCGGATCGGCGGAATAGCTCCCGGAAGGAAATACGTATTGCCAGACCCAATCGGTAGCGGTAGCGGAATATTTGCGATCCAGCGCATCCGGCAAAAAACTGCCGCCATCCCTTTTGTTAAGTCAAAATCCTGCCCCAGCACTTCCATGTACAAGAACAGTAGCGGGACAGCGCCTGATTCTGCGCCGCGGCGGCTACCGGCCCTGCCACCGCCAGATGCGTGAGAAACGCCTCTACCTCCGGCGCACCCATGTCACGCGGATGGCGCTTGCCGTGAAACAGCACGAAACGCCTTACCCAATGGACATATTGTGTTTCTGTCTTGATACTGTAGTGCCTGAGCCGGATTTGTTCCCGTACTTGATCTAACAGTTTGGGAGGTGGCGTCTTAAGGCTAGGTGTCACTTTATAAAATTAATTAGCAAAATCAATTATTTAATAAAATTGAAATTGGACTACACACCTGTTTATGTAAAGTATGCGCTTGTGAAGGCGCATACTGAACGTTAGGCCGCTCACATGAAAGTCAACGCAGGAAGCTAGACATGCTCCAACTTCGTCCCAACTGTGAGTGCTGCGACAAAGATCTACCGGCGGATGCGGCGGCAGTCATATGCACCTTCGAGTGCACGTTCTGTCCCGAATGTGCCAGCGGCATTCTGGCGGGCACATGCCCAAACTGCGGCGGCAACTTCTCGCCGCGCCCGGTTCGTCCAGCACACCTACTGGCAAAGTACCCTGCGTCCTCAGAGCGTGTCCTGAAGGCGGGTGGGTGTGCAGGCGCCTGACAATTCGTTCAAACGGACTGCTTCGCCGCCGCTTAACTCCAGTGTTAGACCCCACGTTGGTCCGCTTTGAGTCTAATGAAAATACTCGGCGCGTCCACCAGTTTGACCGCGAGCAAACCATTTGATCCAATAAGCCTTGCTACACAAACCCGAGGCCTATAGTTGCCACAGAAGTCATTGGTAGCTTGGTTCCCGAGCACTCGCGCAAAGTGGCTTTTCCTACTTGCTTGACGGTATCGGTCGCGAGTGAGGATGTACCGGATCTGGTTCACGTCGAGCCACTGTTTACGCTAGCGCAGTGGCGCGAGCGGCTCATCCGGTATGCCGTAACCGATACCTGACTATTTGTTGTCGAGGCGGACGCATGTATCGTGCGCCGCTTAAGCCTGGCGTTATGCCACCAACTGGAGAACCAAGAGTGACACCGGAAACCCCTCTCATCGCAAGCCAGCTTGTCGTTCAGACCTGCCTGTTTCTCGTCGCAGCCATCGCGATCTTCGGTGGTGCACTGCAGATGTTCCTCGGCCAGCCAAACACCGAGCCACGGCTGGACAATGTGCATCGGTTCATGGCCGGCGTGTACTTTTCTACTGGCATCATCAGCCTCTGGGCGGCAATCACCGTCCGCCAGCAAGGAACGCTGATCTATCTGCTTGCGCTCGGGGTGTTTCTTGCCGGTGTTGGAAGGCTGGTGTCCATCAGCAAGGTGGGGTTGCCAAAGCCAGCTGCCGTATGGTTGGGCTACCTGGTTCCCGAGTTGGTTCTACCCGTCATCATTGCTGTGGCACATCATGGCGCTGTCTGAAATGCCGCGGCATAGGTGACAGTTCACACCGTTCACCGAGCAGGACCTCCGATCGCACGATTCGCCCACGGTCGGCAGCCATTCAAGTCGAACGATAGACGTCATCCCGGCAAGGGGCATTCCTTTACACCGAAAGTACCCAATCGATTCCATTGCAATGTAACACTGGATTCCCAAGACTTTCTTTCCTGCATCACATCCCTTCTGCCCGCACTATCCGTGTTCTTCATGCTCTGGACGCCCACGATCAAGAGCGTCGCGCAGGCATTGCGTCCCTGTCGGCACGGGGCGCGCCAGCCTTATTTTTAAGGGGCTTCTGGAGCAGGCTCGATTTCCCTGCCGGGACTCGCTCCAGATAGCGATCTGATATTTCTCTTCAGTCGAAAAGACTTTGAACTAAAAAGACTTTGAACGGATTCTAATAATTCGTCGAAGCGGACGCGGGTACGCGCGCCGCTTCACTCAAGCATTCGACGTCATGATCATTTCCTGGAGGGTCAAATGCCAACTGACAGCAACGCATCCACCGATGCACCCTCGGTCACATCAGGCTCAGAGCCTGCAGCGACCACGCCCTCCCCGGCGGCAAGGAAACCACTGCCCGCCGGCTATCGTCAGGGCGTGATCACCGCGATCACGGTCTTTATCGGCTTTTCCCTATCCTTCTTCCGCTATTGGGCCTTCGAGGCACCTGGCGATTGGACGCCCCGCTCCGTCGCTGCGCTTCTCATCATGCTTGTCCCCATCTGTGCTCAGATCAATGCTCTCTACCGGGCATTGCGAATTGAGGATGACGATGAACACAGCTACCAAATCACAATGAAGTGGTTCGTCTGGTCCATATTCGGCATGCTGTTCGCGCTCGGTTTAGCCGCCGTTGTATTGTCTGGCGCATTGGGGCCAGGCAACTGAGTTGCCGCCGGTCTACGGCGCCGCCTAACCTGTTCGCTGCAGAGGGCGAACATTGCGGGAAGTACCACATTTGATCAAGCCATCGAGCTTGAGAACGAAGCGATGCGCTTGCTTCGGCCGGACCATGAGACTCGCGGCCACGCCGGAGCATGACATTTCGCATTTCGGTTCGTGGTCCGGGCGTGTAGCGTCGAGCGCAGAGCTTGGGGCGTAGACGAAAATTTTCACTGCTGAATCCCGAACGACATTGGGTTGCGGCGAAAAGCCACCGGAACGACCGTCCAAACTCGATCAGATCACCCACATCTCGCTGATCTCATCAATGAATGATGGAGTATATTAAAAAAACGTCCATTTTATGTCCGAAATATAGCCTATTAAGGAGGAGTATATGAATCATCCCGATCGACGCGGCTGCGCTGCCACCACCATTCCGCAGGAGCCGGCATGAGCGCCTGGCTATGGAGTCGCGTGCTGCACGTACTCGGCGTGGTGGTTTGGATCGGCGGGGTCGCCTTCGTCACCTTGGTCTTGCTGCCGGCGGTACGCAGCGTCTCGGATGGCGCCAACCAGCATCATCTGTTTGAACAGGCCGAAGGCCGCTTTGCCTGGTGGGCGCGCGGCGCCACCTTGGTGACCGGGCTGTCGGGTTTTTACATGCTGTATCTGAGCGATGGATGGGGCCGCTTTGCGCACCCGGATCAATGGTGGCTGCATGCGATGCTGGCAATCTGGGTCATCTTTACGCTGATGTTGTTCGTGCTGGAGCCGCTGGTGCTTCGCCGGGTGTTTCAGCGCAGCGCGCAACACGATCCGCACGGCCTGATGCTGCGCATTCAGCGCCTGCATATTTTCCTGCTGATCATCAGCCTGATCACCGTCGCCGGTGCGGTGGCGGGCAGTCACGGCGGCAACCTGCTGGCTTGGTGGTAGGCGTTTTGTTCATCACTGACGCAATCTCGCGCAGGCGGGAAAGCAAAGTTTCAAAGGATGCTCAATCAGCGCGATTGGGTCCTGGCCAACGACACCGGGCCCCCATTGCGGAGGCGACAGGACCACAGATCACATGCGCTTTAATTGTTGAAGACGTCGGCGCCCTTCGGCACCACGAACTTGAACTGCTGCGCCGACAGTGATGGATTTTTCTCGAATTTGGAAAACGTCAGCAGCGATACCTGGCCGAACGAATCGCGCAGTTCCATCGCCTGCGGCACGCCATCCTTCAAGCCGATGCCGATGCGGTCGAAGGTGGTGTCCTTGGCCTTCGGCGTCGCTTCCAGCCATTCGAGGCCATCCTTGCTGGCGCCCTCCTTCAGCGTGAAATTTTTTTCCAGGTCGTTGCTGCCAAACAGGATCGCGGCCGGTGACGACCCAAGCGCGTCGCCCAGCTTCCTGACCGTGACCTGGTTCAAGTCCTTGTCGTAGATGTAGAGTTTGTCGCCGTCGGCTTGCAGCAGTTGTTCGTAGGGTTTCTGGTACAGCCAGATGAACTTGCCGGGGCGGGCGAAGATGAAGCTGCCGGTCGACGGCGTGGACACCTTGACGTCCGTGCCGGCACCGGTGGTTTTCACCAGGCGCTGGCTGAATTCGCCCTTGGCGGATTGGGTGCCGGCGACGAAGGATTTGAATTGGTCGAGGGCGCTGGCGTGGACGAATGCGGGTGCGAGCGCAATCAGCAGTGCGGCCGTTTTCAGGGCGAACTTTGCGGATAGTCCGCGAAACATGGGGCCGCCGTAGCGTCGCCCGGCAAAGCAAGGCGCTTCTACCCTGTCATTCCCGCGCAGGCGGGAATCCAGCGGCTCGGCTGGCAAACGACACTGGGTCCCCCTTGCAGGGCGCGTTTGCGCCTGCAAGCGCAAACCGTTCCGCAGGCAGGCAGCAGGCTGCCTGAATTCCCTGCTCCACCCTGCGCGGGGACGACAAACTTGTTTTGCGTCTGAATCAAAATTGTTCCTTGTTCACATTTATTATTCCGAGGCATTCCCGGCCGGCACCAGGATCTCGCGGTTGCCGTTGGATTGCATGGTGGATACGAGTCCGCTCTGCTCCATTTGTTCCAGCAGGCGCGCTGCGCGGTTGTAACCGATGCGTAAATGCCGTTGCACCAGCGAGATCGAGGCGCGCCGGTTTTTCAACACGATCGCCACCGCCTGGTCGTACAGTTGATCGGCTTCGCCACCACCGGCCGCGTCGCCTGCACCGCCCTCGACGCCGTCTTCCAGCACGCCACCTTCCAGGATGCCTTCGATGTAATTCGGCTCGCCCTGTGCCTTCAGGTGATCGACCACGCGGTGCACTTCGTCGTCGGAAACGAAGGCGCCATGCGCCCGCATCGGCAGGCCGGTGCCGGGCGGCATGTACAGCATGTCGCCCATGCCGAGCAGGGTTTCGGCGCCCATCTGGTCGAGAATCGTGCGCGAGTCGATCTTGCTGCTGACCTGGAACGCCATCCGGGTCGGGATGTTGGCCTTGATCAGGCCGGTGATGACGTCGACCGAGGGCCGCTGCGTGGCCAGAATCAAATGGATGCCGGCGGCACGCGCCTTTTGCGCGATGCGGGCAATCAGCTCTTCGACCTTCTTGCCGACCACCATCATCAAATCCGCCAGCTCGTCGATGATGATGACGATGGTCGGCAGTTTTTCCAGCGGCTCCGGCGCGTCCGGCGTCAGGCTGAACGGATTGGGAATTTTCTCTTCTTTCCGTTCTGCCTCGGCGATCTTGGCGTTATAGCCGGCCAGGTTGCGCACGCCCAGCTTGGACATCAGCTTGTAGCGCCGCTCCATCTCGGCCACCGCCCAGTTCAGCGCGTGACCGGCCTGACGCATGTCGGTCACCACCGGCGCCAGCAGGTGCGGAATGCCTTCGTAGATCGACAGTTCCAGCATTTTCGGATCGATCAGGATCAGCCGCACCTGGCTCGGGTCGGACTTGTACAGAAACGACAGGATGGTCGCGTTGATGCCGACCGACTTGCCGGAACCGGTGGTGCCGGCTACCAGCAGATGCGGCATCTTGGCCAGATCCGCCACCACCGGATTGCCGGCGATGTCCTTGCCCAGCGCGATCGTCAGGCTGGACGTGCTGTCGTGATACACCTTGGAGCCGAGGATTTCGGTCAGGCGCACGATCTGCCGCTTCGGGTTCGGCAGCTCGAGGCCCATGTAATTCTTGCCGGGGATGGTTTCCACCACCCGAATCGAGGTCAGCGACAGCGAACGCGCCAGGTCGCGCGCCAGATTGACGATCTGGCTGCCCTTGACGCCGGTGGCCGGCTCGATTTCGTAGCGCGTGATGACCGGCCCCGGATACGCGGCGACCACCTTCGCCTCGACGCCGAAGTCCGACAATTTCTTCTCGATCAGGCGGCTGGTGAATTCCAGCGTCTCGACGCTGACGGTCTGCTGCGCCGGCGGCGCCTCATCCAGCAGCGACAGCGGCGGCAAATTGGTATCCGGCATTTCCTGGAACAGCGGCGCCTGCCTTTCCTTTTGCACCCGCTCGGATTTCGGTACTGCCACCACTTGCGGTTCGATCCGGATCGGCGCCGCTTCGACCGTCCGGGCGCGCTCCTGCACCACCACGCCTTCGCGCTTGACCGCCGCCACCATGCCAAGCAGGCGATCCTGGCGCGCCTCGTACAGATTGCGCAGCCACAGCACGGCATTTTCCAGGGCGCCGCCGATGCGCTCCGCCACTGCCAGCCATGAAACATGGAAGAACAGGCTGAAGCCCAGACAGAACAACAGCAGCAGCAGCAGCGTGGCGCCGGTAAACCCGAGCGCGTTCTGCGCGGCGGCGCCGATCAACTCGCCCAGCACGCCGCCCGGCGCGCGCGGCAATTGCGCCTTCAGCGTGTACAGCCGCATGTATTCGAGGCCCAGGCTGCCGCTCATCAGCAAGACAAAACCGATGGCGCGGATCAAGCCTTCCTGCCGATGCGGCGCCTCCGGCTCCTTCTGCAGCAAAAATTTCTGCGACAGCCGACGATAACCGCCCCATACCGAGCGCCCCAGCAAGACGCACCACCACCAGGCGGAAAAGCCGAAGATGAACAGCAACAGGTCCGCCAGCCAGGCGCCGACCCGGCCGCCCCAATTGCCGAGCTTGGGTACCAGATTGGCATGCGACCAGCCCGGATCCGCCTTCGAATAGCTCAGCAAGATCATCAGCAGGTACAGGGTTAGCACCGCCAGCACCAGCCAGCGCGCCTCGTACAGCAAGCGCACCAGCCGGCTCGGCAGGGGCTGGGCGCGTGGCGCCGACGTGTTGCGGGTATAGGCTTGGGTTGTTCTAGTCATAAGTCACGGCGGATGATGCGGTTTGCGGGCTGCTGGCAGGCAGCGTTCTGAATCGGCAAGGCAGTGGGATTATGCACCCGGCAGGCGGGGACCGGCGCTGCATATGCCAATTATGCGGATGGTCGGCGCCTGGCCGCTCCCCATGTCAGCCTGGCGGGTCGTCTATAATCTTAACCACTTTCGGTGCAAATCACCTCAATATTGCCTTGTGTTTGCAATTTGGTCGTCAGGCCGCATCTGTCCTACGTGGCACCGCATTTTTACTCATTTGCCTCTCATATGGATTTTATGGCTACTCCCAAACATGCTCAAGTATTGATCCTCGGTTCCGGCCCGGCCGGCTATAGCGCCGCCGTGTATGCCGCGCGCGCCAACCTGAAGCCGGTGATGATTACCGGCGTCGAGCAAGGCGGCCAGCTGATGACCACCACCGATGTCGAAAACTGGCCCGGCGATGCGCTCGGCGTGCAGGGTCCGGAGCTGATGCAGCGCCTGCTGCACCATGCCGAACGCTTCAATACGGAAATCATCTTCGACCATATCCACACTGCACATCTGACGGAAAAGCCGATGCGCCTCAGCGGTGACAGCGGCGACTACACCTGCGACGCGCTGATCATCGCTACCGGCGCCTCGGCGCAATATCTCGGCCTGCCCTCCGAAGAAGAGTTCATGGGCAAGGGCGTGTCGGGCTGCGCCACCTGCGATGGCTTTTTTTACAAGGAACAGGAAGTCGCGGTGGTCGGCGGCGGCAATACCGCGGTCGAGGAAGCGCTATACCTGTCGAATATCGCCTCCAAGGTCACGGTGATCCATCGGCGCGACAAGTTCCGCGCCGAGCCGATCCTGGTCGACCGCCTGATGGCGCTGGTCGAGACCGGAAAAGTCGAGATCAAGTGGGACCACACGCTGGAACAAGTCACGGGCGATCAGAGCGGCGTCACCGGCATCGCGGTCCGCTCCAGGCACACCGACGCCATTTCCACCGTCAAGGTGCACGGCGTGTTCATCGCCATCGGGCACAAACCGAACACCGGCATCTTTGAGGGCCAGCTGGACATGGAAAACGGCTACATCGTCACCCGCTCCGGGCAAAAGGGCATGGCGACCGCCACCAGCATCCCGGGCGTATTCGCCGCCGGCGACGTGCAGGACCACATCTACCGGCAGGCGGTCACCAGCGCCGGCACCGGTTGCATGGCGGCGCTGGATGCGCAAATGTATCTGGAGCTGTTAGCCAGCTAAGGCAATGGGCGCGCCTTTTGATCGCTGATTCGTCGCGCCCTTGTCCCATTGCATCAATGGCATTCCGGAGTCGATCACGATGCCTGCCTCGATCAAGAATTTTTCCGCCCTCGCCTCGCTGCGCCAGGAATTGAAAGCGCAGGACGAGGCGCGCCGCGTGGCCGAAGCTGAACGGCAGCGCCAGCAACAGGCGGTACACGACGAAGCCGAATTATTTCGGCGCAGCATCGGCCAGGTAGCGCCACTGGCTGTGGCGGAGCGTGCAACGCCGGCCCCGTCACGACCGTCGCCGGTGGCACACCAGCATCTGGCCGATGAAAAAGCGGCGCTGCAGGAGTCGATCTCCGACGAGTTCACCACAGAAACGCTACTGGCCACCGATGATGAACTCAGCTTCGCGCGCGACGGTATTGGCACCGACACCTTGCGCAAGCTGCGCCGTGGCCATTGGGTGATCCAGGCCCAACTCGATCTGCACGGCTTGCGACGCGACGAAGCGCGCAGCGCGCTGGGCGAATTCGTGCGGCAGGCAAGCCGGCGTGGCTTGCGCTGCGTGCGCATCATTCACGGCAAGGGGTTGGGATCGGTGAACCGGGAGCCGGTCCTGAAAGGCTGGGTGCGTAACTGGTTGCCGCAGAAACAGGAAGTTCTGGCATTCTGCCAAGCCAGGGCCGCAGATGGTGGTTCAGGGGCGCTGGTGGTACTGCTAAAAGCTTAGGCCTAATTGCATACTGCTGCGGGTATTTTTTATAGCTGCCTGAAATGCTGCGACAACGGCTCATTTTTAGGCATACCCTCGTAATAACCAATTTCTGCAGCAAAACCGTGTTGGTTTACGTGCCCGCCTTGCCTGTCATTCCTGCGGCTTTTAAGCGGGGGATGACAGGCAAGATAGATACGGGGTCCAATGAACAGCTCCATCGATCGCGATAGAGCACCGCCGCTGGTCGTGTCTAGACTGCTTCCGGCCCGGTCTCGCCGGTGCGGATGCGCACCACCTGCTCGACGTTCTGCACGAAAATCTTGCCGTCGCCGATCTTGCCGGTACGCGCAGCCTTGATGATTGCATCCACCACGTTCTCCACCGCGCCATCGTCAACCACCACCTCCACCTTCACCTTCGGCAGGAAATCGACCACGTATTCGGCGCCGCGATACAACTCGGTATGGCCCTTCTGCCGGCCAAATCCCTTCACTTCGGTCACCGTTAATCCTGCAACCCCGACCTCGGCCAGCGCCTCCCGCACTTCGTCGAGCTTGAACGGTTTGATAATGGCGGTCACTTGCTTCATGAAAACTCCTAAAAAATAAGACTTTGGTAATTCAAAACCCCGGCGCGTCATCCCCGGCAACTGGCAAAGGCTACCGTGTCAGCCCACCACTTTCCAGTTATTCCAGAAATTTTGATGTCATCGGGTAGCGCCAGTCACGCCCGAAAGCGCGGTGCGTGACGCGAATTCCGACCGGGCCTTGGCGCCGCTTGTATTCGCTCATTTTAATCAAACGCGTGACCCGGGTCACATCCTCCGGGGCAAAGCCGGCGCCGATGATCTCGGCCACGCTCTGGTTTTCCTCGACGTAGCGCTGCATGATCGCGTCCAGGATTTCATACGCCGGCAGCGAATCCTGGTCGGTCTGGTCCGGCCGCAGCTCGGCCGAGGGCGCACGGGTCAGGATTCGCTGCGGAATCACTTCCGACAGGGTGTTGCGGTAGTCGCACAGGCGGTACACCAGCGTCTTGGCAATGTCCTTCAGTGGCGCGAAACCGCCCGCCATGTCGCCGTACAGGGTGCAATAGCCGACCGCTACCTCGCTCTTGTTGCCGGTGGTCAGGACCATCGCGCCGGTTTTGTTCGACAGCGCCATCAGGATCGTGGCCCGAATCCGGGCCTGGACATTTTCCTCGGTGGTGTCTTCCGGCAAACCGGCGAATTCCGCCGCCAGCGTGGCACGGAAGGCGGCAAAGCAATCGTCGATGCGGATTTCGTCGTAGCGCACGCCCAGCCGCTGCGCCATGTCACGTGAATCGAGCCAGGAAATTTCGGCGGTATAGGGCGACGGCAGCATCACCGTGCGGACTTTCTCGGCGCCCAGCGCATCGGCAGCGAGGGCCACCGTCAGCGCCGAATCGACTCCGCCCGACAGGCCGACGATCACGCCGGGAAAACCGTTCTTGCCGATGTAGTCGCGCACCCCCAGTACCAGCGCCTGGTACACCTCGGCCTCGATCGCTTGCGGCGGCGGCAAAGGCTGCGGCTGCGGTTCTGCACCATCGAATTGAATAATCTGCAAATCTTCCTGCACGTGCGCCAATTGCGCGCACAAGGTGCCATTGCGATTCATCACGAAGGAATTGCCATCGAAGATCAGCTCGTCCTGGCCACCGACCAGATTGACGTACACGGCTGCCATGCCTTGCGCCGCGACGTGGTTGCGCAGCGTATCCTGGCGCACATGCAATTTGCCCATATGAAACGGTGAGCCATTCAGCACCAGCAGCACTTCTGCGCCGGCTGCGCGCGCACGCGCCGGCGCATGTGGATACCAGGTGTCTTCGCAGATATTGATGCCGAAACACACGCTGCCGACTGTGAATACGAACGGCGCATCGGCTGGCGAAAAATAACGCCGTTCGTCGAACACATCGGCGTTCGGCAGTTCAAACTTGCAATAGGTGCCAAGAATTTTTCCGTTTGCCAATACCGATGCAGCGTTGCGGCGCATGCCATCTTGCACCAACGGATGACCGACCACCACATGCACTCCGGACAAGGGCGCCAGGTCTGCCGCCAGCGCCGCCAACGTCTCGTTGCTTTTTGCGTAAAATGCATCACGCAGCAGCAGGTCCTCCGGCGGATAACCGACCAGCGACATTTCCGGCGTCAGCACGATCTGCGCTCCCTGCTGCGCCGCCCGGCGCGCGCAGTCGACAATTTTTTGGCCATTGCCGGCGAGATCCCCGACGTTACTGTTGATCTGTGCGATCGCGACTTTAACGGTCATGATGATGATGTAATGAATAGCATTGGCGCGGGCGCAATCTGCGCCACAACGAGCTGAAACAAGAAGGTATCCGTCCCGAGTGAATTATCGCACGCGAATCATTAACTCTCTGTCAGCAGTGGGCCAGCCGGCATGGGATGCGCTGGTCGAATTGCAACCAGATGCCAATCCTTTCCTGTCGTTTGCGTTTCTGCACGCCCTGCACGAAAGCGGGTGTGCTACCACCGAAACCGGCTGGCAGCCGCACTACCTGACCCTATGGCACGGCGCGGTGCTGCAGGCGGCGTTGCCGCTGTACCTCAAGACCCATTCGTATGGCGAATACGTATTTGACTGGGCCTGGGCCGATGCCTACCGACGCAACGGCCTTGATTACTATCCCAAGCTGCTGGCCGCGATTCCGTTCACGCCAGTCACCGGCCCGCGCCTGCTGGCGCGTGACGCCGCAGCCCGGCACGCATTGATCGCCGCCCTGATCGCGCTGCAGGAACAGGGCGATGTCTCCTCCAGCCACATCCTGTACCCAGGCCAGGCGCAGGCAAACGCCTTGCAGGACGCCGGATTCCTGCTGCGGCACGGCGTCCAGTTTCACTGGCTGAACGCGGGCTATCGCAGCTTCGATGAATTCCTGGCAACGCTGGAGCGCAAGAAACGCAAGAATATCGTCGCCGAACGGCGCAAGGTACACGCTGCCGGCGTCAGCTTTCGCCACATCAGTGGGGCCGAGGCGAGCGCGGCCGACTGGGCTTTTTTCAATCGCTGCTATCGCCACACTTATGCCGCCCATTATTCGACGCCCTATCTGAACCTGGATTTTTTCCGGCGCATTGGCGCCGCCATGCCGGAAAACATCCTGCTGATTGTGGCCGAGCGTAGTGGACGGCCAATCGCCAGCTCCTTGCTGATTCATACTGCAAGCACACTGTACGGGCGCTACTGGGGCACGCTGGAACAACTACCCAGCTTGCATTTCGAGACCGCCTACTATCAGCCGCTGGATTTTTGCATTGCGCGCGGCATTCAGTGTTTCGAAGGCGGCGCCCAGGGCGAGCACAAGATGGCGCGCGGCTTCCTGCCGCAGCAGACCTGGTCGGCGCACTGGCTGGCGCATCCGGCCTTTGCCGATGCCGTCGAACGTTTCCTGCAACAGGAAAGTGGTGGTATTGCGGCCTATATGGACGAACTGAATGAACGAAATCCGTTCCGGCGGAATTAGCCCAATCCTCGATTTTGCGGCTTGCGCAGAGGTTCGTGAAGTAAAGGACTGGGCCTTGCCAGTGTGCCTGACTTGCTCAGGCAACCAGTCCTCCACTCATGTCGCTTGAGTCGAAACTCAGGCGTCCTTCAAGGTTGTAATCGACTCCATTGGTTTTTCATTGACGGTCAAATTGAAAACATCCGGTCGCGAATAATGCCCCACCGGATCAAAATCAAAGCGGCCGCGCGCGATATCCTTGAGATCGATATCGGCGACCAGTATCGCGTCTTCGTCGAATACCGGACCCGCCAGGACTTTTCCAAGCGGATCGATAATGCAGCTGCCGCCGCGCATCAAAATTGCCTCAGGATCGGTCGATATCTCGTTTCTGAATTCCTTCGGAAACTCTTTGCCGCGCAAGACCTGGCAGGAGGACAGCACGAAACAGCGCCCTTCCAGCGCAATGTGCTGCATGCTGGGAAGCCATGTCGGACGATCGTCGGCGGTTGGCGCGCAATAGATTTCGATGCCTTTTCCATACATTGCCATGCGCAGCATCGGCATGTAATTTTCCCAGCAGATGACCGCGCCAAGCTTGCCGACCGGCGTGTCGAACACCGGAAGCGTCGAGCCGTCGCCCTGGCCCCAGAGGTAACGTTCGGCAGCGGTTGGCATCAGTTTTCTGTGCTTACCAAGCATCGTGCCGTCCGGCCCGAAGAACAGCACGGTGCAGTAGAGCGTGCCGCCGGCACGCTCGATCACGCCGACCACGATGAAGAGCTTCAGATCGCCGGCGGCGGCGGCGATGCGGTCGGTTTCCGCGCCGGGGACAGGAATCGCGTTCTCGAAATAGTGACGAAATTCTTCACGGCTTTGCGGTGGACGGGAACCCAGGGCGATATGGAAGTCCGCACCTTTCGGATAGCCGCCGATGAAAGCTTCCGGAAAGACCACCAGTTCAGCACCTTGCTGCTGGGCGTCGGCGGACAGCTTGATCAATTTGTCGACAGTCGCGGAACTGTCGCTGGGGACGCACGAGGTTTGGACGACGGCAACGCGGTGAGTGTTCATGGTGATCCTTATTTGTTGATTGGTGTAACTTCGTGTTTGGCCATTCGCGCTGGCGCCCCGCCTCCGGCAGATGGAAAAACGGCGGCGTCGCGTGACTGCCTCACTGTAATTTCGAGCTTGAATGGCACGATTGCGCTACGTCACAACCCGAGATAGGCCCGCCGGACCGCATCATTGGAACGCAAGTCATCGGCACTGCCTTCGAGCACGAGCCGTCCTGATTCCAGTACATAGCCACGACTCGCGATCGATAGCGCAAGCGACGCATTCTGTTCCACCAGTAGCACCGATACGCCGCTTGCGTTGATGCGTAGCAGCGCCGCATGCAATTCGTCGACGACGATGGGTGCAAGACCGTGGCTTGGTTCATCCAGCAGCAACAGCTTTGGCTCAAGCATCAGAGCGCGTCCAATCGCCACCATCTGCTGCTCGCCGCCGGACATCGAACCGGCAGCCTGATTGCGCCGCTCGCGCAAACGGGGAAACAGTTCGAATACGGATTCGATCTTGGCATCGATTGCCCCCTTCTTGCGCAAGGTGTAGGCGCCCATAACCAGGTTGTCATACACCGACATCAGCGGGAAAACGTGCCGCCCTTCCGGCACATGAGCGATACCGACTTCTGGAATCGTATGAGCGGCGCGGCCGATCAGGCTTTTTCCGTTGAAGTCGATTCGGCCACGCAGCTTGGGCACCAAGCCGGAAACACTACGCAACAGGGTGCTCTTGCCGGCAGTATTGGCGCCGAGCAGCGTCACGGTTTCACCGGCGGCGACATCGATCGAGACGTCATGGAGCACTTCAGTGCCGCCGTAGCCGGCATGGAGGTTTGCGATCTTGAGCATCAGGCTTCCTTCTTCTCGCTGCCGAGATAAGCTTTAATCACGACGGGATCGGCCGCGATCTCGGCGGGCGTACCGCTGGCGATCAGGCCACCGAACTGCAGGACCAGGATGCGGTCGCACAGGCGCATGATGGCGCGCATGTGGTGCTCGACCACGAATAGCGTCAGGCCTTCCTGGCGCAGCGAACTCAGCACTTCCATCACCGCATCCATCTCGGCCGGATTGAGCGCGGCCATCACTTCGTCCAGCAGCAGGATCTTGGCCCTGGTTGCCATCGCGCGCGCGACTTCGACCAGCGCGCGCTGTGGGAAGGTAAGACCGGCCACTTCCGCGTCGGCAATCGAGGCCAGTCCCAGGCGCTCCAGAGCGGCATCGGCGGTACGCCGCGCATCCGGCAAATTGCTATGCGAAAGTGCCGCCACCACCACGTTGTCGCGCACGTTCATGTCCGGGAACAGCGAGACGTTCTGGAAGGTCTTGGTCATGCCACGCCGGGCGATCTGATGTGGGCGCTTGCCGTCGATGCGGTTGCCTTCGATCGCGATCTTCCCTTCCGTCGGCGACACCAGCCCGACCAGGGTGCTGAACAAGGTGGTTTTGCCGGCGCCATTGGGGCCGATCAAGCCGACGATTTCACCAGGGTTGAGGGTAAACGAGACGTCGTTGAGCGCGACCAGGCCGCCGAATCGCACCGTTACATTTTCGACTTTCAGCAATGTAGTCATTTGAGCCAGTTCCATTTGCGTCCGGAAAACAGCGAGACAAACCCAGCCGGCTTCACCAGGATCATGACGATCAGGATCAGGCCATAGATCAGTTGGGACAGGCCCGCGGAACGGCTGGAGAGGGTTGCATTGATCAGTTCCTCCAGCGGCAGCAGGAAGAGCGCGCCCAGCAGCGGGCCCGCGAGCGAGCCGATGCCGCCGATGATGGCAATCAGCGCCATCCGGATCGAGATGCCGGCGGAGCCGAACACTGAATCGGGGTCGAAGAAGAAGTTGAACTGGGCGAACAGCGTGCCGCACAACGCAGTCAAGGCCGCCGATATCATCAACGCCGTCAGCTTGGTGCGGAAGGTATTGACGCCCGCAACTTCAGCGGCGTCTTCATTTTCTCGCACCGCGCGCAGGCGGTAGCCGAAGGCCGAGGTTTTCATCGCCCACAAGACGCCGCTGATCAGCACAAATGCCGCCAACATGACGTAGTAATGACTGACCGTGCTGGAAAACTGAAACGATGCGAATCCGCCATCCGGGTTGTACGGGATCGACAGGCCTTGAGGGCCGCCGGTCACACCGCCAAAGCTATTGGCGATAATGCGCATCACCTCCGCGAAGGCAAGAGTTGCAAGTGCAAAATAATGTCCCGCCAGCTTCAGCGTGGGAATCGCCAGCAGACCGGCAACACCTGCAGCCAGCACCATGCCGACAATCAGGCCAAGCCAGGGTGAAACGCCCAGCTTGAGCAACAACAGGGTCGAGGTATAGGCGCCGATGCCGAAGAATGCCGCATGGCCCAGCGAGGTTTGATTAGCCAGGCCGCCGACGATGTTCCACGCTTGCGCCATCGCGGCGAACAGGAAAATCATGCAGAGCACGCGGATTCCATAGCCGCGCGCGTCGAAGAACAGCGGCGCAACCAGAGCGAGCATGAGCAGGATGGGAAGAACGCGAGAGGCTTTCATCTTTTGTACCCGGAAGAGATAAGACCTTGCGGCCGGAACGCCAACACGGCGATAAAAATAACGAACAGCACCAGGTTCTGTAACTGGATCGGGAAGAACAGCCCCGATACAGACTGAATCACGCCGACCGCGATGCCGCCGACCAGGGCGCCGGTGACGCTACCGAGTCCGCCAAGGACCACGACGGTAAACATCAGCACGACAAAGCTTTGGCCGATGGTGGGGCTGGCGGTCAGATAAGGCAGGATCACGCCGCCGCCGAAGGCAGTCAGGCCCGTTCCCAGTCCGAACGCAATCGCGTAGGTACGCTTGGTAGCAACGCCCATCAGGGTCGCGGCCATGCTGTTTTGCGCCGTCGCACGGATCGAGCGACCCAGCCAGGTGCGAGACAGGAACCACCAGAGTGCGGCACTCATCAGCAGTGACATGCCGAACGCCAAGGCATAGGGCGCGCTGATAAAAATCGAGCCCAGCGTGATGCTGGTGGTCTGATATGCGGTCTGCACCGAACGATAATCGGAGCCGAAAGCCAGCAGTGCCGCGTTTTCGATCACGATCATGAGACCGACCGTCAGAAAAATCTGGGACGACGCCGGCGCTTTCATCACGCGGGCAACCAAGAGGCGTTGCGCGATGTAGCCGATGCCGAAACCGACGAGTAGCGAGAAGAAGGCGCCCAGCATTGGATCCAGCCCCAGTTCGCGCCACACGAAGAATGCCGCGTACATGCCGAGCATGAGAAATTCGGCCTGCGCAAAATTGACGATCCCGAGCACGCCGAATACCAGGGAGAGGCCGGTGGCGATGACGCCGTAGACACCGCCAAGCAGAATGCCGTCAATGACGGCCTGTATGAATTGCATGATTATCCGTTCGAGAAATGAGCGAGGCGGGAGTAGGAGGGATCGAAGCTGTTGCCTTGAACAATCAGCTCGAGCACTTCCTTCCTCACGAAGAGGAGAGGCAGGTGAAAGTGAAGCGGCGAGCAATCGGCTTGTACTCCGATCGCCCTACCGCCATTTCAACCCGTTTTCCTCAAGAGGAAAGGATTTGAACCAAGGGAGTCTTGCAGCGCCACCGGCGCCCTTCCCCCTACACCCGCAAGCCGTTACTTGGTCGCGGCACCCCAAACGACCTTGCCTTTGGCCACATTGGGCGGATACACAGTGACCAGATCATTGCCGCGCCACTGCACCATTACAGGAAATGCACCAACCGCCGCACCGGTCTGATCGAATTGCACACATCCAGCTGGAATGCCTTTGGCGATGCCGTCGCAATATTTGATTTTTGCCAGCGCGTCACGCACTTTGGCTGGATCGCCCGATTTGGCTTGATCGACCGCGTGCATCATGGCTTCCGTGGCGGCGCCGAATATAAGTGCGTCGTGCGGCATGAAGGCGCCGTACTTGGCTTTGTAGCGCTCCCCGATCGTCGGCACCATGTCGTAGTTGGCGGTGGAAATCGACAGCACGTTCTCGGCGTATTGACCCAAACCCTTTTTGAAGTCCGGGATGACGTAACCAGCCGCACCGCCAACCGTAGGTGTGGCAATGTTTTGCTGGCGCATGGTGCGAATGATCAGCAGCGAGTCATTCAAATAGGACACCGGGAAAATCAGTTGTGCGCCGGATGTGCGCAACTTGTTGACCAGCGGCGTCGCGTCGGTAATGCCAAGCGGATAGGCCTCATCGAGCACCACCTCTACACCGGCCGCCTTCGCTCCGTCACGCAAGCCCCTGGCCTGCGCCGTGCCGTAAGCGGTGTCTTCATACAGGATCGCGATCTTGCCCACCGTCTCGCCGGCTTGCTTGGCCAGCGCCAGCGCCTGGTCAAACTGCGCGCGGCCAACGACCGCCCCTTTGGGCGAGACCTGGAAGATGTTCTTGTAGCCGCGACTGGTGATCTCGTCCGCAAATGCGAATGTGATGAGGGGCACGCCGGCACGCTCGGTCACTTCAGAAGCAGCGATGGTGATGGACGAGACAAAAGCGCCGATGACGCCCGAGACGCGCTCCTGCGAAATCAGGCGCTGCGTGGCTGCGGCAGCGGCATTCGGTTGCGGAATATCGGCAACGACCAGCTCAATCTTGGCTCCGCCCAGGGACTTCACGCCACCTTTGGCATTGAATTCTTCAACCGCAAGCTTGATGCCGTTAAGCGAGGTATTTCCAAAAGCTGCATTCGGACCGGACAACGGCATGATCACGCCGAGCTTGATCGGCTTTTGCGCATGAGCGGCCGGAGCAAAGCTCAAGGCGGCGGCAAGCGCTGCCGAAAGCAAGCCGGCGCGCGAAAATTTTTTATGGCTGTTAATCATCAAATTTCCTTCAAAGGGGATGAGATAGTCGTCAGTCCAGGCAACCGAATCGCCGCATTACCTGATAGCAAGACGATCTTATGCGTCACCATTCAGTATGTCAATAAACTCCGACAAAAAAACAATCTTTTTAGAAAAATCAGGGAATTAATCCAGTATTTGTTATATGTTTACAGGGGATAACTGGACAAATTTATAAAAATCTTTGTCGAAAATGTTCGACAATAGAGCCTATTTCCAAACCATCGTAGAATGGCGCCTACTGATTCAACCGCGAAAATTTATGGATCTCGAACAGCAACTCGCAACAATGGGCCTTGACGGCAAGCTTTACCGCGCATACGTGGCGGTGCTTGAATTAGGCGAGGCGCCGGTGCAAATGGTGGCGAAGAAGGCGGGACTGGGCCGTACTACGGCTTACGACCTGCTAGCCAAGCTGGAGAAAGACGGCCTGATCCACATGGTCGAACGCGGCAACAAGCGCCATGTGGTAGCGGAAGATCCTGTGGTGATCATGCAGCGGCTGGAACTGAAGCGGCAGGTAATGGGTGATTTGTTGCCGCAACTGCGCTCCATTTACAACCGCGCGAAATCGAAACCGGATATTCGTTTTTACGAAGGAGAAGAAGGTATCCGCACCGTGCTGTGGGATACGCTGAGCTGCCGCTCGAAGAATCTGCGCGGCATCCTGTCGATGAATGAGCTTACCGAAACGCCTGGCCTTGAAGAATTTGACCTATACATTGCCGAGCGCCTGAAACGCGGCATCCATCTGCGGGTTTTACGCTCCGCCTCGAAAGACGTCGACACAATCTGGCCACAAAGCGCTGCCGACCTGCGCGAACTGCGCTATGCGCCAGCGGCCGTCTTGCTGTCGATGACCACCTATATCTACGACGATAAAGTCGTATTCATTTCGTCGAAGAAAGAGAATTACGGAATGATCTTCCAGAGCGAGGAATTCTCCCGGCTGCATGAAAATTTGTTTGAAGGCATATGGGCGATTTCGACGCCGCCCAGCACATGCTAATGACCGCGTTGGTCGCATTACAGGAAAGCAATCGCGTTGACGCCCCCGCCTTCGCAGATGCCGCCCGCATGAATGAGTTGAAGAAACACACGCTATTTCGGCCGGGAACGC
>CAVPQU010000009.1:0-199630 GCA_963707665.1 uncultured beta proteobacterium | reverse complement strand
CTGGCAAGACACATAAAGTACTAAATTGGAAAGCAAGGAACGGAGTGCGCTTGCCGCAGGCGGTCGCTAAACTGCTAATCACTATCAACACCGTGGCAGGAGTTTGTGATGAGCGCATCGGCAAGAAAGAGCCAGTTGGCGGCGGCGACTTTGAGCGACCCGCGCTGGGCCGCCATCATCGCCAAAGACCCGAGCATGGACGGCAGTTTTTATTACGCCGTGAAAAGCACCGGCGTGTATTGCCGTCCTTCATGTACCGCCCGGTTGGCGCGTCCGGAAAACGTCAGTTTTCACGCCACCTGTGAAGACGCCGAACGGGCAGGTTTTCGTGCCTGCAAGCGATGCATGCCCAACCGGCCGTCGCGAATGGAACAATATGTAGCCAAAGTCACCATCGCCTGTCGGGTGATTGAGGAAGCGGAGCAAATTCCGCATCTGAACGAATTGGCAACACGCGTCGGCGTAAGCGCCCATCACTTTCATCGGCTGTTCAAGGAAGTGACTGGCTTGACGCCGCGCCAATATGCAATGGCGCGCCGCGAGCAACGCTTGCGTAACCAGCTTGGCGCGAGCAGCAGCGTGACGGCAGCGATTTTTGACGCCGGCTACCATTCCAATAGCCGTTTCTATGAAAGCTCGGATCAGGTATTGGGCATGATGCCCGGTAGTTATCGCACGGGCGGCAGCAATACGGAAATCAGGTTCGCGATTGGTGAATGCTCGCTTGGTTCGATTCTGGTGGCGCAAAGCGAGCGCGGTATTTGTGCCATTTTGCTGGGGGACGATCCGCAGCAGCTTGCGCACGATTTGCAAGATCGCTTTCCGCATGCCAGCCTGATCGGCGGCGATGCCGAATTTGAACAGTTGGTGGCTAGGGTCGTGGGCTTTGTCGAAGCACCGGGCATCGGCCTGGATTTACCGCTAGATATCAGAGGGAGCGCTTTTCAACAGCGTGTTTGGCAGGCCCTGCGTGAAATTCCTTTCGGCCAGACGGCCAGCTACACCGAAATTGCCAACCGGATTGGCGCCCCGCGTGCGGTGCGGGCGGTGGCGCAAGCTTGCGGTGCCAATGCGCTCGCGGTTGCCATTCCGTGTCATCGCGTGGTGCGCAACGATGGTAGCCTGGCCGGCTATCGTTGGGGCGTGGAACGTAAACGGATATTGCTCGAGAGTGAAGCCCGCGTGCCGGCGGGAAAGGACAAGGCCGCATGAATGGCCATGGCGGAAATGAAAGGATGTTGCTGGCTCGACGGCCGATGGTGAAGAGCGCATAACAAAAAAGCCGACTCACAGGTCGGCTTTTTTTGCATGCGTGGTACTTGTCGCTGTGCTTAGTTGGATGCGGCCGGGGCAGCGGCAGCAGCGTCAGCAGCAGGAGCGGCATCGCTGGCAGCCGGAGCGGCGGCGGCAGCATCAGCAGCAGGAGCGGCATCTGCGGCCGGAGCAGCAGGGGCAGCTTCAGCAGGAGCAGCAGCAGGAGCTTCTACAGCAGGTGCTTCCACAGGAGCGGCAGCTTCTTCTTTTTTGCTGCAAGCAGACAGTGCAACGGCCAGCAGAGCAGCGATCAATAGCGTCTTTTTCATGAATCTTCCTTAATGATGTTCAAATTTGCGATTAATAATTACCGGTAATTATCGCTCCCAGAACGTTTTCGTCGTGATTGTTGAACAATACTGCAATGCGATAAAACGAAAACTTTCCAGCCCGTGATTATAACTGAATTTGATTTGTCAAGCGGGAAAGAATTTTCCTTTTAGTAACCGGATGTAAGGACGCAACAGATGTTAAACGGGTTCGTATGAAAACCTTTTTGAGCAGCACAGGTTTGCTAAAAAATAATCGGTTTCCGAGCGGTGCGGCAACGGTCACGGCTATATGTTATGTATGCCATGCCTTGGTAAAAAATTCATGCTTGCTTGCCGACTCACGCGAATATTTAGCCTGCGCAACCGTCAGGGAATGTCTGAAGGCAACATCAGCCAGCCGTCCTGATACCAGAGGTGCAGTGCCTGCTTGACATCGTCAGAAGCAGCGGCCACTGCGGCGCCGTCCAGATAGCGTAAGTTAGCGAGTTGGCACAAGGTGGCTTGGTCGGCGCGAGTCATGTCAAACGATTCGCCGTTGATGAACAGGTGCTTGCCGCTGTGCAGCATCTGTGTTTTACGCACCAGCCGCACGCCGTGTTTGCCGGCGGCCCGCAAGAAGCGCGCGAAGCTCATCGCCTGCGCTGGCGTATCGAAAAAAACACTGGCCTTCGGCTCGGACAGATATTGGCCCAGAAAAATCGCAATATCGTCTGCTGTGAAGCGCACTTTGTTTAATTCGGTCGCCACGCGTGTCAGCATGGCGCGGCTGATTTCGGCAGGGCGCTTGCTGACCACCAGGTCCGGATCGGCATAGCGTCCGGGTAGGTCGATCGAGTCCGCCATGAACTGCAGGAAGGCTTCCCCCAGCTCCTGAAAGGAAGGCGCGCGAAAGCCGATCGAGTAAGTCATGCATTCACCCAGCGCCACGCCATCGTGGGCATAGTGTGGCGGCAGGTACAGCATGTCGCCCGGGGCCAGTACGAACTCTTCCTCCGGTTCGAAATTTTTCAGGATTTTCAGGGCCGCTCCTTCGACCAGCGTCAAATCGGTCTGGGCGCCGATGCGCCAGCGGCGCCGTCCCTGAGCCTGCAGCAGGAATACATCGTAGGAATCGAAATGGGGTCCCACGCCGCCGCCATCGCTGGCGTAGCTGACCATCAAATCATCCAGCCGGGCGTCCGGGATGAAGCGGAACCGGCGCAATAGCTGGTCGGCGGCATCATCGTGCAGATTCAGGCCTTGCAGCAGCAGGGTCCAGTTTTTTTGTGTAGGCGAGGGCAGACCCGCAAGCGGACCGTTCGTTACTTGCCAGCGCCGTTTGAAATGCGTCACGAGCCGCGCTTCGGCGTCATCGTGCTGCGCCAGTTGGAACAGCGCGTCGCGTGACAGGATGGGTGCAAAATCAGGAAAAGCCTGACGAATCAGCAGCGGTTTTTTATGCCAGTAGTCGCGCAAGAAATGGGCGGTGGAGTAGGGGCCGAGAGGAACAGAATTTTTCATGTCGCTATTTTATAGGGATGCGTCGATACCAGCGCCGGATGAGCTCTGCAAGCCTGCTGCCAGCGCCACTGACGGCGGAACGCACAGGTATAATCTTCAGATTCAAATGAAAGGAGCCGGCATGAAGATTGCCAAGAATACAGTTGTGACTGTGCATTACAAGTTGTCGGACGCTCAGGGCAATCTGATCGAAGAAAGTAAGGAGCCGATGGTGTATCTGCATGGTGGCTATGAAAACACCCTGCCGAAAATCGAAGCGGCACTGGACGGCAAGGATGTCGGCTACCAGACCATGCTGCAGGTGGAGCCAGACGATGCCTTTGGCGAATACGATCCGGAGCTGGTCAAGATCGAGCCGCGCAACCGGTTGCCATCGCCATTGGAGGTCGGCATGCAATTCGAGGGCACGCCCGACGGCGACGACGAAGGCGACGAAACATTGGTGTTTACTGTTACCGATATTGCCGAGGACAAGGTGGTCCTGGATGGCAATCATCCGCTGGCTGGCATGGCCCTGCGTTTCGCGCTGAACGTGGCCGAAGTACGGGACGCGACTGCAGAAGAGGTGGCGCACGGGCATGTCCATGGTGCGCACGGTCATCATCATGACTCGGATGAAGACGAGGCCGCTGGCGATCACTATCGCAGCCATCCGCTCCATTAGACCGGTACAGCGTCATGAAAAAGCCCCTGGGTGCAAGTTGCCGCCAGGGGCTTTGCTTTTATGGGAGTATTTTTATTTCCATCCGCGTGATATGCCGGTAGCGGTCAATATTTTGGCATACTCCCAACATTGTGAGTGGTGCGATGTGGCACGGCATTACCGGACAAGGAGCGGTCTGGACGTCTCAGGGTCCCGTTTCACCAGCCACCGCAAACAGCTTCGGGTCGGCCTGGCGCACCGAGATTTTCAACCAGCCGGGATTGACCGTCACGCTTCCCAGATTGCCGCGCCAGGCGATGCGCGCAGGGCGTGCCGGCAAATTGGCCGGTCCGTGCACCAGCAGCACCCTGCCGGGAAATTTTTTGCTCAGCGCCGTGATCCTCTGCCGCATGTCGGCGAAGCCGTCCGCTCTGCCGCGCAACTCGGATGCTGATGGCGGTGCCAGCGGATCGCCATCGCAAAACAGCACGATGCCGTGCAACTTCTTGTAGGTGGCATGCAGGAACAGGCGCTGCAGCCAGTGCCGATTGGCAATTTGCCGGTCCTCGAATTCGCTGTTGCGCCCGGCTTCGCTTAGGTAATGGTTGTTGTTGGCTGGCAGGTTGATAGTGGCGAACAGGATGTCGCCGAATTCCCAGCGCGCGTTTTCCACATAGCTGCGGAATTTCGGCGTGGAGGATTGTCGGAGCAGTGGAATCCGGCTCGCGCCCTGCGAAAAATCGTCATTGAAAAACAGTTCGCGCAGACGGGCGAGGCGCTCCAGCGCGACCGACTTGCCGGCGCCGTTTTTGCAGCTGGCCCAATCGCTGGCGGCGAGGGAGATGACCAGACCGTTCTTGGCGCTGTCGAGCAGGATCTTGCGATCGCTGTATATCTGGTCGCTGCAGGGTTCGGCGCTGGCTTTGATACCGTTGGCAACGACGAAGCCGAGATTGTCGCCATCGCTTTGGTCAATGGCAGCGCGCAACACCGCTTCATCCTGAGTCGCGCTGTCGGCATGGCGGATCACGCCAAAACTGAGGTCGGCTCCCAACGCCGGCGTGCTGCATGCCAGCGCCAGCCACAGCAAGCCGGATCGAAGCGCGTGCCGCTTCATGCTGGCCGCAGCGCCGCGTGCAATTGCTTCAGGCGATACAACTCCTCCAGCGCGGCGCGCGGCGACAGCGCATCCGGATCGAGCTCGTCCAGTGCCGCGTGCAGGGCGCTGTCGTCAGGCCTCATTTCCTCTGCCTCCGGTTCTGAACTCATCGCAGTGCTGGCGCCGCCGGCAAACAGGTCGAATTGACCGTCGACCGACGCCGACTGCGCTTCCAGCAGTGCCAGATGCTTGCGCGCGGCGCGAATCACCACCGGCGGTACGCCTGCCAGTTGCGCCACCTGCAAGCCGTAGCTTTGCGAGGCCGGGCCGGGCTGCACCGCATGCAGGAAGACGATGCGGTCCTTGTGCTCCAATGCCGACAAATGCACGTTCGCGGCGCTTGGCCAGGTTTGCGGCAACTGGGTCAGTTCGAAATAATGCGTGGCGAACAGGGTCATGCTGCGCGACTGTTCGATCAGATGGCGCGCAATTGCCCACGCCAGCGCGAGGCCGTCGAAGGTGGAGGTGCCGCGCCCGACTTCATCCATCAGCACCAGCGAGTTTTCGGTGGCGCCATTCAGGATCGCCGCTGATTCGGTCATTTCCACCATGAAGGTGGAACGGCCGCCAGCCAGATCGTCGGCGGCGCCGATACGGGTGAAGATGCGATCGATCGGGCCGATCGTGGCGCTGGCGGCCGGCACGAAACTGCCGACATAGGCCAGCAGCGTAATCAGCGCGGTTTGCCGCATGTAGGTCGATTTTCCGCCCATGTTGGGACCGGTGATGAGCAGCAGGCGGCGTTCGGGATTGAAATTGCAGTCGTTGGCGATGAAGCGCTCGATCTGGTTTTCGACCACCGGGTGGCGTCCTTGCTCGATGCTCAAGATCGGCTCGGCCACCAGTTGCGGGGCGCACCAGTCATGGCTGCGGGCATGTGTCGCCAGCGCCACCAGCGTGTCGAGTTGCGCCACGGCTTGCGCGACGCTTTGCAGGCCGGCGATGTGCGGCGCCAAATCCAGCAGCAATTGTTCGTACAGGATTTTTTCCCGCATCAGCGCACGCTCCTGCGCCGACAATGCCTTATCCTCGAATACCTTCAATTCGGGCGTGATATAGCGCTCGGCATTTTTCAGGGTCTGGCGGCGGCGGTAATCGTCCGGCACCTTGGCAGTCTGGCCGTGCGTGACTTCGATATAGAAGCCGTGCACCTTGTTGTATTCGACGCGCAGATTGGCGATGCCGGTGCGTGCGCGTTCGCGGGTTTCCAGATCGAGCAGGAATTGGCCGGCGTTTTCCGATAGCGCGCGCAGCTCGTCCAGCTCGGCATCGAAGCCGGGCGCGATGACGCCGCCGTCGCGCACCATGGCCGCCGGTTCCATCGCAATGGCGCGCTCCAGCAAATCCAGGCAGGCCGGCGGCGTCGCCAGGGTCTGTTGTAGCGACAGCAGCAAGGCGCTACTCGTATCCGGGTCGCAGCTGGCCAGAACCTGCTGCAACGCCGGTAACTGCTGCAAGCCGGCGCGCAAGCCGGCCAAGTCGCGCGGCCGCGCCGACAGCAGCGCGATGCGGGTCGTGATGCGCTCGATATCGGGCACTGCCGCCAACGTGGCTGACAGCGCCGAGGTGGCATTGGCGCCGATCAGAACGGCGATTGCTGCGTGCCGTGCGCGCGCCGCCGATTGTTCGCGCCGTGCGTGATGCAGCCAGTGGCGCAAGAGGCGCGAACCCATCGCGGTACGGCAATGGTCGAGTAAAGAAAACAGGGTCGGGGAGGCGGACGAAGCATCCTCGCCGCGGATGGTTTCGGTCAACTCCAGATTGCGTCGGGTGGCGGCGTCGAGGCCGATGAAATCCTGTTCCGATTCAACCGTAAGGGCGCGCACGTGGCGCAGCTCCTTACCCTGGGTGGCTTGCGCATAGCGCAGCAGCGCACCGGCGGCGCCCAACGCGGCGGTGAAATGGTCGGCGCCGAAGCCGGCCAGGGTGGACACGCCGAGTTGTTCCAGTAACGCTTTTTCGCCGCTGGCGACATCAAAATGCCAGTCAGGGACCGTGGTTGTTGGCAGCATATCGCACACCGTGATCGCCAACTTCTGCGGCCAGCATTTCAGCCGGTGCGATGCGCTCCAGCTCCTGCTTCAGGCGCGCTTCCAAGGATTTGGCGTCGACTACGCATTCCATCAGCGTCAGCGCGCCACTGGCCAGCGACAGCCAAGCCAGGCCAAGGACGATCTGCTCCTGCCTGCGCGTGCCGGCATGGACGATATTCAATGCCAGCAGAGGTCGTTCCGATTTTTCCGGCAACAGGCTGGAGTCGGTCAGGGTGCCGGGAGTGATCACGCGCAGCACCTTGCGTTCGACCGGCCCTTTGCTGGTGGCCGGATCGCCGATCTGTTCGCAGATCGCTACCGCTTCGCCGGCCTTTACCAGCCGCGCCAGATACTGGTCGACCGAGTGAAACGGCACGCCGGCCATCTTGATCGGCTCGCCGTTGGAGGTGCCGCGCTGGGTCAGCGTGATGCCGAGCAGGCGCGCGGCTTTTTCGGCATCGTCGAAAAAAAGTTCGTAGAAATCCCCCATCCGGTAAAACACCAGCGTGCTCGGGTGCTCCGCCTTGATGCGCAAATATTGCTGCATCATTGGCGTATGCGTGGGTTCTGACCGTGTCGAAAGTCCTTGTTTCACTCGAATGATGTGTTGTGGTTGATTGGCTAATACGGCGAGCGGGAAGCAAAGCGTGATTTTAGCCCCATCGGCGGCCGATCGGCCGGACTGCATGCCGGGTGCCGTCAGAACAGCGACATCCAGGCGACTACCTGCATCGGCATGACTAAAACCGATAGGATGCACTGAGGCCCGCGCTCCAATTGCGCCCCGGTGCCGGCTCGAAGTAGCGGCCGTTACTATCGTTGATGATCACCGAGCCGGCATATTGGCGATCGAACAGGTTGTCGATGCGGGCGAAGGCATTCAGCGTCCAACGATCGGATTGCAGCAGATAGCCGGCGTGGGCCGAGGCTATGGAATACGCCGGCGCCGCATCGGTATTGCCGTCGTTGACGGCAATCTTGCTCAGATAGCGGCCTTCGATGCCGGCACGCCAGCCTTGCGGCGGTGCCCATGCCAGCGATGCGAAGGCCATGTGGCGGGGAATGCCGGGAATCCGATTGCCGGCAGCCACCGGCGGATTGGTGGCGGAGCATACGGATGAGCAAAAGCTGTCGCGGTAGGTCGCATCCAGCAAGGTGTAGGCCAACTGAGAATGCCAATCGCCTCCCAGCTCGCCGTCCCAGCCCAGTTCCAGCCCATTGCGTAGAGTGCGGCCGGCATTCTGATAAGTGGTGCGGCCGGCCGTACTGCTGGCGATGACGATTTCATTTTCGGTGCGGGTCTGGAATAACGCCGCGGTCAGCATGTTGCCTCCCACGCGCGCCTTGGCGCCGACTTCGGCGCTCAGATTGGTGGCCGGCTGCAAGTCGAAGTTCAGGCCGGGCAGGCCATCGGGGCGGTATGAAATTTCATTCAAGGTTGGCGTTTCGAAACCCCGGCCTACGGTCGCATACAGATTCAGGTCGGGCCGGGCCTGATAGCGCAGCGCCGCCATCGGCAGGGCTTTGCGATAACGGACAGCGCCGCTGTCGTTGCCATTGGCGCCCACGATGTAGTGGTCATCGGAAGAGAAACGGACCGTGCTATAGCGCACGCCGGCATCCAGATTCCAGCGCTCCGCCAAGTGCCAGGAAGCCTGCAGATAGGGATCAGCGTTCCACGCCAGGTTGGTCTCATCGCGACGCAGTGCGCCTTGTACTCCCAGTTGCTGGGTGAAGCCGGTGCCCGTGAAGTTTTCGTAACCCTTGCGCTGTTCGGTCAGCGTGTCGTAGGCGAGGCCGCCGATCAGGGTCAGCGGCCGACCGGCCAGCGTCAGGCGCGAAGTCCAGCGGGCATCGATGCCGCCATAGTCGCGTCCCAGCCCGATGACGCCGCCGGCGTGCAGCGGGTTGGCCTGTGCCGACGCCGGTATCGCCTGGAACTGCACGGTGTCGCGCTGGCCGTAGTAAATCATCAGGCGCAAATCGTTAGTGGCATCGATGTGGCGTTCGTAGATTGCACCCCCTTGGGTCTGCTGCACGGTCTTGCGCGTGTTGAATTGCGTCGCGACCGCGGCGGCACTACGCGGGTTGGCGTTGAAATCGGCAAGGTTCAGGCCCAGCGGATCCTGCGCCTTGAGGTTGACGCTGTTGACCACCAGCGTCAGCTTGCTGTCTTCGTCGAGCTGGATGCCAAGCCGGCCATTCACCAGGTTCTTGCTGGCCGCGCTGTGATCGCGGTAGCCATCGGTAGTGAAACGGCTGGTGCTGAGCAGATAATCGATGGCGCCGTCGCCATCGCCGGTCGAGCCGCCGGCCTTCAGTCCATAGCGGCGCAGGCCATAGCTGCCCAGGGTAAGGCTGGGAGTCACCAGAGGTCGGCCGCTGCCCTCTTCGGTGAAGACCTGGATCACGCCGCCCGACGAATTGCCGTACAGCGCGGAGAACGGCCCGCGAAGGACTTCCACTCGATCGATCGAGGCGATGTCGATATTCGAACTCTGTCCCTGGCCGTCTGGCAGGGTGGCCGGAATGCCGTCCACGTACAGGCGCACGCCCCGAATTCCGAAGGTGGAGCGGGCGCCGAACCCGCGTATCGAAATTTGCAAGTCCTGGGCATAGTTTTGCCGGTTCTGGATCATCAGCCCCGGCACGCCCGCCAGTCCTTCCGACAAGTTGACCTGCGGCTGGCTGTCGCGCATCGCCTCGCCGCTTACCACGTCGACCGAGGCCGGCGTATCGAAAGGCGGCGTCCCGATGCGGGTGCTGGTGACGACCACCGGCTTCAGGGTTGTCGTGGCCGAAGTCTCCGCCGCCCCCGTTACCTGCGCAATGGCCGGCCCGCAAACGGCGAGCGCCATGCAGGCCGCCGCCGTAAGGCGCATAACGCAGTCACCGCAGGACATGGCTGCGCGCTGTCGGTAGCGACATGAACGGTCGCAAACAATGGTCATGCTTGATCTCCTCTCCTATGGCGACCCGGCATGCCGATCGCGCGCTTCGGCGGCGCAGATGCGGCACGATCGCTGTCGGCGGCGATTACTTGATCACCACGCCCCACGGCAGCTTGCCGACATGGACGTCGCGTACTTTCACGTTCTGCACGGTATCGATCACCGACACGCTGTCCGAACGGCCATTTGCCACATATAGCTTTGTGCCGTCCGGCGTAATCGCCATGTTCCATGGCCGCTGTCCCACCGGGATGGTGGCAACGACCTTGTTATCCGCCGTATCGATCACCGACACGCTGCCTTCGCCGCCATTGGAAACATAGACGCGGCTGCCATCCGGATGCACGGCGATGCCATTGGCGCGCTTACCCGCCTGGATATGCGCGACCAGCTGGTTGGTCGCGGTATCGATCACATAGACCTCGCTGCTGTTCTCGGCCGCCACATACACCCGGCTGCCATCGGGCAGGAAGCCGATACCGCGCGGACGTGCACCCACCGGCACTTGTGCCACCTGTCGGCGCGCGGCGAAGTCGAGGATGTCGACCGCGCCGCCTTCTTCGGCGCTGACGAACAGCTTCTTGCCGTCCGGGCTGAACACCGCATGCTCCGGATTGCGCCCATGCACTTTGATCGTGAAAGCGACCTGGTTGGTCCTGGTATCGGTAATCGCGACGTCGTTGCTTTCTTCGATCGCGACGGCGATCCAGCGACCGTCGGGCGATGCGTACACGCCTTCCGGCGATTCGCCGAGTACGATGCTGCCGGCCGGCTCGCGCTTTTTCAAGTTGATCATCTGCAAGCGATTTGGCTGGTCGCTGACGTACAGCCGGTCGCCGCTGATTGCCAGGCCGCGCGGCTTGTTGCCGGCCGGGATCTCGGCCACCACCTGATCGCTGGCGGTGTCGATCACCGACACGGTACCAGACCCCTCGTTGGGAACGTAGGCAAACGGCGCAGCGCAGCCAATGCTTGACCAGGACAGTAATGCCGCCGCGGCGAGACATGTGAAGCGTGTTCGATGGATCATCGGCATAGTCGTCAAATTTGCAAGCAGCGTACGTATCATTACCGGCTTGCCGGATGAGGCGGCAAGATGCGTGAAAAAATATTGTCTCGATCCACGAGCAAGTGCTTGAGCGCGGCCAACACATGCAGAATCACCAAGGCCAGCAGCAGCCAAGAGGTGATCTTGTGGGTCTGGTTAAAAAAGGCATATATCAGCTTATCGTCGCTACCCCAGGGTGCCAGCCTGATCGAGTTGAAGAAATTCACGCCGTGCTTGCTGAAATTCGACGCCACGTAGCCGGATAGCGGCATCATCAGCATCAGCACATACAGCAGGCGATGGCTCGTGGCTGCGGCGCGCCGCTGCCAAGCCGGCATCAGGTTCGGCAGCGGCGGCGGCGCATGCGTCAGCCGCCAGATGATCCGCACCAGAATCAGCAGCCCGATCAGAATGCCGGTGCTCTTGTGCAGATTGACGTAATAGCCACGCGCCGGAACACCGCGCGGAATGCCATTCAGATACCAGCCGAAGGAAAATTGGCACAACAGCAGGACGGCGACGAGCCAGTGCAGAAACATTGCCGTGCGGGTGTAGCGTTGTTCCATGTAGATGTCTTAACGCAAGCTGGTGATGTACTGCGCCAGATTTTCGATATCGGCATCGCTCAAGGTTTTCGTCACGCTGGTCATGTTGCCGGCGTCGTTGGTGCGGGTCCGCGACCGGAAGTCTTTCAGCTGCTTGACGATGTATTCGTAATGCTGGCCGGCGACGCGCGGGATCTCGTTTTGGCCGGAGAAGCCGCCGAGGTGGCACATGACGCACAGGACTTCGTCCGATTTGGCCTTGCCGAGCTTGACCTTTGCATCGTCCACCTTGAAGGCCGATGGCTTGGGAGTTTGCGCGGCATAGAAATTGGCGATGTCGATCATGTCCTGACGGCTCAGTGGTGCAGCCATCGGGCTCATGATCGGATTGGTGCGGCGACCTTCCTTGAAGTCTTTCAGTTGGACGTAGATATAGCGCCAAGTCTGGCCGGCCAGGTCAGGATACACCCCGGACGATGAATTGCCATCGGCGCCGTGGCAGGCTGCACAGGCCTGAGCCTTGGTACGCCCGGCTGCGATATCTTGAGCGCTTGCAGGCGCGAGCACCGGCCACACGCATGTGCCGACTACCGCACATGCCAAGAGAATAATGAATCGCAATTTGATCCCCGAGTCTCGGACGTTTGCAAGTCCTAGCCTATGGAAAGGGCCAGTGCCGAGCCTATGCTTGCGCATAGCCTCGGCACGGTTGTGGCGTCTCTTGGTTTATTTCTTCGGCAATGCATAAACAAACATCGTGTCGCCACGCTTGAAGTCGATCTGGGTATTGCCGCCGCAGCCCATGGCGATATATTGACGCCCCTTGACAGTGTAGGACACCGGCATGGCGTTGGCGCCCGCGCCGCACTGGTATTGCCACAGCAGCTTGCCGCTGCGTGCATCGAGCGCACGGAACAGGCCGTTACCCTCACCGTAGAACACCAGGTCGCCTGCTGTCGCCAAGGCGCCGCCGATCAGCGGTTGTTCGGTATCGAACTTCCAGGCAATCTTACCGGTGTCGACATTGACTGCCGCAACGCGTCCCCATTGCCGTTCGCCTTCGATCGCCTTGAAGGCTCCGCCGAGCCACAGCTTGCCTCCGGGGTAAGCTGCCTTCTCGACCTGATAAGTCATCGGTTGATGCAGGTTCACCGCATACGTCATGCGCAGTTTCTGGTTGACAGCCATCGGCGACCATTCCACGCCGCCGTTTGCGCCTGGCAGCATGCGCGCCCCGGTTTCAGTCGGCAGAACCCACATGTTCTCTTGTGGAATCATCGCTTCCGAGAAACGGATCAGCTTGCCATCCTTGCGGTCATTGACATAGACATGGCCAGTCTTGCCGGCGTGAATCACAGCCGGCACCATCTTGCCGGATTTGTCTTTCACGTCGAGCAGGATCGGCGGGCTGACAGCGTCGAGATCCCATACGTCATGCGGCACGTATTGGAAGTGCCATTTGTATTTGCCGCTGTCGAGATCGAGCGCGACCAGCGAGTCGGTATACAGGTTGTCGCCTGGACGCTCGGCCCCATACAAGTCAGGAGAAGGGTTGCCGACGACGAAGAAGATGGTGCGCGTACTGAGATCGACCGCCGGGTTCATCCAAACGCCGCCACCAAGGGTCTGGTAGAACCCACTGTTCCTTGCAAGCTGTTCTTTTTCGGCCTTGATGTCGCGGTGCAGGGTGCGGCCGGTGGCGTCGGTCTCGGCCCAGACTCCTTCGTGACCTTGCTCGGGAATCGTGTAGAAAGTCCACAGCAGCTTGCCATCCTTGGCATCGAAGGCCTTGACGAAGCCGCGTATGCCGTATTCGCCGCCATTGGTGCCGATCAGCACCTTGCCGTCGATAACGGTCGGCGCCATGGTTTCGCTATATCCTTTTTCCGGGTCGGCGATCTCGGTTTGCCATAACACCTTGCCGCTCCTGGCATCGAGCGCTACCAGCTTGGCGTCGAGCGTGCCCATGAACACCGTGCCGCCATCGATCGCCACGCCCTTATTGTTGGGGCCGCAGCAAAAGGTGGTAAGCGGACCCATCGGGTGCTTGTAATGCCAGAACTCCTTGCCGTTCGTGGCATCGATGGCATACACGTGATCGTAGGCGGTGGTCAGGTACATGATGCCGTCGACCACGATCGGTGCGGTCTCCATCGATTCGCGCACCTCGGTCTGAAAGCTGAATTCCGGACGCAGGTTCTTGACGTTGCCGGCGTTGATCTGCGTGCCTGGATAGAAGCGGGTCTGTGCGTAATTGCCGTTGGTATGCAGCCAGTCCTTGTCTTGCTTGCCCGCATTGGTCAATTGCGCTTGCGAGACGGCAATCGGACTGGTCATCACGGGTGAGCCGCCAGTTTCGGTATTTTCAGTCTTGCCGCTTTGCCCCTCGATCTTCTCCTGGCCATGCGCGGCACCAACGATGAGGCCTGCAAGCATCGCAGCCAATGCGATTTTTTTTTGCGTGAGCGCAATCATTTCCATTCTCCATTGGTTGTTCGGATCAAGAAAACAATGACCGCAGATCGGGCGTACGGATACTTATTAATTGGAAGTCTAATTTGTGTTTGTCATCGGCATTTGTCCAAAATCATGAGGAACATTCGGCGCCTTGCTTATTCTTTTTAATGGAGGCGTAATCCGAATGGTGAAAATAGTCAGACAAACTCTATTGGCGATGCTCGCCTGTTGCGCGTTCACAATTACCTGGGCGCAGCAGGGTGCCGGCCAGTTCAATATCAATGGCCAACTCATCCAGGCGGCGAAGGCTGGGCAGCTTGAGCGGGTTACCGCGCTGTTGGGGCAGGGCGCTGCTGTCAATTCGCGCGATCGGAATGGCGATTCGCCACTCAACATGGCGGCGAGCAAAGGCAACGAGACGTTGGTGGATGTGCTGATCGGCGCGGGAGCAGAAGTCAATCTCGCTAATGTGGCAGGTGTGACGCCTTTGATGGCGGCCGCATTCAAGGGCAATGTGCAAATTGTGCGCAAACTGATTGCGGCTGGAGCAAAGATCGAGCCGCTTGACCGCGTGAAGAAAAACGCAGCGATTTATGCCGCCGGCAATGGCTGCAGCGCGTGTCTGGTGGAGCTGCTGCGCGCCGGCGCTGTGGTCAATGCGCGCATGGATAATGACGAGACGCTGCTGATGTGGGCCGCCGGGTACGGGCATGAACCGAGCGTGAAACTGTTGCTCGAGCAAGGAGCGGACTGCCGGCTGAAGGATAACCGTGGCAAAACTGCGGCTGACATCGCGCGCGACGGCCATTACATGACGCTCGCCAGCGTGCTGGAACAATGCTGAAGGGCATGCGCCGGCACGCGATGTCGGACGAAATCGTCGATAGGTTCGTTGGCCGTCTCCCTGAATACCCCGTGAACGGCGTCACCTTGCCACCAGCGGCTCGCCTGACCTGGAAACTCACGGCCAAAAAATGGCAGACAGCTCGATCGAGCCAGCGCAGGCCATCTGACTCTTGGCATTCTTCCTTTTTGTATTCTGGCTTTTTATCGAGAGGGTGATTCCTGTCCATCATGGGTTGGGGTGCCTGGGTGCCGATCATGGTGAATCATGCGGTCCGGATCGCTGCCAAACGTGTGCCTTGGGTCCGAACCTGGTACGGCAATATGCCAGCCAAGAAAAATTAGAGGGAGGCTGCGCATGCTGCAGCAGGTATCCTGCGCACGTCACGATGCGCTGATCTTGGTGCTCGCGAGTTTGCTTGCCGGCATGCCGCTGGGTTCCGTGTGGGCCCAGGATGTACCTGCTAATCCCCCCGCCGTTGCAGAAAATCCGGCCGAAGCACTGGAATTGCCGACGATCGAGGTGATTGGCACCACCTTGCTGCCAGGCTTGGGGACGCCGGCGCGCGATGTGCCCGCCAACATTCAGGTCCATACGCAACAAGGCCTGGCGATGCAACGGCAGAGCAGTCTCGCAGATTACCTGGAGCAGAACCTGACTAGCGTGACGATCAATTCGGCGCAGGGCAATCCATTCCAGCCCGACGTCAGCTTCCGCGGTTTCACCGCTTCACCATTGCTGGGGGTGCCGCAAGGCTTGTCGGTATTCCAGGACGGTGTGCGGATCAACGAGCCATTCGGCGACATCGTCAACTGGGACCTGATTCCACCATCGGCAATCGCCAGCATTCAATTGATCCCCGGCTCGAATCCGGCTTTCGGCCTGAACACACTGGGCGGCGCGCTGGCGATTTACACCAAGAGCGGCAGCAACAACCCGGGCGGTTCGATCGAAGCATCCGGCGGCTCTTTCGGGCGGCACACCATCGAGTTCGAACAGGGCGGCAAGGGCGGCCCTTGGGATTATTTCCTGACCGGAAATCTGCTGCGCGAGCGCGGCTGGGCCGAGCACAATCCGAGCCGGCTGGTGCAGTTTTTCGGCAAGCTCGGCTATCAGACCTCGGATACCGATCTCGATCTGAGCCTGACCCTGGCCGACAATATGCTGGAAGGAACGCAGACCTTGCCGCTGTCGTTTCCCGATATCCGACAGGCCTACACCTATCCCGACCGGAACGACAACAAGCTCGGATCGTTGACCCTGAAAGGAAGTCATTTCATCAATGATGACTGGCTTTTGGGCGGCAATCTGTACTACCGCAACTATCGCAATCAGTCACTTAGCAGTAACGTCAACTCCGACTTTGGCGAAAACGATCCGGTCACTGGTCTATCCAATACGGTGCAAGCGACCAATGATCGCCTGGCGATTGAGCAGAATAGCTTTGGTCTCGGCTTGCAGTTGACCTATCTGGGGCAATTGGCCGGCAAAAAAAATCAGCTGATAATTGGGGCCAGTGCCGATTTCGGCCGGGCCGGCTTTACGCAGGACGCGCAGGATGCACAATTCAATGCGAGTCGCGGTACTGATGCGATCGGCCCCTTCGTCCAGCAGGTGAATGCCGAAACCAGCAACCGCTATTACGGCTTGTTCGCTTCCGACACGCTGACCTTGGACGAGCGCTGGGTCCTCACTTTGTCGGGCCGCTACAATCTGGCCCGAATTCGCATCAGGGACCGCTCCGGCGATGCGCCGGAATTGAACGGCGAGCATGCGTTTGTCCGCTTCAATCCAGCCATCGGCCTGAACTTCAAGCCGAGCGCGACTCTGACAGCTTATGCTGCCTATAACGAGGGCATGCGGGCACCGACGCCAATCGAGCTCACCTGTGCCGACCCGGACGCGCCATGCAAATTGCCGAACAATTTTTTATCCGATCCGGTTTTGAAAAAAGTGGTGTCTCGCACCATCGAAGCCGGCGTTCGCGGTAAGCACGGTGCCGCGGCGAGCTGGAGCGTGGCGCTGTATCGGACCGAACTGACGGATGACATCCAGTTCATCAGCAGCCAGGGTGCCGGCTCGAATAGCGGCTTCTTTCAAAACGTCGGCACCACCCGGCGTCAGGGGCTGGAGCTGGCCGCCTCCCATAAATGGGGCCGATTCGCGCTCAGCGCGCACTACAGCTACATCGATGCGACCTACCAGAGTCGTTTCCTGGAAACCAGCCCGATCAATTCCAGCGCGGATGCGACCGGCTCGATCGCGGTCATGCCGGGCAACCGGATTCCCGGCATCCCGCGCCATACCCTGAAGCTGCGGCTCGACTATGAAGTCGGCCCGAGCTGGTCGATCGGCGGCAACATGGTGTATGCCAGTGCCACCTATGCGCGCGGCGACGAAAACAACCTGGACGCACGCGGTCAGGTGCCGGGCTACACGGTGCGTCAATCTCGACACGCGCTACAAGCTGGCAAAGGGTCTGGAACTGTTCGGCCGGGTCAACAATCTGTTCGACCGCGAATATGCCAACTTCGGCCTGTTAGGTCGCAACGTGTTTACCGGGCCGGGGAACAGCTTTGATAACGCCAATGCGGCTGGCGAGCAGTTTCGCGGCTATGGCGCGCCGCGTGGCGTCTGGCTCGGCCTGCGCTACAGCTGGCTGTGAGGGGTTCTACCGCTGCCAGGCACCGACGGCGCATTCTGGCCGGGAGTCGGCTGCGTTTTGCCGCCATGCTTCCAATTGGTAGCGATACGCTCATCTAAAATAAGATGGAGTATGTCCTATTAACTGCCAATTAATCTCCGTAAATTGGCATCATGGCATGGAGTATATTGCCTCGAGCAGGGGCAGTGATGCCGTTCCCCGGTCCGCAGTAAAAGAATGAGGAGTGCCGAACGCGAACGAATTTAAAACGCTTTCGTCACAGCTTGCAGCGCGAGGTGGGTGGCGCTGCACCGTACGTCAGGCCGGGCGTGGAACAGACGCCGCAGTTGCTTGAAGTCTATGGGCGACTGATGGCCGTCACCTTGCACGCGTTCTCCTGAGAGTCATGTGCACCAGCGTTTATCGTAGCTGGCATTTGGGCTCGTTGTACCAGGTCTGATCGAGCGCTTCAGCCTCTCAATCAACGGCAAGCGATCGTCGATTTTTGAAAATGGCCGATGGTCACCGGCGCCTTAGAAAATAAATTAACTCAAGCTGGACGGTGTGCCGAAGGCGCTTGACACTTCTAATGTTTTCGACTCTAATCAATCTGGCATTTGCAATACGGTAACTATTCTACAGCCGTGTACGCCATTCATATAAAAACGAATTCAGGAGACATAGGATGACGAAGAGCACCAAGAAAAAGGCAGTAACAGAGTCGGGCACTCCATCACGCCGTAAGTTTCTGGGCGGAGCTGCTGCAGGGACGGCCGCCGCGGTCGGCGTCGGGTTTCCGGCGATTGTGAGTGCGCAGACGCCAACCAACTTCCGCTTCCAGAGCACTTGGCCGACGGTCGATATTTTCCACGAGTACGCACTCGATTTCGCCAAGAAGGTTAATGACATGACCGGCGGCGAGTTGAAGATCGAGGTGCTGCCCGCCGGCGCGGTAGTGCCTGCGTTTGCCTTACTCGATGCGGTTTCCAAAGGCACGCTCGATGGCGGACATGGGGTGCTCGGTTATAGCTACGGTAAACAAAACGCGCTTGCGCTGTATTCGTCGGGGCCAGCCTACGGCATGGATGCCAACATGTTGCTGGCCTGGCATAAATATGGCGGTGGCAAGGAATTGCTTGCCAAGCTCTATGCTTCGATTGGCGGTAACGTCGTCTCGTTCCTGACCGGGCCTATGCCGACGCAGCCGTTCGGCTGGTTCAAAAAGCCAATTACCAAGACTGCAGACCTGAAGGGCCTCAAGTTCCGCACCAATGGCCTGGCTATTGATTTGTTCACTGCCATGGGGGCGGCGGTCAACGCGCTGCCTGGCGGCGAAATTGTCTCTGCTCTGGATCGCGGTTTGCTGGACGGCGCAGAATTCAACAACGCAAGTTCTGACCGCTTGCTCGGCTTTCCGGACGTCTCCAAGGTCTGCATGCTGCAAAGCTTTCACCAGTCATCCGAGACATTCGAGATTACCTTCAACAAGGACAAATACAATGCCTTGCCGCCCAAGATGAAAGCCATCATAGAAAATGCCGTTGAGGCTGCTTCGGCTGACATGTCCTGGAAGGCGATCGCCCGTTACTCGGAAGACTACATCAAGCTGCAGAAAGAAGATAAGGTGAAGTTTTACAAGACACCGGATGCGATTCTGCAGGAACAGCTGAAGGTCTGGGACGACGTCATTGCGAAAAAGGGCGAAGGCAATCCGCTGTTCCGCGAAATTGAGGCTTCGCAGAAGGCATTCGCCGCCCGCGCAGTAGCATGGGACATGGATACCAACAATAACCGCAGAATGGCCTACAACCACTATACCGCCAAGGCAAAAGCCGCTCCTAAAAAGGCCTGATGACCTTTGCTGCGTCCACGCGAAACACCATCTTGCAGCAGCGGATGGTGTTTTTTTTGGCTCTAACACTCGATCAATACCTTGGCGCCGGCATTGGCGTCTACCCGGATTGCGTCTCAGTGCAAGGTGATTACACATGCAAAACACATTGCTTTTTATCGACAGGGTAAATACGTGGATCGGGCAGCTATTTGCCTGGTTTGTCCTCGCCTTAACCCTATTTGTTTCTTACGAAGTATTTTCACGGTATGCATTTGGCGACCCGCATGCCTGGGCCTTCGATGCCATGAACATGATGTACGGAGCATTGTTCATGATGGCTGGAGCCTACACGCTTTCAAAAAACGCCCACGTCCGCGGTGACGTCCTTTACGGCTTTTTTCCACCACGCTTGCAGGCATCTCTTGATCTCACTCTGTATGTCATCTTCTTTATTCCGGGTGTCATCGCGATGGCTTGGGCCGGCTACAACTATGCCTCCGAATCCTGGATCATCAACGAGCACTCCACGATCACTGCCGATGGACCTCCCATTTATCCGTTTAAAGCCATTATCCCGTTTGCCGGAGCTTGTTTGCTGCTGCAAGGTTTTGTCGAAATCGCGCGCTGCATACTTTGCCTGAAGCAGGGTGAGTGGCCGTCCCGCGAACAGGACGTGGAAGAAGTAGACGTCGACAAACTCCGGGATATGGTGCATGTCGAGGTAGAGGACACCGAGGCGCTGGATAAAATAATTACAGTTAAGAACGGGAGTGATCAATGAGGAAGGAAGTTTGGTTCGGGCTCTCGATCCTGGCCGCTGTCATCGTTTCGCTGTTTGTCTTGATGCCGTCGCCGGAAAATATCACCAATGGCCACTTGGGCCTGTTAATGCTGGGATTGATCGTGGTTGCGATCATGCTTGGCTTTCCGACCGCCTTTACCCTAATGGGAATGGGGGTCATTTTCGCCTGGCTGGCCTACCGAAACATGGGCATGGAAACAGCGATCGCGCAAACTCTCGACTTGATGGTGCTGCGCACCTATGCGGTGATGACGAACGACGTTCTCATCGCCATCCCCTTGTTCATTTTCATGGGATATCTGGTCGAACGGGCCAATCTGATCGAGAAACTGTTCAAGAGCCTGCACTTGGCAATGGCGCGCATCCCGGGGTCGCTGGCCGTGGCAACCGTCATTACCTGTGCCGTGTTTGCCACCGCTACCGGCATTGTCGGCGCCGTCGTGACATTGATGGGTCTGCTGGCTTTACCTGCGATGCTGAAGGCCGGATATAGCGTGCGGCTTTCGGCTGGGGCGATTACCGCAGGCGGGTGCTTGGGAATCCTGATACCGCCGTCGGTACTCTTGATCGTATACGGTGCGGTGGCAGGCGTATCAGTGGTCAAGCTCTATGCCGGGGCATTTTTCCCCGGCCTTATGCTGGCCGGCTTGTATGTTGTGTACATTGTTATCGTTGCCAAACTCAACCCCGCATCTGCGCCGCCGCTGTCTGCAGAGGAGCGGCGGGTGACCTTGCCGGAGTTTGCCGAACTGATCAAAAACACCATCAGTAACCGGGTCCTGCCCGGCTTGATTGGTGCGATCAAGGGCAAGCGCAATGCAGGTGTGCCGCTGCGTACTTTGGCAGGACAATTGTTTACGGCATTGCTTCCCGGATTGGCGTTCGTCTGCGTCATGGGACTCAGCTATAACATCGTGACCCAGCCCGCGCAGGAATCAGCCAGCGGCTTGGTGGAAATGGGTTTTGCGCACGATTCGAGCACGGATACCGCTTCCAACGACGGTCTGCAAAGCGCTGACGGCGGCTTGGCCGAACCGGAGGTGGAGGGCGAACAGCTGGCATCGTATACGCCACTGAAGGCGGCCAATGATGAAGCTGAAACGACCTTGGCAGCGGCACCAGAAGCGCAGCAACGTTTAAATGCGCCTACCGCGTATTGGATTGCATTTGGCATTGGATTGGCTGGGCTGGTTCTGTTTTACGCAATTTTTACCTTTGCCCGGCTTGAAATATTCAAGATGTTGCTCAGCTCGTTTTTTCCGCTGGCCATCATGATTTTGGCGGTCTTGGGCAGCATTGTGTTCGGTTTTGCAACACCATCCGAGGCGGCCGCAATGGGGTCGCTTGGTGGGATATTGCTAGCCTTGGCATATCGCCGACTCAACGTGCCGATGCTGAAGGAATCGGTTTATCTGGCGGCCAAGACCAGTGCCATGGTCTGCTGGCTGTTTGTCGGTTCCAGTATCTTTTCCGCGGCGTTTGCATTGCTCGGTGGTCAGGAAATCATCAACTCCTGGGTGCTATCGATGAATTTGACGCCAGTCGAATTCATGATCCTGGCTCAAATTGTTATTTTCCTGCTTGGATGGCCGCTGGAATGGACCGAGATCATCGTCATCTTCATGCCGATTTTCCTGCCGCTATTGGCACACTACCAGATAGATCCGCTGTTCTTCGGCTTACTGGTGGCCTTGAACCTGCAGACGGCCTTTCTGTCGCCGCCGGTCGCCATGTCGGCTTTCTATCTGAAAGGCGTTGCGCCTGGACATGTCACGCTGAATCAGATTTTTGTCGGCATGATGCCGTTCATGGGGATTCAGGTTCTGGCGATCATCTTGCTGTATATGTTCCCGGCGATCGGCTTGTGGTTGCCGAGCGTTCTGTATTGATCTGCGATAGTTGAGTTGGCGCGAGAGGAAAGCTGGAGATCCTCACGGCGCCTGGCAAGTGGCTCGGGTGATGTATCGTGCTATGCACTTGATGCGATACATTTTCTCCGAGCCATTTCTTTGGCTTCACGAGTAGTGTCGAGACAATGCCCGCTTTTCTCGAGTGCGGGATTTTTCGAGAAAAGGGGAATGTCCTGGCCGGTAGGGATGTGACAGAAGGGGGAATGAAAAAACAGAGCGCGCCGTCAGAACAATGACGAGCGGCGCTGCGAGGTGCGATCAGCCACCCATATACGCTTCGATGACCTTCGGGTTATGCAGCAGGTTGCTGCCGCTATCGGCCAGCACAATTTTCCCGGTTTCCAGTACGTAGCCTCGTTGCGCAATCCGCAACGCCTGGCGTACGTTCTGTTCCACCAGGAAGATAGTCAAGCCGGTGCTATTGATTTCTTTCAGCACCCGGAAAATTTCCTGCACCAGCAACGGCGCCAGCCCCATTGACGGTTCATCCAGCAGCAGCACGCGCGGCTTGGCCATCAAGGCGCGGGCAATGGCCAGCATTTGCTGCTCGCCGCCGGACAGGTTGCCGGCCAGGCCGTCGGCGCGGTTTTTCAATACCGGGAACAGCGTGTAGGCCCGCTCCATATCGTGCGCCACCTGGGCCTTGTCGCGCCGGGTGTAGGCGCCCAATTCGAGGTTTTCGCGTACTGTCAACGTGGTCAGGATGGCGCGTCCTTCAGCCACCTGTACCACGCCGCTTTGCACGATACGGTGCGGCGACAACTTGGTCAGATCGACGCCGTCCAGTAAAACCTGGCCGCGTGTGGCCTTCAGCAAGCCGGAAATCGCCAGCAGCGCCGTGCTTTTGCCAGCGCCGTTGGCACCGACCAGGGCGGTAATCTCGCCTTCGTTCAGGGTCAGGTCGATTCCCTTGACCGCTTCGATATGGCCATAAGAAACCGCGAGATCGGTGATGCGCAGTATCTCGCTCATTCGTCTTCTTCCTTGCCCAGGTACGCTTCGATGACTTCCGGGTTGTTCTTGATTTCGTCGGGTGGTCCCTCGGCAATGATGCGGCCGAAGTTCAGCACCGCGACGCGGTCGCACAAGCCCATTACGAAGCGCATGTCGTGTTCGATCAAGAAAACGCTGAAGCCGCGTTGCTTGATGTTGAGGATTTCCACCATCAATTCCGATTTTTCGGCCGGATTCATGCCTGCCACCGGCTCGTCCAGCAGCAGCAGCTTCGGCTTGGTCGCCAGCGCCCGCGCAAATTCCAGCCGGCGCTGTTCGCCATAAGAGAGGCTGTCGGCCAGCATCATCGCCTTGTGGTCGAGCTTGACCCAGGACAGCAGTTCCAACGCCCGCTCGCGCGCGGCCGCCTCGATCTTGCGAAACGACGGCAGGTTCAGCAGTAGTCCGGTAAAGCCATAATCGAGATGGTCATGCATACCGACCACGACGTTTTCCAGCAGCGTCATTTCCTTGAAAATACGAATGTTCTGGAAAGTGCGGGCGATGCCGAGGTCGGTAATGCGGTGCGGCGGAATGCCGCTCAGATCCTGGCCATTGAATTCGATGCTGCCGGCCGAGGCGCGCAGCAAGCCGGTCGCCAGGTTGAAGACAGTGGTCTTGCCGGCTCCATTGGGACCGATCAGGCCGAAAGATGCCGCCCTGCGGTACGTTGAAGTTGACGTCAGATAGAACCTGCAGACCGCCGAAATTCTTACTGATTTGATTAAACTTCAGCATCACTGGCCCTTCCGTGCTTTGCGTCGCTGCCAAAAGGCGTGAATCCGGCGCGGGTCCCAGATGCCGTTCGGCAGATACAGCACAACCACGATCAGAATCAGGCCGTTGATGGCGAGCCGGAATTCTTTCAGATACCGCAAGACCTCGGGCAACAGCGTCAGGATCGTGCCGCCGATGGTCGGTCCGATCAGGTTGCCGACGCCGCCGAACACCGCCATCGTCAGGATGTCGACCGCGTTTTCAAAGGCGTAATTGTTGGGCCCGATGGTAAACGTGTAGTGTGCGTTGAGGCCGCCGGCGACGCCGGCGATCGCCGCCCCCAGCACGAACGCAAACAGCTTGTAGGCTGGGACGTTGACGCCCATCAGGCGCGCCGCCACTTCGTCCGCTTTGATCGCCTCGAAGGCGCGACCGATCTTCGAGCGTCGGATGCGGCCGAGGACGAACAACGTTAGCGCCAGCAGCAGCGCTATGTGCCAGAACTCGGTTTTCAGCGGAATGCCATTCAAGCCCATCGGGCCGCCGGTGCTTTCCATGTTCAATACGATTACGCGCACGACCTCGCCGAAGCCGAGTGTCGCCATCGCCAGATATACGCCCGACAGCCGCAGTGTCGGAATGCCGATGATCAGCGCCACCAGCGCCGGCAGCACCGCGCCGGCGGCCAGTGCCAGCGGAAACGACAAGCCGCTGTTCATGCTGATCATGGCCGCTGCGTAGGCGCCGATACCCATGAAGGCGGCATTCGCCAGCGACAGCAGGCCGCACGACAGCGTGACGTAAATCGACAGCGCCAGCATCGCGTTGACGCCGATGCCGTACACCACGGCGCTATAAGTTGCCCAGAAACCTTCCCACCATTCAAGCATGTCAGGCCTTTCTTTCCAGTACTTTGCCAAACATGCCCGAGGGTTTGACCAACAAGATCAGGAACAGCAATCCGAACGCCACCGCGTCGCGGAAATCGCTGGAGATATACGCTACGGTCAGCACTTCGGCGAAGCCGAGGAACAGGCCGCCAATCATGGCGCCGCGGATATCGCCCATGCCGCCCAGGATGATCACGGCGATACCCTTGTGCAGCATCGGCTGTCCCATGAACGGGGAAATCGCGTTGAACGACAGGCCAACCAGCACGCCGGCCGCGCCACCCAGTGCCGCTGCAGCAAACGAAGTCAGGTAGAACAGGCCTTCGACGTTGATGCCGAGCAGGTAGGCGGCTCGCGGTGATTCGGCAATGGCACGCAATGCGCGTCCCAGTTGCGTGCGGCGCATGACGACCAGCAGGATGACCATCAGTGCGACCGAAATGCCGACGATGCCAATTTGCAGCTCAGTCAGGTGCAAATGGCCCCAATTGAAGCTCTGTTCCGGAATCGTGCCGACCGGGAAGCGCTTGTTTTCGGCGCCGAACAGGCCTTGCGCCAGATTGGTCAGCATGATCGCGACACCAATCGTGGCGATCATCGGAATCAGGTGTGAGACGTTGCGTGCCCGCAACGGCCTTAAAATCAGGTAATCGACCGCGAGGCCGATTGCGCCAGCCACCAGCATGGCTACCAGCAGGGCCAGCCAGAGCGGCAGCGCCAGTTTTTCAACCAACAGCAGGGCGGAATAGCTGCCCAGCATGAAGATCGCGCCATGCGAAAGATTGATGACGCCCAGCACACCGAATATCAGTGTGAAGCCCAGCGCAAAGAGCGCGTAGACGCTGCCCAGCGACAGCGCATTGATGAGTTGTTGTTCGAGCATGGTGCCTGCAGATTAAAACGGAGGCATTTTGGGCGGTAGCCGAAAATGCCTCGTTGCTTCTTGCTGAAAAAATACCTTCAGCGCGTCATCCTTCGAGTGTGCTCGAAATACTTGCTGCCGCTTACTTCAGCAATACAAATTTGTTGCTTTTGCCGATGTTGACGATGGCATCTTGCTGCGCATCGTAGCCGACTGGCTTGCCATCCTTGGAAGGCGGGGCAGGGCGGAAAGCGAAGGGGCCAGTGGCACCGTCCCATTTTACGGCTGGCAGCGCTTTCGCTACGGCGGCACGGTCTGCCTCCAGATTGCCGGACAACTTCACGCCTTTCAGCGCTTCGGCCATGATATGCAGTGCATCAAACGCTTGCGCGGCAAACTGGTCCGGGTCAGCCTTGAACTTGGCTTGATAGGCGGCGATGAAGGCTTTGTTGGCCGGCGCCGTATTTTCCGATGACCACGGACTGCCCATGATGGTGTTATCGGCTGCTTCCTTGGCGATTTCAAACAGCTTCGGCGAGTTGAAACCGTTGCCGCCGATGAACGGCTGTTTCATGCCGAGCGAACGCGTTTGCAGGATGATATTGCCGGCTTCTTCGGCCAGGCAGGAGCAGACGATCGCATCCGGATTCGTGGCCTTGATCTTGGTCAGCTGCGCTTTGAAGTCGACGTCGCCCTTGGCATAGGTTTCGGTCGTGGTAACCGGAATTTTCTGGTCTGCCAACGCCACCTTGAAGGCATCGTAGCCGGCTTTGGTGAAAGCATCGTCGTTACCGTAGATGACTGCCACTTTTTTCAGGCCGAAATGCTTGACTGCGACGCGGGTGGTGACCGGCAGCACGTCAGATTCCATTACAGAATTGCGGAAGGTGTAGGGGCCCATCGCCGTAATGCCGTCGGCGGTATTGCTGGTGCCGAACACGACTACCTTGGCGGCATTCGCGATCGGGTCGGCGGCAAAGGCCGAATTGGACAGCGTCGGACCGAATACTGCCAGTACCTTATCCTGGAAAATCAGCTTTTTGAAAACGTTGATCGCTTCCTCTTTCTTGCCCTGTTCATCTTCAATCACCAGCGCCAGTTTGTTGCCGTTGATGCCGCCTTTGGCATTGATTTCGTCGGCAGCCAGCGTGAAGCCGTTACGAATGGCGGTGCCGTATTTTCCGGCCGGGCCGGTCAAGGCTTCGGCGACGCCGAGCTTGATGTCGGCGGCGGCAGCCGAACTGATGAGCCCTGCCCCGATCAGAAGCAAGGGCATGGTCTTGAGCAATTGGTGGATGCGCATCTGTTTCTCCGAGGGGTGAAAGTTGTTATGGAGTCTGTCACGGCCGCAACGCATACTGCTATCGCTGCGTGGCAGACCGGGTTATTTTTACCGGCAGTCCGATTGCGGTGCATCGCAAGCAACTGCTCGTCAGACTGCGCATTATGCCACCAGCGTTGCCCGGTTTAAACTGGTTTGTTGCCGGACGAACTGTTTTCCGAGAGAAGGAGAATGTTAGCGTGCAGCGCCAAAGAGCGGTTCTAGCGGCGCAAGCACCACCTTGAAAACGCAGCAAATTCTTGTCATAAGGCATATACTACATGCAGTATTTTTTAATGCTGTTGAAACAATTGAGTAATACTGGTCGTTTTGTCTCATACCCCGCATAACTCACTAGTCTCCAAGGAAAATGAGCGCCATTTTCCTAGCCTTGCGTGAACACGCTGCGCCATTTGTCGTAAAATCCCGTTCGTCATTGGGGAGTAGCCGCCCTTCTTCCGGAAGGGGCCTGCGTCAACATACTTGACCGTTCGGTCATGGCGCAGGCAGTTCCCGACCTGGCGAGACCTTTGACCATCGTGCCTCCGGACTGGCCGGGGATGCGCGTTGGTCATTGGTTTTCAGTCCGGCCTGGGAGCAATCATTGGAAGCATTTCTCGTCTCTACGGGCATCGTCGCCCTCGCCGAAATCGGCGACAAAACGCAGTTGCTGGCATTCCTGCTGGCCGCCAAATTCCGCAAGCCGATACCGATCATCCTCGGCATCCTGGTGTCGACCCTGGTCAACCACGGCCTGGCCGGCGCATTCGGGGCCTGGATTCCATCGCTGCTGGAGCCGCACACCATGCGCTGGGTGCTCGGCATCTCGTTCCTGGCGATGGCGGTCTGGATTCTGATTCCCGACAAGCTGGACGAGAAGGATGCGCGCTTCGCCCAATTCGGCGTATTCGGCACCACGCTGATCGCATTCTTCCTGGCCGAAATGGGCGACAAGACCCAGGTGGCGACCGTCGCCCTGGCGGCGCAATACCACAGCCTGCTGGCCGTGGTCGCCGGCACTACGCTCGGTATGATGATCGCCAACGTGCCGGCGGTGTTGCTGGGCGGGCGTATCGCCAACCGTGTTCCGGTGCGTCTGGTACATGGGATTGCGGCGGCGATCTTCGCGCTGCTCGGGTTGGCGACGCTGTTTGGCGCCGGGGCACGGCTCGGATTTTAGGGCGCTCTATGCGACATCAGGTCTGGGGTCGCTGGCCACAACCGCTTGTTTGAATGCGGCCGCAGGCATTGCCATATTTTGCAATGCCTGCGGCCCGTTATGATTTAGGATGAGGATCATGTCTGTCGATTACACAGATACTTGGCCCGATCGGACGATTTTGACGTCGCAGCTACCTTAGGAACACTAAACTCATGCTCACCCCGGATCAATTCAACCATCGAGGCACGGAGAATCTACCGGGCCACCTCGGAATCGTCATCACTCATGTCGATAGCTCGGAGGTGCGGGCAGAACTGCCCGTTAGGAAAGCATTGATGGCGCCGAATGGCTTCCTGCACGCGGGAAGCATCGTTACGCTTGCCGATACATCGGCAGGCTATGGCTGCATCGCCAATCTGCCGGAAGGCGCGACCGGCTTCACCACCATCGAGCTCAAGTCGAACCATCTCGGCACTGCCCGAGATGGAACCATCGAATGCACGGCCAAGGCGGTGCATCTTGGCAAGACCACCCAGGTATGGGATGCGGTGGTGACCCACAGAGAGTCCGGCAAGACCATTGCCCTCTTTCGCTGCACCCAAATGGTGCTCTATCAAAAATCGGGCACTTGAGGGCAAGCAAGGCGGTAATAGGAAAGAGCAGGCTCGAAGCGTTCAGCGATGCCGTTTTGGGTTATAGAACATCTGGATGTAATCGAACACATCCTGCCGTGCCTCCTGTCGCGTCGTATCAGTCTTTCGTCGAATCCATTCCCGCTTGAGTAATCAGCTTTCAGCGACCGCATTGTGATGGCAGTTTCCGCGTCGACTCATACTCTGCTGCAGATTGTGCGCCTTGAGAAACGCTTGCCGGTCGTAGCTGCTGAATTGGCTTCCCTGGTCCGAATGCACCATGACGGTTTGTTTGGGTTGCCGACGCCGGACGGCCATCAGCAAGGCGTTCAACGCGAGTTCCTGATCCATGCGCGGACCCATGAACCAGCCGATCTCCTGACGCGAGAACAGAGCAAGTACCACAGCTAGAAACAGCCAACCTTCATGTGTACGGATATATGTGATATCCGTGACCCAGACCCGATTCGGTTCAGTCACATCAACTGTCGCTGCAGGTGATTCGGCGCCAGCACGGCAGCCGGCCGACCACCTTCGCCACGACATGTCCGCGTTCCGTTATTGGCTTGACCGCTTCGATCTTGGATTCTTCTGTAAATCGCTTCGTACCCGTGACACTCCCCTCTAAACCTCAATTTATAGGCTTAGAAGTGTCTGGTACAACCGGGGCGATTCACACGCCGTATTGCAAAATGAGAAACACTTGCGCTGAAGGTGGCCGCTTGGCAAAGCGACCGTAATGCATCCGCAGCACGTATCCAGTGGACGTTTACTACAGGTTTGTACAGTCACAGACGCCAATTACCTTGATGCCGTTAATGGGTCAAATAATTGCAGAAAGAAAATTCATGCGAATCGGCGCACGACAGTCGAACTTAAGGCCGAAACATCCAGTCAACCCAGACTGGATCCGGCCACAATAGCCACAATATCCCGCAGTCAGCAGAGCATTATGCGCATCGATATGCCCGAAGTCTCCATTCCGAACGAATCCTGACGAGCTCTTCAAGATGGTTGGAGTCGGCCTCGCAGCCACACTGGTTTCCGGCGTAGCATTCGCCCAGTTCAAGGTCGAATCCGGCTCGCCTTCGATCTCTCTTCAACGCAAGAGCATTGACCGGGCGCTGAACGTGATCAATCCGGATCTTCTTGAGGCCGAGGCCAAGAAGGTTTATTCCGAGGCTGTATATACCTTCGTGACGCAGGGCTCGGCCAAACAGTGGACGCTGCGCGAGAATCAATACGCCTGGAGCGACTGGGCATTGAATCCGCAGCGCATGGGCGGCGTGGTAGGCGACAAGATAGATACTTCCGTGACGCTGTTGGGTGAGAAGTGGCCGCACCGGCTTTTTTCAACGTCGAAAAATTCCCGTCACTTACGTTCGAGTTTAAATCGATGAAATTCGAGGGCGGAAAGCCGGTGTCAGTAACTGGTGATTTCACGATGCTCGGCGTTACGAAGCCGATGACCTTTTGCGTCGCGAAGGTGAAATGCGGCATGCATCCGGTGTCAAACAAGGAGTCATGCGGCGCCGAAGTGAGCGGCACGCTTAAACGCTTCGGTATGACATCGTGCCGGCACTGGGCGACAACATCCTGGCTTGTGGGCCGTGCGCAGGCAGCATGTGCGTCAGGCCGCTGCACCGGGTACGCACGGGGAACTGAAAGTCGGCGCATAGCAGCCGGCCTGAAGCGAAGTGGATGATATCCTTGTCCCACCCACTTCGACTCAGGCGCACGATGGCGACACCCTTAACCCTCCATACAAAGGAAATCCCATGAGCAGCGCTGACAAGAACATTGTTTCGGGTTCGACGACCGGTTCCGGCGCGCCCGCCGAGAGCGATCGCAACTCCCTGACCATCGGCGCCGACGGCCCGATCGTCTTGCACGACGTGCATTTCCTGGAACAGATGGCGCACTTCAACCGCGAAAAGGTGCCCGAACGCCAACCGCATGCCAAGGGCGCCGGTGCCTTCGGCGTGCTGCAGACCACCGAGGATGTCTCGAAATACACCAAGGCCGCATTGTTCCAGAAGGGCGCGTCCACGGAGATGTTGGCGCGCTTTTCTACCGTGGCAGGCGAATCGGGCAGCCCCGACACTTGGCGCGATGTGCGCGGATTTTCGCTGAAGTTCTACACCAGCGAAGGCAACTACGATCTGGTGGGCAACAACACGCCGGTGTTCTTCGTGCGCGACCCCATGAAATTTCCCCATTTCATCCGCAGCCAGAAGCGGCTGCCTGACTCTGGCCTGCGCAACAACCACATGCAGTGGGACTTCTGGACCAGCAATCCCGAGACGGCGCATCAGGTCACTTACCTGATGGGCGAGCGCGGCCTGCCACGCAACTGGCGGCAGATGAATGGCTACGGTTCGCATACTTACATGTGGGTCAATGCGGCCGGCGAGAAGTTCTGGGTGAAGTACCATTTCCACACCAAGCAGGGGATGGCTTTCTTCAGCAACGCCGAAGCCGCCACCATGGCCGGTCAGGATGCCGATTTTCACCGTCGCGACCTGTTCGAGGCGATTGCCGGCGGCAAGTATCCGGAGTGGACCCTGTCGATCCAGGTGATGCCCTATGCCGACGCAAAAAATTACCGTTTCAACCCGTTCGATCTGACCAAGACTTGGTCGCACAAGGACTATCCGCTGATCAGGGTCGGCACGATGACGCTGAACCGCAACCCTGAGAATTTCTTCGCCCAGATCGAGCAGGCAGCGTTTTCTCCCGGTAACACGGTGCCGGGGATCGGCCTGTCGCCCGACAAGATGCTGCTGGGCCGGGCGTTCGCCTACGCCGATGCGCAGCGCAACCGCATCGGCACCAACTTCCACCAGTTGCCGGTGAACCAGCCAAAGGTGCCCGTCAACACCTACATGTTTGACGGCCAGATGGCCTACCAGCACAGCGGCAGCGCGCCGGTCTATGTGCCCAACAGCGGCGGCCGGCCCTGGGCCGACACCACCGGCCCCGCGGCAGAAGGCTGGGAAGCCGATGGCGCGATGGTGCGCAGTGCCTACACGCTGCATGCCGAAGACGACGACTTCGGCCAGGCCGGCACTCTGGTGCGCGAGGTATTCAACGATGCCCAGCGTGAAGCGTTGGTCGACCAGGTCGCGGGCAGCTTGCTCGGCGGTGTGCGCAGCCCTGTGCTGGAGCGCGCCTTCGACTACTGGAAAAGTGTCGATGCAGACGTCGGGCGGCGCATCGAAGACAAGGTGCGCGCCGGCGCCGTCGCAGCGAAGCCAGCTGAAGGCATGGGCGAAAGCTGAAGGTATCACTTAAGGCTGGATGGGGAAAACCATTTTGCTCCCGCACCCTCGGCCCTGTACGGCGCCGTGTTGCTGATGGCGGCGATCGCCTACTCGATCCTGCAGCAATTGATTATCGAGTCGCAGGAGCCGGAGTCGCTGCTGAAGAAGGCCATCGGCAGCGACTGGAAAGGCAAGTTTTCGCCGCTGCTGTACATCATCGCGATTGCCATGGCTTTTCGATCGGAATGGGTATCGCGGACTCTACGTTCTGGTTGCGGTGATCTGGCTGGTGCCGGATCGGCGCATCGCGCGCATGCTTGCGCACAACGAAGCATAAGCATGGTTCAGGCCGGCCGCCCGCGGCGGCGACCGAGTTCAAACGACAAGGCAACAATGGATTGGTCCAGCAGGCATGCCGGACCGGGCATCGTGAATCATTTCGCCGGCGGCAAGACCAGATTCAATTCGGTAGTAACCGGCGGATAGCAGACCCCGGTTTTTTCGTGGCAGCCCTGCCAGGAAGCCACCAGAGTGAAGCTGCCGGCGGCGGGCGCCCGTTGCAGCGCGATTTCCGCTTGCACGGGCTGCTCGTAGACCTCAGTGGTGCCGAAGGTCGGGTCGTTCTTGATTTTGCCGGCCGGCAGCCGCACCGCCTGGATGGCGACGCCGTTTGAATTCTTGACGGCGAAGCGAATGCGGCTGCGGTAAAGGTAATAACCGTCGGCCGGAATCAGGTCCGCCACCAAGGTCGTCGGATTCCTGAATGCCGTCTTCAGGCGGAATGCCTGTTCCGGCTCCAGCAACTGGTCCTGCTTCGGCTGCAGCAAGTCGGTCAGCCGCTTTGGCAGGCCGGGTGCCGACGATTGCTGGGCCAGGCTGGTCTGCTGGCACGGCGGCGACCAGCAGCACGGTCAGCGCCAGGCGGTGAAACAGTTTTTTCTTGAACATGCATATTCCTTCAGAGAGAGGCGCGCGAGCCTGCATTGTTACGAGGCGGCCGTACGCAAGCGCAGCGCGTTCGTGATCACCGACACCGAGCTCAGGCTCATCGCCAGCGCGGCGATCATGGGCGACAGCAAATGTCCGCTGAACGGATACAGCAGGCCGGCGGCAAGCGGGATGCCCGAGCGCGTTATAGACGAAGGCAAAGCCGAGATTCTGACGCATGTTGCGCACGGTTTCAGTCGACAGGGCCTGCGCGCGTGCGATGCCGCGCAAGTCGCCCTTGACCAGCGTCACGTGGGCGCTCTGGATGGCGACGTCGGTGCCGGTGCCCATGGCGATGCCGACATTGGCGCGCGCCAGCGCCGGCGCATCGTTGATGCCGTCGCCGGCCATGGCCACGATCCTGCCCTCGGCCTGCAGGCGTTCCACCAGTTGCAGCTTGTCCTGCGGCTTGACCTCGCCGTACACCTGGTCGATCCCCAGTTTGGCGGCGATCGCGCGTGCCGTGGTGAGGCCATCGCCGGTGGCCATGATCACGGTAATGTCGGCCGACTTGAGGCTGGCCAGCGCTTCCGCGGTGCTCGGTTTTATCGGGTCGGATACGGCGATCAGGCCGGCCAGGCGGCCGTCCAGCGCCAGATACATGACGCTGGCGCCTTCGCCGCGCAGCGCTTCGGCCTGCTGTTGCAGGACGTGCCAGTCGATCTTTTCGTCGTCCATCAGCACCGTATTCCCCAGCGCGATGCGGCGGCCGGACACGAGCCCGCGCACGCCGATGCCGCTCGACGATTCGAAGCTTTCCGCCTTGTCCAGCATCAGCCCGCGTTGCCGCGCCTCGGCGACGATCGCGTGCGCCAGCGGGTGTTCGCTGCCCTGGTCGATGCTGGCGGCGATCCGCAGCACCTCCTCGTCGCTGAAGCCCGGCGCCGGCGACGGCGCGATCAAACGCCGGCTTGCCGGCGGTCAGGGTGCCGGTCTTGTCGACGATCAGCGTATCGACCCGGCGCATGTCCTCGATCGCGGCGGCATCGCGAAACAGGATGCCCTGGGTCGCCGCGCGGCCGGTGGCGGCCATGATCGACATCGGCGTCGCCAGTCCGAGCGCGCAAGGGCAGGCGATGATCAGCACCGACACCGCCGTGACGAAGCCGAATACCCAGCTCGGCCCGGAGCCGAACAGGCCCCAGCCGAGCAGCGTCAGCAGCGCGATGCCGATCACGATGACGACGAAGTAGCCGGCCACGACGTCCGCCAGGCGCTGCATCGGCGCCCGCGAGCGCTGCGCCTGCGCGACCATCTGCACGATTTGCGACAGCATGGTTTGCGAGCCGACTTTTTCCGCGCGCATCACCAGGCTGCCGCTGGTATTGAGCGTGGCGCCGATCAGCTTGTCGCCGGGCCGTTTGGTGACCGGAATCGGTTCGCCGGACAGCATCGATTCGTCGATCGCGCTTTCGCCTTCGGTGACGACGCCGTCCACCGGCACTTTCTCGCCGGGCCGCACGCGCAAGGTGTCGCCGATATGGACATGGGCGAGCGGCACGTCTTCCTCGCTGCCATCGGCGCCGATGCGGCGCGCCATCTTGGGCGCCAGTCCGAGCAGCGCCTTGATGGCGGCCGAGGTTTGCGAGCGCGCCCGCAGTTCGAGGATTTGCCCGAACAGCGTCAGGGAAACGATGACGGCGGCCGCTTCGAAATAGACGCCGATGCGCCCGTGCTCGAAGAAGGCCGGCGGAAACAGGCCGGGCGCAATCGTCGCCACCACGCTGTAGGCGTAGGCGGCGGCGACGCCGAAGCCGATCAGGGTCCACATATTCGGGTGGCGGCGCAGGATGGACTGCGCCCAGCGCACGAAAAACGGCCAGCCGGCCCACAGCACCACTGGCGTACTGGCCACCAGTTCGATCCAGTTTTGATAGGGCAGCCCCATCGGGAAAAACACATGGCCGAACATGGCCAGCACGAACACCACCAGGGTCAGCGGCAGGGTCCACCAGAAGCGCCGCTTGAAATCGCTCAATTCCGGATTTTCGCCCTCGTCCAGCGTCGGCATCACCGGTTCCAGCGCCATGCCGCAGAGCGGGCAATGGCCGGGAGCCGGCTGGCGGATTTCCGGATGCATCGGGCAGGTATAGATGGTTCCTGCGGCGAGCCGGTTGCGGCGCTGGCGGCTGCGCCGATCCGATGTAGGCCGACGGTTCGCTGCGGAATTTCTCCATGCACCGGTTGCTGCAAAAATAATATTGTTGGCCGGCGTACTCGATTTTGCGGTTTGGGTCGGCGGTGACTTGCATGCCGCATACCGGATCGGTAAATGACTGGCCAGCCTCGTGCGAGGTGGTGGCCGTATCCTGGAGATGCGGCGGTGCCGTGATCGTGGCGATGATCATGGTCGACAGGGTGGTTCATGCTTTGCTCCCGAGTTCGTTTCGCGATGTAGCCCTGTACGGATTCTGCAGCGAAGTAGGCGCCGCGCTGCGGTGCTATCCGATTACTTCCTGCTGCATCACCGTAAACTGGCCGCCCGCCTTGTCGCCGCACTGGGCGGCTGGGATGGACTCGGCCACCGGCGTCGCGGCATGGGCCAGCGTCAATGCAGTGACGGGCCACGCCAGGTCAGCGGCAACGATGCGTCTGGTGAATGAATTCATGATGGCTCTCCTGTCGTTATTTTCCGCTGTAGTGCCGGTAGACCTTGCGGCGGCCATCGGCTTGAACCAGAAACACGTCGTAAGCATCATTGCGGTGGCCTTCCATGCCGGGCGAACCCATCGGCATCGCCGGTACCGCCAGGCCCCTGGCCTTCGGCCGTTCGGCCAGCAGGCGCTGGATCTCGCGTGCCGGCACATGCCCTTCGATGGCATAGCCGTTCACCATGCCGGTATGGCATGAGCCCAGTTCCTGCGGTATGCCGAATTTTTCGCGGTAGTCGGACGGGTTGGCGACGTCATGCGCCTTGACCGTGAAGCCGTTGTCCTGCAGATGCTTGACCCATTCGGTGCAGCACCCGCAAGTGGCGCTTTTGTACACCTCGATCACGGGTGCCGCGGCGTAGACAGGCAGATGGGCGCCGAGGGCGGCGGCCAGGATGCCCTGTAAAACGGTGCGTCGTTGCATGATTTATCCTTTCGTAGACGGTAATTTTTCCGATCATGCCGGCCTCGAAGTGGCCGGGCAGCAGACAGGCATAGTGAAATTTTCCCGGCCGCGCGAATTGCCAAGTCATTTCCTGATGGCCGCCCGCCGGCACATGCGCTATGTACGCTTCGGCGTATGCCATTTGACGCGCGGCAATTCACGAGCATGTTCAAGCGCCGCGGGTGAACGGACAGCGTCCGCCACGGTCGGCATCAGGTGTCGATCAAGCGAAAACGGTTCGGGGAGGGCGTTCGAGGCTGGCTGGAATGAATCCGGCAAGCAGTGGAGTGGGGGCGACGGCGATGAACTCCGACCCCTCGAGCGGAGCGGTCGGAATGGAGGCGGAAGGCGGGGCGGCGGCGCCGACGCAGCAAGCGGCGCATGCGCTGCAGTAGGAATGTGCATGGCCGTCCTGCGCAGCCGGCGCCTGCTCGGCACCGGCCGTGGCGTCGAATGCAGCAGTGGTCCGAATCGGAATGGGCCGCGGCAGCATCGTGATGATGCGCGCCCGTGGCGGACGCCAGTTGTGCCGGCTGGATGATGGTGAGCCGGGCCGCACGACAGGCGCATCGCCGCCGCCGCTCCCTGCAGGGGGAGCGCCGCGATTAACAGCAGGAGCAAGAGTGTCTTGAGCGTGCGATGCATTCGGCTATCCGGGTGCCAGCGGCGTCTTTCCAGCGATATTGCCATAGTCTAGACCTTCCTCCTATGGGAAGGTCAAGCGGAAAGTACAAGGCAGCAGCAGGCACCATGCGGCCAATGATGAAAACCCCGCCGCGATTGACGGGGCGGGGTGGGAGAAAACCGGCGCCGGAAGTCGGCGCCTGGATCCAGCGAGGGCGGCTAGCCCAATTGCTGCCGCAGGCGGGCAATCGCCGCCCGCACCTGCGCCGGCGCGGTGCCGCCGATATGGTCGCGCGCAGCGACCGAGCCTTCCAGCGTCAGCACGGCGAACACATCGGCTTCGATCAGCGGCGAAAAGGCGCGCAACTGTTCCAGGTTGAGGTCGGCCAGGTCGCAGCCGCGGTCGACGCAAGTGCGCACCGCGCGTGCCACCGCCTCGTGCGCGTCGCGGAACGGCAGGCCCTTCTTGACCAGGTAATCGGCGAGGTCGGTGGCGGTGGCGTAGCCTTGCAGCGCGGCGGCGCGCATCGCCTCCGGCTTGACGGTGATGCCGCGCGCCATGTCGGCGAAGATGCGCAGCGTATCGACGACGGTGTCGACGGTGTCGAACAGCGGTTCCTTGTCTTCCTGGTTGTCCTTGTTGTAGGCCAGCGGCTGGCCTTTCATCAGGGTCAGCAGCGCGATCAGGTGGCCGTTGACGCGGCCGGTCTTGCCGCGCGCCAGTTCCGGCACGTCCGGGTTCTTCTTTTGCGGCATGATCGAGGAGCCGGTGCAGAAGCGGTCGGCGATATCGATGAAGCCGACGCGCGGGCTCATCCAGATCACCAGCTCTTCCGACATGCGCGAGATGTGCGTCATGACCAGCGCCGCGGCGGCGCAGAATTCGATGGCGAAGTCGCGGTCGGACACGGCGTCGAGCGAATTGCGGCAGACGTCCTCGAAGCCGAGCGTCTTCGCCACCCGTTCGCGGTCGATCGGGAAGGTGGTGCCGGCCAGGGCCGCCGCGCCCAGCGGCAGGCGGTTGACGCGACGGCGGCAGTCGGCCATGCGCTCGGCGTCGCGGCCGAACATTTCGACATAGGCCAGCATGTGGTGGCCGAAGGTGATCGGCTGCGCCACCTGCATGTGGGTGAAGCCGGGCAGGATGGTGTCCGCGTGCTGCTCGGCCAGGTCGAGCAGCGCCACGCGCAGCTCGCGCAGCAGGCCGTCGATGTCGTCGATCGCGGCGCGCAGCCAGAGGCGGATGTCGGTCGCCACCTGGTCGTTGCGCGAGCGGCCGGTATGCAGCCGCTTGCCGGCGTCGCCGACCAGTTCGGTCAGGCGCTTTTCGATGTTCAGGTGCACGTCTTCCAGGTCGAGCAGCCATTCGAACTGGCCGGCGCTGATCTCCGCTTCGATCTGCGCCATGCCGCGCTGGATGTCGGCGTAGTCCTGGGCGCTGATGATGTTCTGGTGCGCCAGCATTTCCGCGTGCGCCAGCGAGCCGGCGATGTCGAACGGCGCCAGGCGCTTGTCAAAAAAGACCGAGGCGGTGTACCGTTTGACCAGATCGGAGACGGGTTCGGAAAAGCGGGCCGACCATGCCTCGCTTTTTTGGGAAAGTTGTGCTGTCATAATTGCCAGGTTCGGGGTTCCGGTGAATTGCACGATTATAAGGGATGCCAAGGCGATGCAATTTCCCGCCCGCTTGCCTGCTCTCCACGTTTTTCTTGATTGTTCGCCTATGCCGCCATCGTTTTTTCCAAGCCGAGTCGCAGCTGGCACGCCGGATACGGCGGCGATCGACAGCGCGATTCCCGACTGCTGCAATATCGGCGTCGTGTTCCGCGCGCTGTTGTTCGTCAACGTCGCGGTGCTGGCGGCCGCGCTGCTGCATGGCGGCGGCTGGCTGGCCGGACTGCTGGCGTTCGTCGAATCGTCGATGCTGGTCGAGCTGGCCTGCCTGCTGTCGCTGACCGTCCTGTGCGGCCTGCGTCCGCTGCTGCGCACGCTGCCGCATTGGGCTCAGCGCACGCTGTGCGCGCTGGTGCCGGCGGCGGTCACCGGCCTGATCATCCAGCTGCTGGCCTCGTTCGAATGGTTCGCGGTCAGCTTCGCGCATCTGGGTGGGCTGGAAGGCATGCTGCTGGCGGCCCTGTTCGGCGGCGTGCTGCAGCATTATTTCGAGCTGCGCGTGCGCGCCTTTTCGCCGGCGCTGGTCGAGGCGCGGCTGCAGGCGCTGCAGGCGCGCATCCGCCCGCATTTCCTGTTCAACAGCCTGAACGCGGTGCTGTCGCTGATCCGCAGCGAGCCGCGCCGCGCCGAAGAGACGCTGGAAGACCTGGCCGACATGTTCCGCGTGCTGATGCGCGATGCGCGCGAGATGACGACGCATGGAAGATGAAATCCGGCTGTGCCGGCAATACCTGTCGATCGAAAAAATCCGGCTCGGCGAGCGGCTTGCAGGTGCGCTGGGAAACGGTCAACGTCAGCAAGGAAATGCTGCGGCGGGCGCAGATGCCGGCGCTGCTGCTGCAGCCGCTGCTGGAAAACGCCGTGCACTACGGCGTCGAGCCGGCATCCGCGCCGGCGCAGATCCAGGTGCAGATCACGCGCCAGCTCGACCGCATCGAGATCGTCATCGTCAATCCGGTGCAGGAGCAGGCGGCGGCCGGCGGCAACCAGATGGCGCTGCACAATATCCGCGAACGGCTGGCGCTGCTGTACGACGTCGAGGCGCAGCTGACCACCGCCAGCGCGCGCGGCTTCTTCGAGGTGCGGCTGCGTTTTCCGTACACCCGCATCGCCGCCGCCAAAGCCGCCGCATGATCCCCAGCGTCTTCATCGTCGACGACGAATTGCCGGCGCGCCGCCGGCTGGCGACGCTCCTGGCCGATATCGCGGAGGAATGCCCGCATCTGCTGGCCGGCGAGGCGGATCACGCGCAGGCGGCGCTGGAGCAGATCGCGGCGCTGCAGCCGGACATCGTGCTGCTGGACGTGCAGATGCCCGGCATGGACGGCCTGGCGCTGGCGCGCCAATTGTCGGAGACGGCCGGCGGCGGACCGGCGATCATTTTCGTCACCGCATTCGAGGAACACGCGCTGCCCGCGTTCGACGTGCATGCGCTGGATTACCTGCTGAAGCCGGTGCGCGCGGCGCGGCTGGCGCAGGCGCTGCGGCGCGCCGCCGAATGGCGCCGCAACCGTGCGCCCGGCCGCGGCGGCGCCCGCCGCGCGCCAGCATTTCTCGGTGCAGGAACGCGGCCGCATCCTGCTGGTGCCGGTGGCCGAGGTGCTGTACCTGAAGGCCGAACTGAAGTACGTGACCTTGCGCACCCGGGAGCGCGAATACCTGATCGAGGCATCGCTGGTTTCGCTGGAAAACGAACTGGCAACGAGCTTCATCCGCGTGCACCGCAACGCCCTGGTCGCGCGCGACGCGATCACCGGCGTCGCGCGCGGCACGCATGCGATCGACGGCGACGGCGAAACCGAAAAAGTGCAGGAAGTATGGGAAGTGCTGCTGCGCGGCATCGACGACCGCCTGCCGATTTCGCGCCGCCAGTGGCCGCTGATCCGGGCGCTGGTGCGATGAAACGACATCGGTCGTGCCGCTGTAAATCCTAGATCGTTGTGGCTATTGAGGAGTATGTTGATAAAATTGCCATTTGACGCCCGGTATTTTGCATATGTATGGGGAGTATGTGGTTCTGACGAGCTTGCAGAACAATCGGCCATCGTGCTCTGAATGGCTTAACAAATTAGCCAATGATTTGTACGGGCGCTTGCTTTGAAGTTGCAGTTGCAGTTGCAGTTGCCGTTGGCGTTGCTTTTGACGTTGACGTGACCCCGCTTGGGACGCTGCCGTTTGTGCAGGACAGAAAATGGATCAGAAACGAGGGCGTCTGAGCGCAGCGAGTTGGTTTCGTTTCCCATTTTTTGTCCTGCACAAACGGGAACCCGAAGGGCAGCGTCTTGCGGTCGCCTTTCTTTGCTTACTTTCTCTTGGCGAGACAAGAAAAGTAAGTAGCCGCCGGGCTACCCCCGGCTAGTCACCACGAAGTAGCAACGCGATCAGTAAGCCACGAACGCCACTGGGTTCCCGCCTGCGCGGGAACGACAGATTAAATGCGTTAGCTACAGGCTCAAGACTCAAGACTCAAGACTCAAGACTCAAGACTCAAGACATTCCCAGCTCATCACCACTTCTAACCCGTATTCCTCAACCCTGCCGCAATCCCATTAATCGCCAGCAGAATCCCGCGCCGCACTCGCTCATCCATCTTGCGCTCCGCTTCGTTCATGGTGGCCCGATGGCGCTTGATCAGCTCCACCTGCAAGTGATTCAACGGATCGAGATAGGCGAAGCGGTTCTTGATCGAGCGCGCCAGAAGCGGATTGCCGGCCAGCCGTTCGCGGGCGCCGGTAATGGTGGCCAGACAAGCGACCGTACGCTCGTGCTCGTCGACGATGCGCTTGAAAATGCTGCGGCGCAGCTTCCTGTCGGGCACCAGTTCGGCGTAGCGCGAGGCCACCGCCAGGTCGGTCTTCGACAGCACCATGTCCATGTTGGACAGCAGCGTCGCGAAGAACGGCCATTCGCGGAACATGGCGCGCAGGGTGGCGATCTTTTTCGCGTGGGCCTTGGCATCGGCGCTGTCGTCGAGCCAGCGAGGCAATCGCGCTGCCGAAGCCATACCAGCCCGGCAGCAGCAGCCGGCACTGGCCCCAGGAAAAGCCCCACGGAATCGCGCGCAGGTCTTCGATCTTGCGCGTCGCCTTGCGCGAAGCCGGGCGCGAGCCGATGTTCAGTTCGGCGATTTCGGCGATCGGCGTGGCGGCGAAGAAATAGTCGGCGAAGCCGGCGGTGTCGTACACCAGGTCGCGGTAGGCACGGTAGGCGCGCTCCGACAGTTCGGCCATGGTGGCTTCGAATTCGGCGCGTTTCCGTGCCTCCTTGCCGGCCAGGCCGTGCGGCATCAGGCTGGCTTCCAGCGTCGCCGCCACCAGCAGCTCCAGGTTGCGGCGGCCGATCTCGGGGTTGGAAAACTTGGAGGCGATGATCTCGCCCTGTTCGGTCAGGCGGATCTGGCCGTTGACGGTGCCGGCCGGCTGCGCCAGGATCGCCTCGTAGCTGGGGCCGCCGCCGCGGCCGACGGTGCCGCCGCGGCCGTGGAACAGGCGCAGCTTGACCCTGGCGCGCTCGAACACCTGCACCAGATGCAGTTCCGCCTTGTACAGCTCCCAGTTCGAGGTCAGAAAGCCGCCGTCCTTGTTGGAGTCGGAATAGCCCAGCATCACTTCCTGCAGCTGGCCCTGGCGTGCGATTTGCGCCTGCACCACCGGCAAGGCCATCCACTGCGCCATGATCTCGGCGGCGCAGCGCAGATCCGGAATGGTCTCGAACAGCGGGATCACCATCAGTTCCGGCTCGGCGGCGGCCATCGCGTCGGCGGCGCCAGTGTTCAGCAGCCCGGTTTCCTTCTGCAGCAGCATCACTTCCAGCAGGTCGGACACGGTTTCCGTGTGCGAGATGATGTAGTTGCGGATCGCGCGCGCGCCGTAGCGTCGCCGCACTTCGCGCGCGGTGCGCAGGATCGCCAGTTCCGAACTGGTTTCGTCGGAATAGGCGATGAACGGCGAGGTCAGCAGGCGCGGGCTGGCCAGCTCGGCCAGCAGCAAGGCGATTTTTTCCTGCTCCGGCAGGCCGGCGTAATGCGCCTCGGCGCCACTTTGCGCGAACAATTCCGTCAATACCCGCTCATGCACGTCGGAACTCTGGCGCATGTCGAGCGCGGCCAGGTGGAAGCCGAAAATTTCGGACGCGCGCTTCAATGCCGCCAGGCGCGGCTTGACCAGCGCCGCGCCGTGATGCGCGACCAGCGAATCCTCGACGAGCTGCAGGTCGTGGGTGAAGGCCTGCGCATTTTGGTAGGGCGTGGCGTGCCCGACTTCCTGGCGCAGGATATTGGTGGCGCCGAGCTGGCGCGCGGTCGCCGCCAGCCGCGCATAGCAGCCGATCAATGCGCGCCGGTACGGTTCGTCGGCGCGGTGCGCCGAGGTGTCGGGCGAGCCTTCGGCCAGCGCCTGCAGCTCGGGCGTGACCGCGGCCATCAGGGTCGAGGTGGACAGTTCGGCGCCGAGCGCGTGCACTTCGTCCAGGTAGAAATCGAAAATCGTGGTCGAGTGGCGCGCCAGCGCATGCTGCATGGTGTCGGCATTCACGTTCGGGTTGCCGTCGCGGTCGCCGCCGATCCAGCTGCCCATCTGCACGAACGGCGGCGTGCGCGAGAGGGTGCCGCGCTGGCGGGCGCGGGTCGGGAACTGGGCGGCGATCTCGGCGTCGATGTCGTCGTACAGCGCCGGCAGTTCGCGCAGGAAGGTGATGCGGTAGTACGACAGCGCGTTTTCGATTTCATCGGCCACCGTCAGCTTCGAATAGCGCAGCATGCGCGTCTGCCACAGCGTGGTGATCCTGGCGCGCAGCATCTCGGTGTTGTGCATCTGCTCCTTCGGCGTCAGCGTGCGGTCGCGGTCGGCGAGCAGGCGCGCGATGTCGTGTTCGGCATCGAGAATGCTCTTGCGCTGCACTTCGGTCGGATGCGCGGTCAGCACCGGCGAAATCAGCGCATCCTTCAGGAAGCCGCGCACGGTGGCGCCGGAGACGCCGGCCGCATCCAGCTTTGAGAGGGCAAAGGCGACGCTGCCCTGCTGCGGCGCCGAGCCGGCCAGCGCATGGGCGCGGCGGCGGCGGTTGTGGTGCTGGTCTTCGGCGATATTCGCCAGGTGCGAGAAATAGGAGAAGGCGCGCACCACCGAGATGGTCTGGTCGCGCGTCAGCTTCTTCAGCAGCTTGTCGAGATCGGCGCCGGCCTGCGGATCGGATTCACGGCGGAAGCGCACCGCGGTCTGGCGGATGGTTTCGACCACGTCGTACACCGTATCGCCTTCCTGGTCGCGCAGCACTTCGCCGAGCAGGCGGCCGAGCAGGCGAATGTCTTCCTTCAGTGGCGCGTCCTTGTCGGCAGCGGATTTTGCGGTGCGGGGTGGAACGCCGGGTTTTTTTGCCATGATGAACGATTTCGTCAGAGTTGGGAAAGCGGTGGCGGCGGCTCCGGGTGGCGGTTTGCAAGACGGTGCATGATAAACTTTGCAGCTGGAAGCACGGACCGGTCACTACCTCCGATCACGCTCATGACGCCGATCGACGGCATCCGAAAGCCTGTCCCAACCAGTGCTGCTGCGCGGATTCACCGCACGCTGCGGCGGCCCTCCCGAACCGAGAAAGAGCCTGTCTTGAAAACATCCGATCCTTCGAAGCTGGTTATTGCATCGCGCGAAAGCCGGCTCGCCATGTGGCAAGCGCAGCATGTGCGTGCGCGTCTCGCTGAATTATATCCGCACTGCAACATAGAAATTCTCGGCATGACCACGCGTGGCGACCAGATCCTGGATCGTACCCTGTCCAAGGTCGGCGGCAAGGGTCTGTTCGTCAAGGAACTGGAGGTCGCGATGGCCGACGGCCGCGCCGATCTGGCGGTGCATTCGCTGAAGGACGTGCCGATGGAACTGCCGCCGGAATTCGATCTGGCGGCCGTGCTGGAGCGGGAAGACCCGCGCGACGCCTTCGTTTCCAACGATTATGCGTCGCTCGACGCCTTGCCGGACGGCGCCGTGGTGGGCACCAGCAGCCTGCGGCGGCAGGCGCTGATCGCCGCCCGTTATCCGCGGCTGGTGATCCAGCCGCTGCGCGGCAATCTCGACACCCGGCTCGGCAAGCTCGATCGCGGCGAGTACGCGGCGATCATCCTGGCGGCGGCGGGCCTGAAGCGGCTCGGATTGCTGCAGCGCATCCGTGCCGTCATCGAACCCGAACAAAGCCTGCCGGCGCCGGGGCAGGGCGCGATGGCGATCGAGATCCTGAGCGCGCGCGCCGATCTGCGCCAGGTGCTGGCGCCGCTCAATCATGCGGCGACCGCGCAGGCGGTGGCGGCCGAGCGCAGCGTGTCGAAAATATTCGGCGGCAGCTGCCAGATTCCGCTGGCGGCGTTTGCCACCGTCGATGGCGCTGCCATGCGCCTGCGCGCGATGGTCGCCACCCCGGACGGACAGCGCATCGCCAGCGCCGAGGCGAGCGGCCCGGCCGACGCGCCGCAGGCGCTCGGCCGGCAGGCGGCGACTCTGCTGCAGGCACAGGACGCGGCGGCGATCCTGGCGGCTTGCGCGGCCAGCGCCTGAGGTGGGAGCACCGATGTCAGCGCCGCTGCCACCGGTCGTCATCACGCGGCCACGGGCGCAAGCCGGCCCGCTGACGCAGCGCGTCACCGAACTGGGCCGCACCGCCATCGTGTTTCCGCTGCTGGAGATCCAGCCGCTGCCGGACCCGGCGCCGCTGCGCGCGGCGCTGCAGGATTTGAGCGCGTATGCGCTGGTGGTATTCGTCAGCCCGAATGCGATCGACGCCGCGCTTGGCGGCGCTCGGGACCTGGCCGCACGGCATGCAGGTCGGCGTGGTCGGCCAGGGCAGCCGGCGCGCGCTGGAGCGGCACGGGATCACGGCTGACAACACCAGCATCGTGCAGCCGCGCAATAGCGCGCGCGAAGATTCCGAAAGCCTGCTGGAAACGCTGGACCTGTCGGCTCTGCGCGGCAAAAAAGCCCTGATCGTGCGTGGCGAAAACGGCCGCGAACTGCTGTCCGACGCCCTGCGTGCGGCGCAGGTGGAAGTGACGCAGGTGGCTGCCTATCGGCGCACGGCGCCGCAGCTGGATGCGGCCGGCCAGGCGCAGTTGCGGCAATTGCTGGAATCCGGGTGCGACTGGATCATCACCAGTTCCGAAGCGCTGCGCATCCTGCTGCAGCTGGTCGAGCAGGTAGCAGGGGCCGCCGGTGTAGCTAAAATGCGACAACAAAGACTGATCGTTCCACACGCACGCATTGCGGAAACCGCGCGCAGCCTTGCTTTTGGCAATCTGACACTGACTGCATCAGGCGACGAATCGCTGGTGGCCGCGTTACAATTTGAGCCATGACCGAACTGCAATCTTCCCCTGATACAAGCCTGCCCTCCAGCCCGCCGCCGGGTTCTCCCGAGAGCTACGGCCCCTCCACTCCGTCCGCCACTTATCCGCCCGCTCCTCGCAATCGGCATGTCAGGCTGTTGTACCTGCTGTTCCTGGTGTTGCTCGGGTTGGGCGCCTGGCAATGGTGGTCGCTGCGCACCCAAATCCATGACTTGCGTGGCGAAATTGCGCTGCGGCTGCGCAATGGCGAAACGCTGAATAGCGAGACTCGCGCTGTGGTCAAGTCGGTGCAGGAAAACGAGAAGGAATTACGCGCCAAGGTCAGCGTGCTGGAAGGGAAGCAAACCGAAGCGCAGAGTCAGCAGCTGGCGCTGGAGCAGTTGTACCAGGACCTGTCGAAGAATCGCGATGACTGGACGCTGGCCGAGATTGAGCAAGTACTGTCCACTGCCAGCCAGCAGTTGCAGTTGGCCGGCAACGTACAAGGCGCGCTGATCGCGCTGCAAAACGCGGACCGGAATCTGTCGCGCTCCGACAAGCCGCAGTTCATCACGATCCGGCGCGCGATCGCCAAGGATCTTGAAATGTTGAAAGCGTTGCCGAGCCTGGATACCACCGGGATTGCGCTGCGCCTGGATAGCGCAATTGGCCAGATCGATACGCTACCGTTGCTGGCGGACGAAAAGCCGGTCCTGGCGCCGTCGCCGCCGAAACGTCCGTTGCGTAGCGACCGCAAGAAGCCTGAAACTCCTGCTGCACCTGCGGTTGCTGGTAACGATGGCGTGGTCAATGACTGGCTGGCGCTCGCGGATGCCAAATGGCAGAGTTTTTCCAGCGAGATGTGGGATGAGCTCAAGCAATTGATCCGGATTCGCGACGTTACCCATCCCGATGCGCTGCTGCTGTCACCGACGCAAGCCTACTATGCGCGTGAGAATCTCAAGCTGCGCTTGCTGAATGCGCGCCTGGCGCTGTTGTCGCGCAACGAGTCGGCCTTCCGCAGTGATATGGTTGCGGCGCAAGATACCATCGCCAAATATTTCGATACCCGCGCCAAACAAACACAAACGATGCAGGCATTGTTGAATCAGGTGCAAAACAGCAAGCTGTCAATTCAGATGCCGACTTTGGCGGAAAGCATCAACGCGGTGCGCAACTACAAGGCGAAGCCGTAACATGCGCCTGTTCCTGTGGTTCCTCATCCTCTTCGCCAGCGCCATCGGGCTGGCAGTCGCAGCCCGTTTCAATGTCGGCAATGTGGTCTTTTTTTATCCGCCGTATCGAATCGATCTGTCGCTGAATTTTTTCCTGCTGGCGCTAGCTGCCTTGTTCGTGCTGTTGTATGTCGATGTTGCGTACCTTGCGCCGCGTACAACGCCTGCCGGGGCGCGTGATCGCCTATCGCCGCGACAAGCGCGAACGTGAAAGCACCAAATCCCTGCGCGACGCGTTGAAGGCGCTGTTTGAAGGCCGTTTTGGTCACGCCGAAAAAGCCGCCACGCGTGCCACCGCGTCCCCACTCAACTCCGGCCTGGCGTCCCTGATTGCTGCGCGGGCTGCCCATCGCATGCTGCAGCCGGAACGGCGTGATACCTGGTTGGCCACCATTGACGACGTCAGTCCGCTGAAGACGGCACGCACGATGACTCGTCTGGAATTGCTGGTGGACGCGCACCAGCCGCAGGCGGCACTGGACGCATTCAATGAATTGAGCGCAGGCGGCACGCGCCATATCCATGCGCTGCGGCTGGCGCTGAAAGCCAATCAACAGAGCGAGAACTGGCCGGAAGTCGTGCGTCTGGTGCGTTCGCTGGACAAGCACAATGCACTGCACCCGGCGCTTTCCAGCCGACTGCTGGAACTGGCCTATGATGATTTGTTGGGCAACAGAGCGCAGGATGCGGAATCGCTGCGCCGGCTGTGGGCGGAGATTCCGAACTCCGATCGGGTCAAGCCATTCATCGCCAACTGCGCGGCGCGCGCATTCAACCAGCTGGGCCTGCACGAGGAGGCGCGCGTCCTGGTGGAAAAAGCCTTGGCGGCGCAATGGGATGAAAGGCTGGTACGTGCCTATCGGGCCTGCGCCACCGCTGACGGTTCACCTGGCCTGCTGGCGCAAATCGAGCGCTGCGAACAATGGATCAGCAAGCGGCCGAATGACGCCGAGCTCGAATTGACGCTCGGTTTCTTGTGCCTGCGCCAGAAGCTGTGGGGCAAGGCGCAACGACATCTGGAGCAGGCGCTATCCGATGCGACTGATCCGATCACGGTGCGCGAAGCGCATCTGCGGCTGGCGCAGCTACACGATGCGCTGTCGCAGGCCGATGAGGCCGCCGCCCACTACCGGCGCTCGGCGCTGGTTCCGATGGCGGCTCACTGACGATAAGTGGAACATCGGCAAACGACAGGCCTTCGGATGTGGCGTTGAGGGTGTTGGGCCGATTAGTCCATTTTGCGTGCATGTGCTGACTGGGCGATTATTCGCTGTGCTTTGGTCATGAGCGGACGGTCGATCATCTTGCCATCGAGCGCCACGGCGGCCCCCTGTGCGGCTTCTGCCGCCGCCAACACCCGCTGCGCCCACGCAATCTCTTCGCGGCTGGGGCTGAAATGCCGGTTGACTGCAGCCACCTGCGCCGGATGTATGCACAGCTTGCCGCCGAACCCGAGGCGGCGCGCGCGCAGAGTATCGGCCTGCAACTGCTGCGGGTGGTCGAGCGCGGTGGTGACGCCATCCACCGGCGCGCCAAGGTTCGCCAGCCGCGACACCAGCACCAGTTGCGAGCGGAAGTAGAGCAAGGCATCGTCGTCGCCTTCGATGCCGAGGTCGAGCTGGAAGTCGATGCTGCCGAACAGCAGGCGCTGGACGCCGGGAGTCTGCGCCAATTGCAATGCATTCCAGAAACCATGCGCGGTTTCAATCAGGGGCAGGAGGGCAATGCCGGGATGCGCCGCCGCCAGCTGCTGCAGCGAGGTGGAGAGTTCGGCCTTGGGCAGCACGATGCCGGCGATGCCGGGGTGTTTGCAGAGTTCCAGATCGTCGCCGAACCATTCGCTGTCGATGCCATTGATGCGCAGCAGAACCGGTTTTGCCGGCGACAGCCAGGCTGCCACCGCGGCCCGGGCCGTTGCTTTGCGGTCCGGAGCGACGGCATCTTCGAGGTCGACGATCACCGCATCGGCACCGGCGGCACAGGCCTTGTCGAAGCGTTCCGGGCGATCGCCGGGAACGAACAGGTAGGAACGGGGCAGGGCGCTATCCATCACGGTCTTTCCTGAGTCTAAGCGAGCAGGTCTTGGATTTTTTCGGCGTCGGCGAGATGCCAGATCCGCTCGAATACCGCGTGCATTTCGGCTTCGCTGGCGCCGCCGCCGAAGGCCGCCAGCCGCAAGGCCTTCTGCTCCAGCTCGGTGCGCGTCAGGGTATTGCCCGGATCGCCTTTCGGCTCGTCGACGCGGCCATGCAGCAGGCGGCCGTCGGCAGTTTCCACCTCGACCTTGCCGATCCAGCGCTGCGGATAGGCCTGATCCACTTCCGCATCGAGTTGCATGCGCACCTTGTCGCGAAATTGGGCGATGCGCGGATCGTTGAAATATTGGTCGAATTCGCTCAGGCCGGCGCGGCCGAACTGGGCGATCAGGCCGAGCACGGTGCCCATCGAAAACTTGGCCTGATGCACGGTTTTCGGATCGACCACCGGGCCCAGCACGTCGATCGCGCCCTGATGCACCTGCGCGGTGACGCGCACGATCTGTTCGGGCGCCAGCTTGTGGGCGGCGATCACCTGCTGCAGCGCGTCGGCGGCTGGATGCGTATGGCGGCACGACGAGTGGAACTTGAACGAAGTCTCGGCCAATGCCCAGCGCCGGCCCAGGCGGTCGGTCAGCCGCGCCGGATCGGCGTCCGACGACATGCCCGCGCCCATGCCCTGGGCGCCTTCCAGAATCTGCTTGGCGCCGGTAAAGCCCTGGCTGGCCAGATAGGCCGCGATCAAGCCGTTGGCCGCCGCCTTGGCGGTGTGCAGCTGTTTCGAGTCGGCGGCGTCGCGCAGGAATTCCCACAGGCCGGCGGCCTGGGTACCGGCGGAGCCGAAGGCGTCCAGCATCTGCGCCGGCGTCAGCTGCAGCAAGCGCCCGACCGCGGCGGCCGCCGCCAGCGTGCCGGCGGTGCCGGTGGTGTGGAAGATCCTGTAGTGCGAGCGTCCCAGGAATTCGCCGACGCGGATGCCGACTTCATAGCCGGCCACCGCCGCCGTCAGCAGTTCGCGGCCGCTGCTGCCGAGCGACTGCGCCACCGCCAGCGCCGGCGGGAACACCACGGCCGCCGGATGGAACACCGAGCCGTTGTGGACGTCGTCCTGTTCGGCGAAATGCGAAGCCGCGGCGTTGACCATCGCCGCGAACAGCACCGAGGTATGGCGGCGCGAAATCAGCACTTCGGCGGCGCCGTCGGCCGGCCCCATCTGGCGCGCGAACCATTCGATGGTTTCGACCGGGCGCGCGCCCTTGCCGGCCAGGACCGAGCCGAACCAGTCCAGCATCAGGTCTTCGGTGCGGCGGACCACCGTGTCGGGAATGTCGTCGAACTGCAGTTCGGCGGCGAAGGTGGCGAGGGTTTGGCTGGGATGAGTGGGCATCGTCGTGTCCTGGATCGGGAATCAGATGGCGTGCTGGGCGCGCAGCGCGGCGATGTCGGCAGCGGCGTAGCCGAGACCGGCGAGGATCGTGTCGGTGTGCTCGCCGAGCGCCGGCACCGCATCCATGCGCGGCGCATAGGCCGAGGGCGAGCCCGGCGGCAGCAGCGCCGGCACCGGGCCGGCCGGCGTCGCGACCTCCACCCAGCGCTGGCGCGCCTGCAGCTGCGCGTGCTGCCACAGGTCCTGCATGTCGTTCATGCGCGCATTGGCGATCTGCGCCTGGTCCAGCCGCTGCGTGATCTCGTCGGCGGATAGGGCGGAAAACACTTCGACGATGAGGGCGCGCAGGTCTGCGCGCGCTTCGTTGCGGCGCGAATTCGAGGCGAAGCGCGGATCGGCCGCCAGCCCCGGCTGCCGCAGCACCTGGTCGCAGAACACCTGCCATTCGCGCTCGTTCTGCAGACCCAGCATCACGGTCTTGCCGTCGCCGGTGGGGAACGGGCCGTAGGGATAGATCGTCGCATGGGAGGCGCCGGCGCGCGGCGGCGGCGCGGCGCCGTCGATAGGCGTAGTACAGCGGATAGCTCATCCACTCGACCATGCCTCCAGCATCGAGACGTCGATGTTGCAGCCCTTGCCGGTCTTGCCGCGCTGGATCAGCGCCGCCAGGATGTTGGTGTAGGCGTACATGCCGGCGGCGATGTCGGCGATCGAGCAGCCGGCCTTGGCCGGCTCGTCCGGCGTGCCGGTGACCGACAGGAAGCCCGACTCGCTCTGGATCAGCAGGTCGTAGGCCTTCTTGTCGCGGTACGGGCCGTCGGGGCCGTAGCCGGAGATATCGCAGACGATCAGGCGCGGATAGTGCTCGCTTGAGCGCCTCGTACGACAGGCCCAGGCGCGCGGCGGCGCCCGGCGCCAGGTTCTGCACCAGCACGTCGGCATCGGCCAGCAGCTTGTGCAGGATGGTTTCCGCCTCCGCATGCTTGACGTCCAGCGTCAGGCTTTCCTTGGAGCGGTTGGTCCAGACGAAGTGCGAAGCCAGGCCGTGCACGCGGGCGTCGTAGGCGCGCGCAAAGTCGCCGACGCCGGGACGCTCGATCTTGATCACGCGCGCGCCGAGGTCGGCCAGCTGGCGCGTGCAGAACGGCGCGGCGATCGCGTGTTCCAGGGTGACGACGGTAATGCCTTCCAGTGGACGCATCGGGCTCTCCATCAGAACGAGCGCGGCATCCCGAGCACGTGCTCGGCGACGTACGACAGGATCAGGTTGGTCGAGATCGGCGCCACCTGGTACAGCCGCGTCTCGCGGAACTTGCGCTCGACGTCGTATTCGTTGGCGAAGCCGAAGCCGCCGTGGAACTGCAGGCAGGCGTTGGCCGCTTCCCACGAGGCGTCGGCCGCCAGCATCTTCGCCATGTTGGCCTCGGCGCCGCAGGGCTGGTGGGCGTCGAACAGCTCGCAGGCCTTGAAGCGCATCAGGTTGGCCGCTTCCACGTTGACATAGGCCTTCGCGATCGGGAACTGCACGCCCTGGTTCTGGCCGATCGGCCGGCCGAACACCACGCGCTCGCTGACGTACTTGGTGACCTTGTCGATGAACCAGTAGCCGTCGCCGATGCATTCGGCGGCGATCAGCGTGCGCTCGGCGTTCAGGCCGTCGAGGATGTACTTGAAGCCCTTGCCTTCCTCGCCGATCAGGTTTTCCGCCGGGATTTCCAGGTTGTCGAAGAACAGCTCGTTGGTTTCGTGGTTGACCATGTTGGGGATCGGCCGCACCGTCAGGCCCTTGCCGATGGCGTCGCGCAGGTCGACCAGAAGATCGACATGCCCTCGGATTTCTTCGTCACCTCGGCCAGCGGCGTGGTGCGCGCCAGCAGGATCATCAGGTCGGAGTGCTGCACGCGCGAGATCCAGACCTTCTGGCCATTGACCACGTAGCGGTCGCCCTTTTTCACGGCGGTGGTCTTGATCTTGGTGGTGTCGGTGCCGGTGGTCGGTTCGGTCACCGCCATCGACTGCAGGCGCAGTTCGCCGCTGGCGATCTTCGGCAGGTACAGTTGCTTTTGCGCTTCCGAGCCGTGCCGCAGCAGGGTGCCCATGTTGTACATCTGGCCGTGGCAGGCGCCCGAGTTGCCGCCGGTGCGGTTGATCTCTTCCATGATGACCGAGGCTTCGGTCAGGCCGAGGCCGGAGCCGCCGTATTCCTGCGGGATCAGCGCCGCCAGCCAGCCGGCGGCGGTCAGCGCCTTGACGAATTCCTCGGGATAGCCGCGCTGCTCGTCGATGTGGCGGAAATACTCGGCGGGAAATTCGGCGCACAGCGCGCGTACCGCGTCGCGGATTTCCTGGTGCTGGTCGGGGGTGTGTCTGCATAAGGATAATTTCGGTAATGAGAAGTAAGCGGTAACGGCGCGCTTCAGGCCAGCGTGGCCGTGGCGTCCATCGTCAGCGCGCCTTGCGCGTCCATGGCCCACAGGTGGATGGTCTTGCCGTCCGGCTGCGGTTTGCCGCAAACCAAAAAGGGTGCGGTATCGAACAAGGGTTTGACGGCGCGGAACTGGAATGAGGCGACCGTCGCCGCCGGCAGGTTGCGGCGCAGCAAGTCCATCAGCAGCGTGGCGATCAGCGGTCCGTGCACGACCAGCCCCGGATAGCCTTCGACTTCGGTGACGTAGCGGCGGTCGTAGTGAATCCGGTGGCCGTTGAAGGTCAGCGCCGAATAGCGGAACAGCAGGACGTCGTCCGGTTCGATCCGGCGCGACCAGGCGGCGTCGCTGGGCGCCGTCTGAATTTTCGGCGGCGGATCGTCCGGATGCGGGTTGTCGCGGTAGACGATGTCGTGCTCTTCGCTGATGGCGATGCCGGCCGCGTTGCCGATTTCATGCCGCACCAGCACGAACACCAGCGGCCCGCTGCGGCCTTCCTTGTAGCTGACGTCGGCGATGCGCGACAGCCGGCTGATGGGTTCGCCGTTGCGCAGCGGGTGGTGGAAGCGCAGCCGGCTGCCGGCCCACATGCGGCGCGGCAAGGGCACCGGCGGCAGAAAGCCGCCGCGCAGCGGATGGCCGTCGGGGCCGAGCTGGTCCTGGCGATGGATCGGCAGAAAGTACAGCCAGTGCCACAAGGGCGGCAAGGGGTCGCCGGCTGCGGCGCGGCGTGCTCGCGGTTCAGCGTGGCGGACAGGGCGGCGATCGGCGTGGCCGTAACCTGATCGTCGGTGGTCTCGGTCTTGCCGAGCCATTCGCGCAAATGATCGATGTCCATGATGGCCTGTGCAGCGGTGAAGATGGCGCCAGTGTGCCGCTTCGGACGGGCGGCGGCAATTCGCGATTGCTTAACCGCCCCTTAAGCTGCGGCTAACCCGGGGCGGCGCTGCGGCCTGCCGCCGAATCTACCGTGTAGCGCCGGTGCCGGGGTTGCAGTCGGGTCCGGCTGCGCCGTCAGCAGCTCGACCAGCTGCCGCGCGAACAGCGGCAGCAATTGCAGGCTGCGCACGCAAATCTGCAAGTCGCGCACCGCCCATTCGTCCTCCAGCGCGATGAAACGGACCGCCATCGTTTTTGCATAGCGATGCGCGGCCGAATCGGGCAGGATGCCGATGCCGGCGTCGGCTTCGATCATGCGGCACAGGGCGTCGAAATTGCCGACCTGGATGCGGATCTTCAGGCTGCGGTTGAGCTCGGCCGCGGCGCGCAGCAGGAAGGCATGGATCGCGCTGGCTTCGGGCAGGCCGACATAGTCGAATTCCAGGGTTTCCTCGAAGGAAACGCTGTCGCGCTGCGCCAGTGGATGTCCAGGCGCGGTGGCCAGCACCAGCCGGTCACGGCGGTAGGGCAGCACTTCCAGCCCTTCGGTGCGCACATTGCCGGCGACGATGCCGATGTCGGTCTTGCCCTCGGCCACTGCCCGCACGATGTCGTGCGACAGGCGCTCGCGCAGGTCGATGCTGATATCCGGATGCTGCGCCAGGAAGGACGGCAGCACCTGCGGCAGGAATTCGGTGATCGAGGTGGTGTTGGCGAAGATGCGCAGATGGCCTTTGACGCCGCGCGCATATTCCTGCATGTCGCCGCGCAGCTGTTCCAGCTGCTGCATCACCAGCCGCGCGTGATGCAGCAGCGCCTGGCCCGGCGGCGTCAGCGTGACGCCCTGGCCGGTGCGATGCAGGAGCCGGGTGCCGAAGCTGTCTTCCAGGTTCTTGATGCGGGCGCTGGCGGCCGGCAGCGACATGTGCGAGCGTTCGGCGCCGCCGGTCAGGCTGTTTTGTTCGGAAATGTTGACGAACAAGCGCAGATCGATCAGGTCGAAGTGCATGGCGGGAGAGCGCACGGCATGGGGTTTGATCACACGCGGATTCCGGTGGTGCAGCTTGGCAGGCCCGGCAGATGTAGATAAACAGGCTAGCGATTATCGTCCCAATCGCGCGCAGGCGGCAAGCGGCCGCCTGCTGCGGCGCACAAGGGGGAACCGAAAGTCGCTATAATTCCACGTCAAAAAAATTTCATCCCTACGAGAAAGCACCATGAGTCTGAACAAGGTTTCTGCAGGACGCGATTTGCCGAACGACTTTAACGTGGTCATCGAAATTCCGATGAACGCCGATCCGATCAAGTATGAAGTTGACAAGGATTCGGGTGCGATTTTCGTCGATCGCTTCATGAGCACGGCGATGCAGTATCCCTGCAACTACGGCTACATTCCGCAAACCATTGCCGACGACGGCGATCCGGTGGATGTGCTGGTGATCACGCCTTTTCCGCTGTTTCCCGGCGTGGTGGTGCGCTGCCGTCCGATCGGCGTGCTGAAAATGACCGATGAAGCCGGCGGCGATTCAAAGTTGCTGGCGGTGCCGGTCGACAAGGTGTTGTCGATTTACACGCAATGGCAAAAACCGGAAGACATCAACGATATGCGGTTGCATCAGATCCGCCATTTTTTCGAACACTACAAGGACCTGGAAAAAGGCAAGTGGGTCAAGATCGAGGGCTGGAAGGGACCGGATGTGGCGCGTGCCGAAATTCTGGAAGGCGTCGCCGCCTATGCCAGGCTGAAACACGATGCGGCAGCCTGAGCGTAACGGTTCAGGCCGCGCAAAAAAGACGCCGTTGATGGCGTCTTTTTTTTGCGGGGAATGAAGACGCGTAGCCTCCATGTTACGAGAGTATATCTGAAAATATCTATTATTGATACGCCTGAAAATTGGTGTCTATATAGGGAGTATGTGAGCCGATCGCATGTGATATTGGCCACTTCAAATTGGCAGGCGGTTCGACAGCTTGATTTCACGCAGGGACAGGCTGGTATTGATGGTCGAGACGCCCGAGAGGTTGCGCAACACACGGTCGATGAACAAGCGATACGCGTCCAGATCCTCGAACACCACTTGCAGCAGATAATCGGTTTGCCCGGTCATCTGATGGCAGGCAAGCACTTCCGGACAGGCCTGGATCGTTTGTTCGAATGCGGCGAAATCCTTGGCGTTGTGGCTGAAAAAATTCAGTTGCACGAAGGCGAGCACGCCGAAGCCCAGCTTGCGGCGATTCAGGTTGGCCTGGTAACCCTCGATATAGCCTTCGTCCTCGAGCCGTTTCAAGCGCCGCCATGACGGCGTTTCGCTCAGCGACAGGCGTTCCGCCAGCTTGGCGTTGGACAGACGGCCGTCGTCCTGAAGGTCACGCAGAATAGCCAGATCAACTTCATCGAGGTCGCGGTAAGGCATTTTCTTTTTCATCGCATGGTGATTTGAGTTGATTGTTTTCAAATCCTATGCGATGTGCCTCGTTTTGATCAAGCTTTCAGCAGTCCTTGCAAGCGCGCCACCCCTTGTTCCAGGCGCTCGATCGAGTTGGCGGTGCACCAACGCAGGAAGCCATCGCCTTCCGGCCCGAAGGCGCCGCCTGGTGCCAGCCCCAAGCCCGCTTCGCGCACCAGGCGCTGAGCAAAGGGCAGGCTGCCTTCCCGGCGCGCCTGTTCGCATTCAAAAAACACATACATCGCGCCGTCCGGCGGCGAAGCGCTGATGCCGGGCAACTGATTCAAGGCATCGCACAGGTAGTCGCGCGCGTTGCGCAGGCGCGTGACGCTGGCCTGTACCACCTCTTCGCCCTGTTCCATCGCGGCGATTCCGGCCAGCTGGACAAAGCCCGGCGCACAGGACGTGTTGTACTCGACGATCGTGCCCAATTGCGCCACCACGCCGGGCGGTGCGCTGATCCAGCCCAGGCGCCAGCCGGTCATCAGCCAGGCTTTTGAAAAACTGTTGGTGGTCAGCAGCCGGTCATGCTCATCGGCGAGGTCGGCAAAGGCCGGCGCCGAGCTGCCCTCGGCGCCGAAATACAGGCGCTCATAGACGTCATCGGCGATGATCCAGATGCCCAGCCGGCGGCAATGCTCCAGCACCGCCTGCTGGTCGTGGCGCGACATGGTCCAGCCGGTGGGATTGTTAGGCGAATTGATGAAGACCGCGCGCGTGTTGGGCGTCAGCAGCGCCAGCAACTTGTCCAGGTCTAGCGTCCAGCGGCCGTCGACGTAATCGAGCGGGGCGCGTACCACGTGCGCGCCCAGAATCTTGGGAATTTCAGTCAGGTTGGGCCAGACCGGCGTCACTACTACCACACGGCAGGTCGGTTCCACCACCAGTTGCGCCGCGATCATCAGCGCCGAATTGCCGGAACTGGTGACCACCACGCGTTCCGCCGCCAGTGGGCGATGCAGCGCGCTGGCATAGGTGGCAATCGCCTGCCGCAGCGCCGGCACGCCGCAGTTCTGGGTGTAGAAGGTGGCACCATTCTGCAAGGCGGTGCAGGCCGCATCGCGGATGAATTGCGGCGTTACCTGATCCGGCTCTCCGAACCAGAATGGCAGCACATTGGGATCACCCATGCCGGCGTTCGCGACCTCGCGGATTTGCGAGCTGACCAGTCGTTCAATGGCGGGACGGACGAGGGGCGAGAGCGACATTCTGGAGTCCAGAGAAAGAGGAAAGGACTGTACGCCGGCGCGCCGGCCCGGCACCCCTAAGGTGCCGGCAAGACGCCGCGCCGGAACGGGTGCGGCAGTTTACTTGGTCACCGCGATCAGCTTGCGCTGGTGCTCGGCCAAGGCGTACAGCGTCAGCGAGCCATCGATGATGTCGCCATGCGCATCGAAGGCGATGGTGCCGGTAACGCCGGGCTGTTTGCCCTTCGCCAATACCGGCAGGTATTTCGCCGGATCGGTGGAACCGGCCTTCTGCATGGCACTGATCATTGCCATCGTCGCGTCATAGGTGTAGGGCGCGTAGATCACGACATCCTGGCTGAACTTCTGCTTGTACTGCTCGCGGAAGGTGTCCATCTGGCGCTTTTGGCCTTCCTGGATACCGCCCGGTTCGGCGCAGATCACCTGACCATCGGTGAAGGCGTCGCCGGCCAGCTTGGCCATGGTTTCGGTGCAGATGCCGTCGCCGCCCATCAGTTTGGCGTTGACGCCGAGCTGCTTCATCTGGCGCAGCATCGGTGTGGCCACCGCGTCGGTGCCGCCGAAGAAGATCAGATCCGGCTTCTTGGCCTTGATCGCGGTCAGTTGCGAGTTCAGATCGACGGATTTTTCGGTGGTGTACTGCTGCGAGACGATTTTGCCGCCAGCCGCCTTGGCCGCCTTGGCAAACTGCTCGGCCAGTCCCTGGCCGTAGGCGCTACGGTCGTCGATCACCGCGATATTTTTCAGTTTCAGGTCGGTAACCGCATATTTACCCAGCGCAGCGCCGAGGCGGCTGTCGCTGGCGACCACGCGAAAGGTGGTCTTGTAACCCTGCTGGGTGTATTTCGGGTTGGTCGCCGCTGGCGAAATTTGCGGAATGCCGGCATCCGAGTAGATCTTCGAGGCCGGAATCGAGGTGCCCGAGGTCAGGTGACCGATCACACCGTTGACCTTGGCATCGACGAATTTCTGCGCTACCGCGGTACCTTGCTTCGGATCGGCCGCGTCATCTTCCGCCATCAGCACGAATTTGACTTTCTTGCCGCCGATCACAGGCTCCTTGGCGTTGGCTTCATCGATCGCCATGCGCGCACCATTTTCACTGTCCTTGCCAAGATGCGCGATCTGGCCTGAAGTGGGCGCTACGTGGCCGATCGTGACGGTCTGTTCCTGTGCGGCGACGGTGCCGGAAAATGCCAGGGCGATGGCGCCGGCGAGTAAGGTGCGAACGAATCTGAGATGCATGTGAAGTCTCCTCGATTTAAAGTAATGCTGCGGTAAAAATATGTTTCGGAAAATGGCGGGAAGTTTTCGGAAATCAGAACACGCCTCGGTACTCGCCGCCATCCAGCAGCAGGTTCTGTCCCGTGATGTAGCCGCTTTTGGCGCTGCACAGAAAGGCGCAGGCATGGCCGAATTCTTCCGGTGCGCCAAAGCGGCCGCTGGGATTGCGCGCACTCCATTGCTCGGCCACTTCAGCGCCGCTCGCATTGGAACGTGCGGCCTGTGCTTCGAAGGTGCTGCGCAAGCGCTCGGTATCGAAGGGCCCCGGCAATAGATTATTGATGGTCACGTTGTGACGGCTGACCTGGCGCGCGAGGCCGGCGACAAAGCCGGTCAAGCCGGAACGGGCACCGTTCGACAGGCCGAGGATATCGATCGGTGCCTTGACCGCAGCCGAGGTGATATTGACGATCCGCCCAAAGCGGCGTGCCATCATGCCGTCCACGGTGGCCTTGATCAGTTCGATTGGCGTCAGCATGTTGGCGTCCAGCGCGGCAATCCAGTCGTCCCGGTCCCATTCGCGGAAATCGCCCGGCTTCGGGCCGCCGGCGTTATTGACCAGGATGTCGGGTTGCGGGCAAGCCGCAAGCGCCAACGCCCGGCCTTCGGGTGTCGTGATGTCGCAGGCGACTGCCTTGACTTCGACCTGATAGCGCTGGCGGATAGAGGCGGCGGCGGCTTCCAGCGGCCCCTCGGTGCGCGCCACGATGGTGAGCTGCACGCCTTCCGCCGCCAATGCTTCGGCGCAGGCCAGTCCCAGCCCCTTGCTGGCAGCGCACACCAGTGCGGTTTTTGATTGCAATCCGAGATCCATCTGTCTTTTCTTGTGTAATGGTCTATACGAAGGCCGCGCTCACGGAGCCGAACGGAGTGAAGCAGGCGCTGATCCGGTGCCCCTTTTGCAACGCGTATTGGCGAGTGAAGGAGCCGGACATGACCTTGGTACCGCGCTCCAGCGGCAGGCCGAATTGTGCCAGTTTTTGCGCCAGCCAGACGATGGAGTGAATCGGGTCGCCCAACACTTCGGCGCCGCTCGCGCGCTCCTGTTCAACCCCGTCCACCATGATTGCGACCGAAGTTTCGGCGAGTGAAACGGCGGGATCAAGTTCGATCGCGGTACCGGTGACAAACGCCTTTTGCTGGGCATTGTCTGCAATCGATAAGGGCAGATCGCGATTGAAGGTGCCGCGCTTTTCGACAATTTCCAGCGCCGGCGCCACATGCGACACCGCCCGCCGAGCGCTTTCGTAATTCACCGAGCTGCCGTGCAGCGTGGTGCCGATGGTCAGGCAAAGTTCATTCTCGAAACCGGGAGCGACCAAGCTATCAAAAGCAAAGCTGCGGCCCGATGGCTCCTGGCCGGAGGCCAGCAGATAGCCGAAGCACGGCTCGAATACCCCTTGCTGCTGCTGCATGGCGGACGAGGTCAGGCCCACTTTCCAGCCGATATGCTGGGCGCCCTGCGTCACTCGCCGCTGCAGCATCGCGAGTTGTATGCGATAGGCGTCGTCCATGCCGAGCTTGCCACTGTAGGCGCTCGGCAGCCGTTCGGTGGAGCGGGCGGCCGCTTCGAACGTATCCAGTACTTCATCTATTTTCGAAAGTGTTTGCATTTTCGCTCAGGCTGCAGGTCTTGCGCCGTACTTCGGCCCTGTGTTCGGGCCGGCTTCCACGGGCATGGCCAGTTGACAGGAATTTTTTCTGCGGTCAACTTTACCGTCGCGAGAATGAAATTATCTTGCTATGTAAACTCGATATTTCCGTAAAAATAAAAGATGCCGCCAAAAATAATCACATTTTTGAATGAATCAACCAGCTCTGGCCACGGAGCGATCGTGGCGGCAGTGCGGCGGCGATGGGGTTGGCGGCAGCTTGACTGCATCAGCTCAGCAGGCGGCGCTTCGATCCAGCCCTGCGTTCATTCGGTAACCGCGCGCGGCGCCAGCAAACGCGCACCGAACTGGTTTAACGCCAGGCCAGACAGCACCAGCACGCCGGCCGTGATTTTCCACCACTGCAGCGGTTCACCCAGCACCAGCGCCGCGCTCAGCATGCCGGATACCGGCACCAGCAGCGTGAAAGGGGCGATGGTCGCGGTTGGATAGCGGCGCATCAGGATGGACCAGAGGCCGAATCCGAAGATGGTATTCGGATAGGACTGGAACAGCACCGCACCCACCGTCAGCCAGCTCAGGTGCACGCCAGCCTGGATCCACGCGGCCGGACCCTCGACCAGTAGCGAGCTGAGAAATAGTGGCGGTGCAGCCAGCAACGAACCCCACGTGACCAACGCCAGCGCGTTCACCTTGCCGATCTGCTTGGTCAGGATGTTGGCGACCGCCCAGCTGAAGCCGGCGCCCACCACCATCACGAAGCCGATCACGGTGGCGCGTACTTCCAGCTGCATCGCCACCAACCCCATGCCGGCAAATGCAATCAATGCCCCGATTATTTGCGTTGCCAGCGGCTTCTCGCTGAGCAGCAATACCGCCAATCCGATGGTAAAGAATGCTTGCAGTTGAATGACCAGCGAGGCCAGTCCCGGTGGCAAGCCAAGCTTCATGCCGGAAAACAACAGCATGAACTGGATCGTGAACTGGAACAGCGCGTAGCCGATAAGCAACTTCCATGCGACCTGCGGCCGCTTGACAAAAAATACCAGCGGCAATGCGGCAAACAGGAAGCGCAAGGCGGAAAACAACAGCGGCGGCAAGCCTTGCAGGCCGACTTCAATTACGACGAAGTTGAAACCCCAGATCACGACGACGATCAAGGCCAGCAAAATATCCAGGGGTTTCATCGGGAGCAGGTGAGTGTGGGCGCGAGAGCCGGTAGTGGCGTCGCAGCGTAGTGCCAATGTGCATTATCGCGCCCAGCGCGGTTTGTTGCTGACGCGGTCAGCGCAGCAGCGCCGCGCCGGCAAGCAGTAGCGCGCAAGCCAGCGCTGTGCAGCCGAGCCAGAACAGCGTGCCATGACGCGGGGGAATCCAGTTCATCATCACTGTTTTCGAGCGCGCTGTGGCAACGGGCGCCGGCCACGCCGTTGCCGTACCAGGTAACGGCGCAGGTCAAGCGCCATTTCCTGTGCGCTCTGATAACGTTTGTCCGGGCGTTTGCTGAGCGCCTTCATGGCAATGTGCGACAGCTCGGCCGGAATGGCAGGGTCGATCTCGTGCGGCGCTGGCGCTGCCTTGTAGGCGATCATTTGCAGCAACTGTTCGGCGTCGCGCGCCGCAAATGGCTTGCGGCCGACCAGCATTTCATACAGAACCGCGCCCAGTGAATAAATGTCGGTACGGGCGTCAGCCGGTTTGCCCAGCGCCTGCTCGGGCGACATGTAATTTGGCGTGCCCAGCAAATTCTGCTGGAACAGCGTGAACGGCTGATCGGTGTTTCCCGGCTTGCCGGAGAGGCGGTTGGGCGCGCGCGCGATGCCGAAATCGACCAGCTTCGGCTGGTTGTCGGGCTGCATGAAGATGTTGGCCGGTTTGATGTCGCGATGCACGACACCGTTCTGGTGCGCATAGTCGAGCGCTTCGGCCAGCTTGCGCACGATGGCGGCGATCTCGGTGCTGTTGAAACGGCTGCCATTATCCAGCAGCTTGTGCAGCTCGCGTCCCTGCAGGTACTCCATCGCGATATAGGTCGTGCCGCGTTCGTTGGAGGCGTCGAAGATGGTGACGATGTTCGGGTGCGACAGGCGTCCGGCGGCGCGCGCCTCGTTGATGAACTGCTGTTCGTGCTGCTTTCTTTCGGCTGGCGTCAGGCGCGGATTGAAGGTCTTGATGGCGACGCTGCGATCGATTACCGGGTCGTGCGCCAGATAGACCGAACCAATCGCACCGCGGCCCAGTTCGCGCAGGATATGGAAACGGCCGATGCGATTGGGCACGGGTGCTGCCGCGGATGTGGCGCTCGGGGTCGGAAACGGCGCGGAAGTGGAAATTGCCATGATCGCCCAGAGCATGCCTTGTCGTTGCGTTGCTGACAAGGAATTGCTTGCCACATTTTAAAAATTTTCCGGTTGCCTTCCTGGCCGAAATAGCGTGTGTTTGTTCAACTCATGCATGTAGGCGGCGATGCCGCCGCTTTCCTGCTGCAAAAAACGCTCGACCGCATCGGCAAAGGCCGGATGCGCCAGCCAGTGCGCCGACCAGGTTTGCTGCGGCAGGAAGCCGCGCGCCATCTTGTGCTCGCCCTGGGCGCCGCCCTCAAAACACTGGATGCCGCGCGCGATGCAAAATTCCAGCGGCTGATAGTAGGCGGTTTCGAAATGCAGGCAGGGCAGCTCTTCCAGCGCGCCCCAATAGCGGCCGTACAGTGTGCTTGCGGTATGGATCAGCAGGGAACTGGCGATCGGTCGTCCGCCGCGTTCGGCCACGATCAGCAGGATGTTTTCCGGCATGCTGGCGCCAATGCGCCGGAAAAAATCGAGGTTCAGATAAGGCGTCGAATAATGGGCGGCATAGGTGTGGCGATAGCAGCGATTGAAAAAGGCCCAGTCGCCCGCGCTCGCCTCGGCGCCGCCGATGTGGCGAAAGCTGACGCCGGCGGCGTGTACCTTGCGCCGTTCGGCGACGATATTCTTGCGTTTCTTGCGCTCCAGCGTTGCCAGGAATTCATCGAAGCTGCGATAGCCCGCGTTCAGCCAGTGAAACTGGACGCCGTGCCGCAGCAGGAATCCGGCATCCTGCAAGGCGCTTGCCTGCGCCTGGCCTGGGTACAGGATGTGGCTGGACGAGACATCGCCCTGTTCCTGCAGCGCGATCAGGGCGGCGATCAACGCGTGCCGGGCGGCGGCGTCACGCGCCAGCAGGCGCGGGCCGGTGACTGGCGTGAACGGAATCGCGGCCAGCAGCTTGGGATAGTAATCAAGGCCGTTGCGTCGGTACGCATCGGCCCAGGCCCAGTCAAATACGTATTCGCCATACGAATGGGTCTTGAGATACAGCGGCAGCGCCGCCTGCAGCAGCGCGCCGTGCCATAGGGTCAGGTAGTGCGGCTGCCAGCCGGTTTCGGTGCTGGCGCAGCCGCTTTCGTGCAGGGCGTGCAGAAACGCAAACGACAGGAAAGGATTGGCATCTGCTTGCAGTTCGACCAGCGCATCCCATGCCGGCTGGCCCACTGCTGACAGGGAGTTAATGATTCGCGTGCGATAATTCACTCGGGATGGATACCTTCTTGTTTCAGCTCGTTGTGGCGCACATTGCGCCCGCTCCAACGCTATTCATTACATCATCATGACCGTTAAAGTCGCGATCGCACAGATCAACAGCAACGTCGGGGATCTCGCCGGCAATCGCAACAAAATTGTCGACTGCACGCGGCGGGCGGCGCAGCAGGGGGCGCAGATCGTGCTGACGCCGGAAATGTCGCTGGTCGGTTATCCGCCGGAGGATCTGCTGCTGCGTGATGCATTTTACGCAAAAAGCGACGAGACGTTGGCGGCACTGGCAGCGGATCTGGCGTCCTTGTCCGAAGTACATGTGGTGGTCGGTCATCCGCTGGTACAAGACGGCGTGCGCCGCAACGCCGCATCGGTATTGGCGAACGGAAAAATACTCGGTACCTATTGCAAATTTGAACTGCCGAATGCCGATGTGTTCGACGAACGGCGCTATTTTTTGCCTTCCGATACGCCGTTCATGTTCACCGTCGGCGGCGTGTGCTTCGGCATCAATATCTGCGAAGACACCTGGTATCCGCACGCGCCGGCCCGTGCGCGCGCCGCCGGGGCTCAGGTGCTGCTGGTGCTGAATGGCTCACCGTTTCATATGGGCAAGTTGCACGTGCGTCAGGACGCGCTGCGCAACCACGTCGTGGCCCAAGGCATGGCGGCGGTGTACGTCAATCTGGTCGGTGGCCAGGACGAGCTGATCTTCGATGGCAATTCCTTCGTGATGAACCGTGACGGTATGGTGTGCGCACAATTGGCGCACGTGCAGGAAGATTTACGGATCATTCAATTCGATGAGGCAGAGCCGCAGCCGCAGCCGTTACCGCCGCCGCAAGCGATCGAGGCTGAGGTGTACCAGGCGCTGGTGCTGGGGATACGCGACTATGTTGGCAAGAATGGCTTTCCGGGCGTGATCATCGGGTTGTCAGGGGGCGTCGATTCGGCGCTGACCGTGGCGCTCGCGGCCGATGCGCTGGGGGCCGAGAAAGTACGCACGGTGATGCTGCCGTCGCCCTACACCGCCGACATTTCCTGGCTCGATTCGCGCGACATGGCGCAGCGGCTGGGGGTGCGCTACGACGAAATCCGCATCGACGATTGCTTTGCCGCCTTTCGTGCCACCCTGGCGGCGGAATTCGCCGGCTTGCGGGAAGACACCACCGAAGAAAATATCCAGGCCCGGATTCGGGCCACGATCCTGATGGCGCTGTCGAATAAAACCGGCGCGATGGTGCTGACCACCGGCAACAAGAGCGAGGTCGCGGTCGGCTATTGCACGCTGTACGGCGACATGGCGGGCGGTTTCGCGCCACTGAAGGACATTGCCAAGACGCTGGTGTACCGCCTGTGCGCCTACCGCAACACGCTGTCGGAAGTGATTCCGCAGCGAATCCTGACGCGCGCGCCCTCGGCCGAGTTGCGGCCGGACCAGACCGACCAGGATTCGCTGCCACCGTATGAAATCCTGGACGCGATCATGCAGCGCTATGTCGAGGAAAACCAGAGCGTGGCCGAGATCATCGGCGCCGGCTTTGCCCCACAGGATGTGACCCGGGTCACGCGTTTGATTAAAATAAACGAATACAAGCGGCGCCAAGGTCCGGTCGGGATTCGCGTCACGCACCGCGCTTTCGGGCGTGACTGGCGTTACCCGATGACATCGAAATTTCTGGAATAGCTGGAAAGTCGTGTGCTGACAAGGTAGCCTTTGCCAATTGCCGGGGATGAAGCGCCGGGTTTTGAATTTCCAAGGTTTTATTTTTTAGGAGTTTTCATGAAGCAAGTGACCGCCATTATCAAACCTTTCAAGCTCGACGAAGTGCGGGAGGCGCTGGCCGAGGTCGGGGTTGCAGGTTTAACGGTGACCGAAGTGAAGGGATTTGGCCGGCAGAAGGGCCATACCGAGTTGTATCGCGGCGCCGAATACGTGGTCGATTTCCTGCCGAAGGTGAAGGTGGAGGTGGTGGTTGACGATGGCGCGGTAGAGAACGTGGTGGATGCCATCATCAAGGCTGCGCGTACCGGCAAGATCGGCGATGGCAAGATTTTCGTGCAGAACGTCGAGCAGGTGGTGCGCATCCGTACCGGCGAGACAGGGCCGGAAGCAGTCTAGAGGCCACCGCTGGCGGTAGCCTGTCGCGATCGATGGGGCTTGTTCATCGGACCCCATATCTATCTTGTCCGTCATCCCGCTTAAAGCCGTGGGAGTGACAGGCAAGGTGGGCACGTGGCCCAACACAGCCCTGTTGCTGAAATTAGCCAGTGCAGGGAGTATGCCTGAAAACAAACCGCTGTCGCAGCATTTCAGGCAGCTGTAAAAAATACTAATGGCAGTATACAGTTAGGCTTGGGCTTTTAGCAACACCACCAGCGCCCCCGAGCCGCCATCTGCGGCCCTGGCTTGGCAGAATGCCAGCACTTCCTGTTTTTGCGGCAGCCAGTTGCGCACCCAGCCCTTCAGGACCGGCTCCCGGTTCACCGATCCCAATCCCTTGCCGTGAATGATGCGTACGCAGCGCAGGCCACGCCGGCTTGCCTGCCGCACGAATTCGGCCAGCGCGGTGCGCGCTTCGTCGCGTCGCAAGCCGTGCAGATCGAGTTGGGCCTGGATCACCCAGTGGCCACGGCGCAGCTTGCGCAAGGTGTCGGTGCCGATGCCGTCGCGTGCGAAGCTCAGTTCGTCGTCGGTGGCCAGTAGCGTTTCTGTGGTGAACTCGTCAGAGAGCGACTCTTGCAACGCCGCTTTTTCATCAGCCAGATGCTGGTGTGCCACCGGCGACGGTCGTGCCGGGGCCGGCGTGGCACGCTCCGCCACAGTCAGTGGCGCTACCTGGCCGATGCTGCGCCGAAACAATTCGGCTTCGTCGTGTGCCGCCTGTTGCTGGCGCTGCCGTTCAGCTTCCGCCACGCGACGTGCCTGGTCCTGCGCTTTCAATTCCTGGCGCAGCGATGCGAGGGCGGCGAAATTCTTGATCGAGGCAGGCATCGTGATCAACTCCGGAATGCCATTGATGCGATGAGACAAGGGCGCGGCGAATCAGCGGGCAAAAGGCGCTCGCCCACTGCCTCAACTGGTCAACAGCTCCAGATACATTTGCGCATCCAGCGCCGCCATGCAGCCGGTGCCGGCGCTGGTGACCGCCTGCCGGTAGATGTGATCCTGCACGTCGCCGGCGGCAAACACGCCCGGCAGGCTGGTGGCGGTGGCCATGCCCTTTTGCCCGGAGCGGGTGACGATGTAGCCGTTTTCCATGTCCAGCTGGCCCTCGAAGATGCCGGTGTTCGGCTTGTGCCCGATCGCGATGAACACGCCGTGCACCTTGACGGTGGAAAAGGCGTCGGTGTGCCGGGAGCGGATCGTGATGCCGGTGACGCCGCTCTGGTCGCCCGCGACTTCTTCCAGCGTGTGGTCCCACTTGATCTCGACTTTTCCGCTCTCGACCAGCGCCATCAGGCGGTCGACCAGGATCGGCTCGGCGCGGAACTTGTCGCGCCGATGGATGACCGTGACCTTCGAGGCGATATTCGACAGGTACAGCGCTTCCTCGACCGCGGTATTGCCGCCGCCGACCACCGCGACTTCCTGTTCCTTGTAAAAGAAGCCATCGCAGGTGGCGCAGCCCGACACGCCCTTGCCCATGAATTCTTCTTCGGAGGGCAGGCCGAGATATTGCGCCGAGGCGCCGGTGGCGATGATCAGCGCGTCGCAGGTATAGTCGCCGCTGTCACCGCTGAGGCGCATCGGCTTTTCCGCCAGGTGTGCAGTGTGGATATGGTCGAAGATGATCTCGGTATTGAAGCGTTCGGCGTGATGCAGCAGGCGTTGCATCAGCTCCGGACCCTGCACGCCGAGCGCATCGCCAGGCCAGTTTTCGACATCGGTGGTGGTCATCAGCTGGCCGCCTTGCTCGACGCCGGTAATCATCACCGGCTTCAGGTTGGCGCGTGCGGCATACACCGCGGCGCTATAGCCTGCCGGGCCGGAACCGAGGATCAATACTTGAGCATGTTTGGGAGTAGCCATAAAATCCATATGAGAGGCAAATGAGTAAAAATGCGGTGCCACGTAGTACAGATGCGGCCTGGCGGCCAAATTACAAACGCAAGGCAATATTGAGGTGGTTTGCACCGGAAGTGGTTAAGATTATAGACGACCTGCCAGGCTGACATGGGGAGCGGCCAGGCACCGACAATCCGCATAATTGGCATATGCAGCGCCGGTCCCCGCCTGCCGGGTGCATAATCCCACTGCCCAGCCGATTCAGAACGCTGCTTGCCAGTAGCCCGGAAACCGCATCATCCGCCGTGACTTATGACTAGAACAACCCAAGCCTATACCCGCAACACGTCGGCGCCACGCGCCCAGCCCCTGCCGAGCCGGCTGGTGCGCTTGCTGTACGAGGCACGCTGGCTGGTGCTGGCGGTGCTGACCCTCTACCTGCTGATGATCCTGCTGAGCTATTCGAAGGCAGATCCGGGCTGGTCACATGCCAATCTGGTGCCCAAGCTTGGCAATTGGGGCGGCCGGGTCGGCGCCTGGCTGGCGGACCTGTTGCTGTTCATCTTCGGTTTTTCCGCCTGGTGGTGGTGCGTCCTGCTGGGGCGCTCGGTATGGGGCGGTTATCGGCGGCTGTCGCAGAAATTTTTGCTGCAGAAGGAGCCGGAGGCGCCGCATCGGCAGGAAGGCTTGATCAGCGCCATCGGTTTTGTGTTGCTGATGAGCGGCAGCCTGGGCCTCGAATACATGCGCCTGTACACGTTGAAGGCACAATTGCCGCGCGCGCCGGGTGGCGTGCTGGGCGAATTGATCGGCGCCGCCGCGCAGAACGCGCTCGGGTTTACCGGCGCCACGCTGCTGCTGCTGCTGCTGTTCTGCCTCGGTTTCAGCCTGTTCTTCCATGTTTCATGGCTGGCGGTGGCGGAGCGCATCGGCGCTGCCCTGGAAAATGCCGTGCTGTGGCTGCGCAATCTGTACGAGGCGCGCCAGGATCGCCTGCTTGGCATGCTGGCGGCGGTCAAGCGCGAAGGCGTGGTGGTGCAGGAGCGTGCCCGGACCGTCGAAGCGGCGCCGATCCGGATCGAACCGCAAGTGGTGGCAGTACCGAAATCCGAGCGGGTGCAAAAAGAAAAGCAGGCTCCGCTGTTCCAGGAGATGCCGGATACCAATTTGCCGCCGCTGTCGCTGCTGGATGAGGCACCTCCGGCGCAGCAGACCGTCAGCGTCGAGACGCTGGAATTCACCAGCCGCCTGATCGAGAAGAAACTGTCGGACTTCGGCGTCGAGGCGAAGGTGGTGGCCGCGTATCCGGGGCCGGTCATCACGCGCTACGAAATCGAGCCCGCCACCGGCGTCAAGGGCAGCCAGATCGTCAATCTGGCGCGCGACCTGGCGCGTTCGCTGTCGCTGACCTCGATTCGGGTGGTGGAAACCATCCCCGGCAAGAACTACATGGGCCTCGAGCTGCCGAACCCGAAGCGGCAGATCGTGCGCCTGACCGAAATCCTCGGCTCCAAGGTGTATCACGACAGCGCTTCCAGCCTGACGATCGCGCTGGGCAAGGATATTGCCGGCAATCCGGTGGTGGCGGATCTGGCCAAGATGCCGCATCTGCTGGTAGCCGGCACCACCGGCTCCGGCAAGTCGGTCGGCATCAACGCCACCATCCTGTCGTTTCTGTACAAGTCCGACCCGAGCCAGGTGCGGCTGATCCTGATCGATCCGAAAATGCTGGAACTGTCGATCTACGAAGGCATCCCGCACCTGCTGGCGCCGGTGGTGACCGACATGCGCCAAGCCGGCCACGCGCTGAACTGGGCGGTAGGCGAGATGGAGCGGCGCTACAAGCTGATGTCCAAGCTGGGCGTGCGCAACCTGGCCGGCTACAACGCCAAGATCGTCGAGGCAGAACGCAAAGAAGAGAAAATTCCCAATCCGTTCAGCCTGACGCCGGACGCGCCGGAGCCGCTGGAAAAACTGCCGACCATCGTCATCATCATCGACGAGCTGGCCGACCTGATGATGGTGGTCGGCAAGAAGGTTGAAGAGCTGATTGCCCGCATCGCGCAAAAGGCGCGTGCCGCCGGCATCCATTTGATTCTGGCCACGCAGCGGCCCTCGGTCGACGTGATCACCGGCCTGATCAAGGCCAACATCCCGACCCGGATGGCGTTCCAGGTCAGCAGCAAGATCGACTCGCGCACGATTCTCGACCAGATGGGTGCGGAAACGCTGCTTGGCATGGGCGACATGTTGTACATGCCGCCCGGCACCGGCCTGCCGATGCGGGCGCATGGCGCCTTTGTCTCCGACGACGAAGTGCATCGCGTGGTCGATCACCTGAAGGCGCAGGGCGAGCCGAATTACATCGAAGGCATCCTGGAAGGCGGCGTGCTGGACGACGGGATGGAGGGCGGCGTGGGCGACGCGGCCGGAGGTGGCGGCGAAGCCGATCAGTTGTACGACCAGGCGGTGGCGATCGTGCTGAAAAACCGACGCGCCTCGATCTCGCTGGTGCAACGCCATTTACGCATTGGTTACAACCGCGCGGCGCGCCTGCTGGAACAAATGGAGCAGAGCGGACTCGTATCCACTATGCAATCCAACGGCAACCGCGAAATCCTGGTTCCGGCCGGGAACGCTTCGGAATAATAATTCTGCACAAGGAACAATTTTGATTCAAATGCAAAACAGGTTTGTCGTTCCCGCGCAGGGTGGAGCAGGGAATTCAGGCAGCCTGCTGCCTGCCTGCGGAACGGTTTGCGCTTGCAGGCGCAAACGCGCCCTGCAAGCGGGGACCCAGTGTCGTTTACCAACCAAGCCACTGGAGTCCCGCCTGCGCGGGAATGACGGGGTGGGGCAGCATGGCATGGCCGGGCAGGCTTGCTGCGGCCCTATCGTTCGCGACCGCTTCGCCAAGTTCGCGCTAAAGGCCGCAGCACTGCTGATCGCATGCTCTCCTGTCTTCGCCCACGCCAGCGCCCTCGACCAGTTCAAATCCTTCGTCGCCGGCACCCAATCCGCCAAGGGCGAATTCAGCCAGCGCCTGGTGAAAACCACCGGTGCCGGCACGGACGCCAAGGTGTCCAGTGCCTCGACCGGCAGCTTCATCTTCGCCCGCCCCGGCAAGTTCATCTGGCTGTATCAGAAACCCTACGAACAGCTGCTGCAAGCCGACGGCGACAAACTCTATATCTACGACAAGGACTTGAACCAGGTCACGGTCAGGAAGCTGGGCGACGCGCTTGGTTCGTCACCGGCTGCGATCCTGTTTGGCAGCAACGACCTGGAAAAAAATTTCGCTCTAAAGGAAGGTGGCAGCAAGGATGGCCTCGAATGGCTGGAAGCGACGCCGAAAGCCAAGGATACGACCTTCGACCGGATCGGCATCGGCTTGAAGGACGGCGTGCCGCATGCGATGGAGCTGCGCGATTCGTTCGGCCAGGTATCGCTGCTGACGTTTTCCAAATTTGAAAAAAATCCAACCTTGCCGGCGCAGCAGTTCAAGTTCGTAGTGCCGAAGGGCGCCGACGTCTTCAACAACTAGCGCTCACGGCATCCATATCCCTCGCGCCCCGCGTAGGGTAGTAGGGTGTGCAGCGATCTCACGCAGCCTGCTGTCTGCCTGCGGAACGGTTTGCGCATGCAAGCGCAAACGCGCCCTGCGCGGGAGGCCCAGTGTCGTTAACCTGATTCCGGACCGCATTCGCTACCACGCCAGCAGATTGCCCCCGTGGCTGCCGGCTACCGCGCCGGCAACGGTGATCAGGCTGATCAGCAGGAGAAAGACATGCATGCGCTGGATGCGCAGCATCAGCCCGCGTGGATCGTGCTGCGCGATCCGGCGAAACAGCCGATGCAGCACCAGCGGCTCCACCACGAACAGCATCAGCGTGAAGATCAGCCAGACTGCCACCATCGCATGCAGCCACCACTGGCCGGGCTGCGCAAAGCGCCCCCAGCCATGACTCAGGTACAGCATGTAAAAACCGGACAGCCCGGTCACCAGCGTGGTGCCACGCGCCCACCAGGCGAAGCGGCCCTCGGCCTGTTCGAACAGCTGATGCTGGTCCGGCTGCCTGCGCACGGCCGGCAGCAGCACCAGCGTGACGAAGCCGACGCCGCCAATCCAGATCACGACCCCGAGTACGTGCAGTACGCGGCTCCATAGCCAGGCATCCATGTGATTTCCTTTCAAGCTCGTGTATCGGCTTCCGATTTCATATACTCCCTGAATTGATACCTAATTATGGGCGTATAAATTACAAAATAAAAACATACCCCTGCTTTTTTGAATCCGCCACCTGCTGCCAAGCTGCAGCAGCACGCACGCCAGCCGCACCCATCCTAGCCGCGCTGCCGTCACGGCGAAATGCGAATTGTCATGCTGGCCGCCCGCCGAATGAAAAAAGAAGTCCTCAAGAGGAAAGGGCTTGAGCCTTTCCTCAACCCTGCGCGTGGAGGTAATGACCCAGCACAATCTGCCCAGATCATGCTGCTCAAGTAAATGCCTCAGTTGGGATTTTCATGCACAGCGCCTTGCCAGCCTCATGCAGCGTTTCGTGTCACACGACTGAGTTCCACATAACTGTCCGGCCCGTAGTGCACGGTATTGCGTGAAAAATAGGGCGGCACCTGCATGTCGAATTGCGCGTGCCCATGGCTGACATCGCTGCGCAACAGATCGGTACGGCTCCCCACGTCGAAGCGCAGGCGCTCGCCCGCTTTCAGTAGTACTGGCTTCGGCGTCAGGCTGAAGCGCAGAATCACCGGCTCGCCCGGAACCAGCGGTTGCGGCACGTCGATATCGATGGCGATCTCGATCGCAGTGCTGCGGCGGGCGTCGATCTTGCGGCAGGCTGGCCGTATCGTTCCCATCGACAGCAGGTGAAAGGCGCCAGTCTTGTCGATACGGCCCAGGCGCGCCACCACGTGCGAATCGATCTCGTTACAGCTGAACCTCAGGTTCGCTGTGATTGGCCCTGAAAACTCCACATCGGTGTCAATCGCGCCTTCGTAACTGAGCAGTTGGTTGGTCACCTCATCGAAGCCGGGTACGATGCATCGCGCCCTTCGGCACGGCGGCCCAACGGTTCCCCCCGGTTTCATTGACCTCGCTGCCCAGGCGATGCGTGGCAGCATCGGCGCCGTTGGAAGCCAGATAGAAGCGTACAGCTCGCCGCCGGGAATCGGAAAATCCGCAGCGCGGCGAAACTCGTTTGCGCCTTCGGTCCAGTAGCGCACCGGCGCCTGTGCCGCATAGCCGTTGGCGGCGCCAAACAGGATGTGATCGAAGAACGCCAGCGCTTCGAGCTGCCAGTGATAGGCCGGCAACTCATACTCGGCCTCGCTGATGATCAGCCACTTGCGATCCTTCGGCGTCCCAGCGTTTTCAAACAGGTCGTAGCCGCCGAACTGATGCAAATTGAAGTGGCCGGGGTTTTGCGCCACCACGAACGGCACCACGATGTTGCCGAGTTCCCGCGACGGCCCGGCCGGCACGCTGTTCGACGCGCGCGTCCTGCCGTCCAGTACCCAACTGGCGAACAGTTCGCGCATCGGCCGGGTCGGCGTCATGGTCTTGAACCAGTCCTGGATGCGTGTCATCCGTTTCCCCACCTGGGGCCGCCACCAATGCCGCAGCGGTGAGTTCAGTACCTGGCTGGCCAGTGCCCGAACCAGCGGCGGTACACGCAGCTTGAACTGGGATTCGGAAAAATTGGCTCCCATCCAGAGCGTCAGGAAATCGGTCTGCGGCGCGCCGCCGAACATCACGATTTGCCGGAAATAGTCGGTGCACATCTCGATGCTGAAAAAGCCCTTGAGTGCCGGCGGCTGCTTCGCCGCCACCTGCGCTTGCGTGATGCCGAAGTAGGAGGTTCCAAACAACACGACATTGCCGTCGCACCAGGGCTGCGCCGCTGCCCATGCGATCACCTTGGCATGGTCCTCGACGTCGGTGTCGTTGAAGAACAGGACGCTTTCACCCTGCGAGCGGCCCATGCCACGGCGTGTGACGGTCATATGCACATAGCCGCGATCGGTGAACACCGGGGCGCTGCCGATTTCATTAGTGCCGGTCGGTGCGCCGCTGGCCTGCAGCGCTTTGCTATAGGCTGAAAATAGGACGACGGCGGGATAGCGTCCCGGCCGCTTTGGCGTATACATGTCCGCGGCCAGCGACACCCCGTCAGCCACCGGGATCATCTGATCCGCATGCAGTACGCAGCCTACGTCCTTTCCTGACCGGCGGCCCCGGCGTCCATCCAGCCAATTGCACGCCGTCAAGACCGACGCGTAGTGGAACCAGATTGTCCCAGAACTTTGCTTTTAGAATCGTGGTGTTCATTTGTTCCTTCGGTGGCTGGTGATTGCGCACTGCACACCGTTTTTGGTTATTGGTCAGAACGACTTCAGTATGGAACGATTTGTGCGGAGGTGAACACTATATGTGGCCTTTGCGCAAGTTGTCGGCTTGAATGCGCATTCGGCAGCATATCGAGCGTGCGGAGTAGATCATCTCCGCTTGTGCAGAAGGGCCTGGGCTTGCGTACTCGTCGGCTACGTGGTCCGCACATTCATTGCTCAGGGCGTGGATATCGATACCGCCCCATAGATGCTCACGGGAGCCGAGCAAGACCGGCCTGATGGCCAGATGCAGATCGTTAATCAGGCCAGCGCAGATGCACCCTGCATGCTGCCCGAAGCCCCTGGATCACCTTGCGTGACGACGACGCATTTTGGCTTAGTCAAGGTTGCCTTAAGCGCCTGATACCAGCGCGCCTGATTCATGTGCCTGCGTGATGTGCTCCAGCGATGACGAATGGCAGGACCAACTCAGGGACGAGATAGCCAAGCCAGACCGCTGTCGGTTTCGGCAAACCGACCTTGCTGATGGAAACCAGGCGGCCCACGCCTGCCAGCAACACACCCAAGGCGAGCAGGTAGATCAGAAATCCTTGTTGGCGAATGGTGAGGCCGGCCCAGAGGCAGATGAGGCCCGTCGACAAATATACGCCGGCCATGAACCTGTGCACGTTGTCCAGGCGCGGCGCCGTGTCGGGCTGGCCGAGGACCATCTGCAGCGCGCCACCGAAGATGGCGATGGCAGCGACCAGAAACAAGCCAATCTGCGTGATGTGCTGGCTGATGCTTAGCGTTGCTTCAACGGGCATGGCGGCTCCTTTGGAAATGAATCATGCGGGAGTTGAATCACGCATGGCTTTTCTGGCGTAAAGCGTCACGAGTAGCAGGCCCGGGTTTTATCGGGAGTGCTGATCCCGAACCAAGCCCGTTTCAGTGTAGTCCCTCATGACGGATTGCCCTTGAGCAGCGTCATGGGTGGTATCAGCTCAGGCACTGCCGGTCATTCGGGGTGCAGATGCACGGCTAACCACATTGCGCCCGCCGACGTCCGTTCCACGGTGTGAGGCAAGCCTGCCGGCAAAAAAAGATGATAACCCGCCTTGAGCTCAACGGGTTTCCCGTCTACCTGCAGCAGCGCTTCGCCTTGAATCAGCAACACCCATTCGTCGTGGTCTTGCACATACTCTTGCGGGGTAATGACGGAAGAGCTGACGATCCGCTCAATGACCAGATTCTTGTGGCGAAGAAGCGTGTCGAAGCGTTCGCCTTCTGTCGGTGCTGCTGCATTCAGAAAGAGGTTGTCGGTGCACATATTTCCGTTCCTGGCGAGTGGACTTAACGCCTGAATTACGCCGCCCGGCGATGATTTTGGCTAGTGCGTTGTAACTGTCTACAGATATGATTGATTGAAAGGGTGAAAAATTGCGCCGCTGCCTCTTCCATGCGCGTGCTAAAGGAGGCCAACCCGATCGGGTTGGCCTCTTTACGTCTTTCCCTTGCATGCGGTGCGCTCTTTATCGCAGCGCAGCAAACTTGAGTCTCCGCCACTAGGCCGTGTACAGCGGTGCGAAATAAAAACTCACCCGGGCTTCGTGCCTTTGCGATGCGCTTTTGGTTTCAACTGCGCCGCATCGGCTGGGCGATGGCCAGAGCCGGCGCGGCCCTTGAGCGGGGCTTTGTCCGCAAATTTTTTTTCATTGACCCTTCTGTCGCCGCCTTTTGCCGGCATCGACAGCGGGATTTTTTTTGCCGCCGGATCGTGCCCGGACGCTAGCTGCTTGCCGACATGGCTGATGCGTAACGGTTGGCCGGCCACCGCCACCGTTTTCAATTGTTCAAACACTTCGCTGGGCATACCCTGCGGCAGATCGAGCACGCTGTAGTCGTCGAAGATTTCGATACGGCCGATGTATTTGGCGTCCAGTCCCGCTTCGTTGGCGATCGCGCCGACGATATTGGCCGGCTTGACGCCATGCGCATGGCCGACTTCGATGCGGAAGGCTTGCATGCCGACCGCGCCTTTGCGGCTGCCGCGTTGCTTGCTGGCCGACGCCGCCGGCTGCAGGCGCAACGGAGCGTTGGTTGGTGCGGCGCGTTCGTGGCGCACCGGCTGCGCGGCGGGAAGGGCATCGGCGCCGGCCGCTTTTGCGGTTGTCGCCGCCGGCCTGGCAGGGGGCTTGGGCGCTGCTGTGCGGCGGTTCGTCGCGCGGCTGATGTTCAGCTGCTGGCCGGCCACCCACACTTTTTTCAGGTGATCGAGCAGGTCGCCGGCAGGTTGTCCGGCAGATCGAGCGTGCTGTAGTCGTCGTAGATCTCGATGCGGCCGATGTACTTGGAATCGATGCCGGCTTCGTTGGCGATGGCGCCGACGATATTGCCCGGCTTGACGCCGTGCGCGTGGCCGACTTCGATGCGGAAGGTGTCCATGCCGGCTTCCGGCGGCGCGCGCGCACGCGCTCCTTGCGGTGAAGCGTCGCGCGTTCGCCGCGCTCGGCGCTCGAATCGTTCGCGCTCGGTCGGTCAGCACGGTCGCCGCGTTCGGCACGCTCGGAGCGCGCCGCCGTGGCGGCTCTGTCGCCGCCCAGACGTTGCGCGCTGCGGCTCGCGCTTCGGCTTTTCCAGCAGCAGCGGCACGTCGCCGCGCGCCAGCTTGGCCAGCGCGGCGGCGATCTCGATCGCCGGCACGTTCTGTTCGCGCTCGTAGTCCTCGATCAGCGACGGAACACTTCCAGGCCGCCGGCGGCCAGCGTCTCGCTGATCTGGTCCTTGAACTTGGCGATGCGCACGTCGTTGACGGCCTTGACGCGTCGGCAGCTCCAGCGGCGCGACCGGCTGGCGCGTGGCGCGCTCGATCGCCTTCAGCAGGTCCTGCGCTCGCGCGGCGTGATGAACAGGATCGCCTCGCCGCTGCGGCCGGCGCGGCCGGTGCGGCCGATGCGGTGGGTGTAGCTTTCCGGGTCGGACGGCACGTCGTAGTTGATCACGTGGCTGATGCGCTCGACGTCCAGGCCGCGCGCGGCCACGTCGGTGGCGACCAGGATGTCGATCTTGCCGTCCTTGAGCTGCTCGATGGTGCGCTCGCGCTGCTGCTGCTGCATGTCGCCGTTGATGGCGGCGGCCGCGAAGCCGCGCGCCTGCAGCTTGCTGGCCAGTTCCTCGGTGCCCAGCTTGGTGCGCGCGAAGATGATCATGCCGTCGAACGGTTCGGCTTCCAGGATGCGGGTCAGCGCGTCGAGCTTCTGCATGCCGCTCACCAGCCAGTAGCGCTGGCGGATGTTGTCGGCGGTGCCGGTCTTGGCGGCGACGGTCACTTCGGCCGGATCGCGCAGGTAGGTCTTGGCGATGCGCTTGATCGCCGACGGCATGGTGGCCGAGAACAGCGCGGTCTGGCGCGTGGCCGGGGTCTTTTGCAGGATGTGTCTCGACGTCGTCGATGAAGCCCATGCGCAGCATCTCGTCGGCTTCGTCGAGCACCAGGGTCTTCAGCTGCGACAGGTCGAGCGAGCCCTTTTCGAGGTGGTCGATGACGCGGCCCGGCGTGCCGACCACGACGTGCACGCCGCGGCGCAGGCGCTGACAGCTGCGGGCCGTAGCTCTGGCCGCCGTAGATCGGCAGCACGTGGAAGCCCGGGATGTGCGTGGCGTAGCGTCTGGAACGCTTCGGCCACCTGGATCGCCAGTTCGCGCGTCGGCGCCAGCACCAGCGCCTGCGGCGTGCTCTGCTTGATGTCGATGCGCGACAGGATCGGCAGCGCGAAGGCGGCGGTCTTGCCGGTGCCGGTCTGCGCCTGGCCCAGCACGTCGCGACGGTTGAGCAGCAGCGGAATGGTGGCGGCCTGGATCGGCGACGGCGTTTCGTAGCCGAGTTCTTGCAGCACCTGTAATAAAGGCTGGCCTAAATTGAGCTCGGAAAACAAAGGGAATGGCGTATCGGGGGACATAAGAGGATCGTGGGAGGATGCGAATGGTCGGTGGTGAAGGAACGTGGGGCGGAGTTTACTCTGATGCTGGAGGAACGAAGCAGTGAATATCGTCGGCTACGCAAGGGCGACCCAGGTGTGCATCTTGAGTTTCCAGTAGTCTGGCCATTCAGTGAGGATTCTTACGGTTTTTTATCTTCCCGCAGAAGTACTCTTAACTCATTTATGAGCCCTGCCGCCACAGCGACGTGAAAGAGCATCAAGTCCTTCAGAACGTCGTCATTGAGCGCAACTGAGTCAGCCAACACTTGCAATGCGCCAAGGAAATCGACCCAGGGCAGCCCGGCTCCGGCCAGTACGAGAGCTTCAAAGCTGACTAGAATGACGCGTAGGACAATAGAGAAGCTTCACCGTAGCTTAATAGCAGAAGCACAGCATATCCATCGCGCAAGGCGTTTTGTATTGTTTTCTGGAAAGCAACATCTGACTAAAATGGCTTGAGTGCATCAGTTGATGCCCTGTAGGTGGTACGGCACCGGCAGGTGGTCATGTTTTCCTCGCAGCACTCTGCACAGAAATACCTGAGCACGCGGACGTGGCGACCATCATGATTTACACTCACATGTTGAACAAGGGCAACGTGGCGTTGCCAGCCCGCCGGACGATTTATAGCGTGAATATTCCTCATATCCCTTTAGCCGAGAGCCTGCGGCCCAAAACGCTGAACGACGTGATCGGCCAGCAGCATCTGCTCGGTCCCGGCAAGCCGCTGCGCGTCGCGTTCGAATCGGGCGCAGGCGCATTCGATGATCCTGTGGGGCCCGCCGGGCGTCGGCAAGACCACGCTGGCGCGGCTGATGGCGGATGCCTTCCACGCCGAATTCATCGCGTTGTCGGCGGTGCTGTCGGGCGTCAAGGACATCCGCGAGGCGGTCGAGCGGGCGCAGATGATCCGCGCCAATTCCGGCCGCCGCACCATCCTGTTCGTCGACGAAGTGCATCGCTTCAACAAGAGCCAGCAGGATGCGTTCTTGCCGCACGTCGAAAGCGGCTTGTTCACCTTCATCGGCGCGACGACCGAAAATCCGTCGTTCGAAGTGAACAGCGCGCTTGCTGTCGCGCGCGTCGGTGTACGTGCTGAAGTCGCTGACGGACGAGGATCTGACGACGCTGCTGGAGCGCGCCTGCGCAGCCGAACTGGACGGCCTCGATTTCACCGATGAAGCCAAGACGACGCTGATCGCCAGCGCCGACGGCGATGGCCGCAAGCTGCTGAACAATCTCGAAATCGTCGCGCGCGCGGCCGAGGCGAAGCAGCAGACCACGGTCGACGCGGCGCTGCTGGCGCAATCGCTGGGCGACGCCTTGCGCCGCTTCGACAAGGGCGGCGACGCGTTCTACGACCAGATCTCCGCGCTGCATAAATCGGTGCGCGGCTCCAATCCGGACGCCGCGCTGTACTGGTTCGTGCGCATGCTCGACGGCGGCGCCGATCCGCGTTATCTGGCGCGGCGCATCATCCGCATGGCGAGCGAAGACATCGGCCTGGCCGATCCGCGCGCCTTGCGCTTGACGCTGGACGCGGCCGAAACCTACGAGCGCCTCGGCTCGCCGGAAGGCGAACTGGCGCTGGCCGAGGCGGTGATCTACCTGGCCTGCGCCGCCAAATCGAACGCGGTCTACAACGCCTACAACGCGGCGCGCGCGTTCGTCGCCAAGGACAAGTCGCGCCGGTGCCGGAGCATCTGCGCAATGCGCCGACCAAGCTGATGAAGGAACTCGGCTACGGCAAGCTGTATCGCTACGCGCACGACGAGCCGGATGCCTACGCGGCCGGCGAAACCTATCTGCCGGAGGGCATGGCCGAACCGCACTGGTACACGCCGACGCCGCGCGGACTGGAAGGCAAGATCGGGGAAAAGCTGGCCTGGCTGAAATCGCTGGATGACGCCGCCGGAAAAAGCGGGAAGTAGGGCGCCCGTACTGGCGGGCGGCCTGGCCCGATGCGCCTAGTGCGCCGCCGTTTTCGAAAAAAAATTGAGTACCACGACGCCGGCCACGATCAGGCCGATGCCGAGCATGGCCGGCAGATCCAGCGCCTGCCCCAGCAGCAGCCAGGCGATCAGCGCAATCAGGGTGACGCCGGCGCCGGACCAGATCGCATAGGCGACGCCGACCGGAATGGTGCGAAACGCAAACGACAGGAAATAGAACGACACCGCATATCCCACCACCACGATCAAGTGACGGCCACAGGCGGCTGAAACCGTCACTGGCTTTCAGGGCCGAAGTGGCGATTACTTCGCTGACGATCGCTACCGAAAGAAAAAGCCATTGATTGCATGAGGTCGCTCCCAGAGTGGATGGCGCATTATCGGAGGCGTGTTTATCCTGGTCAACTTCACGCCATTCGCGCGCCGGAGCGCCTTGATACAATGGCGCCTTCCCCATCAACGCACCGCATTTTCCATGATCGACATTCAACTTCTCCGCAAAGACATCGACAGCGTCGCCGCTCGCCTGGCGGCCGTAAATTCACCTTGGACGTGGCGGCATTCAACGCGCTCGAAGCGGAGCGCAAGCAGATCCAGACCCGCACCGAAGAACTGCAGGCGCAAGCGCAACAGCTGTCCAAGCAGATCGGCATGCTGAAGGGCAAGGGCGAAGACACGTCGCGCCGTGATGGCGGAAGTGGCCGGCATCGGCGACGAGCTGAAGGCCAACGACGCGCGCAGCTGGACCGACGTGCAGGCCGAGATCGCGACTTCATGCTGGCGATTCCCAACCTGCCGCACGAATCGGTGCCGGTCGGCGCAGGACGAGAGCGGCAACGTCGAAGTGCGCAAGGTCGGCACGCCGCGCAGCTTTCGATTTCGAGGTGAAGGACCACGTCGATGTCGGCGCGGCGCTCGGGCCTGGACTTCGACACCGCCAGCCAAGCTGACCGGCTCGCGCTTCTGCGGTGATGAAGGGCGGCATCGCGCGCCTGCACCGCGCGCTGGCGCAGTTCATGCTCGACACGCACACCGACGAGCACGGCTACACCGAGTGCTACACGCCGTACATGGTCAATGCCGATTCGCTGCGCGGCACCGGCCAGCTGCCGAAGTTCGAAGACGACCTGTTCGCGGTGAAGAAGGGCGGCGGGAAGGCGAGGCGCGAGCACGCTTCTACCTGATCCCGACCGTCGGAAGTGTCGCTGACCAACATCGTGCGCGACGAAATCGTCGCGCTGCGACGCGCTGCCGATCAAGATGACCGCGCACACGCCATGCTTCCGCTCGGAAGCCGGCAGCTACGGCCGCGACACGCGCGGCATGATCCGCCAGCACCAGTTCGACAAGGTCGAGATGGTGCAGATCGTCGCATCCGGAACAATCGTACGACGCGCTGGAAGAGATGGTCGGCCACGCCGAAGCCATCCTGCAGAAGCTGGGCCTGCCGTACCGCGTGATGGCGCTGTGCACCGGCGACATGGGTTTCGGCGCCGCCAAGACCTACGACCTGGAAGTCTGGCTGCCGGCGCAGAACACCTACCGCGAAATTTCGTCGCTGTCGAACTGCGAAGCCTTCCAGGCGCGCCGCATGCAGGCGCGTTTCCGCAACGCGCAGGGCAAGCCGGAGCTGGTGCACACGCTGAACGGCTCGGGCCTGGCGGTCGGCCGCACGCTGGTGGCGGTGCTGGAAAACTACCAGCAGGCCGATGGCAGCGTTGACGATTCCGGAGGTGCTGCGGCCGTACATGGGCGGCCTGGAGCGGCTGGTGCCGGCAGGCAGCTGATGCCGTGATCTGCGAAATCGGCAGCGCAATACTGTTGCCGCACTAATGCTTTCGGATTCTTCGTGCTGCTGCTATAATCTTGCGCTTTGCAGCGCAGGCACTGCAAAGCGACCGAAGCACGGAGAGGTGGCAGAGTGGTCGAATGTACCTGACTCGAAATCAGGCGTACGGTGTGACCGTACCGTGGGTTCGAATCCCACCCTCTCCGCCAGAAGACAAAACGCCCGCGCAAGCGGGCTTTTTTATTTGGGCGAGAGGAGCAGGCCGAAAGTTCGGCCTGCGCGTGGGATTCGAAGGCCATCGCCTGCCAGCGATGGCGCGGCCTGCGGGATGTAGGCGAATCCCACCCTCTCCGCCAGTAAAAAGCACTCACGCTTCGGACAGGGATTCAAACAGCTTTTCTGAAATGATGTATTCCACGCCATTCATATTGGCGTTCTTCGTATTGCTGTCAAACAATACACACTGTGCGAAATCCTGATTGACCTGATGGCAGTAATGATGCGCTTCCATTTGCAGTTCAGGATGCTCTTTCATTGGATGAAAACCGACCAGATAGATGTCGAAACCTTGTACTGGAGCGTTACTTTGCAGTGTCTTTGCACCAGCCTCCAGCGTTTTCGTTTTCGCTGTCTTGGACTCGCCAGCAGGAGCAGTTTTGGGAGGTACGGCTTCTTGTGCCAATGCCAATTGTGTAGCAAGGCCGATGACCGCCAAACTTATCGTTGCACCAAGTGTTTTGCTAAACGTGTTCATCTTATTCCTTGCATTTTCGGTTGAGGTGCTACTCGCCATTTGGCCGAGGAACGATGTGAATGGTCCATTTGGGGAATTGATAATTTGTACCTTGAAATGACTAAAGGTTCTTTTTTGGAAGATGAATAAGCGTTAACAGCAGACTTATGCGATGGAAATTTTCTTTATGGTTCCTTTGGCTGTCTAAGCAGGGACACGGCTACCTTGTGGGTAAAGTGGCGAGGCGATCCGGCAGTATCGATCGGGCATTCCGTATAACCTGCACGCGCGTGAGGCGTGAGGCGAGATCGGCGGGCAGGTAGAAGCAAGGCCGGTGGTCGAGGTGATTCTCGCCATGTACTTGATGGAGGACTTCGCGCCTCGGATGCTGCTTTCGGATACCAGCTCGTCCGGCGTGTCAGCGCATTAGCTTCAACGGCAATGGGCGTCTACTACGACAGCGAAGCCAGCGTGATGTGCAGCGTGTACCGCGACATGATGCCACGCACGATGCAGTTTCTTGCGGAGACTCTTCAGCAGGTCTTCGGAGTGGCGGGGCTGACGGTCGCCAAGTTGAAAGCTCGGGAGCGGCAGCAGCGGGACGCTGAGAAGCAATCCTTTCACGATGCACTCGATGCACTGACTTAACCGTCGATTACGAGGCTTTTTTATTTGTGCCTTCGAAGCGCTTGAATGCAGAACCGCTGAATGCCTTTTCGGCGGAACCGGCACGCCTGCGTTCTCTTATATACTCCTTGTATAGGCGTTCAATTCCGCACGTGTTTTATGTGATTATTCAGCATACCCCATGTTTAATGAGCAGAATGCTGGCCTAATCGGTCAGCATCCATGCCTTTAGTCCATTCACCCAGGACTTCGCGGGCAAGTTCATCGTGAGTCGGATCTTTGCGGCGCGCTGGTACAGCATGTCGAACTCGATTTCGGGGGAGCGTTTGAAGGCAATGGCGACGACGTTGGCGTCGTGGACCACCGGCAGCCAGGCGACAGCATCGAATGCCTGTTCCATCGCCCACAGGTTTTTTTCGTAGTTCACGAAGTCGCCGAACAGGTTCACGGTCAGCATGCCGTTCGCTGTCAGGCAATTGGCGCAGGCTTGATAAAACTCGGGGGTGTCCAGCACCGGGCCACGCGCATCGGCGTCATACAGGTCCACTTGCAGCACGTCGATGCTGCCGTGGTGGGCCGGGTCCAGCACATAGTCGAGCGCATCCATCTCGATCACGCTGAGGCGGGCGTCGTTCGGCGGTAGGGCAAATGTCGAGCGGCAGATCGCGATCACGGCGGGATTGAGCTCGATTGCCGTGACGCGCGCTTCGGGAAAGTGGCGATAGCAGAACTTGGTCAGCGCGCCGGTACCCAGGCCGAGCTGGACGATGTGCCGCGGCTGTTGATTGAACAGCATCCACATCATCATTTGGCGCACATACTCGATCTCGATCGCGTCCGGCTTGGCGAGGCGCATCGCTCCCTGAATCCATTCGGTGCCGAGATGCAGATAGAGCACGCCCTCGTGTTCGGAAACGCTCACGGACGGCAATTCGGGCGCGTCGGTCGATGCGGTGCGCATGGGGTCGCTGGCTGGCGAAGCGCCGCCAGCGGCGGCGACTCCTGAGTCGCCGTCCACTGGCAGCTGGGTTCGAGCTGGTCTGGAGCAGCAGGGCGCTAGGCCCTGGCTTGGCGGAAATCTTCCAGCCGCTCGGAGCGCGATGGGTGGCGCAGCTTGCGCAGCGCCTTGGCTTCGATCTGGCGAATCCGTTCGCGGGTGACGTCAAACTGGTTGCCGACTTCTTCCAGCGTTTGTTCGGTGGAGGTATCCATGCCGAAGCGCATGCGGATAATCTTGGCTTCGCGTGGCGTCAGCGAATCCAGCAATTCCTTGATCACGTTGCGCATGGCCGATTGCACGGCGGCTTCGTCCGGCCCGACGGCATCACCGTCCTGGATCAGGTCGCCGAGCGACATGTCGCCGTCTTCACCCACCGGCGTTTCCATGGAAATCGGTTCGCGCGCCACTTTCATGATCGCCTTCACCTTGTTTTCCGGCATTTCCATCCGTGCGGCCAGCGTCGCCATGTCCGGATCAGCGCCGGTTTGCTGCAGGATTTCGCGCGAGATGCGGTTCAGCTTGTTGATCGATTCGATCATGTGCACCGGCACGCGGATCGTGCGGCCAAGGTCGGCGATGGCGCGCGTAATCGCTTGCCGGATCCACCAGGTCGCATAGGTCGAGAACTTGAAGCCGCGCCGGTATTCGAACTTGTCCACTGCTTTCATCAGGCCGATGTTGCCTTCCTGGATCAGGTCCAGGAATTGCAGACCGCGGTTGACATATTTCTTGGCAATCGAGATCACCAGGCGCAGGTTGGCCTTGGTCATGTCGTGCTTGGCGCGCCGCGCCCGCGCTTCGCCGGCCACCATCTGCCGGTTGATGGCGCGCAGATCCGGCAGCGAGAGGGCGATGGTTTCCTGCAGCGCGATCAACTGGCTTTGCGCATCCTTGATGGCGGGCGCGTGGCGCTCCAGCGCCAGGCTGTCGCTGCGCTTGCAGGCAATTTCTGCGTCCACCCAGTCGAGATTGGTTTCGTTGCCCGGAAAGGTCTGGATGAAGCGTTCGCGCGGCATGCGGCAGCCGTTCACGGCGATATCGAGAATCTGGCGTTCGATCGCGCGCACCGATTCGACCTGGTTGCGCACGGTGTCGCACAGGCTTTCGATGGCTTTCGCGGTAAAGCGGATGCCCATCAGTTCCTTGACCACCGCCTGATGCGCAGCCATATACGGCGCCGACTGGTAGCCGTGGGCTTCGTAGGCCTTGCCCATCTTGTCGAAGTGCACCGCCATGCGCCGGAATTTTTGCAGCGCCATGGTCTGCAATTGCTCGGCATAGGCGGCGGACTGGTCGGCGGCGACGGTTTCGCTGTCGCTTTCGTCGTCGACATCGATCTCTTCTTCGTCCGCTTCCTCGTCGTCGTCGGCATCCCTCGTTTTGGCCTTGGCTTCGGCGGCGCGACTGGCCGCCAACAGGGCGGCAGCAGGCGCTTCCGGTTCCGGCAGATCATGCAGCGCATCGACCAGGTCGCCGATCTTCATTTCGCCACGGGCGATCTTGGCAGCGCTGTCGATGATCTCGGCGATGGTCGCCGGGCAGGCGCAAATCGCCTCCATCATGTCGTTTTGCCCGGCCTCGATGCGTTTGGCAATCTCGACTTCGCCTTCCCGTGTCAGCAACGGCGACACTCCCATTTCCCGCATGTACAGGCGTACCGGGTCGGTCGAGCGGCCAAAATCGGCCGAGGTGGTCGCCAGCACGGCTTCGGCGGCGGCCTCGACCACGTCGTCGGAGGTATTGTGGACCGTGTTGTTGCCGCCGCTGCCGGATAGCAGCGAGTCGTTGTCGGGCGCACGTTCGTAGATGGCGATGCCGATGTCGTTCAATGCCGCGGTCAGGCGCTCGAGATCATCCGGCTCAGTGGCATTTTCTGCCAGATGGTCGCTGATTTCGGCGTGCGTCAGGAAGCCGCGGTCGCGCGCGGCCAGCATCAGCGTGGCAATCTGCTGGCGGCGCTGTTCGTGCAAATCCTCTTCGGACAGGCCGTTGGCCGACGCCGCTGGCTGTGCCGCCGCGTTCTTGCGGTTCCTGACGGCCTTCAGCTCCGCGCGCTCGATCGCATTCAATGCGGTGACTTCGTCGTCTTCCGGCTGGAATTCGGTGGGGCGGCGGCCACGGCGACCGGGTACCTTGGTACCCGGCATGGCGTATCCTGATGTGTCTATTCCAGCCAGAATGACGGCGTCGGTAATGCGTGTTACCTCAGGAATGTTGTCTACCCTGACGGCCGTCACTTGCGCCTCGGCTTTGGTGGCCGATGAGTTGCGACTGGTTTGTGGTTTGACATTGGACATGGGTGCCCTTTCCTGGATCGAGAATGAAGAATTCGTGGCAGCGACAGCACATACAAGCTCCGCCCGGACCGATTGGCCCAGCGGTTGTTGTCTTGCGGTATTGTCAGCACTGACTTGGTTCGGCCAATTGACGGCGCGGTACGCAAACAGGAGGTGATTTGCCGCACAGCCGCCGGATTCGGCACGAAGTTGATCGGAGATCATCTCCAGCGCTTGTTTTACGGCCGGTTGGACAACATAAGATTGTATCATTGCGGCGCAACAAAAGCTAGCCCGGGCGGGCTTTTCGTGATATTGAGACGCGCCGCCCAGCGCCGGCAGGAAGCCTGATCGGCGCCGCCGCAGGAATGGCTGTTTCAGTCGATCATGGCCAGCCCCCGAGCCATGTCTTCTTGCAGATCGACGACGTCTTCGATGCCGATGCTGAAGCGGATCATGCCCTCAGTGACGCCCTGGCGTTGCCTGATTGCCGGCGCAATGCCGCGATGGGTGGTACTGGCCGGATGGCAGGCAAGGGAATCGGTGTCGCCAATCGATACCGCCTGGGTGATCAACTGCAAGGCATCCAGCAGCGTGCGCGCCGCAGCCAGGCCGCCCGCCATGTCACAGGACAGGATGCCGCCGAAGGCGCGCATCTGGCGCGCCGCCACCGCATGGTTCGGATGCTCTGGCAGGCCGGGATAATACACGCGGGCAATTTCCGGCCGACGCTGCAGGAAATGTGCCAATTGCAGCGCGTTTTCCGAGGATTGTTCGACCCGCAATGCCAGGGTCTTGGCGCCACGGATAAACAGGTAGGCGTCCTGTGGACTCATGCAGGCACCGATCTGTTTCATGCCGACGTGGCGAATCGGGTCCAGGTGGCGGCAGGCGCCGGCAATGATGCCGCCGGTGGCGTCGCCGTGGCCGCCGATGTACTTGGTGGCCGAGTGCAGCGACAGGTCAATGCCCAGCGCAAGCGGCTGCGTCAGGATCGGCGTGGCGAAGGTGTTATCGGCGACGCTGAGCAGGCGATGCTCGCGCGCGATGGTGGCGATTTGTGCCAGGTCGACGATGCCGAGGGTCGGGTTCATCGGCGTTTCCACATAAATCATCCGGCTATGCGAAGTGATGGCCGCAGGCAGCGCGTCGGCGCTGGCGACTTCGACCGCACGAATGCCGAAGCGAGGCAGCAGGTCGCGCAGTTGCGCCTCGGTGCCGCCGTAGAGCGGGCCGACGAACAGAATTTCATCACCAGGGTTCAGCCATGCCAACAGCAAGGAGCTGATGGCGCCCGTGCCGCTGGAAAAGGCGATGGCGGCTTCGGCCTGCTCAAGTGCAGCGATCTTGCGTTCCAGCATCACGACGGTCGGATTGGCCATGCGGCTATACACATAACCTGGCGTTTCACCGGCAAAAATTTGCGCGCCGCGCTCGAACGAGCCGTAGGCAAAGGTCGAGGTTTGATAAATGGGTGCCGCCAGGCAGCCGTATTGCGGATCGGGGTGCTGGCCGGCGTGAACGGTCAGTGTGCGCAAATTCCTGGAGTGACTCATGGTGACGGTTTCTTGTTATGCGTGAGAGGAGCGGGTCAGGTGCGAACGAGTGTCAGATATTGTAGCTTTTATAGCTTGTATGGAGTATGTATAAAATAGTGTTAATTTATGAGCGATAAATGACTGCAATACATGGAGTATGTGGAAATGGCGAAGTCGGAATACGCGAAGCGAGAACGGAAAATGCTTGGTTGATGACGTGCGCCGTAACATCTTCGGCATTTCAGCCGGTCATGCCACGTGGATGAAAGCGCAGGTATTTTTGCAGGAACTCCAGCACGTTGAGGTCGGTGCCGGCGGTTGAGTAGCTCCAGGCACCGTTCCGCTGGTTCAAGCGCCGCAAGCGCTTGAATTTGATGTTGAGCGTGTTGACCGGAAGACTGTGGCACTGATAGGCCGCCAGTTCCGCATCGATGGCAGGATCAGTCTTGAAGAACAGCCATTCGGAAATGAACTCGAACTGAATCCGCTCCAATTCGTGACGTATGGTTTCGGGCAGCGGGCAACGGCTACGGCCGCGGGCGGGCGGGTAATCCGCAGTCCATGGCCCGTACACATCGCCATACAGGCTGCGGTGCAAGACCGTGGCACGTTTTGCGTAAAAATTTTCCGCCATGAAGAAAGCTGCGTAAAACCGACGGCTGTTACTGGTGCCGTACCAGCCAAAAATGTCAGCCTCCGCTTCGACATAAAAAAGCGCCGAAACCACCCCCAAATTTTCGGGGAAAAAGGAAATATAAATTTTTGGTTGCATTTACACAAATCGACATGATTTGCCTCATGTCGACTACATCCGCAATGGCGTTGGCTAAAAAGGCTTCGGGCAAAAACGCCACGTCGCACTCCGATGCAAGCATGCTCCAATGGGCCTTGCCGTACCGAACTGGAGGGAAATACTGTACCTCGTAGCAAGTAGACATATTGCGGCTGCGCTAGTTCAGCATGGGCGGGATTGGCTGTCGTTTGTCATTTTGTCGGCAGCCGTACCCGCGCCGTGGCTAGCGACATCAGATCGGAAGAGGAACCCAGCCATTGTCGACGCTGGTCTTGCGTGCAGCCTGTTTCAATTTTCTGGAGGCAATCTGCTTGGCGCGCGAACTGGAGGGAGGCAGGCGGCGCAGACATTTGAGCGCATCGGCATCATTGATTGCAATGGAACGCTGATCGACGTTGATCAAGCCGATTTCGTTGAAAGCGGACAAGGTGCGGCTGACCGTTTCCAGGGTTAAGCCGAGATAACTGCCGATCTCGTGGCGCGTCATGCGCAAATTGAAAAACTTGCTGGAGTAGCCCATGTCGGCGAAACGCTCGGAGAGTGACACCAGGAAGCGTGCCACCCGGGCTTCGGCGCTCAGCGCGCCCAGCATACTGACCATCGCCTGTTCGCGCACCAGTTCGCGGCTCATGACGCCGTACATTGCCGGCTCCAGATCCGCATGCACGCGGCCGAGCGCAGTTAGTCTCTTGAACGGCAAAATGATCAGGTCGCAGTTGGACAGCGCCACCGCTTCTGAGGCATGGTGCCGGGTATGGATGGCGTCGACTCCGAGCAGGTCGCCGCGCATCGGGAAGCTGAGTACTTGCTCGTTACCGTATTCGTCGATCAGAACGGTTTTCAGGAAGCCGGAATAGACGATGTAGAGCGTATCGAATGGCTGACCAATGGTATGCACCCGTTGCCCAGTTTTGAACTGCACGTGCTGAAACAGCCGTTCGTCATCGGTGATCGGGCACGTGGCGGCGATGCGCAATAGTTCACACACTTCCTTCAGGCTCGACCATAATTTTCCTTGTCGTTGCCATCCGGCATCCATAGGCGAGACGTGCTGCGAGGCGAGTGGGGTGATCTTCGATTCAGACGTTTGCGTGGACAACATATTGATCTCCTGTTTCAAGATAGTGGGCTGCCGGGGTCAAAAACCTTCCCTGCAACTGGTGTACGGTCGCTTGTACGTTGTTGTGACCTTTGCTCCGATCGAGACTCAGGTACTTGTTCCGGATCGACCGTGATGGTCGCGCAAAGGTTTTTATGTCTTGATCGGTGCGCGCCGTACTGTCGATCTGGGTTGGTATTATTGCAATAGTATTAAGCCATCACAATAAGCGGGCACTGAATGTGACTGTCGGAAAATACCGCATGGATGTAGGAATCCGCTGATAAGCAGAGTCTGTCCAGCAATTTCCGGGAGTGGGGAAGTCAGCTTTTCAGAGGGCCGAGCAGGCGGTGGGCAATCGCGTACTGCACCAGTTGCGCCAGTGATGGCACCCCCATTTTTTGCAGAATGCGCGATTTATGGGTGCTGACCGTTTTGACACTCAAATGAAGTTGGAGCGCAATCTCGGAGATCGATTTTCCGCCAACCAACTGTGTAAAGACTTCAAACTCCCGGTCGGATAGCTGCTGGTGCGGGAACACCTGGTGCGCCGGCATCGATTCCATCGCCAACTGCTCGGCGACTTCCTCGCTGATGTAGGGGCGGCCGGAAGCCACTTTGTGAATCGCGACCACCAATTGCGTGCCAGCGCTTTCCTTGGTCAGATAGCCGCGTGCGCCGGCGCGGATGCTGCGCACCGCATATTGCTCTTCCTCGTGCATGGTGAGGATCAACATCGGCAGCTTGGGCGCTTCATCATTGATCTGGCGAATCAGATCGACACCGCTACGCCCAGGCATCGATAAATCCAGCAGCAGCACATCGAAGCCGCCTTTGCGCACTTGCGCCAATGCTTCAAAACCGTTGACCGCTTCGCCCACCACTTCGATTTCCTCGACCTCGTCGAGAATGCGCTTCAGTCCTTCACGCATGATGGTATGGTCATCGGCAATCACAATGCGGATCATGCTGCTTCCTCGCTAGTCGGTTCGAGCGGGATCGAGGCGTGAATTTCGACTCCGGACGGCTGGATGTTGGCGATCTCGATTTTGCCGCCAAGCGAATATACCCGCTGCTGCATTGCGACCAGGCCGAAGCAGCCTGGCTTGTTGCGGCTGAGCGGCGCCATGCCGCTGCCATTGTCACGCAACAGCACGTGCAGCTTGTCTTCAGCGCGCCAAAGGGCGAGATTGACGTGGCTGGCACCCGCGTGCCGCTCGATGTTCAATAGTCCTTCCTGAACCACGCGAAAAATCACCGACTCGTGCGGGTCGCCGATCGCAGTGGCGAATTCTCCGCTTTGCAAGGAGCACTGGATTCCGGTTTTTTTCTGAAAGCGTTCGCTAGCCCATTTCAGTGCCGCTACCAGTCCGAAATCATCCAGTAATGGCGGACGCAAGGCCGAGGCGATGCTCTTGGTATGGACGATGATGCTGTCGAGTACCGTTTGCATATGGGCCACGCGCGCATGGAACTGCGGGCCGGTGTCGGTGCAGCCATTTTGCAGCCAGTCCAGGTCCAGCTTTAGTACGCTCAGATTTTGGCCGAGATCGTCATACAACTCGCGTGAAAAACGCCGCCGCTCCACTTCGTTGGCCTGGTGGCTCGAGGCGCTCAGGCTCTGCAGCAGTGCGTGCGCCGGCGCCGCGGCTTCTCCGGCTGCGGGATCGACGGTCTTTTCGCGCAACACAAAAGCCAGGAAGTGTTCGCCTTCGGTGGTCAGCGCGGAAATACTTGCGTCCAGTGGGAATTCCTCGCCATTAGCGCGTACGCCTTGCAACTCCAGCTTGACCCTGGCTTCGGGTTCCGCATCGCCGAGCGCCAGGCAGTCCCGGATCTGCGGCGAATAATCGGCCTGCGACAGGATCGAAAACAGCACGTCCAGCGGCTGGCCGATCAGGCGCTTGGCCGGGTAGCCAAACATGCGCTCCATCTCGCGGTTCAACAAGACGATCTGGCGCGTGGCGTCAGCCACCACCATGCCATCCATGGCCGAATGAAAGCTCGACAAGAGCCAGGCACTGACCTTATGCGCCGAAGCGGACGCCTCCGACGGCGCGAACGCTGACTGGGTGGGGGTCGGTTCCGATCGGTTGGTCATTGGGTGCAGCTTTCCGGGAAAGAGATTCTTGTGTACGGAAAATCTGTCTGGAAGCTTAACATTTTTGCTACGCATCAGAAACGGCGCACAGGAAAAGTTGCAAAAGAAATACGCGCGCACCGGCAAGTTGCACAACGGACGAAGGCATGGCGGACATGATTATTTTTATCGGTAACGCAGGTATGAAAATACTGTCAGCAGTACATCCGCGACGAAAGTGATTGGCACAATTGACCTGACATTCCGGCGTAGCCGGCGGCTTTCGCACAATCTCCTTTTGGCATGGAGGCAACTGCTAAACTATTGTTTCTCGCGGCCTGATGCTGGAACGGCCGACATGAAATAGCGAATTTGTTCTGACCCGGGAGCCTGGTTGCATGGAAATAGAGATCGGTGATGTCGGCCATATCATCCAGTTGGCGATTGCGCCGGTTTTCCTGCTGACCGGCGTCGGCGCCACGTTGTCGGTCCTGACCAATCGCCTGTCGCGCATCATCGACCGCTCGCGTGTGGTGCAGGAGCGAATGGGCAGCGGCAGCGATGCGGAACGACTCGAAATGCGCGGCGAACTGGATGTTCTATATCGCCGCGCCCACCTGATCAGTCGCGCGGTGACCTTGAGCACTGCCTGCGCTCTGCTGATTTGCCTGGTGATTGTGGCGCTGTTTGTCGGCGACCTGTTGGCGCTGAAGATGTCGCGCCTGATCGCCGGATTGTTCATCGTGGCGATGCTGGCCCTGATTGGCAGCTATGTCTACCTGTTGCGCGAAATCCTGATCGCGACCAGCAACATGTGGATGCACAAACTCGTGCTGGCGGACCGGCAACAGGAATTCTGAAATGACGCGAGGACTATCTCCATTTGTCTGCAGATACGTGCGTGGCGGCAAGCAATGGTTGCTGGCGATGCTGTTTCTGCTGCTGGCAGGCGTGTCTGCGAGATTGGCCTGGGCGGTGGAATCGGAGCTGGAGATCGCGCACGATAATCAGGTACGGCACTACAGCCGGGCCGAGTTACTGGCGCATCCCGCGCTGCGTCGGATCGAGGTGGCGGCCGATGTCGCCTACCAGCGGCCAATGCAGTTTCACGCGATTCCGCTACCGGTCCTGTTGCCGCGGTTGAGCGATACGGAAAGCGTGAAGTTTTCCGCCGCCGACGGCTTTTCCGCCACCATTCCCGCCAGCCTGTTGCAGGGCAATCGGGACACGCAGGCATGGCTGGCAATTGAAGCGAAAGATGCACCGTGGCCAGCATTGAAACCCGGTGCGCCTAGCGCCGGGCCATACTACCTGGTCTGGACCGCTCCGGAAAAAATCGGCATTTCACCCGAACAATGGCCCTACCAGATTGCCCGCATCGCCGACAGTCAGCCATTGGTTGCACGTTTTCCGCAAATGTTGCCGCAACGCGCGCTGGCGAAGGACGGGCCGGAATGGCGCGGCCTGCAGGCATATACGGTGCATTGTGCGGCCTGCCATCAAATCAACGGCGGTGGCGACGCCACGCTCGGCCCCGACCTGAACCGGCCTTTCAGTCCGGTTGAGTACCTCCAGGAGCCGTTCCTGCGCCATCTGATCCGCGATCCGGCGGCGGTGCGCAACTGGCCGCAGCGCCACATGCCGGGATTTTCGCAGCAGGTATTGTCCGATGCCGCGCTGGACGACCTGCTGGCTTATTTCCGCCATATGGCGGCACAGCGCACACCCTGAAGCAGCGGTAAAAATCAGGCGATTTTCACCGCGTGTTCGCGCGTGGCGTGGAACGTGAGCTTCGGCCAGCGTTCCTGGGTCAGGCGCAGGTTGACGCCGGAAGTCGCCAGGTAGGCCAGGTTGCCGGCCGGCATCGTAGGCCACGTTGTGGCCGGCCGACGATTTTCGAAATCGGCCAGCACGCTTCTTGTCGTCGCACGATACCCAGCGCGCGCTGCTGATGCTGGTGCCTTCGAACACGGCATCGACGCCGTATTCGTTCAGCAGGCGGCTGGCGACCACTTCGAACTGCAGCACGCCGACCGCGCCCAGGATCAGGTCGCTGCCGTGCACCGGCTTGAACACCTGCACCGCGCCCTCCTCGCCCAGCTGCTGCAAGCCCTTGTGCAACTGCTTGATCTTGAGCGGATTGCGGATGCGCACCGACGCGGAAAAAGTCCGGCGCGAAGTACGGGATGCCGGTGAACTGCAGCATCTCGCCTTCGGAAAAGCTGTCGCCGATCTGCATGTTGCCGTGGTTCGGCAGGCCGATGATGTCGCCGGCGTAGGCTTCTTCCACCTGCTCGCGGCTGGAGGCCATGAAGGTCACCACGCTGGACACCTTGATCTCGCGGTTCAGGCGCAGGTGCTTGACCTTCATGCCGCGCTCGAAACGGCCGGAGCAGACGCGCAGGAAGGCGATGCGGTCGCGGTGCGCCGGGTCCATGTTGGCCTGGATCTTGAACACGAAGCCGGAAAAGCGCGGTTCGGCCGGCTGCCACCGCGCGCACCGTGGCGTCGCGCTCGCGCGGCGCCGGCGCCCAGTCGATCAGCGCGGTCAGGATTTCGCGCACGCCGAAGTTGTTGATCGCCGAGCCGAAGAACACCGGCGTCTGCATGCCGGCCAGGATACGCGTCGAGGTCGAACGGGTGCGAGGCGCCATGCACCAGCTCCACTTCCATCTTCAGCTGCTCGATCTCGAGCGGGAACATCTCCGCCAGGCGCGGATTGTCGATGCCCTTGATGACTTCGAAGCTCCTGGTCGGCATTCTCATCGCCGGCCGCGAACAGCATGATTTCGTCGCGCAGCAGGTGGTACACGCCGCGGAAGTTCTTGCCCATGCCGATCGGCCAGGTCACCGGCGCGCATGCGATCTTCAGCACCGATTCGACTTCATCCAGCAGTTCCAGCGGATCGCGGGTTTCGCGGTCCATCTTGTTCATGAAGGTGACGATCGGCGTGTTGCGCATGCGGCAGACATTCAGCAGCTTGATGGTCTGCTCTTCGACGCCCTTGGCGGCGTCGATCACCATCAGCGCCGAGTCGACCGCGGTCAGCACGCGGTAGGTGTCTTCCGAAAAGTCCTGGTGGCCCGGGGTGTCGAGCAGGTTGACGACGTGGTCGCGGTACTCGAACTGCATCACCGAACTGGCGACCGAAATGCCGCGCTGCTTTTCGATGTCCATCCAGTCCGAGGTGGCATGGCGGCCGCTCTTGCGGCCCTTGACGGTGCCGGCCAGCTGGATCGCGCCGGAGAACAGCAGCAGTTTTTCGGTCAGCGTGGTCTTGCCGGCGTCCGGGTGGGAGATGATGCCGAAGGTGCGGCGGCGTGCCACTTCACGCGCCGTCTCGCGCTGTGGCGCCATCTCGGTCGCGAGTGACAGGGGCGCCGTTTCGGCGCTGGAAAGGCTGGTTGTGTGTTCTTGCATGGAAACAGTTCAAGCGAAGTCGGCCGCTTGCCTTTAAACGACAAAGGGCTAGACCTGGTCTAACCCTTGGATTGGTTTGCCTGATCGCCTTGCCGGCGATGCTGCGCGATTATAACCGATACCTTTATTTGAGCCGGTAGCGCCTGCCGCTTCAGACCATCAGTCGCGGTCCCGACGGTGTCCTTTCCAATGGCGGTCACCACGCCACGGCCGTTCGCGATAACCGTACTGATATACGTAGCCGGGGTTACTGTAGACCACGCCGGGCGGCACCATCGGGTAGACCGTGCGCGGCACATGGACTACCGACGGCGGTGGCGCATAGACGACCGGGGGCTGGCGGTAGACGACCACCGGTGGCGGTGGCGGCGGATAGTAGCCAGGCGAACCGATGCTGATCGACCAGTCGATCTGGTCGCGCGCCATGGCGTTCGGCGCGAACAGGACAGCGCCACTGACAATGACAAATGGAACAAGCAAAGCGCGGACGTTTTTCATGGTGACTCCCACAGTGGATTACGCTCATTACACTCCAGCCGATCAGTCTTGACCAACACCTTGGGGTAACCGCTGTAACAGAATGTAAGCACGGCAATAAAATAAATGGGAGTGTGCCGGGCTTGATTTTTCTAATGGTGCGCAGAAGCGGAGATAGCGGCTCCGATGCAGGTAAGGTTTTACTTGGTGCCGGAGCGTGCCTTGAACCAGCGTGCTGCACCGATGACGATCAGGATGCCGACCAAATCGCCGGCAGCGGTAGCCTGGTTGACCGGAAATCCAGCCAGACCTTTCAGTCCAGTCACGATCAGCCAGCAACTGGTTGCCATCAACGCCACTTGTGTCAGTGGAGCGGAACAGTTGCTTGTCAACCGGGTAAGGAAATTGGATTTCTTGCCATCACTTTTACTTTCGTCATGCTTCTGATTCATTGTTACGCCTTTGTCAATAGGAAATATTTCGCTGTAGCCTGTTCTGATTCTGCGTGGAATATTTAGTTTCATGCCGGCTAGGGATGCTCGCAAATTCGTATTGCGACGTTTGCATTGCAGCAGTCCCACGCAGCACTGCGCAATGACATCGGGTTCGGCTCGGACGGGAACGCTGGAGCAGCGTATGCCCAACTCAAATTGTTTGCAGTGTCGAGGGATTGAACGCGATGTCAAGGAGTATATTGAAATAATATATATTTCAACGGCGAAAAACGGAGTAGGGGTGGGTAGTATATGAAATCATATGCTGCCGACAAACACCAATGGGCTGCTAGTGCAGGTAGTGGATGTACAGCATGACCAAGCTGGCCCCAAGCGCCACCAAGCCGCTGGCTCGCTGCAGATTGACGCGCCTCGCGGTCCGGATTCTGGATTCGTGCAGTTTCTTTTTGAATGCAATATTGTCTTCTCGCATGATCGCTCCCGTGTATCGTTTTTGGCCAGCAAGGAAATTTTGCGGCTCTATGTGATCGACTTATTGATATGGAGCAAGCGGTGTGGCGATTGCAGTAACAAGAGAGCGCCACGTCACGGGCATGACCGGCGCGTGGCCGATTTCAGACGGCTGGGAAGGGCGCGACGCGAAAAGTATTACGGTCACCCTTGCGAGCTTGCAACAGTGACGGCTAGCAGCCCAGACTGATTTTTGGTGGGTCAAAAACAAGTCTGGCGCCGCAGCGCCAGACAAGGGAGGTCAAACGGATACCGCCTAGCGTCCGCGGCCGCCCGAGCGGCGCGGTGCCGACGACCTGCCGGGCGGCTGGCCGCCATGCGGTTTGCCGGGACCTTGCGACCTGGTCCCCGGCGCAGCGCGAGACGGCGCTGCGCCCCTGCCTTGCGATTGGCCGCGTCCGCCACCGCCGCTGCGCAATTGAATGGCTTGCGGGCGTGCGTTTGGATCAGGCTCGAAGCCAGCGATGACTTCCTTCGGGAGTTCGCGTTTGATCAGTCTTTCGATATCGCGCAGCATGATGTGTTCGTCCACGCATACCAGCGATACTGCCTGGCCGGTGGAACCGGCGCGGCCGGTACGACCGATCCGGTGCACATAGTCTTCGGGAACGTTCGGCAAGTCGTAGTTCACCACGTGCGGCAATTGATCGATGTCGATGCCGCGCGCCGCGATGTCGGTCGCCACCAGCACTTGCAGGCTGCCGTCCTTGAACTCGGACAGGGCGCGGGTGCGCGCCGCCTGGCTCTTGTTGCCGTGAATCGCCATCCCTTCAATGCCATCCTTGCCGAGCTGTTCGACCAGCTTGTTGGCACCGTGCTTGGTGCGGGTAAAGACCAGGACCTGCGGCCATTCGTGGGTCTTGATGAGATGCGCCAAGAGCGGATGCTTGCGGTCGCGATCCACCGGGTGGATTTTTTGCGCAATGACTTCAACGGTGGAGTTGCGGCGTGCGACTTCGATCATCGCCGGATGGTTTAGCAAGCCATCTGCCAAGGCCTTGATTTCATCGGAAAAAGTGGCCGAAAACAGCAGGTTTTGCCGTTTTTTTGGCAACACTGCCAGGATTTTCTTGATGTCGCGGATAAAGCCCATGTCCAGCATGCGGTCGGCTTCGTCCAGTACCAGGATTTCGACCTTGGACAGATCGACCGTGCCTTGCTGCATATGGTCCAGCAAGCGCCCCGGTGTGGCCACCAGGATATCGACGCCTTGTTTCAACAATTTGATTTGCGGATTGACGCCCACCCCGCCAAAGATCACAGTCGAGCGCAGCTTGGTGTACTTGCCATAGGTGCGCACGCTTTCCTCGACCTGCGCCGCCAGTTCGCGGGTCGGTGTCAATACCAGCGCGCGCAGCGGCCGTGGACCGGTGGGGAGGGCGGCGGCGGCCAGTCGATGCAGGATCGGCAGCGTGAAACCGGCAGTCTTGCCGGTGCCGGTTTGGGCGCCGGCCAGCAGATCGCCGCCGGCCAGCACGGCGGGAATCGCCTGTGCCTGGATTGGGGTAGGGGTGGTATAGCCGTATTCGGTGACGGCGCGAACGATATCATCGGCCAGGCCGAGAGAAGTAAATGACATGTGTACTCAATGGAAAACATCGGCCTGTCGCCGCGAAGGGCGCCAGTCGCAGGCAAACGAATTGGAATGCGGAGGTCGAAATAGACAGCGGCAAGGTGACTGGAGAATGTGCCGCACCGGCGCAGTATAACAGTGCCAGTGCGGGGCGGTAGTTTATTGCGCAACGACTTGCCGGCCGTCGCGGTAATTTTTTATTTGAATGGGCTCAGCAGGGTCACCATCTGCGCAAACACCTTGGGACTGCCTGCCAGCACGTCGCCCTTGTGCAGATAGTCTGAGTCGCCGGAAAACGTGCCGATCAAGCCGCCGGCTTCGGTAATCAGCAGCGAACCGGCGGCGATGTCCCACGGCTTCAGCGTTTTTTCAAAAAAACCGTCCAGGCGGCCGGCGGCGACATAGGCCAGGTCCAGCGCGGCGGCACCCGGGCGGCGCATGCCGGCGCAATTTTGAGTCATGATCTTGAACATCTGTAGGTATTCGTCCAGGCCGTCCAGGTCGCGAAACGGAAAACCGGTGCCGATCAAGGCATCCGCCAGTTTGTCGCGCCGGCTAACCCGGATGCGCTTGTCGTTCAGGTAGGCGCCGGCACCCTTGGTGGCGGTAAACAGGTCGTTGCGGGTTGGGTCGTACACCACTGCCTGGGTGATCTGGCCGCGGTACTGCAGCGCGATCGAGACGCAATATTGCGGGAAGCCGTGGATGAAATTGGTGGTGCCGTCGAGCGGATCGATGATCCAGACATATTCATGGTCGTCGTGCAGATTGGCCGAGGCCCCCGACTCTTCTGCCAGGAAAGCGTGATCCGGGTAGGCGCCGCCGAGCACGCTGATGATCGCGGCTTCCGCCGCCTGGTCGACTTCAGTGACAAAATCATTATGCTGTTTCTTGGTGACCTTCAGCAGATCAACGTCGAATGAAGCGCGGTTGATGACGGTGGCGGCGCGGCGCGCAGCCTTGATCGCCGTATTGAGCATGGGATGCATGGGGATTCCGTTAAAATGGCGACGCCGCGCAAGTTGCGCAGTGGTGCATGTCCTGGATGAATAATGAGCAAGGCGGTGACCAACGGACACACTACGGCCAAAAATAATTTCGCCTGTCTCGTCCGCACCGCGCAATGGCGCTATTCTAAATGAACCTGCTGCAAAACCCCACGTCCGTGTTTGATCGCCTGCGCTTCGTGCTGGTCGAAACCAGCCGCCCCGGTAATATCGGTGCGGCGGCGCGCGCCATGAAGACGATGGGTTTTTCTCAACTGGTATTGGTCAATCCGCGTGTACCGAACGCGACCGAACACGACGAGGCGGTGGCGTTTGCCAGCGGTGCGCAGGATATCCTGGCGGCAGCGCGTACGGTTGGCTCGATCGATGAAGCGGTGAATGGCTGCAACTTTGCTGCCGCAGTCAGCGCGCGATTGCGTGAATTTTCACCACCGGTGCTGGCGCCACGCGAACTGGCCGGGCAACTGGCGGCACAGGGCAACCTGAACGCCGCGCTGATTTTCGGCAATGAGCGGTTCGGATTGCCCAATCAGGCGGTGGAAAACTGCAACGTGCTGATCAATATCCCGGCCAACCCGAATTATTCCTCTCTGAACCTGGCGCAGGCGGTGCAGGTGCTGGCCTATGAATGCCGGGTCGCGGCACAGGACGACGCGCCGGAAAACAGTGCAGTCGGATTTCACGGCGTCGCTGCCGGCGTGCTCGAGATCGAAGGCATGTTTGCACATCTGGAGCAAGCGCTGGCCGCGATTGATTTTCTCGACGCCGACAATCCGAAAAAACTGATGCCGCGTCTGAAACGCTTGTTTGGTCGCACCGGTCTGGAAACCGAAGAGGTCAATATTCTGCGCGGCATCGCCCGACAGATTTTGCGTAGCCGTTCGGATTGAATCGCATCGCCGCTGCGAGAGCGTATGCCGCCGGCTTCAGCGCCAGTTGCGCACTAGTCCGACCGCCAATCCTTCCAGCGCAAAATCGCCATGTTCCGGCAGCACGCGAATCGGCTCGAAATCCGGGTTTTCCGGCAGCAATTCGATCATCGCGCCGGCTTTGCGGTAGCGTTTTACGGTCACGTCGTCGCCCAGACGAGCGACGATGATCTGGCCGTTCTTGACGCTATCGACTTTTTTTACCGCCAACAGGTCGCCATCCAGGATGCCGGCATCGCGCATCGACATGCCGCGCACCTTCAGCAGGTAATCTGGTTTTCCTGAAAACAAGGCCGGGTCGACTTGATAGGTCGCCTCGATATGTTCCTGCGCCAGGATTGGCGAGCCGGCGGCGACCCGGCCAACCAGCGGCAGGCTTAATTGCATCAGTGCCGGGTGCGGTAGCGCCATCTGGCCGCGCATCGGGCGGTTACCGTGTTCGCCATCGAGCAGGCGAATGCCGCGCGAAGTGCCGGGCGAAATTTCGATTGCGCCCTTGCGCGCCAGTGCCTGCAAATGCTCTTCGGCGGCATTGGCGGAGCGGAAGCCGAGTTCGGCAGCAATTTCGGCCCGGGTTGGAGGAAAGCCGGTGTTGTCGATTGCACTGCCGATCAGATCGAGGATTTGCTGTTGGCGGGCGGTCAGCTTGAGCATGGGGGTCATGGCGCGGGCGACGCTGGGGTTATGAACAGGCTGTATTTTTATACAGTTGTTGTGGAAATGCAAGCGCACCGCCCCCTGAGCAGCTAATTAAATCGGTTCTGGCCGCCATAAGCTATTGAACGCATTGAGTGTTTTCGTATTCCGGCGTATCATGCTGGGTTTTCCTCTTCCCACACCTGTCTTGACGCCGGGGTGGGCGATTTTTTAGATCCGTCCAAAAGGAGTTTTTATGCGTCATTATGAAATCGTATTTATTGTCCATCCGGACCAAAGCGAGCAGGTGCCCGCGATGATCGAACGCTACAAGGGCGTGGTTACTGCGCGCGGCGGCCAGATTCATCGCGTCGAAGATTGGGGCCGACGCCAAATGGCCTACATGATCCAGAAACTCGCCAAGGCGCACTATGTTTGCCTGAATATCGAGTGCGATGCCGAGACGCTGCTGGAAATCGAAACCAACTTCAAATTTAACGATGCCATTCTGCGTCATCTGACTGTCAAGATGAAGAAGGCTGAAACGGCACCATCGCCGATGATGAAGGCGGTGCAGAAGGAAGACGCCGCCAAGAGCCATCGCAGCGAAGCCCCGGCTGCGTAATTTTTGCTCGGCCGCGGGAGCGTGAATCAGTTTCAGTTGGTGGCGAGGATCAGCGAGCGTGAGGTGTTGCGCTATACGCCGGCAGGAATTCCGATTGTATCGGCCCGCTTGCTGCACAACTCACAACAACTTGAAGCAGGTGTTCCAAGGCTGGTCGAGTTTGAAATCGCTGCCATCGCGGCCGGCGAAATTTCAGGACGATTCGACCGGGCCGAACTGGGCCGGACTTTTCAGTTCACCGGTTTCGTGGCGCGCAAGAGTCGCAACGGCAAAAGCCTCGTCTTTCACATCATGGATTTTGTAGAAACAAATTAGGAGCCAAAAATGGCATTCGGTAAAAAATTCGACAAGAACAAACTCAAGCACAAACGCCAACAGCAAAACCCGCTGTTCAAACGCAAGAAATTCTGCCGCTTCACCGCTGCCAAGGTGGAGCAGGTCGATTACAAGGACGTTGATACCCTGAAGGATTTCGTTCAGGAAAACGGCAAGATCATGCCGGCTCGCCTGACGGGGACCAAGGCGCATTATCAACGCCAGGTGGATACCGCGATCAAGCGCGCGCGCTACCTCGCGCTGCTGCCATATACCGATCTGCATACCGCGTAATCGACGGCGAAGAATAGGAGAAAAACATGCAAGTCATTCTGTTGGAAAAAGTCGTCAATCTCGGCAACCTGGGTGATGTGGTGCGCGTCAAGGACGGTTATGCGCGCAACTTCCTGATCCCGCAACGCATGGCGCGGCGCGCCACCACCAGCGCCATGGCCGAGTTCGAGGTCAAGCGTGCGGAGTTGGAAAAAGCCGCGGCTGAAAAACTGGCTGCGGCACAGGCGCAAGGTGAGAAACTGGCCGGCATGACGGTCCAGATTTCGCAGAAATCCGGCGTCGACGGCCGCCTGTTTGGTTCGGTCAACAACTCCGATATCGCCCAGGCACTCAGCAAGCAAGGCTTCCCGGTCGAGAAGACGCAAATTCGCATGCCGCAAGGCCCGTTGAAAATGGTAGGCGATCATCCAGTGGTCGTGGTACTGCACACGGACGTCGCGATCGACGTCACGGTTGCGGTACTGGGTGAACACGTCTAAGGTAGATCGACGCACTACTATTTGCATTTGTCAACGCAATAAAAAACCGGGTTCGCCCGGTTTTTTTATTGCCACATTGCGTCAAGGGACGGGGGCGAAACAGGTATAATTCGCGCCATGAATGCACCACCCGATCCGCAACTGGACTCTCTGCGTGTCCCCCCGCACTCAATTGAAGCGGAGCAGTCGGTACTGGGAGGCTTGCTGCTCGACAACGCAGCCTGGGACAGAATCGCCGACTTCGTGCAGGCCGACGATTTCTACCGCTACGACCATCGAATCATCTTCCAGCACATCGTCAAGCTGATCAATGGCTCGAGACCGGCGGATGTCATCACCGTGTTCGAATCCTTGTCCAGCATGGGCAAGGCTGATGAAGTCGGCGGCCTGCCATATCTCAATGCACTGGCGCAAAACACCCCCACCGCCGCCAACATCCGGCGCTACGCCGAGATCGTGCGCGACCGCGGCGTCTTGCGCAAGCTGATTACCGTATCCGACGAAATTTCCGGCCAGGCATTCAGTCCGCAGGGCAAGGAAGTCAAGCAAATTCTCGACGAAGCGGAATCGAAGATTTTTTCGATCGCGGAAGAGGGCGCACGCGGCGCCCAAGGTTTCCAGGAAATCCAACCTCTGCTGACGCAAGTGGTCGAGCGCATTGACGAACTTTACAATCGCGACAGCCAGAATGACATTACCGGTATCCCGACGGGCTTTGCCGACCTGGACCGCATGACGTCCGGCCTGCAGGCTGGTGACCTGATCATCGTCGCCGGCCGACCATCGATGGGGAAGACCGCATTTTCAATCAATATCGGCGAGCATGTGGCGATCGAAAGCGGCTTACCGGTGGCGGTGTTTTCGATGGAAATGGGCGGCACCCAACTGGCGATGCGGATGCTCGGTTCGGTCGGGCGGCTGGATCAACAGCGGCTGCGCACCGGGCGTCTGAATGATGACGATTGGCCGCGGCTGACGCATGCGATCCAGAAAATGAACGATGCGCAGATGTATATCGATGAAACGCCGGCGCTGAATTCGATCGAACTGCGCGCTCGCTCGCGCCGGCTGTCGCGCCAGTGCGGCAAGCTCGGCCTGATCATCATCGATTACCTGCAGCTGATGTCGGCCAATTCCAGCGGCGAAAACCGGGCCACCGAGATTTCAGAAATCTCGCGCAGCCTGAAGGGACTGGCCAAGGAGTTGCAGTGTCCGGTGATTGCGTTGTCGCAGTTGAACCGCTCGCTCGAGCAGCGTCCCAACAAGCGCCCGGTGATGTCGGATCTGCGTGAATCGGGCGCCATCGAGCAGGACGCGGACGTGATCTTGTTTATCTATCGGGATGAAGTCTACAACCCTGATTCGCCGGACAAGGGCAGCGCCGAAATCATTATCGGCAAGCAGCGTAACGGCCCTATCGGGAGCGTGCGCCTGACCTTCCTCGGACAGTACACCAAGTTCGAGAATTACACTGGCGGCGCCGCGCTGTATGGCGGCGACTGAGCAGGCATCGGGCGACGACGGTTTGATCGTGCCCGGCCAAATGCACTATCTGATTTACGCTTAATTCACAGAAAGAGTAATCATGTTTGGACGACTGATGCCCACCGAGGGCAAATTTTTCGATCTGTTCAACCAGCATGCGGAGTTATGCGTTAAAGGCGGCCATGAAATCGTCGCCTTGATGTCGAATTTCAATGATCTTGAAATTCGCGTGCATGCGATCGAGGGGATTGAAAAGCAGGCCGACAAGGTGACCCACAACACCATCGACCTGTTGCACAAGACCTTCATCACGCCGATCGATCGCGACGATATCCATCATCTGATTACGCGCATGGACGACATTCTCGATCTGATCGAGGATGCGGCGCAAACCGTTTCCTTGTACGACCTGCAGGTGATCACGCCGGAAGCAAAGAGGCTGGCGGAGCTGTGCTTGCAGTGCATCGAAAAGGTGCAGGCGGCGGTCGGCTTGCTGCACAACATGGATAATTCGCGCCAGATACTAGCGATCTGCGAAGAGATCGATCGTATCGAATCGGATGCCGATCACGTGATGCGGGCGGCGATGTCGAAATTGTTTCGGGATGAGCCGGACGTGCGCAATCTGATCAAGCTGAAGGCGATCTACGAAATCCTGGAAACCGTCACCGACCGCTGTGAAGACGTGGCCAATATCATCGAAGGCATCATCGTCGAGAACGCCTGAATATTCCGTCTTTCGCTTGTCTTGCGCCGCGCTGCATCGCAGCCATCGCCCGCAGCAAGTCGCTGACCACGGTTGCGGTATTCGCCTCCAGCCGACGAATACCGCGCGCGGTATCGGTGGCGTGCCGTAATAAATAACGAACAACCACGCTCATGCAAACCTTTCAAATCAGCATCTACGTCCTTGGATCCCTGATCATACTGGCGCTGCTGTTCGATTTCATGAACGGCTTTCATGACGCCGCGAATGCGATTGCAACCGTAGTTTCCACCGGCGTCCTGAAACCGCAAACTGCGGTCGCAATGGCGGCGGCCTTCAATTTCATCGCCATCCTGGTATTCCAGATGCACGTCGCCGCCACGGTCGGCAAGGGCACGATCGATCCATCCATCGTCGATCACTATGTGGTATTTGGCGCGCTGATTGGTGCCGTCGTGTGGAATTTGATCACCTGGTACTACGGCATTCCATCCTCGTCCTCGCATGCGCTGATCGGCGGCCTGGTCGGCGCAGCAGTGGCGAAAGCCGGTACCGGAGCGCTGATTTCGGCCGGGCTGATCAAGACCATCCTGTTCATCGTGCTGTCGCCGTTGTTTGGATTCGTGTTCGGCTCGATCATGATGGTGCTGGTGTCATGGATTTTCGTGCGCTCGACGCCGCATCGGGTCGATAAGTGGTTTCGCCGCATGCAGCTGGTTTCGGCTTCGATGTATAGCCTCGGGCACGGCGGCAACGACGCCCAGAAGACCATCGGCATTATCTGGATGCTGCTGATTGCCGCCGGCTACTCCAGTGTCGAGGATCACCTGCCGCCGTGGTGGGTCATTATCAGCTGCTATTCCGCGATCAGCCTTGGCACTTTGTTCGGCGGCTGGCGCATCGTCAAGACCATGGGCCAGAAAATCACCAAGCTGAAACCGGTTGGCGGCTTTTGCGCCGAAACCGGCGGTGCGATCACGCTCTTCATGGCCACCGCGCTGGGAATTCCGGTGTCGACCACCCATACGATCACCGGCGCGATTGTCGGCGTCGGCGCCGCGAAAAAAATGACTGCGGTGCGCTGGGGCGTGGCCGGCAATATCGTCTGGGCCTGGGTGCTGACGATTCCGGCTTCGGCGTTCATGGCGGCGATCGCCTGGTGGGTTGGCCGGCACGTGTTCTGAGCCGCGTCCTGCGATTAACCGCAATTGACTACTGTGGCAGGAGTATTTTTTAAACCGCTGATGCTACCAGTGAAAATCGATGTATTTCAGGCATACTCCAGCCTTCGATCGACGCATCAATCAGGGCTGTCAATCGTTTGATTTCCTGTCATTCCCTCGCAGATGGGAACGCAGTGCCTTATATCATGCAGGCGCGAGTGGTCCCGGTAATGCGGGAAAAATGTCACTGGATTGCCGTTTAAAGGCGCGGGAATAACAGGCAACATCGGCATGCGGTTCAGACAGTTAACAGCCCTGGCGCATCAATGGGCCCCCGCAGCCCCCGCGGACGGCGCCGAGTGGATCGGGCGGGTCATCCAGATCAAGCCGATCAAAACCAGAAACAGGATCGCCGACAGCCAGAAGATGTCGGTGGCGCCCAGCGTGCTGGCCTGCACGCTGAGCAGACGTTCAATCACCGCCCACGCGCCTGGTTCCGACATGCCCTGGCCGGTCAGCGCTTGTACGGTCTGGCCGAACAGCGGATTGTCGGGTCCGGTATGCGCTGCCAGTTGCGCGTGATGGACTGCCGTGCGGTTATCCCACAAGGTAGTGGAGAGCGAGGTGCCGATGCCGCCGAACATGATGCGCACGAAGTTCGACAGGCCGGCAGCGCTGGCTATCTTGTCGGGCGGCTGGCCGGACAGGATGATCGAGGTCAGGGGGATGAAAAACATCGCCATCGCTGCGCCCTGGACGACGGTCGGGATTATTAGCGTCACGAAGTCCACATCAGCTGTGAATTCGGCACGCATGAAAAATACCAGCGCAAAAATCACAAAGGCCATGGTCGTGATGATGCGCGCATCGATCTTGGGCAGCAGTTTGCCGACTATCGGCGACATGATGATGGCCAGAATGCCGACCGGAGCCATGATGAAGCCGGCCTCGGTCGCCGTGTAGCCGAGCTGGGTCTGCAGCCAGAGCGGCAGAATCACCAGGCTGCCGAAAAAGACGCCATAGGCGACCGAGATTGCCACCACGCCGGCACTGAAGTTGCGCCCCTTGAACAACGACAGGTCGACCACCGGGTGGTCATCGCCCAGTTCCCAAATGACGAAGTAGATGAAGCCGACCACCGCCAGCACGGCCAGGATCACGATTTCGGTCGAGCCGAACCAGTCCAGCTCCTTGCCCTTGTCCAGCATCAGCTGCAAGGAACCGACCCAGAGCACCAACAGCGCCAATCCGATCTTGTCGATCGGCAGCCGCTTGGTCGGCGATTCCCGTTTGTGGTAAATCACCCAGGTGGCCCAGGCGGCGAACACGCCGATCGGGATGTTGATATAGAAGATCCACGGCCAGGAATAATTGTCGGAAATCCAGCCGCCCAGCAGCGGCCCCATGATCGGCGCCACCAGCGTAGTCATGCCCCAGAACGCCAGCGCCATGCCGCTTTTGGCCGCTGGGTAGCTTCCTAACAGCAGCGTTTGCGACAGCGGAATCATCGGCCCGGCGACGGCGCCCTGCAGCACCCGCGCGCCGATCAGGAATTCGATGTTGGGCGCCATGCCGCACAGCGCCGAGGCCAGCACGAACAGAAAAATCGAGGCGACGAACAGGCGCACCTGGCCGATACGCTGCGTCAGCCAGCCGGTCAATGGCACCGAAATCGCGTTGGCGACCGCAAACGAAGTGATCACCCAGGTGCCCTGTTGCGGCGAGACACCCATGTCACCGGCGATGGCCGGAATCGAGACGTTGGCGATCGAGGTATCGAGGACGTTCATGAACACCGCCAGCGACAGCACCAGCGTGCCCAGGACCAGTTGCGGTCCGTGCAGCGGCGGCAGGGGGGCGGAAGGAGGGAGCGCACTCATTGCAGCAATCCGGTTTTTGGTGGTGCCTGGTGGGGGGCAGCGCGCAATGCTTACTGCGTGGACGGGGCGCTGCCAGGCTTGCCGCTATTGCTGGCAATGATGCGCTTGATCTCGTCGTCAGCCTTGTGTGCGGCGACGTCAAAGACGTCGGTTTGATAGGCGGCCTCGGCGCGCGGCGTCGCGCTGGCGGTCAGCGAGTTGCCGTTGCTGTGTTCGATATCCACCTTGACCCGCATCGACAGGCCGATGCGCAGCGGATTCATCGCCAGCTCCTTCGGATCGAGCGAAATGCGCACCGGGATGCGCTGCACGATCTTGATCCAGTTGCCGCTGGCATTTTGCGCCGGCAGCAAGGCGAAGGCCGAGCCGGTGCCGGCCGCGAGGCCGACCACCTTGCCGTGATAGGTGACGTCGGAACCGTAGGAATCGGCATGCAAGGTCACCGGCTGGCCGATGCGCATGCGGGCAATCTGGACTTCCTTGAAATTGGCATCGACCCACAAGGTGTCGAGCGGGACGATCGACAGCAAGGGCATGCCGGCCGCGACCCGCTGGCCGATCTGCACCGAGCGCTTGGCAACATAGCCAGTGATCGGCGCTGGCAACTCGGTGCGCGCATAAGCCAGGTAGGCGGCGCGCAACTGGGCCGCTGCGCGCTGCACGTTCGGGTGCTGCGCGATGCTGGTGTTATCGGTCAGGGCGCGGTTGGAGGCCAGCTGTTCACGTGTCGCCTGCAACGCGGATTCGGCGTTTTGCAAGGCGCTTTTGGCGTGTGCGACCTCTTCCAGTGACACCGCGCCGGTACTGACCAAGTCCTGGCGCCGCGCCAGATCGGCACGCGCGCGCTGCACGTCACCTTCACGCACCGCCACGTTGGCCGCCAGCGCGCCGTTATTGGTAAACAGGGTGCGCACTTCACGCACCGTTTGCGCCAGCTGCGCTTCCGCCTGATGCAGCGCGACTTGCGCATCGGCCGGGTCCAGCTTGATCAGCGGCGCGCCCGACTGGACCAGTTCGGTATCGTCGATATGGATCGCCACCACGGTACCGCCGATCTGCGGCGTGACCTGCACCACGTTGCCGGCGACATAGGCGTCGTCGGTGTCTTCGTAATGGCTGGCGTAGATCAGCCACCATATGCCGTAACCAATCAGCGCCAGCAACAACACGATCGTGACGCCGATCAGCAGCACGCGCCGCTTGCGTGGGGCGACCGCGGCGGCTGCAGTGGGTGCGGTGGAAGATGCGTTAGGTGCGGTCATCGTGCAGTCTTGTCAAAAGGGAGAGAGGAGGGCTGCTGCCTTCGGAATCAGGTGGGCTGGTCTAGCGCGCAGCGGCACTGCTGGCGAGCAGGTCGTCGGACCCGGCCTCGAAGCCGCCGCCCAGCGCCTTGATCAGTACCACCCGCAGATCGGCCTGGCGCGCCTGCACTTCCAGCACCTGCTGCTGCTGTGCCAGCCACACACTTTCGCTGGCCAGCACTTGCAGCATGTTGGCGGTGCCGACCCGCTGGCGTTGCCGCGCCAGGTTCAGCGTTGTCAGTGCTGCTGCGCTGGCCAGCTGGCGCTCGCGGCCCTGGTCTTGCGCCGCGCGCAACGATTGCACCTGGTCAGCGACCTGGTGCAAGGCTTCAGTCAGCGCCTGGTTGTATTGCGCAACCGCGCCATCGTAGGCTGCGACCCTGCCCTGCAATTGCGCGCGCAGGGTGCCGCCTTCAAAGATCGGTAAGCGGATTGCCGGGCCAATGCCGGCCATGCGGCTGCCGCTTTGCAGCAGGGTCGGCCAGCCGAGGCTGGACAGGCCGGCGAACGCCATCAGGTTGACGTTTGGATAGAACTGCGCCTTGGCATTGTCGATATCGCCCTGTGCCGCCTCGACCCGCCAGCGCGAGGCGACGATGTCCGGGCGCCGCCCCAGCAATGCCACCGGCAATTGATCGGGCAATGCCAATGCCTGCTCAGGCGGCAGTGTCGGCGCCGCGATGGCGCGGCCGCGATCCGGGCCTTTTCCGAGTAGCGCAGCCAGCTGGTTGCGGCTCAAGCCCATCGCCTCCTGCCATTGCGCGAGGTCGGCGCGCAAGCTGGCCAGCTGCAATTGCGTTTGCTGCCGTTCGCCGCCGGCATCGAGGCCGGCGACAATCCGTTGCTGCGTCAGTTGATCCAGTTTTTCCCGCACCAGCAGTTGCTGTTGCGTCAGTTGCAGTTGTGCTTGCTGGCGCCCCAGTTGCAGCCAGGTGCGGGCAATGGCGGTGCCGAGAATCAGGCGAGCATCCGCTTGTTCGGCCACCACCGCCTTGCCGAGTGCGACCGTGGAGCGCAACTGCGCGGCATGCCGGCCCCAGAAATCAAAGTCGTACGAGAAATTCAGCGCCAGTTCATTGTCGGTTTGATAGGTGCCGGCCAGCGGCGGCGGGATCAAGCCGTTTTCGGTATAGCGCTGATAGGTGCTGCTGAAACTGGCACCGACGGTCGGCAGCGTGGCTGCCCTGGTCGCCTGTAATGCCGCGCGGGCGTTGGCGATGCGCGCCGCAGCGACCTGCAGGTCGGGATTGCCAGCCAACGCCTCATCGATTAGTGCCTGCAGTGGCGGGCCGCCGAGGTCACCGGCCCACGATTGCGATGGCCATGCGCCGCCTTGCTCCGGCAGCGATTCCGCACTCGAATAGTGCCCTGGAGTCGCCAGTTGCGCATTGCTGTGAATGCCGCTGAAGCTGGCGCAGGCGGCGAGCAGGGCGGTAATGCCGCCCATGGCGAGCCGCGAACCGAGCGCGGTCAGCAATGGGGCCGGCGCGGGAAAGGACCGAAGAATGGAAGTCATGGAAAGGGTGGAAGTGACAACTATTACGTTGACTGGTCAAGTAGTTTTTTGCACGGAAACTGCTTCTGCATTGGCCAACAACTTGCGCAGCAGGCTCTTCAGAAAGCCGACTTCCTCGGCGCTGAAGCCGGCAAAGCTTTTGTTGAGCGTTGCCACATAGACGGCGGGCAGTCGTTGTGCCAGTGCCAAGCCGGTATCGGTCAGGTGCAGGTCAATCAGGCGCCGGTCTTGTGCGCTCGGTTGGCGCTGGATCAATCCCCGCGTCACCAGCCGGTCGATCATGCGCTTCATCGAAGCGGCATCGATGCATAGCTCGCGTGCCAGATCGGCGGCGGTACGATATTTTCCGGTCGACAGCATGAACAGCAGGCTGCCTTGCGCCTGGGTGATATCCAGCCCTTGCTCGGCCAGGGTTCCCTCCGCCGCGTTAGTCAACATGGCGCGGGTGCGCTTCAGGAGATAGCCGACGCTATCCTCGACCTGGAAATCCTGCAGCGAAAAAAGTGGCGTCGGCTGTTCCATTCTGCATCGAAATAATAATTGTCTGGGCAATTATAAATCGGGTATCAAATCTGCGTACGATGGGTAGAAAAAATAATGCGCGTGTCACTGCAGTGGCCGCCTGGCGATATTTTTCGAGTTATTCCACCGCTCTGTGGTGGGTTGCTGCCATCCGGATCGGTGTTCACGATGTGCGCCGGCGCATCGCATGATCGGGTTGCACTGCCATGGGAACGATGGAAAAAAATCAGCAGTCTTATAACCCAGATATAATAACAAAGGAGTATGTCGTATAAATCTATATTTTATGCTCGTAAATACATATTAGTATATGGAGTATATACTGCTGCAGGACCCGTTTGCAGCCTGCACAGTCAATCATGTCCAAGTCGAAAAAAATCCGGCCGCAGCCGGATTTTTTGGTGGCGAAGCGGCAAGCAGCGCCGCTACAGCACTTCGGTGGCGTGATCGGCTAGCCGCGAGCGTTCGCCGCGCGCCAGCGTGACGTGGCCGCTATGCGCCCAACCCTTGAAGCGGTCGACCACATAGGTCAGGCCGCTGGAGCCTTCAGTCAGATAGGGCGTATCGATTTGCGCGATATTGCCGAGACAGACGATCTTGGTGCCCGGTCCGGCACGCGTGACCAGGGTCTTGATCTGTTTTGGCGTCAGGTTTTGCGCCTCGTCGACAATCAAAAATTTATTGACGAAGGTGCGCCCGCGCATGAAGTTCAGCGACTTGATCTTGATGCGGGAACGGATCAGGTCTTGTGTTGCGGCCCGGCCCCATTCGCCGGCGTCTGAGTCGGATTTGTTCAACACTTCCAGGTTGTCGTCGAAGGCGCCCATCCACGGCGACATTTTCTCCTCTTCCGTGCCAGGCAAGAAGCCGATGTCTTCGCCTACCGGCACCGTGACGCGGGTGACGATGATTTCGCTGTAGGTCTTGGTTTCCAGTACCTGCGCCAAGCCAGCCGCCAGTGCCAGCAAGGTCTTGCCAGTGCCCGCCTGGCCCAGCAGCGTGACGAAATCGCACTCCGGATCCATCAACAGGTTGAGGGCGAAATTCTGTTCACGATTGCGCGCAGTAATGCCCCAGACGTTGTTCTTGCTGTGGCCGTAATCACGCAGCGTGGTGAGCACCGCCGTCTTGCCGTTGATCTGGGTGACGTGGCCATAGAATGCCGCCTCGCCGTTCTTCGGTTCGGTATACACGAACTGGTTGACCAGCATGGCTGGCACCAAGGGCCCGGAAAGGCGATAGAAGGTGTAGCCGGTGCCATGGCGGTTTTCCTGCCACGACTCCATGCCTTTGCCATGCTTGTTCCAGAAATCGTCGGGCAACTGCATGATGCCGGAATACAGCAGGTCGGTATCTTCCAGCACATGGTCGTTGAAGTATTCCTCGGCCGGCAGCCCCATGGCGCGCGCCTTGATGCGCATGTTGATGTCCTTCGACACCAGCACGATGGCGCGGCCCGGGTGCTGATGCTCGAGCGCGCGCACCACGCCCAGGATCTGGTTGTCCGCCTTGCCAGTCGGCAAGCCTTCCGGCAGCACGCCGTTTTCCAGCTTGGTCTGGAAGAACAGGCGACCTTTGGCCTCCTTGTTGCCGAGCTTGGCGAGCTCGATACCGTCATCGATCGCATCGTCGGCAATATCTGCCATCAACGCATCCAGCGAGCGCGATACCTGGCGCGCATTGCGTGCCACTTCGGACATGCCCTTCTTGTGGTTGTCGAGTTCTTCCAGCGTCACCATCGGCAGGTAGATGTCATGCTCTTCGAAGCGGAACAGCGAAGTCGGGTCGTGCATCAGGACATTGGTGTCGAGCACGAACAGCTTGGTGATGCCGGTGCGGTCGGCGGCGCGGCTGGTGCTGGACTTGATGCGCGACTCGACGTTGACCGGCTTGGGAGGTGCAGCCTTTGCAGCAGGCGCCTTGGCAACGGGTGCTTTTACTGTCGGCTGATTTTTGGCGGCTGGCGCCTGCTCGATCAACTGGATGCGTGGCTTCACGGTTTTACCGGCTTCCACTTTTGGAAAATCAGAAACTGACAACAGGGTGGCGGGTTTGGTGGGTAATTTCGGTAACGGCATCAGAACCTCAATCTCTAGAATATTCCAGTACGCCGGCGACGCGCGGAGGAATCAAGACTGGCGACATGCCAGGTGGGAAATAAAAAAAACCGCTTGCGACGGCGCCTAGCCTGTCCGCAAACGGTTTTCGGGGAGGAGGTGCTACTGTTTGAATTCAATGGTTATGCAAGTGCTTTGACATATTCAAGGACTTCGTCCACATGACCCGGAACCTTCATTCCACGCCATTCTTTCACCAATCTGCCGGCGCCGTCAATCACAAATGTACTGCGCTCGATACCGCGCGATTGCCGCCCATACAGTGTCTTCAGTTTCATCACGCCGAACAGTTCGCAAACCTGTTCCTCGGGATCGGAAATCAGCTCAAATGGCATGCCGAGCTTGGCTTTGAACGATTCATGCGAACGCAGGCTGTCGCGACTGACGCCAACGATGTCAGCGTTTGCCTGCTGGAACTGCGGATACAGTTCGCGAAAACGGATGCCTTCGGTGGTGCAGCCCGGAGTATTGTCTTTTGGATAAAAATACAAGACCAGTTTTCTGCCGTGGTAATCAGCCAGAGTAAAAGTCTTGTCACTGGTCATTGGCGCCGAAAAATCGGGAACAATTTCGTTCAACTGCGGTAAATTTTCTACCACGGCATTCTCCACTGCGTTGGCGCTACGTTGGCCATGTACGGCTGGTTGTTGGTGATATTCATCGCTGTGCGCCGGTTCAAGCACGCACCGGACCAAGTCAGCTACTGCACCAGCAAGCTGCCCGAACGGCCCGGCAACTCGGCAAAGCGGATCGCAGCCAGCGGCAATGCCTGGTCTTTTACATGCTGGTAGTGATCGGCCATGGATGCAAACTGATAGCCCTGTGTGCGCCATCCCCGTAACAGTTGCTCGAATATGGGGGCAAGTTTTTGCCCTTCAAGCTCAGCGTGCAGGGTAAACACATGGTCGCGCTTGTTTTCGGTCAAGCGCAGCAACCGGGACGCGATGCTGGCGGGCGTCATCAATACGCCGTCAATGGTGCGACCCAGCAATTCATCCAGCGTCGGCAGCGTGGTCGGCAACTGGACGCAGGCCAGCGTTTCGCCGTCCACCTGCAGCCGGTGCGGCCCCGCTTCGGCATCCGCCAGCGCGCCGGATTCGGTCAGCATGGCGCGGCCATCGGACGCGTAGGCCATGCCGAATGCATCCAGTTGCCGCAACGCGTGCGCATTCATCTGCCAGCCGGCGGCGCCGTGGGTAGCGGGCGCGGCGCCGAAAATATCGACGAAACGGTCGAACGAGCGCTGCATGATTTTTTGCGTCCAGGCGGCATCGCGCTGCTGCACATGATCTTGCCAGACGCGGTGATCCCAAGTGTGGATGCCGCATTCATGGCCGGCGGCGTGCACTGCGCGCATGGTGTCGGCGCAGGTCTTGCCGATATCCGGCGCCGGCAGCAGCACGCCGTACATCAGGGTTTTCAGACCGTAGTGTTCGAGCACCGAGGTGCGCGACACCTTGCTGAAAAAACCGGGTCGGAAGACCTGACGCAGCGCCCAGCCGGTATGGTCGGGACCAAGCGAGAACAGGAACGTGGCGCGGGCGTCGTGGCGGCCGAGCAGGCGCACCAGATTCGGCACGCCTTCGCGCGTGCCGCGGTAGGTGTCGGCGTCGATTTTCAGGGTCAGCAGCGGCACGTCAGCCTTGTGGGTAGCAGCGCGTGAGCGCAATCATGGAGATGCAATGCAGCGGCGCGCCCGGCAGGGCACGCACCGTCAATTCATCAGCGCTTTTGCTGCGCCTACCTGGCTACGGTACGAGTCGAAAATGATGCGCAGCGTATCGGCCATCGAGGTGCTCGGACTCCACTCCAGTTCGGCGCAGGTATTGGTGATTTTCGGCACCCGGTTCTGCACGTCCTGGTAGCCCTTGCCGTAGTAGGCGGCGGAAGTGGTTTCCAGCAGCTGTACTTGCTTGACTGCGGCGGCGTACTCGGGATATTCGGCAGCCAGTTTCAGCATCATCGCGGCCAGGTCGCGGATCGAATAATTGTTGACCGGATTGCCGATGTTGTAGATCTTGCCGCTGGCGACGCCGTCCTTGTTGGCGATGATCTTGATCAAGGCATCGATGCCGTCGCCGACGTGAGTGAAGGCACGTTTCTGCAGACCGCCGTCGACCAGCGAAATATTTTCGCCGCGTACGATGTGGCCAAAGAATTGCGTCACCACGCGCGAGCTGCCTTCCTTCGGCGTGTGGATCGAATCCAGCCCGGGGCCGATCCAGTTGAACGGCCGGAACAGCGTGAAGTTCAAGCCTTCCATGCCGTAACCCCAGATCACGCGGTCCATCAGTTGCTTGGCGCAGGAATAGATCCAGCGCGGCTTGTTGATCGGGCCGCAGATCAGTTCCGATTCTTCCGGATCGAATTCCTCGTCGTGGCACATGCCATAGACTTCCGAAGTCGAAGGGAACACCAGGTGCTTGCCGTACTTGGCGGCGGAACGCACGATCGGCAGGTTGGCCTCGAAATCCAGCTCGAACACGCGCAGCGGCTGCTGCACGTAGGTGGATGGCGTGGCGATCGCCACCAGCGGCAGGATCACGTCGCATTTCTTGATGTGGTACTCGACCCATTCCTTGTTGATCGTGATGTCGCCTTCGAAAAAATGCATGCGCGACTTGTACGCGGGGTTTTCCAGGACGTCGGTGATGCGGTCGGTCATCATGTCCATGCCGTACACGTGCCAGTCGGTGGTTTCCAGGATGCGCTTGGACAGGTGGTGGCCGATGAAGCCGTTGACGCCGAGGATGAGGACTTTTTTCATGACAATTCTTGGTTATTGAAGAGGGTTGCGCGCGGCCAGGATGGCTTGCCGCAGCTGCTGCGGCGTGGCTGTTTCGCCGTCCGCCGCGAGTTCCTGAATCAGCAGGGCGCGCGCATCGGCGCCGACGCCGAGCATGCGATTATCCACCACCGCCAGCCCGGGCGGCAAATCGGAAAACGATTCGTCCGCCAGGCGCGCGCGCCGGATGGTCCAGGTCTGGCCGGCTAGTTCGGTAAACGCGCCGGGGTAGGGTGGCGCTACCGCGCGGTGCAGGTTGTAGATGACTTGCGCCGGCTGTTGCCAGTCGATGCGGCCGTCTTCCGGTTTGCGGCCGCCGAAGTAGCTGCCTTGCGCCAGATTGTTCGGCAAGCTGGGCGGATGGCCGACCAGCAAGGCCGGCAGGACCTTCCATAAAGTCTGTTCGGCGGCGACCGTCACCTTGCCGAATACGTCAAAAGCGGTGTCGTCGGGCAGGATCGGCACCGCGGTTTGCGCCAGGATCGCGCCGGCATCCGGCTTGGCCGCCATTTCGTGCAGGGTGGCGCCGGTTTCGGTTTCGCCGTGCAGCACCGCCCAGTTGATCGGTACCCGGCCGCGGTACTTCGGCAGCAGCGAGCCGTGCATGTTGTAGGCGCCGCGCGCGGCAGTCGCCAACAGCGCAGTCGGCAGCATGTGGCGGTAGTAGAAGCTGAAAATGAAATCCGGCTGCGCCGCCTGTACTCGGGCCAGCAGTTCCGGCGATGCCGGATCGGTCGGCGTGATGAACGGGATACGGTGCTCGCGGCACAGTTCGGCGACCGATTCGAACCAGATGGTTTCCGCCGGATTGTCCTCGTGCGTAACGACCAGCGCGACCTCGACGCCGCGCGCCAGCAAGACCTGCAGGCAACGCACGCCGACGTTGTGATAGGCGAAGACGACCGCCCGTGTTGCCGTGACATGATTCATGGCTGGCGCTTCACCGCGCGCCGCTCGGCGCTGTCGGCATGCGTGGACGTCGGCAGCAGCAACCGCGGCTAGCAACAGGGGCGTTTCGTCCAGATCCTGCTCCAGTACCGTCTGCACCACATAGCGCGGGCGCGCCCGTACCTGCTGGTGAATCCGGCCGACGTATTCGCCGACCAGGCCGATGCCGAACAGGATCACGCCCATCAGGAAGAAGGTGAAGGCAAACAGCGTGAATACGCCTTCCACCTCGGCGCCGAAGATGAAGCGCCGGATCAGCAGCAACACGAACAGCGCCGCCGAAACGAAGGAAAGGCCGATGCCGAGCAGCGAAAACAGTTGCAGCGGCACCAGCGAAAAGCCGGTCACCAGGTCAAAATTGAGGCGGATCAGGCTGTACAGCGAGTACTTGGATTGGCCGGCCGCACGCTCTTCATGCTCGACCACGATTTCAGTCGGCCGTCGCGCAAAGGTGTAGGCCAGCGCCGGCACGAAGGTATTCGTTTCGCTGCACTGGTTGATCAGGTCGATCACGTTGCGGCCATACGCGCGCAGCATGTTGCCCTGATCCGTCATCTTGATGTGGGTGATGGTTTCGCGCAGCTGGTTCATCGCGCGCGAAGCGTAGGTGCGCCAAGCGGCATCCTGTCGTTCGCGCCGGATCGAGCCGACGTAGTCGTAGCCTTCGCGGAACTTGGCGACCAGCTTGCCGATTTCCTCGGGCGGGTTTTGCAGGTCGGCGTCCAGTGTCACCACGACGTCGCCGCGGGTCACTTCGAAGCCGGCCAGAATCGCCATGTGCTGGCCGTAATTGCCATTGAACAGAACTACCCGCGTGACATCGGGGCGGCGGCGGAACTGGTCCGCCAGCACGCTGGCGGAATCGTCCCGGCTGCCGTCGTTGACGAAGATGATTTCGTAGGGAGTCTGCAGCGCGTCGAGCGCCGGATACAGCCGTTCAAACAGTTTGGCGAGGCCGGCTTGCTCGTTGTATACCGGGATGACGACGGAGAGTTCTGGTTTCATCAGGCGCGTGCCTTGAATTGGTTTTATTGGCAAAGGACCGATTTTACCGCGCCGACCACGCGCTCGATATCCTCTTCGCCGATGCTGTTGAACATCGGCAGCGAGACGATCTGCCGGCCGACCCTTTCCGCCACCGGGAACATGCCTTCCTTGAAGCCGCGCGCGCGATACAGCGCAGAACAGGTGGATCGGCGCGTAGTGATAGCCGATGCCGATGTTTTGTTGCTGCATCTGCTCCATGAATGCGGCGCGCGTGCATGGTTTCCGGCAGCACGAGCTGGAACAGGTGCCAGTTGCAGTTTTCCATGTCGGCGACCGGCAGTTGGGCGCCGCTGTCGCGCTCGAAGTCTGCGGCCGAAAGTGGTGAAATAGTGCCGCGCCAGTTGCTTGCGGCGCGCGGTGATGGCGTCGATATGCGCGAACTGGCCGAGGCCGATGGCGGCGGCGACGTCGGTCATGTTGTATTTGCCGCCCAGCACATCGACGTCGATGCCGTCGAAGCCGCTGCGGGTCACGCCTTGCAGGCGGTATTTTTCCGCCAGTCGCGCTTCCTCGGCATTGTTCAGTACCAGGCAGCCGCCCTCGGACGAGGTGACGTTCTTGTTGGCCTGGAAGCTGAAGGACAGCGAAATCGCCGAAGGCGCCGATGCGCTTGCCGTTCCAGGTCGAGCCGAGCGCCTGCGCCGCATCCTCGACCACGCGCAGCTTGTGCTTGTTGGCGATCGCGTACAGCCGGTCCATGTCGACCGGCAGGCCGGCCAGGTAGACCGGGATGATCGCGCTTGGTGCGCGGCGTGATGGCCGCTTCCAGCTGGTCCAGGTCGATATTGCGCGTGACCGGGTCGATATCGGCAAATACCGGCGTGGCGCCGACCTCGAGGATGACGTTGGCAGTGGCCACCCAGGAAATCGGCGTCGTGATCACTTCATCGCCTGCGCCGATGCCGGCGATGCGCAGCGCGATTTCCATGGTGCAGGTGCCGGAATTGAAGCTGCGCACCGGCCGGCCGCCGAAATATTCGGACAGCTGCTGCTTCGAACGCCTGCACCTTGGGCCCGCTGGTGATCCAGCCCGAGCGCAGGACATCGCCGACGGCGGCGATGGTGGCTTCGTCGATGACCGGTTTGGAAAACGGCAGAAAGGCTTGTGTCATACTGGAATACTCCTGATGTTGTACATCAATATCGGGCGTAAAATGGACTTCTAGGCAATATACTCTCTATGAACCATGTCTCAGCTGCGCGCCAGCAGCGCCACGCCGACGATGATGACGCCGATCGCCAGCAGCCGTTGCGCCGACACCGCTTCCCCCAGGAAGTACCAGGCGCCGAGGGCGTTGATGATGTAGCCGAGCGATAGCATCGGATAGGCGATCGTCACGTCGACCCGCGACAGGCCGATGATCCACACCAGGACTGAAATCACGTAGCACGAGAGACCGCCCAGGATCGGCCATTGCGTCGCCAGCTTGAGGCCGGTACCGACCCAGTTGTCGGCCGTCAGGTGAATCGCGCCAACCGCGTTGGTGCCGGCTTTCAGCAGCAGTTGCGCCATCGCGTTCAGGCAGATGCCGGCGAAGATGAAACCGAAGGTAGTCGAGGTTCATGGTCTCTGGCTTATTTGGCGATCAGGGTCGTGTCGACGACGACGCGCCGCGGGTCCTGGCGATGACGCGCATCGGCACGCCGCGCTGCTGGAGGTCCGGCGTAGTGATCGGGGCGCAGGATCGCCAGCGACTTCTTGCCGGCCGCCAGGTCGGCATTCCATTGCGCGACGAACGCGTCGCGGGTCGGGATCCATAGATGCGGCTCCTGCTTGCAGGCCGAACTCCAGCTCGTCGGAGTGCTCGACCAGGATCATGGTGCGGCGCAGGTAGAACGGCAGCGTCTGGTTGTAGCGACCGACCGCGTAGATCGGCGTATCCGGCGTCAGTTCGGCCTCGATTGCCGGCACCAGGTCGAGTGCCGGAGGCATAGCGCCCTAGCGGGTCGTGTCCGCAGCATCAGCAACTGCGTGCACAGGAAACCGGTGGCAGCCAGTGTCACCAGTGCCCACGAGCGTCTGGCGGCGCGCCAGCCAGAGCACGGCGCCGGCCACCGACGATGGCGAGCGCGCCGGCGGCGCCGACCCACGGCACATAGGCCTGGTACAGCGGCACTTCAAAGGCGACATCGGTCAGGCGTCGGCATGTACGAGCAGCAGACCACGCCGGCGATGCCGCCCGCCACCAGCAGGGCGCCGGAAAGCTGTACGGTGCGCACCGGGACCCGTTCCAGGTAGCAGGCGATCAACAGTGCCAGCGCCGGGAAAATCGGCAGGATGTAGGACGGCAGCTTGGAGCCGGAGATACTGAAGAACAGAAAGATGAATACCGACCAGACCAGCAGCAGCTTCTTCGGCTGAAAGCCCGTCACCGCCTCACGTGCGCCATGCCACAGGCTTTGGGCCAGCATGCCGAGCCAGGGCACGATGCCGAGCAGCAGGATCGGGATGAAGTAATGCCAGGGGCCGGCGCGGTGATGGATCTTGCTGGTGAAACGCTGGAAATGCTCGTGGATAAAGAAGAAGCGCAGGAATTCCGGATTCTTCAGCGATACCAGTACGAACCACGGCACCGTGATCGCGAAAAACAGCAATACGCCGGGCAGCGCATGCAGTCGCTTCCAGATTGCCCAGTCGCGTGCAAACAGCGTGTATAGCACCAATACCGCGCCCGGCAGCACGACGCCGATCAGGCCCTTGGAGAGCACCGCCAGCGCCATGCCGGCCCAGCACACCAGCATCCAGTTGCGCCGCTCGCGCTGCGAGGCGTCATTGTGCTGGCCCAGCAGCAGGCCGCACAGCGCCAGCGTCATCATGCCGGCCAGGCCCATGTCGAGCGTATTGATGTGCCCCATGGCGATCCAGAACATGCTGGAGCCCAGGACCAGTGCAGCGTGGAAGCCGACTCGCGGGCCGAACAGGCGGCGTCCGGTATACCCGGCGAGAAAGACGCCGAGCAGCCCGCACAGTCCGGTCCATAGCCGTGCCTGCCATTCGCCCAAGCCGAACAATTCGAACGTGATAGCGTTCATCCAGTTTTGCAGCGGCGGCTTTTCAAAGTACTTGATGGCGTTCAGGCGTGGCGTAACCCAGTCGCCGGTGGCGACCATTTCGCGCGCCATTTCAGCGTAGCGGCCTTCGTCGGTCGGCACCAGCGTGCGGGCGTCGAGCGCGTAAAACCAGATTGCCAGAAAAATAAGGAGCAGGCCCCAGACGAACGGTTTCGAGGTGTGCAGTTCACGCATGTCAGGAGTCGGGGCCTTTTTCAGTGGTGGTAGTGGGTTGGGTAGCGGGTGGTTCGATGATCAGCGCCAGCACCACCTTGCGGCCTTCGGCCATCAGGATGTTGTAGGTGCGGCAAGCGGCCTTGTTGTCCATGCATTCGACACCGATGCGGCGCGCGGTCAGTGCTGCGATCAGGCGCGGATGGACGAACTGCTGGCGGCGGCCGGTGCCCAGGATCACGACGTCCGGCGCGGTGGCCTCGATCTGCGCGAAATGTTCGGTTGTCAGGGCCTCGAAGGAAGCGACCGGCCAGGCTGCCGGCGGCGTTTCCGGCAACACCAGCAGGCTGAAATCGAAACGCACGGCATTGATTTCGACACCGGTATCGTCGTAGGCGGTGACGGTTTGATATTGCTGGGTAACGGTGGAGTGGAGTTTCATGGCGTGATGATTCACCGAATCGCAGGTTTTCCGGTGAATTTTCGACAAGGTGAATGAAAACTGCTGCATTGTAGCGTTTTCCATTCAAAAGCCGCGCTTGGCGATTGATAAAAGCGGGCGCTTTCGGCAGAATGAACAATTCTGGCAGCGCAGCATAAAAATGCTTCTGGTGCGCCGGAACCTGTCTCCCAAGCTGTCGCAGCGCCTGATCGGGCCTTGCTGGCGCTCGAAATCCCACCATACTGATTCGTATGCTCCGGTTTTTGCATTTGGGCTGCAGCCGCGCCGACTGGCGCGCGCCGGGATTGGTAAAATTCTTGACTTGCATCATTACCTGAGGGTGTAGCACCTGTGCGAACAATTCACAAATCGAAAAAACTGGCGGACGTCTGCTATGACATTCGCGGCCCGGTCCTGGACAAGGCCAAGCAAATGGAAGACGAGGGCCACAAGATCATCAAGCTGAACATCGGCAACCTGGCCGTGTTCGGCTTCGATGCGCCGGATGAAATCGTGCAGGACATGATCCGCAACATGCCGGCCGCCTCCGCCTATACCGATTCCAAGGGCCTGTTCGCGCCGCGCAAGTCGGTGATGCACTACACGCAGGAAAAGAACATCGCCGGCGTCACCATCGACGATATCTATCTTGGCAACGGTGCCTCCGAGCTGATCATGCTGTCGATGAACGCGCTCTTGAACAGCGACGACGAGGTGCTGGTGCCGGCACCCGACTATCCGCTGTGGACCGCGGCGGTCAGCCTGTCGGGCGGCAATCCGGTGCATTACGTCTGCGATGAACAGGCGGGCTGGCTGCCGGATATCGACGATATCAAGAAGAAAATCACCTCCAATACGCGCGCCATCGTCGTCATCAATCCGAACAACCCGACCGGCGCGCTGTATTCGGTCGATGTGCTGAAGGAAATCATCGAAGTCGCGCGCCAGCATCAGCTGATCGTGTTTGCCGACGAAATCTACGACAAGGTGCTGTACGATGGCGCCGCCCATACTTCGATCGCCTCGCTGGCCGACGACGTGCTGTTCATTACCTTGAACGGCCTGTCGAAAAACTACCGTTCCTGCGGCTATCGCGCCGGCTGGATGGTGGTCTCCGGCGAGAAAAAGCACGCCAAGGACTACATCCAGGGCCTCAACATGCTGACCTCGATGCGGATGTGTGCCAACGCGCCGGGCCAGTATGCGATCCAGACCGCGCTCGGCGGCTATCAGAGCATCGACGACCTGGTGGCGCCGGCCGGCCGGCTGGCGCGCCAGCGCGATCTGGCGCACAAGCTGCTGACCGACATTCCGGGCGTGTCCTGTGTCAAGCCAAAGGCGGCCTTGTACATGTTTCCTCGGCTCGATCCGGCGCTGTATCCGATTGCCGACGACCAGCAGTTCGCCTACCAGTTGCTGGCCGAGGAAAAAGTGCTGATCGTGCAAGGTACCGGTTTCAACTATTCGACGCCGGATCACTTCCGCCTGGTGTTCTTGCCGAATACCGACGACCTGACCGAGTCGGTGGGACGCATTGCGCGCTTCCTCGACGGTTATCGGAAGCGCCACAAAGGGGCTTAGTTCGGCGCTTGATTCGGTGCGCAATCAATGCCGGTCGTCCTCGCGAAGGCGGGGATCCAGTGTCGTTTGCCCTTCACGCCATCAGGTTTCCGCCTACCGCCGCGGAAACGACAAAGGGTTTTTAATGCTGTCGCAAATCAAATCCGACATTGCGAACGGCGCATTTTAAGTAGACAAGAAAGCATATGAAATCAATCAAAGTGGGTTTGCTGGGTGTTGGCACCGTTGGTGCCGGCACGTTCGAAGTCCTGAAGCGCAACCAGGAAGAAATCACGCGCCGTGCCGGCCGCGCGATTGAAATCGTCATGGTGGCCGACCTGGACCTGGAGCGCGCCACCGCCCTGACCAACGGCCAATGCCAGGTGGTCGGCGACGCCGGACTGGTGGTGTCAAACCCCGAGATTGATATCGTGATCGAGCTGATCGGCGGCTCCAGCATCGCCCGCACGCTGGTGATGCAGGCAATTGCCAACGGCAAGCACGTGGTCACCGCCAACAAGGCATTGATCGCCATGCACGGCAACGAAATCTTCCAGGCGGCGCAGGACAAGGGCGTGATGGTGGCCTTCGAAGCCGCGGTCGCTGGCGGCATCCCGATCATCAAGGCCTTGCGCGAAGGCCTGACTGCCAACCGCATCGAATGGATCGCCGGCATCATCAACGGCACCACCAACTTCATCCTGTCCGAAATGCGCGACAAGGGGCTGGATTTCGATGTTGCGCTAAAGGATGCGCAGCGCCTGGGCTATGCCGAGGCCGACCCGACCTTCGACATCGAAGGGGTGGACGCCGCGCACAAGCTGACCATCATGGCCTCGATCGCGTTCGGCGTGCCGGTGCAGTTCGAACGTGCCTACGTGGAAGGCATCACCCGCTTGCAGGCAACCGATATCCGCTACGCCGAGCAGCTCGGCTACCGCATCAAGCTGCTCGGCATCACGCGCCGCACGGCGCACGGCATCGAGCTGCGTGTGCACCCGACGCTGATCCCGGCCAAACGGCTGCTGGCCAACGTCGAAGGGGCGATGAACGCCGTGCTGGTGCAGGGCGATGCGGTCGGTGCCACGCTGTATTACGGCAAAGGTGCCGGCGCCGAGCCGACCGCTTCGGCCGTGATCGCCGACCTGGTCGACATCACGCGCCTGGCCACCGCCGACCCCGAGCATCGCGTGCCGTTCCTGGCGTTCCAGCCGCATGCGATGGCCGACACGCCGATTTTGCCGATCGCCGAAGTCACCACCAGCTACTACCTGCGCATGCATGTCGCCGATCAGCCCGGCGTGCTGGCCGACCTGACCCGCATCCTGGCCGATTCGACGATTTCGATCGACGCCATGCTGCAGAAGGAGCCGGCCGAAGGCGAGACGCAGACCGATATCATCATGCTGACGCACCAGACCCAGGAAAAAAACATCGAAGCGGCGATTGCCAAAATCGAGCGCTTGCCGACGGTGCTCGGCAAGGTCACGCGTATCCGGCTGGAAGAGTTGGCCTGAGTTCCATATACTCCACTAGGGTAGCTATAGTGTCGCGTATCAACAAACAGAAGATCTCCTATACTCCCATGTTTTAGGTTCTGTTGCAGTTATCTGTTGACACGGTCTGCTTGTCTTCATAAGACATTGAATCAAGCAGAAACGCCACCCTGCTGTCGTCCCCGCAAAGGCGGCAATGCATGCGTTCCCCCAGTGTCGTTCGCCTTCACGCCACTGGTGGGAAGGTATGCATGGTGCGCGGCTGCCTTTGCCGCTTATAAAGCCCGCGGGCGGCTTGTCCAACTGAGCGCGCGATTCAGCCTCCGTAGCGGTCTTTGCCGAAGCGCGGTGCGCCGCCGATCCGAGCGGGCAGGAGTGCGATGACGTCGCCGTTGCGCACCTGCCGTCCAGCGATAGCGCGCGGTGGCGGCAGCCGAAGGTTTTTTCTTCGCCGGCCGGTGCCCGATGCCGCTCTGGCCGTACACCCTGACCCGGCAATACCCGAACAATCTCGACTTCGATTACGGCCCCAGTTGTGCGGTGGGAGAGCACGCCCAATGGCGCAGGAAGCCGGCGCGGGAGGAGCAGGAAAGGCTCGCGGAGGCGCGTGACTGGCTTCCTCAGCCGTCAGGCCGGATTGCGCATGGTGCCGTGCAAGATGTCCGGTTTCAACCGTAACAGAATCGGGCGCAGCAATATACTCCTCAATATGAAGCTCTTAGCCGAGCGTCAGATCTTCAATGTTTTAATATACCCATGTTATTTTGTGAAATAAATAGATTTTATGGTTCTATTTGCAACACGGAGAACCTGTATTGGAGATGGTTCTTTGCCGAATCCCATGGCATCATGGCAACTAGTTGAAAAGCAATAAAGCAGGTTGCCGGCTTCGCTGGGAAGCTTGCAGAGTCTGGATGTCGGCCAGGCGGTGGCTTGATATTTGGCTAGATAAATATAACCAAGTGGAGACCATCATGCTTGCAGTATCCAGCGTAAAGCGCGACCAGCTTCAGCCGGCACGCGCGCCGCTACACTCATATTTTTTGGGGGCGCTGGCGCTCCTGCTAGTTCTGGCGGGGTGTGGCGGCTCCAGCGACAGTGGATATGGCAGTATGCCGCCGCCTTCCGCCGAACAGATAAAAGCGTGCAGCACTGCGTTCGATGAGTCAGTCGGCCTGCTGCAGGCGATGGCGGCCGGAAAAGCAAATGAGCCGGTGCTCCTGTCACAGTGTACGCTCGGCGCCAACCGGGACGTGACGATTGGCAACGGCGGTTGCGGCCCCAATGTCATCATCGACAAGTCATTTGTTGGCAACGAGGCGCTGGGCAAGATCACGATCGAGGCGGATGGCAAGCTGGTGCTTCCGCGCCAGTTCAGCCAGATCGAACTGCACACCAAAGGCATCAGTGTTGCCGGCACGCTCTCGTTGGGTACGGCTTCCTGCCCGGTAGGCGTGGAAAATCCGGCCAGCCAGGTCAAGGTGGTATTCACAGGAAAACGCGCGGACGCGGATGAAAGCGCGCAGGGCGCCGATAAGGGTATCGCCGTCCTGTCGGGCGGTGTCCTGCGTTTGTATGGTGCCAAAGGGGTGGTCCCGGCCCAAGGCAAGCTTGCGGCGGGAACCAAAGGCGTGAGCTGGACCCATCTGGCGCAACCCGCGGGTCCAACTGCATATCAGTCCGGTTCCAAGGGGATCAAGGTGCCGGTTCCGATTGGCGGTGAACGTATCCTGAAGCTGGCGCGCGATGTCACCGAAGGCCCCGGCGCATGGGGCGTAAAGGACTGGATCGTGGTGGCCACTTCCAGCTTCAGTCCCTTTGAATCGGAATTCGTGCAAATTTCCAGGTTGAGCCGCAACGCGCAAGGCGGCACCGATGTCGAGCTGGTTCAGGCGCTGCGCCACTACCACTTTGGCGGTGCCGATCCGGGGCTGCCAGGCGCCGCCAATTACAACGCAGGCAAGGCCAATTACGGCGTCGATGAGCGCAGCGAAGTGGGGCTCATCAGCCGCAACGTCATGTTGACCTCGCAGACACCTTCGCCAGCCGATGCGGCGTCGGCGGCTGATCTGCACTGGGGCGGCGAAGTCCAGATTCATGAGGATTACAAGGAAGTCGTGATCGAGGGCGTCGAACTTGAAAAATTCGGCAAGGAGCGCCTTGGCAGCTATCCGATTCACTTCCATATGGTCGGGGTGCCGACCGGCAGCCATCTGATCAATAGCAACAGCATTCATCACAGCTACAACAAGTGCATTACGGTGCATTCCAGCCAGAACCTGACCTTCGACAACAATGTCTGCGCCCGGGCGGTTGGGCATTTGTTCTATCAGGAAATAGGCGACGAGGAAGGCATCAGCTTCCGCAACAACCTCGGTCTGGGAGCAATGAGCCATTATTTCGGCATCGATACCGCCGCCGTTCCAAAGTCCGCCGAAGGCAAGCCCAAGAACTGGTGGGAAGGCGATAACCTGGCACCGATCAACGACTACGATGGACTGAATGTGCGCAACATGGACAAGCAGTCCAACCCGGTGCGCGGCGGCTGCTACACGGCGTCTGGCCGCGGCGACTTACTGGATAAGCGGATTCCGGACGCGGCAAAACCCTGCGACTACGAAGCTGGCGAGTTGTACGTCGAGCAGTCCAGCGGTTTCTGGATCGTCAACCCGGGTACCGTGTTGGAAGGCAACGCGATCGGCGGCTGCCAGGGCATGGGCAAAGGCTACTGGTATGTGGTGCCGACGGCTGGCGATCTGCAGTTCAAGCCGGTCGGCACCTTCCGCAACAACCGGGTGCACGCCTGCTATGACGGTGTGTTCGCCGAAACCGAGAAGATGACGGTTACCCAGCAGCTGTTCCCCAAGGTGGACGGCAAGAACGATGGCAAGAACCTGATCACCCGCTTCGAGGGACTGACGGCGACGCGCAACCGCAACCGCGGGATCTGGATCCGCCCGACCTGGAACGTCATCGAGAACAGCCGCTTCGCCACCAATCGGGACTCCGCCACCCTGGTCAGTTCCGGCGGGCCGGATGGCAACGCTCCCGGCGTCTGGGCCTTGATGCAGGATTCGGTGCTGGTCGGCGTCAGCGACAACAACGTCGAGCGCTGGGGGCCTTGCCCGACTGCGACTGACGGCGAAAACAACGGTTGCGTCGACTACAACCCGAAGGCCAACGAACTGGCCGACAAGCGCTATCAAACCCCGTTCTGGAACTCGGCCGGCTACATGGTCTATGACGGGCCGGTGCGCATCTTCCACAACCATTTCGTGAATTTCCTGCGCGATCCCTCGCCCTTGTTGACCAAGGCCGATGCCGATCACATGAAGAACTTCAAAGCCTATCCGAATCAGGCCAAGCTCTATGAGGGCGACGCCGCGTTCGGCTGGTTCCAGAGCAATCAGAGCGCCTACCCGACGGCGAGTACTACCCGTGCACTGAGCTTCGAGAATGTCGATCTGCGTCACCAGATCTACACCGAGCATGTCAATCAGGCTCCGTTCAAGGATGGCGACAAGAATACCGCGCTGATCGATCTGGACGGCACCCTGACCGGCTTCAGGGTGGTCGGGCCGGACGGCAAGGTCGCTGCCGGCGAATTCGCGATTTCGTTGAACAACCTGCCTTTCAATCGCGCCTCGAACGCGGTCGACGAATGCCTGGCGACCGGAGAGCAGGATGCGGTCGCGGAAGACCGGTCGACTTCCATCATTTCACCGGCCAATATGGCGACGCTGGAATTCGATGCGCTGTATCCGACCCTCAAAGGCCAGCGCTGGCAGGACATGATCTTCACCAAAACGTCGAAGGATGGCAGCGAATACCAGTCGATGGCCTTGCAAAGCCGCAACGGCCAGGGTCTGTGGGAGCCGAAACTAACCAGTGGTTATGGCTACATCGTGGAATCGGCGCCGTCCACCTCGCCCGAAGGAGTCGGCAAGACGGTCAACGGCATGCCCAATGTCGTGCAGTTCGGCTTCACCGATGCCGTGAAGCCGGACATGGACAAGAAGCCGTTCTATGTACGTCTGGGAATCCGCTATGTGGATCAGAACGGCCGAACGCTGGACGCCACCGACTTCCAGGTCCAGCGCGGCTACAGATCGTGGGGCGGGAATGGCGTTCACTACAATACTCCCGAAATGCGACCGTATTTCAATCGTCTGGATGGTTCCACCTATGGCGGCGAGATGTGCTTCAACCTGAACGAGCAGAACGAGACGACCAACCTCGGGCCCAATGGTTGCCCGGCCAATGGCGTGATGGCGGTGCCGATCAGCGGCGTCTGCCCGGCCGGCGCTGATCTTGAGGCCGGTTACTGCATCTTCAAGAAAAAGTCTCTGGCGGCAATGACCAGCCTGGCCGCCCTGACCAACGCGGATGGCACGCCCAGCGGCGACAATTATTTCTACGATAGCGCCAGCGGCATCCTGTTCCTGTACGTGCAGCAGGATTCGAAGAACGCACACGGAATCTTCCCGCTCGGCAGTTGCCCGGGCGACGCCGCCTGCCCGGACGCCAACGAGCTGGACACCTATTTCCCGTGCCCGCCGCAAGGCTGCGTCAACTATTCGATCAAAGTGGACAATACAAAGTACACGCCGGGGAACAATCCGCAACGTTTGACCCAGGGGGACATCGCCAAATATGCATTGGCCGAACCCCAGAATCAAAACCGGCTGGCCTATGTGAATGAGGATGGTTCCATCGGAAGTATGGTCGTCGCCAATCAACGTGTCTCCAGCAAAAACATGTTGCATTGGATGCCGGACCGTTCGCCTGTCTGCCCCGTCACCAGCCCTGCGGCTGCGCGCAGCTTCAGGCAGGCGGCCAGGTCGCTGCCGAATTTGACGGTGGCGACGCGGCCCGTGACCACGCCGTTGTGGCGGCGCTGGCTGGCCTCGAAACCGGAAGAGCTGCCCAAGCTCGGCGCACTGGACCTTGCTGCCTTGCCGGTCTGTCGGGCGACGCAATGAAGCCGATCAGGAAATCGATTGCCGCGTGAGTTTCAAGGGCAGTGCACTGGCACTGCCTTTTTTCGATCGCAGTCGCACAAATCCCATTCCTTCACGCCCGGGCGAGGCGCCGGCGACGGAAGGAATTGCTGGATGTCGGCTTCGATTTAATTCACAATGCCGTCATTTCAGCGAATGACTGTCATGCTCGACACCGCGCCTACCCCGCTGCACCATACCCTGTCTGAAGATGTGCTGGCCATTCTGATCGGCTCCCTGTTCGTCTCTTTCGGCATCGTGATGTTCAATCAGGCGGGGCTGCTGACCGGCGGTACCGCCGGCCTTGCGTTCCTGATCCACTATGCGAGTGGAATTGCCTTCGGCCCGATATTTTTCGTCATCAATCTGCCGTTTTACCTTCTGGCCATCAAGCGCATGGGATGGCAGTTCACGCTCAAGACCTTTTGCGCAGTGGGGCTGGTATCGCTGTTTTCCGGCCTGCATCCGCACTTTGTGCAGTTCAGCCCACTGACGCCGTTTTATGTCGCCGTGATCGGCGGATCGTTGATGGGCGCCGGTTTCCTGATCCTGTTTCGACACCACGCCAGCCTGGGCGGCGTGAACATCCTTGCGCTCTACCTACAGGACAGATACGGCCTGCGTGCCGGCAAGCTGCAGATGTCGGTCGATGTGGCGATCGTGCTGGCGTCGCTGCTGCTGGTCAGCTTTACGGCCCTGCTGGCCTCGGTGGTGGGTGCTGTTGCGCTCAATCTGGTGATCGCCTTGAATCATCGTCCCGGGCGTTACATGGCGGTGTAGCTGGCTTTTCGGCCGGCATGGCAGGCGGTCATTTTGCCGCGGGCGGCTTTGGCAGCATGCGGGCCGGTCAACGGTGAATCACCACCATCAGCGCCTTCGCCTCGATTTTTCCGTTGTTTCGAATCGCGTGGCTTTGATCGGCCTGATAGCGCGCGGTGGCACCGGCCTTGAGTTTCCTGATGTCGCCGCCGACCTCCACCTCGACCGCTCCATGCAGCAGGGTCAGATGTTCGAAAGTGCCGGGGTCGTGCGGGTTTGAAACCAGCGCGCCGCCTGGCGCCAGCGTCAATTCATACCATTCGAAATTTCCCGCCAGCTCCATCGGCCCCAATATCCGCAGGACATAACCGGCATGCGTACCGGGCAGGGTGGGCGTTTCGTGCGCCTCCAGGATGCGGATCGTCTCGATTTCCTTTGGCTCGGTGGACAACAGTTCGGCGATGCCTACCCCCAGCGCATTCGCCAGCCGCCAGGCGACGGCGATGGTCGGGTTGGCTTTTTCGCGCTCGATCTGCGACAGCATCGACTTCGAGACGCCAGCGGTGCGCGACAGGTCTTCCAGCGTCAGCTTGCGCTGCAGACGCAGGCGCTGCAGCGTGGCGCCGACTTCCGGCGGATTGTTGGGCTGGCTGTTTTTTTTCATGGCTGGCTTGTAATGTTCAATAGTCTTGTTTAATATCCATTATATTGAATATTTATTCAAAATAATGGAATTTGGCGTGTGGGCTGAAAATGGCATCCTAGCAGACGGATGTTGCAGCCAGCCAACCGGACTGAATCGTGGAGGGCGACGATGAACACTGGCAACAACGGCAGTCAGGCTTTTTATGCACAACTGGCAGACGGGCTGAACGGCTTGCGCCAGGCAGGGCTGTTCAAGCCGGAACGGGTGCTGGCCTCGCGCCAAGGTGCGGAAGTGGTGTGCGATGACGGCAAGACGCTGCTCAACTTGTGCGCCAACAATTATCTCGGGCTGTCGGGCGACGAATCGATGGTGCAGGCCTCGATTGCCGCCACCGAACAATACGGCTACGGCCTGTCCTCGGTGCGCTTCATCTGCGGCACGCAGGACCTGCACAAGGAGCTGGAGCGCGCCTGGCGCGACTTCCTCGGCACCGAAGACACCATCCTCTACGCCGCCGCCTTCGACGCCAACGGCGGCCTGTTCGAGCCGCTGCTCGACGAGCAGGACGCGATCATCTGCGACGCGCTGAACCACGCCTCGATCATCGACGGCATCCGCCTGTGCAAGGCGACGCGCTTCCGCTACGCAGCACAACGACATGGCCGACCTCGAGCGCGCAGCTGCAGGCCGCGAGCCGCCGGCGCGCGCTTCAAGCTCGTCGTCACCGACGGCGTGTTCTCGATGGACGGCACGATCGCCCAGCTCGACAAGATCCGCGACCTGTGCGACCGCTACGGCGCGCTGGTCGGCATCGACGAATGCCACGCCACCGGCTTCATGGGCGCGACCGGGCGCGGCACGCACGAGCATCGCGGCGTGTTCGGCAAGATCGACATCATCACCGGCACGCTGGGCAAGGCGCTGGGCGGCGCGTCGGGCGGCTTCACCGCGGCGCGGCGCGAAGTGATCGAACTGCTGCGCCAGCGCTCGCGCCCCTACCTGTTCTCCAACACGGTGGCGCCGGCGATCGTCGGTGCCTCGCTGGCGGTGCTGCAACGCCTGCTTCGAAGCTCGACCGAGCTGCGCGACAAGCTGCATGACAACACCGCGCTATTTCCGCCGCCGCATCGCCGAAGCCGGCTTCGAGATCAAGCCCGGCGACCCATCCGATCGTGCCGATCATGCTGTTCGATGCGCCGTCATGGCGCAGCAACTGTGCGCAGCGCATCTGTCGAACTGGGCTGTGCGGTCGGCTTCTTCTTCCCGGTGGTGCCGAGGGGCAGGCGCGCATCCGCGTGCAGATGTCGGCGGTGCACGACCGCCGAGCACCTGGAGACGGGCGCGTGGCGGCATTCGCGCAGGCCGGCGCCGAACTCGGGCTGCTGAAAGCTCAGGAGGCAAACTGATGGAACGCGATCCTCATCATCGGCGCCAACGGCCAGATCGGCACGCGAACTGGCTGGCGGCGCTGGCGGAGCGGCATGGCGCGCAGAATGTGATCACGAGCGACGTCGGCGCCGCAACGGCCGCTACGCGGCGGCGCGTCACGAGCAGCTGGACGTGACCGACGCGGCGGCGCCTGGCGCCGATCGTCGAGCGCCAGCATGAAATCACGCAGATCTACCTGCTGGCGGCGGCGCTGTCGGCCAACGGCGAGAAGCATCCGAGTGGGCCTGGAACCTGAACATGAACGGGCCTGCTGAACGTGCTCGAGCTGGCGCGCACGCACAGGCTGGCCAGCGCTGTCATTCTGGCCCAGCTCGATCGCGGCCTTCGGCCCCGGCACGCCGGCGGACGACACGCCGCAGAACCACCGTGATGGACCCGACCACGATCTACGGCATCAGCAAGCTGGCCGGCGAGCGGCTGGTGCGCCTGGTACCACCAGCACTACGGCGTGGACGTGCGCAGCCTGCGCTATCCGGGCCTCATCAGCTAGAAGACGCCGCCCGGCGGCGGCACCACCGACTATGCGATCGAGATCTTGTATGCGGCGCGCGCCGGCGAACCATACACCTGTTTCCTGCAAGCCGAGAGCACCTTGCCGATGATCTACATGCCGGATGCCTTGCGCGCAACGCTGGAATTGATGGCGGCGCCGGCAGAGAATATCCGCATCCGCTCGGCCTACAACGTCGCTGGTCGTCAGTTTCAGTCCGCGCCAACTGGCGCAGCAGATCGCGCCGCCAGTTGCCGCAATTCAAGGTGAGTTATCAGCCCGACAGCCGCCAGGCGATTGCCGACAGTTGGCCGCACAGCGTGGACGACAGCGCGGCGCATACCGATTGGGGCTGGCGGGCGGCGATCGGACTGGAACAGATGGTGGCCGACATGCTGACCCACATCGCCGTGGCGCCGCCGGCGCTGACGCAAGTAGCCTGACTTTCAAGCGAGAACAGCAAATGGATATGCGGGTCGCGGATCTGTTCAAAATCGGCATCGGGCCATCCAGTTCGCATACGGTGGGGCCGATGCTGGCCGCACGCCGCTTCCTGCTGGAAGCCGGCGCGCTGGACCGGGTGCGGCGCGTCCAGGCGGAGCTGTATGGCTCGCTGGCATTGACCGGCGCCGGCCATGCGACCGATCGCGCGATTCTGCTCGGATTGATGGGCGAGACGCCGCAAGAGGTTGCGCTGGAGAGCATTCCGGCGCGGCTCGCGGCGGTGGCGCAGAGTGGCGAAATCCACCTGCTCGGCACGCATGCGGTAGCGTTCGATGCCGCGCGTGACCTGCTTTGGCATAAGCGCGAAAGCCTGCCGGAACACCCGAACGGCATGCGTTTTTCGCTCACGTATGACGATGGCAGCAGCCGGCAGCAGGTGTTCTATTCGACCGGCGGCGGCTTCATCCATGCCGAAGGCGAAGCGCCGCTGGCATTGCCCGGTCAGGCGCCGCTACCGTTCCGGTTCGACACCATGGACGAATTGCTGGCCCATGGCGAGCGCAGTGGATTGTCGATTGCGGCGATGGTGCGCGCCAATGAACAGGCGCATGACCCGGTAACGGGTAGCGCGCAGCAGCTGGATGCTTTTCTCGACCGGGTATGGCAAGTGATGCGCGACGGCATTGCGCGCGGGCTGGAAAGCGGCGGCGAATTGCCGGGCGGCTTGCGGGTGCGACGCCGCGCCGCGGCGCTATGGCAAGCAGCGCAGCCGGGGCAGCCTGCGGTGGCAGGCGTGTCGAATGGCCCCTTGCCGCACGATGCGTTGCACCGAGTCAGTCTGTACGCGATGGCGGTCAATGAAGAAAATGCGGCGGGCGGCAGGGTAGTCACCGCACCGACTAATGGCGCCGCCGGCATCATCCCGGCGGTATTGCGCTATTACGCGCAGGATTGCCAGCCACGCGAACCGGTAGCGGGGGTACGCGACTTCCTGCTGACGGCCGCGGCGATTGGCATGTTGTGCAAGCGCAATGCCTCGATCTCGGGCGCCGAAATCGGCTGCCAGGGCGAAGTCGGCGTCGCCTGCTCGATGGCGGCGGCAGGGCTGACGGCAGCGCTGGGCGGCAACAACCGGCAAATTGAAAATGCCGCTGAAATCGGCATCGAACATAATCTCGGCCTGACCTGTGACCCGATCGGCGGACTGGTGCAGATTCCGTGTATCGAGCGCAACGGGCTGGGCGCGGTCAAGGCGATTGCGGCGGCGTCGCTTGCCATCAAGGGTGATGGCCGGCATCACGTCAGCCTGGATCAGGTCATCGAGACCATGCGCCAGACCGGCGCCGACATGCAAGTCAAATACAAGGAAACCTCGCTCGGCGGACTGGCGCTGCACGGGATGACGGTGAATTACCCAGCCTGCTGACGGCGCTGCCGGACGCTGTCGCCACCCTCATTGCGGCGACAGCGGGCGCGGTGGCCGGCCATGGCGGCGATCTGGCGTGCTGCGGCAGCTATAATAAGCCTCCTTTTTCACTCTCCCGCTACGTCCGCGCTGTCGGCTTCGCCTGCTTGGCAAGACGGCGCATGGTGCGACCTGATCCGATACCCGACTCTATGCAATACGTATCCACCCGTGGCCAGTGCGCGCCGCAATCCTTTTCCGAAATCCTGCTGGGCGGCCTGGCGCCGGACGGCGGCCTGTACCTGCCCGATCGCTACCCGCAGATCAGCGGCGCCGAACTCGATGCCTGGCGCGGCCTGTCGTACGCCGATCTGGCGTTCGAAATCCTGAAACGCTTCGCTACCGACATTCCGCAAGCCGACCTCAAGGCGCTGACCGCACAAGACCTATACCGCCGAGGTGTACCGCAACGCGCGCGCCGGCGACGATGCGGCGCAGATCACGCCGCTGCGCGTGCTGGAGGAGTCGAACGGCAAGAAGCTGGTGCTGCAGGCGCTGTCCAACGGCCCGACCCTGGCCTTCAAGGACATGGCGATGCAGCTGCTCGGCAATCTGTTCGAATACACGCTGGACAAGCACCACGCCGAGCTGAACATTTTCGGCGCCACTTCGGGCGACACCGGCAGCGCCGCCGAATACGCGATGCGCGGCAAGCGCGGCATCCGCGTGTTCATGCTGTCGCCGCACAAGAAAATGAGCGCGTTCCAGACCGCGCAGATGTTCAGCCTGCAAGACCCGAACATCTTCAATATCGCCATCGAAGGCGTGTTCGACGATTGCCAGGACATGGTGAAGGCGGTCTCCAACGACCTCGCGTTCAAGGCGCGCCAGAAGATCGGCACGGTCAACTCGATCAACTGGGCGCGCGTGGTGGCGCAGGTGGTGTACTACTTCCGCGGCTACTTCGAGGCCACCACGCAGCAACGACGCAGAAAGTCTCGTTCGCGGTGCCGTCGGGGAACTTCGGCAACATCTGCGCCGGCCACATCGCGCGCATGATGGGCCTGCCGATCGACCAGCTGGTCGTCGCCACCAACGAAAACGACGTGCTCGACGAATTCTTCCGGACCGGCGTCTACCGCGTGCGCAAGTCGGCCGAGACCTATCACACCAGCAGCCCGTCGATGGACATTTCCAAGGCGTCGAACTTCGAGCGCTTCGTCTACGACCTGCTGGACGGCGACCGGCGCGCGTCGCATGCGCTGTTCCAGCAAGGTGGAAACCGAAGGCGGCTTCGACCTGTCCGGCAAACCGGGCAGCGACGGCGATGAGTTCGCGCAGGTCGGCGCATACGGCTTCGTCTCCGGCAAATCGACGCATGCGGATCGCCTCGCCACCATCCGCGACGTGTCCAAGACGCTACGGCATCGACGATCGACACCCACACCGCCGACGGCGTCAAGGTGGCGCGCGAACACCTGCAGCCGGGCGTGCCGATGATCGTGCTGGAAACCGCGCTGCCGGCCAAGTTCAACGAAACCATCCGCGAAGCGCTGGGCCGCGACGCCGAACGTCCGGCCGGCTTCGAAAATATCGAGGCCTTGCCGCAGCGCTTCGAAGTGATGGCGGCGGATGTGGCAGCGGTCAAGGCGTTCATTGCCGCGCATACCGGTTTGTGAGCCTGCGTGTAGGCAGGTTATGATGGGGTATGTTACATAAACGGCCATTTTATGCCCGGAATTGGATGCCATAGTAGAGAGTATGTGATTCCCGCAAGGCGCAAGCATTTGCGGCCAGCAACCAGCCAGAGGAGCCGCTCATGAACACCAGCCGCCACGTCACGTTCTACCATTCGCCCAATACACGCTCGACCGGCACGCTGATCCTGCTCGACGAACTCGGCGCCGACTTCGATTTACAAGTGCTGGACATGAAAGCCGGCGAACAGCGCGCGGCTGCCTACCTGACGATCAATCCGATGGGCAAGGTACCGGCGATTGTGCACGGTGAAGCGCTGGTGACCGAGCAGCCGGCGGTGTTCATGTATCTGGCCGACCTGTATCCGGAAGCCAGGCTGGCGCCGGCGATCGGCGATCCGCTGCGCGGGCCGTATCTGCGCTGGATGGTGTATTACGGTTCGTGCTTCGAGCCGGCAGTGGTCGATCGGGCGCTGCAGCGCGCGCCGGCGCCGGCTTCGACTTCGCCCTACGGCGATTACGACACGATGCTGAAGACGCTGACCGATCAACTGGCCAAGGGGCCTTATCTGCTCGGCGACACCTTCAGCGCCGCCGACCTGCTGTGGGGAATTGCGCTGACCTGGACCACCGCCTTCAAGCTGGTGCCCGAACTGCCGGTGCTGCAGGCCTACATGGCGCGCATCAATGCCCGGCCGTCAGTGGCGCGGGCACGGGCGCGCGATGCCGAACTCGCCATTGCGCAAGAGCCTTCCGCCTGAACCATTCCTGCACCGTAGTTTCAGCGCCGCGGCGCCAGCGGCCAAAATGCTGGCTTGACTTCGCTCTAGCGAGCTTCCGTCAGGTGGCGATTCCTTGCTTGCGGAGCGCCGAAATCCGGCATATAAATAGAGATGCAGGGCGCTTCTCGCACCCTGTGCCCGGAGGGGCGGCGCGATAGGCAAGCCGCATCCGGGCCATCGAACCGGAGGCTGATATGTCTCGCAAATACATTGATTGCCGGGAGTTCCCGAGTGAGAGTAACTGCACCGTGGCAATCTCCGCGCGATAGCGAAAACGAACTTCTCGACGCTGCAGTACAGCATGCGGTGTCAGTGCATAAACATGAGGACACGCAGGAATTTCGCAGCCAGCTACGGCAGCTGTTCAAGGACGGTACGCCGCCCATGAACGTCGAAAAGCACGCGGCGTAGGACGGATTGGCAGGCGAGCGGGTCGTTCGGCGATTCGTCGCCGGAGTAGATCCGCGTGTAGACGGCAATGGCGGCCGCTGGAGTTCGGTTGCCGCCATTTTGCGACCATGATGCTGGCGTGGTCCTGCTTGTCTATCTGAACATTCGGCAGTATCTTCTTTTATTCTCTATTTGACGCCCGGTATTGACTCGCATGGCTTGGAGTATGTGACCGAGGTCGTCCCTTCGTGCTCGTCCTCGCTGGCCCGGCGCGATTGCCAAAGGACTGCACTGGCGGCAGGTTTGGACGCCATGTTTTACACTCACGATATAGCCTGTCTTTTCAGGTTTTAATTGCTTGTTTCCCGGGCCGAGCGGTGCGTTGCGAAGAAGCGCTGCCAGCCAGGGAGCGAGACATATCCGCAAAGCTCCGCTTCTCTAAACTAATAATTTTAAAATCTTAGGTTTAAGTCTAAGTGACCGTGATTTTGACTCACACAAAATAATCCCGCAGTTTTGCGCGGCTTGTTCACAACCGTCCCCAATTCCGGCCGAACATTGCGTCATCCCGATAACGCCACGTTCATCAAGTGCTTGCGCCGTTTCGTGGTCAGCTTATGAAGAGACAAATCCACACCTTCCCACTATCATGGCGATCGAGCTTGTGGACTTGTCCTCGCGGGCAGCCCTGTGAAGAAAAAGTCGGGGTTATCCCGGAGCGGCGAGCCGGGGCCGAATCGGCGGTTTATCCTCCACAGGATTCACAGGATTACACAGGGGTTCTGGTGCCCACGACCGGCAACTATTTTCATCTTCATCTGGTCTCCAATTCGACCGGCGAGACGCTGATCACGGTGGCGCGCGCGGTCGCCGCGCAATACGCCAACGTGACCGCGGTCGAACATGTCTATCCGCTGGTGCGCAGCCAGAAGCAGCTCGATCGCGTGCTCGATGAGATCGAGGAGGCGCCGGGCATCGTGCTGTTCACGCTGCTGGAAAAGGATCTGGTCGGCCGGCTCGAAGCCAAATGCAGGGACATCAACATTCCGAGCCTGTCGATCATCGGGCCGGTGATGCAATTGTTCGAGGCCTATCTCGGCGCGGCAACGACGGGCAGGGTCGGCGCCCAGCACGTGCTGAACGCGGAATATTTCAAGCGCATCGACGCGCTTGAACTACACGATGATCCATGACGACGGCCAGCACGTCGAAGGCCTCGAAGATGCCGACGTGGTTCTGGTCGGCGTGTCCCGCACGTCGAAGACGCCGACCTCGATCTATCTCGCCAACCGCGGCATCCGCACCGCGAACGTGCCGCTGGTGCCGGGCATTCCGCTGCCGCATCAGCTCGAGACGTTGAAGAAGCCGCTGGTCGTCAGCCTGCATGCGACGCCGGAGCGGCTGATCCAGGTCCGGCAGAACCGGCTGCTGAGCATGGGCGCCGACAATCGGCAATGACGATTACATCGATCGGCAGTCGGTGACCGACGAAGTGGCCTATGCGCGGAAGCTGAGCGCCAAATTCAGCTGGGCGCAGCTCGACGTGACGCGCCGCTCGATCGAGGAAACCGCGGCGGCCGTCATGAAACTGTTCACCGATCGGCAGCGGCAGCGGCTTCCGGAATGATGCGTGCGATGACCATCTGGCGCGGACAACAATCCGCTGATCCTGGCGTCGCAAAGCCGCGCGCGGCAGATGCTGCTCGGCAATGCCGGCATTTCTTTCGAGGCGGTTCCTGCCGATATCGACGAACGGGCGATCCAGAAGAACTCCGGGCTTTCGGCGCCCGGCGAGATCGCCGGGCTGCTGGCGCGCGAGAAGGCGCTGTTCGTGTCGTCGCAAAATCCCGGCCGCTACGTCATCGGCGCCGACCAGACGCTGGCGCTCGGGCAACCGGCTGTTCAGCAAGCCGGCCGGCCGCGCGCAGGCCGCAGAGCAATTGCGTCTGCTCGCCGGCAACACGCCACGAACTGCATTCCGCCGTTGCGGTGGCGCGCGACGGCAAGATAGCTGTTCGCCGATGTCTCGGTCGCGCGACATGACCATGCGGCGCTTGAGCGACGGCGAGATCCAGACCTATCTGGATGCGGCCGGCGAGGCGCGTCACGACCAGCGTCGGCGCCTATCAGCTCGAAGGGCTGGGCGTGCATCTGTTCGAGCGCATCGAGGGCGATCATTTCACCATCCTCGGCCTGCCGCTGCTGCCGTTGCTTGCGTTCCTGCGCGGCGCAGGGGCTGCTCGGTGTCTGAAATCATCCGAAGCGGCGACATAGCATGCTGATCCTTGGACTGACCGGCTCGATCGGGATGGGGAAATCCACCACCGCCAAACTGTTCGTGGAAGCGGGCGTGCCGGTCTATGACGCCGACGCCGCGGTCCACAAACTCTACGAGGGCGAGGCGGCGCCGGCGATCGAGGCGGCGTTTCCCGGCACGACCGTCGAACGGCAAGGTGGATCGCGCAAAAGCTCAGCGAACGCGTGGTGCACGATCCCGCGGCGATGAAGCAGCTCGAGCAGATCGTGCATCCGATGCTCGGCGCCGGCCGGCAGAAATTCTTCGAGGATGCCGAACGCGCCGGCGCGCCGGTCGTCGTGATGGATGTGCCGCTTGCTGTATGAGACCGGCGGCGAAAAGCGCGTCGATGCCGTGGTGGTGGTGACGACGTCGCCGGAACTGCAGCGCGAGCGCGATGCTGGCGCGCGGCACCATGATGCCGCGAAGCGCTCGACGCCATCCTGGCGCGGCAAACGCCGGACGCCGAAAAGCGCAAGCGCGCGGATTTCGTGGTGGATACCTCGCACGGACTCGATCCGGTGCGCGCGCAAATCCAGCGACATTCTGGCCGAGGTCGTTAAGATGCCGCAGCGGCGAGCCTGATTCGCCCGAGCATCCGGTTCCCAAATTCCATGCGCGAAATCGTTCTCGATACCGAAACCACTGGCCTCGATCCGCTGCGCGGCGACCGGCTGGTCGAAATCGGCTGCGTCGAGATCTTCAACCGCATGCCGACCGGGCAGACCTTCCACCGCTACATCAATCCCGAGCGCGACATGCCGGCGGAAGCGTTTGCCGTGCACGGCCTGTCGAGCCGAGTTCCTGGCCAGCAAGCCGCTGTTCACCGAGGTGGTCGAGGAATTCCTGGAATTCATCGGCGACGCGCCGCTGGTGATCCACAACGCGTCGTTCGACATCAGCTTCATCAATGCCGAGCTCGACCGCATCAAGCGGCAGCCGATCCCGCGCGACCGGCTGGTCGATACGCTGCTGCTGGCGCGCCGCAAGCATCCGGGCGTGTCGAACCGGCTCGACGATCTCTGCTCGCGCTATGCGATCGACAATTCCCGCCGCACCAAGCACGGCGCGCTGCTCGACGCCGAACTGCTGGCCGAAGTCTATATCGACCTGATCGGGGCGCGGCAGTCGCAACTGATCCTGGCGTCGGAAACCCGCGTCGACCGACACCAGCGGTGTCGGCGAAACGCCGCGCCGGCAGCGCGAGGTGCCGCTGGCGCCGCGGATCACCGACGCCGACCGCGAAGCGCATCGCGCCTTCGTCGCCACCCTGGGCGACAAGCCGATCTGGAACGATTTTCTGGCGGCGCGGGTTAGCTAGTCGGATGGGTAGAGCGTAGCGAAACCCATGCTGCTTCCGCGCAAGGCATTGATGGGTTTCGCTTCGCTCTACCCATCCTACCAGACGTCAGCTTAGCTCGGCTTGCGCCGAGCGGCCTGCGCCGCAGCCTGCCGCTCCATGTTCTGGCGGTACAGGCCGACGAAATCGACGGGATCGAGCATCAGCGGCGGGAAGCCGCCGTCGCGCACCGCGGTGGCGATGATCTCGCGCGCGAACGGGAACAACAGCCGCGGGCATTCGATCATGACCAGCGGATGCAGGTTTTCCTTCGGCACGTTGACGATCCGGAACACGCCGGCATAGGCCAGCTCGAAGCTGAACATCACCTTGCCGGCGTTCTCGGCCTTGCCCTCGATCGAAAGCGTCACTTCGAACTCGTTTTCGGAGAGGTTGTTGGCGCCGACGTTGATCTGGATGTTGATCGCCGGCTGCTGCTGCTGCGGCGCCAGCGAGGAGGGGGCGTTCGGATTCTCGAACGACAGATCCTTGGTGTACTGCGCCAGCACGTTGAGCTGGGGAGGGGCCTGCTCGGGAGGTGCGCCGTTGCCGTTGGTCATGAAACTCTCTCCTGAAGCCTGGCGAGCGGAGACCCGATTTTCGTCTGAATTCGCTCGGTGGGCGGGAATGCCTTTGCCGGGCGAGTGGCTATCATAGCCCCGCCTCGTTCCACAAGGACGACGGGCCGGCGGCCGCTGGGGCCGACGGCAATTTGTGGCGGATATGGCTAATCCGGCGCAGCCGGCCGCCCGATACTTGCGCCTAAATAATTGAATATGCGTGATTTCCGGACATGATCGGGTTTCCCCTCGACGGCCAAAACGCGCTACAATTCACCCGCGCCAAAACGCGCCATTGGCCGGGCACAGTTTCGTGCCTACATGCTGCAGTCTCAATTGATGATGTAATCTCTGCCGTTCCCAGGGAAAGCTACGTGTAAGAGAGCTTCTCGTTCAGGGAACGCTCGACCGCCGGGCCCGTTGCCGGCGTTAGAACCAGAAAGCGAATACGACGTGGATATTTACACCATCATCTTCCTGGCGCTGGCGGTCTTTATCTTCCTGCGCCTGCGCAGCGTGCTCGGACAGCGCACCGGAAGCGAACGGCCGCCCTATGATCGCGCCGCGCCCAACGTCGTGCAGCGTACGCAGGACAACAACAATGTCGTTCCGATGCCGGGCGCCGTGATCGATCAGGCGCCGCTGGCGCCGACCGCCGATGTCGCGCCGCCGACCGATCGCTGGAAGGGCATCGCCGAGCCGGGCACGCCGCTGGCCGCAGGGCCTCGATGCCATCGTCGCCCAGGACTCCTCGTTCGATCCCCAGCATTTCATCTCCGGCGCCCGCAGCGCCTATGAGATGATCGTGCTGGCCTTCGCCAATGGCGATCGCCGCGCGCTGAAGGATCTGCTGTCGTCGCGAGGTCTATGACAGCTTCGAGGCCGTGATCAAGGATCGCGAGAAGCACGAGCAGAAGACCGAAACGCGCTTCGTTTCGATCGACAAGGCCGAGCTCGTGAGCGCGGAAGCCCGCGACCGCGCGGCGCAGCTGACCGTTCGTTTCGTGTCGCAGATGATCTCGGTCACCCGCGACAAGACCGGCACCATTGTCGATGGCAACCCGGATAAGGTCGCCGATATCACCGATGTCTGGACATTCGCCCGCGACACGACGCTCTCGCGATCCGAACTGGAAGCTGGTTGGCACCGGAAGCGCGGGCTAGACGCACGCCTTGCAGGACTTGAACTTGCAGGGCTCGCGTTTGGCGTGATCGCTTTGGCGTTGTCGATCGCTGCCTCGGATGCGTTTGCCGCGCGTCATTCGCGCGCGCATTCGCCGTTCGCATCCGCCGCGCGCCGCCGCTCCGTCACCTGCCATATCCGCAGCTCGAATTGCCGCTCCAGATCAACGGCGGCCAGTATGCGCCGGTGGCCTGGTCCGAGATCGCCGGCTGGAACGACGACGATCATCTCGCCGCCTACAAGGCGTTTCGCGTCAGCTGCAAGCCGATCGCGGCGCAGACCGGCGCGCCGGCGGATTCGAAGGCGCTCGGCACGTCGCTGCGCGATCCCTGCCGCATCGCCAAGGGCCTCGATCTCTCCGACGGCGCCGCAGGCAAAAGCCTTCTTCGAGGAGAATTTTCTGCCGCTGCGCATTTCGCGGCTCGGCGAAGGCGAGGGCTTCGTCACCGGCTACTACGAGCCGGTCGATCGACGGCTCGCGGACCCAGAACGAAGTCTACAACGTGCCGGTCTATCGCCGGCCGTCCAACCTGTTCGTCCGCGGCACCAAGCAGAGTTCGGCCGGATTGCCCAACAAGGGCCAGGTGTTCCGCAAGATCGGCCGCCGCAAGCTGGTGCCCTATTACGACCGCGCCGAGATCGAGGACGGCGCGATCGAGGGCCGCGGTCTCGAAATCTGCTGGCTGAAGGAACCAGACCGATCTGCTGTTCTCGCAGATCCAGGGCTCGGCGCGGGTCAAGCTCGACGACGGCTCGACCGTCCGCATCAACTACGATGCGCATAACGGCTATCCCTATACGGCGGTCGGCCGCATCCTGATCGAGCGCAACATCATCCCGAAGGATCAGATGTCGATGCAGAAGATCCGGGAGTGGATGGAGCAGAATCCCGACGGCGCCAACGAGCTGCGGCGGCAGAACAGGTCCTACGTCTTCTTCCGCGAGGTGCAGCTGTCCGACAAGGACGAGGCGGTCGGCGCCCAGGGCGTGCCGCTGACGCCGGGCCGCTCGATCGCGGTCGACAAATCGCTGCATGTCTACGGCACGCCGTTCTTCATCGAAGGCGAGCTGCCGATCGAATCCGAAGCGTCGAAGACGCCGTTTCGCCGGCTGATGATCGCGCAGGACACCGGCTCCGCCATCGTCGGCCCGGCGCGCGCCGATCTCTATTTCGGCGCCGGCGTCGATGCCGGCAAGGTCGCCGGCCGGCTCAGGAACAACATGCGCGTTTCGTCATGCTGGTGCCGAAGAGCCTCGATCCCGTCGGCGCGCGGCCGCAAGCTGCCGGTGCCGGACGCGCGGCCGTCGGAGAAAATCGCAAAACTGTTTCCGCAAACCGATCCGCTGAAGGACCAGAAGAACGCGAGCTCCGGCGGTGACGCCACCGGCGACCGGCGCGGCGCAAAAGCCGGCGCACTCCGAGCCTGCGCAAGCCACCGACGGTCCAGGCAGCGATCGCAAAGCCGGTGCCGCTGCCGGAAGCGCGGCCGCACGGTTGACCGGCTCCCGAGAAACCGCGCCAGCGTCACCTGCGCCGATACCGCTGCGCGATGAAACGCCGGTCACCGAGTCGATTCCTGAATTGCCGGTGCCGCCGCGGCGCAAGCGCGGCCTGAGCGAGGAGGAGCGCGCGCTGTGGGAAAGCGTCGCCAAGCAGGTCAAGCCGCTGCGCAAGCGACACCGCGCGCCGAAGCCGCCGGTCGCTTCGCCGGAAGCCGAAGCCAAGCGCCGCGCCGAAACCGGTGGCTTCGCCAAAGCCAGCCGCGCCGGCGCCGAATCATTGCTCCGCCAAAACCGGAGCCGCCGCCGCTGGCGCCGATCGGCCGCCGCGAGCGTTCGCATCTGTCGCGCGGCCGCAAGGAGATCGACGCCCGGCTCGACCTGCACGGCATGACGCAGACGCGCGCGCATCGCGCGCTGTTCGGCTTCCTGCAGCGCGCCCATCATGACGGGCTGACCTTCGTGCTCATCATCACCGGCAAGGGCAAGATGGGTTCCGAATCCGAGCGCGGCGTGCTGCGCCGCCAGGTGCCGCAATGGCTGAGCCTGCCGGAATTCCGCTCGCTGGTGGTCGGCTTCGAGGAAGCCGCATATCGGCCATGGCGGCGAGGGCGCGCTGTATGTGCGGGTGCGGCGGGCGCGACTCTACGATCAGAACGGCCGCACGATCCCGACGCGCGGGATCAGCGTCACGATCCAGCCGAACACCGTCGTCTTTCGATCGTCCGCCGATATCAGCGGCACGTCCCGTGACGCCGGCAGCATCTTCACCGCATGCAGGATCAGGAACAGGCACACCGCCCAGTTCGAAATCCAGCGGGAATAGTCGAACACCATCGCGAACATCACGAGATAAGCCGAGGCTGACGACGATGATCGCCGCGATGACGATGCGGCGATGCGCGTCAACGCTGAGTGCTGCGATCAGGTCGCGAAAATATCGCCACAGCGGCGTGTGCAGCCAGATCAGCAGCGCGAACACCGGCACGCCGAGCAGATTGTGCGGCAGCCTTTCCCAGGTGTCCGAAACTTCCTTCGCCAGCGGCTGGTACCAGATGTAGCCAAAGCTCAGCAGGTCGGTCCGCGACGGGTCGGCCATCCGGCTCTGCAGATAGGCGGTGAATTCCGCCTCCGGCACCGCCATCGTGCCGTAGAACTGCGCGGCGATGAACAGCACGCCGACGGCTGCGAGCAGCGCGATGCCGACGGCGACGTTCTGCCGGCTGACGCCCTGCACCAGATAATGGCGCAGCACCACGATGGCGGCGATGGTCGGCACATACATCAGGAGATGGATGTGGTGGATCAGGACGAGCACGGCCGAGAACAGCGCGGCGAGCAGCACATAGAGCCAGCGAGCGCGCCGGGATCAGCAGCAGGACAGATCGCGAACAGGCAGCCATAGATGTCGAAATGGCCGAGCGTGTGCATGAAATTCTTCAGGAAGAACGGCGAGCCGGCCATGAAAACGAACAGCGGCAGATGCTTTTCGTCGAAGCCGAACGTCCGCCGGAACAGCTGCACGAACAGCCCCGCCGTCATCAGCCACACCGCGCCGCCGAGCGCGAACACCAGCCACACCGGCACCTTGGCGCGTGAACAGCGCCGACGATCGCGCCGATCAGCGCGCGCTTGGTGAAGCCGAAATGATAATCGACCAGCAGATGGATGTAGGGGACGAAAGGCGGCAGCGCGATCTTGTGCCAGAACACCCCGATCAGCACGGCGGCATTGACGGCCAGCATCAAGCGCCAGGGATTTTCCCACACACGAAAGTTCATTCGGTCACTCCGTGTCGTCCCGGCCTGGTGCGCAATTGCGCACGGGAGCCGGGACCCATACATCACGTGGTCGTAAACGGGATAGCGGCCCGAGCCGGAGCGCACAACGACGATTTGTGGTTATGGGTCCCTGCGTTCAAGGCCGGGACGACGAGAGAGGTCTACAAAATAAACCGGCTCAGATCGGCGTTCTTGGCGAGATCGCCGACGTGCTTCTGCACGTAGTCGGCGTCGACCTTGATGGTCTCGCCATGGCGGTCGGGTGCGGCGAACGAAATCTCGTCGAGCACGCGCTCCATCACCGTCTGCAGCCGCCGCGCGCCGATATTCTCCACCGTCGAATTGACGGCGACCGCGACGTCGGCCAGCGCGTCGATGGCGTCGTCGGTGATGTCGAGCGTCACGCCCTCGGTCTGCATCAGCGCGACATATTGCTTGATCAGCGAGGCTTCCGGCTCGGTCAGGATGCGGCGCATGTCGTCGCGGGTCAGCGCCGACAGCTCGACGCGGATCGGCAGCCGGCCCTGCAACTCCGGCAACAGGTCCGAGGGCTTTGCGATATGGAACGCGCCGGAGGCGATGAACAGGATGTGGTCGGTCTTGACCGCGCCGTGCTTGGTCGAGACCGTGGTGCCTTCGATCAGCGGCAGCAGGTCGCGCTGCACGCCTTCGCGCGAGACGTCGCCGCCGCTGCGGCCGTCGCGCACGCAGATCTTGTCGATCTCGTCGAGGAACACGATGCCGTTGTTCTCGACCGCGTTGATCGCTTCCTGCACCAGCTGGTCGCTGTCCAGCAGCTTGTCGGATTCCTCGTTGACGAGAATTTCGTGCGAGCTCTCGACCGTCAGGCGGCGGGTCTTGGTTCGTCCGCCCATCTTGCCGAAGATATCGCCGATCGAAATCGCGCCCATCTGCGCGCCCGGCATGCCCGGGATTTCGAACATCGGCATGCCGCTGCCGGAGGATTGCGTCTCGATCTCGATTTCCTTGTCGTTGAGTTCGCCGGCGCGCAGCTTCTTGCGGAAGGAATCGCGGGTCGCGGGGCTCGATGCCGGGCCCGACCAGCGCATCGAGCACGCGCTCCTCGGCGGCCTGTTGCGCGCGGGCCTGCACGTCCTTGCGCTTGCGTTCGCGCACCTGCGAGATCGCGACCTCGACGAGATCGCGGATGATCTGCTCGACGTCGCGGCCGACATAGCCGACCTCGGTGAATTTGGTGGCCTCGACCTTGATGAACGGCGCGCCGGCGAGCTTCGCCAGCCGCCGCGCGATCTCGGTCTTGCCGACGCCGGTCGGTCCGATCATCAGGATGTTTTTCGGCAGCACCTCTTCGCGCAAGTTGCCGGTGAGCTGCAGCCGCCGCCAGCGGTTGCGCAGCGCGATCGATACCGCGCGCTTGGCGTCGGACTGGCCGACGATGTAGCGGTCGAGTTCGGAGACGATTTCGCGGGGAGAAAAGTCGGTCATGCGTCATCTTATGCGGACAGGGTTGGTTGCGGGAGGCGGCGCGTCAGCGCCGACGGTATCATGGCCAGGATCCCGGCACGGAGCGGTCGCCAGCCGGCGCTGAGCAGCAATACGAAGGCGCCGAGTACAAGGAGCGTGAGCGGGGTCGTCATATCGGAGAGCCCCGCCTGGCGGATCAGAGTCCAGAAGGCAACTCCGGCATAGGCGAGGCCGGATACCAGCATCGCGCGGCGGTCGATCAGGACGGCGACAAAGCTCAGTGCCAGAAAAACAGCCATGATGGCGACGGCCGTCGTGGGGGAGAGTGTGGATGCGTCCGACACCATTCCCTTGATCAGCGAGTGAACGATGAGGGGCGATGCCAGCAGGTGAAGCCAGAAGGCGATGTCGGTTCGGCGCGTCAACCGCTCCGGGTCGGCGGTATCGAAGCGCATCGCCAACGCGAAGACGGCAACACCGCAGCCAAAAATGGCGACGTTATACGCCACGGGCGGCAACTCCGGGGCCAGTCCGTAAATCAGCCCGGCGACCGTGGCGGTCAACGCGCCGCAGCCCGCTGCGATGGTGATGGGGACCTGAAATCGCCAATAGTGCAGCGCCGTCGCCAGCACGGTTATGAACGCGGCAACTGCGACCGTTGTCGGATCGTATCCGGTGAGGCCGAACATGCCCGTGGCAGCCTGCGGCTGGAAGCCGGCCCTCGCACCCGCGCCGAGAAATGTATTCGCACCCAGGAACACAGCCGCGACGAACACGACCAGAAGAACGATGCTCGGCAACGCCATGCGCCGGAGCCGGGTGAAGAACTCCGCAAGCAGCCATGTCGCGACGGCGATGGTGATCCACATCCCCAGTACGCCGCCCGATCGCGACCCGAAATACCCGATCGCCCCGAGAAACATAGCCAGACCGATGGTGACGAAGATATCGCTGAAACCGCTGATGAAGCGGAGCTGCTCGTCGTCGGGCGAGGCGGGCAGTTCGGCGGTTCGCCGCCATATTCCAGCGCACGCAGGCGGGCGGCCTGTTCGGCCGTGATGATGCCGCGCTCGACGCCCTTGGCCAAAGTTTCACGTGCAATCATCGATACCACCTCTGGAGAGAAGTAAGCCGGATCGGCGCTCCCGCAAGCAACGCCATGCCGCCATCGCTAAATGATCGGCGGCCCGGCCTGCCATTGCTTGATCGCCTCGAACGGGTGGATCAGCATGATGATGTTCAGCGTCAGATTGTCGCGAATGTGCAGCGCCAGCACGAGTTCGAACAGCAGCGCCAGCGCCACGGTGACCGCGACCGGAAATTTCCTGGCCAGCAGGAAACCGCCGATCATCGCCAGATTGTCGGAGATCGAATTGACGATGGAGTCGCCGAAATAATCCAGCGAGATGGTTCCGGCGCGATAGCGGTCGATGATCCAGTTGGAATTCTCGACCAGTTCCCAGCCGCCCTCGACCAGCATCGCGAGGATCAGGCGGCCCTGCCAGGCGAGCCGCGGGAAGGCGAGGAAGGCCGCGCCGTAAAACAGAAAGCCGTGCAGGATATGCGACAGCGTGTACCAGTCGGTGATGTGCTGCGAGTTTTCCGAACTCTGCACCACGCCGTGCCAGAGCTTGACGTAGCCGCAGGCGCAGATCGGCAGCCGGCCCATCGCGTAGAGGATCGCGGCCTGAAGCTACGAGGATCGCGGCCGCGATCGCCAGCCAGTGCCAGGCCGAAAGACGGCTGGCGAACGCGGGCTTTTCGACGCTGCCGGTGGTCGTCATGCGTCGCGCACCATCAGCAGCGCGGCGCCGTCGGGCGTATCGACCATGTGCGCCTTCGCGAATCCGGCCTTCTCATAAGCGCGCACCGCGCGGGGGTTGGCCGGATCGGGATCGGTGACGATGCGCGGCGCGCCGGCAGCCAGCCGCGCGTCGACGAAGGCGCGGATCAACGCCGAACCGTGGCCGCGTTCGATCATGCCGGGCTCACCGATGAAGAGATCGATGCCACGCGTGCCCTCCGGCTGGGTTCCGAAACCTGAATTCCAGGCGGTCAGGTCGTAGCACTGGAGGTAGCCGAAATCGGTGCCGTCTGTCGAAACGACATATTGATCCATCGCCGGCTCGTCGAGATCGCCGCTGACCAGGGCATATTGCTCCGACGGGTCGCCCCACCATTCCCGGACATGCGGCTCGGCGAGCCAGCGCCGGATCAGCGGCAGGTCGGCCGTCGTCATCGGGCGGAAGACATATTCCGGCGTCATGAGCGGCCAGCTACCCTCACAGCGTTTCGATGGTCACGTTCCGGTTGGTGTAGACGCAGATGTCGGCGGCGATATCGAGCGCGCGGCGCACGATGGTCTCGGCGTCCTTGTCGGTATCGACCAGCGCGCGGGCGGCGGCCAGCGCGTAATTGCCGCCGGAGCCGATCGCCATCACGCCGGCTTCCGGCTCCAGCACGTCGCCGGTGCCGGTCAGGACCAGCGAGACGTCCTTGTCGGCGACGATCATCATCGCCTCCAGCCGGCGCAGATAGCGGTCGGTCCGCCAGTCCTTGGCGAGTTCGACCGCGGCGCGGGTCAATTGCCCCGGATACTGCTCGAGCTTGCTCTCCAGCCGCTCGAACAGGGTGAAGGCGTCGGCGGTGGCGCCGGCAAAGCCGCCGATGACGTCGCCCTTGCCGAGTTTGCGGACCTTTTTGGCGTTGGATTTGATGACGGTCTGGCCGATCGAGACCTGGCCGTCGCCGCCGATCACCACCTTGCCGCCCTTGCGGACCGTCAAAATCGTGGTGCCGTGCCAGACCGGCCGGCTCATTTTGGGATGCGTGCATGGATTATCCTCGTGTCCGGCCAGATTTAGGGGTTGGCGGGGAGGGTTACAATCGCGGGTTTCCGCCTAATTCCGGTCACCATAGGCGGAAGTCGGCCATTTAAGCGTCATCCCGCAGTAGCGAAGGTGACATCGGCCTGTTAAAAGGGCCGCGTTTTCGGCCGATAGATCGGCCCAAGGGAAGCACTTTTCATGCGCACGGCGACCATCAAGCGCAAGACCAAGGAAACCGACATCGAGGTGGCGGTAAACCTCGACGGCACGGGCGTGTCCAAGGTTTCGACCGGTATCGGCTTCTTCGACCATATGCTCGATCTGCTGGCCCGGCATTCCCGCATCGACATCACCGTCAAGGCGGACGGCGACCTCCATGTCGACCACCACCACACCACCGAGGACGTCGGCATCGCGCTCGGCCAGGCCGTGAAGCAGGCGCTCGGCACCATGGCCGGCATCACCCGCTATGCCTCGATCCACATGCCGATGGACGAGACGCTGTCCCGCGTCGTGATCGACATTTCGGGCCGCCCGGTGCTGGTGTTCAAGGTCGATTTTCCGCGCGACAAGGTCGGCGAGTTCGACACCGAACTGGTGCGCGAATGGTTCAACGCCTTCGCCATCAATGCGGGCGTGACTTTGCACGTCGAGACCCTATATGGCGAGAACAGCCATCATATCGCCGAATCCTGCTTCAAGGGTCTGGCGAGGGCGCTGCGTGCGGCGGTTGCGATCGATCCGCGCAACGCGGGCGAAGTGCCTTCCACCAAGGGTCAGCTCGGCGGCTGACCTCGTTCTTCGCGGCGGAGAGTTTCGATGCCGGTCTACACAGTGCATGCCCCCGTGGCCAACGGCGCCGATCTCGCGGCGACCGACAAGTTCGTGTTCGTGCGCGACGGCTTCCATTTCTGGGCCGCGGTCGCCAGCGTGATCTGGCTGATCTGGCACCGGCTGTGGCTGGCGCTGATCGGCTGGATCGTGCTGACGCTGGCGGTCGACTTCGGCATGGCCGCGCTCGGCGCCGGCCGCGGCGCGATCCTGTTCGTCGATCTCCTGCTCGCGGTCCTGATGGGCTTTGAAGCGGCGAGCCTGCAGCGCTGGACGCTGTCGCGCCGCAAGTGGCGCCAGCTCGATATCGTGGTCGCCGATGACGAGGAAGCGGCCGAGCGCCGCTTCTTCGATCGCTGGACCGCCCGGCAGCGCGGCCTCGTCAACGACCAATGGTCGGTCGATCGCGGCGCGCCGCCGCCGACCCGCAATATTCCGGGCCAGCCGTTCTCGAAGCCGCCGCCCGCTGCCGCAGGGCGGCATCATCGGATTGTTTCCGGAGCCGGGAGGATCGCGATGAGCGTTGCCATCATCGATTACGGCTCCGGCAATCTGCACTCGGCCGCGAAGGCGTTCGAGCGCGCCGCGCGGAGCATGCAGGATCCGCAGAAGATCATGGTGACGCGCGATCCCGAAGTCGGTGTTTCGCGCCGATCGCATCGTGCTGCCCGGCGTCGGCGCCTTCGCCGATTGCCGCCGCGGCCTCGATGCGCTCGACGGCATGCTGGAAGCGATGACCGAAGCGGTGCGCGTCAAGGCGCGGCCGTTCTTCGGCATCTGCGTCGGCATGCAGCTGATGGCGACGCGCGGCAAGGAGCATGTCACCACCGACGGCTTCAACTGGATCGCCGGCGACGTCGAGAAGATCTCGCCGCGCGAGGAAAACCTGAAGATCCCGCACATGGGCTGGAACACGCTCGACATGGTGCGGCGAGCATCCGGTGCTGGAGCGGCTGCCGCTCGGGCCGAAGGGCCGTCACGCCTATTTCGTGCACTCCTATCACCTCAACGCCGCCAACGAGGCCGACGTGCTGGCGCGCGCCGATTACGGCGGGCCGGTCACGGCGATCGTCGGCAAGGACACCGCGATCGGCACGCAGTTTCATCCCGAGAAGAGCCAGCGCTTTGGGCTGGCCCTGATCTCGAACTTTCTGAAGTGGAAGCCGTGATTCTCTTTCCCGCCATCGACCTGAAGAACGGCCAGTGCGTGCGCCTCGAACAGGGCGACATGGCGCGCGCGACCGTGTTCAACCTCGATCCCGCCGCGCAGGCGCGTGCCTTCGCCGAGCAGGGGTTCGAATATCTGCACGTCGTCGATCTCGACGGCGCCTTTGCCGGCAAGCCGATGAACGCGCTGGCCGTCGAGGCGATGCTGAAGGCGGTCACCATGCCGGTGCAGCTCGGCGGCGGCATTCGCGATCTCAAGACCGTCGAAGCCTGGCTCGACAAGGGCATCGCGCGCGTCATCATCGGCACCGCGGCGGTGCGCGATCCCGAGCTGGTGAAGAGCGCCGCGAAAAAATTTCCCGGCCGCGTCGCGGTCGGGCTCGATGCGCGCGACGGCAAGGTCGCGGTCGAAGGCTGGGCCGAGACCTCGCAGGTCACCGCGCTCGAAATCGCGCAGCGGTTCGAGGATGCCGGCGTCGCCGCGATCATCTTCACCGACATCGCGCGCGACGGCCTGCTGAAGGGCCTCAACCTCGATGCGACCATTGCGCTGGCCGAGCGCGATCTCGATTCCGGTGATCGCCTCCGGCGGTTTTGCCTCGATCGAGGACGTCAAGGCGCTGCTGGAGCCGCGCGCCAAGAAGCTCGCCGGCGCCATTGCCGGCCGCGCGCTCTATGACGGCCGGCTCGATCCGGCAGCGGCGCTGGCGCTGATCCGCAACGCGCGCGCCGCGGCGTAGGAGAGTTTCATGTTCAAGGTTCGCGTGATCCCCTGTCTCGACGTCAAGGACGGCCGCGTGGTCAAGGGCGTCAACTTCGTCGACCTGCGCGACGCCGGCGATCCCGTCGAGGCGGCGATCGCCTATGACGCCGCCGGCGCCGACGAGCTCTGCTTCCTCGACATCACCGCCACCCATGAAAACCGCGGCACCATGCTCGACGTGGTCCGGCGCACGGCGGAGGCCTGCTTCATGCCGCTGACGGTCGGCGGCGGGGTGCGCACCGTCGACGACATCAAGACGCTGCTGCGCTCCGGCGCCGACAAGGTCTCGATCAATTCGGCGGCGGTCTCCAACCGCGAATTCGTCAAGCAGGCGCGCCGAAAAATTCGGCGAGCAGTGCATCGTGGTCGCGATCGACGCCAAGCGGGTCAAGCGCGCCGGCGGCGGCGAGCGCTGGGAGATCTTCACCCATGGCGGGCGCAATTCGACCGGGATCGACGCCATCGAATACGCCCAGGAAGTGGTCTCGCTCGGCGCCGGCGAAATCCTGCTGACCTCGATGGACCGCGACGGCACCCGGCAGGGGTTCGACCTGCCGCTGACGCAGGCGATCGCCGACAGTGTTCCCGTACCGGTAATCGCCTCCGGCGGCGTCGGCAATCTCGACCACCTCGTCGACGGCATCCGCCAGGGCCATGCCACCGCGGTGCTGGCGGCCTCGATCTTCCATTTCGGCGAATTTACCATACGCGCAAGCCAAGGAGCACATGGTGCGCGCCGGGCTGCCGATGCGGCTCGATCCCTGACGACTCGCTGTCACAAAAGTGCTAAGTCCGTTCTCGGGATGGCGCCGCGGCCTGTGGCCGGGCGCGTGAGTTGAGTTCAGTTGATGTCGCGTTTCACGGTCCATGATCTGGCCGCCACCATCGATGCCCGCGCCGCATCGGGCGGAGAGGCGTCCTACACCCGCAAGCTGCTCGACAAGGGCGCGGAGCACTGCGCCAAGAAACTGGGCGAGGAAGCGGTCGAGACCGTGATCGCCGCGGTCGAGAACGATCGCGATCATCTGATCGCCGAAAGCGCCGATCTGCTGTTTCATCTGCTGGTGCTGCTGAAGTCGCGCGGCGTGACGCTCGAGGAGGTCGAGGCCGCGCTGGCGCAGCGCACGACGATGTCCGGACTGGAAGAAAAGGCGTCGCGCAAGCGCGACTAGACTCGAAGAGAGGCAGCGTCATGGATATTCGGGCCACCGACCAGCAATATAATCCCTACCGGATCTTCTCGCGCGAGCAGTGGGCGCGGCTGCGCGACGACACGCCGATGACGCTGGAGCCGGGCGAGTTCGAGCGGCTGCGCTCGATGCACGACCGCCTCGACCTGCAGGAGGTCGAGGACATCTACCTGCCGCTGTCGCGGCTGCTGTCGATCTATGTCGATGCGACGCATGCGGCTCTATCAGGCGCAGCGCCAGTTCCTCGGCATCCGCGACCGCAAGATGCCCTACATCATCGGCGTCGCCGGCTCGGTGGCGGTCGGCAAGTCGACCACCGCGCGCGTGCTGCAGGCGCTGCTGGCGCGCTGGTCGCCGCGGCCGAAGGTCGATCTGGTGACGACCGACGGTTTCCTGTTTCCGAATGCCGTGCTCGAGCGGCAGGGCCTGATGCAGAAGAAGGGCTTTCCGGAGAGCTACGATCTGCCGACGCTGCTGTCGTTCCTCAGCGACATCAAGGCCGGCCGGCGGCCGGTGCGCGCGCCGGTCTATTCGCATCTGACCTACGACATCGTTCCGAACGAGTGGATCGAGGTCGACCGGCCCGACATCCTGATCGTCGAGGGCGTCAACGTGCTGCAGACCGGCCGGCTGCCGCGCGACGGCAAGGCGGTGCCCGTGGTGTCCGACTTCTTCGACTTCTCGGTCTATATCGACGCCGAGGAGCCGGTGCTGCGCGAACTGGTATGTGCGGCGCTTCCTGGCGCTGCGCGACACCGCGTTCCACGATCCGCAGATCCTACTTCCATCGCTACGCGCTGCTGTCGGACGAGGAAGCGACCGCGACCGCGATCGCGATCTGGGAGCGCACCAACCTCGCCAATCTCGAGGACAACATCCTGCCGACCCGGCCGCGCGCGACGCTGATCCTGAAGAAGGGCGCCGATCATGTGGTCGAGACCGTGGCGCTGCGGCGGCTGTAGATCGCTCGTTCGTAGGGTGGGCAAAGCGCGCTTGCGCCGTGCCCACCATTCATTCGCTGCAGCTGTCGATGGGCACGCTTCGCTTTGCCCACCCTACAAGTCGACCTCACGCCGCGATGTGCCGTGACGCGGCGAGGCCCGCCAGCGCCTCGGCGAGCTTGTCGCGATCGAGCGGCTTGATCAGAAAGCCGTCCATGCCGGCCTCGAAGCAGGCGTAGCGATCTTCCACCAGCGTGTTGGCGGTCAGCGCCAGGATCGGCGTGCGGCGGCCGGGCTGGCCGGCTTCGCAGGCTGCGGATGCGCTTGGTGGTGTCGATGCCGTCGAGCTGCGGCATCTGGATGTCCATCAGCACCAGATCGTAGGGCGTGCCGGCGGATTTCGCCGACAGCCAGGATTCCAGCGCCTCTTCGCCGTTGGTGGTGATGACGGCGTGATGGCCGAGCCGGCCGAGCAGCGAGCGCATCAGCAGCGCGTTGATCTCGTTGTCCTCGGCGACCAGGATCGACAGGCCCGTGCGCGACGGCGCGGCCGGTGTCGCGATCGGCGCGTCGGCTCGATCAGCGCGTCGCCGGCGAGACCGGGCGCGGCGACTTCCGGCGTCGGCGGTCAGGCGGGCGGCGAGCGAGGCCGCGCGCAGCGGCTTGACCAGATAGCCGGTGAAGGCGGAGCTGGCGGACGGCTGCAGCTCCTGCCGCGTCGCCGGCGTGAACATCACGATGCGCTGGGTGGCATGAAGCCGCGCGGCTTCGGCCGAGCGCTTCGATGTCGGCCGGCGCCGAGCGCGTGGTCGATCAGGACCGCGTGCCAGGAGCGCTCCGGCAGCAGCGCCTGCGCGACGTCGGCGTCGGAGACCATGCAGGTCTGGCGCGCCCCAGCGCTGCAGCCGCCGCGCGATCAGCGAGGCCTCGATGCTCTGCGGCGACACCAGCATGATCGACTGGCCGGTGAGATCCGGCGCGGCGAAGCGTCTTCTGGTCGCCGTCGGCGGCGGCGAGCGGGATCGACACCTCGAAGGTCGAGCCGGCGCCCGGCTGGCTCTCCAGCGTGATGCGGCCGCCCATGCGCTTGACGATGCGCTCGCTGATGCTCAAGCCCGAGCCCGGTGCCGCCATAGCTGCGGGCGATGCGGTCGTCGGCCTGCTCGAACTCGCGGAAGATCCGCTGCTGCGCCTCGGGCGCGATGCCGATGCCGGTGTCGCGCACCAGGAAACTGATTTCGTTCGGCCAGATGCCGGGCTCGACGATCAGCGCGACGCCGCCGGTCGAGGTGAACTTGATGGCGTTGCCGGCGAGATTGAGCAGCACCTGCCGCAGCCGCGCCGCGTCGCCGATCACTTCGCATCGGCAGCCGCTCGTCGACATAGGCCGCGATCTCGATCTTGCGTGGCCTGCGCGCGCGGCGCCAGCAATTCGGTGATGTCCTCGATCATGCGCCGACAGCGCGAACGGGCGATGTTCGAGATCGATCTTGCCGGCCTCGATCTTGGAATAGTCCAGCAGTTCCTCGATCAGCGACAGCAGCGCGTCGCCGGAGGTCTTCACCGCCTTGGCATAGGTCGCCTGCTCCGGCGTCAGCGGCGTATCCAGCAACAGGCCGCTCATGCCGATGATGCCGTTCAGCGGCGTGCGGATCTCGTGGCTCGCCATCGCGAGGAAGCGCGACTTGGCGCGGTTCGCCGCATCGGCCTGGTCGCGGGCCTCGGCCAGCGCGCGCTCGCTCTCGGTGCGGTCGGTGACGTCGCGGCCGACGCATTGCAGTTCGGCCGGCTCGCCGGCGTCGTTGCGGACCAGCCCTTCGCGCCAGGCGATCCAGCGCGGGCCGAGCGGGCCTGCGATCTTCTGGTCGTGGATGCGGGTGCCGTTCGGATTCGAGCGCGGTGTCGCCCTGTTCGAGCACGTCGAGCGTGAAGCGGCTGCCGATCAGCGCGTCGCGCGGCCGTCTGCGCCAGTTCGCAATAGGCGTCGTTGGCGAAGGTGATGCGGCCGTCGGCGTCGCGCAGCACGATCAGGTCGCCCTGCGATTCGAACAGGCGGCGGGCGCGCTGCTCGGCTTCCTGCAGTTCCCAGTTGCGGTCGGCCAGCGCTTCGTTGTGCAGGGCGATCTTGCGCAGCTTCTTGCGCATGCAGCGGCAGCCGGATGCTCAGGGTCGCGAGCGCGACGCAGGCGAGCGCGAACAGGAAGCTGGTGCCGATCGCAAAGGCGTGCGGGTCGTAGCCGGAATTTTCCGAGCGGGCTGCCGGCGATGAAGCCATAGGCGCCGCCGAAGGCGGCGGAGAAGATCATGAAGGAGCGGACGGCGAAGGTGAGCCAGGGATGGCGGCGGCGCGAAGCGGCGAAAGTGCAGTTTGATCCGGAAAGTCCGCCCCATCGTCAATGACCCCGAGATTGCTGTGCCCGAACTGCGGACGATTCGACTGCGCGCCGCGCTTGACCGAGACGATGCGGCGCCGACACTTGCAAAGTGCTTGAGGCCGCGCGCGGTTGCAGGCCGCGATGAGAACATGGTTGATGAAAGGTTAACCGCGCCGCGACTGCGTTCAGAGCGAGGCGGCCGCGAGCCGATGGTGGCCGCCGCTGGGCGCCGACGATCAGGGCGGCGGCATCGCGCGCCGAGAAGCTCTTCGACTGCACGAAGATCCGGTAATCGGCCGGGCCGTCGGCGCGAAAGATAGATCACCGGCTCCGACGCCTGACGGCCGCGGTCGAGATCGCGACCAGTTCCGGCGCCGCGCCGGCCGCGCAGGCGCCGGCCTCGGCATTGTCGATGTCGTCGATCACGGTGAAGTCGGCGGCCTCGGCGCTGTCGGAGATCTGGACCCGCACGGTGGCGCGGGCGGGATCGTTGGTGAAGCTGACATGGAGCTGGGCCTGCCAGGAGAGCGTGGCGATCTGGACCGACGTGCCCGCCACCGCGATGCAGGGCCGGGGCCCGGCGAGAACTCGCCGCGCGCGAACACGGCGGCAACCGCCAACGGAACGACCGAGGCCAGAATATTGAAACGCAACATGACACGATACTCGCCAGACACAGGCCCGCGACACGCGGGCTTATGGTTGGCGGAGTGTAAACAAAACTCGTTACCGCCGGGTTGACGGATCGGCAATGCCGCTGCGTCACGCCGCGCGGCGCAGATCCTCCGCCAGCGCGCGATACGACAGCGCTTCGGCCAGATGCAGCCGGCCGATTTTCTCGGCGCCGTCGAGATCGGCCAGCGTGCGCGCGACCCGCAGCACGCGGTGATAGCCGCGCGCGGTCAGCTGCATGGTCTCGGCGGCGTCGCGCAGCAGTTTCTGGCCCTGCGCATCCGGCTGCGCGATCGTCTCCAGCAGCGAGGCCGGCGCTTCGGCATTGGTGCGGACTGCGGCATGCCGGCCGCGGCATAACGCGCGAGCTGGATGTCGCGCGCGGCGGCGACGCGGGCGGCGACTTCCGCCGAGCCTTCGGACGGCGGCGGCAGGATCAGGTCGGCGGCGGTCACCGCCGGCACCTCGATGCGCAGATCGATGCGGTCCATCAGCGGGCCGGAGATGCGCATCTGATAATCCGCGGTGCAGCGGTCGATCCGGCCGCGCTTGCAGGAATAGCCGGGCTCATAGGCATGGCCGCAGCGGCACGGATTCATCGCCGCGACCAGCATGAAGCGCGCCGGATAGGTGACGCGGTGATTGGCGCGGCGACACCGCGACCTCGCCGTTCTCCAGCGGCTGGCGCAGCGAATCCAGCACGCGCGGATCGAACTCCGGCAGTTCGTCGAGGAACAGCACGCCCTGATGCGCCAGCGAAATCTCGCCGGGCTTGGCGCGCATGCCGCCGCCGGTCAGCGCCGCCATGCTGGCGGAATGATGCGGGCTGCGGAACGGCCGCCGCGCGGTCAGCGCGCCGTCGCGGATTTCGCCGGCGACGGAAGCGATCATCGAGACTTCCAGCAGTTCCGACGGCGACAGCGGCGGCAGGATCGAGGGCAGCCGCGCCGCCAGCATCGACTTGCCCGCGCCGGGCGAGCCGATCATCAGCAGATGATGCCCGCCGGCCGCCGCGATCTCGAGCGCGCGCTTGGCGCTTTCCTGGCCCTTGATGTCGCGCAGATCGAGCAGCGTGGCTTCCGCGCTCGTGCACCTTCGGCTGCGGGCGCGACAGCACCTGCGTGCCCTTGAAATGGTTGGCGATCTGGATCAGCGAATTTGCCGCGATGATCTGGATGTCCGGGCTCGCCCAGGCCGCCTCCGAGCCGCAGGCCGCCGGGCAGATCAGCCCCTCGTCGCGCGAATTGGCGCCGATCGCCGCCGGCAGCACGCCCGCGACCGGCGCGATCGAGCCGTCGAGCCCGAGTTCGCCGAGCACGGTGAAGCCGGTCAGCGCATCCGGCGGGATCGCGCCGATCGCGGCCATCAGGCCGAGCGCGATCGGCAGATCGTAATGGCTGCCTTCCTTCGGCAGGTCGGCCGGCGCGAGATTGACGGTGATCCGGCGCGCCGGCAGCGCCAGCCCCGAGGCGATCAGCGCCGAGCGCACCCGCTCGCGGGCCTCGGACACCGCCTTGTCCGGCAGGCCGACGATCGCGAACGCCGGCAAACCCGGCGCGACCTGCACCTGCACGTCGACCGCGCGGGCCTCGATCCCCTCAAAGGCTACGGTAGAAACCCGCTGAACCATGCCGCCCTCTTGCCGCAATCGAAGGTAGCGGAACCTGGCGGCAAGTCAAGAACATTACGGGAACATAGAACTGTCGGAAGAGATCGCTAGGCAGCCGAATTCGCCAGCGCGGAAGTCTCGGCAAATCCGGCATGATGCGCATCCGCCGCCGGCACTAGGCTCGCCCCCTCCACCTCAGGCGCATGCATCACAAACCCGCCCTTGCCGCGGCGTTTGGCTTCGTACATGGCGCGGTCGGCGGCGCTGAGCAGTTCGTCGGCGGTGTTGCCGTCGCGCGGGGCGGCGGCGATGCCGATGCTGACGCCGATCCGTGCCTCGGGGGCGAATTCGAACGGCTGCGAGACCGCGGCGATGATGCGCCGGGCGATCGAGGCGGCTTCGTCGTCGGTGATATCAGGCAGCAGGATGACGAATTCGTCGCCGCCGAGGCGGCAGACGACGTCGATCTCGCGCACGCTGGCGCGCAGACGTTTCGCCACGGCGACCAGACACGGCGTCGCCGGTCGCATGGCCGAAACCGTCATTGACGGCCTTGAAGCCGTCGAGGTCGAGACAGAACACGGTGAGCTTCGAGGTGAGAGACGCCGGCTTCGGGTCCGGGTCGGCGAGCAGCTCGGCGAACAGCTTTTGATTCAGCGCGCGGTTGGGCAGGCCGGTGAGCAGGTCGTGATGCGCCATCTGGCGGTTGCGGCGCTCCGACTGATGCAGGTTGAGCAGGATCTTGTGGTTCTCCAGCAGCAGGAAAACTCATCCCGACGGTGTAGAGCGGCGTCTGCAGGCCGACCAGAAACAGATACGGGATCGGCGACAGGATCGTCGCCAGCCGCGAACGGCAGCGTCAGGATGCAGATCAGCAGAATCGCCGTAGCGCGGCGTGCCGGCGTTGCGCGAGGAAATGCCGCCGACCAGATTGGCGATGCCGATGCCGGCCATCAGGATCAGCGGCAGCACGCCCGATCCGACGCATTGAAAGCAGCCGGCGGAAATCAGAATTGACCGAGGTCGAGTCCGGCCCAGATCGGCGCGATCGTCGTGACCCGCCGTTGCGCGGCCTTGGCTTTGGCGACGTCCTTCATCATCAGATAGACGCGGATGCTGCCGAGCACGGTCTCCGCCGCCATCCAGGCATAGGCCCAGGCCGCGCCGGTCAAGGCGGCGGCGATCGTCGCCGTCATGCAGCGACGCAAAGATCGCGACCGCCAGCGTCTTGGTCTTGCTCGCGCGCTGATGCAGCAATTCGTTGCGGATGTCTTCGGGCTCCGGATGCCGTGCCGGCGAGCAGCCAGTCGATGACGCACGCGCACGCGTGACTCGGCGCGCTGCGGTGCGTGCGGTCGGAAGTGGAATAGATGGATGCAATCGGCGGGACTGGCGGCTGTCATGGCCGCAGTCTCGCCGCCAGGCATTGAAAGCCGCTTAAACGCGCCGGTTCCAAAGTTCCCGAAAGCGTAAATATTTAGCTTCTATGGCAATTGCCAGTTCCGGCGCGCGGAAATCCGGCGCCGGTCGGACAGCGCGCGCTCAATTCAGCTTGCTCGCCGCGATCGCCGACGTCTTGGCCTCCGGCTGCTCCAGCATCTTCAGCGCCGCATCGAGGCCGTTGCGCAGATTGGTGGCGGCGTTCGCGGTGCAGCGCAGGCGGCCGGACGAGATGAATTTCACCTCGGTGGAGCCGTCCGGCTTGGGCACGAGAATGCGGGTCGCCAGCTCCAGCTCGATCGAGCCGTTCATGGTGCCGTAGGCGCCGACGATGTCGAAATAGACCAGCGGGGCCGCAGCGCCGGTGTCCTCGTAGATCAGAGGCGCGCGGGCGGCGGCTTGGTGGTCGGTTGGTCGGTCAATGGGACTCTCCCGGATCGCGTTGCAGGTCGTGATCTGCTGATCACGGCTTACGCTAATCGGGGTCCCGGCCATAGCGTGGTCAGATTGCGATGACCCGGGGCCGGCCAGTCGGCCGACCCCGGGATACCGTCATCCGCTCAGAGCTGCATCTTCATCGGCTCCGGATAGTAATGGAAGCCATCGCCGGTCTTGGCGACGTGGCCGTAGCCCGGCCAGGCGAAGTGATAGGACATCACCGGGGTCTTGTTGGCCGCCAGCATGTCGAGCATCTTCACCCGCGACTGCGCCGCCTGCTTCGGATCGGTGTCGTAGGAGAATTCCATCCGCGGCTTTTCCAGCAACAGCACCGCGTGGTGCGTGAGGTCGCCGAGGAAGGCGAAGGATTTGCCGGCCGACGTCACCATGAAGATGGTGTGGCCCACGGTGTGGCCGGGCGCCGCGATCGCCTGCACGCCGGGCAGGAATTCCTGGCCGTCCTTGATGAACACGAGGCGGTCGCGCACCGGCAGCAGGTTCTTGCGGGCGTGAACCACGAAATCCTTCAAGCGGACTGCCGAGCTTGCCTTCATCGGTCCAGAAATCGAAATCGCTCTGGGTGATGTAGTATTGCGCGTTCGGGAATAGCGGCTTGTCGTCGGCGCCGACGATGCCGCCGATATGGTCGATATGGGCGTGCGACAGCACCACCGCGTCGATATCGCCGGGCTTGATGCCGGCTTCCGCCATGCTCTTCTGCTGGCGGCCGGTGGTCGGGCCGAACGCCTTCGAGGTGCCCATGCCGGTGTCGAACAGGATCAGCTTGTCGCCGGTGTTCACGATCGGCGAGTTCTGCTCGAGCACGACATTGTCGGGATTGAGGAAGTTGTCGGACAGCATCTTCTTCACTTCTTCCTTCGGCACGCCGATGAAGGTGCCCGGAGGGATCGCCGAGCGGCAGCGGGCCGTCGGAAACGACCGTCACTTCGGCGTCGCCGAGAACGAAGCGGTGCCAGTAGGGCGTCTGGGTGCCGAGTTTCGGCGCGCGCGCCAGCGCGCTGCCGCCGAGCATGGTCGAGGCGCCCAAGCACCGGCGCCGAGCGCAAGCAGGGACCGTCGCGAAACATTCGTCGTCATGCGTCTTCCTCCACTGTTTTTGATGTGATTTGTCAGCGTTGTCGCCCGGACAGATTCATCCGCAGCTACAGGCTGCTCCCGCTTCCCGAAATTGGCAAGTGGGATGAGAGCGAGGCAGTAGAAATGTGCTGACGACGCAACCGGGCGAGAAAATTATTTCGCGGCCCGCTTCGCCTCAATGGTGTCCCAAATCTTTGCAGCCACATCCGGACCGCCGAGTGGCTACAAACGACGACATCGCACAGCCCCATGGCGTCGCGTCGAAGCGTTGTTGCAGGACAAGATGTCGATGATCGCCGTCGGCGGCTACCAATCGTCGTAGATCCACTCCCTCGGGTAATATCGAGGCCGCGCCCTCGCGTGCGGCGGCTGATACGTCCGCTCGGGCCTGCGCAAGGCCGGAGCCGGCTGCGCCGGAGGCGGCTGACGCCTTGGGCGGGGTCTGCTCCGAAACCTTCGCGAGCGCGCGCTTCATTTCTTCCTGGCTCGCCTTGAGCTCCGCCAATGGCTTTTGAATTGTCGCTGGCCATTTGCTGCTGGTTCGCCTTGAGCTGTTCGATGTTCCGCTCCAGCGTCGCGAGATCGCGCGCGATCGTTTGCAGCAATTGTGCTTGATCCGGGGACGGCGCTGCGGCGTGCTGTCGGCGCGGTGTCCTCTGCGGCTGCGGCCTGAGCCAGGGATGTTGCCTGCGGTGGTGTTGCCTGCGGTGATGCTGCCTGTGGCGGTGCCGGCTCCGCCGCGGCCACTTGAACGGTAGATGGCGCGGGCTGCGCGGGAAGCGGCGGATCTTCCGGCGGCAATGATGGCGTTGAACCGAGCTGCGGCGCCCAACGGGCGACAACCAGCCTGGCCCCGTCGCCGTAGGACGACTGCAAAACCAGGGCGCCGACAACGATGCACGCCGCCAAGGCGCAAGGCTCGCGAGGGCTCCGGAGCCGACGGCCTTCCGAGCGGTGACGGATTCGCAGGTGCTGCGTGGTGGCGATTGCGTGGCCGGGATGTGCGGGCCAGGTCCGGCCGAGGCTGGGCGCGCGGCATCGCGCTCCATTTTTGCAAGCTGTTCGCTCAGGCGCGTGAGCTGTTCGTCCGCGCGCGTGATCTGTTCGTGGGCGTGCGCGAGCCGTTCATCGGCGCGCCCGGTTGGGGCGTCACGGGTTCAGTTTCTTTCGGCATCAGGCGTGGAGTTCATTGGCGTTTCCTTTTCCGTCCAATGTCATCCGAAGGCCGCGGTCGACCATCCGCCGGCGCTCCGTCCAGTCTTGTCCAAAGAATGGCCGTATGATGGTGGAATACTGGCGCATGCGCGATACCGGCGGATCGGCCTCCGGATCCGGCGGCACATCTGCGTGCCGGCTAGGCGCTGCGAGCGGAAATTATTTCCCGGCGCGCTTCGCCTCGATGGTATCCCAGATCTTTGCCGCGACATCCGGGCCGTTGAGCCGCTGGATCGCGCGGATGCCGGTCGGCGAGGTGACGTTGATCTCGGTGAGGTTGCCGTCGATCACGTCGATGCCGACGAACAGCAGTCCGCGCTCGCGCAGCGTCGGGGCCGAGCGTGGCGCAGATCTCGCGCTCGCGCGTCGGAGAGGTCGGTGGCCTGCGCCGCGCCGCCGCGCACCATGTTGGAGCGCAGATCGTCGGGCGCCGGCACGCGGTTGACGGCGCCGGCGAATTCGCCGTCGACCAGGATGATGCGCTTGTCGCCGTGCTTCACCTCGGGGAGGAAGCGCTGGATCACCCAGGGCTCGCGGAAGGTGACCGAGAACATGTCGAACAGCGAGCCGAAATTCATGTCCTGCGGCATCACGCGAAACACCGCGGCGCCGCCATGGCCGTGCAACGGCTTCATGACGACGGCGCCGTGCTCGTCGCGGAACGAATTGATTTCGTCGAGGTCGCGCGAGATCAGCGTCGGCGGCATCAGCTGCGGAAAGTTCATCACGAACAGTCTTTTCCGGCGCGTTGCGCACCGAGGCCGGGTTGTTCACGACCAGCGTCTTGGGGTGGATGCGCTCGAGGAAATGCGTCGAGGTGATGTAGGCGAGGTCGAACGGCGGATCCTGCCGCAGCAGGATGACGTCGAAGGCGGTCAGCGGCTCGCGCTTGGGCTCGCCGAGCGTGAAATGATTGCCGACCTCGTCGCGCACGGTCAGCACCTGCACCGGCGCCACCAGCTCCTCGCCGCGCAGCGAGAGCTTGTCCGGGCGTGTAATAGGAAAGGCCGTGGCCGCGCTTCTGCGCTTCCAGCAACAGCGCAAAGGTCGAATCGCCGCGGATGTTGATACGCGCGATGGGGTCCATCTGGACGGCGACATTCAGTTTCATTGGGGGGTCCGGGTCTCTGGAGGGGATATTCTAGGTGCTGGCGTCGAATGCCGCTAACAGATGGCGCGGCAAACGCCGCGGCGCAATCAGGATGGCGTCGAATCGCAGGTCAAATTCCGCATGCTCGGGATGCGCCATCAGCCAGCCCTGCGCGGCGTCGATGATGCGCGCCTGCTGGCGCGGCGTCACCGCATAGGCGGCGTCATCGAGGCTGGCGCGGGCCTTGACCTCGACGAAGGCAAGCAGATTGCGCTTCTTCGCCACCAGGTCGATCTCGCCATGGGGCGTCCTGAAGCGCTTGGCGAGGATGCGATAGCCCTTGGCCATCAGACAGGCGGCGGCGCGGCTTTCGGCGGACAGTCCGGTGCGGAAGGCCGCGACCCGCGCGGGCGAGGCGGGTTTGGCGGGCGCTTCGGAAGGCGTGGCGCCGTCAGTCTTCGCCATCGCTCGCCTCGGACCTCTTTGGCGAGCTCCAGCGCGCGGGCATAGACCTCGCGGCGCGGCCGGCCGGACAGTTCGACCGCATGCGCGACGCTGTCCTTGACGCTGTCGCGCGCCAGCGACGATCGCAGCAGGTCGTCGAGGTCGTCCTGCGTCATGATCTAGCGCATCCGGCCGCGGCGGGCCGATCACCAGCACGAATTCGCCGCGCGTCTCCAGCGTATCGGCGGCCTTCGCCAGTTCCGCGATCGGCGCGCGCGTGATCTCCTCGTGCAGCTTTGTCAGCTCGCGGCAGATCGCGGCGTCGCGGTCGCCCATGATGGCGGCGAGATCGGCCAGCGTGTCCTGCACGCGGTTGCCGGATTCGAACATCACCAGCGTGGCGTCGATCCTGGCGAGTTCGGCGAGCCGCGTGCGCCGCGCGCCCTGCTTGGGCGGCAAAAATCCCTCGAAGAAGAACCGGTCGGTCGGCAGTGCCGCGACCGAGAGCGCCGTCAGCACCGAGGACGCGCCGGGCACCGCGATCACGGCATGGCCGGCGGCGCAGACCTCGCGCACCAGCTTGAAGCCGGGATCGGAAATCAGCGGCGTGCCGGCGTCCGAGACCAGCGCGATCGAGGCGCCCTGCGCCAGCTTTTCCAGGATCTTTGGCCGCGCCAGTGCGGCGTTGTGCTCGTGATAGGGCTTGAGCTGCGCCGAGATCGCGTAGCGCTCGGTCAGGCGGCGGGTGATGCGGGTGTCCTCGCAGGCGATGATGTCGACGCCGGCCAGCGTCTCCAGCGCGCGCAAGGTGATGTCGCCGAGATGGCCGATCGGGGTCGCCACCAGATAGAGGCCGGGAACCGGCTTTGGCGCGGTCAGGACGTGGCCGCTGACCGAAAATGTCCGGTCGGCCGAACCCGGTTCGCCTTCAGTCCCGTAGTTGGAACTGGTTTTTGCGCGCATAATACCAATCTAGAGGGGACGTGGCGCCGGCGCCACAGCGCGGTGGGCCGGAAGGGCAATGTCGGGGCGGCGGAAGAGGGAGGAGGCAGGTTCCTGCAACCGGCAGGCGCGCGCCGGTGGGACCATAATCCTTTTGTTTTGGTTAACTATTCGCCGACAATATGGCTGAATCCAGCCCCTGACTTCAGGGGGATGGAGTCCTGGCCGATCGCGGTCGGTCAAGAGAAGAGACACGATGGTAGGGCCGCTCAATCGCAAGCCTGTATCTCCGTCCGGGCGCGACCCGGCGGACGGCGGTCGGCCTTATTCTCGGCGCGCCGCTGCTCGGCGCCTGCTCCGGCGTGCAGCAATCGCTCGGCCAGTTTTCCAACCCGTTCGGCCTCGTCGCAGCCGGATGCCGGCCCCGCCGGACCGCAGCAGCAGCCGCTTGCGGTCGGCACCGGCCAGGTCAAGGTCGGCCTGATCCTGCCGCTGTCGGCCGCCGGCAATGCCGGCGTCGCCGCGCAGTCGATGAAGAACGCCGCCGAGATGGCGCTGGCCGAATTCCAGAATCCGAACGTCCAGCTCCTGATCAAGGACGACGGCGGCAGCCCGCAGGGCGCGCAGCAAGGCACCCAGCAGGCGCTCGGCGAGGGCGCGGAAATCATTCTGGGTCCGCTGTTCGCGGCGTCGGTGCCGGCGACCGCGCAACTGACGCGCGCGCGCGGCATCTCGTGATCGCGTTCTCGACCGATTCCAGCGTCGCCGGGCGCGGCGTCTATCTGCTGAGCTTCCTGCCCGAATCCGACGTCAACCGGATCGTCGATTACGCCGCCGGCATCGGAAAGCGATCGTTCGCGGCGCTGGTGCCCGACAATGCCTATGGCAATGTGGTGGAAGCCGCGTTCAAGCAGGCGGTCGGCCGCAAGGGCGGCCGCGTCGTCGCGTTCGAGAAATACGCCGCCGATCGTTCGGCCGCGGCGCGGACGGTGGCGCAGCGCTCGGCTCGGCCGATGCGCTGATGATCGCCGACGACGGCGAATCCGTCGTGGCGACGGCGGATGCGCTGACCGCGGCGGGCGCCAACCTGCGCAACATCCAGTTGCTCGGCACCGGGCTGTGGGACAATCCGCGGGTGTTCGCGAGCCCGGCGCTGCAGGGCGGGCTCTATGCCGCGCCGGATCCGTCCGGCTTTCGCAGTTTCGCCGGCCGCTACCGCACCAAATACGGCGGCGAGCCGGTGCGCACCGCAACGCTGGCCTATGACGCGGTCGCGCTGGTCGCGGCGTTGTCGCGCACCCAGGGCGCGCAACGCTTTGCGCCGGAGACGCTGACCAACCCGTCGGGCTTTGCCGGCATCGACGGCCTGTTTCGCTTCCGCTCCGACGGCACCAATGAGCGCGGCCTGGCGGTGATGAAGGTCGCGACCGGCGGCGGCGTCGCCGGTCGCGGGCTCGCCGAAGAGTTTTGGGGCGTAGTCCTGTCGTCCCGCGAGCGAAGCTGCGATCCGGGATCCGCGCTCTGCATGGGTCGCTGCGTTTTCCGGACGACAGAGTTACGCCGCGAGATCCGCCACCACCGCATCGAGCACCGGAAATCCCGACTGCGTCACGCGCAGCCGGCCGTCGGCGTCGACGGTGATGGCGCCTTCGTCGCGCAGGATGGCGATCCGGTCCGGATCGAGCGTGCGGCCGGACAGCGCCGCGTAGCGCTTGGGATCGATGCCCTCGGCGAGCCGCAATCCCATCAGCAGAAATTCGTCGGCGCGTTCTTCGCTGTTGAGGAGATCGTCGGTGACGACGCCGTGGCCGTTGGCCTCGACGCGCATCAGCCAGGCCTCGGGACGCTTCTCGGTCGCGATCGCGTGCCTGCGTGCCGTTGATGTCGAGGCGGCCATGGGCGCCGGGGCCGATGCCGGCATATTCCTCGCCGCGCCAGTAGACGAGATTGTGCTGGCACTCCGCGCCCGGCCGCGCGTGGTTGGAAATCTCGTAGGCCGGCAGGCCGTGCGCGGCGCAGACTTCCTGCGTCACGTCGTAGAGCGCGCGCGCGACCGCTTCGTCCGGCGTCTTCAGCTTGCCGGCCGCGTGCAGGCCGAAGAACGGCGTGCCTTCCTCGATGGTGAGCTGGTAGAGCGACAGATGTTCGGCGGCTTCCGAAATCGCGAGCTTCAGTTCGTCGGCCCACATCTGCGGGCGTCTGGTCGGGGCGGGCGTAGATCAGGTCGAACGAATAGCGGTCGAACGCGGTGCGCGCGATCGCGACCGCATCCAGCGCCTCGCGCGCGCTGTGCAGTCGTCCGAGCGCCTTCAGCGAGGCATCGTCGAGCGCCTGCACGCCGAGCGAGACGCGGTTGACGCCGGCGGCGCGATAGCCGCGAAACCGCGTCGCCTCGACGCTGGTCGGATTGGCCTCCAGCGTCACCTCGACGTCGTCGGCGACGCGCCAGTGCTTGCCGATCGCATCGAGGATGGCGCCGACGGTCTGCGGCTGCATCAGCGACGGCGTGCCGCCGCCGAGAAAGATCGAGGACACCTGCGCGGCCCGGCGCGCGCGCCGCCGTGGTTTCGATCTCGCGGGCAAAGGCGCGCGGCAAAGCGCTCTTCGTCGATCGGCGCGTGGCGGACGTGGCTGTTGAAATCGCAATACGGGCATTTCGACAGGCAGAACGGCCAGTGCACGTAGACGCCGAAGGCTTGCTGATTGCGCGTCAGTCAAGGCAGATCTCCGCCAGTTTGACGAAGGCGCGGGCGCGGTGCGACAGGCCGAGGCCGAGCGGCGGCAGGCCGTGCTTCTCGATCGAGGTCATCTCGCCGAAGGTGCGCGTGTGGCCGTCGGGCAGGAACGCCGGATCGTAGCCGAAGCCGGCGGTGCCGCGCGGCGGCCACACCAGCGTGCCGTCGGCGCGCGCCTCGACCTCTTCGAGATGACCGTCGGGCCAGGCGACGCACAGCGCGGAGACGAAATGCGCCTTGCGCTTGTCCGGCGTGGTCGCGCCGCGCTCCTGCAACAGGCGCTCGATCCGCGTCATCGCCGCGGTGAAATCCTTGCTCTCGCCGGCCCAGCGCGCCGAGTAGATGCCGGGCGCGCCGTCGAGCGCATCGACCACGAGGCCGGAATCGTCGGCGAAGGCGGGAAGCTCCGTGGCCTTCGCCGCCGCGATCGCCTTGATCGCGGCGTTGGCGCGAAAGGTGTCGCCGGTCTCCTCGGGTTCGCCGAGGCCGAGCTCGCCGGCGGAAACCGCCTCGACGCCATGCGGCGCCAGCAGTTCGCGCATCTCGGCGAGCTTGCCGGGATTGTGGGTCGCGATCACGAGCTTGCCGGTGATTTGACGGTGCATGAGCGATCAGACTACGCGACGGCCATCTTCTGCAAGTCCACCAGACGCGCGACGCCCTTGCGCGCCAGTGCCATCAGCGCCAGGAACTCGTCCTGCGAGAACGGCGTCTTTTCGGCGGTGCCCTGCACCTCGATGATGCGGCCGTCGCCGGTCATGACGAAATTGGCGTCGGTGTCGGCCTCGGAATCCTCGGCATAGTCGAGGTCGAGCACCGGCGTGCCCTTGTAGATGCCGCAGGAGATCGCGGCGACATTGTCGCGCAGCACGTTGTTGCCTTGATCATGTTGCGGGTCTTCATCCAGGCGATGCAGTCGGCCAGCGCCACCCAGGCGCCGGTGATCGAGGCGGTGCGGGTGCCGCCATCGGCCTGGATCACGTCGCAATCGACCGTGATCTGGCGCTCGCCGAGCGCTTCGAGGTCGACGGCGGCGCGCAGCGAGCGGCCGATCAGGCGCTGGATCTCGACGGTGCGGCCGCCCTGCTTGCCGGCGGCGGCCTCGCGGCGGGTGCGTTCCAGCGTGGCGCGCGGCAGCATGCCGTATTCGGCCGTGACCCAGCCGCGGCCCTGGCCCTTGAGCCAGGGCGGCAGCCGCTCTTCCAGCGTGGCGGTGACCAGCACATGGGTGTCGCCGAATTTCACCATGCAGGAACCTTCGGCATATTTGACCACGCCGCGTTCCAGCGACACGGGGCGCAGCTCATCGGGCGCACGGCGGCTTGGCCGCATGGGGAAATCCTTTCGAAAAATCAGGCAAATCTCGGTTCGCGGTGCTTGTAGGAGGGGGAGCGGCAGGCGGCAAGGGCTTTTTGGCCCTGTTTCGGCGCCTAATGCGATGCTTGTCATTGGCCCGCCGGATGGACAGATTAGGGGGCTGTGAGGAAGTAAACAGTGGCCCACCACGATCCGATTGGCCTGATCGCGCCGCATGCCGGGCTCGCCCAGCTCAACGAGCGCTCGCGCGACATTTTTCGTCAAATCGTCGAGAGTTATCTCGCGACCGGCGAACCCGTCGGCTCGCGCAACATCTCGCGCCTGATCGCGGTGCCGCTGTCGCCGGCCTCGGTGCGCAACGTGATGTCGGACCTCGAAGCAGCTCGGCCTGATCTATGCGCCGCATACCTCGGCCGGCCGGCTGCCGACCGAACTCGGCCTGCGCTTCTTCGTCGACGCCCTGATGCAGGTCGGCGACCTCACCGAAGCCGAGCGGCAGTCGATCCAGACCCAGCTTGCCTCCGTCGGCCGCGCGCAATCGGTCGAGGCGGCGCTCGGCGAAGCGCTGACGCGGCTGTCGGGCCTGACCCGCGCCGCGGCCGTGGTGCTGACCGCCAAATCCAATTCGCGGCTGAAACACATCGAATTCGTGCGGCTGGAGCCGGAGCGCGCGCTGGTGGTGCTGGTCGGCGAGGACGGCCAGGTCGAGAACCGCGTGCTGACGCTGCCGCCCGGCGTGCCGTCGTCGGCGCTGACCGAAGCGACCAATTTCCTCAATTCGCGGATTCGCGGCCGGACGCTCGCCGAAGCGCGGCTCGAGCTCGAAACCGCGCTGACGCAGAGCCGCGCCGAACTCGATCAGCTGACGCAGAAGGTGATCGCGGCCGGCATCGCGAGCTGGTCCGGCGGCGAGAGCGAGGACCGGCAGTTGATCGTGCGCGGCCACGCCAATCTGCTGGAAGACCTGCACGCGCTGGAAGATCTCGAGCGCGTCAAGTCGCTGTTCGACGATCTCGAGACCAAGCGCGGCGTGATCGACCTGCTGGGCCGCGCCGAACGCGCCGAAGGCGTGCGGATTTTCATCGGATCGGAGAACAAGCTGTTCTCGCTGTCGGGTTCCTCGACCATCATCGCGCCCTATAGCGATGCCGCGGGCCGCATCGTCGGCGTGCTCGGCGTGATCGGGCCGACCCGGCTGAACTATGCCCGGGTGATCCCGACGGTGGACTATGCCGCGCGCATCGTCAGCCGGATGCTGGGCGGCTGATCCGGCCCCGAAACGCGGGTATGAACGCTTGATTTTCGGCCGCCTAAAGCACGATATCCCCGGCAGCAAATCCCCATTCGACCAGACGCGTTTTTTGAGAAGGCAGCCTATGACCGATCCGAACCGGCCGAATGACGACGCGGCGAAACCGGCCCAGACCGGCGAGCCCGTGGTCTCAAAGCCCTACATCATGCCCGACGATCCCGAGGAAGGATCGGTCGAGGCGCTGACCAAGGAAGCTGGCCGAGGCGCGCGACAAGATGCTGCGCACGCTGGCGGAGATGGAAAACCTGCGCAAGCGCACCGCCGCGAGGTCGCCGATGCCAAGACCTATGGCATCACCGGCTTTGCCCGCGACATGCTCGATATCGCCGACAATCTGCAGCGCGCGCTCGATGCGGTTCCGGCCGAGGCCAAGGAGACCGCCGATCCCGGCCTCAAGGCGCTTATCGAAGGCGTCGAGCTGACCGAGCGCTCGCTGCTCAACACGCTGGAAAAGAACGGCGTCAAGAAGTTCGATCCGTCGGGCGAGAAGTTCGATCCGAACTTCCAGCAGGCGATGTACGAGGTGCCCGATCCGTCGGTGCCGTCAGGCACCGTGGTGCAGGTCGTGCAGGCCGGCTACATGATCGGCGAGCGCGTGCTGCGCCCGGCGCTGGTCGGCGTCTCCAAGGGCGGCGCGAAGGCGCGCCGCGCCGGCGAACTGAACGCGAGCGAACAGTCGCTCGCCTAGCCGCGCAGCGATCGAGAATCCTAGGCCGCGATATCCGCCGACTGGATGCGCTTGACGCCGGCCTTGGCCATATCGGCCCAGGCCTTGGCCAGCGAGCCCTGGGTGTCGATGCCGCGGCAGGCGTCTTCGACCACATAGGTCTCGAAGCCGGCCTTGCGCGCATCGAGCGCGGTCCAGGCGACGCAGAAATCGGTGGCGAGGCCCGCCACGAACAGCGCGCTTGACCTTGCGCGCCTTCAGATAGGCGGCGAGCCCGGTCGTGGTCTTGCCGTCGGCCTCGGTGAAGGCCGAATAGCTGTCGACGTCCTTGTGGAAGCCCTTGCGGATGACGAGCCCGGCCTGCGGGATCGCGAGATCCTTCGACAGCGCGGCGCCGTCGGTTCCCTGCACGCAGTGATCGGGCCACAGCACCTGCTTGCCGTAGGCGAGATCGACGGTCTCGAACGGCTTCTTGCCGGCATGCGACTGAGGCGAACGAGACGTGGCCCGGCGGTGTGCCAGTCCTGCGTCATCACCACATTGGCAAAGCTCTTGGCGATGCGGTTGATGACGGGAACGACCTGCTCGCCGTCCTTCACCGCGAGGCTGCCGCCGGGCAGGAAACAGTTCTGCACGTCGATCACCAGCAGCGCCGATGCGTCGTCGGGCTTGATCGGCAGCCGCCCAGAGCGTGCGCGGGAACAAGCGTCGCCATCGCCGCCGTGCCGGCAACGAGCCGGCGAGAATCTGCCTGCGATCGAAGTGCGGTCGAACATGGTGCATCTCCCTGTCGAGGATCGGCACCAGCAAATCAGGTCGCGGCGAAAGCGTAAAGCGGCTTTACGCGGCGGCGCGCGATTGAATCTTCGGCAGCCGTCGCAGGCCCGATCAGCCGCGCGGCTGAATGCCGTCGCGCACGGCGCGGAAGCGCGGAAACGCCTTGGTCCAGTCGTCGCGCGGCGAGCTGCCGATGATGCGCAGCGAGGTCTGGGCGCCGAACCGCAGCCATTGCACGACGGTGACCGGCGTATTGTCCTTGCCGCTGATGGCGTCGATCCGGGTCTCGTAGCCGGGCTGGCCGTCGATGCGGACCGGCTCGGACATCGTGATCCTGGCCGTCGCGCACGCCGGGAATCGTGGTCGCGATCTGCTGGGCGAAGCGGCCGCGATCGTCGGGCGAGGCCGCGCGTCGATGCCGATCAGGCCGATGATCATGAAGGGCGCGGCTTCGAAGCCGGTCTTTTCGTCGCCGTCGGCGAGAATGACGGCGGCGCCCGGCGCCAGCGTGCGGACGTTCTTGAAGTTGCTGAGCTCGCTGATCTTGAACGGCATCATGCCCGAGCTGCTCGTCGACCGGAACCTCCTTGCGGATCACGGCGGTGGCGAACATCTGGCGCACGGCGTCGTCGGTATAGATCTTCGAGGCGTTCTCCGGCACCTGCACGGCGACATAGCCGGAGAAGGTCGGGCCCGGCAGGATCATCGAATAGCGCCGCACATTGGTGGCGCCGTCCTTGGCGTTCTCGGCGGTGTAGTAGGCGAGGCCGGCCGCGGTCTCGATGCTCTCCGGCTTGATGCCGCCGGTGCCGCCGGGATTGGCCTTGAAGGCATTGGCGACCTCGCCATAGGCCTCGGCCGGCAGGTCCGTCATCAGCACCTTGACGCCCTGGTCCTCGGTCTCGAAGCCGACGAAGGTCTTGGCGTGGGCGAGGCCGACCAGCGGCGTCAGGCCGACCCGGGCGCCCGGCGGAAAACCGGGTCGGCGGCGAACGCGGAACAGGTGGCGGCAACAAGGAGGGCAACCGCAGCGAGGTAGCGAAGTGGCTTCATGAAGAATCTACCGGGTTTGCATTGAGGCCGTTCAATGGTCGGCCGGCGCAGCACGTGGTCGCTCGGAGGCTCTGGAGGCCTCGGTTCAGTCGGCCCGCTTTTAGCGGTTTTGATGTCCGTGCAACAGGGCAGGCAGGCGTTCGTTCCCGGGCAGGTCCGATTGCGGCGATTTCGCGGATATCCCGCCGGCCCGTTTTCAGGCGTTCCAGTGGCAGATGCCGCGTCTCCGGTCAGGCTGCGGCCAATCCGCATCGGCCGCGGACGCTCGCGGCCTGCCGCGCGCGAGGCAGGATTGCCGAACTCTTAACGCGGTACAGCCTGCTCCGCCCGCCTTGAGCTGACACAATCTTTCAAACGTCAGTCTTTTCAGGCCTCAAGGTTGCGTTCAGTCCTTGCAGGCCCAACCCCCCCTCCTATATGAGGCTCACCGTCGCAATATCGCGAGTATTTGATCGTTGGGGGTTCGGTTCGGTGCGCCGTCAGGGCCCAGCCAACCTGCCGCAAAAAGAAGGATATGAGGACCATGGGAAAGGTCATTGGGATCGATCTCGGCACCACGAATTCGTGCGTCGCCGTAATGGATGGCAAGACGCCGAAAGTCATCGAGAACGCCGAGGGCATGCGGACGACGCCGTCGATCGTCGCCTTCAGCGATGATGGCGAGCGCCTCGTCGGCCAGCCGGCCAAGCGCCAGGCGGTGACCAATCCCGAGCGCACCTTCTTCGCGGTCAAGCGCCTGATCGGCCGCCGCTACGACGACCCGATGGTCGAGAAGGACAAGAAGCTCGTCCCCTACAAGATCGTCAAGGCATCGAACGGCGACGCCTGGGTCGAAGCCGACGGCAAGACCTATTCGCCCTCGCAGGTCTCCGCCTTCATCCTGCAGAAGATGAAGGAGACCGCGGAAGCCCATCTCGGCCAGAAGGTCGAGCAGGCCGTCATCACGGTTCCCGCCTATTTCAACGACGCCCAGCGTCAGGCCACCAAGGACGCCGGCAAGATCGCCGGCCTCGAAGTGCTGCGCATCATCAACGAGCCGACCGCGGCTGCGCTGGCCTACGGTCTCGACAAGACCAAGACCGGCACCATCGCGGTGTACGATCTCGGCGGCGGCACCTTCGACGTCTCGATCCTCGAGATCGGCGACGGCGTGTTCGAGGTGAAGTCGACCAACGGCGACACCTTCCTCGGCGGTGAAGACTTCGACATGCGCCTGGTCAGCTATCTCGCCGACGAGTTCCAGAAGGAGCAGGGCATCAACCTGCGCAACGACAAGCTCGCCCTGCAGCGCCTGAAGGAAGCCGCCGAAAAGGCCAAGATCGAGCTGTCGTCGACCACGCAGACCGAAATCAACCTGCCGTTCATCACGGCCGACCAGACCGGTCCGAAGCATCTGACGATGAAGCTGACCCGCGCCAAGTTCGAGGCGCTGGTCGACGATCTCGTCCAGAAGACCATCGAGCCCTGCCGCAAGGCGCTGAAGGATGCCGGCCTCACCGCCGCCGAAATCGGCGAAGTGGTGCTGGTCGGCGGCATGACCCGCATGCCGAAGGTCCAGGAAGTGGTGAAGCAGTTGTTCGGCAAGGAGCCGCACAAGGGCGTCAACCCGGACGAAGTCGTCGCCATCGGTGCGGCGATCCAGGCCGGCGTGCTGCAGGGCGACGTCAAGGACGTGCTGCTGCTCGACGTGACCCCGCTGTCGCTCGGCATCGAGACGCTGGGCGGCGTGTTCACCCGCATCATCGACCGCAACACCACGATCCCGACCAAGAAGAGCCAGGTGTTCTCGACCGCCGAGGACAACCAGAACGCCGTCACCATCCGCGTCTTCCAGGGCGAGCGCGAAATGGCGGCCGACAACAAGATGCTCGGTCAGTTCGACCTGATGGGCATTCCGCCGTCGCCGCGCGGCATGCCGCAGATCGAGGTGACCTTCGACATCGACGCCAACGGCATCGTCAACGTCTCGGCCAAGGACAAGGCGACCGGCAAGGAACAGCAGATCCGGATTCAGGCATCCGGCGGTCTGTCCGAAGCCGACATCCAGAAGATGGTCAAGGACGCCGAGGCCAATGCGGCCGAGGACAAGAAGCGCCGCGAGGCGGTCGACGCCAAGAACCATGCCGACGCGCTGGTGCATTCCACCGAGAAGGCGCTGGCCGAGCATGGCTCGAAGGTCGAGGAGACCGAGCGCCGCGCCATCGAGGATGCCGTCAGCGATCTGAAGGAAGCGCTGAAGGGCGACGATGCCGAGGCGATCAAGGCCAAGACCAACACGCTGGCGCAGGCTTCGATGAAGCTCGGCGAGGCCATGTACAAGCAGCAGGCCGAAGCCGACGCGGCCAAGGATGCTGCGAAGGATGACGTCGTCGACGCGGAGTTCACCGAGGTCGACGACGACAAGAACAACAAGAAGTCGGCGTAAGCGGGCTAGCGATCATGACCCTCATTCCAAAGAGCGCGCAGCGCTGCGTCTCGATGGGTGGGGGTCATTTTTCGTTAAGCCGAAGGCTGCATCTTTCGTGACGCGTGCCTTCGGCATGAAGACGAATTTCGGGCGGGTTTGACTGATGTCCACCAAGCGCTGCTATTACGAAACCCTGGAAGTCGAGCGGACCGCGGACGATGGCAAGCTCAAGGCGGCGTTCCGCAAGCTCGCGATGAAGTGGCATCCGGACAAGAATCCCGGCGATGCCTCCAGCGAAGTCAAGTTCAAGGAAATCAACGAAGCCTACGAGGTCCTCAAGGACGGCGACAAGCGCGCCGCCTATGACCGCTTCGGCCATGCCGCGTTCGAGCAGGGCATGGGCGGCGGCGGTCCCGGCTTCGGCGCCGGCTTCGCCTCGTCCTTCTCCGATATTTTCGAAGACCTGTTCGGCATGGCCGGGCAGCGCGGCGGCGCGGCGGCGGCCGCGAGCGCGGCGCCGACCTGCGCTACAACATGGAAATCACGCTGGAGGAAGCCTTCCAGGGCAAGACCGCGCAGATCGAGATTCCGGTCTCGGTCACCTGCGAGCCCTGCTCGGGCACCGGCGCCAAGGCCGGCACCAAGCCGAAGACCTGCTCGATCTGCGGCGGCGCCGGGCCGCGTGCGGCAGGCGCAGGGCTTCTTCACGCTGGAGCGCACCTGCCCGGGCTGTCAGGGCCGCGGCCAGATGATCGAGGATGCCTGCCCGTCCTGCTCGGGCTCGGGCCGCGTGACGCGCGACCGCACGCTGTCGGTCAACATTCCGCAGGGCGTCGAGGACGGCACCCGCATCCGCCTCGCCGGCGAAGGCGAGGCCGGCGTCCGCGGCGGTCCGCCCGGCGATCTCTACATTTTCCTGTCGCTGGCGACGCACGAGTTCTTCCAGCGCGACGGCGCCGACCTGCATTGCCGGGTGCCGATCTCGATGGTGACGGCGGCGCTCGGCGGCGAATTCGAGGTGCCGACCATCGACAAGGGCAAGACCAAGGTGAAAGTGCCGGCCGGGCACGCAGTCCGGCCGCCGCTTCCGCATTGCATCAAAGGGCATGCCGGTGCTGCGCTCGCGCCAGACCGGCGACATGTATGTCCAGGTCGTGGTCGAAACGCCGCAGAATCTGACCAAGAAGCAGCAGGAATTGCTGGCCGAGTTCGAAAAACTGTCGTCCGGCGCAACCCAGCCGGAAGCGGCGGGTTTCTTCACCAAGGTCAAGGACTTCTTCGGCAACCGCGCCGGCTCCTGACTCGCGCTGCAGGCCGTGCGTCGCGCGCGCGTCTCGGCTCGCGCCGAAATAATTCAGCCTGCGCATGGTCTTATCGCCGAATCGCCGGCGCTTTGACGCGAGCCGGCGCGTCACCGTTTGGCTTGACCGTTTCGGCCTCGACCTATACGTCTTTATGACTGTTTTCTGACATCCCCCGCTTAGTTGCGGTCCCGCCTGGTAGCGACATGCCTTTGCAATCGTCCGTGCGTGCGTTGAAGAAGCCTCTCCGTCTCGACGACGAGGTTCGCTTTCTCCGTTCATGGATCGAAAAGCCGCTGCACATGGGCGCGGTGATGCCGTCGGGCAAGCTGCTGGCGCGCACCATGGCGCAATATGTCGATGTCGACTCCGACGGACCGGTCGTCGAACTCGGACCCGGCACCGGCGCGATCACCAACGCGCTGATCGAGCATGGCGTCGATCAGAAGCGGCTGGTGCTGGTCGAATACAATCCCGGCTTCTGCGCGCTGCTGCGCGACCGCTATCCGCAGGCCAAGGTGGTGCAGGGCGATGCCTATGCGCTGCGCGACTCGCTCTGGCGATGTGCTGGAGGCGCCGGCCTCCGCGGTGGTCTCCGGCCTGCCGCTGGTCACCAAGCCGATGCTGACGCGCCTGAAACTGATCCGCGACGCCTTCGCGGCGCTGGCGCCGGGCGCGCCCTTCGTGCAGTTCACCTATTCGGTCGCGCCGCCGATCCCGAAATCGCTGCCCGGCGTGTCCACAGAAGCCTCCGAGCGGATCTGGATGAACCTTCCGCCCGCCCGGGTCTGGGTGTATCGCAAGGGCTGATGCCGCCCGGCGCTATTCGCGCGGCGGGCTCTGCCCCGAATGCGATTTCAGAAATGGCCGCGCTGAAAATCCTCGTGATCCCCGGATCGCTGCGCACCGGCTCGCTCAATGCGAAGCTGGCGGCGGTGGCCGCGCATGAACTGGCGCAGGCCGGCGCCGATGTCACCCGCATCTCGCTGTCGGATTTTCCGCTGCCGATCTATGACGGCGACCTGCAGGCGAAATCCGGCGTGCCGAAGCACGCGGTCAATCTCAAGCGCATGATCGGCGCCCATCATGGCGTGCTGATCGTGACGCCGGAATACAATTCCTCGGTGCCGGCGCTGGTCAAGAACACCATCGACTGGGTCAGCCGGGTGCAGGACGCGCACGAGAGCCGCGGCGCAGGTGTTTCGCGAGCCGCGCGTTTGCGATCGCGGCCGCCTCCGGCGGCCGGCTCGGCGGCACCCGCGCGCTGGCGGCGCTGCGGCTGATCCTGTCGGCCTGCCACGCCACCGTGATCCCGAACCAGCTCGCGCTGTCGTTCGCCGACGAGGCCTATGACGAGATGGACCGGCTGAAGCATGCCGCCGACATCGAGGCGCTGAAGGCGCTGGTGCGGCAGTTGATCGATGTTTCCCAACGCATGATGTGAGGTGACATGCAGCCAGCCAAGATCGCTCCGCAGACCGCCTGATCGTGGCGCTCGATCTGCCCGGCGTCGCCGAGGCGGAAGCGATGATCGCGCGGCTCGGCGACAGCGTGACCTTCTACAAGATCGGCTATCAGCTCGGCTTATGCCGGCGGCCTGCCGCTGGTCGCGCAAGCTGGCGGACTGCCGGCAAGAAGGTCTTCGTCGATCTCAAGCTGCACGACATCGGCAACACCGTGGCGCGCGGCGTCGAGAGCGTCGCCAAGCTCGGCGCGACCTTCCTCACCGTGCACGCCTATCCGCAGACCATGAAGGCCGCGGTCGAGGCGCGCGCGGGATCGGGCCTGAAAATTCTCGCCGTCACCGTGCTGACCTCCTACGACGACGGCGATCTGCATGCCGCCGGCTATCGCCTCGGCGTCTCCGATCTGGTCGAGGCGCGCGCGCAGCAGGCGCAGGTGCTCGGCGTCGACGGCCTCGTCTGCTCGCCGGAAGAAGCGGCCGCGCTGCGCAAGATCGTCGGCCACCAGATGCATCTGGTGACGCCGGGCATCCGCCCGGCGGGCGCGGCGACCGGCGACCAGAAGCGCATCATGACGCCGGCGCGCGCGATCGCCGCCGGCGCGGATTATCTGGTGGTCGGCCGGCCCGATCACGGAAGCCGCCGATCCCAAGGCGGCGGCGGAAGCGATCCAGGCGCGAGATCGAGCAGGCGCTGGCTTGAACAAGCAAAAGGGAGAACGAGATGGCAAAAGGCTACTGGATCGCGCGCGTCGATGTTCACAATGTGGAAGGCTACAAGCACTATGTGGCGGCCAACCCGCGCGATCTTCAAGAAATTCGGCGGCCGCTTCGTCGTGCGCGGCGGCAAGTTCACCGGCGTCGAAGGCCAGAGCCGCTCGCGCAACGTCGTGATCGAATTCCCGGACTACGAGACCGCGCTGGCCTGCTACAACTCGCCGGAATACCAGGCCAACATCAAGGTGCCGGCAGCCGCATTCGACCGCCGATCTCGTCATCATCGAGGGCTATGACGGCCCGCAGCCCTGATGCGCATCGAGCATGCCCGGAACGCGTCGCGCTTGCCGGACAACGCTGCGGCCCATCGGTTGCCGGAACGGCCTGCCCCGCTATAGGGCGTGAAGAGGTGTAGCCATGGCCGATATGCGTTTGATCGTTGCGGGAGCCGGCGGCCGGATGGGCCGCGCGCTGACGCGCGTCATTTCGGAAACGCCGGGCGCGGTGCTGGCCGGCGCGCTGGAAGCGCCGGGCTCGGAACTGCTGGGCAAGGATGCCGGCGTGCTCGCCGGCCTGCCGGCCAACGGCGTCAAACTCTCGGCCGATCTGTGGTCGCTGTCGGCCAATGCCGACGGCATTCTCGATTTCACCGTGCCGGCCGCGACCATCGCCAATGTCGCGATCGCCGCCGAGCGCGGCCTCGTCCATGTCATCGGCACCACCGGCCTGTCGGCGTCCGACGATGCCGTGATCAAGAGCGTCACCTCGCGCGCCATCGTGGTGAAGTCCGGCAATATGAGCCTCGGCGTCAATCTGCTGGCCGCGCTGGTCAAGCGCGTCGCGCAGTCGCTCGACGAGAGCTTCGACATCGAAATCGTCGAGATGCACCACAAGGCCAAGATCGACGCGCCGTCGGGCACCGCGCTTGATGCTCGGCGAAGCCGCCGCCGCCGGCCGCGGCATCGACGCTGCACGCAGCACTCGGCGCGCGGCCGCGACGGCCATACCGGCGCGCGGCGGGCCGGCGATATCGGCTTTGCCTCGCTGCGCGGCGGCACCGTCGCCGGCGATCACAGCGTGATCTTCGCCGGCCCGATGGAGCGCATCACGCTGTCGCACCATGCCGAGGACCGCATGATCTTCGCGCATGGCGCGGTGAAGGCGGCGCTGTGGGCGCACGGCAAGAAGCCCGGCTTCTACTCGATGGCCGACGTGCTCGGGCTTGACCGACTTCTAGAACTCGACATTCGAAACGAAAACGGAATTTTTGAAATGAGCGATCGTCTTCTTGTGCTCGTGCGTCACGGCCAGAGCGAATGGAATCTGAAGAACCTGTTCACCGGCTGGAAGGATCCTGATCTCACCGAGCAGGGCATCGCCGAAGCCAAGGAAGCCGGCCGCAAGCTGAAGGCGCAGGGGCTGTCGTTCGACGTCGCCTTCACCTCGGTGCTGACGCGCGCGCAGCACACGCTCGATCTGATGCTCGACCGAGATCGGCCAGACCGGACTGCCGACCACGCAAGAATCTCGCGCTCAACGAGCGCGACTACGGCGATCTCTCCGGCCTCAACAAGGACGACGCCCGCAAGAAATGGGGCGAGGACCAGGTGCTGATCTGGCGCCGCTCCTACGACGTGCCGCCGCCCGGCGGCGAAAGCCTGAAGGACACGCTGGCGCGCACGCTGCCCTATTACGTGCAGGAGATCCTGCCCGGCGTGCTGCGCGGCGAGCGCACGCTGGTCGCCGCCCACGGCAATTCGCTGCGCGCGCTGATCATGGTGCTGGAGAAGCTGACGCCGGAGCAGATCCTGAAGCGCGAACTCGCGACCGGCGTGCCGGTCATCTACCGGCTCAATGCGGATTCGACGGTGGCGTCGAAGCTCGATCTGGCGGGGTGAGCGTCAGATCGTCTCGTAGGGTGGGCTAGCGCGAAGCGTGACCCACCGAGCTCGTCGCGCTTCGAGACGCGCATGGCGCGGCTTACGCTGCGCTTAGCCCACGCCTGCGATCGCTCAATGCACCCCGACCTGTCCGGCTTCCCAGCCCAGCATCGCCTGCTTGCGGGTGATGCCCCAGTGATAGCCGGTCAGCGCGCCGCCCTTGCCGAGCGCGCGATGGCAGGGCACCACGAACGACACCGGGTTGCGTGCCGACCGCGGCGCCGACGGCGCGTGACGCCTTCGGATTGTTGATCTTGGTGGCGATGTCGGAATAGCAGACCGCGCGGCCCATCGGGATCTTCAGCAGCGTCTCCCACACCCGCACCTCGAAATCGGTGCCGATCAGGACCACGCGCAGCGGCTGGTCCGGCCGCCACAGTCTTGGTGTCGAAGATGCGCTGCGCCAGGCCGGCGGTGCCGTCGTGGTCCTCGACATAGGTCGCGTTCGGCCAGCGCCGCTTCATGTCGGCGAACGCGGCCTGCTCCTCGCCGGGATCGGCGAAGGCGAGACCGGCGAGCCCGCGGTCGCTGGCGATCACGATCGCGGTGCCGAACGGCGAGGGGTGGAAGCCGTAGCGCAGCGTCATGCCGGCGCCGCCGTTCTTCCATTCGCCCGGCGACATCGCCTCATGGGTGACGAACAGATCGTGCAGCCGGCCCGGGCCCGACAGGCCGGAGTCGAGCGCGGCATCGAGCACGCTGGCGGAATTGCGCAGCAGGCCCTTGGCGTGATCGAGCGTCAGCGCCTGCATGAAGGCCTTTGGCGTCAGCCCGGCCCAGCGGCGGAACAGATGGTGCAGTTCATCCGGCGTCACGGCGGCGGCATCCGCCATCGCCTCGATGGTCGGCTGCGCGCGCCAGTGCTCCGAGATGAAGGCGATGGCGCGGCGCACCGAGTCGTAGTCGCGCAGCGCGGCGTTCTGGGGGCCCGGCTTGGTCAGGCGGTGGTCATGTATGGCGAGGTGTCATCATGCGATCTGATGTAGGGCGGCATGCGGCGTCCAAACCACCCGATTTCCGACAAGCCATTCACGTACGATCGGGATTATAGGTCGGGCCGCGCTTGGCGGCCTGCAGCGCAGCCATTAAGGCTTTGGCAAAGCTTGCCTTTTCGTCCGGTCCCAGAAAGCTCGCCGATCGAGACGCGGCGGCCGCGGGAGACCAGATAAAGCCGCTCGATGCCGAATTCCGCGTGCGCTCTTCTGGTCGAGCTGCACCCAGAGCGGATTGAGCACCCATTCCGACGACATGGCCGCGATGGCTGACCCGGCGCACCCGCAATTCCGACGGCGTCACCGTGATTTCCTCGGTGGCCGCGGCGCGGCGGAAATTGATCCGGAACGCCCAGTAGATCACCAGCACGTCGAGGCCGAAAAAGCCGAACACCGGCCAGGCGCCCATCAGCAGAAACGCGATGCCGGCGGCGAAGCTGACCGCGCTGACGAAACGCCATCAGCACCAGAAAGCCGGTGCGGTTGAGCGAGCGGTGCGGCGTCAGCAGCGCCGAAAACAGTGTCGGCTGGTCGAGCGCCGGATCAAAGTCGTTGCCTGCGGTCATCGCGTGTCAGTATACCCGGATCATGGCCAAAATCATCCGCTCCCAACGCGCCAAAAAACCGGCCGTTCGATCCGCGCCGAAGAAAGCGGCGAAGAAAGCCGCCAAAGCGCGCGCCGCAAACCGCCGGCCCAAAGCCGGCCAAAGAAATCGCCAAAGCCAAAACCCTGGACGGCGGCCGAGGTCCACGAGGCCTTCAGCCGCTTCCGCAAGGCCAATCCGGAGCCGAAGGGCGAGCTCGAACATCTCAATCCCTACACGCTGCTGGTCGCCGTGGTGCTGTCGGCGCAGGCGACCGACGCCGGCGTCAACAAGGCGACGCGCGCGCTGTTTGCGGTCGCCGACACGCCGCAAAAGATGCTCGCGCTCGGCGAAGAGAAGGTGCGCGACTACATCAAGACCATCGGGCTCTATCGCAACAAGGCGAAGAACGTCATCGCGCTGTCGGAAAAGCTGATCGCCGAATTCGGCGGCGAGGTGCCGCGCACCCGCGCCGAGATCGAGATCGCTGCCCGGCGCCGGGCGCAAGACCGCCAATGTCGTGCTCAACATGGCGTTCGGCGAGCACACCATGGCGGTCGATACCCATGTGTTCCGCGTCGGCAACCGCACCGGGCTGGCGCCGGGCAAGACGCCGCTCGAGGTCGAGCTCGGGCTGGAGAAGGTGATCCCGTCCGAATTCATGCTGCATGCCCATCACTGGCTGATCCTGCACGGCCGCTACACCTGCCTGGCGCGCAAGCCGCGCTGCGAGGTATGCCTGATCAACGATCTCTGCCGCTGGCCGGAAAAGACGGTCTGAGGCATGATCGTCGTCATGTCTCGACGGACGCATCCGGCATCGCGGGAAGCTGATTTGAGGGGGACGCCTTGAGTCAGCAGGATCAGACCAGCCCGGCACCGCCGGCTCAGGCCGCCACCGGCCCCTCGCAGACCGCAGCCGCCGTCGCCGCAGCCCGCGCGGCCGCGCTTCAGCGCGGCGCGTGGAGCCGCTTCGCGATTCCGCTGTTCGCCGTGCTGGTCGCGTTCGGCTTCATCGCGCTGGCGACGCTGCGCTGGGATGCCTGGGTCGGCAGCGCCACGATCCAGACCACCAACGACGCCTATGTTCGCGCCGAGCTGACGCGGCTGAGCAGCCGGGTCGCCGGCGAGGTGCTCACCGTCGCCGTCAACGATTTCCAGCGCGTCAAGGCCGGCGATCTCCTGGTCCAGATCGATCCCGCCGACTACCAGGCCCAGGTCGCGCAGGCCGAGGCCGGCGTCGCCGCCGCGCAGGCCGCGCTCGACAATCTCGAGCAACCAGGTCGAGCTGCAATACGCGACCATCGCGCAGGCCGAAGCGCAGCAGGTCTCCGCCGCGGCGCAGGAGGTCGAGGCGCGCCAGGAACAGGAGCGCCAGCAGTCGCTGTCGCAGACCGAAGCCGGCACGCGGCAGAAGCTCGAACAGGCGACCGCGGCCTATGCCAAGGCGCAGGCCGACGTGCGCGCCAGCCGCGCCGTGATCGCCGCGCAGCGTCACCAGCTCGAAGTGCTGTCCGGGCACCAAGAAGCAGCGCGCCGCCGACTGCTCGAGGGCGCCAAGGCGACGCTGGCCGCGGCCAAGCTCAAGCTCGGCTACACCAAGATCGTCGCGCCGTTCGACGGCGTCGTCGGCGAGCGCCAGGTGCAGCCGGGCGACTACGTCAATATCGGCAGCAACCTCATCAACGTCGTGCCGCTGCCGAACGTCTATGTGATCGCCAATTACAAGGAGACCCAGCTGACGCGGGTCAAGCCGGGCCAGCCCGTCGACATCACCGTCGACAGTTTCCCGAACGAGAAACTGCACGGCCGCGTCGAGCGGATCGCGCCGGCCAGCGGCTCGCAATTCGCGCTGCTGCCGCCGGACAACGCCACCGGCAATTTCACCAAGGTGGTGCAGCGCATCCCGGTCCGGATCGAGCTCGACAAGGACCAGCCGCTGCTGGAGCGCCTGCTGCCGGGCATGTCGGTCGTCACCAGCATCCATACCGACGAGGCGGGGACGGATGGCGGAAAATGACGGCGCCGATCGCGGGCCGGTCTCGCGCGGCGGCATCGCGCCGCAACCGCTGTTCGCGGTCGGCGCGGTGCTGCTCGGCTCGTTTCTGGCCAATTTCGACAGCCGGCTGACCTCGGTCGGCCTGCCGGATCTGCGCGGCGCGTTTTCGCTCGGCTTCGACGAGGGCGCCTGGCTCTCGACCGCCGGCATCGGCTCGCAGATCTTCATCGCGCCGGCGGTGGCGTGGCTTGCGACCGTGTTCGGCCTGCGCCGCGTGCTCGGCATTCCGAGCCTGGTCTACGCCCTGGTCTCGCTGGTGATCCCGTTCGTGCACGACTACACCACGCTGATCGTGCTCAGCATCGTGCACGGCATGCTGCTCGGCACCTTCGTGCCGGCGACGCTGATGATCATCTTCCGCAACCTGCCGATCCGCTGGTGGCTGCCGGCGATCGCGATCTATTCGATCCGGGTCGGCTTCGCGCTCGATACCTGCACCTCGCTGGTCGGCTTCTATGTCGAGCATCTGGGGCTGGCAGTGGCTGTACTGGCAGGGCGTGGTGATCGCGCCGCTGATGGGCCTGATGGTCTATCTCGGCACGCCGCGCGAGCCGGTCAACCGCGACGCTGCTGCGGGATGCCGACTGGGGCGGCATGCTGCTGCTCGGCACCGCGCGTCTCGATGATCTATGCCGGCCTCGATCAGGGCAACCGGCTGGACTGGCTGGAATCCGGCACGGTCGATGGCGCTGCTGCTCGGCGGCGGCGTGCTGTTCGTCGCTTTCCTGATCAACGAGACGCTGGTTCGCGCAGCCCTGGGCCCATGTCAACGTGCTGTTCTCGCGCAATGTCGGGCTCTCGCTGGTCGTCATCCTGCTCTACACGCTGACCAGCCTGTCCAATTCGTCGCTGGTGCCGAATTTCCTCGGCGTCGTCGGCCAGCTGCGGCCCGAACAAACCGGCGTGCTGCTGCTGACCTATGGCGCGCTGCCGATGTTCGTGCTGGTGCCGATCTCGATCTTCCTGCTGCGGCATTTCGATGCCGCGCGCCGTGGTGGTGCTCGGATTTTCGGCGTTCGCCGCCGCCAATCTGCTGGGGCACGCAACTGACCCACGACTGGGCGCGCGGCGATTTCGTCGGCGATCGTGATGCTGCAGTCGATCGGCCAGGCGTTCACGCTGCTGCCGATCATCATCATGGCGCTGTCCAATGCCGATCCGTCCCGCGCGACCGCGTTCGCCGCCTATATCCAGATCATGCGGCTCGGCGGCGCCGAGATCGGCGTCGCGCTGATGGGCACCTGGCTGCGCGTGCGCGAGCAGATCCATTCCAATTATCTCGGCCAGCATCATCGAGAACGGCAGCGTCGACGTCGACGCGCATGCTCAAGCAGCTCGTCGGACATCTTTGCCAGCCATGGCGCGGCGACCGCGCCGGCGCGGGCGGTGGGGACGCTGTCGGCGCTGGTGCGCGCGAGGCCAACGTGCTCGCCTATATCGACGGCTTCTGGCTGTGCTTCTGGCTGGCGATGGCGGCGCTCGGCTTCGTCGCCCTGATCACCCGCGCGCCGCCGGGCCCGTTCACGCCGGCGCCGTTCGGCTTTGCGAAAAATGTGCTGCGGAAGTGCGGCGTGACCGTGTCGTAACGGCGGCGGACCGTCATCAACGCGCCGCCATTCCCTGCCGGATGGCTGAGACCTCGAAGGGCGCATTCAAATTATCGTGAATGCCGCAGAGCGTTCGATGACCGCCGTCGACGAAATATTCGTCCCGCGGTCTCATGTATCGGGGTACCAAAGGCAGGGACAGTGATATGAACGACACGGCCGCGTTGGTTTCGCTGGCGACCTCGATTCCGCCATATCAATTTCATCAGAAGCAAATCCTCGAGGCCGCGCGCGACGTGCTGGCCGATCGTTACCCGCAGTTCGAGACGCTTTCGAGCCTGTTTGCCAATACCGGCATCCGCCATCGCTACGGCGTCAAGCCGATCGAATGGTATCTCGAGCGGCGCGGCTGGCCGGAGCGGACCACAGGCTTTCCTGGAAGGCGCCGAAAAGCTGTTCATCGACGTCGCGCGCAAGGCGATCGCGCGTGCCGATCTCTCGGCCGGCGATATCGACACCGTCGTCACGGTGTGTTCGACCGGCATCGCGACGCCGACGCTGGAGGCGCGCGTCGCCGGCAAGCTCGGCTTGCGCGCCGGACGTGTCGCGCGTGCCGGTGTTCGGTCTGGGCTGCGCCGGCGGCGTGTCGGGGCTGTCGATCGCCTCGCGCCTGGCGCAGGCGCGGCCCGGCACCAACGTGCTGCTGGTCGCGCTCGAACTCTGCACGCTCGCGGTGCGCCACGACGAATTGACCAAGGCCAATATCGTCGCCGCCAGCCTGTTCGGCGACGGTGCTGCGGCGGTCGTGCTGCGCGCCGGCGACGGCGGCGCGACCCGGATCGAGGCGATCAGGCGAAAAGCTGTGGCCGGATACGCTCGATATCATGGGCTGGAGCGTCGATCCCGAGGGATTTGGCGTCATCTTCCAGCGCACGATTCCGGATTTCGTTGCCGAACATATGCGGCCCGCGGTGACCGAGATGCTGTCGCGGATGAAGCTTTCGATCGACGATATCGATCGCTTCATCTGCCATCCCGGCGGCACCAAGGTGATCCGCGCGCTGGAGCGGGCGTTCTCGCTGCATCAGGGCGCGCTCGATCACGAGCGCGAGGTCATCGCCGACTACGGCAACATGTCGGCGCCGACCGTTCTGTTCGTGCTCGAACGCGCGCGCGCGCAGGGCCTGCCGCCGCGGTCGCTGCTGACGGCGCTCGGGCCCGGCTTCACCGCAAGCTGCGTCGCGCTGCGGCACGCCGCATGAGCTTCGCGTCCATCATTCTCGCTGCTGGTCACGCTGCAGCGACTGGGCGAACTCGTGCTGGCGCGCCACAACACCGCGAGGCTGCTGGCGCGCGGCGCGATCGAGGTCGGCGCCAGTCACTATCCGCTGGTGGTGTCGGTCCATGCGGCGTGGCTGATCGCCTTGTGGATCTGGGGCCGCGATCAGGACGTCAATCTCGCGGCGCTTGCGGGCTTCGTCGTGCTGCAGGGCTTGCGGCTGTGGATCCTTGCGACGCTGGGGCCGCGATGGACCACGCGCATCATCGTGCTGCCGGGCGAGCCGCTGGTCGCGTCCGGACCCTACCGATATCTTTCGCATCCCAACTATGCCGTCGTCGCCGGCGAGATCGCGCTGCTTCCGCTCGCGCTGCATCTGCCGTTGCTGGCGCTGATCTTCACGGCGCTGAACGCCGCCGTGCTCTGGATCCGGATTCGTGCCGAGGCGCGCGCGCTCTCCGCCGTGCGCGGACAGCTCGCGCGCGCCGCTTCATGAGCGACCGCAGAGCTCGTCCGGCACGCCGGACACCGCGCCATCGATGCGAACCTGGGCCGGCTTTCTGCTGATGTGCCTTGGCATGTTCATGGCCATCCTCGACATCCAGGTGGTCGCGACGTCGTTGCCGACGATCCAGCACGCGCTCGCGATCTCCCCGGACGCGATGAGCTGGATCCAGACCGCCTATCTGATCGCGGAGGTGATCGCGATTCCGCTGACCGGCCTGTTCACGCGCGTGCTGACCCTGCGATGGCTGTTCGCCGTGGCGGTCGCGCTGTTCACGCTGGCATCGATCGGCTGCGCCTTCAGCGGCTCGCTTGCCGTGCTGCTGGTCTTCCGCGTGGTGCAGGGATTTTCCGGCGGCGTGCTGATCCCCGCGGTATTCTCCGCGGTGTTCCTGCTGTTTCCGCCGCGGCTTCACGCCGTCGCCACCACCATCGGCGGCGTCGTCGCCGTGCTGGCGCCGACGGTCGGTCCCGTCGTCGGCGGCTGGATCACGGACAACTGGTCGTGGCCGTGGCTGTTCCTGATCAACGTCATTCCCGGCGTGATCGCAGCCGTCGTGACGCCGTTGCTGTTGCCGCGGCAGAAGACCAATTTCGGCGAACTCGCCACACTGGACGGTCTCTCGCTGGTGCTGCTGGCGGCGGCGCTGGCCGCGCTCGTGATCGGGTTGAAGGAAGCGCCGCAGCGCGGCTGGCTGTCGCCCGTCTGCGTTTCCCTGCTCGCGGGGAGCGCGGTCGGCATCGCCTGGTTCGTGCGCCGCTCGCTGCGGTCGGCGCATCCGGTGGTGCAGCTTGCGACGCTGCGGCGGCGTTCGTTCGCGATCGGCTGCGGCCTGAGCTTCTGTCTCGGCGTCGGCCTGTTCGGCTCGGTCTATCTGATGCCGGTGTTTCTCGCTTTCGTGCGCCGCCATGACGCGTTCGAGATCGGCACCATCATGCTGGTGACCGGGGTCGCGCAGCTCATCGCCGCACCCGTCGCCGCGTTCCTGGAAAGCCGGCTCGGCGCGCGCTGGCTGACCGGCGCCGGCTTCGCCCTGTTCGCGGTCGGGCTCGGCCTGAGCGCCTTTCAGCCGCGCACCGCCGACTTCGACGAAATGTTCTGGCCGCAAATCCTGCGCGGCATCGCCATCATGTTCTGCCTGCTGCCGCCGACGCGGATCGCGCTCGGCGCGCTGCCGCCGGCGGAAGTCGCCGATGCCAGCGGGCTGTTCAACCTGATGCGCAATCTCGGCGGCGCCATCGGCATCGCGCTGATCGATACCATCCTGTATGGCCGAAGCCCGATCTATGCCGAGGATTTTCGCGTTCGCCTGCTGGCGGGCGACCTCAGCGCGGCGACCGCGATCGGGCTCGATCCGGCGCTGCTCGCCAACCGGCCGCCGGGACCGCCCGACGAGGCCGCCATGGCGTTCGTCCGGCCGCTGGTCGAGAAGGCCTCGCTGGCGCTCTGCGTCAACGAGGCCTGGGCGATGCTCGCCTGCGTCGCGATTGCTGGGCGTGCTGCTGGTGCCGTTTGTGCGCGATGCGCCGGATGCGCAAGACTAGCGCCGTAAAGCGCTCCAGGCCGTGTACTCATAAGCCCGCAATGTCCGCTTTCGAGCGCAAACCGGACGCTCAATCCTGTTGAGGCTGACTTCCGCTTCTGACCGATTGTGTTGAAGAAGTCGGCGACCCAAGCGGTTGGGGTGGTGCAAGGAGATCAGGCGCGCGTGAGTTTGTTTGCTGCTCAGGCCGGCATTGGGGCGGGCAGCGGGATCAGCTTTGCCAGCTTTCGGAGGTTCTGGGCGGTGGCAGCGAGGAGGAACTCGTCTTGAGCACCAAACGGACCTCTCAGCCTGAGTCGGTCGAGGCGCAGGATGCGCTTGAGATGCGCGAACAGCATCTCGATCTTCTTCCGTTCACGCCGCGACGTCACGTAGGCCTCGGTCTTGGCGATGTCGCGCGCAACGTCTCGGGCGTTTTCGTAGATTGAACGCGGGACCTTGCGGGCGGGCATCTTCGGACAGCACCGTGGCTTGAGCTCGCAGGCGTCGCAGTCATACTTGCTGGCGCGATAGAGCAGTGTTGCTCCGTCATTCACCAGAGTCCCGGTAGAAGTCAGCACCTTGCCGGCTGGACAGACGTAGATATCGGTCTTCCTGATCGTAGGCGAAGTCTTCGCGCGAGAACGTCCCATCGTCGCGGGCCGACTTGTCGAACACCGGAATGTGCGGCTCGATCGCGCGCTCGTTGACCAGCCACCCCAGCATCTCGGCTGACCCGTAGGCACTGTCGGCGGCCAGGCGCTCGGGACAGAGCCCGAGGCGATCTTCGGTGCGCTCAATCATTGTGCGTGCCGCACCGACCTCGGCCTGCCGGATAGCTCGCGTCGCCTCGACATCGACGATGATCGCCGCCTTCAGGTCGATCAGGTAGTTGTCGGCGTAGGCAAAGAAGGCATGCCCTTTGTGAGCGCCGGTCCATTGTGCGGCCGGATCCGACCTGGAGATGAACTTCGGTACCGTCTCGCTGGCTGCGCCCCAGGCAGCCTCATCCAGGGTATCGAGATATTCCCGGACGGATCGGCGCGTCCTGGCGATGGCCTCCCAGTCAGACATCATCAGACCCGGCAGCAGAGCGCTGCTTGTTGGCATCGGCAGCAATCAGGCTGGCATCGACCGCAAAGGCAGTCCCGTCGACCAGCCCCTCTGCCATGCAGCGCCGGACCACGGTCTCGAACAGCTTGCGCAGCAGATCGCAATCACGGAAGCGGCCATGCCTATTCTTGGAGAAGGTCGAGTGGTCCGGCACCTCGCCATCGAGGCCGAGCCGGCAGAACCAGCGGTAGGCGAGGTTCAGGTGCACCTCCTCGCACAACCGCCGTTCGGAACGAATGCCGTAGCAGTAGCCAACCAGCAGCATCCGGACGAGCAGTTCGGGATCAATCGAAGGCCGGCCGGTCGAGCTGTAAAATGGCGCCAGATGGCTCCGAACCTCTGACAAATCGACGAAACGATCGATCGACCTCAGCAAGTGAGCGGCCGGAACATGTCGCTCAAGTGAGAACTCGTAGAACAGCGCCGCCTGATCAACCTGCCGCGGACCCATCATCGATTCCAGTCTCCCGCCGACGAGACGGAATGAATCAGCGATCTCGCTCGGCTTCAACAGGCGAGTTTTTCAACATGGGGTAATTCCGGGATCGAGCCAGACAAAGGCAAGGGAATCAGCTCTCCAGGAACGTATGAGGCCAGCCTCATGTGGCCTCGCAACGATGGAGAGCGGCAATGGAATACTATGTCGGACTGGACGTGTCGTTGAAGCAGACATCGATCTGCGTGGTGGATCAGACGGGATCGGTCGTGCGAGAGGGCGTGGTCGATTCAGATCCTGAGGCGATCGCAGTTTACGTGAGGTCAAAGGCGCCGGATGCAGTACGCATCGGCCTCGAGACCGGACCGACGTCCACGTGGCTATGGACCGAGCTCAAGCGGCTTGGCCTGCCGGTGATCTGTATCGACGCGCGCCATGCCAAGGCCGTGCTCAAGATGCAGATCAACAAGAGCGACCGCAACGATGCTATCGGGATCGCCCGCATCATGCAGACCGGCTGGTTCAAGGAGGTGCACGTCAAGGATATCGACAGCCACTCGGTCAGGGCGCTGCTGGCGAGCCGGGCGCTGCTGGTCAAGATCAAGCGCGATCTCGAGAACCATGTTCGCGGCCTTCTCAAGAACCTCGGTCTCGTCATCGGCCGTGCCAAGTTCAATGTCTTTGCCGTGCGAGCCGAGGAGTTGATCGAGGGCCGTCCTGAGCTGATAGCTGCGATCAGACCGCTGCTCGAAGCGCGCAATGCCGTCGAGCAGCAGGTCAGCGATCTTGACCGCAAGGTTATGAAGCTGGCTCGCCATGATGCGCAGGTCCGCCGGTTCATGACGGTGCCTGGGATCGGTCCGATCACCGCGCTCGCCTTCAAGGCAACGATTGACGATCCGGCACGGTTTGCGCGATCGAGAAGCGTTGGTGCCTATGTCGGGTTAACCAGTAGACGCCATGCCTCCGGGGAGGTCGATTGGTCCGGCCGAATCTCGAAGTGCGGTGACGCCATGCTGCGAAGTTATCTGTTTGAAGCAGCCGGCGTGCTGCTGACCCGCGTCCCAAAATGGTCCGCCCTGAAGGCCTGGGGAACGAGGCTCGCCAAGCGCAACGGGCTCCGCAAGGCAAAGGTCGCCGTCGCGCGTAAGCTCGCGGTCATCCTGCACCGCATGTGGATCGATGGAACCGAGTTCAACTGGTCGAAGAAGATTGCTGCCTAGCGAGGGCATTACCGAGATCCTGCCGAACGGCGGGAAAAGACGTCCCTGCCGGGACGATGGCGATGGTGAGTTCGTCCGATTTTTTGCGAGCGTCCGAAAGGCCGACCGCGATTGCAACATTGAACCGCCAGCGTCACCTTACGCCATCATGCGGAGGGCTTACCCCTACCGCGGAGAGAACAGTGGGCCCGGCAAGGATGATCGTTGGAGAGCTTGACACCTAGACCCGGAATTAGAGAACAAAATCGGCCAGAAGCGGCCGTTGGGCTAGTCGCCGCAATTGTCCGCCTGGCGGCCAGGTCCTGAGCCCATGCAGGGTGTGTAAATGTTTGCCGCTCAGGCGGCGCGGATGCTGGCGAGGAATTTGTCGACATCCGAGCGCAGCGTTTCCGCCTGCTTGCCGAGCGTTTCCGACGCCGCGTGGACCTGGTGGGCAGCCATCCCAGTATCGGAGGCCGCCTCGTTGACGTCGGTGATGTTGCCCGCGACCTGCGCGGTGCCGTGCGCGGCCTGCTGGACGTTGCGGGCGATCTCCTGCGTCGCCGCGCCCTGCTCCTCGACGGCGGCCGCGATCGTCGTCGCGATCTCGGAGATGCGGCCGATCGTGCCGCCGATCTCCTTGATGGCGGCGACCGACTCCTGCGTCGCCGTCTGCATGCCGGCGATCTGCGCTGCCGATCTCGTCGGTCGCCTTCGCGGTCTGCGAGGCCAGCTGCTTGACCTCCTGCGCCACCACCGCAAAGCCCCTGCCGGCCTCGCCGGCGCGCGCCGCCTCGATCGTGGCGTTGAGCGCCAGCAGGTTGGTCTGCTCGGCGATCGCGGTGATCAGCTTGACCACGTCGCCGATGCGGCTGGCGGCCTGCGACAGCGCGTTGATGCGGGCGTCGGTCTTGCGCGGCCTGCTCGACCGCCTCGCCGGCGATGCGGCTCGACTCCTGCACCTGGCGGCCGATCTCGTTGACCGAGGTCGCCATCTCCTCGGTCGCGGCGGCGACGGACTGCACGTTGGCCGAAGCCTCCGCAGACGCGGTCAACACCACCGTCGTCTGGGCGCTCATCTCCTGCGCGATTGCCGACATGCTGTCCGACGTGGTGCGCATGTCGGTCGCCGCCCGGGTCAAGTTGTCCAGTGACTGGACCACGCTGCGTTCGAAGGCGGCGATGTACTGCTCGATGGCGGCCTGCCGCCGTTCCTTCTGTATCTGTTCCAACTTCTGCTCGGTCTCGAGCCGCCTGGCGTCGACCATCCCCGCTCTGAAAACGCCGACCGCCTCGGCCATGTGGCCGATCTCGTCGTGCCGCTCGATGGCCGGGATGACGACGGCGAGATCTCCGTTGGCCAACCGCTTCATGGCCATGGTCATGTCGGCGAGCGGACCCGTAATCCCGTAATTGATGTAGAGGGCCATGACAATGCCAAGACCGAGCGCGAACAGGACGGCGCCTATCATCAGAGAGCGGGTGAAACGGTACCGAACATCCGCAGCAGCGCGGGTGTGTTCGGCGCCGTTCAGTTCGCTGGCGATGATCGAATCATACACCTGCTGAACTTTGGCGAACTGCTTGACGGCGACGCCGAGGACGGTGTCCTCTGCGTCGTTGAAAGCTTGCTTCTTGAGGTCGGCAATCGCCGGTTTGATGGCCGTTCCGATCAGCGCCTCGCGCAGAGCGGTATATTCCCCGAGCAGTTTCCTGTCTTCGTCGCTCGCGACGTGGCTGGCATACTGCTTAACCAGGCTGTCGATTTCGACCAGATTGCCTTCAACACGGTCGGTGTATTTCTGGACGTTCTGGGGGCTGGGTCGCGCGATCACCGCGATCGTCAATTGCTCGATGCTGACATGCATCAGATCATTGATCCGGGCGAGCTGGCTGGCCGGTACGAGGCGTTCCCGGTATAATTCGGACAGGTCGTCGTTCAGCAGGCCGACGCCGCGGATGGCGATCATCGCCACGACCGCCATGGCAAGCGCTATCAAGGCGAAAACAGCCAGCATCTTCGCCTTGATACTGATGCTCTTCATCAACGAACTCCAGGAGACGGCATGACCTGTTCAGGTCATGCGCGGATGCGCCGCTCTTCTTGCGCCTATTCGGCGGGAAGGCCCTTGGACTTCCACTGCGGAAAGCCCTCGCGGTACCAGAGGACGTTGGTGTATCCGCCCTTGAGGGCCGCGGTCGAAGCCTTGAAGCTCTTCCAGCATTCCGGGCCGTTGCAGTAAACGACGACCGCCGCCGCCTTGTCGGCCGGCAGTTTGGCGAGATTGAATTCGTCCTGGCCGGCGTCGAAACCGACCGCCTTCTCGCTCTTCTCCCGGTAGGGGACATTGACCGCGCCCTTGATATGGCCATCGGCGTATTCGGCTGCGACCCGCGTGTCGACGACGACCGCGCCGGCCGACTGCGCCTTTACGACGTCATCGGCGGCCACGAGTTTGGCGCCCGCCAATGCAGTGGGCGTATCGCCGGCATTCGCAATGCTGGAGATAAGCATGCCGGCCAAAAGCGCGGCTGCCATCTTCGGAATCAAATTCAAACGCATTTTCCTCTCCATTTATTCTTTCGAACGTTCACCTGTTTTTAGGAGGCGCGCGTTTAAAAGAAAATGAAGATGCAGGATGGAAGGTAATCTTACGGAGATTATTCGCAGCGATGATTCCCCGGGCGGGGCGGCATTGTTTCGCGTCCGGTGCGGTCAGCGTCGCCTTGCAGCCCTCGCTTGCCGCCGGCGCCGATCCACCGGGCGCGGGATCGGAGGGCGAGGCTCGGGCTCTACGACCCCTCCAAACCCGACAACGAGGTTTCATCTAATCTGCATGCGAGGCTTGGATATCGGCGACGAGGACTGGTAGCCGGCGATGCAGCGTCCAACAAATGCGCAGTTCGGAAAAGCACGGCGCGCTTAGCCTTGGCTGATTTCGGGTTTGCTGACATCGGAACTTTGTCGAACGGCCGCTTTGCGAGTTCAACCGATCGCTGCAACACATTCTGCGAACTTCTCAGCCGGCGTCTGATAGAGCAAGGTCTTTCTCGGCCTTTCATTGAGCTGCCTTGCGATGGCACTGAGCTTGGCCTGGCTGTGCAAGGACAGATCGGTGCCGCGCGGAAGATACTGGCGCAGCAATCTGTTGGTGTTTTCGTTTGAGCCGCGCTGCCAGGGAGACCGAGGGTCACAAAAATAGACCTCGACCTCGGTGGCCAATGTCAGGCGCTGATGGTCGGCAAGCTCCTTGCCTCTGTCCCAGGTCAGCGACCGGTAAAGCTCGCCGGGCAATCGCTGCGATTGCTTGATCAGTGCCGAGACGACGCTTTCGGTGTCCTTGTTAGCAACCTTGACCAGCATCACGTAGCGCGAATGGCGTTCGACAAGCGTTGCAATATAGCTATTTCTCGACCCACCGATCAGATCGCCTTCCCAATGGCCGGGGACCGCACGATCTTCGACCGACGGCGGTCGTTCACTGATGGATACGGCGTTCTTGATCTGGCCGAGCCCGTTCCGCTTCATGCTGGCGTGCCTGGATCGGCGGACCGTGCGCCTCGCCCTCAGGTGCTCAAGAAGCTCCTTTTTCAGCACGCCGCGCGCCTGAATGAACAGGCTGCGATAGATCGTCTCGTGTGACACCTGCTTTTGAGGCTCCACCGGATATGTGCGCTTTAGCCAGCCGGCAATCTGCTCCGGTGACCATTGCCGCCGCAGCAAGGTCGATACTGTCCGCCTCAGGAACGGACGGCAAGCCAGCTTGCAAAGCTTTGGACGCCGCGCCCGATCCCAGGCGGCCTGATCGGACCCGGCAGCCCGATAGCGATCCGCCCCGCCATTGCGCTGGACTTCACGGCTGATGGTTGACGGAGATCGTCCCAAGTGGCGCGCGATCGACCGCAACGAGCAGCGCATGCTGAGCCATCGAGAGATCTCCTCTCGTTCAGAAAGGCTGAGCGCCTGTTTGGCTCGGCACCGATCCGGAGGACGGATGCCACCGGTTGGCGAGATCACCGAGAAGACAGAAGAGGACTCCCGGTCAAACCGGCGCCCGATCGAACTCATCGGCTCGCCGGCCTGCCAGCGATCCCAGATCTCGGACCGCTGAGCGGCCGAGTAATAAATGCGACGTCGCTGTTTCATGTCCACACTCCATCTTTGCTAAAAGATTAGAGTGTTGCGCTGACCAATTGAGCCCGCCGCCAGAAGTGGACGCGCCAGCCGAGTCAGCCTTTGACCCTGGCTGTGTGAAAACGCTGCTGGTTTGCTAAGATTCTCTCGTGATTCTGCGGGGGAAGCTGATGAAGCGCTTCGTTGAACAGGCGGATCGTGGGCAATCGACGCTGCTGCCCGAATGCCTCGATGATTTCATTGACGAAAGCAACCCGGTTCGCGTGATCGACGTGTTTGTCGATACGCTCGATTTGGCGGAAATGGGTTTCGATGGGGCGAACCCGGCGGCGACGGGGCGTCCGTCGTATCATCCGTCGGTTCTCCTGAAGCTTTACATCTACGGATATCTGAACCGGGTTCAGTCGAGCCGGCGGCTGGAACGAGAAGCCGGACGCAATGTCGAGGTGATGTGGTTGCTGAGCCGGCTCGCGCCTGATCACAAGACGATTGCGGACTTCCGCAAGGATAACGGCGTGGGGCTCCGTAAGGTCTGCGCGCGTTTTGTCGAGCTCTGCCGTGAGATGGGCCTTCTCGCAACGGCGAGCGTCGCCATAGATGGCAGCAAGTTCAAGGCCGTTAACAACCGGGACAGGAACTTCACACGGGCGAAGGTGGAGCGGCGGCGAACCCAGCTGGAGGAGAGCGTTGCACGATATCTAAGCCAGCTTGACACGGCCGATCGCCAGGAGCCGACAGAGGCTCTGGCCGCGAAGGTGACCAGGCTTACCGAGAAGCTGACAAAGCTGAAGGAAGAAATGGGCAAGCTTGCCGTCTACGAGAAGGAGATGCGCGCCTCGCCTGACCAGCAAATCTCGCTGACCGACCCCGACAGCCGGTCGATGGCGACGAGCGGGCGCGGGTCCGGGGTCGTCGGCTACAACGTGCAGGTCGCCGTCGACACCGAGCATCATCTGATCGTGACGCACGAAGTAACGAACAGCGGATCAGATCGGGCGCAACTGGCCAATATGGCCAGGCAGGCGAAGGCCGTACTGCAGACCGACACGCTCGATGCCGTTGCCGATCGCGGCTACTTCAGTAGTACGGAGATCCTCGCCTGCCACGAGGCTGGCATCTCGGTAACCTTGCCCAAGCCGATGACTTCCAGCGCCAAAGTCGGACGGGCGCTTCGGTAAGCAGGACTTTGTCTATTTGCCGGAGAAGGACGCCTACCGCTGTCCGGCTGGGGAGCAGCTGCCATATCGCTTTACTAGCGAAGAAGATGGCAAGCGGATAAGGCGCTACTGGACCACAGCCTGTCAAAATTGTTCGCTCAAATCTCAGTGCACGACAGGGCCGGAGCGACGGATTCCTCGGTGGGAGCACGAGCATCTGCTCGATGCTGTGCAGCAGCGCCTTGATGCGAACCCGCTCGCCATGCGCCAACGCCGCGAGACCGTCGAGCATCCGTTCGGCACAATGAAGGCCCGCATGGGTGCGACGCACTTCCTAACCAAAACGCTCCCAAAGGTAGCCGCCGAGATGGCCCTCTCGGTACTGGCCTACAATCTGACACGGGTTATGAACATCGTCGGGACCAAGCCGCTGGTCGCGGCGATCGTGGCCTGAGACCGGACCGGTCTTGGCTTCTCGCCGACTTCCCTGGGAAGCGCGTTTTTACACGAC